>NZ_MCUW01000089.1:326958-370484 GCF_002873335.1 Vibrio sp. 10N.286.49.B1 | reverse complement strand
CAGGGTGTTTTATACTTGTTTCGCGGTTTTCCCAACGCAGCGACTCAAGTGCGTTCATTTGATTGTCATTGACTGCAACCAACCAAACTAATATGGTGGAGGGAGATGGATTCGAACCATCGAAGGCAGAGCCGTCAGATTTACAGTCTGATCCCTTTGGCCACTCGGGAACCCCTCCAGGGTGTTTTATACTTGTTTCGCGGTTTTCCCAACGCAGCGACTCAAGTGCGGAGCGAATCATAGCAAACTTCATAAAGCTGTAAAGTTTTTTCTTAGCATTTTGAACTGAATGATGCCTTTTTGGACAGAGGTGCCTAAAAAGACAGTTTTATCCCCTAATTATTGACCAATAGCTTGCTTGCGCGAATGCCGTTTTACGCTTACACAACCGTTAACTTTGCTGTTAAAAAAGGACTAATCCTGTGTTGTGAGTGTTTTTTAAACGAACTAAGTCCATGATATGTGTATCAGGAAATGTTTTTCCTGTGGGAGATGAGAGCGCCGTCGCGTATTGTATGAAAAGTCTTCGGGCTGGTTTGATGATTGAATAAATGTAAATAAATAGTGGCAGTAAGATTTACACTTCTTGACGTTATATTGCTGATAAGCGGCTAGAATATCCATAGTTTCTATATTGAAAGACAAATACGATGAAAAAAAATAAAACAATAATCGGTTTGCTGGCACTGTCTATTCTTAGTGCATCTTCTGCAAGCTACGCAAAACGCGGCCCTGGGGCTCAAGCTATTTCCGTTGTCACGGAGGCGGTTGCGATTCACCAAGTCTCTCAGTCACTGTCTTTAGTCGGTAAGTTAGAAGCCGACCAATCGGTGGTTATTGCTTCTGAGGTTTCAGGGATCGTGGACGAAATACATGTCACCGCTAATGAAAAGGTGCCTCAAGGGCAAGTGTTAATACTGCTTAATGATGATAAAGCGCGAGCATCGGTTGCCGAGGCGAAGGCTTATCTGCGTGATGAAAAGCGAATACTAACCGAATTTCAACGTCTTGCTTCAAGTAATGCGATTACAAAAACAGAAATCGATGCACAAAAGACCAGTGTTGATATTGCCAATGCTCGTTTAGATGCCGCCAATGCATCTTTAAACGATTTGCATATCGAGGCACCATTTTCTGGTACTGTTGGCCTGATTGATTTTAGTCGCGGTAAGCTCGTTAACGTGGGGACTGAGTTATTAACGTTAGATGACCTATCAGTGATGCAGCTTGACCTGCAGGTACCAGAGCGTTACTTGTCTATGCTGGAAAAAGGCATGGCCGTCACGGCGAAGACATCGGCGTGGGGAAATCGACTGTTTGAAGGTGAGGTGGTTGCCGTTGATACACGCGTTAACCAAGAAACACTAAACTTGCGTGTGCGTATTCACTTCCAAAACCAAGAAAACCGCTTAAAGCCAGGCATGCTTGCGCAAGCTAATATGGCATTTCCTCCAATTGAAGCACCGATTATCCCCGTTCAGGCTCTTGAGTATTCGGGCACGAAACGCTTTGTCTATGTCATCGACGAGAATAGCAAAGCACACCGCACTGAGGTCTTTTTGGGCGCGCGCGTTGGCAACCAAGTCGTGATTGAACAAGGTGTCGAGATTGGTCAACGAATCGTAGTGCAGGGCATCGTCAACATGCGTGATGGATCTTCAGTTCAAGAAGTGAAAGCTGAGCCTACCGCTCAACGTACAGAAACCATGACCGACATAGTTAGCGAGAAGGAAGCGAGCTAATGCTTTTATCGGATATTTCAGTAAAACGCCCGGTCGCTGCGGTCGTATTTAGCCTGCTTCTATGTGTATTTGGTCTGGTGTCATTCAATAAGCTGGCAGTGCGTGAAATGCCAGACATTGAAAACCCAGTGGTGTCGATTTCAACGCGTTATGAAGGCGCATCAGCGACCATCATTGAAAGCCAGATCACCTCGACAATTGAAGATCAGCTTTCCGGTATCAGTGGTATTGATGAAATTGAGTCGGTCACTCGAAATGGGATGTCACGAATCACCGTAACGTTTGAACTCGGTTATGATTTGAATTCTGGGGTGAGCGATATTCGTGACGCTGTTGCTCGAGCGCAACGTTCGTTGCCGGATGAAGCCGACGATCCACTTGTCTTCAAAAACAACGGCAGTGGAGAGGCCTCCGTTTACATCAACCTAAGCTCATCGGTCATGGACAGAACTCAGCTTACGGATTATACCAACCGCGTCTTATTAGACCGCTTTAGTCTAATTTCAGGTGTCAGTTCGGTTGATATTTCTGGTGGGTTGTACCAAGTGATGTACATCAAGCTAAAGCCTGCTTATATGGCGGGACGCGGCGTAACAACCGACGACATTACCTCCGCGCTGAGTTCTGAGAATATAGAGCGCCCAGGGGGAGAAGTCCGTAACGATGCGACGGTGATGTCGGTACGAACTGCCCGAGCGTATAACACGCCGGTGGATTTTGAATACTTAGTGGTGAAGCGCGCGAGCGATAATACGCCGATTTACCTTAAAGATGTCGCTGATGTTTACATTGGTGCGGAAAACGAGAACTCGACATTTAAGAGTGACGGTGTTGTCAATGTCAGTATGGGCATTGTGCCGCAATCCGATGCGAACCCTTTGGAAATGGCCGACTTAGTCCATAAAGAAGTCGAACGCATGCAGCAGTTCTTGCCTGAAGGCACGCGATTGGCCATTGACTATGACTCAACAGTATTTATCGACCGCTCGATTTCCGAGGTCTACAACACCTTGTTCATTACAGGATGTTTGGTCATATTGGTCCTGTATATCTTTATAGGGCAAGCGAGAGCAACATTAATTCCTGCCGTTACCGTGCCGGTATCCTTGATAGCATCGTTTATTGCTGCGTACTTTTTTGGTTTTTCAATCAACCTAATTACCCTGATGGCATTGATTCTATCGATAGGGCTGGTTGTGGATGATGCTATCGTCGTGGTCGAAAATATCTTCCATCACATTGAAAAAGGTGAACCACCGTTATTAGCGGCTTACAAAGGGACCCGTGAAGTTGGTTTTGCCGTCGTGGCAACCACACTCGTGTTGGTGATGGTTTTCCTACCCATCTCATTTATGGATGGCATGATCGGACTGTTGTTTACAGAATTTTCCGTATTGCTGGCCATGTCGGTGATTTTTTCATCATTAATCGCCTTAACGCTTACACCAGTACTTGGTAGCACGATCTTAAAAGCGAACGTGAAACCGAATCGATTTACCCAATGGGTTGATAAAGGTTTTAGAAAACTAGAGCGTGGTTATAAACGCGCGCTAGGGCAAGCGCTGCGCTTTCGATGGATGGCACCTGTCGTCATTTTGGCCTGCGTTGGGGGAAGCTTTCAATTGATGCAGCAGGTTCCTGCTGAGCTTACGCCGCAAGAAGACCGTGGGGTAATCTTTGCGTTTGTTCGTGGTGCAGATGCCACCAGCTATAACCGCATGGCGGCCAACATGGATGACGTAGAAGAGCGACTCATGCCTTTACTCGGGCAAGGGTTCCTTAAATCATTCAGCATTCAGTCACCAGCGTTTGGTGGTAATGCGGGCGACCAAACTGGTTTCGTTATCATGATCCTTGAGGATTGGAATGACCGAGATGTGACCGCGACAGAAGCACTCGGACGGGTGCGTAAAGCGCTGACAGGGATTGCCGATGTACGTGTCTATCCGTTCATGCCTGGATTTAGAGGTGGCTCTAGTGAGCCGGTTCAGTTCGTGATTGGTGGTTCCGATTATGCAGAGCTGCAAAAATGGGCGGACCTATTGGAGCAGCGTGCCGATGCCTCTCCGATGATGGAAGGAGCAAGTACAGATTACTCTGAGAAAACGCCTGAGTTGGTTGTGACGATTGATCGTGAGCGAGCCGCGGAGCTAGGGATTAGCGTCGCGGATATCTCTGATACCCTTGAGATCATGCTTGGTGGTAAAAGTGAGACGACCTATGTTGAGCGTGGTGAAGAGTATGATGTTTACTTGCGCGGAGATGAAAACAGCTTTAACAACGCCGCCGATCTCAGCCAGATTTATATGCGGACTCAATCTGGTGAGTTAGTGACCTTGGACGCTGTGACCGATATTGATGAAGTGGCATCGTCGACCCGACTGTCTCACTACAATAAACAGAAAGCGATCACGATTAAGGCGAACTTGAACGACGGTTATACCCTAGGAGAAGCGTTGGACTTTATGGACCAACAAGCGATAGAAATGCTTCCAGGCGATATCTCCATCAGCTATGCCGGAGAGTCAAAAGACTTTAAAGAAAACCAGTCGAGTATTTTTGTTGTGTTTGCGTTGGCCTTGCTGGTTGCTTACTTGGTCCTTGCTGCGCAGTTTGAGAGCTTTATTAACCCGCTAGTGGTGATGTTTACTGTGCCGATGGGGGTGTTCGGTGGTTTCCTTGGCTTAGTCATTATGCAACAAGGGCTCAATATTTACAGCCAGATTGGTATGATTATGCTCATCGGTATGGTGACTAAAAACGGCATTTTGATTGTCGAGTTTGCGAATCAACTTAGAGATAAAGGTATTGCTTTTGAGCAGGCGATCATTGACGCATCAGCGAGGCGTTTACGTCCTATTATGATGACAGCGTTTACCACGTTGGCTGGCGCAATCCCACTGATTGTGTCGACGGGCGCGGGCTATGAAAGTCGTGTTGCTGTTGGTACGGTGATCTTCTTTGGTATGGCGTTTGCGACCGTGGTGACCTTGTTTGTCATTCCTGCGATGTACCGCTTGATCTCGGTGAAAACACAATCCCCAGGTCACGTTGAGGCCGAACTGAATAAGGCACTCGATAAAGACGTGAAAGCGCGAAGCAGCCACGGTTAGGTTTTCTCCAAGCGAATAACGTGTTTGTTACGATTAAAAATGCCCAGCAAATGCTGGGCATTTTTTGCTTTGTTGGGTACTCTTGAGTAATAAAACTCACCATCAAAAGGAAAGTAAAGTGGCTGATTTTAAATATAAAGCGCTCTCTCAAGAGCAACAAGATAAGCTTGACGCGGCGGTATTTCGTCGCTTGCTCGCCCACCTAGATGCCAATAAGGATGTTCAAAACATCGACTTAATGATCCAAGCGGGATTTTGTCGAAACTGTTTTAGCAAATGGTATAAGGCGGAAGCAGAAAAATCTGAGCTTGATCTGGATATTGATGATGCTCGTGAGCGCGTTTATGGCATGACGTATGACGAGTGGAAACAAAACCATCAACCTAAGGCAACGCCTGAACAGCTAGCGGCATTCGAAGCCAAACAAAAATAGCCGTTTTCACACCTAGCCGCGCTTTATTTATGCGCAAGTCATATCAAGAAAGTGGCGGCAGGTGTTTCGTAATGCGTTCCTTTTTAACAGTAGTGCTTTCTTTTTAATAACACTACTTCCTTGTTAGTAATACTCCCTCAATGCCTGTCTCTCACTATTTGTCCTAGCGCCCTTGTAACACCGAGCTTGGCTATACCCTAATCGGGGTACCCGGATTGGCGGTAATCACAACTTATTCGCCACGTTATTTATAATTTCGCATCGAGTGTTAGCGTAGCGAATATAAGAATAAGCAGTGATGGGTTAAGGGTTGTATGTTTGTATCCAAGAAAAAATTAGCAGCAACGCATCAAAAAATGCTGGCTGAGAAAGCAGAAAAAGAAGCATTAACGTCGCGTATTGAAGCGCTGACCCAACAGCTTGAGATCAAACAAGCGGAGGTCAAGGATCTCCACATTACGTTAACAGATCAAAAAACACGCTCTCGTCGTTTCTTAGGTATGGTTGTCCCACATCTTGTTAATGCTGCACAGAGCATTGAATGTGCCAACAACGATTTGATTGAACAAAGCGATCAGTTGCAAAATAAGTTGGGCGTCTTTGAGTCTACGCAGCATCAGCTTGAAGCGATGTTCCGCTCCCTTGAGCTTGTATCTGAGTCGTCGGCAGAGAGTAAGGGCACGGTGAATGCACTGCAGATGCTAACGGCTGATATCAGCCAATTCATCAGTATCATTCAACAAATCTCGGAACAAACCAATTTATTGGCCTTGAATGCGGCGATCGAAGCGGCGCGAGCAGGAGAGCATGGTCGCGGATTTGCGGTGGTCGCGGATGAGGTTCGCTCATTAGCAGGGCGAGCGAATGAAGCCGCTAGTAAGATTTCAGGTCTTGTTGAGCGGATTGAATCTAGCACTAACCTAGCGGGTGAAAACATCGAAAAAGTCTCGACGCAAGTTGCCGATGCCTTTGTAGGCGCTGCGGAGATAGTACAAGACACTCAGTCAATACTGTCGCTTTCATCGAACACCGTGGATGTTATCTATAAAAGTACCGTGGATATATACGCCTCTAGCGGGATCGCTCAGTATACCAATATGTGGACCACCGCCCATGCCAAACTCATTGGCGCTGATTATGACCGGGCCTTGTTACTTACCAGTGAACTTGAGACGACGTTTGGCTTGGTTGTTGCGAATCATGAAGAGACACGTCAATTGGCGAGAGTGGGCGGACCGCTAGAATATTTTTCCGCTAAGGCGAGATCGTTTCATGATGGGTTACGCTTGATCGAGGAGGATGAAAGCGACTTACTGGTCGTCGAGCAGTTGGACCAATCTTATCAAGACCTTGTCTCTTACATTACGGCGGCGCAAATGAAGGTTAAGCACTCTTACAGTCGTTAGGTGACGTGTCTCGTCTAGAAAGAATGGAAAGCTTCTTTAACGTCTGCATGAGCTCATCCCCAGTCAGAGCAACCTGACCAGCATCGACATAGCAAAAGGAGTGACTCAGTCACTCCTTTTTGAAACATTGAGCTTGTTAGCTTGTTAGCTTGTTAGCTTGTTAGCTTGTTAGCTTCTGCCTTAGTGACGAGGCGTTTATTAAGCGCTGCACTCACCTGTCGCTTCAAATATTTCAAGCTTTTCAAGATATGGCTGCAAGTCACCAATATTATTACGAACCCATTCAGGATTGTAATAGGTGTCAAGGTAGCGCTCACCACTGTCACAAAGAAGTGTGACGATCGAGCCGGTTTCTCCCCGTTTTTTCATTTCACAAGCAAGTTGCAGTGCACCAAATAAGTTTGTACCGGTTGAGGCGCCAACCTTGCGTCCTAAGACTTTTTCTAACCAATGGATAGTCGCAACACTGGCTGCATCAGGAATGGTACGCATTTCATCGACAACACCCGGAATAAAACTTGGCTCGGCGCGAGGGCGACCAATGCCTTCAATCTTACTGCCGCAATCGCCGGTAACATTCTTATTACCCGTTTTATAATAGTCGTGGAAAACCGAGTTTTCTGGGTCAACGACACATAGCTTCGTATCGTGCTTTTGGTAGCGGATAAAGCGGCCTATCGTAGCCGATGTGCCACCGGTTCCTGGGCTCATCACAACCCATGTAGGGATAGGATGATCTTCTAACTCCATTTGGCTAAAAATAGAGTTGGCGATGTTGTTATTTCCACGCCAGTCAGTTGCACGTTCTGCATACGTAAATTGATCCATATAATGACCATTGAGTTCGTCTGCAAGACGGCGAGATTCCGCATAGATTTGGTCAGAACGATCAACGAGGTGCGCTTTACCACCATAGAACTCAATCTGTTCGATTTTTTTGCATGCGGTGCTCTTCGGCATAACAGCGATAAAGGGGAGTCCGAGCAATCGTGCGAAATAAGCTTCTGACACCGCCGTACTGCCTGATGAAGATTCAATAACCGTTGTCTCTGGACCAATCCAACCATTACAGATCGCATACAAGAACAAAGAGCGCGCTAAGCGGTGCTTGAGTGAACCTGTCGGGTGTGTACTTTCATCTTTTAGATACAGATCGATGCCATCGATGCTTGGTAGATCAAGCTTAATGAGATGGGTATCAGCAGAGCGTTGATAGTCTGCTTCAATTTTACGAATTGCGTTGTTTATCCATTGATGGTCAGTGCACATAATTAGGCTTCCTAAAGGTTTGTCTCTATGATTGTAATTTACCTATATTTAGGGAGAAAAACTTTGCTATATTTACTGTGATAATTAGCTTTAATAGCATTATTTTCTCTTTTGGGTGGTTTAATGGAAATTGATAGTATCGACAAAACGTTACTGGGATTGCTGCAACAAGACAGTACATTGTCGTTGAGTGAATTGGCGGAAGCCGTCAACCTTACGACAACGCCTTGCTGGAAAAGGCTAAAGAAGCTTGAAGAAAATGGCATTATTACGAAGCGTGTGGCCCTGTTAAATCCAGAGTCATTAGGGTTATGTTTTACGGCATTCGTGCAGATTAAAACGACGAATCATTCTCATGAGTGGTACAAGGAATTTGTCGATACGGTCTCTTTATTCCCTGAGGTGATGGAGTTCTACCGCATGGCGGGGGAATACGACTACATGCTAAAAGTCTTAGTAAAAGACATGAAGTGCTTCGATGACTTCTATAAAAAGTTAGTAAACAGTATTGATGAGCTTTCTAACGTGACCTCTACCTTTGCGATGGAGCCCTTAAAGTACACGACAGCACTGCCGATTCGCTAATAGAACGCTTGTCCGTTGAGGGCTTAGCCATCAGTGAGCAAGTGACTTTAGCGTCGGTCATGGGTTTTCATTTGTATCGTCGTTATTTATCGGCTTTGTATTTAATTAGTCATCTGGCTCTCAACTCTTTTCTGGGTACCTTGCCTACGTCGAGTAATCGCTCTATAAATACAGTCACTCTCTATGACGTTTCGACTTACGTCAATAAAGACAAGGAACGTCGATATGCTTCATCAATGTTTGGTCTCGATTAAAAAGCCGTTTATAAAAATGGTGCCCGTGCCCACACCTATTTGCATTTCTGGGCTAGGAAAGGTCAACGATATTGCTGATGTTTGCCGCGATCTGTTGGTTACATCGCCTTGTATTGTGACTGATGGCAGCCTTATGAAGCTTGGGCTACTTGATGGCTTATTACGTTCACTCGATGACGCTGGAGTGGTTTATTCTATCTTTGATGCAATAACACCAGATCCTGATTTTGATATGGTGAGGCGTGGTGTCGTCCACTATCAGCAACACGTTAATGATGGCGTCATTGCCTTCGGGGGTGGCTCAGCCATTGACTGTGCCAAGGCAATCGCAGCCAGTGTGAAAACCAATAGAGATGTTGCTAGGCTACCTGGGCTGTTAAAAGTGCATCGGCGCTTAATGCCCATTATCGCCATTCCCACGACCGCAGGGACGGGTTCAGAGTGCACGGTTGCGGCGGTAGTGAGCGATGTTAAAGCACGTAAAAAACGCTCGATAACCGATCCGTCATTAGTGCCTAAAGTCGCGATTCTTGACCCAAGCCTAATGATTGGGCTGCCTGCTCAAGTGACTGCGGAAACGGGTATTGATGCATTGACTCACGCAATAGAGTCTTACCTCTCTGGGTATGCAAATAGTCAAACCCGAGCGTGGTCAGTCGGTGCGATTAATAAAATCGTTAACCACTTGCCGGATGCTTATCATCATGGCGGTAACGTGCCTGCACGTGAGCAAATGGCTCTGGCAAGCTTTGAAGCAGGCTTAGCATTTACACGTACATATATTGGTTATGTTCACGCGATCGCTCATCAATTAGGGGCTTTTTATCATGTCCCCCATGGGCGAGCGAACGCGATCGTCTTACCGCATGTGCTTCAATTTATTCAACACAGAGATAACGCTCGACTGACACAGCTTGCGATAGAACTGGGCTATAAAGACACGGTCGAACTGAGTGTATCCCAGCAGCTCAATACCGCGATCACAACTCTGCTGGATACCGTTGGTATCCCCAAAACGGTAAAAGAGTTAACGGTACAAGATATTCCGCGCATTGCCGAACAAGCAATAAAAGAAGCCTTTGGTGAGTACCCTGTTCCAGAGGTTATGTCGTTGTCGGAGTGCCAACAAATATTAGAAAAACTTGTCGATGAAGGAGTCGAATAATGAGTCAAGTAGAGCTCAATGAAACACTGATGCGTGAACGATTTCACGAGCAACAACAGGCATTTAAAGAGTCTCCTTTTATTAGTCGTGAATTGAGGCTTAATAACCTGTCTAAACTAGAACGTATTATTCGTGATAATCAGGCGTTATTTTGTGAAGCGATTGCAAAAGATTTTGGCCATCGGTCTTCAACAGAGACAGCATTGCTCGAGTTTTTCTCTTCTATTGATGGTGTGGTTGACGCAAGGAAAAATCTCAAAAAATGGATGAAGCCCAAAACCCGTCATACCGCAATATGGTTTAAACCTGCTAAAAACCGTGTTATGCCTCAGCCTATCGGTGTAGTCGGGGTGATTGTCCCGTGGAACTACCCATTATTTTTATCCATTGGGCCGATGACTGCAGCGCTCGCAGCGGGCAACCGAGTGATGGTGAAAATGTCGGAAAACTCTCAGCACCTTTGTCGCGCGCTTGCTCAAGCGTTCTCGTCCTCCTTCACTGAAGACGAAATCTGTTTCATTGCTGAGACTGGCGAAACGGGGCCGGCATTTTCCAAGCTGGCGTTTGATCATCTTATTTTTACTGGCTCGGGGGCGACAGGGCGCAAGGTCATGGCGTCAGCGGCAGAAAATCTGACACCTGTAACCTTAGAGCTAGGAGGAAAGTCACCGACCATTATTGCGTCTGATTATGATGTCAAGAAAGCGATGAAGCGTATCCTTGCTGGTAAAGTATACAATTCAGGTCAGACATGTGTCGCACCTGACTACTTATTTGTACCAGAAGAAAAACTAGATGCTGTCGTGGAATCGGCAAAATCGATTGTAAAGAAACGCTTTAAAAGTATTGAGCATCGCGACTATACGTCGGTGATTGATGCAGTTTCTTTCCAACGACTGTCAGACACGCTGCAGTCTGCAAAAGAGGGCGCAGGTGAAGTTATCAACCTGATTCCAGACAGTGAACCGGATGCTGAAACTCGACGTTTTCCGATTCATCTCGTGGTCTCTCCAGCGACAAATGAACCCGTGATGACGCGAGAAATCTTCGGGCCTATTTTACCCATATTGACGTATAAAACGATGGATGATGTGTACCACTTTATTAGTGAGCGCGATCGTCCATTAGCGCTGTATTTGTTTTCAAACGACAAAGCGCTACAAAAAGCCACGCTGGAAAACACCTTGTCGGGTGGGGTCACCATCAACGATGTGATGCTGCACGTGGGCCAACACGATTTGCCATTCGGTGGGGTGGGCCCGAGCGGGATGGGGCATTATCATGGTCGTGAGGGCTTCAACAGTTTGTCTAAAATGCGCCCAGTCATGATACAAGGCAATATCGCCGCTACTGGGTTTCTCTGTGCACCTTATTCAGGCTTTAGCCGCCGCATGATTAATTTTTTGATTAACAGAAAGTGGGGTAAATACCCGAACTAATTCCCCTAGTTAAGTAGGAGTAAGCCGAATAGCAACGAATAGAAAGCCAGTAGAACGTCTACTGGCTTTTTGGCTTTCGTTATATATGAGCTAAAGGGCAACGCTCAATATTAGTCGTATTACTCGCCAAATCGCATCATACCTTCCTGCACCGTTGAGGCAACTAAGTCACCTTGCTGGTTGAATATCTCACCGCGGACTAAACCACGTGAGTTGCTCGCGGTGGGGCTATCAATGCAATACAACAACCACTCATCAATTTTCACCGGACGATGGAACCACATTGAATGGTCAATGGTCGCCAGTTGAAATTTAGGTGTCATCATGGAAACCGCATGTGGGTGTAATGCTGTGGTTAAGAAGCGCCAGTCAGAAGCGTACCCTAATAAGTATTGGTGTATTAAAGGGCTTTCTGGGACTTCACCATTGGCTCGTATCCAAAGCTTTTGGGTAGGTTCTGCTTTCTCAGGCTTAAGAGGGTTGATCACCGTAACTGGGCGCACCTCAATCGCTTCTTCACTGCAAAAGACTTCGCGAATTTTTGGTGGCAGAAAATCCGCAATACGCGCCGCTAACTCAGACTCAGAAGCGTAGTTCTCTGGCCCCTCGACGGAAGGCATCTCAGTTTGATGTTCAAAGCCTGGAGCATGACCGTGATAGCTGGCCGTGAGGTAAAAAATGGGGCGACCATTTTGAATGGCTTTGACTCGTCGTGTGCTGAAGCTTCTCCCATCACGCAGGTTTTCGACATCATAAATAATGGGCTTATCTGCATTACCAGGGTAGAGAAAATAGCTATGAAAAGAGTGAACGGTGCGATCATCTGGCACGGTGTAACGGGCGGCAGACAATGCTTGGCCGATTACTTGTCCGCCATACACTTGTGGCAGTCCGAGGTGTTGGCTTTGGCCTCGAAACAAGCCTTTGTCCAGTGTTTCTAATTGAAGCAGTTCCAGTAATTCGCGTAATGGTTTACTCATAAATTCACTTATACTCAATGTTGATACTGTCAGTGTGGATTTTGTCTGTTTGTTCGTCAAGCTATGCACTAACTTGATTCTAGGGACACCTTGTAGGAATGGTAGTAAACAGGCTTACGTTGATTGTTTTTGTTCAACGTAAGGGTAAATTTCTGATATCTTTAATTTTATAGAGGCTGGCATCGACCAGTAACATGTGGCGAGTTAATAGAGAGGCGTTATGAAAAAGATACTAACAGGTTTAATGACAACGGCACTTGGATTAGCGTTAGTTGGGTGTCAAACCGCCCCAACATCTGAAACAACAGCACCGTCGCAGGCGGCTATGGAAAAGAGCATGATGTCAGTAAAAGGGTCGGTGGCTTACCGTGAGCGAATTGCCTTACCGCCGAACGCTGTTGTAACGATTAAACTTCAAGACGTGTCATTGGCCGACGCACCCGCCACCATGATAGCGGAACAGACATTTGAGACGGATGGTGCACAGGTTCCATTTGATTTTGAATTGAGTTACAACGCTGCCGATATTGATAGCAGACATCGATACAGTGTCAGTGCCCGTATTGAAGTTGATGGAAAGCTGCGCTTCATCAACGACACCGCTTATCCAGTTATTACCGACCAAAATAAAACACAAGAAGTGAACCTATTACTTATTGGGGTACAAGGTAAATAGCTCTTGGCATAAAGGGCCCTTATGTTAGGGCTCTTTAGTCATCGGGATCATTAGACCGCTACATCGAAAATTTTAGCCGTAATAGGCGTAGTTCAATTCCTTTAAGGCTGCCACCCAAATTTCTTCAAACTTATCTTACCTGTTGCGGTGAACATCACCCCTTCTTCCATCAACATAGCGCGTTGAACACTAAAACGATCGCCACTCAATGATATCTCACCTTTACCATTAATCACTCGATGCCAAGGTAGGGCACTGCCTTTAGGAAGGTTGCTTAACGCCTTACCTACCTGCCTTGCATAGCCCGGATAGCCAGCCATTTTTGCAATCTGCCCGTACGTTGTCACACTTCCGAGTGGAATTTGGTGAATCACAGCAAAGATTTGTGTCCGAAACTGTTCCATACTGAATATTGTCCTAGTTCATTGTGCCATGGATCGGTATAGGGAGGAGCGATGGTATTTTCAGTGTTTCAGTTCATAATCACAAGTCTTCTTGCAATGGTTTGCGCCAGAGCAATCAGTGTAACGGAAGGGGATATTCCAGTGTTAGCACTGATGATCCCCGCGCTTTGGATACTTCCACAAGGAGGAGTGGCCGGTTTAGCGTTATTGGCCTCTATGGTCGTGTACGGATTAACGCTACCCATGCAAACCATCGCGATGTCTATCGCCGTGTGGATATTGTTGCCAGTGTTTATGGTGGCGTCGTCCAGACGAAGTAATATTTGGATTGTCTGCTTAGTTGGGCTTATCGTTATTACATTAAACGTTGGGTTAATGATGACGCAATTGGCTGGGAAGTTAGGGGGAACCCCGATGGTGACCCTTGTGCAAGGCTTTGCTGTGTTTGTGGCTTGGTATGCAGCAAGTCATTGGAAAGGAAGCAACAAGCACAGCTGGTGGTCGTTAGCTTTGATACTCCCTATTTGGGCCGCAGGGTTGCCACACGCGGCACTCATCGCGCTGTGCTTTACAGGGATGCTTGCCTCGATGGAAAGCCTAGGGAAGCTTAAAACCTTCCGCTGGAACAAATTATTATGTTGGACCTTGCCGAGTGTGGGTTTCGCCGCCCTAGTGGTTGTACCGGGTGTCGATGTGCCTAAGCCGGTGTTTGTTGTCTGGCTTTGCTTACTAGGCACCGCGTGGATGACTGACTATATCTTACGAAGTGATCATGAGAACCAAGAGCCTTAAGTAAAAAGAGTAACCTTGGTTGATGTACATAGGCGTTAAAGTTAGCTTTAACGCCTTTTTGTTTAATCTATAGTCACTTAAACCGCAGTTCTGCTAAAAATGCCGTTCAGCTATTGCATTCAATGCGCCTATACCTGATAATCCTTTCCACGATTTAGCGTTAGCGCAAAATCAACAGAATCTATGGAGGCCCTGGTCCTCCCGCAACAATAGTTCGTGAACTCGGTCAGATCCGGAAGGAAGCAGCCGCAGCGGATGACTTGTGTGCCGGGATGTGGCTGGGGCTTCCACCCTTCTGATGTTTGCAAAATAACTTATATCTATAGCACTCCTTTCTATACTAAATCCCCTCAAAGTACTCAGTTTCACCTTCTACCCTTAATCTCGATTCCATTAGATCAATAGCAATTCTTCTACTATACCTACTAATACCAGTTTCGTTTGATGTGGTGTTGGATGTCTGCGATCGTCAAAGTTCAAGCTCAGGTTAAAATTGATCTGCTCCAGAGATACTGGACACTCGAGTAAGCGACTTTCCATACTTTTAGTTATTCATGAAGTGCTAAATTAGCAAAGGTACTAAAATATTTATGTCCATAGACGTTTCAGTAGGCGAGTTAACTCGCCTTTGCCCCATTGTTTGCTAGAGTCGCATGACCAAGCAAGCCATGGTGAAGCAATTTGCCTTGCTTTTTCTTGTACCTGCACTCTAACCATGTGGCCAAATATACTCATCCATTACACACCTAGTCTCTACGTGTTCATATATCTACAACCAGACCAGTGGGCAGGTGTTTTATATTTAAAGCCCACCATTAGGTGAGCATTTTGTGAACATTGGGTTAGCTTGACTTTTTAATCTCGTAACCGTGTTTTCTGAGTTGTTGATTTAGACGATTAAAGACGTCATGGGTGCCATTAATGGTCAACATCTTTAAGAATGACAGAATACCAAGTAAAACGGCACCACCACAGGACAAAGACATCAATAGGTCGTATGAGTTCAATGTTGTATATGCTGCTGCTAGGCAGAAAGAAAAGAACAAGAAATACGTAAAGATTCGATTCGATTTGAAATCATCGAGATTACTTACTGTTAAATTACTGTATTCATTCATTGAGTGGGTTCCAGTCAGCTCACCATCTACCTCGTACGTCTTAACTCCAGCAATATAAGAGCGTTTCTCTTTTGGGTTTTGGTAATATACGATTTCCAGTTCAGCTTCTTGAAATTCAATCATTGCATTCAAGAGTCCCTGAGTGGTCATCACACATTCCAGTCTGTGTGTACGTCCAGTGTCTTTGTCTGTAAAGGAAACCCACTCCATTTCTGGAGTATCAGTTCCGTCCTTAAATAAAATGTAACGTCCTTTAGAGAACTCTATGTTAATCGCTCTTACTACAAAAATGTCTTTCTTAGCCATGGCTATTTATCCAAAATTAATTTTATTTAAAGGTCTACAACTGTTTGATAATGTCATCATTTAGGTCATAAATGCCTGATGAAGAACTGACGGAAATCGTGATTATTTTTACGTACAGTTAATAATTATGAGACAAAGCGGCAGTGTCTTACGAACCTGATATTTATAGTGTTAGTGTTTTCTTTAACTAAAGAAACCTAGGATTAAATTATATGTTGCAGGCAAGAATTTATGAAGAACTACACCACTTACCAACCAGAAGAACGTTCTTTGGATAGTTGTTCCTAAAGTCCCGTACTCGGTTGTGTATTCCTCTACCTTTTTAGTATTTTCATTAATCATTCCGCAGATGCTAGAGAAAATAAGCCCAGCTGCTGCTGAAAAAAAGACTGTCGCGACGATTGCACCAAGGGACATAAAGAACCCCAAGTTTACATAACTAACACCTAAACCAAGGCTCTCTGATGTAACGACATAAGTAACCGGAATACATGCAGTGATAGTGCCGCCTTTTAGTGCGACTGAGATCCCTTTGCCTGCAACTGTATCTCGTTTGATTTCTAAATCAGAGATGCGCTCTTTAATGTCAGTGACAATTACCTTGCCATTTGAGTAGGTGGTAACCTCTTGACCAACCTTGCGCATGTTGATTGAGCCACCAAAAGCTAAGAACAGCATAACTAGGTAAATAAACCCGCCAAATACGCTAGTTGCGTGAAAGAAAGCCACCCCAAGCGGCTCAGGTGAGGTGCTGTAAAGTTTTGGTGCGGGTTGTTGCATGTCGTAATGGTTCAAGAAAACAATCGCGGAGATGAATACAAGCAAAGGGATTACAAAGGACAGGAATTTTGTGTCTCCCGTGTAATACTCGCGCTCGATTTGATTAACTGTTGCTGAATTGTCTTTTTCGATATTTACGTCAACTGAAGTCATAGTTTTAAACTGTCCCATCTAAAATGAGAGACCCTATCTATATGCTCATAAAAACGAAATTATACACTTAATTTTTATAGGGATAGTTCTTGATAAACAAATGCTTACAAATAAAATCAATGACATTTTTATTGCTAGAGTATATTTAGCTTCTTGTTCAATTGGTTTGTTTCTAATCTCTAAGAGACTATCGCCGTCTTATTACGGCCTATACAATAAATGGCAATTCTACGAGTCATGCCCTATCTATCGTTTGAGAATACTATTTATTCGAGCTGTAGTGGATTAGTGAAATTGGTCACTACATTAAAGGTTTTGCTGTACCTCAAGTAATCCGTTAAATGCTAATTTAGTAATCTATATAACTCATTCCTGTCCAGAACCTTGTTGTACGAGGAGTTAGTACGAAAGCATTTGCAAAGGGGAAGAAAATCAGTAGGTGTCTAGCTTTGTTTGCGATCGGTCTCGAAGATTTTGGCTAAAGGTATTAAGCCTATCTGTTCTGCAGTTATTTTTTGAGTTCTAAGTTAATACCAAATCGTTATCAAGTGTCCATAAAGTTGCACCTTTTAGTACGTGATCTGCTCCAGTCAGACTGGACACTTAACTAAGCGACATTTTGTTTTTCAAAGTTCATTGGGCTTAGGTACCCAAGAGCACTGTGCCTTCTCGTTCGATTATAATCAACCTCAATGTACTCGAAGATCGTTTGACGCATCTGCTCTCTCGTCATGATAGGTTCATATTGGATTGCTTCTACTTTCATAGAATGAAAGAAGCTCTCAACACAAGCATTATCCCAGCAATTTCCTTTCCTACTCATACTTTGCCTTAGATTATAATTACTTATGAGGTCTCGATAGTCTTTCGAACAGTACTGACTACCTCGATCGCTATGAGTAATAACCTGCTCAGGGAAACCTCGGCGAAATAAAGCCATTGATAAGGCATCGCAGACCAGTGAGGCCGTCATTCTCGTATTCATTGACCAACCAATAACTTGTCTTGAATAGAGGTCAATAATGACGGCTAAGTACAGCCAGCCTTCGCTTGTGGCAACATAGGTGATGTCTCCTGCCCATTTTTGATTTGGAGCCGTTGCGTTAAAATCTTGAGCGAGCAAGTTCGGAGCAACGGGCATTTTATGTTTACTGTCTGTTGTACACTTAAACTTGCGTGCTGCTTTCGCTACTAAATCCTGACGTTTCATACTGGCGGCAATGGTCTTAACATTATGGTTATCACCGCTCTCTGCCAGTTCTTTCTGAATACGTCTTGAGCCATCTCGTTCTTTGCTAACGTCAAAGGCTTCTTTTACTTTGATATCAAGCTTTTGGCGCTCTGTCTCACGTTGAATCGCCTTGTGGCGATTCTCAACCCAATAATAAAACCCACTTCGAGAAACTCTGAACACCTTAGCCATACGGGAAATACTGAAACTCAGCAGGTGTTCGAGCATAAATTCATAGCAATTTACTTTAGATTTTTCGCGAAGTAGGTGGCGGCCTTTTTTACGATTTCTAGCTCTTCTGCTTGCTCTGCCAACTGCCTCTTTAGCTTAGCGACTTCAACGGCCAATTCTTGTTCTCGTTGGCTAATATTAGAATTCTTCTTTGTGGCTTTTCGCCAACCGTAGATCTGAGATTCATGTAATGAGAGCTGTCTTGCGGCTGCAGCGACTCCCACTTTCTCCGCCAGCTTCAGGGTTTCTGCTTTAAATTCAGGAGAATGGATAATACGTTTCTTCTTGCTTGTCATGGTTCACCTCATTAGTGATTGTACTCACTTAACTCAGTGTCCAAAACTGCTGGTGCGGATCACAACCCAATTTACATAGCTTTGTACAATCCTACTAGCCAACTGCATGACAAACTCCTTGCTAATTCTTTATGATGCTACTGTACTATCATAGCGTGTTTACGGAGAATAGTCTCAATCACGTGTCGCTAAATATATAATCCCCCCAAGATTGGAATACGACTATGGGTAATAAGAAATCAATGATCGAAAAAGAGCTAGTTGATGGTATGACACCCTATAGCGTGCATGCCGATGAACTAGCTGTTATTAGTCATAAAGAATGCGGCTCAATTAATGAAGAGTCAGAAAAAATAATCTCTGATATATCGAAGATTATAGTGATTGATTACTGTGCGACAGGGGAAGGTCGGCATGTTTTTATCAAAACTGGTCTAGAAGAAACGATTAGAGAAGATATGGGTGAGTGGCTCTACCAAGGAGCGGAAGCGTATACAGTCGAGCAGTGGATTCAGCTTGATAAGGCTACTCCAGACAATATCAGTTATCAAAACTCCAATGTAGAAACACTCAAGATGTTTGCCCCAATTCTATGGGATGCGATGAATCAAGGTGTATCAATGCATGTTGATATCGAGTATCACTGGAATGAGAGTTAGTGGTGTTTTGTTCACTGTCCTAAGAGCCTCTTACAAAGTTGTGAAACAAGCTGCTTCGTAACAATAAGGTCATCTAATTCCTATTTGTGCCGAAGCTTGCTGCATAAGTGACCCAACATACTTTCTTACAAGAACTACCATATGTCTAGTCTTACTACATTGCTGTGAGAGCGGTATAATTGTTGTTCCACTCTCATCATTAAACTCTCTCAATGAAAGCAACGAAACTTTTTATTTTGCCCTTTATTTTAACGATTTTTGGCTGCGCTTCTGGGTCTTCAATACTTGTTGGAGAAGCTAGAGAAGCCATTTTACCAGAGCAAGTGCGCTTGTATGTAAATACTCCCGAATCTTACGAAATCATTGCTTTAGTTAATGCTGCTAGTGACGCTGGCTTAACTAAGCAAGATTCGATTAACTACGCTGTCGAAGAGTTAAAAAAACAAGCTGCACTGGTCGGGGCGAATGGTGTGATACTTGAGACAACAGGTAGCAACAATTCCGTTTTACTTGGCGGGCAAGGAACTGACTATCAATATCTTATTCCTGTTTCGGAGCAAACTGTTAGCGGTAAAGCGATCTACGTCAAACAGCTAGATTGACTTGCCATCAACATAACTGTGTGAAAACTATTGTAGCCAGTCATTCTTGGCTGGCTTGATAATGTCTATAGGCTTATCGGCGAGGCATTATGTAACTTGTTTCTGCCCCAAAGTGAGCTAGCTCGGTATTGAACCTGATTTCAATCCTCTCAATTTGACTTACTTTTCGTCATGCCTAGAGCATCTAACTATGTGGTCAAATTTGCTAATCCATTACAGACCGACATTTTCTAATGTAAGACGGTGACTCGGCAGATAAGTGCTCTGATGTACAGAAGTTGAACAAAATGTAGTGGGGGTCTACTTTTATGAGAACATCCGACTTTAAGATGGTGATTGTGAATGAGCAAAAAACTAAAGAGTGCATCTAACCTTTATCTCGATGGTATCCGTGATGGCAATATCCAACAGGCTGTGAGAGATAATACAGGCCGACGCTATACGCAACATAGTACCGGTGTGAAGAATGGCATCGAAGGCTTTATTGAATTCTTCGAGCCCTTTTTGGTGCGTTGCCCGATTAGGGATATTCAGATTGTTCGCTCTATCGTTGATGGTCAGTATGTGTTTTTACAGGCATATCAGGACATCAACAATGGTGACGCAAAATGGGTGACCACAGATCTATTCGATACTGATAACCTGGACAAAATTATTGAACATTGGGATGTAATCTCGGCTTTTGAGCCTATTGCTGGCTCTATCAATGATGCAGTCAACGGTCCAACGGAGATCCATGATCTTGAGAAAACGGATACCAATAAAGAAACCGTGCGCAATTTTTTGTGCGATGTAATGGTGTTAGGACACCGTGAAAGGCTAGCCGATTACATTGATCTAGATGAGCTAGTTGTTCATGCTTCAAAGGGGGTTGGCGTGTTTGATGACTATGTTGGTAGCTATGACCACGTCTTTAAGATCATCGGACAAGGCAACTTTGTTGTCGCTTTCAGTCGAGTAAAACAAGAAGGTCAAGAGATCGCTCGTTTTGATATTTTCAGTTTGCAGGGGGGTAAAATAAGAGAGTTATGGGTTAATCAAGAGCTTGTGCCACCTAAGGTGGAATGGGTAAACGGCGGTAAGTTTTAACGTATTTTCAACGCTCTCAGTGGTATATACCAACTGCCACTGAGAGTGATGACTCGAGAATGACGACCTAATTTTTGTCATGATAGGCTTGAGAGACTGCGTAGCTGTTCTCGAACCAGTTCCAACCCTTAACACTGCCATCCTCAACATGTACACGAACGGCCCAACTGAATACACCAGTATCCTTTCCAGTTTCATTGGCTATAGCACTCATCGTACCCATAAACACAGCCTGGTCACCATTCACAAAGCTGTAGTCAGTTGTCCAGCTGGTTACCTTTAAGCCTGCACCAAAGCGTGGCAGGAAGGTTTCAAGAACGGTTTTCTTTGATTCCCATGTGCCGATCCAAGGGATTTGTGAGTCACCTTCATTATGCCAAACAAAATCATCGGCCATCAATTCATTTAGCTTGTTCATGTCACCCGAGCCAGCAGCCATTAAGAACGCCTGAGCAACCTCTAAGGTCTGCGTAGTTTGGTCTTGACCATCAGCGTTGGCCAAAGTGAGGTTGAAAGCAAAAATCAACCCAATGAAATAACGCGTTAGTTTTCCTTTGTGCATCGTAGAGTCTCCAAGAATATTCTATGGTGGTGAATAGTTCATCACTATCAACATAGTTACAGATTCCAGATTGATCAACAGGATTCATGTGTAGTGGATGATTAAACTTGGCCACTAGGTAAGAGTTTTTGCAATACCTTAAGTAATTCATTAAATACCAATTTAGCAAAGTGTATGACACATTTTTGTCCGTGCGACCTGAGGTCGTATGAAGCGTTGTTCTGTGATCACCAAGCAATTCTGTCGTATCGTAACTACCAAGCGACTTTGTCATTACATTAACTACCGAGGGATTTTGGCGGAACTCATTTAGCTTACCTTTTAAAGTAATCAATGGAGCTTTAGAAGGGGCGAAGGATGTTCTATATGGATTCTAAATCCCAATTCACTGTCGATATTATCTGCAAAATTATCGATGGAAAAATCAGCATCAATAGTGCCACTACCTTGCTTAGCAAGTCTCGGAGAACTGTTGAGCGTTATCTAAGCAAATATCGGAAAGAAGGTATTCGCTTCATCATTCATGGTAATCGAGGGCGTTCTCCAGCCAATAAAATCCCTGATTCGCTCAAGAAAGAAGTCCAAAACCTCATTCAAACCAAGTACTTTGATTTCAACCTCCAGCATCTCTCCGAGGTTCTCCAAAAGAATGAAGGGATCGCGATTAAGCGTGAAACGTTAAGCTCTTGGGCCCACGACATCCATCACGTTAAACGTGCTAAGCGACGCAGAAGTCGAGTCAGGAAGTATCGAGAGCGCATGGCGTTGCCAGGATTAATGCTTCAAATGGATGGGAGCCCTCATCGCTGGTTTGGTGATGATAAATCTTGTTTGATCGCTATGATTGACGACGCCACCAGTGATATTCATGCTCAGTTTTTTCCCTCTGAGACCACCGAAGGGTGCATGAGGGTGATGAGAGCTTATATTGAGAAACGAGGGGTATTTAAGACGCTCTACGTCGATAGAGCGGGTATCTTCGGTGGTCCCAAGCGAAGCAACTTCTCTCAGATGCAACGAGCTTGTGAGGAGCTTGGAATTGAAATTATCTTTGCTAACTCACCACAAGGAAAGGGACGCATTGAACGCTCATTCGATACGTTCCAAGATAGTCTGGTACCAGAGCTACGACTGCACAACATTACCGATATGGAAGGCGCGAATCGTTATTTACAAGAAGAGTTTATCCCCAATTATTGGGATAAAAAGGTTCGAGTTCAGGCAAAAAGTTCACGTTCTGCTTTTAAGCGCTTACCTCCTGATTTAGATCTAAATAGCATTTGCGTACAGAAAGAATACCGAACAATACGACGTGATCATACGTTTGGTTTTGGTAACAAAAGGTATGTTATCGATTCGCCTATACGTTATTCCATTGAAAATCAAAAAGTAGAGATCCGATGCCAGTTCGATGGCACATTCTCCGCCTATTTTGGCCACCGTCGGCTAGATATTACAGAGCTGGTTGAGCCTCGTAAATGCAGTGAATATGGTAAAGAAGTTCAGCGGGAAATAGAAGCCTTAGAGCTAGTGGAGCAGTTAGGTAGTATATCTAAAGCAGCCCGTATCCTTGGTTGCTCTCGCCAATCCCTTTACACCTATCAGAAATAATGGCTGAGGAAGGGCCTATGGGGCTGAAGCGGATCAATAAGCCCTTAAACCGCAGTAAGAATCACATACCGGAGCATGCAGAAGACAAAATTATCGAGCTGACGTTGCAGAACCCACACCTGACGTTGATGCAACTCACGATGGAGCTAAAACAACACGACATCACTGTGAGTATTGGTACGATTAAAAATATCTGGAAGGAAGAAAATCTCAGCACCAGAGAACTTAGGATTAAAAAATCGCTATCGCTGAATATCGACGCGTAAGGCGAAAAGTATCAATCAGCACTAAAATGTAAGAGCATGACAGAATCGATTGGTACTTATCCCGTCAAGATCCCTCAGTAATGACACGTATGAAACGTTGTTCTATTAAATAATCTTTATGCCGAAGTAGTTCAAACAACAGGAGAAATAATATGCTCAAGATAGGCAAGAAAGTTGCGCTGACTAGCCTTTTAATTGCCATGGCTGGCTACGCCAATGCTCAACAGAGCACATCCGCCAAGGCTGACTTTGACCTGGAAGCAATGAAGGCGAAATACAGTATAAGAAACTACGCCTATAAGTCATTGCCCGAGCGTGGCTATAACTACTTCAGGATTGCCGAAAATACCTATTTTGTGCATGACCATTTTGAACATCAAGTCTTTTTTGTTACTGACGACGGCGTAGTTGTTTATGATGCAATACCAGGTTTGGTACCACACACTTTAAAGGCGATTGCTGAAGTCACAGACAAGCCGATTACCCATGTGATTTACTCACACCACCATGGTGACCATGCCCTTGGTATGCACTTGTTCCCTGAAACTGCGGTCAAGATTAGTAACGATGAAACGGCAGAACTTCTAAAAGACGCCAACGACCCACAACGTCCACTTCCGGACGTTGTTTGGAAGGATAGTTATGTACTAGAGACCGGCGGTTTACGTCTTGAGTTTAAAGACTTTGAACGCAACTGGCATTCACATGCTGACAGTTTAGTTTACGCTCCACAACAGAAAATTTTGTTGGCCACCGATACTTTCCACGCAGATGCTGCGCCGTGGATCCATTTTGGTGAAGCTATCGACCCAATTATGACCTGGAGACTGCCTGAGATTGTTCTTAATACGTACGACTTTGAGCTAATCATTAATGGTCATGAGCGCTTGGTGCCAACCCGTGCTCATTTTGAAACCTACAAAGAGATGGTTGATGATATGAAGCGCTTTGTTTACGAGTCTGCCGCTTCACCTGAGTTCCAAAAAAAGGCGATGGAAACCAAGCAACGCTATTCTGATGGTCAGGAACACTGGATCTATAAAGAGACGTTAGATGCGGGTGCGCACATGTGTGCCGCTAAATGGGAAGAGAAGTGGGTAGGTCGGGTACGTAACGTAAGGCTGAATTCTAAAGAAAATTGCCAGAAGATGTGGATCCAATTACTGGTAGTAAACCCAGAGACCATGCCTCATTTGTAGTAGCGTAATCCAACTCTGTTATTTTGCTGGTTCACTTGCAAAACGGGGGGGTACCATACATTCTGCCCCATTGTGGATACTTTTAGACGTCTGATCTCTATCGACGATTCTAGCGCAATTGCAGATGTGCCAATCCGAGGTGATAAAAAACCACACTGTAGCTCCCTATAAGTAACATTAAAATCAATTACTTAAAGTTTTTTGGAGCGAAGTACACGTTAGGCGCTGTTTCCGTGCTGACGGGGTAGATCACCGTAACTCAGATCTGCCCCAAAACTTCTTAGCCCCAACGAACTGAAAGTCTAGCGAGTATTGCAATAGACCAAATTAATCTATTCCGTACTTTCGGTGCTTATACGGAAACTTTTCGTAGTCCTGTCCCGAAATTCTCTTTAGATTCACACAACATGTTGATACTATTTGAGTTTCATAATTAATGGTGTTCTAGTCTGAACTCATCCGCTCGCATATCCGGTTTGTAAATTAAAACAGATTTCTTTTTAGGTGTGTGTCCTTTATAAGATTAGTTGATTTACCTTTCGCAATCTGTTCTATCAGGTGAGTTTCCTCTCATTAGCATGTAAATACATCGCTAGGTGATTCGGACAAAGAACTATATCGGAAAAAGGTGATGATTCAATCTGTTTTGAGATAGAAACCTCTTCCCAATAATATTCACCGTTAGCAAGCTTGAATGGCAGAGCTGACTGACACACCTGACAACAGGGCTCTCCGGCAATGACTCGCAATAACAACAGATGTTGGGAGACACCACAAAACCCATAATGAAAGGTAGCAAAGATGAGAAGTATTAAACAGCAGTCCGGATTTGGTCATTTGTTTATAGTCTTACTTTTAGCAATAACCATTAGCTCAGTTATCATGGATGGACAAATTCATAGTCGACAAATGTCGGAACGAGAAAGGTTATTTAAAACAGTAGAAACAAAAATAAATACAATCTACAAAGCAGCAGCACAGTACAATCTTGATAATGTAGCGAACGAACCCAACCCAACTGTCGAAGCAAGGTGGCCTGATTCCATAGCTACTCTCCAATTACAATCACACCATTCACGCCAGTTGATAACACAGACCCGTTAAATCCAATTGATCGTCCAGCTAAATTGGAAATAGCACATGATGCGTTAACGAGAAGAGATTGCACAAATTTACCCACCGCAGATTGTTCGTTTGAAGGGTTCCAAATAGAGAATGTAGGGGATATCCATTTTAGGGATTACTCAAAAAGTGATGGCAACCCAGCATCTTTGAGAAATGGTACATTTGATACAATCGGTCTTTTTGGAAATAATGAATTTGTTGCGGCACCAAGTAGTTGTCCAAGTGGTCTATCTCCCAAAATTTACACCTCTCTCAGTCATTTAGTAGGCAGGAGTAGCAAAGCTGTTAAAATAGGCACATTACAAACGTAAGCTATTTTCACGGGCTCGGCTGGAATGTGAAAATAAGATATTACACGAACCCGATACAGGAACACTAGGCTGGGAAGAGCCATTAGTTGATGATGCGAAAACACTAGTGTTTACACGATGTGCCGCCTAGGCAATAGGGGGAAATAATACAAAAGGCGTTAATTTTCCTTTCGGCCATCTTTATCATGGTTGATATCAAATATCTAAAGGAGTAGCAGAATGAACAAATGTCTTAGTGCAATGGCCATCACTCTATTATCAGCAAATGTGTATTCGGGGCAGGAAGCCGCGAACATGTCAGCAAATAAAATTGAACTTCCCACATGCTCGTTTGATTACACACAAGTTGGCGCAGAAAATACTCAAAGGTTGGCTTTTTATATTACAAAAGACGTACTAAATTATGACAGCCGAGAAAGCGTAATTAATTGGTTGGATAATCAACTTAAAGTGTCTAACCAAGCGTTAAGAAACTCCTGTGTTCACTTCCAGCAAGAAGCAGCAGTAATACGTTTCGTCGAAATACCAGACAATCAGTGGACCGCTGGTGGTTACGCCACATACCAAGCAAATGAAATGAGTGTCGTAACGTATAACTCCATAATTGCTGGTCTCGATGTAGATAACTGGAGGCCAGACGGTACCACATCACCAATGGGGCGAACCGGCTCCCTAATAAAGGACGACTGGACAAAATTAGGTGTAGACCGTGTTATATCAGTAGTTCCTTACTACTTAAAAAGCAATAGCGGGTATAGCATATGTGGTGTAGCTAATGGTGCGTGGTCAAGACCCAACGCAGCCCCCCAATTGGCAGGCTACGCACCTTACAATAGCTGGGGAGAAGACAAGCCTAATACCAACATTTTTAGTACTGTCGCTTATGTGAATAATCCAATTTGTACTAGCGAAGATGTAGTCGCTCACGAAGTGGGGCATACAAATGGCTTAGGGCATGAACGCGGAAACCAGCCCGCATTAGATTTAGAAGATACTCTAGGTTTTGGATTTGAGTGTTCCGGTCAGAAGTCTCTTATGTATTCAGGCGTGAACAATGAAAGTGATATACCATTTTACTCATCCCCCGAGATTGTAATTAATGACATCCCTTGCGGTATCAATAACTCATCATATGGAGTGGATAGTGTAGAAACCTTGCATTTTAATCTGGGTACTTCTTCTTTACATAACTCCCCACGACAAACCCCTTACCAAGGCATAATTGATAAGGGAGACGCACTACAGGTAGGAGATACTTCCACATGGAACTTTATAACTAATGCTCGACATAGCAACGAGGTTGCTTCAGGTGAGGTTACTTTAGGTACAGTACCCAATGCCATTATGGATCAAGATGGAGTATTTAGTGTTTCTGTAGTAAGAACTGATTCGACACAAAAGGGATCTGTATTAATACGAGCACTTGGCGGTAGCGAAGTATACAGCGGCTATGATTTTGACTCGGAAAAGCAAGTGGAGTTTGCGATAGGAGAATCGCAAAAAACCGTAGATTTCACCACTTATAAATCGGGACTTTTGCGCTCATCAAGTACCGTGCAATTGGAGCTTAGCGCACCGTATAAGTTAGAGTTGGGCGACTTTGATCAAATTACTATCCCCTTCACTCCAACACAATACGGCAACATGGGCAAAGTGAAGATATTAAACGCGTCGGTCACATGCGTCTCCGATTGTACATCTGGTGTAGTTAATCTTTTGAGGGAAAACGGGTCCACAGGAACGGTAGAGGTCACGATTAAGATTACTGATAACGGTCAATTAATCCAAACTCACGATGTAACGTTTGTTGAAGATGAACTTGCAAAATCAATACAGATAACCGGCATAAATTTAATGGATGTTTTAGTTAATATAGAAGCCAAACACCCTGCTTTAGTAACTTACGGCGCTCAAAAATTCGAGAATTCTGTTGGGCCAATTGATCCGCCACCTAGCGTAGGCGGCGGCGGTGGTGGCGGTTCTTTAGGTTTATTTGCTTACCTCAGTCTACTTTTATTGATTGTAATAAGAAGAAGACAGTAACTCACTGCTAGGGCGTGTTGATCTTTGGAGGCTACCTTTAAGCATGCATTGGTAACCACATTATTAGGAATGCCAGCGATAGCATGCTGGCATAGTTTCTTGATAGTTTATCGTAACGACTTGATATTGAACGATAGTGTTTGATTCTTGCGAATGCATTCTCTACTAAATGACGATACTTATATAAACACCAATCCATCGTGTCTTTATCAATATCTTGCCCATAATTTCGTTTAGCTATCACTGTATCACCGTCTTTATCTGCAATAAACATGTTAACTTCTTTAAGGTGGTCGACAAGACTTTCAGCGTGAGTGATATCATGTCGCTGTCCTTCAGAAAGCTCGAAATAAACGGGTAGACCACCACTATCAACAACCAAGTGAGTTTTAGTTGTATTTCCTCCGCGGCTTTTACCAATACACTCTGTATCACAAGTCGTTGCGCCAGTGCTATGTTGATGGGCTCGGACAATCGAGCCATCTACGAACACCAAAGTCACACACGGCATTTTCCTTACCACAAAAGTACGGAAAGGTTCGCTGTCATAGCCTTTATCACAAACGATAGTATTAACTTCATCGAGTTGTTCAACTAAGCTTTCGGCATGCACTATATCGTGGCGTTGTCCTTCTGATAAATCAAAGCAAATCGGCAGACCACCACTATCTACGGCTAAGTGAATTTTGGTTGAGTTGCCCCCGCAACTTTTTCCTATTTGCTCTGAGCTTTCAGTAGCTGCACCTGTACTATGCTGATGCGCTCGAACTATAGAGCCATCAAGAAAGACCCATTCAAAATCTGCCATGCTAGATTAGCTTTGAAAAGTTTATCTAAAACCCCTTTCTTTGACCAAAGAATAAATCGTCTGTAAACGGTACTCCACTCTCCGAACTCAGAGGGTAGATCTCGCCAAGGAATACCTGTTCTCATTCGATAAAGTATCCCTTCAAATGTCATTCGATGTTCAGTTTTATCGTAAATACGACCTGTACTTTTCATAACTTGGAGTAGCAGTTCCCAGCGAATATCAGTTAGCATTGTTCTTGGCATGGTATTGGTTATGGTTTACTTTTGGCGAAGCAAATTATAACTCTTTACCATGCTGTTCAAAAAACACTCACGAAATATCAACACGCCCTAATGTATTTGGGGTAAATAAAGTTATGCGAAAGAATAAACTCTCAAATACTTGGTAACTCGGAAATGTCCAAAAGTTTGTTATAAACGGCTGCAGTTCCAAACGGCTGCAGTTCCATTGTGATGTGGTGGCTATTCAGTGCGTAGGTCGAAGTATTGTTTGGTGTAACTTTCTTTCATCGTTAAGATGAACGTCATGAAGAATTAAATATTAGGACGCTTTATGGTTTTTATTTGGGACATGTTATAGTTTTAACTTTACTGTAAGTTATTGATTTTTAATTTATGGGTGGACGCAACCTGCTTGTAACCACATACTTCTTTATCCTTACTTATCAAGTAATTACCCCTTAAATATAGCTCAGAAAGCAATTGGTACTAAATAGTGGTACTAAACATGCGCTATCTTACTCAACGTTCTTCTTCAGGTATCTGGTACTTCCGTTATCAAATTCCCGCTCGATTTCGATCTTTTTTCCCAAATGGGCGTGAAATAAAGAAATCGCTATCCACTCGTTCATTCAATACAGCTATATTAAAAGCATCTAAAATGCAGCAGGTACTTTGGGAGAGATTGGAGTTGTTAGATAAACACGGTTTTGATGATAGACGACAGGCGAGTGGTTCAAGTGTCATCGCGCTCAAGCTGCCGCCCTTCGGCGATACATACATGTCGGAGTACCTAGAGGCCACCAAGCGGCAAACACTCTCTAAGCTAACCACCTATATTCAGTTACTTGAACGTAACCCGAATCTACTTCGTGCGCAGAAGCAGCGTATCGCTCTGCGTAAAGATGACAGCAGCATACCCTCTATCGATGTTATTGAGTCCATATGGCAACGTGACGCCAGCCCGATACAAGTTGCAGACGAGATAGCTTCTTTGTATGACTTCCCATCCAATTTGGACACACTGCACTGCCGAGAAGACAAGAAGAATATTTGCATTGCAATGTGTCAATTCACTCGGGACTTTCAGCAATGTCTTGACTCACTAAATCTTGATGGGGCTAAGTCCGCTCTTAAGGCAATCCAAGAGTACGAGTCAGGTGCTTCCCAGCCCTTGCCTGATGACTTCAACATTGATGACTGTTGGTCAAGCCAAGAACTAGTACCAGAAAATCTTGAGCAGCCTATCCAGTCAGAAGAACGAGTAGAGGTACAAGTTCAACCTAGTGTTGAATCAGAGGTTGTTGTCGATATTGAAATGGTGATTGAAGGCTACCAACTTGAAAAAACAAACTTGAATAAGGGTAAAAAGGAAGCGGACGCAGTTGTGACGGCCTGCCGCCTTGTTCATGAATTGCTTGGGTCTCCTGATATGTCTAACGTCAGCCGAGATGATGTTAATCGAATCATTCCACAGGTTAAATTGTTCCCTAAAAATGCTAGGGGCACAAAAAACAAAAAGCACTTTGGTGGATTAAGTGTCGATGAAATCATTGATAAAAACAAAGAGCTATGCCTGCCAGTTCGTAAGGAAGAGCAAGCGTTGAGAGATATCGAGCGGGCTTCAACACTGTATCGTTGGGCTGTTCAGCATCAGAAGATCGCGTATAACCCATTTGAGGGGCTTAGTAAGTCAAAGTCAAAAACGGGGCGCACACCTGATAATATTCATGGTGACAAAGATAAAAAGGATCCATTTACGGTTGAAGACCTAAAAGAAATCTTCTCGCACCCTGTGTATACCAAAGGAAAGATTGGTCGAAATACGAGGCAAAAAATACGCTTAAACTATCAGTATTGGATCATGCTGATTGTAATGGTGACGGGTGCTCGCCCAAATGAGATTTGCCAGCTTAGAGTTAAAGACGTCAGAGAGATAGATGAGGTGTTGTGCTTTGTCATACAGGAAGAAGATGATGATCAAAGCATAAAGAATGATAGTGCTGCTCGTTATATCCCTGTCCCTAATGTCTTATTCAAACTCGGGTTTCAAGCCTATATAGATTCTGTGAGCAGTGGCAGAATGCTATTCCCCGACCTTACGTATACTAAAAGCTCTGGCTACTACGGCAAAGTGGAAGATTGGTTCGATAATCACTTTTCAACGCCGATGAAGCTTAAAGGACAAAATAAGTCACTTTATAGTTTACGACACTCGTTTATTTTTGATTTTCAGAAGCGTGGCAAAAACTGTATGGTGCTCAAGCAGCTTGTTGGGCACAAGAATGGCAATATTACAGATGATACCTATGGTGGCCGTATCTCTCATAGGCAGCTAAAAGACAAGATCGAAGAATACGATGTCAGTGAGATTTTGAAGGGTGTTTTGCCTTTTGAGCTTGGTAGTTAACTAGAAGCTTCATTTCACCAGCTTGAGTGCCCCTTAGTGCTTGTAAAGGATAAGGGGCGTTAGTCCTTACGCAATTTGATGGTTGCGTTCATAAAACACAATTGGACAAAACTGTGTTATATAGGTGACTAAATTAGTGTTTTACGGATTACTTGGGGTATAGCAAAAACTTTAATGTAGTGGCCAATTTTACTTATCCACTACACAGGCTCCAAAATCAACAATCAATCTGAATCATAACCATGAGCGTTGTTCCCGAAGACCCAACTTCTAGTTAAAACTAACGAAATTTCGCCATGACCACAGTATCCTTTTTACTATGCCACTCACACAGATCTTCCCATTCATGCGTAACACTTTTTAGGTGAGGACCAAACCCTCGGTAGGTGAGTTCACCATATCATTTTATCCGCTTAAGATTAGTACCAAGCAGCAAGAGTTAATGATCACACCAACAATAGTTATATGGGTGATGTTTACTTTGCATATGCTGCACCAAACGGCATGTATGTTCAGTACTTCCCTGAGTTCATAGAGTTGAATAGCTCCGCTGTTTGAGATTTTGTTAAGTTCTGCTTCTAAGGTATAAAAATGAAATTTAAAATGAAAAAACTAGCTGCATCAATCCTTGCCACTTCGCTCTTAGCATCAGCGGCGGCTGACGCATGTACGGGTATTCGTTTGGTCGCTGATAACGGCGATGTAGTTGCAGCTCGAACAATGGAGTTCAGCGATGAAATGATCGATTGGTCTTGGAAGATCTACCCACGTGGGCATGATTTCCAAGGCTACACGCCAGATGGTGCTAACGGTAAAACCTGGAAGGCTAAATACGGCATGGTAACAACGGTTGCTCTGGGTGATGACTCAGATATCGTCACTGAAGGTCTGAATGAGCATGGTTTGCAGACGGGCGTATTTTTCTTCCTTCCGTATGAGCCAGCAAAGTGGAGTGAATATAGTGCTGATGAATCCGCTGAATCAATTGCAGGTTGGCAGATCGCAACGTATGTGCTTTCACAAGCAAAAACGGTTGATGAAGCTGTTGAGCTACTGAAAAATACTAATATTATTGATGCGACTATTGTTCCGAAAGCTGACGATTGGAATTTCTCACCAACAGTTCACTTCAACATCAATGATGCTGATGGCAATTCGGTTGTGATTGAATACATCAATGGCGAATTGAAAGTTCACGATAACCCGCTAGGTACGATCACAAATAACCCACGTTTTGAATGGCACCAGGAAAACTTGAAGCGTTATACACACCTACCACAAGATCAAGCTGTTCCTCTACAGAATAACGAGAAGGTAACGGCTGGTGGTCTTGATGTTGGTAGCTTGCAATCTCTTGATGGTGAACCAACGGCTGCTAACCGATTTGTTCGTGCAGCACGGTTTAGCCAAGAAATGCCTCGTTTCGATAGCGCCAAAGAGGGTATTCATGCTGCCATTAGCATTATGAACACTTTTGAAATCCCGAACGGTTACAAAATGTATCGTCATACTGATGGAAAGGACTACTCACAAACCGTGGCTTGGACAGTGGCAAGTGATTTAGAAAATAAGGTTATGTATATTAAGTCATACCACAGCCCTGAGTATGTAAAGGTAGAATTAGAAGACATTGATTTTACAACGGGTAAAGTATCGTACTTTGATATTCCAACGGAATTCAACGCAAACTCTGTTGAAATTAAGTAGTTAACAGCAAAGGCCAATTTAGTCAGTTTGACTAAATTGGCCTTTTTACTTGAAATCAGAGAAAAACATAAACGACCATATTCATTGTCATCAGTTTAGTGCTTAAGTAGGTCTGTAAAATGTTGTGTATATTCATCTACAGCCTTTACTATTGATTTCTTAATGGGCAGTAGTGGTTTGGAGTGTGGATTCCACAATGCAAAAGGAAATTTTAGCCCGTGTTTTAGTTGCTCAATGTCCAAAACCTGTAAATGTTCGGTTGTATAAGATGATTCAGATAAAACTTTAGGTAACCATGCCCAGCAGTTATCGTCCTGCAACATTTTTATGATTAAAGCGAGTTGGTCGACTTCTTCATGTACCGCTGACAATACTACTTTTTCTTTCAAATTTTCCTGCGAAAAAGCCCCTAAAACATATTGCTTGGTTTTTCGCAGCTTTCCTAGTGTGCTCTCTGCAGGCATCTGTGCGAGAAGACCTCCTTTTTTCACAAAAGGCACGAACTCAATGTAACCTATTAGACGAGAGTCCATATCGAACATCCCTTTACCGTGATGCACATTTGCAATACCAAAATGAATGCTTCCTTCCTTTATTTCTTCTTCCAATTCTGCTTTATTTCTAATTAGAAAGTTCACCTTCATGTTAGGAAAGTCACTTGTTAACTGGCGTCGTATTGCGTGCAACAAACCTAGCGGTATCATACTGGAGTAACCTATAGAGATAGATTCCAATTCACCATAGGCAAGACTCATAGAAATTTTATCAAAGATATTAGATTGATCGATAATCGATTTTGCATAGTGATAAAGCAAATGGCCTTCTTCTGTCGGCTCTACGTATTTCCCCTCTCGAACCAACAATTCAACCGCAAGTGTGTCTTCTAAGTTAGCAATAACCTGCCCGGTTGTTGTGCGATGCTTATTAAGTTTTGCTGCTGCTTTACTAAAAGAGCGTTCCTCATAAACCGCAACAAAAGCCACCAATTGCTCGAGACTAAAATTCATCCGTAGTACCCCAAAAGTATGTTAGATCGACTAAATATATCACTTAAATCTGACTATGAGTAATTCGCGTAGCCCGCTTATTTACTGACGATGAGAACAACACTAACCCCACCACTGTTTCTCTGCATCATTGCTCTTAACAAAGTGAGAACCGCGTCCTCACTTAGCGATAAGGTGAATTGATGTTTCCCCTATAAAATAGCACCTATCCCAACCCATGTAGAGATAACGAAATATGAGTTTTCACTCTTTTATGATGATAACCGCTGTTGATGGAAGTGATTGCGATGTAGCAAAAGTATGGACTGACCGACGCTGTATTGAAGAGGCTGCTGAGTCTATCCCCGGTTTTCAGTTTGGGGAAATTTTAAAATCGAATGATAACACTCAGGTCACTTGGGTTCACTGTTGCTGGGACCTCGAGTCATCTTATGAAGAATGGTTAATCAGTCCATTGCGTCTTAAGCAAACTGAAGATCTTGCATCACTTGCGAGTGTATTAGAAATCAAGACTCATTTACTGAGTAGCAAGCATTTAGTTAAAGCCTAACCCTACAACTTAACCAAACATGAATAGGAAAAAGAATATGAAAAATAATAAAGTAACCGTATTTACAGCTAAGAACGTTCTGACGATGGATCCTGGTCGCCCAGAGGTAGACGCGGTAGCGGTACTCGATGGAAAAGTGCTCTCAACAGGAACCATTGATTCTATGTCCCCTTGGCTGGCTCAATATGATTGGGAAGTGGACAATACTTTTGCAAACAAAGTTATCCTGCCCGGGTTCATAGAACCACATTCTCATTGCTGGATGTCGTCTGGTTTTATGTCATTGCACTTTATTGGTCCACTAACTTGGCCAGGAAGAAATGGCTTGAATAAACCGCTAAAAAACTGTGACGAAATTTTAGATTTTCTACGCAAAGCGGATCAAGAAGAAAAAGACCCTACCACTCCGTTAATTGCTTGGGGATACGACGAGGCTAAGCAAGGTGGCGGTGTTTTAGAACGAGACACTTTGGATAAGATCAGCTCGACTCGACCAATCTACCTGATTTCTTGGGCACCACATTTGGTTTATATGAACAGTCCGGCGCTTGAGCTCTCTAATATTCCACAACATACCAACGATCCTCATATTAAGTTTTATGAAGATGGTCGCTTGAAAGGAATAGTGACAGAACCCGAAGCATGTAGCCATGCACTGATCCCGATAATGCAGACAATTTCAGAGGCTAGCGGTGTCAGTGGCCTTAAGTTCATGGCTGATATTGCCAATCGAGCAGGCGTCACCACGATTGCTGATTTGATGTTCGGCGTACTTGATTTTGATGTTGAACTTGCTGACCATCAGGCCGCAACGCAAGATTCTGAATTTCCGGTTCGTATGCGTTTAACGCCTTACGGAGCTGCACTGAATGCTAAGTTTGGCGTTGCTGGCCCTAGCTTCATGGATACGCTTAAGAAAAATGAAACCGATGACCTGTTTTTTGGTGGCATTAAATTCATGAGTGACGGTTCATTTCCGCTGATGGGATCGTTGGTGGGCTTTCCAGGGTTTTTAGATGGCACAAATGGTCAACCAGGTGATAGCGAATTAGCAAAACTAATGAAGCCATATTGGGACGCAGGGCTTCAGCTACATTGTCATGCAAATGGTGACCTCGCGATTGATCTGACGCTGGATGCTTTAGCCGAATTACAAGCAAAACACCCGCGCTTTGATCATCGATTTACTGTGGAGCACTACGCGATGAGTAATCAAATGCAGGCTCGTAGACTAAAAAACCTAGGAGGGGTTGCTAGCGTCAATAACTATTTCTCGCATTACCGTAGCTTGTTGCATAGAAACCATGCGTATGGCCCTGACCGTTCAGATACTGTAGGTCGTTTAGCCACACTTGAAAGAGAAGGTGTCACCTTTGCTTTGCACTCTGATTATCCGCAAGTAGTTGTCCCTATGTTACCTCTAACTGCAGTATATGCTGCTGTTAATCGTGTCGCAGAAGATGGCGAAACCGTCGTTGCACCCGATGAATGTATTAGCGTAGAAAGAGCACTTCGAGCTGTCACCATTGATGCGGCTTACATTCTTGGTATGGAGAACAAATTAGGCAGCATCGAACAGGGTAAATTTGCGGACTTTACTGTTCTTGATGAGAACCCATTGGACGTTGAGTCAAAATCTATCAAAGACATTCCAATTTGGGGCACCGTAAAAGGTGGAGTCAAATTTGAGGCGAAAGACTAATTATGAAGCCACTTGATGATCAAAATTCTGGTGCGAGCGCGTTAGACTCAGATGTTCAGACTAAAACGGAAGAAAGTCGTCGAGCTCTATCAGGAATGTTTTTTGCCGCAATGGCAATGCGCAAACACAAACCAACATTAGCTAAAAAGTCTCTACCTTTGACAATACTGAGTGGATTTTTAGGGTCGGGTAAAACCACGACTTTAAACCATATACTCAATACACCTCATGGAATGAAGCTTGCCGTTTTAGTTAATGATTTTGGGCGAATCAATATTGATTCAGACCTGATTGAATCGAAAACAGATGAGATGATTAGCCTCACCAATGGCTGCGCATGTTGTGCTGTTTCTGGAGACTTAACCAAGACTTTGATGGAGTTAACAGAGAAAGAAGACGCGCCAGATGCGATCATCATAGAAGCAAGTGGCATTGCTGAACCCAATGGCATTGCTCAAGTGGCACTGGTTAATCCTGCTATATATTTGGATGGAATAATTACGGTATTAGATGCTGAGACACTATTGACTCAAGTAGAAACTGAGTACACTGCTGGAACAATATCCAGACAAATGCAATCAGCGGATATTTTGCTGTTAAACAAGCTGGATATTGCTTCTTCGCAAACTCGAACTGAGGTTATTGAGTACCTAGAAAAGCAGTATCCAAAAAAGGCAATACTGAAAAGTGAATATGGCAAAGTACCTGCAGCAGCAATATTAGGACTGTCTGAGCCTGGCCAATCCATTAAAATATTCCCAATAGGAGATAAATCACACTCTGATAACTTTGAGAGTATTAGTTTAACTGTATCTGTTCCAATGGATCGCGATAAACTAAGTACATTTTTCAATCAGTTACCAACGACTGTAATTCGTGCTAAAGGGATTCTGTACATTTCAGATAGTTTAAATAATAAAGTGACCTACCAACGAGTGGGGACACGGTGGAGTTTCTCAAATTCTGGTGTATGGGGTAATCAGGATAAACTGTCAAACATCGTATTTATTTCCAAGAAAGGCGAATTAGATCGATGTAAATTAGAGTTTGACCTAATGGAATGTTGTATTAAAAACTAAGATTTCTAAGTTTCCATTAATTCATTGCATTCTACCTTCATCAGTGTTAATAGGTTGATTTGATCTCGAGCACTGATTAAAGATGACATGGTTTTAATTTAAAGCAATGTCATCTACCCACATTTTTATTTTGAGATAAATATGTTAAGTCATTTTTCTTTTATTGATTTTTTAACAGTGCTTGGAACTGCTGGGTTTTCTATATCTGCAGTATTAGCAGTTACAAAACAACAAATTGATATATTTTCAATTATAGTGCTAGGAATAATTTCTGCGGTAGGCGGAGGTACTATTAGAGATTGCTTATTGGATGCGCCAATATTTTGGTCAGAAGATATCTCTTATATATACATTGCAATTGTCGCTGCAATTATCGGATTTTATTCTCGTTCTTTTTTGAAAAAAAAATGGACAACGAAAGCATATTTATATATTGATGCTTTTGCGATCGCTATGTTTTGCATTCAAGGTACTGAAAAAGCCTGGTCTTTTGGGTTTGGTTTACCCATCGCTCCTGTAATCTTAGGGACAATGACAGCAGTAGGCGGTGGAATCATACGCGATCTGCTTTTACAAAGGCCGTCATTAATTTTATCTAGAGAGTTATATGCTATCCCTATTGCACTAGGAGGGGCTATGCACGCGTTGACATTAGCGTATGCTCCTGGCTTTTCAGATGTCAGCGCCGTTGTTTCTTCTGCGGTCATCATCTATTTACGCCACATTGTGATTCAAAAAAATCTTGTGGTTCCAAATTGGGCTGTTATTAATCCAAAGTAATAGTCTACTACTATAGATGCGATGTTATCGAGTTACACGGTGTTGTTCTTCTACTTGAATAACTCAGAACTGACAGTTACAGTTTTTTATCGAATAACTTTGATTGTTTCACGGCTCACTTCTGCCCTTATCAAATAATCCCTAATAATGATATAAAATATCTGATTACACTATTGTAAAATCCGGGGTGATTTACAAAGATGAAGTTAAAAACGGATCCCCCCGAGTTATCGTTTAAGAAACACGATTAATTACCCCATATCTTTAACTCCCAATGAGCCACTTTTGTAAAATAAAGTGGCTTTTTTTTTACGAAAATTTTCAGGTTACCGTAACCTGTACAACGTTCCAATTCGCTAAAGTTGACTGTGACCGAGCCTATAAGAGCGCCAATAGTGGGCTTGAGTGGCCACAGTTGTTGCTATTACCGCTTAGTGATGATGCCATCCGTCCCAGACGATTACGTGAACTTGAATTACGACGCAATACTAATCGTGTAAGGAAACAGGGGCGACAAATCAGACCCAACGTGAAGAAGGACATAATTAAACTATAATGGTAATAGTAGTGAAAAAATTAACTAAATTAACCCTTTCAATTATTGCATTAAGCATCGCTAATCCACTGATGGCTGACGACTCGACTCCTAACCCATCCGATTTGACTGAAACAAGCACTTCAGCGTATTTCGGTCTTAACAATCAAGGCTCTTTAAAAGGCTCTATTTCTGGGGACTTTAACTTTGACAACGGTCAAAAGGGTATGTTGACTGTAGAAGCGACAATGGATAAAGAAGGCAAGTATTCAGACAGTCGTGCCCAATATTTTCATGTCTTTACAACAGAAAATGCCATTGCTCCTCGAGTCGCTTTATCGGTCGATTTGATTGACAACGACATGTTTTCTTCTGCTTCCTTAGGAAGTGTCGTTGCCATCGATACTGGTGTAAAAGGCCTACAATTGTTTCCAAGGTTAGGGATCACTGCAGGTGAGTATTCGGATAAATCAGCCGATTACCTTGATGCCGATAGTAAAGAGGCGCTAGGTGTTTCTGCTGCTTTTTACATGATTTATCAACTCGGTAATGATGGCACTTATATTGGAGCATGGCCAGAATACAACTATCTCGACGGTGATATTACAACCTCTTTAGTCAAATCAACACTTATGATTGCAACGCCATTTTCTGCTGATAAAACCCGTTGGGGCCAGTTAAAAGTTGATAATACTTATGGCTCTATGGAATCAAAAAATAAAACAATGGATATTGACGACACCGTTGTGTGGGCGAACTACAAATTCTATTTTTAGAATGACCTAAACTAAATAAAAAGAGTCTCAGTGTGCGAACACTGAGACTCTTTTTTACACGTCAACAAAGCAGAACACAGGGATTCACTAATTCCTAATCTAACAATCACAAAGACTGTCGTAGCGCGGTGGTTGGGCTGTTCGTCTTGCCCGTGTTCGATTGAGTGGATCTCATTGGTAACGTACTTGATCAGTAAAACTGAGGATGACGTCCATCTTAGCGGATTTATTGAATGTATTCATTCCCCGTATTCTTGCTCTATAGGCAGGAGGTCATGAACGTTAATGACACGTTAACCTCCATATCGCTGGTCCACTAGATAAAAATTAATGGGTAAACGCATGATTAATTACAAAAAAATTGATAACGAAGTCAACAAACTTTCAGACGTAATCTGGGACATCGCATCGAATGTTTGGGAGTTCGCTGAATTAAGCTACGAAGAGTTTCAAAGCTCTGCGCTAGAAAGTGCTGTATTAGAAAACCATGGGTTCACCATTGAAAAACGTAACATTGCAGGCCTCGCGACATCTTGGGTTGCGACATGGGGTACTGGCAAACCGGTATTAGGTTATCTTGTTGAGTTTGATGCACTCCCCGATCTAGGCAATGATACCGTACCGACAAAGCAGCCTTCTAAGAATGGCAATCCCAATGGACACGGCTGTGGGCACAATTTGATTGGTGCTACATCAATTGGTGCTGCCATAGCGCTCAAAAATCACATGGAAAAAGAGAATATTGTTGGGACTATAAAAGTCTACGGTTGTCCTGCTGAAGAAGCTTTAAATGGTAAGAACTATATGGCAGCAACTGGGCTATTTAATGAGTTAGATGCCTGTCTACATAATCACCCAGCTATGCTTAACACCGCGGTGAATTTCCACTCGGCAGCATCGATAGACTTATTGATTGAATGGCATGGCGTTACCGCTCACGCAGGCACCGCACCTTGGGAAGGACGCAGTGCTTTACATGCCGCGGAAGTATTTTTAGTCGCAGCTAATATGATGCGTGAACAACTAGAGCCTACGAGTCGTTTACACTATCAGATCCTTAATGGCGGATCTGCCGTAAATGTTGTTCCTGACTATGCTAAAGTATTGGTGCGATATCGTGGTAAGAGCGCTGAAAATATTCGCAAGCATAAAGAATGGCTTGAAGATATTGCAAAAGGCGCAGCGCTATCAACTCAAACCACAACAGAAGTAACGAACCTTGGTGGCATTTATGATTGCTTACCTAACGATGTTATGGCTGATTCCATTACCGACCATATGAAACGCTATTTCCCAATTAGCTGGACCGAAGAAGAGCAAGAATTTGCAAAAAAAATACAAAAAGAAATGGGAAAGCCGGAAGATGGTCTTGCAACTGACGTAACACCGGTACAAAAAGGTGTTGAAGTTGGTGGATCATCAGATGTTGGTGATATTAGTTGGAATGTACCAACAATGGGAATCATCTACGCATCGTGGCCAAAGTATATCCCACCACATCAATGGGGTTGCACGGCCTGTAATGGAACATCAATTGGTCAAAAGGCAAGCTTGCAAGCGGCGCATGTTTTAGCCGCACAAGGTTTAGAGTTGATGATCAATCAAGAATTTCTTAAGCAAGTAAAAAGTGATTTTATTAAGCAAAAGGACGGAAGAGAATACACATCACTTAATGATTTTAAAATCAATCCACGAGGTGCGATTTCAAATGAGCAAATAGCACATTACGATTGTTGTTTACACACTGCTCTTGAACAGTATGAAGTACTCTAGCTCGGCTGTGGCTCACTTTGGGGCTGAACCTGGCCAGCGATTATCGCGATGTGAAGGCTCCAAACATTTCTGAGCTTATTTTTTTAGTATAGTAGAGATGTCGAATAAGAATGGTAGAGCAAAAGGCAAAACCTGCCCCCGTTTTCGGTTTTTGTTGCAGTTAGCAGCATCACTAGGTTTCCAGAGATCAGTGGCTTCTTGCTTGTTCAGCACTTGGGTTTACGCGCCAGCTACGCAGCGTTCATAACTTACTTGTTAGGTAGACCGATTCTATAGCAGCCACTTGCCTCTGTTCTCATGAATATATTCACTTACAGAAGTTGTTTCTCTTCCAAGTAACTCAGAAGCTGTCGTGCTGACTATGTTTGCCTGTAGTGGATTATCAAATTTGGCCACATAGATAGAGGTTTTTTTGCATGAGGAAAAGTAAGTCAAATTGCGAGCCTTGAATTTGGACTCAATCCTGCTCTGGCTTGTTTTGGGGCAAAAGTGAGTTTCAATTAGGTGTCGACTTTAACCAAAAACTCTACTCTTTCCAAAATCGCGACGAAGTCGCTGCTGTGTTGTCTTTGGATAGCTTACCTATTTCTCTGTCACTTGTTTCACGTGACTTAGTAGTAGATAGTAATCTAAATCTTAAAAGAAAAAATAATAAGGGCGGCCTGTAGCCATCTAGTACCAAGCGTTACAGAGTGTATTGGGTACAATATGTGGGGAATAGTGTTTGTTATGGTTACAGCAGAAAGGATTACGGTTACAGTGGATAGGGCTTTTAGTTACAAAAAATGAGGAATAATTTTGAATCGCTATTGAAGGTGGAGGTTTGATTCACTAATCTTCATAAAAATTATGAATCAAACAAAACAACCAGAAAAACGCCAACCAGAAACAGAAGCCTTACCGTCAATTAATCTGCATGATTTGACACCACCATGTCCTTACAGTGGCGACATACTTAAGCTAAAGAGTGAATGGGTATTTGCTGACTATCACATGTCACTTCAAGAGCTACGCTTGATTTACTATGTGATCAATCATTTCGATGTGTCGGAATACTTTGCCAAAGACGGACGCTTTCTGTCTTCGTCGGAATACTATGACATTCACAAACATGGAACCCTTGAGCATCGCTCGATATTGCTTCCGCTTACTGACATACACGTAGCTATATCTTGTGATAGTAAGAGCAAGTCTTACAGCCCAATCATTAATGCGGCTAATTCGCTTGTTAATAAAGAAATCCGCATAAATCATATTAATAAGCCTTCTGAGGCTATAAAAGTGGCGGAGTACATGTCTGTCGTTAAGTGTCCTGACACCAAATTAAAATGCCTATTGCTCTCTTTTTCTTAAGAATTTATGTCTTTTATTGTAGGCATGGATTCTTATAAAAAAGTAAATTTAAGTCAGATGCTTAAATTTAAATCATCAATGGCGATGCGATACTACCATTGGATGATTCACAGCCTCAAGGGTCGCAAGCAAGCCCAGTTTGCAATTAGTATTGATGCTCTGAGAAATCGGTTTGCTATGGAAGATGACATCAAGCAAAAACACTTTTACAAAAGAGCGATTGAGAAGCCACTTGCTGAAGTGATTGAACAGACAGAGCTGATGCAGGATTAAAAGTGCAGGATTAAAAGGACACATGCAGGATTAAAAGGACACACACCAAAAGTATGAAATTAGTTTGATTTTGCCCAATTCGCCGACTCACCAACAACCCCATTAAAAGAGAACTGCTAAGTTATTTAAAACCTTCATAGCGGACCTCATTTTGACAACAGCCAGAAAACAGCTTATTTCCGTGGATGCGACTTCGTATTACCACTGCGTCTCACGTTGTGTGAGGCGCAGTTTTTTGTGCGGCGATGACCCGCTCACCAACACGAGCTACGAACATCGAAGAGAGTGGATAGAGCGAAAAATTCACGCTCTGACAGAGGTATACTGCATCGATGTTTGCGCTTACGCCATCATGAGTAATCACTATCACCTGGTGCTTCATATCAATAAAGACAAAGCGTTAGCATTGTTACGGCATGAAGTGGTCGAGCAGTGGGGGCGTGAGCATAAATTACCCGTACTCATAGAGCGTTGGCAAACTAAGCAACTCACCAACCAAGCTGAGGAAGACAAGTGTCTTGAACTCATTGACGTATGGCGAGAAAGGCTGTGGAGCTTAAGTTGGTTCATGAAAGAGCTCAATTACGACATCGCATGTCGGGCGAATCGAGAAGATAACTGTACAGGACACTTTTGGGAAAGCCGCTTCAAGAGCCAAGCGTTGCTTGATGAAAAAGCCCTTGCCGCCGCAATGGCGTATGTCGACTTGAAT
>NZ_MCUW01000089.1:262550-326301 GCF_002873335.1 Vibrio sp. 10N.286.49.B1 | reverse complement strand
ATGGCGTATGTCGACTTGAATGCCATTCGAGCTGGTATTGCCAAAACCCCTGAAACATCGGTGTTTACCTCGATAAAAGCCAGAATCGATGCGTTGGGTAACAATTTAGCCACAGCGCCATGTTTACACCCTTTTATCGGTAATCCGACGAATGAAATGCTAGATGGCATTCCGTTTCGGCTCATCGACTACATTGAGTTAGTAGACTGGACTGCACGTCTATTTCGCGAAGACAAAGCCAGTATGGATATTAATCAACCCGCTATCTTGGCGCGTTTAAATTTCAATCAGAAGAGTTGGCTAACGGTATGCACTGCATTAGAAAAAGCACGTTCGACAGCGGTTGGATGTCACGTTCATATGGTCCAAGCTAAGGCTGCCTTAAATAAGAGAAGGATGCACATCTATCAACTAGAGTAAGCACCACTTTCACCGCCGCACCTGCCCATAGGCCAGTGGAAATGCTGGATACTGTTGTTCGCCCAATGCCTAAACGTAAGTAATGCCTTTTAAGAAACCAGACAGTTCACCAAAATAGATTGAAGAAAGTTACAGTATGCAGTTAATTGCTACTTTGAATACGGGAGTGCTTTAGATTTCTTTTTTAGGTGTGTGTCCTTTATAAGAAGGTGTGTGTCCTTTATAAGAAAAACGTCACCAAATGGAGACCTAAAGCACGCTGCGCATCCGTGTAGAACAATAAAGATCACAAACTACCAGATTCTTACTCTTTGCTCCGGCGGTAGGTAGAGGATGCTCGATTCATCAATATGGAAGGCGTCGTACCAAGCATCGATGTTTCTTACTATCCCATTAATACGAAACTGGTTCGGGGCATGTGGATCGCTCAAAATTCTAGCTCGTAATGCTTCTGTCGTTGCTTTTTCACGCCATACTTGGGCCCATGCCAAAAAGAAGCGCTGTTCACCAGTAGTACCAGCAATGACTGGTGCTTTCCCGCCTTTATAGTTATCTTTGCAAAACTGTTTATATGCCTCTAGCGCTATTGTGACACCGCCTAAATCGCCAAGGTTTTCACCTAGGGTCAATTGACCATTGACTTTGAGACCATCGAACTCATACTCACTGTACTGTTTGACCAGTTGCGTGGTTTTGGTCTTATATTTTTTACTAGCTGTCCGCGTCCACCAATCGCGCATTACACCATAGCCATCGAACATTCGTCCTTGGTCATCAAACCCATGTCCAATCTCATGTCCAATGACGGCTCCAATAGCTCCAAAATTATAAGCCATGTCTACGTCAGGAGAGTAAAATGGAGGTTGTAATATAGCAGCAGGGAAGACTATCTCGTTTGCTGTAGGAGTGTAGTATGCATTAACTGTTTGTGGCAGCATATCCCACTCCCAAGAAGCGACTGGCTGGCCGATCATCGCTATTTGCTTTTTCACAGCTTTTTTTCGCGCCATCTCCACGTTTTTCATTAGGCTGCCGGGTAAAAATGTGATATCGGAGGTGTTATGCCATTGGCCAGGATAGCCAATTTTAACGGTGAATTTATCGAGTTTGTTGATAGCCTCTTCTTTCGTTGCATCATCCATCCAAAGATTTTGCTCAAAGCGGCGTCTGAATGCTAACTCCAAGTATTGAATCAGCTTAGTCATTTCGGCTTTGTTCTGTTCTGGAAAATACTCTGCAACGTACATTTTTCCGAGCTGCTCTCCGTAAAACTCATCAATGAAACGCAGTGCTTTTTCCTGTCTGGATTTGTCTTTAGAAACACCAGCCAATACACCACTATGAAAATTGAAGTAATTGATGGCAAGCTTAACTGGCAAAAATCTGGCATAGGATTGCACGTAGTGAAACTCCAGATAAGACCTCAGCGTAGGGATGTCAGCACCCTCGAATGTTTTCGCAACATGTTCAATGGCCGTGTCCGTCATTAGAATGATTTTGTCGCGCTCGCTCTCGGCAATGCCTAACTCATCAAAGAACAACAACCATGGAAACCCTGGAGCCAAATCGACTAGCTGTTTCTGAGAAACGAGCTTATAGGTGTTCTCAACATTTCTCATTTCTGCGTTAGACCAGTACCCTTGCGCCAAGATAGTCTCGAGTTCAAAAACTTGTAGCGCTCTTTGCGCTGCATCTTTATACCCAAGAGCTTCAAAGGTTCTTGCGATATACGAGAGATATTCGTTGCGTACGTTGTCCATCTTTTCGCCCTTGTCTATATAATAGGCACGAGTCATAGACAGTCCACCTTGAGAAACGTGTAAGCGGTTTACTGTGGGCTTCCGCTCATCTTGCGAGACCATCAAATCTAAGAACGACCCCACACTCACTTTAGCCATAAACGCCGTAGCTTCTTCTTTTGTAGTGATAGTTTCAATATCTTCTAACACGCTTTTGAGGGGGCTAAGCCCTAACTTTTCAATCTTGTTGGTGTCCAAGTAGCTGTTATAAAGCACTACAATATTACGTTCGTCATGTTTTAACGATGAGAGCTCTCTTGATGTTAGTCTTGAGATGATTGAGCGTAAGTCCGCTTGCGTTCGCAGGTGTACGTCAACAAAAGCGTTTCGAAATGGATAGCCAGCAGGTATCTCAGCGTTAGACTCCCAAGCTTTATTTACGTACATGTTGAAGTCATCACCGGGGGCGACTTCCTCACTAAGCACTATGTTTTGTTCACCGTAAGAAATGCTTTGTTGGGCAAAGGAGTTTAGGGAAGCGATTGATATCGATAACGCCACGGCTCTGAGGTTAATATTCATGATAGGCTCGGTCACATTTATATTTAAACTTTGGATATTTAGAAGATTAGTTCACGTTTAAATCGAAGTAAAAGTGATACTCTAGGGAGTATCACTTTGGTAAAAACAACCTATTCTAATAGCCGTTCTCGGAAGCCAGAGTTTTACAAATGATAGAGGCTTTGTGAACTCTGGTAAATTCGTTACCACCAAATGTGACTTCTTGAATTCCTTGTTTTATTGGTAGTGCTCGATTTGACTGACCCACAGCATATACAGTGCCTTCGATATAAGTATACTTGAGCTTTCTAAGGTTGTTCATGTTGGGTTGGCAGTAGTACCCTTGACCGTTTTGGGATACAAATATTTCGTTGTAGTCTTTGTCAACATACAATCCTGCTTTTACCGCACCGGGCGTCGGGGTTGCCAAATCATAATTGGCTGAGATAGGTGCCACGCACCCAGTTAGAGTTAGAGCGGTAACTGCAGCGACTAAGTATAGTTTTCTCATTGATATGTTCCTTAAAATTTAAAGCCAGCAGAGATAAGGATTGAGTCTAGTTTTTCACCAGCTACTTTTGTTTTATTCCACTCTGCACCTAGTATGATTTCTTCAAAGACGTTGAAGCGAATACCTAATCCATAGGAGCAAGCAGAGTACTTATTAACTTCATTCAGTTTTTCAGTCTTTCCCCAGTGCCAGCCAATAAATCCATATGGTTTGAAGGAGAGCTTGTTTGTAAAAATGTCAAAGGTTTTGCCAAGTGCCCAATCAACTTGATAGTCAGTGCCATACCGTTTGAAATCGAGACCGTCGATGTCATTATCGACTTTGGAAACTGAATATCGAATTGCGCTATAGCCGTCCCATTCATAGCCAAGCCTCGCGCCCCAACCAAAGCTAGGTTTTGCTTGGTGATCATAGTTGTGTAGCTCTTGACTGGTAACTGTTCCTATTTTGAGAAGCTCAATATTGAACCCTGTATATTGGTCAGGGTCATCATTGATAGCTAGGCACGGCAGGGCCACTATGAGCGAAAAAAAGGTTAGTTTTCTCATGTCAAAACTTAATGCCAGCCATTAGAGACACGGTATCCATATCTGACCCGTAGAACTCACCTCGCGTCCATTCTGCTCCAACAGTAAAGTCCTCGAGAATATTCGCTTTGAGGCCAATACCATATGTATATGAACTCTCCTTTTGCGAAAACGCTTCGTCGTCATCCGTTGCCGACCCATCTAACCAAGTCCAACCTAAAATGCCATAAGGCTTGATAGACAAAACGCGCGGCAATACGTCGAACGTGTAACCTGAGTTCCAGGCTAGTTTATAGGCATTCCCACCTAAACGAATATCACTATTAGTGTCATCGTTGAGTTCTCCATCTTGGCGGGAAATTGATGCAACAAAGTCATGATAACCATTTAGTTCGTACCCAGCCTGGACACCCCATCCATATAATGTGTCCGCAGTTACACCATTTTCAAGCTCATGTTTTGCGGTGTAACCCGTCTTAAGTAATTCCACATGTAAACCAGAAAATTGGTCTGAATGTCCTTGTTCATCTGCTAGTGCTGCTCCTGAAGCAACTACTGCGACAAGGATTAATCCATTTTTCATCTTTAATTTCATTATTATTTCTCTTTATTGAGTAATAAGAGTTTTTTGTCGTCATATCATCAATTTTGCTGAAAATACTAATACATCGTTGAACAGTGAAAACTCGGTACCTAAATGCTTATAGTGAAGGGTTACGGCGGGAGAAAATAAGGCGTTATACCCGTAAATTGTATGATATTTTCTTTTTGGTAGAGTCAGTCATTCTTCCCATTTGGACACCAAGGTTTATGTAGTCATTAATAGCTCATTGTGTATACCAGCCAGTACCATAAGCTCTATATTCATAACTGCTTACCAGTGTAAATGCCGCACACTGTTTATAACGAAAGCCGAGTATTTCCTTGTCTTGATTCAATTCTTCAACCTGTAAGTGATAACGCCACCTCGAGATAGTCAAATCAAAGTCATTTACTTCGCTCGCAAAAACCAAACCAGGGAAAATAAAGGTGACTAGTATAATTAGCTGTTTCATAGAACTTAGATTCTCTCCTTGGTATGTATGGATTAGTTGTTGGATCTGAGTAATCCAAGTTCTTCTTGTTAACGTCATTAAGTCTGTCTTCTGATGAACCGCCGTTTTAACTTGCAAATTTCCTTTGTTAATCGGCTATTCGTAACATCGATGTCTCTTGACCCGTCTCTGGGTTCACTAACACTAAGAATGACTAGTGGCCCCAGAAGTGAAAGACTTTAGGCAAGTAATTATCGTATTGCAATAACTATTTATCTTAATGGCTGCTATTAGCTTTGGGTTTTATAGTGCGATTACATAGATCAAGTACTCGCTCTTCACCTTCTGAGCTGAATTAGTTATGTTTTGAATAATCAGTAAGCTAGCAATGATTTATGCAACGCCAAAGTTAGTTATCTCTCTGTCTTAAAAGGGCTAAGTTTTTAGAGTTGATATAAAAAGACGGTGTTTGTGACGACCTATTTCGCGACGAAATATAAGCTGCTTGAATGGAATAATGATCTGTGTAGGAGAAGGTTTGAGAGAGGTGTTACGATGGTAATCTTAATTTTGAAAATTAAGATTACCATATCAAGAGGTGTAAGTTTGCAGCTTTTGTGCTGCAAGTAAAGGAGCATCATCCTGTGCGTTTGTCTTAGTTTAAAGTTGATTGTATAGTTACTTCCGTCACAGTTTTATATCAGTAGTTTTCACACAGGGTCCTAGTCAATGGAGTCTTCAATAACGAAGTTAGCGAAAGTCACAAGAAAAGCGATCTACGCGGTTACCGCTACTGCGCTTACAGGGAGTATTTTCTTATGGTTTGTGGCAACGGTAGTTGCTCCTAGTTGGGTTGATGCGTCTTTCCCCGTAGAAGTATATACACCTATGAGCATAGAAAGGTCACTTTGGGGGCTTATTCCCGCGATGCTGCCAGTCATTCAGTTTACTCTGATATTCGGGACTATAGCCAAGCTTTTTGGGTTATATGCAAACCAAGTGATTTTTGAAGTACAGAACGCAAAGCTCATTAAGAGAGTAGGCGTTTTACTACTTTTATCTCCACTAGTGACGGTAGTATCTGATTTACTATTGTCCATCGCGCTTACCTATAACAACGGCGTATGGAGTGTGAGTATTCATCCATCGGATAGTGATGTGATTAATTTTATCATCGGTTTGGTTGTCTTTTGTGTCAGTCGAGTTATGGAGCTTGCTGCAAAAATAAACGAAGAAAACAAGCTAACAATATAAGTCAGTAGGACAGATACCATGATAATTTTTAACATCGATGTTATGTTAGCTAAACGAAAGATGCGCTCTAAGGATCTTGCAGCTTTGATAGGAATCACTGAACAAAATTTATCTGTTTTAAAAAATGGTAAAGCTAAGGCGCTGAAGCTTTCGACATTGAATGCTCTCTGTACTCACCTTAAGTGCCAACCAGGTGACCTCCTGGAGTTTACGCAAGAAACAGATAAAGAGTAACAACTCTGTAGCCGTTGCTTAGTCAACATATTTTTGATCTGCCCCAGCAACATTGGACACCAGGTTAAGCGACATTTTGTTTTTCAAAGTTGATTGGACTTAGATATCCTGTTGCTAATGCTATTAGGGGAATGTCAGGGGAAGTTATGTCATTTCACCACTAACCGGCTTATAACAAGCACTTTCAACAGAACAAAAACAGTTGGCTATTGTTCCCTGTTAATAAACAAAACGCTTGCAGATAGACGGCTGAAGGATTAAATAGGATTAAAAGGACACACACCAAAAGTATGAAATTAGTTTGATTTTGTCCAATTCGCCGACTCACCAACAATCCCATTAAAAGAGAACTGCTAAGTTATTTAAAACCTTCATAGCGGATCTCATTTTGACAACAGCCAGAAAACAGCTTATTTCCGTGGATGCGACTTCGTATTACCACTGCGTTTCACGTTGTGTGAGGCGCAGTTTTTTGTGCGGCGATGACCCGCTCACCAACACGAGCTACGAACATCGAAGAGAATGGATAGAGCGAAAAATTCACGCTCTGACGGAGGTATACTGCATCGATGTTTGCGCCTACGCCATCATGAGTAATCACTATCACCTGGTGCTTCATATCAATAAAGACAAAGCGTTAGCATTGTCACTGCATGAAGTGGTCGAACATTGGGGGCGTGCACATAAATTACCCGTACTCATGGAGCGTTGGCAAAATAAGGAGCTCACCAATCAAGCCGAGGAAGACAAGTGTCTTGAGCTCATTGAAGTGTGGCGAGAAAGGCTGTGGAGCTTAAGTTGGTTCATGAAAGAGCTCAATTACGATATAGCGTGTAGGGCGAATCGAGAAGATAACTGTACAGGACACTTTTGGGAAAGCCGCTTCAAAAGCCAAGCGTTGCTTGATGAAAAAGCCCTTGCTGCCGCAATGGCGTATGTCGACTTGAATCCCATTCGAGCCGGTATTGCCACAACCCCTGAAACATCGGAGTTTACTTCCATAAAAGCCAGAATCGATGCGCTGGGTAAAAATTTAGCAACAGCCCCATGTTTACACCCTTTTATCGGAAATCCGACGAATGAAATGCTAGATGGTATTCCGTTTCGGCTCATCGATTACATTGAGTTAGTAGACTGGACTGCACGTCTATTTCGCGAAGGAAAAGCCAGTATGGATGCCAATCAATCTGCTATTTTGGCGCGTTTAAATTTCAATCAGAAGAGTTGGCTAATGGTATGTACTGGATTAGAAAAAACACGTTCGACAGCGGTTGGGTGTCACGTTCATACAGTTCAAGCTAAGGCTGCCTTAAGAAAGAGAAGGATGCACATCTATCAACTAGAGTAAGCACCACTTTCCCCGCCGCTCCTACCCATAGGCCAGTGAAAATTCTGGATATTGTCGTTCGCCCAATGCCTAAACGTAAGTAACGTCCCTTAAGAAACTAGACAACTTCACCAAAATAGATTGAAGAAAGCAAAAGTATGCAGTTAATTGCTACTTTGAATACGGGAGTGCTTTTGATTTCTTTTTTAGGTGTGTGTCCTTTATAAGATCAATTATAAGATCTGGTATGAGGTGTGTGTCCTTTATAAGATCTGCTTTATAAGATCATAAGTGAGGATGATTTTTGCGACTTACCTATCCAAGTTGTTACTACGGGTCATTCCAAAGTTATGGTGCCAATGCTGAGCAGAAAAAGACTTGATGGATTAGTTCCGAACAATGAAAAACTAAAAGCGCTGAGCGCTACAATTGATTGCAATGGGTTCTTCCCATTTGTCTTAGAAGGCAGTAGGAAAGCCCCTGTTACTTTTGGGCGAATGTTCGCACCTGCCATTGGCATAAATGAAGATCCTGTAACGGGTAATGCGAATGGCCCTGCGGGAGCGTACCTTGTTCACCATGACTTAATTGAATGCGAGTCATAAGCTTGTTATTGGGGATATCAAGGCCTTGCGATGGATAGCCCTGGTCGAGTTTTAGTGACGGTTGAGAAAGCACAATCAATGCTACACATCAGCATTGCCGGGCAAGCAGTTTTAGTTGGAAAAAGAGAGATGGTTCTTTAGTAGACAGCAGACCATTTCCTACTGATCTTACAAATATCGAGAGAAGATCATCCTCTTAAAAAACTATTTTTCAATGTGTTGGAACATCATCAACGTTGCTTTTTGGAGTCAGAGAAAATAGGAAGTAAATCGTTTTTTCCCCCATTCCTGCAGAGATACCGCTCGCCAGTGAACCGCAGCATTGCTTTTCTTATTGAAGCTAGGATCCGGCTCTATTCAATTCGCCCCCTGTTAATAAACGAAACGCTTGCGGCTGGGGGCAAGTCGCCGATTTCAACTTACTGAATGAGTTTCAGCCCATTCGGGTAATAAAGGTTTGCTCATCATCCACAAAAGCCACAAAGCCGCCGTGATAGATAAACACCCGGCCACGCCCCTCAACTAGGCAGGCAAGCTGTGGGTTCAAATCTTCTTCGTTGTCCTGACTTTGAAAGGTGCCGGTATCGGTGATTACGCCGCGGAGTGTAGGCAAATATCCATAAGTGCGCTTGGCTTGATCAATCAGGTTCAATTCGCTGGTGGTAGAGAAGCAAGAGGGGATCGTACCGGCTTCTTCTATAAACATAGTTTTCAGTTCTTCAAAAGCGGTAATCACCAGCCAGTCGATGCCGTTAACATGATGGATAAACATAGAGTTTCTCGATAATTTTGATGCGGAGATTTTATCACTATTCAGAAGAGAAGGTAGTAGAGATTGAGTGACTAAAGGCGGTAATTCTGTGCTATTTACGAGCATTCACTAGGTCCACTTGAAACGCGTTTATGCCTCATTGCCATCAAGCGAGTTTCGGTAACACTGCATTCGCTACATATTTTTCAATATATCGTCTAGTGTGGACCACTTAACAGTCAGTGCAAGGTTAAGGGGCACCAATCGTAAGTGATGGTTTTATCTTATTGTTATTTAATCACTTTATTTTGTTACAGAAAATAATCTAACATTATTTTGAGCGATCGTTCAAATTCTCTCTTGTTTCCACTATAGTTGATGGGGTCAACAGCTCACAACAAGGAAAAGTTATGAATCAAAAGAACGAATCTCAATCAACACCAACTAGATCTATCCCTCAAGAAGCATTTGATTGGTATGACGAATATGCGCACGGTCTAATTGATAGAAGAGAATTTATGGCTCGTCTATCAGGCTTAGCTGTGCTTGGCTTGACCATGACAACATTAACGTCTGCACTGATCCCTAACTATGCGAAAGCAGAACAGGTCTCTTTTAATGATCCTTCCATCAAAGCCACCTACGAGACGTTTCCTTCACCTAAAGGGTACGGAGAAGGTCGTGGTTATTTAGTTGTACCCAATGAGCTGGTGGGTAATGCACCTGTTGTATTAGTTGTTCATGAAAATAGGGGCCTAAATCCATATGTTAAGGATGTAGCAAGACGGTTGGCGGCGGCGGGATTTATCGCTTTTGCACCTGACGCACTTTATTCACTTGGAGGTTACCCAGGTAATGATGATGAAGGTCGAGCGATGCAAAAATCGCTATCAAGGGAGCGAATAGAAGAGGACTTTATAGCCGCAGCGAACTTTTTGAAATCTCATGAAAAAAGTAACGGAAAACTAGGCGCTGTCGGATTTTGCTTTGGTGGTTATATCGTCAATATGTTGGCTGCAGTAATGCCAGAGCAGTTAGATGCAGGGGTTCCATTTTATGGTACTCCTGCAGCACCTGATTTAAGAAAGAATGTTAAAGGGCCATTGCTCATCCAATTTGCTGGGATCGATAAACGCGTGAATGCCACTTGGCCCGACTATGAGGCGGAGCTCAAAGAGATTGGTGCTGAATATACAGCTTATACATATGACGGCGTGAATCATGGCTTCCACAACGATTCAACGGGTCGTTACGCTGAAGAAGAAGCGGAGTTGGCATGGGAACGTACTCTTGAGTTCTTTACCAAGCAACTTTCTTAATAGGTAACGCTACCGAACTTTTTTCTGCTCAGAACCTATGCAGGGGCACTTCGTAACTCAGAAGTGCCCCAAACTTTGTTACGGCAGACCGAACGCTTAATTCAAGGCGTTACCGTTTGACCTAGTTTTGGTTATGATCGTATTTTACATGGATGGCGGTAGCGATGATTGACTCAATGAAAGGATGAATAAGAGTAATGAAGCAATGCAGTGCCGTTATGTTCTCTATGGCTATACTCAGTGGCTGTACGCCAGATTATCCAGGCTGGAAGCAGAAACAAAGCCACGGATTGACAATCAGTGGTATTGAGGATGAAGTCTCATTTAAAGGCGCGGCAACGGTCTCTTTTCATGGAACTAAACCGGCTGATCTTACGCTGCGTGCGAGGGTACTTTTTGTCACCGATGAGAAAGAGTGCCAATCAAAAATCTATGGCTCTTACCCAAGGATGACGCAACAACGGTCAATCATAGTCAGCGCAGAGCCCACCGTGAGTGGGGATGGTACTCGATATGAATTCTCTTCAGCGCTACCAGTGACGTTTTCTGAAACAGACGCCACAAAATGTCAGTATGAATTTTCTCAGGTGTATATAACGTACAGTAATCAGTACAGCCCTAAGCCTAAGACACTCTTGAGGTTGAAGTTTATGCCAGATGAACAAAGAGAAGAGAAATCACTTTCCGTCTCAGACGCCATAAGTGCTGTTTGTAGCCGCTCCATTGGAAAACAGAATGTGACGGATAAAGATATATTGTTCGGTGGCCTGATTTGTTCTGATAGTCAACTTACCTCGCGCGATCAGTGGCTAAACCGCCAAAATCATGCCGCGTATGAAATTAACTTTATTGAAGGTGATTACTATCAACATGAAAAATGTGAATATAATGAACCTATTCAAGCGTTGATTAAACAAGGTTGGGTAGTTGACCACCATAATAACCAATTTGGTTTGAATCGTTGTGAGGGTTAAACCCTAATCTTTGATTTGAGTATAAACCTATTAGCGTCGATTGAGGCTATTTGTAATACATTCACAATCTTTCTTTAGTAACAGCGATAGGATTCAAGTAAATCAATCCCTAAGTTCTCTAGTGTCATAGTCGTTTATCTAGCGCTATTCTTTTGATTCGACAGAGCCCTAAATATGTTCAATCTACCTTCTCCATAACGAGCGTCCCAGTCGGGCTTATAAACGACAGTCGTTCTAAGTAGGTACGCCTTTCATTAGAGTTCGGCATAAAGTCCCCCCTAAACCTAACGAACGCTCAAAGTCATTAGACTTAGAGCGTTGATAATACGAAGAAACTGATTGAGTTGCGTTAGGTAAAATGACGCTTTGTATATGATTGCCGTTTATTCAAATTAATTAGCGTGCTCCTTCTGTTGTCAACTCTTGCTCAGCAACAGACAACATTGCAAACTCTTCTTCGGCTGATGTTGCCACTAAATTTTTACGACTATAGAGTCCATAATATGCACCGCCGATAACAAATAATCCCATAGTCATAAAGAAGGCTGATGGATCAAATGCATAGACGCCAGTCATCGCAACGAGAGATAAAACGAGTGATATCCCTGACGTGAACATTCCTCCTGGTGTTTTATACGGACGTTCCAGTTCAGGTTGTTTAATGCGCAGTAAAATATGACTCAGTGACATTAATGCATACGATACGGTTGCACCAACAACCGCCATTGCCAGGATGAGGTCGCCTTCACCAGTTAATGACACTAAAAACCCAAAAATACCTGGAACTAACAACGCGCGAGAAGGGACTTTTTTCTTACTCGTGAGAGATAAACTCTGTGGTAAATAACCAGCACGAGAAAGCGCAAACACCAAGCGACTGTAGCCATAAATAATGGAGAAGAATGACGCTACCAAGCCAGCTAAACCAAGTATGTTAACGGCCGTTGCCAGTGTTGAATTGCCTGTTATTTTTAGGGCATCCACTAGAGGGACAGCGCTATCACCGATAACTTGAGACCCGACGGCCCCGGCAAGAAGTACCACGACTAAGGTTGCTGTTACTAATAAAAATAGCATCGCACCAATGATACCCTTTGGCACATCTTTCGCTGGGTTCTTCGCTTCTTCTGCTGCCAATGGAACGCCTTCAACCGCTAGGAACAACCACATTGCAAATGGCAACGCAGCCCATACTCCATACCAACCGAAAGGCAATATTTCTGTTGCCTGAGCCGTCGTTGGCGCGATATCAAACAAATTATCAATGTTAAACTCACCAATTAGAGCGCCAGCCGTCATTAAAATTGCCAGCACAGCTAATCCACTAATCACCATCATAACCTTTAGCGCTTCACCAACACCTGCCATGTGAATAGCGATAAAAAGTGCATAGAAAAGTGCGTAGACCATAGGGCCATCCAGCCCGATGAGTTCATTGACAGCTGAGCCAATAAAAATAACGATAGCGGCGGGTGCGAGCGCGTATTCTATAAGAACCGATAAACCCGTAAAGAAACCACCGGTTGGACCCATTGCTTGACGAGCAAAACTGTAACCGCCTCCAGCGGCAGGAATTGCAGCCGACATTTCTGCTAGCGACAACACTAAGGTTAAGTACATTACCGCCATCGCTATCGCCGCGATTAGGAAACCGCCCCAACCCGCTTGAGCGATACCAAAGTTCCACCCTGCAAAGTCGCCTGATATAACATAAGACACCCCAAGACCTGCAAGCAGAATCCAACCTGCGGTGCCTCTTTTTAACTGCCTTTTGGCCAGATATTCCTGATGATTAGACATAGTAAATCCTTCTACATATTAAGAAACTAATAAATTGTTGCTGTGCTTGTCGTCGAGATGCTTATGACATTGCTCATCCACCAATGATCGGTCTTTCAAGTTCACGCCAGAAAGCTGTAATTTTCGCGCCTCGGTGAGCAAATAGAACGCACGCTGGCAAGCGTCGTCGTAATTAAGACCTTGTGGCCGTACGTTAGAAATACAATTTCTTTGTGAGTCCTTCGAACCTCGCTTTGCCCCCCATGTCAGATAGAGCCCCATACTGTCCGGTGATGTTAGGCCTGGTCTTTCTCCGACTAAAACGAGTACGGCTTTCGCTTTAAGGCATTGGGCAACATCATCACCGACCGCAACTCGCCCCTGCTTGACCACGGTTATTGGTGCGATTGTCCATTGGTTGACGTCATCTCTTATTAATAAGGACATCAAGCGTTCGATTACTGGTACGGCGTGATTCTGAATAGAAACCGATGACAAGCCATCAGCAATGACGATCGCTAGATCGGGCTGAGCATTGTGTTCTTTGGTGATGCCTGCGAGCTTATTCCATGATGCGTCATCAAGCTGACGTCCTAAATCGGGACGTTGTAAATACATGAGGCGATCGGTCACCTTGCTGGTCACTGTCATTGGTGGCTTGTGGGTGTGTTTAAAAATCAGGTGTGAACCCGTTAACCCTTCGATTAAGGTATCGACATCTAAAGCGCAATGAACGGCGTCCATTGCTTTTGCATGATCTAGCTGAAAACTAAGTAATTCGTTGGTCGGTACACTGTTACCGGTTCGCCCTAATGCGATGCGTGCAGAAGTGAACTCTCGAAGCTCAACCCAAGGGTTTCGAATTACTACGTTTATTGATTTCTGGCCTTTACGTTCGATGAGTTTATCCATGAGAGACCCTCGCGTTTAATTGTTCGATGGTTGCGGCGAACGAACTCGCGGTGCCATTATTGAGACGCACGTCATTGATGTCTTCAAAGATCCCCATTTTCATCAACCACTGCTCGAACTCTGGTGCCGGTTTTAAGCCCAATACCTTTCTAGCGTACAAGGCATCATGGAATGAGGTCGTTTGATAATTGAGCATAATGTCGTCGGAACCCGGAATACCCATGATGAAAGAACACTCTGCAACGCCTAGCAACGTAAGCAGGTTATCCATATCGTTTTGATCGGCATAAGCATGATTGGTGTAGCAAATATCGCATCCCATAGGCAATCCAAGTAGCTTTCCACAGAAGTGATCTTCTAATCCAGCCCGTATGATTTGCTTCCCATCAAACAGATATTCAGGTCCAATAAAGCCTACAACCGTATTGACGAGCAAAGGATCAAACTGTCTCGCCACTGCGTAAGCACGCGCTTCACAGGTTTGTTGGTCTACACCATGAAAAGCATTCGCAGACAATGCCGTTCCTTGACCCGTTTCAAAATACATCACGTTATTGCCAACGGTGCCTCTGTTGAGAGAAAGCGCGGCTTCTTGGGCTTCTTGCAACACGTTTAAATTAATACCGAACGTGTCATTTGTACCCTGTGTGCCGCCTATCGACTGGAAAACAAGGTCAACGGGCGCACCAAGCTCAATGGCTTCAATGGTGTTTGTTACGTGAGTTAAAACACAGGACTGAGTTGGTATTTGATAATGCTGAATGACTTCATCCATCAAGTTCATTAACTTGATGGCTTGCGGAACATTATCAGTCGCAGGGTTGATACCTATTACTGCATCACCACTGCCGTACATAAGACCATCGAAAATAGTGGCAGCAATACCATTGAGAGCGTCCGTCGGATGGTTTGGTTGCAGGCGCGTTGATAAACGATTCGGCATGCCAATGGTATTGCGGAAGGCGGTGATAACCTGACATTTCTTAGCGACCTGGATGAGGTCTTGATTGCGCATTATCTTACACACCGCGGCCACCATTTCGGGGGTCAATCCCTGGTGAATTTGTGCAATTGCAACGCTGTCTGCATGATCACTGAGAAGCCAATTACGGAAATCCCCCACAGTAAGATGCTCTATCGATTTAAAGGCTTCATTATCATGGCTATCAATGATTAGGCGTGTGATTTCGTCACTCTCGTACGGGATAACAACCTGGTTTAAAAAGGTTTTCAGTGGTAAGTCGGCCAATGTCATTTGTGCAACGACTCGTTCAGCAGCCGATTCTGCGCATACGCCAGCTAACGCATCCCCAGAGCGCTCAGGCGTCGCCTTAGCCATTAAATCGGCGAGCGACTCAAAGACATATATTCTACTTCCTTGTTGTCGACGATAACTTGCCGTCATTACGCTTCCTTTTTACAACATGGTTCATTTTTTGCTAAACCATCAATACAGATAAGTAAAATAAAAGCGAATTACGTTCCAACCCATTATCAAAAATCGGCAATGTTGTAATGTGTATATAAAACAGTTTGTTACGATATTATTGCCCCAAATTGATTCACAGAATACACATCGGAAAGAGTTATCATGGATGTAGACGTCGTCCCACTAGCACCAGAACTGTGCATAAGGCATATAAAAGATGCAAACCAACAAGCCGCAAGCTTAGTCAATTGGCAGCAAGAGTATGACCAGTTGAGTAATGGTGGGTTTGTCGGGCAAATAAACGAGCGTAGATTACCCAACATTCATATTTTTCGAGAGGATAGTAATCGAGCTTTACGACAGCAGTGCCGCGTTGAAGGTGGCGGATTATGGCTTGGGTTAAGTACCGACGACAAACCCTTGCACATTAACCATTCACGCCAAGATGCAGACAAAATTTTGCTTCGTAAAGGGGGCTTGGATTTTGAGTTAATGACACCAGAAACATTTTCAATCTATGGCATTGTGCTTAAACAAGAATTTGTCCAGGCTCTCCAAGAACAACTGAACCTTGATGGTATTACTGAAGGTGAACTTTATTTACCGAAGTTAACAAGGCAACAAACTCAACAACTCAAGTACTACTTGGCTATCCTACTTGATCCTCATCAATTACGTTGGTCAAGCAAAACTCATCACATCATTATTAAGGACGTGTTGCTGGAATTGCTTTCATCAAGCTTTGAAAACGAAATCCGTTCGAACTCGATACCACATCGACAAATCGTGATGAATCGCATCATTTGCTATCTGGAAAGTCGAAGTTACCATACCCCTGTCACTATCAGTGAATTGTGTAATGCTGTGCATGTCAGTCGACGAACGTTACAATACACATTTCAAGCCTGCTGCAATAGTTCACCCAAACAGTTTGTTCATCGAACACGGCTCAATCAAATACGCAGAATGTTGCAAGAACCATTGGAAACCCGCACGATTACCGAGTTAGCTTATGATTTTGGTTTTTTCCACTTAGGCCAATTTAGCCACAGCTATAAGTTATTATTTGGTGAGTCACCATCAGAGACAAGGTTTGCAAATATAAGTGGCTCTTTTCCTGAATTCGAATGAAAGGCGTACCTGCCCAGAACGGATGTACTTTCTAAAATACACTGAGTTGCAGGCATACCTTATGCGAGTCAGGAGAAAATCTAACTGCCACTTATAAAACTCTAAACCAAGTCTGTAAACTAGCAATTGGGTTGGCGGTGAAACAGGCGCTCGATTCATACACCACTATCGAGATGAAAAGACGGCTGGTGATCAGTAGTACTACCACCCAGCAGATGGCGTATGATTTTGGTTTCGAGGACGCGAGTAATTTCGTTAAATACTTTAAAAATCTAATGGGTTCGACACCAACACAATTTCAGAAGCGATTTAATAAGTCTGGGCTTTAGCTATCGTGCAACAGTTAGTCGGTTTCTAGACTCATGGTTAGGTTTAGCTACGGGTAACTTTTACTTTAGTTTGTAAAGTTGTTTCGATAATCACTCCCTGCTTAGTGCTATTGGTATCTTTACTGACTCCCCACCTCATCACTAGATGCTGCGAAAGATCAAACACGACAATCTCTTTCTGTTCCCTCTCTAAAAAATTCAACAATATCTATAACCATCAATGCCGACGACACCACATTTGGCCGGAGGTCTCCATTTCTCTTTCGAACTATCTCGTATCAAGACAAGACGCCACTTTTCGTAATTTATAAAAAGCCTTTTCAAAAGACCAAGAAGGGAAAACGATCAACCTCAAACTTTCGAAACAAGTAATAATTATTTTTGAAATGTTGTTTTAAAAATAATTGTAAGAAAGAAGAATTTGCTTTATTGTATGACTAAGTCAAGTGGCCAGCACAACAGAAACGCCACACCACCAAACATAATTGAGGAAGCAAACATGATGTTAGAGTCATTCAATCTGGAAGGAAAAGTAGCGATAGTGACTGGCTGTGATACGGGTCTTGGCCAAGGTATGGCAATTGGTCTGGCGGAAGCTGGGTGCAAAGTAGTTGGCGTTAATTATGTTGAGCCAACAGAGACGGTTGAAAAAATGAAAGCGGCAGGTCATACGTTTTTGGACGTGCGTGCCAATCTTCTAAAGCAAGAAGATATCCCAGGAATTATAGATAAAGTACTGACTGAGTTTGGTCGCGTAGATATCCTTGTGAACAATGCAGGCATTATACGCCGAGAAGATGCGATTGAGTTTTCTGAGCAAAACTGGGATGACGTGATGAACATCAATTCGAAGACAGTTTTCTTTATGTCTCAGTCTGTAGCGAAGCAGTTTAAAGCACAAGGTACGGGCGGTAAGATCATCAATATTGCATCAATGCTCTCTTTCCAAGGTGGTATCCGTGTCCCTTCATACACGGCGTCTAAGAGCGCAGTAATGGGTATTACTCGTGCGATGGCGAACGAATGGGCAAGCGACAACATCAATGTAAATGCGATTGCACCTGGCTATATGGCAACCAACAATACTCAAGCACTACGTGATGATGCAGACCGCAGTCAAGCTATCCTTGAGCGTATTCCTGCTGAACGTTGGGGTACCCCTAGAGATGTTGCTGGCCCATGTGTGTTCCTTGCGTCATCAGCATCAGATTATATTAATGGTTATACCATTGCTGTCGATGGTGGGTGGTTAGCTCGCTAACGAATTTAGTATTTTAAGATGGTGAACGATACTGTGGCACAAGCTGTAGGGCTATGCAGTTTTCTTCTGGGTATTTCGACCTTTTACCAGAAAGAGGACAAAAAGCTCAAAGTGGTGATGCTGCTGTTGAATGTAAATCATCTTATTCATTTTTTACTATTAGGTTCCATTACATCGGCAATCGGTGCGTTGATTTCAGCGCTCAGAACTTGCACTGCAATGTATACCAAATCGTGGTGGGCGGCAGGATTGTTTGTTGCTCTCGCGGTTGGTAGCGGAGTAGGTTTTGCACAGCATTGGCATCAACTCTTGCCTCTGGTTGGCTCGATTATTGGAACGTACTCAATATTCAAATTGAATGGTATTGCACTTAGAGTCGGCTTTTTATTGGGGGCCGCATGTTGGTTAACCAACAACCTGATTATTGGTTCAATTGGTGGCTCATTGATGGAAATATCAGTGATAGGGATGAATTTATTTACTATTTTTCGTCTGTACCAAGGTAAAGCTAAATGCAAAATTACGACGTAAAAATGGGATTAACAGCGATATGTTCGTATATAACAATGACGTAAAAATGGAAGATCTTGGTGCTGGCGTTTCTCGCAAGGTGCTTGCTCATAGCGAAAATATGATGACGGTAGAAGTTCATTTTGAAAGCGGCGCTGTTGGTGCGCTTCATACCCATCCTCATGAGCAGATTACCTATGTTTTGTCGGGAACCTTTGAATTTACCATTGGCGACGTGACCAAAGTGGTGTGCGCTGGCGATACGATGTATAAAAAGCCGGGTATCGAACATGGCTGTGTTTGCCTAGAACCTGGCGTATTACTTGATAACTTTACGCCAATGCGTAAAGACTTTGTTTAAGCTTTGAATCTTGAGATCGAACGTTTAAGCACTAAATTTTAAAATTTGCAGTAATGCTGCAGGAGAAAGTAAATGAAAATCGCGTTAATGATGGAAAACAGTCAAGCAGGCAAAAATGCAATGGTATCCGCTGAACTAGAGTCAGTTGCTGGTGGTTTTGGTCATGATGTTTTCAACCTAGGGATGACAGACGAGAATGATCATCACTTAACTTATATTCACCTAGGTATTATGGCGAGTATTTTGATTAACTCGAAAGCCGTTGACTTCGTTGTGACAGGATGTGGAACAGGCCAAGGCGCTATGATGTCACTGAATTTGCACCCAGGTGTGGCGTGTGGTTATTGTTTAGAACCGTCGGATGCGTTCTTGTTCAACCAAATCAACAATGGCAATGCAATCTCGCTCGCTTTTGCGAAAGGTTTTGGCTGGGCTGGTGAGCTAAACGTGCGTTACATTTTTGAAAAAGCGTTCTCAGGAGAGCGTGGTCAAGGTTATCCACTGGAGCGAGCAGAGCCACAACAGCGTAACGCCGTGCTTCTTAATGAGGTAAAAGCAGCAGTAGTGAAGGATAACTTTATTGATTCACTAAGCGCGATCGATCAAGAGTTAGTAAAGACTGCCGTTGGTAGCCCTCGTTTCCAGCAGTGTTTCTTTGATAATTGCCAGAATCAAGAAATTGCTGATTACGTTCGTTCACTTCTGGACTAATTCTCGCGTTTGATGTGATAGAGCCAGCCTAATGAGGTTGGCTTTTTTATGCTTGGTACTTGGGGGCTTTCTTTGATAAGCAGAAAAGTTCGCAGTATCACCGTTTAGAACCATGCCTTTTGAAAGCCAACTCTATGCCGCTTGATCTCTTCACCCAAAAGCTTATTCCTCAATAATTTATATACGTTCTTATTTGTATGACTTTTGTATCGCCTGGATCACAAAACTTACAGTGATCTCTTTTATAAAACGTCGTTAATGCAATAATGAAATGGCATTTTAAAAATAAACAAATTTAAACGAAGCAATAATGAAAAGGGGTTCGTAATGAATATCGACATGCTCGTTGTTGGTGTCTACTTTATCTTTATGATAGCGATTGGCGTTATCTTTAAACGTTTTGCAGGCAACTCTACCAGTGACTACTTTCGTGGTGGAGGCAAGATGCTATGGTGGATGGTTGGCTCTACCGCGTTCATGACTCAGTTTAGTGCTTGGACATTTACTGGCGCTGCGGGTAAAGCTTTTACCGATGGGTTCCCAATCATGGTTATTTTCATGGCGAACGCATTTGGCTTTCTACTTTCTTGGTTGTTTTTTTCGTACCGCTTTCGACAAATGCGTGTAGTCACACCTATTGAAGGTGTTCGTCGTCGATTCGGTGCAACTAATGAGCAAGTGTTTACATGGGCAACCATGCCGACAAGCGTGGTTTACACCGGTATATGGCTAAATGGTCTCGCACTATTCGTCAGCGCCGTGTTTAAAGTTGATATCGAAACAACAATTATTGTCACTGGTTTGATTGTTCTCTTTATTTCGGTTCTAGGCGGTGCATGGGGAGTGGTTGCCTCAGACTTTGTACAAATGGTGGTAATAATGGCTGTGACGGTGGTTTGTGCTGTCGCTGCATTGGCCAAAATTGGTGGGCCATCGAATCTTATCGAACAATTCCCAACCGACAGTATTATGGGTTCTGATATGAATTACCCATTGCTGTTCGTATCTTGGTTTATCTTCATGTTCGTGAAGCAACTGCAAAACATCAACAACATGCAAGACTCTTATCGATTCTTAACGGCAAAAGATTCTGTTAACGCACGTAAAGCCGCACTGCTGGCGTTCGTATTGATGCTGATTGGACCGGCGATTTGGTTCTTACCACCTTGGGTAACAGCAATTATCTATCCTGAGGCTGCAACCGTACACGCAGCAGAACTTGGTAGTAAAGCCGCTGATGCGGTCTACCTTGTGTTTGTCGAAAACGTAATGCCTGTTGGTATGGTGGGGCTGCTTATGTCAGCGGTATTTGCGGCAACAATGTCTTCAATGGATTCAGGCTTAAACCGAAACTCTGGTGTGTTTGTGCGTAACTTCTACGCACCGATCATTGACAAAAATGCGGATGACAGAAAGCTGATGCGCGTGAGTCAATTTATGACCATGGTTTTCGGAATATTGATCATCATGGTGGCTCTATTTATTAATTCTCTACGAGGTTTGAGCCTTTTCGACGCGATGATGTACGTAAGTACACTGCTGCAAATGCCAATTCTAGTGCCGTTGTTCTTTGGCATGTTTATTAAGAAAACACCAGACTGGGCGGCTTGGGCGACATTAGCTGTCGGTATGATGGTGTCTTATATTGTGAGTTTTGTGCTCACAGCAGACGTAGTCGCTAATTTACTAAACCTTGAAGTTCCGTTCACTGGGCGTGAAGCCAGTGACTTAAAAGTTCTTCTTGGGGTGATGGGGCACTTAGTGATAACTGGCGGCTTCTTCTGCCTAACAACAAAGTTCTACAAAGAGCCTGTTGGCAAAAGAAACACAGAGCTTAAAGAGTTCTGGAGTGATGTCGCTACTCCTGTTATCGAAGAAGAAGGCCAAGACGAAATGGATCGCCAACAGCGTGACATGTTGGGCAAGTTAATTCTGGTTTTTGGTGCACTGGTCACCGCTATGATACTTATCCCGAACCCATTCTGGGGGCGTATGGCCTTTGTCTTCTGTGGCGCGGTGATTGTTACTGTTGGCTCACTGTTATTGATGAGTGCTCGGAAAACGCCTCAATTAGAAGTGTCTATTTCTAAGTAACTCGGTAACAAGTAGTCAGTGTATAGCCAGAGAGCACGGTCTCTCTGGCTTAGATTGGTTTACCTCGATGAGGGGGTTAGAAAGCCAGTTTATTACTAAGTTTTCCCAAAAGGTTATCAACGCCGTTTTATACAAGAGTTTGAATTATGTCTGCATATATACATCAAGATTTTCTATTGCAGGGAGGCACTGCCAAGCGTTTATATCACGATTATGCGGCGGGACTTCCCATTATTGACTATCACAATCACCTTGATGCCAAAGCGATCTACGACAACCATCAATATGACAATATCGCTCAAGCTTGGTTGAGTTGCGATCACTACTTGTGGCGCGCATTACGCAGTAACGGGGTTGATGAGCATTACATTACGGGTGATACGAGTGATTACGACAAGTTCCAAAAGTGGTGTGAGACCATGCCTTATCTGATCGGTAATCCGCTGTATCATTGGTGTCACTTGGAACTCAAAAAATACTTTGCTCTCGATTTACTACTCAACCCAGAGAATTGTGAGGTGATCTGGCAGCATTGTAATCAAAAACTTAAGCAAGAGTCTCATCGATTCCAAGCGCTTATCAAAAAGAGTCGAGTAGACACCTTGTGCACCACTGATGACCCACTTAGTGATTTGGTCTATCACGAGAAACTCAGCCGCTCGGAATTTACGGTACAGGTTTTGCCTACATTCCGCGCCGACGGCCTTATTGAAATCGAGAATCAAACTCGCTTTCAAAAGACGCTGAGTTCACTGGCTGCCCTCACGGATGTCAATGTGGTCGATTTTGCTAGCTATGCTAAAGCCATTACTTCTCGAGTGGATTATTTTGCACAGCGCCACTGTCGATTATCTGATTTGGGGTTAAAAGTTGTGGAGTTTTCGCATTATCAGCCTGACGTGCTTGACCAAGTGATAGCAAAGGTAAAAGACGGCGAAGCGCTTAGCCGCGAGGAAATTTCGCAGTTCAAAACAGCCGTATTTGAGGTGCTTGGTAAGGCTTATCACAAGCATGGTTGGTCGATGCAAATTCATATTGGTGTTTTAACCAATGTGAACAAGCGCCGCTTTGATGAGCTCGGTGGTGGTGTGGGTTTTAGTGTTATCAGTGACAACCCAATTGCAGAAAACCTAGGTCATTTGTTGAGTATGTTGGATCAAGACTGCCAACTACCGCAGACCATCATCTATAGCCTCAACCCTAAAGATAGTCCTGTGCTAGGTTCGATTATAGGGGCTTTCCAAGACAGTGATGCGAATCCAGGTAAAGTACAGCTTGGTTCAGCATGGTGGTTTAACGACCACAAGGCTGGCATGGAAAAACAGCTTCAAGACTTGGCTAATTTAGGTGCTTTAGGGCGCTTTGTCGGAATGCTCACCGATTCTCGCAGTGTTTTGTCGCTCTCTCGTCATGACTATTTTCGTCGCATTCTGTGTAATTTACTGGGTCGGTGGGTCGATGAGGGAGAGTTACCTAATGATGAGTCTTTGCTTAAGCAAAGCGTCGAGAACATCTGTTACCAAAATGCCAAACAATACTTCAATTTTCATTCATATCAAGATTTAGCGTAGGTATCCATTATGTTGCAGTTTACCTCTCAAGAAATGTCGGTAATTCGTCAAAATGCCAATCAAGACATCATCGAACAGATTATCCAAGATAATCAAATCGTGCTTACTTCAGATACGTTAGTTCCACCTGATGCCCGCGCGACATGGAATCTATATTACTTTTGCCCTTCGCACGGGGTTCGCTTAAGTTGGGACAGAAACCGACCCACCGAACATATATGCCCTGTCGATGGCGAGGTGCTTACCGGCGAACCTTATGATGGTGCGTGGTGGCGTTGGCTTAACGGACTTAATTCAAAAGCGTGCAATGACCTAGGGTTACTTTGGCAGATCACTCAAGACAATAAATATGTAGAGAAAGTTCGAGAGATCTTATTAGGTTATGCAGAATACTATCCCAACTACGAAGAACACGGTGGTATTCCATACAACGGTCCGGGCAAAGCAAACGCTCAAACTCTCTGTGAAGCGAACTGTAATATCGACTTTGCTCGAGGCTATGATTTCATTAAAGATCAGTTGAGTGCGGAAGAGCAGCTATTTATTGAACAGCGTTTGTTGCGCGAAGGTGCGGAGTTCCTGATGCAACATCGAGCGGATCAATTGCATAACCATGAAATGAAAATTTCTGCGACAATTGGTGTGATAGGTTTGATACTTGATGACCGAAAGCTCATCGACTTTTCGGTGAACACCCCTTATGGCTTGAAGTATCAGTTAGAGAATGGTGTGAAGGGGGAGGGCTTATGGTTTGAGGGTTCAATCCACTATCATTACTACGCATTACAAGCCCTTTTGAATTTTGAAAAAATGGCATGCAAGTCTGAACATTCACTGCAATCGGTACCAAACTTCCATACCATGTTGGCGTTCCCGCTCAAGCTGCTCAGCAATACGGGTGACTTTCCCCGCTTAAACGATTGTATCGCTGGTCAAGAGAAACTAACTCACAGCCACTTGTTTGAATTTGGTTATCGTGAGTTCCGAGACCCTTTGTTTGCATCGGCGTTGCAAAACATATATCAAGATAAGCCTCGGAATAATATCGATGCGCTGCTGTACGGTGTCGATGAATTACCGGTGGCTGAGCCGCTGACGTGTCAGTCTATTCATGCCGAACAATCCGGTATCACTATTATGCATACTCGTGAGCACGACAATATGCTTTTGGTGAAGCATGCACCTTATGGTGGTGAACACGATCATTATGATCGATTGGGGATTCTTATTACTCGCAATGGCAAAGAAATTTTGCCTGATTTGGGAACCACTGGTTATGGAGCCGAACTGCATTATGGTTACTATAAAAATACAGTGACACATAATACCTTGGCAGTGAACCAGAAAAACCAGCCACCATCAAACCCTCAAGTTAATAAGTTTGTAAAAGATCAGGCTTACACATGGTTAGACACACAAACAGATTGGTGCGGCGAGTTACCGAAAGTTGACAGCCATACCATTGTTCAGTGGGATGAAGCGGCATATAAAGACGTGGTGTTTCGCCGTCAAATTCTCTGGCTAGGGGATGTGGCGATTGAATTTAATACAGCCCAAAACCCACATCAACAACAACTGGACTTAGTTTGGCATATCAGAGGTCAACATAGCGCTTTGGCACAAGCACAAGGCTGCGAGAACCCGTTAGATGGACCTTTAGCAAGAATGACAAATTGCCATGAGATGCCGCTTCAGGAGTTCATGGATCTACGTTATTCAATTGAGGGCCAGGCAGAGTTTCACCAACAAGTGATCACGGATTGTTCGGCAACTCTGTTGCTGGGGTATGCGCCAGATAATCCGGCAACCAGTGATCTAGCCTATACGATTTTGCGCAGCCAAGAAGCAGTTTTGAACGTTGTCGCGGTACATAACTTGACGCAAAACGATGAGATTCGAGTTGCTGATATCGAGTGGCAACCGGATGTTATCAACTTAAAACTGGTAAGAAATGGAGTGAAGCAACGTGTTTCAATCAATCAAGAGAAAGGCTCAGTTTTCATTGACTAGTCGGTAACATTGCATGGTTCAAGGACGAGCCAGTGCTGCTGACTGGTTCGTCTGTATCAACGTAGAGAACGAACAGCACACGGCCCACAACCCGTTCTTTTTTCGAGCTAGGCGCGCTTATGTGGTCTGCCTGTTAGAGCTCAGGTTTACCATATTTCCTAGCGCCGATTTCAGCCTTTTGTATCGATGCATATAGTGGCTCTCAAACTCATGTAGTACTGGACGTTGGTTATAGTTTTTCGTCGACGCAAACATTGTTAAGCTTTCGCGATTAGGTCTTGCTATGGCTCACAACAGTCCAGAGGTGTGCCAGCAAGATCTCAGTTTCTGCATTCCTATCTATTCATTTGCTCCGCAGTATTTTGGTGGCAATTTGGACGTTAAAGACCTAGTGGAAGGAGCGGTGGTCTATTACCGAGTAAATGTCGATGGCGCTATGTTCTATACGGGTGATAGTCACTTTACGCAAGATAGTGGTGAGGTAACACTCACCGCATTAGAAACCTCTGTTCGAGCAACATTTACGCTGACAATTCTTAATGAAGACTCTGATGCAATACCAGGTGCATTTATTGATACTTCAGCAGGTGAAATCGCAGAGTTCTGGGTTCCGGTAGGGCTTGATGGAGGCTTAAACATCGCGATGCAAAATGCAACTCGTGAATCACTATGATTCTTACTTAACCATTGCGGAATTAGTGAAGAGATTGATTTTGCTTGTAAAGCATTGTCACTTGTTGTGTATGAACAGTAAGCGACGTTCTCTTCTCATACATGTGATACTTCTACGACAGGGGAATTATCGACAAAGCGAATCGACACTGGCTCGAATTGCTTCAAATTTCTGCAACCCTTGCATAGTTTGCTCTTTGGCCAAAGCCGTTAGGTTTCTTATTAGCGCATTGGTAACCACCAGAGAAGGGCTCACAGACTTCGTTCCTTTGTGTTCCCCGCGATAGATTCTCAATAGGTGTATGTTTTCAGGTAACTTTGTTGCACTTAGATCACTGATAGCAATTATCTTAAGTTTTAAATGCCGCGCAATAGTGATAAGGCATAGGGTTTGGTTACTCAAAGTATTATTGAATAGTAAAATAAGCACGTCACCTTCAGATGACTGAGCAAGGCGTTCTGCGAATTTGGAATGATCTAGAGAAACTGTATTGGCATCAAAACCTGAACGCATCAGTCGCCTCGAGAAGTGTTCAGAAAACCCTTCGACATTGTCTTGTCCGTTAATAAATACCTTCGTTGCATTTAATATCAGCTGGCAAGCTTCATCGAGTTGAGCTTGCGTTAATGTACTCGTCATCAACTTCAGATGTTCAATTTCTTGCGAGATGGTTGCTTGCAATACATCACCTTCAATTTGACTCTGCGTATGCTGATGACGCTCGCTGGCATCTTCAAGGTTCTGGTTTTTCTTCTGCAGGTAACGTTTGAGCTCAGGATGCCCCTTAAACCCAAGTTTTTGAGCGAAACGAACAAGAGTTGATGGGTGAGCCTCTATCGCTTCTGCGATGGCATTAGCTGATAAGTCGATATGTTCTGGATCATTCAGATAAAAATCGACAACCCGTTGCTCTTTTTTAGTGTAGCACTTGGCTTCGTTACTCAACAGTTGCTCAAAAATGGCGGCTGATTTGGATTGGTAGGTGAGTTTGGTGCTATTCATGTTCTGCTCTTGGTCATAGGTTTATTGCAGGGTAGTTGCAGAATATGACCGTTTGATTTCCAAATAGCATGTCATGCAACATGAGTTTGGTTTATTTCCCATTAAAAACATATGCTTATAAATTTTGCAATTATTGCACAGTGATCTTCAATTAATGCAATTAAAACTGTAACCCTAGTGTCATCATGTCTGCTTAGCATGCTCTCAGTTTTTCAATAAATGGAATGAAACATGAAACTGCGTCTTTCTACTGTGGCACTTTCTCTAGTCGCTGCCAGTGCAATAGCAAAACCTGTTCAAGTTGAGTTATGGCATAACCAAAGCGGAGATGATGAAGTTGTCCTTCAAGGCATCATCAACGATTTCAATGCTTCTCATGAAGGCGTAGCAGTCAGTGCGACTTACAACGGCAAATATGCGGACATTATAACCAAGCTGCAAGCTTCAATTCCGGCACGTCGTAATCCTGATATGGCGATATTAGAGGTCACCCAATATGGTGTATTCGCGGAAGCCAATGTACTGACCAATCTTAATCATTACTATGAAGAAAATGCTGAATTCACAGAACAGCTTCAGCCATTTGCGAAAGAAATTGGTAGTTACAAAGAAGGTAATTACGTCATGCCGTTTAACTCTTCTACGCCGCTAATGTATGTGAATAAAGCATTACTTGAAAAAGCGGGTATTGAAGAGGTACCGGCTATGGCAAATTTAGATCAGATTCTTGATGTTGCTAAGCAAGTTCAAGCAGAGTTGGGCGATAAAAATATCTATGGGATAAACGCGCCAGGACAGTTCAGTCGCTTTGCACTTGTCATGCAAAATGGTGGTGATTGGGTTGATCCAGTGACGAATGAATCAGGACTTCACAGCCAAAATACCATCGATGCTTTCCAATGGATGGGAGATCTTTACCACAAGCATCATGTTGCCTCTGCGGAGAGCGTGACTGATGAAAAAATGGTGAAGCAGCACTTTAGTTCTGGCCGAGTTGCGATACATTTCGACAGTACGGGTAACCTTGGTGACTATAAGCGAGCGTTGGGGGATGACTTAGTCGTTCTTCCTATGCCTTGTACGGTTGAGTGCCGTGTACCTATTGGTGGTGCGGGTGTTGGTATGTTGGCCAATATTGGAGAGGAAAAACAAAAAGCTTCTTGGCAGTTCATGCAGTACCTAGCATCGGCAAATCAAAGTGCAGAATGGTTTCAGCATACTGGGTATATGCCAGTGAACAAAAAAGCGCTTGATCTGGATTCTTCAATTGCTTTGCTTGAGGAACAAAAAGAATTTGCAACGGCAATGGACCAACTTCCTGTTGCTCAAGGACGCGCTCGTCCACCTGCAATGGCTTGGATTCGCTCACAAGAAAATGGGGTATGGGAATCCATCGCTTTGGGTATGCGAAGTGCAGATGAAGCGCTGAAAGCTTTCCACTCTCGCGTAGAGTCACGTCTATAGCATCTATAAGGCAGGGTAACCTGCCTTCCATTAACTCAAAATAGATTGATGAAAAAACTAGCCCCCTATTTTTTTGTATTGCCGTGTATTCTTCTAATAGGCATTTTTACCTATTGGCCGATTATCTCGTCATTCTTCTACAGCTTCCATACGTGGAACTTCTTGAGTAGCGATATGCCTTTTGTAGGCTTAGATAACTATCGCTACCTTTTACAAGGTGAAGAGTTTAGAAACTCACTGATAATCACATTGATTTTTGTCGTCGTATCAGTGCCTATACGACTTGCGTTAGCTCTGCTCTTAGCTAACTTTTTAGTCAATGAAACCAAATTGGTACGATTCCTTCGAGGAGCTTATTTTTTACCCTCGGTGACCTCTACAGTTGCCATCTCGGTAATCTGGAGTTGGATATTCGCGACAGACTTTGGCCTTATTAATTCCATTTTGGCGACATTCGGTGTAGATAAGGTTACTTGGCTCCAATCACCAATGTTAGCGTTATGGGTGATCATCATTGTAAATACTTGGAAGCAATTGGGCTATGACATGGTGATTTACGTTGCTGGATTGCAGGCTATTCCAAAAGAGTTATATGAAGCCTCACAAGTTGATGGTGGCAAGAAATTACATGTATTTCGCAGAGTGACCTTTCCTTTGGTTATGCCAACGACCTATTTCTTGCTGATCATCTCAGTAGTAGAGTCGTTCCAAATATTTACTATTGTTAATGTGATGACTAACGGTGGCCCAGCGTTTGCGACCGATATGCTCGTAAATCTGCTTTATCGTACGGGCTTTGAACTGTTTGATATTGGGCAGGGGTCAGCACTCGCTGTCATCTTGTTTGTTCTTCTATTGGCTTTAGCAGTGGTTAAATCCAAGCTCATTGGTAAAAAGGTTCATTATGAAGGCCGTTAGTACTATTAGTGTTGAACCAAAGAAAATACGTTGGTCGTTGTCGTCTGTTGTTCTCACAGCATTTGCGTTGTTATTTTTGTTCCCTATAGGGTATGGGATTTTCTTATCACTAATCCCATTTGATGCTTATACAACGGGTGATATTCGCTTCTCGTTAGAGAACTATGCTTATGCCTTTACTGAGATGAATTTCCCTCTGTATCTTTTTAATACTGCGGTGGTTTCAATCGCTGTTACGGTATTAAGTCTAACGGTTTCAGTGTGTGCGGCTTATGCGTTTAGCCGGATAGAATTCAAAGGACGTGAATTTCTGTTTTGGCTGGTGGTTGCAACATTAATGGTTCCGGGTCACATCAGTCTCATTCCAAACTATCTCAATATGGCAAAAGTGGGATTACTTGATAGCTATTGGACGTTAATTCTACCGTCTATCGCGAGTGGCTTTGTGACCTTCTTTCTACGCCAATATTTCAAAAACATCCCAAAAGCGATGGATGAGGCTGCATGGATTGATGGAGCAACGCATCTTCAGGTTCTTTGGAAAGTGATCGTGCCAATGGCGCGTCCAGCGATTGCTGCTATGGCTCTGTTTACTTTCCTTGGAGAGTGGAATTCCTATATCTGGCCGTTGATTTCAACGGATAGTGAAGAAGTACGTACCTTGCAAATTGCGCTATCACGTCTTTATGCAGGCGCAGCTGATGATGGCATCGTTAACTGGCCACTTGTCATGGCAGGCGCAACGCTCACTATGTTGCCAACGTTACTCTGCTTTAAGCTTGTCGAAAAACATTTGGTTCGTGGCATCGCCATGGGCGCACTGAAATAAGAAGTATCCAATGACTAAATCATTAATAGCATCACACCGCGGTGGCACTCTCCTTTGGGGCGAAAATAGCCGTAGAGCATTTGAAAACACCTTAAATTTGCCTGTTGAGCTTGTAGAGTTCGATGTACATCCAACCAAAGATGGCATCTTAGTCGTTCATCACGATGCCACCTTAGACCGTACTACCGATATGACAGGTCCAGTGAATGCTAAAACCTGGCAAGAGCTTTCACAGGGTAGTGTTAACTATTCTGGTGGTGAACGAATTATGACTCTCAAAGAGCTGTGCGATCTCTATAGCAATAGCGATATAGTCTTACGACTTGAAATCAAAGGGGATGAAGACAAACTTCCTTATCCAAATATCGTTGAGCAAGTATTAAGTGTTCTTGAAGAGACAGGGATGAATGAACAGTGCATCATTTCTTCATTCAATTGCGAAGTATTGTCTGACGTTGCGCTAAAAGCCCCTGAGATATTTACGATCTGGCTAGTTGCTCGCAATATGCCAAGCCTTTTGGGGGCAGAACAAGTAGCGAAGATAGCGAAAGAAATAAAGGCGAATGAAATATCGGTTCACGTTAGTCAGCTGATGCATCGAACTCAAAATGCAGTTAAAGCGAAGAATCTGGAATATGGTTGCTATGGAGCTCATAAAAAGGCTGATATTAATAAAGCACTTGAATTCGGCGTGTATGCCTTCACGACCGATAGACCAGATCTAGCATTAACTCTGCGCGACGAATTTATGTTGAGGACTCAATAATGACGGCTATCACGCTAAATAATATAGATAAGACTTATTCTGAAGATAACCAAGTAATACATGATGTGAGCTTAGAGATCCAAAGCGGTGAGTTCATCGTTATCGTTGGTCCCTCAGGCTGTGGGAAATCTACCTTATTGCGAATGATTGCAGGTTTAGAGCACATCACTCGTGGTGACCTTCTGATCAACCACAATCGAGTGAATCACGTATCCCCGCAAGATCGCGATCTAGCATTTGTCTTCCAAAATTATGCGTTGTATCCGCATCTAACGGTACGGGACAATATAGCTTTTAGCCTCGAATTGAGAGGTGTTGATAAGCCCACTCGTTATCGCCGTGCTGAAGAGGTCGCCAAATCATTACGCCTATCTGAACATTTAGATAAGAAGCCAGGACTCTTGTCTGGCGGTCAACGTCAACGGGTTGCAATGGGACGCGCCATTGCACGTGACGCAGGTATCTACTTAATGGATGAGCCGTTATCGAACCTTGATGCTGAATTGCGAAACTCAATGCGTGCCCAAATTAAGCAGCTGCACCGTAAGCTTGGCAACACGACGGTTTATGTCACGCATGATCAGATAGAAGCATTAACACTAGCCGATAAAATTGCTGTGATGAAAGACGGTGTGCTTCAGCAGTTTGCTAGCCCTGAAGAGATTTACGACAATCCAGCGAATGTATTTGTTGCTTCATTTATCGGTAACCCTCCGACCAATATATTGCCATTAACGGTATCGCACAAAACCGCCACCATAATTGGGCCAGATATCTCATGGGAAGTATCAGCGAGTGCAGAGGAGCGAGGCGACTACTTGCTAGGTATTAGGCCCGATAAGATGAGTATATTAGAAGAGAGCACTCACAAAGAGATCCAGTGGAAGGCCAACGTAGATCTGGTCGAAACGACAGGCAGTAATCGAATTGTTCACTGTCTTTCTGGAGGACAGAAATTCTTATTGAGCATTGACCGAAAATATCAACTCAAGGAAGGGCAAACGATTGATGTCGGCTTTAACCTGAACGATGCTTTTCTTTTTGATTCGCAGACCAAGCTTCGTGTTGAACTGCCGTTGGTGCCTTTGTCAAATATTGCTTAAATCACTGCTTTGGATTTAGTGATTAGAGCTTCGAAAAAGATAGGGAGGGTGATGCCATTCGTTCCCTGTCTGATTTCGTTATTTCAGATTGAACAGATCATCTCGATAAAGTTTTATCCTTTCAACCCTAATTAAGGGCGATCTCGAACTGCACGAACATAGTTCTCAATGCAAATTACATCACCTTGGGGGCCGTGCCCATTGGGGTAATCTTTCGCATTACCTCCTTTGAGTTCACCACGTTGAAACCCAGCGCCGTGCGCGTCATGTTATGTAAGTTATCGTCTTTATCCTATTAAACTTTGATTATTCAACGTGTTAATGTCTTAAGGTTTGTTGTTTTTTTTGTAGTTAATTTCGATTGTAAAACGATGTTTCGTTTTATTTGACTGTGCCTTTCAATAAAAGGATAATTATTGGCGATTTGAGATATGCTATTCGGAATACGGGGTTATAAAGTTTGATGGATATTACAGTACTACTCGCTATGTCCCTGATATTTATCGGTGCATTTATCCAAACTGCCACCGGGTTTGGCATGGCCATTGTGGCATCACCTCTGTTGTTGTATTTGTCACCAGAATACATCCCAGGCCCTATCATTATCGTTGGCTTTTTTATAGCGCTTCTTAATACGTATAAATATCGGACACAAATATCTTTACATGGCCTCATGAAAGGCATTTTAGGTCTAATTCCTGGTACGTGTGCGGGGGCGGCGATTCTTTACTTCATCGATGTTGGTCAGCTATCGGTGTTGCTTGGGACCACTGTCCTTATTGCTGTCGGTACAAGCTTACTTCCGATTAAAATGGAGGTAACGCCTAGGCGTTTGATGCTTGCTGGCTTCTTTTCTGGGTTTTTAGGTACGAGTTCAGGCATTGGTGGTCCACCAATGGCTTTGTTGTTGCAACATCAAAAAGTAGAGCAAATCCGTGCCAATCTAGCGGCATTCTTTTTAATGAGCTCTACCTTATCTCTGCTCATTCAGATCCCAATTGGCTATATGAGTATCAAACATCTATTGTTAGCACTTCCTTTGGTACCTGCTGGTTATGCGGGTCATAAATTAGCAATAAGTGTCTTACATCGACTTTCTAAAAAACTCGTGCGTAACCTCTCTCTAAGCTTGTGCCTTGTCGCGGGGATAGGGGCGGTTTACTCGGGCTTAAAGGTCATATAATTTTTATATTAAAGGTATCAAATGAAAAAGAATATTTTGTGGGTTGAGCAAGCTTGGACTGATACGTTTGAGAAAGTGAAGTCAACTAGCGAAGAGATGTCCGCTTGTTTTCCATCTATGACATCTAATGGTATTTACAGTGATACGGATAGACCGTGGGCCTGGGTAGTTGGATTTTGGCCTGGGTTGTTGTGGTTATTATATGAAAAAGAAAACTACTCTCCATTTAAGGACATCGCAATAGACCGTGAATTGACCATGGATGGCCCATTAGATGAGTTCGTCGATATTCATCATGATGTAGGGTTTATGTGGCAATTAACCTCAATCAAGCACTACGAACTGCTTGGAAATGAAAAATCCAAAACACGTGCGTTAAGAGCGGCGAGTCACCTAGCGAGTCGTTTTAATATCAATGGCCGATTTCTAACAGCATGGAATAAAAACGATGTGAATGATGCTGACCCAAAAGGATTAAGTATCATCGATAGTATGATGAACTTACCCATTTTATATTGGGCCGCTGAACAGTTGGATGCACCCAGATTCAAGCTCATTGCTATGGCACATGCCGACACGGTACTAAAAGAATTTATTCGTGAAGATGGCTCGGTCAGACATATGGTCGAGTTCGATTGCTTTTCGGGCGAGGTCAAACAGTATCACGGCGGGCAAGGCTACAATCAGGATTCCGCATGGAGTCGCGGAGCTTCTTGGGCAGTCCACGGTTTTGCATTGAGCTATCAATACACAAAAGAAGAACGCTATTTGGAAGCCGCAATGAAAACCGCGGACTTCTTTATCGAAAATTTAGCCGAAGATTCAGTGCCATATTGGGATTTCAGAGCTCCTATTAAGACAGACACCCCCCGAGATACTTCAGCTGGGGCTTGTGCCGCTAGTGGGCTTTTACTACTTTCAGATTTAGCGCCAACAGCAGATCTGCGTGAGCGTTATCTTGTTGCAGCAAATGATATGCTAAATAGTCTTTATCAAAACTATGGAACCTATAACGATGATAGCAAGCAAGGTGTTTTGGTTGGAGGTACCTTTAACTATCCTAAAGGACTCGGTATCGATTGTTCACTTATCTACGGAGATTACTACTTTGTGGAAGGGTTATACAGACTCAAAAACAAGTTAGCATCACTATAAAGCAGATCTTTCGCTGATCAAAAACTCAAGCACTGAGTTAGAAAATATATTGAGTTAAAAGATTTCTTGGTGAGTGATGTAAAGGAAAAGTGCGCTAAAAATGTTGGGAGAGACTATTAGAGATGTGGTTATTCACCTCCTAAGAACTCGACTAATACGACTTGTTCAACAAACAATCGGCTTCATTTAGGGCAGTAGAAATGCTTGCTTGGTTAACTAGTACTGTAAGTGATTGATATTTCTATTTTTATCAATCGCTTACAGTCTTTCAGTGCGTTGATTTTCAATTTGCCTATCTTTTTTTTTATCAATAAGAAATGTGATCGAGTTAAAGTATGGGCAAAGCAGAAAGTGTCACCAGTCTCATTTATTCAATTAAATGTTTTATTTGTATTATTACATTATGTAATATTTTGCATTATCGCAGACACTCGAAGATGAAGTACCAAACAACGCCTGTTTGCGGACTTTGCTTTCACTTACAAACGCTGTCTTTGTAATATAATAATGGATTTAATATGAAACGAACTATTGTAAAAACCTTGATTGCCTCTTCTGTATTACTTGCTGTTGGTTGTGCGAGTACCAGCACACCTACCTCTGAATTTCCGAATAACAAAGAAACGGGTGTAGCTCTCCTGACGCCTGTTGCTCTTACGGCAAGCAGCCATGACGGCAACGGTCCAGATCGTCTGTTTGACCAAGATCTAACAACACGTTGGTCATCAGCGGGTGACGGCGAGTGGGCAATGCTGGACTATGGTTCAGTGCAAGAGTTTGACGCGGTTCAGGCAGCATTCAGTAAAGGTAATGAGCGTCAGTCTATATTCGATATTCAAGTCAGTGTTGATGGTGAAAATTGGACAACAGTACTTGAGAATCAAATGAGCTCAGGTAAAGCGATCGGTCTAGAGCGTTTCCAGTTTGAGCCTGCGGTTAAAGCACGTTACGTGAGATACGTTGGTCACGGCAATACCAAAAGCGGTTGGAATAGTTTGACTGAGTTAGCGGCGGTTAACTGTAACGTTAACGCTTGTCCTGCTAGCCATATCATTACTCCAGCAGTTGTCGCTGCTGAAGCAGTAATGATCGCTGATATGAAAGCGGCAGAAAAAGCGCGCAAGGACGCACGTAAAGATCTTCGTTCAGGTAACTTCGGCGTAGCCGCAGTCTACCCTTGTGATACGACAGTAAAATGTGACACACGCAGTGCGCTACCAGTACCAACAGGTTTACCAGCAACACCGGTAGCAGGTAATGCACCTAGCGAAAACTTTGATATGACTCACTGGTACCTATCTCAACCATTTGACCATGACAAAAATGGCAAGCCTGATGATGTGTCTGAGTGGAACCTTGCAAACGGTTACCAACATCCAGAAATCTTCTACACTGCTGACGATGGTGGCTTAGTCTTCAAGGCTTATGTGAAAGGTGTGCGTACATCTAAAAACACTAAGTACGCGCGTACCGAGCTTCGTGAAATGATGCGTCGTGGCGACCAGTCTATTAGCACAAAAGGTGTGAACAAGAACAACTGGGTATTCTCAAGCGCACCTAAAGCGGATTTAGAAGCGGCGGCTGGCATTGATGGCGTTTTAGAAGCAACATTGAAAATCGACCACGCAACAACAACAGGTAACGCGAATGAAGTAGGTCGCTTTATCATCGGTCAGATTCACGACCAAAACGATGAGCCAATTCGTTTGTACTACCGTAAGCTGCCAAACCAAGCAACAGGTGCAGTTTACTTTGCACATGAAAGCCAAGACGCAACAAAAGAGGATTTCTATCCTCTAGTGGGCGACATGACTGCTGAAGTGGGTGACGATGGTATCGCGCTTGGTGAAGTGTTCAGCTACCGCATTGACGTTAAAGGCAACACGATGACCGTTACGCTAATGCGTGAAGGCAAAGACGACGTTGTACAAGTGGTTGATATGAGCGAAAGCGGCTACGATGCAGGCGGCAAGTACATGTACTTCAAAGCCGGTGTTTATAACCAAAACATCAGCGGTGATCTAGACGACTACTCACAAGCGACGTTCTACCAGCTAGACGTGTCTCACGATCAATACAAAGATTAATCTTATCTTATAAAAACACAGCCTCCCGCTCATTGAGTAGGAGGCTTTTTTTTGCTTGATTGATTGCGTACTTGGTTGATTGCTTGCTTACTTGGTTGATGGCTTACGCACCGAAAATGAGTCAGGGCTGTGAAGCCATCCGTTTAGACGTGTGACATGGATGCTTCGCAACTTGTACGCCACTGTTAACGCTAGTACACAAATAAAAATTCCCACCAACGTTGTTGGCGGGGATTATCAGCTAACGGCTAGGTCGTTCAGTTTTGTTAAACTATCGGAATTACCGTCATAAGAGTGACCGGTTGTTTATCTTTAGCGCTTCGGTTTTAAACTAAATCAAACCTGTCAGCGTTCATGATTTTCACCCATGCTGCAACAAAGTCTTTGATGAACTTTTCTTGGTTATCATCTTGAGCGTACACCTCTGCGTAAGAACGTAAAATAGAGTTCGAACCAAACACGAGGTCAACGCGAGTAGCCGTCCATTTTGTTTCTCCACTAGCACGGTCATCAATGTGGTACAAATTGCGGCCTTTCGGCACCCAGGTGTATCTCATATCTGTCAGATTAACGAAGAAATCATTCGTCAATGCACCCACTCTGTCAGTGAACACACCGTGACCTGTATTCGCGTGGTTTGTGCCTATCACGCGCATACCCCCAACAAGTACCGTCATCTCAGCGGCGGTGAGCCCCATCAATTGCGCTCTATCTAAGAGCAGTTCTTCAGGACTTACCACATAGTTTTTCTTCTGCCAGTTACGGAAGCCATCCGCCAACGGTTCTAGCACATCAAATGATGCCGCATCTGTGGCATCGGCTGTGGCATCACCGCGTCCTGACGCGAATGGAACGGCCACGTCAAAGCCAGCGGTTTTGATTGCCTTTTCAACCCCAACATTGCCCGCTAAAACGATGACATCAGCGATACTGATATCGAACTGCTGACTAATGGTTTCTAAAACAGATAACACTTTCGCTAGACGCTCAGGTTCGTTGCCTTCCCATTGATTCTGAGGGGCAAGTCGAATGCGAGCGCCGTTTGCACCGCCGCGATTGTCGGAGCCACGAAACGTACGTGCGCTGTCCCAAGCGGTATTGACTAGTTCACTTACTGTTAGATCCGTCGCTTCGATAGCCGCTTTAGCCGCGCTTACGTCCTGGTTTAACTTCCCAGCTGGGACTGGGTCTTGCCAAATTAACGCTTCAGTCGGTGCATCTGGGCCAACATAGCGAGATTTTGGTCCGAGATCTCTGTGGGTCAATTTAAACCAAGCGCGAGCAAATACATCCGAGAAATAGGCAGGATCGTTATGGAATTTCTCTGAGATTTTGCGATAGGTAGGGTCGATTTTCAGAGCCATATCGGCATCTGTCATCATTGGGTTATAGCGAATCGATGGGTCTTCTACATCGACAGGTTTATCTTCTTCAGCAATGTCGACAGGTTCCCATTGCCAAGCACCCGCAGGGCTTTTCGTTAATACCCAATCGTATTTAAATAGTAATTTAAAGAATCCGTTATCCCATTGCGTTGGATTGGTCGTCCAAGCCCCCTCAATACCACTCGATACGGTATCGCGGCCAATGCCTCTCGAGTTGTTGTTCATCCAACCCATGCCTTGCTCTTCAAGGTTGGCACCTTCTGGATCGGCACCTAATTGGCTTGCGTCACCATTACCGTGTGCTTTACCAACCGTATGACCGCCTGCGGTTAAGGCAACCGTTTCTTCGTCATCCATCGCCATACGAGCAAATGTCACGCGCATATCTTGGGCTGTTTTCAACGGATCAGGATGACCATCGACACCTTCAGGGTTAACATAGATTAGCCCCATCATGACCGCTGCCAATGGGTTTTCTAGGTCTCGTTCACCAGAATAACGGCTATTTTCTCCACCGCTTGGTGCTAACCATTCTGTTTCTGAACCCCAGTAAATATCTTTTTCTGGGTGCCAAATATCTTCTCGACCAAATGCAAAGCCGAACGTTTTCAGCCCCATCGATTCATAAGCCATGTTGCCAGCTAATATCATGAGATCAGCCCAGCTAATTTTGTTGCCATATTTACGCTTTATTGGCCAAAGGATACGACGCGCTTTGTCTAAGTTGACATTGTCAGGCCAAGAGTTAAGAGGAGCAAAGCGTTGACTACCCGTCGAAGCCCCACCGCGACCATCGGCGATACGATAAGTCCCCGCCGAATGCCATGCCATTCGAATCATTAATCCGCCATAGTGCCCCCAGTCAGCCGGCCACCATTCTTGGCTGTCGGTCATTAACGCTTTGAGGTCTTGTTTTAAAGCGTCGACATCGAGGGTTTTCAGCTCATCGCGATAATTGAAGTCAGGCCCCATTGGATTTGTCTTACTATCGTGTTGATGCAAAATATCGAGATTTAACGCTTTAGGCCACCAAGCGACATTAGAGTTGGAAGAGTCGGTCACTCCGCCATGCATAATTGGGCACTTTCCAGCACCATGAGTAGATTGGTCTTTCATGACTTGCTCCATTCCGTGTCAGCAATGTGTTTCACAATTGAAACCACATTTACGATGAATAATTAACCAACTTCGATCTGCTCCAATTCTGCTTACTTGAGACAACACGAGCAAATTCATAAGTGATGAAATGAAACAATAGGTGATATTAAGCGGGATTACTCGACGATATGGTCTATTAATAAAATAGAGAAAACCCATTGATTTAACTATCTGAAATTAAAGGGTTTAAAATTAGTAGAAAGTAGAAAGTAGAAAGTAGAAAGTAGAAGTAGAAAAAGGTTTAGCGCGGATGAGCAGAGTCTAAATACCCTATGCCGCTCATCTAAAGATCTAATTTTGGTTGGATAAAGTCGATAAACGCTGAAATACGTTTGGCAACAGACGATGATTTGTAGAACACGGCATTGATCTGCTCTCTGCCAGTGCTTGGCAATTTATCACTCTCTAACAGCGGAACTAAACGGCCTTCGTCAATATCTTTTTTGACCATAAAACCAGATAAACAAGCGATACCATTTCCGGTCAACGCGAGTTGTCTAACCGTTTCACCATTACTCGATGTGAGAGTCGGACTTAAAGACTCAAAACCTTTCAAGGGCCAGTGATTGAGGATCTTAGGGCCTGTAAATCCTATCGTATCATGTGAAACAAGATCACGTGGCCTTTGCGGAAATCCACGTTTTGATAAATATTCTGGAGCGGCCACGATGTACAACAAGCTCCGACCTAACGGCCTTGCGTGAAGTGTTGAATCCGTTAACTGGCCAATTCGAATGGCCAAATCCGTTTTCTTTTCCAGTAAATCAACAAAGCCTTCGTTTGAAGTCAGTTCTAATTCGATATTTGGGTATTCTTGACTAAATGCTTGAACAAGAGGGATAAGTTGATGGAACACAAATGGGCTCGCCGCATCCACACGTAAACGTCCTGAGGGTAACTCGCCCCTCGTGATGATGTCTTCTTCTGCGAGTTGGATCTGGGCTAACCCAACACGAACCGACTCGATAAATTGACGCCCTTCATCCGTCAACTCAACTCGTCGCGTAGTGCGGTTAAGTATCGATACACCCAGTTGTTTTTCTACCTTGCTCACCGCTCTTGATACACGAGCGACTTGAATATCTAGTGCCTCTGCTGCTGCTGTAAAACCGCCGCTATCGACTACCGTCAATAATATCTCCAGATCGTCAGAACGCGTCCGCATGTCACTTCCTCATATTTCAATAGAGTCATTTATTGCATTTATAACAAATATTATTTGCTAAAACCTCTATTTTTCTCAATTAATCATCCAAGCATAATGCTGCCATCGAAACAGAGCGGGGCATTAGGCGCAGTCATCCCACCTTATGCCCGCCATCTATCACGAAACAAACATAAGTGAGTACATTATGCCCTTAGCACTTCTTGCACTGACGCTCAGCGCCTTTGCGATCGGAACCACAGAGTTTGTTATTGTTGGGTTACTGCCAACAATGGCAAATGATTTAAGTGTCTCTTTACCATCAGCCGGACTTTTAGTTAGCCTTTACGCCCTTGGTGTTGCTATTGGCGCTCCTGTTTTAACGGCGCTGACCGGTAATTGGAATCGCAAACACGTACTACTCACCGTTATGACTCTCTTTGTTGCCGGTAACGTACTGGCTTGGCAAGCTCCAGGGTACAACACATTGGTGCTTGCCCGTATATTGACCGGTCTCGCGCATGGCGTGTTCTTCTCCATTGGTTCGACCATTGCCACAGGGTTAGTTTCTAAAGAAAAGGCAGCCAGTGCCATTGCCATTATGTTTACGGGTTTAACGGTAGCACTCGTTACTGGTGTTCCACTGGGTACTTATATCGGCCAAGCTTTTGGTTGGCAGTCCACGTTTCTTATCGTTGCCGTTTTGGGGTTAATCGCATTAATTGGTAGTGCTTTCTTAGTGCCAAGCAACCTTAAGCAACCACCTGCGGCAAAGCTATCTTCGCAACTGAAAGTACTCACTCAGCCACGATTACTTTTAGTCTATGCCATCACAGCGTTAGGTTACGGCGGTACGTTTACCGCATTTACCTTCCTTGCTCCGATTTTAGAACAGGTGTCAGGATTCAACTCGAGTGCTATCAGTTTAATCATGTTGGTGTACGGTGTTTCTGTCGCGGTTGGTAACATCTGGGGCGGAAAAATGGCCGATAAGATGGGGCCCATCAAAGCGCTGACCGTTATATTTTCAGGTTTAGCGGCTATCTTAGTCTTGTTTAATTTTACGGCCGTGCACCCTATAGCGGCAGTGGCAACCATCTTGGTTTGGGGGGCCTTTGCCTTTGGTAATGTCCCTGGGTTGCAAGTTTATGTTGTTAATTTGGCAGAGAAATACACGCCAGATGCGGTCGATGTAGCGTCTGGACTTAACATCGCCGCTTTTAATGTAGGCATAGCGCTAGGCTCTTGGGGTGGTGGCTTGATCGTGACGAAAGCGGGATTGATGCACACCCCATGGGTAGGGGCCGTCATTGTTCTCATTGCGTTGGCACTAACCCGTTATAGTGGCAAATTGGATACTCGTAATGAAACCAAAAATGAAGTGCTTGAGGCAGCATAAATAACGCCTCCGTAAATCAGCCCCCGCAATGTTGGCCAATGTTGTTTCATTGGCCAACATAATCGCGTTCATTATATTAATCTATATCGGTAACTTGGAGGCAGAGTGATGAACACCGTTTTTATTGCGGCTGCAAGTCGTGGTTCAGGGCTTTCAAAAAACGACGTGTCTCGGTATGTTTTCGTTACCATAGACCACCACCGGATTAGTAACCCGTCAGCTCCATATAGCCGGAGCCGGAATGGGATCCTTCAATTGTGATAGGGCCCTCCCAATACGGCACAGACAGTGGCATTTTGGCGTTTGGATTAAGCGCTGAAACGGTCAGCTCAATCTGTTGCGATGGAATAGAAACTTGCCACTTGGTTGGATAATCACGCCCGTCGATTTCTGTTTGCTTGAGGGCGATTAAACGGATGTCTTGTTGGTCGATAGTGATACCAGAGCCATCTTGCTGCATTAACTTCGCGTGGGAATAACTTGTTTCCCCAGTGGTTGAATGTCGAAGCTGAAACACGACCAAGCTGGTGGCATCACTCAACCTTAGCGCAAACCAATCCCAGCCTTGTTGTGAGTCGAGCAAGAACTGCGAACTCCACTCTCTGTCTATCCAACCTTTGCCTGATACCTGATGGGTTTTTCCATCAATCGTGACCTCGCCTGAGACATTAATGAACGGCTGACTGTAGTAATACGAGGCAACCCGTCCATCGAGACTCTTGGTGCTGTAGCCTTGATCGCCTTGTTTTTGGTAGGGTGCAGCAGAGGTTAGCTTGAGCGAGTAACCAAATTGATCTGATTTTGCATTCAATGTGGCTGGGAAGAGGTCATCGGTAGAAGATGCCCACTGCCAATCATCGAGATAAACACGAAATGGTGACGCGTCCACACCAGCAAACTCCGCTTGCCCACGAGACCACTTTTCATCGGCATAGTGTGTGTCCTTCGTTGTGACGGCGCTATGTGCCATGTAGATTTGTTGGCTGTACCAGGCGGTTTTATTGGTGTCACTTTTATGTGGTGCCGCCGCGAAACGAAATTGTGTCCATTGCACTCCTAAAGCGCGGCCGTTTTCGTCGGTTAAGTTTGCGGTTAAGTACCACCACTCGTGCCGAAAATTAGGGTGCGCTTGATGGTCGGAAGGGAAGGTGATATCGATGCCTTTTACCACTTCAGTAAATGGCGAGTTGTCGGCTTGTGTTGCATTTTCGCCGAGAATAGCACCCATATTTTGTGGTTGCGACTCTTCACAGCCTATGAGGGATAAGGTGCTAAGAGTAAATGCGAAAATTCTAGTGAGTTGATTCATCACAACACCTCACTTTGCAAACTGGAGACCACGGGCTTGTTCACCAAGCGCCATAGTGGAACTAAGGTTGCTATCACTGCGACTAGAATGGTGATGGTTGCGATAACCAATGCATCCCCCCAGTTCCATACGTAATTTAAGCTCCAACCAAAGGCGCGCAGGGTAACCATGTCTGTCAGGACATAGCCGACGATGGCGCCGAGCGGCAAGGCGATAACCAATGTGAAACAAACGAGTGCAACGATTTGCCCCACGACCATAGCCATCAATCTTTGACGACTGACACCAAGCGCGTACAGCCTTGCTATGGCAGCTTTGCGTGCTTCGAGCAACATAAAACAAGCACAAAACAACCCCACAACGGCCACCATTAAGGTGACGCCATTGAGCGCCCGCGTAATGGCAAAAGTTTGCGAGAAGATATCTAACGCAATGGACTTGATTTGTGTTTGATCGTAAAGCTGGCTGTGGTGCAAATTCAGTTTCTGGCGCAGTTGCTCGTATACCACTTGTGGGTCGCCAGCGACTTTAATACCCAGGCTTGTCGGTAAGTCAGTAAAACCGCTCTCAAGCCATAGGTTAGGCGCAAGTAAGACTTCACCATTTGGGGAGCCGTAATCGTGAAAAATAGCACCAACCTTTAGTGTTTTGTCTTGGATCGCGTCTAGTGTGAGTGTGCTATCGAGTAATAAGCCGAGCTTTACCGCTGTGGGTTCGCTGATCGCGACCAACTCGCCTTGGTAAAAGCGCGGCCAAAAGTTATCCAGCTGCGACTTGAACACCATGGTTTGCTCTAACGTGTCTCGGTCTTTCGTACCGAGTAAAATAGGCAAACCTTGCAGGTTGTCGTCGACGTAATATTGCTTGTAGATGGTTTCAACGTTATCGAACTGTTCTAGCGCATGTTCCACGTTCGCGATTTCGCCTTGGGCGGGGCTGACGTAAATGTCAGCATGTAAGCGCTGTTCAAGCCACTGTTTTAGAGTGAATTCAAAGCTGCCAACCAAGGTATTCATCCCTATGTTGGCCGTCACGGCAAGAAGCAATGCCATCATGGCAAGAGAGAGGGGAGCAATGAGCTCCCGCAGCTCGGCAAACAGATATTGCATCAAACCCGACTTGGTGCGCTTCTCGCTCCAATGGGCTAATACACTGAGTGTTTTGGGCAGATACAAAGGAATCGATATGACTAGCACACCGAGCCATGCCATGGTGAAGCGATGATGTTCGCTCAACCATAACCCTGCTAACGCAAGCGAGGTTAGGACGATACCGATAACGAATAACTGGTTTTCGTTTGATGTGTCTGGTGCTTGGTAAAAACCACCATGAGACGCGAGTGGTTGACGTACCCGCTCCTTAAAGTGCTGCCAGCAAGCGACAAGTGTTGCAGCCAGCGTGAGCAATAAGGCTTGTATCAACCATGACCATTGCCAAGTGCCGGGAAGCAGCGTTGCGCCATAAAGCTGTTCAAGGGTTATCGCCACGGTGGGGTGCAGCCAATGGCTTAACTGAATGCCCAGAATGAAACCAAGCGAAGCGCCAAATATGACCAGAATAGTAAGCTCGATCAACAGGGCTGACAATACGATGCTCGGCGCAATACCGGCTTGCTGAATTTGCACTAATAGCCGGTTGCGTTTGAGCAAACTGTATTTCACCCCGTTGTAAGCGATGAACAAGCCCACTAAAAAAGCCAATAAACTCATCGCGGTTAAGTTAAGGTGAAAACTATCGGTAATAGAGCCGAGATCGGTGCCTTGGTTATTGGTTATCCATTGCCCTTGTTTGCCTACTAGGTTTTGCCATTGATGTTTTGGGTCGTTATTAGTATTAAAAACCGCGATATAGCTAAGCTGCCCTTGCTTGCCCAGAAGCTGCTGGGCAAAACCAATGTCCATTAACATTCGACTCCCCAATTGCCACTCATCGGGCAATACCACGACCTTGGAGCTGATGTCATCCAGAGTTAGCGTGCCGACTTCATTCAAGCTTTGGTGTTGTGATTCGCTCATCATAACAATAGGCTCGCTGGCTAAAAGTTGGGGCAGAGGTAAGGCGTTATTGAACAAAGATATACGTTGATCGTTGTGTTTCTTATCGGTCGCCGAATCGCGAGATCGTGAAGAGATCGCGGCGATTAGATCACTGCCTTGCACGGACCAGCGGCGACCTTGCTCATCTCTTACTCGCCCTTCAATCACCGGAAGCGCTGCGCTCAGTCCATTTTGTCTTAGGCTGAAATAGAGTGACTCTGGTAAGTAGTTCTGTCCGGCTGGTGGAATGATCATGTACTGTGCTTGTGCGCTGAGTTGCTCGGTGGATTCGGCATAGCTGCGCTTGGCATTGAGATTGATGGCTTGTACGGCGACAAACAAGGTCACGGCAAGCACGATCCCAACCAGAATCGCGGCGGCTTGCAATGGCGATTGACGGTAGTGCGCAGCAAATAAATGTAGCGCGATTTTGGTGTGGGAGCGTTTATTTGGCTTCATGGCGTTGCTCGAGGTTTTGCTGCTTGGTGTCATGATTTTGTTGTTGAGCGGCGTTCGAGCGAGCGTTATCTAAGTAAGCGTTATTTAAGCACGCGTTAGTCAAGCGGCCATTATCTAATACGAGTTGTGTCTGCATAAATTTGGCGCACTCGGCACTGTGCGTGACCAAAAGTACGGCCGTATTACCTTGCGTTGTGATTTCGCTCAGTAGTTTCATCACCTCTAATCCTGCTTTTTGGTCTAGGTTTCCTGTGGGCTCATCGGCAAGCAGTAATTTAGGCCTGTGGGCTAACGCTCGAGCGATCGCAACCCGTTGCTGCTGGCCACCGGAAAGGGCAGAAACATGTCGATTAAGCAATTGACTGATGCCTAACGCTTCCACCAAGTAATCACACCAATCGCACCATGCCTGTTGGTTTAAGTGCAAGGGGAAGGCGATATTTTGTTTAACGTTGAGTGGCGTCAATAAATTGAATTGTTGGAAGATAACGCCCAGCTTTTGATAGCGGAAGCGGCTCCATTGAGGATCTTTCCAGCCTGCAGAGTGATCGCCATCTAACCACAACTCACCATCTGAAAGTGGTTCAAACCCCGCGATGATATTGAGTAGCGTGCTTTTACCGCTGCCACTGGCGCCGGTCAAAGCGACACTAGCGCCTGTGGTAAGAGTGAAGTCGACACCTTCCAATACCCGATGGGTTTCCTTGCCATCAACAAAGCTTTTGCTGGCATGCTCGAGTGTGACAATTGGACTTTTCATTTCTTTTCCCTGCAATTAAAAAGTGTCTTTTATTCGTCACTACCGCAATAGTAAGCCCCATAAAACTGTAGACAACAATCCGATAAAGAGAGCGATTTACATCGAATTATTAATAACTTGTACTTAGAAAGCGAAGAAATAGATTAATGGAAAGGGATAAATGGTCGGAAAACAGTAAAGTGACATCGGGGTCATAACGATTATGCGGTATACAGCCAACGTCTAGCAGAATCAAAAGAGCAAAGTGAGTGTGTGCAATAACAGCAGCATGCGCTTTGTCTTCATGGTTCGCGGTTTGGTACAGACAACGAATGTACCCGTTGAGCGTAATTGTAATACCACGCTAGCGGCGGCAGTCGAAGACCTCGCTTGTGCTTACTTATTACAGGTCTATATTAATAGTAATCAATGGTCAGTTACGTATATTTAAGAAGTGAGCTATTTATGCCCGTCATCCCAACAGACTTTGTGAACTATAAATCAACGCCAGTGTTTACGCCTGATAACATCCCTAAAATGTTCCTGCATTTGCATAATACTCGTGCGGGCGTTTATGGAAAAATTAACGTGATTAGCGGTTCCTTAAAGTTTTACGGCTTTACTGAAAGGCGTGGTGAAGTGGAACAAGAAATAATCATTGAGCAAGCTGGATTCGCTATCTCGCCACCTGAGTATTGGCATAAAGTGGAATTTATGTCTGATGACACGAGTTTTAGAGTCGATTTTTACGCTCAGAAAGATTCAGACATCGTGGCTGAAAATCGTTCTGAACGTAACGATTAAAACTTGTTGGTATGTTTACCCAAACCATGCTGCCATCTTTTCTTTCAAGCTGGCATTTTTGCTCCAAATCCAAGCGATGCCGTCTTCAAGCTCATTCACCGTCATATGTTTAGGTTGATACACAGGATGGCTGCCATCGTATTTTGACCAGTCTGTGGTCAGAATACGTCCTTCTTGATCAAGTTGATTAAACGTCTCTGAACCCGGGAACGGGATCATATAGTGCGGGATCACCTTATCAACCTTAATCTCTTTAACAAACGATTGGGTTTGCTCAAATATTGACGCGTCGTGTTCATCAAAGCCGAACAAAAAGTCTCCCCACACTTCGATGCCATGACGCTTTATTTCAGCAATGTGCTCTTTCATTTTTGATGGCTTCACAAACCCTTTTTTCTGCGCTTTCAGAGCTTCTTCTGATGGGGTTTCTATCCCTAACAGCACGGCTTTGAATCCTGCTTTCGCTGCCGCATTCAGCAACGCTTTGTCACGCGCGATTAACACGGTCGTTTCGCCATAGAAGCTCATCTTAAGTGGTTCGATCGCTTTACAATAACTGTTGCCCTTGTGCACTGGAGATAAGTTCAATATAGCCGTCTTTCTGAGTGCTCGCCTCGACGGGAAAACCAATGCTGACGGTGGCATGACTAAAATTGTCACTCATGTTCTGATAGATCACCACAAGGCGATCAAGTGTCTCAGGTAGGTTCTCTTGCTTCGTGATCTTATCTTCAAACTCAACCCAAAGTGCAGCGACGGCATTGGCATCTAATGAGATATTCTTGGTGACGACACTATGGATATACGTTTTGTTGTTAGTCGATGATTTTTTATTAACCTGTTGAATAGTAGTTGTTTTTTCTGCGTTTTTTGACGTTTTTGTCTTTGATGAGCTTTCGGCCATTACGGGTTGCATAAGTACCGCCCCCCAAATAGTACCTGCGATGAGCATGGTGGTTAGTAGCGATGCGAATAGTTTCATCTCTTCTCCTGATTGAGCTTAATGATTGTCGTTATCGAAGAAGTGTAAGGATGGAAGGGTAACCAAAAGGTTATCAATATTCGTGTTTGGCATGTGACCGCCCCCATAAGTCAAAATCATCGTCATCCAACAGGTATTGACGCGTTGCTCCATATGACAAACACAACATAACTCGTCATCCCCTTGGAAAAGGGGATCTTCATCCGCGCGTTGTGAGCCGATTCCTAACCCTTAGTTTTTATTTAAGTGAGTCACGCGTTTTGTGAGATCCTTGTTTTCGCAAGGATGACGGCCTAATTGGGATGGGGTTAAAGTGATAACTTAAGAGCTCTATATCCGTGATTGGGTCTGAATACGCACAACAGATTTTGGCGCGTTACTCCATATGACAAATACAACCCGTCATCCCCTTGGAAAAGGGGATCTTCATCCGCGTGTTGTGAGTCGATGACTGGCACTTAGTTTTTTCTTTTAAGTGATTCAGAGGCGTCGGAATAGCCTCGCTTTCCAAGGGTGACGACCTAATTGGAATGGGTTAAGGCGTGACATGCTTAGAGGTTTCTGTTCAATTAAGCGCTATCTCTGCACTTCTCCAGAAATACTAAAAAGGATTGGTATTTCTACCAATCCTTTTTAGTGGGGTTGCGCGATTACGTGTTGTTACTCGTAATCAGTCGCGTATGTTTCTTCGTATGTGTGTGAGTATAGTTCGAACAAGTTACCAAACGGGTCTTCTAGATAAACCATTTTCGCCTGTTTGCTGTCGTCTTCAGGGTGGTAACGCATAACGTCCATGCGTACTTTGCCACCGAACTTCTCTACTTTCGCCATCACGCCTTCAAAGTCGTCGGTTTGTAGACAGAAGTGGAAGATACCTAAGCGAGAGAAATCAACCTCGTGCCGCTCTTGGCGTTCTTTCATTTCGAACATTTCAACGCCGATGCCGTCAGATGTGACAAGGTGTGCAATGTTAAAACCTTTAAAGCCTTCACCAAATACGGCAATACACATACGGCCAATTGCCGATTCGCGCTCTTCAATAACTTTAGTGTTATTCATTACGATTTTAAGACCTAGAGCCTGAGTGTAGAACTCGACAGCTTTGTCCATATCGCCAACCATGATACCTACGTGATTCATTTTCATAACTTGCTCCAAATTCAATGTTTGTTTCGATGTTTTGTTTCGATGGAGAGAGTATATGGGTATGCGTTAATTAATAGAAATTATCATAAATTATATTAATGATAATTTTTTGTTATTTTTGGGGTGTAGATGAGGACGACAAGATACTTGCCAGTAGAGGGTTGGATGAAGTAGGTGAATCTACATTGTGCGTTAATGGTATTTATGAGGGGGTAGGAGCGCTCAAGCGAACCATTTTGATCAATTGGAACACTTTAGGTTAGTGAGAAAAGCCCTCATTTTTAATGATAAGGGCAATATGACTTATATGGATACGCAAAATAATAGCGGGAGAGTATCGAATAAGAATATAAGAACAGGGCTTATGATTACTCTAAATTTGTATGTCTGCATGACAGTGCATACGCAGACTCACCTAAGTGATACATTAATGAATTAGTGACAGTTTCGTAAGCCATTAAACACGATAACTCGAACAATGTCCCTAAAGGCATCTTAAGGTCACGGATATCGGGGATCGCATCATCGATGTATGAGTCACAAGGGATAACAACCAGAGCGTCATCTGCAGTCAATAAAGATGCCATTGATGACTGTTGTTGAGCACTGAACGCTATTATTTTCATCCCTATATTTTTGGACTTAGAGACAAAACTCACGACACTCGACGTTTCTCCTGAGCCACTGGTGACCAGGAAAATATCGCCAGCTTCTGCTTTTGGTTTCGTGATATCGTTAAGTGAGTAAATCTCAAAACCTAAATGTAGAAGTCTATTAGCAAATGACGATAAGAAAATACCAGACCGACCGCAGCCATAATAAAAGACTCTCTTCTTAGGCTCGAGGCTTTCGATGAGTAAATCTAATGTCTTGTCTTCAATCTCATTAACCGCATTATGGACCTGTTCAAATATCTGATTATTTATAACCTTATATTCCATGCGCTAGGCCTTCTAATCTATACGCGTTTTCTTCAATGTGACCATTTGAGAACAACGACCCTCCGCACACTACGATATCTGCGCCAGAGGCTTGCACTGATGAAATATTATCGACGTTAATACCACCGTCTATTTGAATTTTAAATGTGAGACCTTTTTGTTCTCTCAATTCAAAAAGTCGTCGTATTTTATTGTTTATGCGAGGTAAAAAACGTTGATTAGGTTGCCCTGGGTTAACGCTCATCACCAATACGACATCTACGATATCAAGTAAATCAACGAGAGATTCAATCGTTGTTCCGGGGTTCACTGCCACACCACAGCGCAAACCAGATTGGACGATTTTCTCTAGATAATAAAAATCATTGTTGGTGGTACCGTAAGTTAAGCAAATAGTATCAACATTCAATGCAATCAGCTTATCAATATGCCACTCAGGATTATCTACCATTAAATGGCAATCTAATCGGAGATCAAATTTTTCCTGGATAGCCTTGATTGCGTCATACGTAATGCCAAATGAAGGCACGTAATTGCAATCCATAATATCAATGTGAATGTCTTTCATATTGATATTCGAAAGTCGCTCTAAAGTTTCACCGAAACTAAGGTGATTACTGCTGTATAAGGATGGGTATATTTTCATCATACCACCCCCATAACGACCACGTTTACATCACGCTGTCGTTCCCTCAATGTATCCCAGTCAGCGAAATAGACACGCCCTAATGCCCCCATCAACGCTTTGCCCTCTTTTACAATAACTTGCAATGAGTGCTGCCCAAACATGGATGCTCTAATGTGAGCATCTGTGTTGTACATGACCCATTTTTCTGCAGGGTAGTTAGGATCTGCAAGAGACAAACCAAACTTTATATGTTCCGGCCCCGGACTTTTAAACTGGTTATGGGTTGCCTGTATAGGTGCTATACGATCTAGCGTGGCATTAAAGTCCAGTTGAAGAAAATCATCACCATTACTATCCAAATCATGCATTTCTTCTTCAAAGAAAAAAGAGCATGTTGTATGAGGAGTCGTTGCAGTTAAGACACCATTCACCACACCAGACTTTCGGATTAACTCCGAAAGATCTGATGTGAGGTCGTGGTAAGACGGGCGTCCTTTTGCTGTGGTGATATTTAATGAATTAAATATCAGTTCCAAGTGACTACCCCTTTAAACGTTCAGCAATTTGATCAAATACAGAATTGATACCAATTCCCGTCAATAGTGGCAAGCCCACAATAACCTTAGACTTGATAGAATCTGGAACGATGGTTGTACTTACTACTGCATCGTAATCATCAATTCGGTTTAGTTCATCAGCGATTTTGCTTTGAATGATTTTGATGGTTCCTGTCTGCTTTGTTTCTTCAATCCATTTATTGATTTTGCTGACGGCTAATGTTGATGTTGCGTGGCCTGCACCACACACGACTAATAAAGTTTTCATATTGTTGCCTCAATTGGGGTAGTTTTTCTAAATTTGTTCACGTAAAGCAATCCACAGAAGATCATGGTAATTAGTGCCAAGATACCGATAACGCCAAACTTCACTGCGAATAGAACGAACAAGCCGACGGGCCACAAGCCTAGTAGTACTGCACTAATCACTCCTGTGGTGCCAACATCGTAATTAGCAATTGCAAATACATTGGTAATTTCTGGAGCAAGCCATGTTGATAGGTATAAACACATCGCTAAGTAAATAGTTCCGCCAATGACACTTCTTACGAGATTTCCTTTAAAAACAGGAACCATTAAGCAAATGCCAAAAACATAAAACGCGAGGTCGCCAAACGGTAAAACTTTATTACCTGGAAGGGTTACGGCTAATAACAGTGAAATAGGAACCATTAATAATGCCGTTGCCATTACTGCAGGGTGGCCCACTGTTAAAGCCGCATCCATACCGATGTTGACTTCTTTGCCACCTAACTTTTTGTTTGTATATTCTTTCGCGGCTTCCGCTACTGGAAGTAATCCTTCCATAAACATCGCCACCATTTTTGGCATTATTTTCATTACTGCTGCGGTAGAAATTGCAAGGTTACCTACCTGAGATGCGTCGTATCCTGCAAGTAGACCAACGGCCAGACCTACGAGTAGACCCATAAAAATAGAATCACCGAAAATACCAAACTTCTTAGTGAGTGATTCAGGATCTGCATCCATTTTGTTGATGACTGGAGTTCTATCTAAAATCCAATTGAGAGGAACGGCGACGACCATGCCAGCTAACGCCATCAAATGAGAAATTGCGATGCCCGGATAACCATAAAAGTCACTAATTTGTTTTTGGAAAATGTCTGACAGAAGCCACTGGAGCATAATGCCGGCAATACAACCCAATACACCGATATAGTATTGTCCAGTCACTGCGTAAGTCATTAGTCCTAAAAATATTGGGAACCAAAAATTCCAGATATCAACATTCAGTGTCTTTGTCCAACCAAAAGAGACAAACATGGTGTTAAGCAGTAAAGAGACTGGAATAAGCAATAGACCTAACGATGTTGAGAAAGCGAGAGGGCCTCCTACGCCAACACCGATGTCTAATATGGTGAGATCGGTACCATATTTTGCACCCATGACCTTAATCGCCTCACCGAGTGTACTTGCAAGTAAGGTAATCACTAAACCTAGGCCAACACTACCTATACCAACCGTTATTCCCGACATGACTGCTTTTTGTAGTGGAACTCGGAAAAAGAGTGCAATTAGCACAATAATGACAGGTAGGAAAACGACGCCACCTAAACCGATAACCCATTCAAAAAAAGAACTCAAAAATTCCATGATTTCATCCTATTTTAAGTTAGAAACTCTTAATATCTCTTCAAACTCAGCTCTGTTTTGAAGTGTGTGTAATTTCTCAACCGTACTAGCGCTTTCCAGCATTAGAGTAAGGTTTTGAAGGTTTTCAATTTGCTCATGGGCTTCTTTCATCGCAAGCATGAACACAAATTGCACTTCGACCTCTTCACTGGCGTCAACCATATCTCTGAATTTGATCGGAGTTTTAAGTTTTACAAAACAAACCTGTGAGTTATTGACGTGTATTGAGTCCGTATGCGGTAACGCCACGCCACAGTGTGCTGCTTCTAATCCTGTTGGATATTCAACCTCACGCTGGAGCAGCGCTTCTTGAAATGAATCCTTAACGAACCCAGCTTCTAGTAGTTTGTCGGACATGAACTTAAGCAGTTCTGTTCGATCCGTAATTTCCACATTGAAAAACGATAGTTTTTTATCAAAATACATAGTTACCTCAGTTTTTTGCTCATAAGAGCGGATTCATTTAACTTATGAGCACTATTAATCAAATGAGCGGTGTTTTCAATGCGGATTATGAGTTTTTGTATTGGTCATCACATTTTAATTGTGCGATTACTCAATTGATTCTATGTTGTTATTGGATTTTTAAAATTCAAATTATTTATAATTTGTCATTTAATACAAATGCTTATGCTTGGTTCTTTCGGTATTAGTTGAATTTACTTAATTGAAAAGTTTGAAAGTACTAGGAGATATTGATTATTATGTTAACTTGCTCATATGAGCGGACTTTCTGTGGTGTTTGGAGAAGTACTGAATGGATCTACTAAAAAAAATACAACTTATCAAACTCGCGAAGGCTCACTACCTAGAGGGTAAGCCCAAAAACCAGATTGCGGATGAATTTGGTCTTTCTCGTTTCAAGGTTGCCAGGTTATTAGATGAAGCAACGGACAACGGTATTGTGAAGTTTGTCATACCAGACTTAGAAGGGTACCGAACTGACCTTTCGGATGAGCTAGAAAAAAAATATAGATTGAAGCACTGTACTGTTATCGCAAGCCCTAGCTTAGCCTCAGATAGTCTTATTGATTCGTTATCGAGTACTGGTGCTGAGTTACTTCAAGAATTGGGGCCTAATGTGGCCAATATAGGTGTTGCTTCTGGACGAGTACTTTCTGCGATTGCAGACAAGCTCACTGTCTTTCCCAAGTGCAATGTTGTGCAAGCTGCAGGCGTACAAGAAGGGATGAATTTTCGACATAGTTCTTTAGAAATAGTACATCGACTCGCAGGACTAGGGGATGGACGCCCTTTCCCTTTGCTCGCACCAATGTGGCTTGAGAAAGTCGAAACGGCTGAAAGCATGAAGTTAGAAGCATCGATACAAGAATTGCACATGCTTTATAGTAAGTTAGATATTTTGATCACCGGCATTGGTTCATGGTGCGGAGAAGGAAGTTCGGGGATGTATGGAACAATCTCTACACACTATCGAGAAGACCTGATCTCGAAAGGTGCAACGGCTGATCTGTGCTCTGTGATCCTTGATATTAATGGTAATGAGTTAGTCACCGGTGCTGATTCATTGAGCTTGGCGCTAAAACCTCAAGACATCCGCAATATACCTGAAGTCATCGCTATTGCTGGAGGCAATGATAAACATAAAGCAATTCGAGCGTGTTTGCTAGGAGAGTGGGTTTCAACTCTCATTACCGATGAGGGTACGGCTAAGTATCTATTAGATAATTAGATCCGGAAATAATCATTGTCAACATACGTACCGACGTTGGCTTAGGGGAGCCTTTTATGACAGAACTAAATTTTGCGGGTTGTTTATTCGATCTTGATGGAACATTGGTAAGCTCGATAGAGTCCGTTAATCGAGCGTGGGGCCAAGTGGCATCGAAATATCAATTGGACGTAGAGTATGTGTTGAGTGTTATTCACGGAAGGACCGCTGACGGATGTGTAAGAGATCTGCTTCGCAATCAGTCATTATCCACGATTGAAAAAGAGATTGAATGGTTAAAAGACCAAGAAGCTAATGATACCAACGGGGTCGTAGCCATTGAGGGTGCTCTCGAGTTCTTGGCGACCCTAGACCAAAATCAAATCCCGTGGGGTATAGTGACATCATGCAATATCGATGTTGCTCAAGCGAGAATGAAGACTGGTGGTATTCCGATTCCTAACGTTTTCGTTACATTTGAAGACGTCACGTGCGGAAAGCCTGCTCCAGAGCCTTACTTGTTAGGTGCAAAAAAATTGGGTGTTAAGCCTGATAAGTGCATTGTATTTGAAGATGCTATCGCTGGTGTGACATCGGCAAAGAGTGCAGGTGCGAGCGTTTTTGGTATCTTAAGCCATGCTACTTTATCTGCACTGAGTGTAGACTTTGGAGCTGACAATTACCGCCATCTCTCAGTGGATAGAGTGAGTAAACAAAGCTGGAAACTTACTTATGATTCTAATGCCAATGACTGATTATGTTCGACTTCTAGTCACGAATAACCAGTTTTGGCATATTTCACATTACTACAAGGCGCTATCAGCCCCTTGAAAAAGGAGCTTGATAATACGCGCTGATAACTAAATTAACGTGATTTAATCACTGACTTTCAATGGATCAGGCTCTTTAGGCGATCTCTTTGAAAAGTATCCCGCGACGATAGAGCCCGATATATTGTGCCAAACGGAAAACAGTGAACCCGCCACCGCTGATGCAGGAGTAAAGAACTTTAACGCTAACGCGGTTGCTAAGCCTGAATTCTGCAAACCCACTTCAAATGCGATGGTGCGACACACCTTCTCTTCAAACCCCATAGCCTTAGAAATAAAGTAACCGGCCGTCAGACCAAAGCCATTATGTAGAATGACTGCGAGCATGACGATAGGTCCTACCGCCGCTAATTTACTTCCCGTTAGGGCAACCACAATGGCAACAATTAGAACAATCGCAATCATAGAAATCAGCGGTAGCAACGGCTCAACCTTACTTACCACTTTATGGAAAAAGACATTACACAAAACACCAATCGACACAGGTAAGAACACAATCTTAAAGAGGCTTTGAATCATTCCGAGGACTGGAATATCCACACTCTGACCCATAATCAATTCAATAATGAACGGCGTTAAGATTACCCCTAAGAATGTGGACAGTGCCGTCATGGTAATAGAAAGAGCGACGTCGCCTTTTGCTAAATAGCACATCACATTTGAAGAGGTGCCACCTGCAACCGTACCCACCAAGACCATGCCGAGTGTTAATTCCGGAGAGAAGTTTAGCATCATGCTAATCAGTAATGCTGCTGTCGGCATGACAGTAAATTGCAACACTAGACCCAAGCCGACCGCTTTTTTATTTTTAATCGCCTTTAAGAAGTCGGCTGGCTGTAAGGTTAGCCCCATAGCCAACATAATGACGGTCAACAAAGGCACGATTAACGAACTCTGAGACGCAAAAGGTGCAGGGATAAAGAAGGCAATGATTGAGCAAAGGATTGCCCAAAGTGGGAATAGGGTAATAATTTTTGCGAGCATGGGTAGAACATCCGTGTGATAACAATTTAAAAACAATTACAACCGATACGCCGCTGTAATGTTAGTGGTCTATTAAATTAGCAGGATTTATCGATAATCATCAATACATATTTCAATTTAGCTGCGAATGGCCACCCTACATAGAAATATAAAGCGGCCAATTTTATGATTGTGTTTGAATTGATTTATGTCGTCACACGTGTCGCTTAATACTGTCTAACGTTGTTCATGTTCATGACACCTCGACTTGAGATGCAGTGTATTCATAAATAGCCTTGGATTGGCGATATTGCTGAGTATTGACGAAGTAGGTAAGCAATCGTCATCGACGTAGTCGACATAGTCAGACGCAGAATCAAAAATCAAAATATCCAAAGCCAAACGATCTAATCCGTACCGTCCTCGGTGAATCATATCCGCTGAAAACACTAACAAGTCGCCCGCTGCTAATGCAATCTGCTTGCCACCAGAGAGGCTATCACTGCTCACTTTGCCATTCACTTCTTGGCGAACGTTGTACTCTTCTTCGTTGTCCCATCGCTTATGCGTCCCGGGTATGATTTCCATTCCGGGTTCATCAAATAAGGGGACGCGAAGGTGTAATACTTGCGTCTCTAGTATGACTCTCATTTGGTCTTCAACGTCATAGTCATATTGACAGTCACGATGCCAGAAGTCTTTTTGTTGCGGATTGACAGGGTTGAAGAACAGTTGTGTGTTCATGAACGCTGGGTTTTCCGGGATCACCGCATCGACGACGTCCATCATTTTTTTTGAGCTGATGAAGTCAAAAAGTATCGTTCTATCGCCGGTGGGTAAGTATTCGCTTCCCGTAATTAAAGACGAGTTAAATGCTTCTTCTTGATAGAATTCTTCATTGTCGGCTTTCCACCGGTCATGAAATTTCAGTACCACTTTTCTAAGCGATGAAAGCTGAGCGTCATCAAAATAACTTCTGAGAACAAAGTAGCCCTGTTCGTCGTAACGGTTCTTTAATTGTTGGCTGTTTTCTACCACTGGCTACCTTCGCATTCTCTGTACCGTTCATTGACCACGGCGCTTGTTGGCGCATGATGCCAGATAGATGCCATTCAACCAAGTCACTAATGACGGAGCAGATAATATATTAGGACGATTAAAGGCAGAAGCTTTAGGGGTGGCATAGTTATTATGGTCTTACGCTTTTAACGTTAAGAGTAAAGATTCAAACATATCGCTTTAATCAATGTCGATGTCACGCATTAACTTGTTAATGCCCCAAACCGTCTTACCTGCATATGCCTAAACGCTAAGCCTTAAATTATGTCAGTAAGGGTGATATGCAATGCATGAATTTTTTGTACAGTCCTTGTAACGGAACGGTCATCAGGGATTGAAGGTATGAATAAGCGTCATCAAGCACAGTGGCAGTTTGAAAAAAGCGGTGACAATCTGGTTGTTGGCCACCTCAACCATTGCCCGATATCGCCCGAGGAATTGGCCTTAACCTCTAGTCAGTCTCCTTATGTCATTCAAACATTCGATAGTGGGCTGACGGCCGAGGTTTATCGGATCCGTCTTGATGGCAAAGACTTCACGTTAAAGAAAAAACGCCCAGTCGCCCGTGTAAAAAATTTAGATGGTCAGTTCTCGTTCCTTAATGAGGTGCAACGTCGTTCTGATTTTCAAAAGGTTAAGGATGATCCCGAGACGTCAGAGTCGTTCAAGTGCATTGTTGAAACGGTATATGCAGACTATCGCCTTGGTATTATTTTATCTGATTGGATTGAGGGTGAACCAATAAAACAACTTACGCCTTCACTCCTGTCGCAGCTATTTTCTACATTAAGTGCGTGTGAAAGGATTGGACTGTTCGAGTGGGATTTGTGCTCTGGGAATTTATTGAGTGATGATAACCAGCAGCTGTGGTTGTTTGATTTTGGCTATATGTATCCCTTTGACCCACTGACTGAGCTGAACAGTAATGGGGTGGATGATCCTCGTTTCCAATTCTGTGAGCGCTTTGAAACCCGATTTTTCTCGGGATGGGTATTAGAGCAGGGCCATTCGCATCGACAATCGTTAGAGGCATTTCGCCGTGTCAAACAAGCCGCAATGAATGCGTTAGAAGAAAAGCAGGCTTGGCTACAAGGTAACCATGCCAGTCTTGAAGTCATCGACTTTACAGAGCGACTAAGAGACCAATACCGAGCAGCGCTTGAGAGCGATGAGGCGCTAGAAAAACTATTTACATTAGAGATGTTTCGCTCACATGTCTTAGATATTGAAGACGACCTTGATGGTAAGAGCTGCACGCCGATTACAATCCAACGTGTTAATGCCGTCCTCGATATGATCGATGAATTTTACCCGGTCCTGAAGGATCAGGGGGCGCTGTTTTACCACAATGAAGGGAAAACCAAGCTAGAGCTTATCGAGTCTTATCAGGAAAAGTTAAGCTTGGTGATGTTATATCAGTTGTAGCGGCGCTCTAGGGTTACGCATTGATGCGTTTGTTTCTTTATATATGTCGTTCTTTATATATTTGTCCCTTTACACATAAGATGAGGGCACTAAACGCATAAGCACTTTGCTCAACGTATCCAATGTCTATGCCATCAATCTATTCCAATTCACCGAAATGGGTCTACTCTAAGATGATGAGCGACTTAATCGAAAACTATCAATGAGTTAATTATGGACCCATTAACGCAGGGAGTGCTGGGCGCATCGTTGTCCCAATCGGTGAGTAAAAAGCAACACATGCTAGTGGCGGGGCTGCTGGGGCTGCTTGCTGGAATGGCGCCAGACTTGGATGTTCTCATTCAATCATCAAGTGACCCGCTGCTGTTTTTGGAGTTCCATCGACAGTTCACGCACTCTTTGTTTTTTATCCCCATTGGCAGTTTAATTTGCGCGTTAGTTTTACATTTACTGTTCGCAAAAAAACGCGGACTCTCGTTCAAACAAAGTTGGCTCTATTGCGCGTTAGGCTACAGCACTCATGCGCTGCTTGATGCCTGCACATCTTATGGTACCCAGTTGTTTTGGCCGTTCACTAATGAGCGTTATGCCTGGAACAATATATCTATTATCGATCCTATATACACACTTCCAATACTCATATTGCTCGTATTGGCAACGTGGAAGCGAACCCCTTGGTTTGCTCGTATTGCGTTTCTTTGGGCGTTGACTTATCCAACGCTGGGGCTAATACAAAAAGACAGGGCTGAAGCTGCTGGTTGGCAATTAGCAAAAGAACGGCAGCACGAGCCTATCTTGCTGGAAGCCAAACCAAGCTTCGCTAATATTTTGGTATGGAAAGTGATTTATGAAACAGACCAGCAGTATTATGTTGACGCGGTGAGGGTGGGCACCTCGGTGAAAACATACCCTGGTGAATCTATCGCAAAGTTGGACGTGAATCGAGACTTCCCATGGCTTGACCCGAATTCGCAACAAGCCCAAGATATTGAGCGCTTCCGTTGGTTCTCAAACGGATTTTTAGCGCAAGACCCCACCGATGAACTGAGTATTATGGATGTGCGATATTCAATGGTTCCTAACCAGCTTAAAGCGCTGTGGAGCATTAAGTTATCGCCTTCCGCGACGGTGGACTCACACGTGGAGTACACGACTCATCGAGACGTTTCCCCAGCGGACAGAGATGTTTTTCTTAGTATGCTTTTCGATTTCTAGTCCATTCATTGCTGACCGTACTTGATGTCTCTAAAAAATCGCCTTCTTTTTATCCTTAAAATAGAATACCGCCGTGATTGAAAGGAACAAAAATGTAAAGTAGTAGAAAAATGAAGAAAGGGAGGCTAAGAAATCGATATTTTGTTCTATTTCTTGCGCGGTGTAACCCTGAGACACCAATTTATAATAGTAGGCATATAAAATACCAATCAAGCCGTATCCTAGGTTAAATATTAGACCTTTAAAGCTTAAGACAGTGGCTCTGTTGTGCGACTCGGTTTTTTTATTTAGATGATAACTAATAAAAATATTCATTGTCATAATGATAAATATTAATACCAGCGCAGGTATCACCCCATAGACTGACCAGCCTAAACTGATCCAATAATAGGTTGCCATGGTTGCAAAACCCATCACCGCAATGAACGTTTTAGGCGCCATACTTTCCGCAAGCCGACGGCTTTGTCCGGCCAGTACTATTTTAAGTAAACTGATCCCCGCCCCAATAAAGCCGAAATAGAGAATAGGGATATCAATAGCGAGATAGTATTGGCTGTTCATGGTTAAAAACATTCGCGAGGTATGTTCAAATAGGCTGTAGTAGAGCAATATGAATAGCACATAAGGTGTCGCAAATACCCATTTAGCCGTATTTGCCGTTAGCTTAAGGCTTGCCATGGTCGTGGCCAGTTTGTTACTGCCGCTTGGTAGTGTTTTTTTCTCTTCTTGCATGCTTATCGCGGAATAAATGGCAACGATCGCGACAAGGAGGGTGGCATAAACGGGTATGCGCATTAGGTCTTGCGTACTGTCTGGCTTGGCTAACCCGAGAAAATGATAAATGTTAGCCATAAAGTCAACATCGTACATCGCAGCGCCGACCAGCGTGACAAAGATACCGATGCTTGAGGCGATGCGAAGCTGGATTTGTAGGACTCGCGGCCACAGCGCTTCTTTGCCTTGCTCTTTTAGCGTGTCGTAAGCCAGTGCTTCATCGGCACCGCTCGCTAACGCCATCGCAAGGCCGCTTAATATTCGATTGATCAAAAATACGATGAACACCAAATTGGGGTTCCCTGTTGGTACCACCGCGATCATGGCGATTTCAACAAACATGACAATCGAAGATAATACGACGAGTTTTTTTCGACCTAAGGTATCGGCAAATGCCCCGGACGGAACCTCAGCTAGCACAATGGTGGCTGCCCAAACCACGTTAAGCATGGCGAATTGAGAAAGGGTTAGGCCATAATCTAAATAGAGTAGGGTGAAAATAGGGTAATAAAAACGCGCAAAGTAACTGCTTCGAAACATGATGAAGTAGCGAACATTACGAATTTGAAGGATTTCTTTGAGCGTCATGAATTTATCTGCACTTTGAGTAATACCTCATTATGTATATACCGTTTGGCTCATTAAATCATGGCTTTATTGAGAAAAAAGATGAACTTCTTATTTAATGGTCATGTTAACGGGGTGGCATTTCAACCTTACTTCGAGTGGTTCACCGCATCTAAGAGTGTGGTATATCCCTCCATGAGCGGAGATTGAGTTGAATGAAGTCAACTCACTGAAGAGGACAGATGCTTATATACAGCATGTATGAGAGCATCATCTTATACCTGAAGTACTTAATACCACGATTCAGGGACTGGCGTATCATCAATAAATAGGTCTTGGTTTTTCTTGAGAAACGCAGTGGTGATATCAGCCATTGCTTTTGCTTGGGCGAGAAAGACTTTCGCTTCTCCTACTTGTCCCCAATGACCGATTCCAAGATCGATGAACGGCTTTTCTAGCTTGCCATAATTTTCATGGATACTCTTCACGGGGCTTTTGTGGCGATGCAGGACGGTATTGATGATGTGCTCACCTTTTCTTATTTTGATGGCCTCTGGGTTAGCATCGATTCTATGTGGGATACCACACCACTCTTCAACACCATGGATATAGGTATTACGTGTTAGCGGGCAGCCAAGAAATAGAATTTGAGCGTCAGTATCATACAGCTTTCCCCATGCCCCATCTCTTGGACAGGGTGACGTGGCGTTTTCTTCTCCTGAAATAAATTGCGCGGCGCCATTACCTAACGCGGCAACCGAGTGAGTGGGATGAAGCGAACGAGCGACCCCAGCTCGATGTCGGAACACTTCACTCAATATGCCCACGCAAGACGGTTCTTTGTCTGGGTCAAAAATGCCACTTGCAAGATTATGTTTATCCCAGCTGTGCGTCGGTAACACCAGTAAACCGCCTGCCATTATCTCTGACAAGACTTCTAATACGGTGTCTGCGCCACCTTCAACAGGCCCAATAGCCTTCATTGATGAGTGGACAAGTAGGACACCATTGTTATCAATGCCAAGGGTATTGAGATCATTAATAAGGTCTTGTTTCGTGAACATCATGACAATTACTTTTGTGTGGATAGGCCGTCATTGTGACAAAACGAGCAATGAAAAACTACGATCTACATTGAGCTTTGCTGCGAATGACCTTAACGAAATAATGTGATGTGCTTTGACCACTTCGATGTTGATAACAGAGCCATCGATGTTAGGCATAAAGTATATTCTATTGTGTACTTTATGTTGTGGAGAGATGAATCAAGATAAACACGAGCGGTTAATTATCTTTTAATCATGATAATAATTAATTTTTATTATTGATTGACTATGAATTTATATAACGCCACTAGCTACCGGTGTAGTGGTTTTATATAAGTGGGCTCATCCGTGAACCTGAATTTTCTATACTAATTAAAATTTCCAGCCAACCGTGAGGCCAGCAACGGCGTCAGATTTTACGTAGTCAGTCGCTTTGTGGTAACTGACTTTTGCATCCGTATAAAAGCCGACAGGCGCTGTCCAACGTACACCTAGTGAAGGCACCGCCGAGTGAGTACGTTCTTTATCATTTAAGTCTGCGACTTTGTTTTCAACCGATTGAAACTTATAGTCAAGACCAACATATGGCTTAAGTTTATGATTCGATAAATCAAACGTATGGCCAACTTCAACGCCCAAGTTTAATGCGCCACCCGACAGCTCACTTTTTTCACCAGCAACACTTGAATCGCCACTTAGGTGTGTATAGCCTGCGTTAAATGACAGCATTGAGTTCATGTCATAACCTAATTCAATTTTAGGTGCGGCAATGGCTTTATTACTATCATGCTGCTCAAAGCCGCTAGCAACACCAGCGCCAATTCTGAATCCAGAATTATCGTCGGCAAAACTAAATGAAGAAACGGAAAGAAGTGCGATGGTTAATAGTGTCTTTTTCATATTATTTACTCTTGTTTATTTCGATGTAATTACATTGAATGAAAATAGTATGCTCAGTGCGTATAAGCGACGGCAGCATAAAATCGTCATACCTTGTTTGGGTGTGAGAAATATAACAGTAGAATTTGAAATAGCAGAAAACAGTAGGAACTTGACTTCGGTTTTAAAGTGTGGATACCGATATTTACTTAGAGTAAAAAGCCATAATAGCCATTTAATGTCCGAGGTGAATAGCGGTGATTGAAAGCGAACGATGTGAGAAGGCACTTATAGCGTATTTAAATCATACTTATAGCGACGAATCAGGATGGGCTCATTGTTGCCACGGATATGAACATTTTGTGGTGCGACTTATTGAGTTGTTGCGTAAGAAGATGGCTTAAAGGGAGGGCGTGTTGGTTTAGGATAGTTAATAGTTAATAGTTA
>NZ_MCUW01000089.1:0-261819 GCF_002873335.1 Vibrio sp. 10N.286.49.B1 | reverse complement strand
AGTTAATAGTTAATAGTTAATCGCCGGATACTGAATGTGCGAGACGTCAAACGAGCAGCCGTGTACCTATCGACATTGACCGAGGATCACGTCGATAGGCATTTGTCTATTGAAAGCTATTAGGGGAGATGTGTTGGACGTTTATTGATATTCACAATGCCGTTGGGATTATCGGCATGTTTGTTTGGGATGCGACAAGCGTTAGGTCGAAGATAGCCGTTACGAGTGTTTTCTTATTTGACTGACGTAGCTCACATTTAAACGATTCAAGCGACTATATTCGAACATCATTTTAGGCGTTGACCGTTGTCAAACGACAAAATCTTAGCGTTATTCATTTTGTATCCCGTTTGTGCCATTTCAGATTCCACGACATGTGTTTCCATTGTGCCGACAATCCAAATCGGGTCATTATACCACTGCATCGGTAATGGTTTATCTGGTTCAACGTACACGATTTGATTTGGCGGCGGCGGGGGAACATGCACACACGCGCCGGAATATGGGACTAACAAAAATGCTGTGATGCTTTCATCATCTCCTTCAATAGGGACGAGATAGCCTGGTAGTTTAACTTGTTTCCCGTCTAATTCACCAACTGTACGAAGTAAAGCCTCATCAAGCATTTGAGGGGCTAGCTCCTGTCCGTCGTGTTGCACTCGTTTGTTCATGACAGAACGAGTAAAGGATAAATCCGCTTGTGGAATGAGTTGATCCCAGCTGAGCGTTTCATTAGCATTTACGCTCAATGGCATCAATGCAATAGCGACCAAGAGCTTAAGTAGATTCTTCATAGCAATGTTCCTAAATTGATGATTAAACGAAGACTAAGAGCGTTCGTTCAATAAGCCAGTAACTGGACAAAATTCCCATCGTATAAATAACGCAGGTTGTGATATTGCGGCTTATTCGTGCGGTTAGGAGCGTGTCAAAAAGCTGTTGTACAGAGCGAACGGTAACCAATATCACCATGACAAACAGGAGCTGTCCTATCTCAACACCGACGTTGAAGAAGAGCAGTGCAAGTGGAATTTCTGAATGTGGGAGACCAATATCGAGCAGGGCACCAGCAAAACCAAGGCCGTGCAATAACCCAAAGGAAAATGCAACAACCCATGGTATACGGAAGGTTAATCCCTTGTTGCCACGGCGAGCGTAAATGACCTCGCAGCACAAAAACACAATGGATAGGGCGATAGTCGCTTCGACTGGCTCAGTGGGTAACGATAAATAACCAAAGGTGGCTAACCCGAGTGTCATACTGTGGGCAACCGTGAATGCAGTAATGGTTTTTATTAAGTCGCGGCCTTTACTGACCACAAACAATAAAGCCAAAACAAATAAGAGATGATCGAAGCCCAACATAATGTGCTCAACGCCAATGCTGGTGTATCTTTTGGCGCCTTCAATCCAAGATCCAGAGCTTGCGGAATAATCAATTAAATCTACCGTTATCACGCCATTTTCTCGCTTACTCAAAACGGTCACTGGCTCACTATCTTTCCAGTCAACCGTTAACATTGCGCCTTCTCGTTCCCAAGGTAGTTGCAATTGGTCATTGATAGTGAGTTGGCTGTCGCAGTTAAAGTGGTAGCGGATCTCGCTAGCACCGTACTCACCAGTAGCATCACCGATGTACTGACAATGTTTAGGTAAGACCGGCGTATGGATATAAGGCTGATATTCCCCAGGAACCTTAACAACGAATTGATATTCTCCTGAGGTCGATAGTTCAATAAGATCTGAATTGTCGATGCCTAATGTGTGGGCGGCCACACTGCTGTTTAGGAGCACCAATATTAAAAAAGCAAGATAGCGAACAAGACTAGTCATTAGTTTCACCTTTTTTCTTAATTGGTTGAAGCTCAACACGGTAATCTGGTTTTATTTCATCAAGCTCTTGTTGCACTAGCTGTTGGTTTTGAGCGTTGACCCAAAAGGTTTCAACCCATTGTTTTGATTGTTCATAAGTTGGCATTGAAGTAGGGCGTTTTTGTGTGACGCGGAAAAAATGGGTCGTTCCATAGCTCGATAATATTGGGCCATGCCAAGCCGTGCTGTCAGCCTCTAGAATGGTCTTGGTCATTTCAGCATCGAAGTGGTTAAGCAGATTTGATTTATCGAGATATCTCATGACTGGTGCATTATGGCTGTCAAAATCACCAATATTACGGTGCTCTAGCCCAGCATCTAGCTGTGTTTTGAGATCTGTAGGGACGTCATCGGGCTCTTTAAATTGAATATGGTCAATGTCAACGGTGGCTTGATTGGCAAATAGGTCAGGGTTTCGTTTGAAAAACTGTTTAAGTTCTTCTTCCGTCGGCGTTTCTACGCCGCCTGAAATGAAGTAGCGCATATTTTGTAGCAAGAGATCGCGCACTTTACTGTTGGTCACATAACCACGTTTAATCGCCTCTTGAAATAGAATCTCTTCATCAATATAGGAAGCTAATGCCGCGTCGCGTTGCAATACGGTTAATGGCTCTAACTGTCGGCTTTGAGCGGCTTCTATAATTTGAGTTTGACGAGATGCATCAATGAAGACGACTTGTCTATCATCACTATCAACATAACGATGAGCGGCAAAAAGACCAGCGGCGACCAATAGGAAATGAGCTAAAGGTTCGCGGTACAACTGACTTAAGAAGGTGACGGTGTTTTTGTCAGGTTGTTGGCGGTTTTTGTCAGTCATATCGTTATTCCTAATTAAGTGACTTGAGTCTCGATTGACGGATCGAGAGCTAGATATGCTAATCAGAAAAACCGTGGAAGGCGTGCCGCAGCACTTTAATTTTTATAATATTGGCACATGTGAGTCATTGCTGGTGTGCGCACCGGATCATGAACTTAACTCAGGCAACAATATCGTTTTTGAAGATTTACTCCTTTTTCCCCAGATTTACTTGTGCTCGGATAACGACGCTGCGGTTGATATCTTAAAGGGAGCAGGTGAACGTATCGACGTACAACGTCTACTGGATCAAGTACAACTGATTGAACAAGGGTTTGGTTGGGGTTTTGTTACACGAAGCCTAGCGGAAGACCAAATCAATCAAGGAACATTGGTTCAATTCTTCCCTGAATTTTCGAACAGTGGAAAAGGCATTTTTATGCTCGAAGCGCTCAATAATAGTGGCGATCAAATAGGACCAGCCCAAATGTTTTTACTCAACGAATTGAAAAAGCGTCCATAGCAAATAGAGTGTGGCTGGCCGGTTATATCTGTCTAAAACATGGTTAGCCACCCATTTTTTCGGTCAATAGAACCAATGTTGCCAATGCGCTGCAGGTAAATATCCATGAGCCTAGTATTCGTATAGCCGTGTGCTGCCACGCACAGTGGAGTTTACTACTGAACAACACAGTATTAAGCACAACAGTAAATACGCTGATAGTGGTTCCCAAATGGCTCACTAACTTTTCGGATCCAACAAGCAGACTCTGTTCTGAATCCATTCCCACGCCTAACCCGACTAATGCGGCCGTTGAGTACACTACCCACCTATTCAGCGTTGTCCTTAACAGCAATAGCGCACCAAAACCAAAAGAAATTAACATTGTGGGAATCGCCATTATCTGTTGATTCACTAACTCGGAACAAGCAAGACCAAGGATCAAGCCCAAGAGTAAGGCCAAGATGCCAAAAGCAAGGTCATCTTTAGGTTGCCTGCCGAACCATACACCGAACGCTAACAATCCAACGATATGAGCAGGAATAAACAGTGGATGAAGCAATCCATTGTAAAACTCACCAAACCCTTCTATTGGGCTGTGCGCCATTGCCACTGAAGGCGATAAAAGTAACGTCACCAATAACGACTTCATTGAACGGTTCATATCATACTCCGCTAGACTAGGTTGATGACAAAGCCAACACCAGCAAGGGAAATGGCTGCACCAAGCGCTTGGATTGCAATCAACTTAGAATACTTCTGTGCGACGAGTGCGATGCCGACACCAAGAAGGTGAAGCAAACCGGTTGATGTGACAAAGCCCAGGCTAAAGTTGAGTGGCACCATTGTGCTAGGTAAGTGTGTTCCGTGTGCATTGCCATGACAAAGTGCAAAGAACCCTACAACTAAGTAAGCAATAGGCAGTGGGGGACGTTGCTTGAAAGCAATCATTAATCCCAGTATGACTGAAGATAATGCAATGCCAGTTTCAACCTGTGGTAGCGCAATGCCCATGATTCCAATGGTGGCACCAACAGCCATCATGAGTGGAAAGAGTACGGGTAGCATCCATGTCGCAGGCTTGCTAAGGAAGACACCCCACAACCCCACTGCAACCATCGCAAGTACGTGGTCCAGTCCAAATATAGGATGCATAAACCCAGTACCAAAAGCACTGTGGGTGTGAACCACTTCATGAGCGCTAACTGCGCCACTTAAGGGCAATAAAATGAATGGAATGATGAACTTATACATTGTTATATTCTCGTGCAATGAATTGAGTCTTCAATATAAGAGCATTGCAAGAATATTCATAAAACCTATTGTTCGGATCTATAGAACAATCTTGATTATGGGATGAAGGAGTCAACGTGAAAATTGAAGGCCTGTTGATATACTTGTAAAGCAAGGTGGCTTTATCGAATCGGCTTGAGGTCTTGAGCTACCGTGAAATAATATTTCAAGGCGAGGGAGAGGCTTGGAAGAAATTCAGTTTTCCGCTATTTTATCGAACCACACGAAGTGGTTCTCTTACTCATTATGGGAAAGTTAATCAGGAGGAAATTGAAATAACATTGGAATTAATAGGGAAGGACTCCAATTGACTAAAAATATCGCAGAGTGAGCGCGAAAAATAGGTCAGGTTCATTGTCACTTTAGAATAAAATAAAAATTGGCATCTCGATTGGTGGTGATTATACAGTTATGAATAAAGCAATTCTGCTTTTAGCACGAAAATAAGGTTGGTATAAAGTTACTCAGTTTTGAGCAGCATGTCGATTACGTTTTGAGCGTAAATATTAGCGATAATCAAGTTAGATAATCCGCTTATTTAAGTCTATATTGAGGGTAATCTTCTACAAATTAGGATGAGTTTTGCATAGAAGCAACCACAATTTTGACCTAAATACCCTGACGATCTTTAGGCGTGTCGTCGAGCTCAACTCACTTTCAAAAGCCGCAGAAGAGCTCGCAATCAACCCTTCAACTGTGAGTAGAAAGATCTCTGATCTTGAATCCTTTTATGGGGTAAAACTGCTGTTAAGGACAACAAGAACTCTGACGCTGACAGAGGAAGGAAAGGCGTTTTATGGGTATTGCCAAAATATCGAAGACTTATTGGTTCGTTCTGAAAATGAGATAACCAATACGCAGATTGAAGCAACGGGCGTACTAAGAGTTGTGATACCGGTAGATATTGGTAATCTTGCCCTGATTGACGCCCTTAATGAGTTTGCGATTAAGTACCCTAAGGTTGTATTGGAGCTGGAGTTTTCGAACCGAACTGTCGATGTAGTAGAAGAAGGTGTCGATATTTGGTTCTGTGTTGGAGAGGCGTCTAACCAAAGCTTAATTTCCAAGCGTGTCATGACTTACAAACGTTACTTGATGGCTTCGAAAAGTTATATTGCGCAGTTTGGTGAGATCCATTCAGTGAGTGATATCGTACAACCTCATCGACAAGTTAAAAATACCAACCCGTTTAATTATAAAGATCGAAACGCGATCAAGCATTTGCCTTATTCGGTGGCAGTGAATAGTAGTTATGCGGTGATGCAATCTTGCCTGGCAGGGCTTGGGTTAGCATACATTGCTCGATCGCTTACTAATAAATACGATGTGGAGAATCAGCTGGTCTTAGTACTAGGTGAAGAGTTAGCCTCTGAAGCTATAATTAGCATGGTGTACCCAGAGAGAAAGCTTAAACCAATGCGAACTGAGTATTTTTTGAACTTTATTTCCGATTATTTTCGATATATATAATGCGAGTATTAACACCCCGATAAAAATAAAGGCTTATATAAGCCTTTATTTCATTCCTAAGTCTCAAATACATTGAATATAATACCAGTGTGTTTGATGCTCTAGCTGTTTCTAACGTTAGAATTTGTAGTTAAACTCAAAACCACGAGTCGCTTCAGAATAACATTGGAGCAAGGTATTTACTTCGTCAATAAATTGAAATGTAGAGAGCGTCGCCATCTATCAGTATTCACTGAACATGCGTATTCACTAAACATGCGTATTGCACGTTGATGGTGGCCAACCTTTCACATCGGTTACGACAAGTTTAGTTAAGATATTTTTGTCATACCGTATTTATTAAACACCGCTAAATTCATCTTGTAGTTCTATTCAATAGTGCTCATTAGTACGAAAAACTATTATGTCAGTAAGAAATGAGAACGGAGGTGAAACCTAATTCACCTGGCCAATATTAAAGAGACATATTATGAATATTACATCGAAAGGCATTACCCTGATTGAATCTATGACAACATTAATTAACGATCGATTTGAGCATCTAAAGGGGCACTCGCCTGATGTAGAGAATGTGAGTTGTCATATTATTTATCATGAAAGCTATCAAGAGTTTGAGTGCGAGTTGTCCATTCATCACGATAAGAAAAACTTGTTTGCTAAAGAACGTGGCTCGGAGTTTCGACACGCCATGCTACGAGCATTTTCCGCGATGGAGCACCAACTTGATAAACAAAAAACGCAGCATTCAATGAAGCATGAAAACCACCCTAAAGGCTTAACACCAGTTATAGACGGTCAAGAATAAGCGTTGGCTGATTGATAGATGTAAGCCAGCAATCAATCAAATGCAAGACTGCGATGATGAGAACCCTCGGGGTTTGAAAACGCGACCTGCAAAAAATAATGTCTAGGATTCGATGACGAGTTGAAGTCATACCGTGTCCCGGTATTGGCAGTATCTTTCAAAGCGAAGAACCTGCTGAAAATGCATAACGGAGTAAATCGATGAAAGTTAAGTTTGTATTACTATCGCTACTGTCTGCTCTTACATTAATGGGCTGCGCTACCCAAGGTGAGAATGATATTCCAATAAACACAACCAATGAAGCGGGACGTTTTTGTATGGCTAACGGTGGTACGTTCCAAGAGTCATCCAATCAATGTACACTCGCAGATGGTAAGAAAATGGACGCTGACGTCTATTTTCAAATCCATCAGGCCGATTACTAATCATCGTTACTAAGTACTGATGCCTGTCTTGGTGACGGAATGCGCCTTTAACGATATAAATAAGAACAGCACCCATAGTCGGTGCTGTTTTTTATTTCGTAACGTTGGCAGGGCCCACAGAAGAGCGTTTAACCAAAATTGGCATAAATAACTTGAGGGCTTTTTGATCGGTCTCTTCGTTATTAGCCAGTTGCAATGATAGTTTCACGGCTTCGTTAGCCATGACTTGAATCGGATATCGGATGGTCGTGAGGCGAGGGTAAATGTAGCGGGCAATATGGCCATCATCAAAACCAATGACTGAAATGTCGTCTGGGATACGGATTGAGTTTTCTTGCAGAAGTGTCATGCACCCTGCTGCCATGTAATCGTTGTAGGTAGCAACGGCTGTGATGGGCGTGTTTTTTGCCATCAAATTAACCATAGCGTGCTCACCACCAGTTTCATCTGGCTCACCGTACTCTATGTATTCCTCACGAATCTCAATGCCGTTGGCGCGCAACGCATCAAAGTAGCCCTCACGGCGATCATGTGCATCCTCTATGTCATGGTTGGAACAAAGGTAACCGATGTCTTTGTGACCATTGCGAATTAAATGTTCAGTCGCGATATAAGAGCCTTGACGGTTGTCGAGTGCAACGCAACGAGAGGCGATATCTGGAACCACTCGGTTAATGAGCACCATGCCGGGTATTTCCGTCGCCAGCTTTGTCAGCTCGTCATCCGACATGCCTTTGCTGTGCACCACCAATGATTCGCAACGGCTATTGATCAATAAGTTGATGGCGTTACGTTCTTTGATGGCGTTGTGATATCCACTGCCGATTAATAACTGTTTTTCCTGCTCGCTAGCTATGGTGTCGATGGCTTTGACCATGGTCCCGAAGAACGGGGCTGACATATCATTGACCAAAACCCCCATGGCGTTGGATGATTTACTGACAAGTGCACGCGCATTGGCGTTAGGTCTATAGCCTAGCTTTTCCATTGCTTGTTTTACCGCAACAATGGCAGATTGACTGGTGTGAGGGGCATTGTTGATAACACGTGATGTAGTTGCGATCGATACGCCGGCTTCTCTTGCGACATCTTTGATAGTAGCCATTGGGAGCTCAGAATCTAGAATTTAGGCTATTTAACAATGTAATGTGGATGAACTCAATCAGTTAAATGACAATAGTAATCATACATCAAGCTTTTAGCGCGTTTGGGGCAGCATTCAATGAAAAATCCCCAAGCCAAAGCTTGGGGATAAGGTGACACAAGAGTGCCGAGCATCATCGCCCACTGACTAAATGAGCCGCTAAGCGGGCTTAAATGTCACTCGGTAAGCATAATGATTGTCCGTTAGCTGGAACGCTTTATGCACACTTGGGCTCCAGGAGTCATCACCGCCCACGCCCATGTGTTGATGGTCTAAGCGAACGTAAATCTTCTCTTCTTTTACCAACTCGTTGGTGTGTTTGGCGTTTGCCAATCGTTGTTGCCCAAACTGACTTACGCTGAATTTAAAGTCACCAGACATCGTCATATCATTGATTTTTAACCATTGAATACCGCAACGTAATCCACTGTCTGTTGGGAAAATATACGAGGTATGCATCGCTTCTAGTGGTTGAGCGTATAAGCCAAAACGTGCCGCATCCAAACGGTCTGGGTAGTTTTCGAAAGGCCCTAAACCTTGCCATGTGATGAGTGCGTTTGCCTCGTTCAGAGGCATTTGCAGCTCCAAGCCGATACGCGGCATTGGTGGCAAGTTATCCGTGAGCTTAACGTCTATGGTCAGTTGCATTTCACCGCTGTTGCGTAGTGAGTGTGTCCAAGTCGTGACGGCTTGAATCTCGCCGTTGAAATGATAGGCAAATATGGACGTCACTTCTACGGTGTGTGCCAGCGTTTCACTGTGGCAGCTCACGCAGGCACGTTCCCACTGACCAATGCCAGCCACATCCCAGCGACACATCCAAGCGTTTGGATCGACATTGTCAATCTCACTCACTCCAATATCGTTATCGAGCGGTGCTCGGAAGAAGTTATCTTGGGGGGCCGTAAGGAGTTGCGTCTTGCCATCGACCATCCAATCGATCATCAAGCCAGTTTGAGTATCCCAGCGCCATTGATGCTGCTCACCGTCGCTAGCGACGGTAATCGAACTGCCTTGTTGGCTTAGCGTCGGTGCGGGTTGCACGCTTGGCGTTGGTATTACGAGGCCTGCCGTGTTGACCAAGCTAAATTGCTCACTTGCGCTGATATGCCCCGCTGGCGCCCAAGCAACGGCTTCGATTAAGGTGATATCAGTATTTAAGTGATACTGCGCTTCTGCTTTTGGTTTCCAATCGACAATGACTTCTAGGGTTGCTTGGCTATCAGCATCCATGTGTAGCGGTAAGGTACCTGCTTGAACCACTTCGCCATTCTCTAACAGTGACCAGTTTAACTGCTCATTATCGGTGGCTCGGAATAGGTGTTCGTTGGTGACGAGAAGTTTGTAATGACCCATTGCTTGATCTTGAAGTGATACGGTTACCATGCGTTGGCAGAATTTGGCTTCTTCTAACGTTGGATGCACGGTTCTGTCTGGAAAGATTAACCCATTGATACAGAATTGTCGGTCATTGATTTTGTCGCCAAAGTCGCCGCCATAGGCCCAAAAATGTTGGCCATTCTCATCCCATTGGCTCAGACCTTGGTCAACCCAATCCCAAATAAAACCACCCTGCAGGCGAGGGAACTCGCGAAACGCATTCCAATACTCGTTAAAGCTGCCCAGACTATTGCCCATGGCATGAGCGTATTCACATAAGATTAATGGACGGGTCTCATTTGGCAGCGAAATCCATTTTTTGATTGGCCATTTCGGTACGGCATCGTCTTCGATAACCGTATCTACGCGAGCATACATAGGGGCAATGATGTCAGTAGCGGTGGTGTTTGAACCGCCACCTTCATATTGGACTGGGCGCGAAGGATCGTAGTTTTTTGACCACGCATACATGGCATTGTGATTGCTGCCATGCCCAGATTCATTACCTAACGACCAGATGATGATCGAAGGGTGATTCTTATCGCGCATGACCATTTGGGTATAGCGACTCATGTACGCATGGGCCCATTGTGGGTCGCTTGAAAGACGACTCATTGGCTGCATGCCATGCGTTTCAATGTTGGCTTCGTCACAGACGTAAAGCCCATATTGATCACACAATTCATACCAACGAGGGTGATTAGGGTAATGCGCTGTACGAACGGCATTGAAGTTGTATTGCTTCATCAAACAGATATCACGGATCATATCTTCTTCAGTCATCACATGACCAAGCTCTGGATGATGTTCGTGGCGATTAACACCCCGGATCAAAAGCGGTTTACCGTTCAGCTTCAACTGGCCGTCGGTGATGTCCACTTTACGAAAACCCACGGGATAGGCTTCGCTTTCAACGTGTGCACCGTTTTCATCTAATAAAGAAACCACCAAGCGGTAAAGGTTAGGGGTCTCTGCTGTCCATTTTTTTGGCTCACGGACGTGCAGGGTTTGATATATCACGTCATCCCAGGTACCACGTTCGTCAATACGACGGTTATGTGGACGCTCAATACTAGGGCCAGTAACGGCCTCTTCACCATCAAACAGTTGGACTTGTATTTGGAAGGTGTCTGGCGCAGAAATATGCGTCACGATAGACAGAGAACCGTCGCGGAAATACGCATCTAAGTCTGGTGTGATGAAGACATCGTCAATGCAATGTTGTGGTTTGGAAAGCAGGGTCACATCGCGGAAAATACCACTTAGCCACCACATATCTTGGTCTTCCAGATAACTGCCATCACACCAACGCATCACCATTACGGCCAGCGTGTTCTCACCTGCAATGAGGTAGGGTGAAAGGTCGAACTCAGACGGTAATCGACTGTCTTGGCTATATCCTACCCATGTTCCGTTACACCATAAGTGAAAGGCAGAATTGACCCCGTCAAAGATGAGACGTTGCGTGTTGGTCAGATCGGTTTCTGATAAGGAGAGTGTGGTGCGATAACAGCCGGTTGGGTTGTCTGCTGGTACCAATGGCGGATTGACGTCAAATGGGTATTTTACGTTGGTGTAAATAGGTTTGTCGTAGCCTTGAAGCTGCCAGTTTGATGGGACGGTAATCTTATCCCAGTGACCGTCATTGAAGTCGGTTTGAATAAACTCACCGTCGACTTGTTCTGGCGCATCAAATAGTTTGAATGACCACTGGCCATTTAATGAGTGGTGTTGAGCATGAATCCCTTCACGGGCATGGTTAATATCGCGGAAGCTGGAAAGTGGACTATGTGCTTTCAAACAGTGAACATTCACCGATTGTGGGTTTTCCCAGTCGCGTCTTTGGAGAATATCTGAAAATGCCTTCATGGTTTTCCTACTCATGTGCTATTGGATTCATCGTTGGGTTTGAGTCATCACTCGCGAGCAGTGTAAATAAAATCTGGAAACGTTTCCATGACGAGGTTGGCATTTTTACGTCAACGAGGTCGTTACGATTTCAGTGGGTGGATATTACGCTGGTATCGCTCGTTTATGGTGTTTTATTCATCAATATAAACAAGGCTTCTCTGGAAACGCTTACTTAAATGAGTGGAAATGGGAGGGGGCAATAAAGCCACTGTATAGGCGATATAGTATCCGTGGAGATTGGATTGTGCGCTGTAGAGACCTGTCATACTTGGTTACACTACCGTGCTGCGAATGGGCTACCGAAGGTTGGGTTTGACGTAATGTCTAAAGAAGAGCTGTGATCAAGCCTTCTTTAGACCTCACTTATGCGTAGGCCGACTATCATATCGTGATCCATCTAATAGAATAAATTGAAAACTGGAAACGTTCTCATGATTATGGGGCCGATCACAGATTATTTTATCCTTTTCATTATGATGCAACGTAATTTCCCTTTTTTTGGTAAGACAAGATGATTGATAAAACCGTGATAGAACTGGCAGGAGCGCAGACTCAACTGATTGTAGAGCTGGGTGACTATGCGGAGATCCTACATTGGGGTAAAAAGGTCACGGGCGATCTCAAAAGCTGTCGTGTTGCCTTACATCGCCCTGTGCCTTATGGCCGTTTAGATAACGATGTTTCTATGACGTTAAGCCCTGAGCTTGGGCGCGGTGTGTTCAGTAGCCCAGGAGTGGAAGGTCACCGTAATGGGCAAGATTGGTCGCCAGTATTTGTTATCACTCGTATTGAACAAAATAACAATGGGTTAGTGGTTGAAAGTGAAGATACGATAGCCGGTTTAGCGCTCAAGACAGAACTTGAGTTGGATATCCATGATGTGGTGAAAACACGTCATACATTGACCAACACTAAAGCCGGTACTTATCAAGTCAATCGTCTTGCCAATACGCTACCTCTACCTGAGCGAGCTAACGAGTTAATGACGTACTACGGGCGTTGGGTGAATGAATTCCAAACGGTTCGTCAGCCTTTACAACAAGGCGGTTACCAACAAGAAAATCGTCGTGGTCGTACTTCCCACGAGCACTACCCGGCATTAGTTGCAGGCAACGCACACTTTGATGAGATGCAAGGTGATGTGTGGGGCTTCCATTTCGCTTGGAGCGGAAATCATCGATTGCGTGTGGATGTGAAGGCCGATGGCCGCCGCTATATGCAAGCTGAAGTCATTTACCTGCCCGGTGAAGTCGCTCTCAAAGAGGGTGAGAGCCTGACGACGCCGTGGCTTTACGCAAGCTATAGTCACTCAGGTTTGAATGGAATGAGTCATCATTTTCACTCGCACGTTCGCGACACTATTTTACCAAGTGATTTTCATCATAAGCCTCGTCCCATTCATTTGAATACATGGGAAGGCATCTACTTCGATCATGACCCAGAGTACATCATGGCGATGGCAAGTGAGTCAGCAGAGATGGGCGTCGAACGGTTTATCATTGATGACGGTTGGTTTAAAGGGCGTAACGGTGATAAAGCTGGGCTAGGCGATTGGTTTCTGTGTGAAGACAAATATCCACATGGCTTACAACCGATAGTCGAGCACGTGAATGCACTCGGTATGGAATTTGGCTTGTGGTTTGAACCGGAGATGATCAATAAAGACTCCGATCTCTTTCGTACCCATCCTGATTGGTTATTAGCTATTGAGGGTTATGAGCAGCCAACGGGTCGTAACCAGTACGTCATTGATCTGCAAAATGATGACGCGTTCAATTTCTTGTTTGAGCGACTCGATTATTTCTTGTCGACTTACAATATTGCTTATATCAAGTGGGATATGAACCGTGAAGTCGTTCAGCCTGCTCACGTTGGTCAAGCCGCGGCGTGCAAGCAAACACAGCGTTACTATGCGCTAGTGGATAAAGTTCGACTGGCACACCCTAACGTGGACATTGAGTCGTGCGCGGCGGGTGGGGGACGTATTGATTTTGAAGTGTTGAAACGTACTCATCGTTTTTGGGCATCCGACAACAATGATGCATTGGAACGTCAGACTATCCAGCGAGGTATGAGCTACTTCTTCCCGCCTGAGGTCATGGGTAGCCATATTGGTGCGAGTCATTGTCACAGTACACGTCGTCGTCATGGTATTGAGTTCCGTGGCTTAACCGCGTTGTTTGGCCATATGGGGATCGAACTGGATCCGGTTAAAGAAGAGCAAACTGAAAAACAAGGGTTTGAACGTTACATTAAGCTGCACAAAATGTTGCGACCATTGCTGCACAGTGGTAGAACATGGCGCGTTCCAACCGACGATAAAGCTCACCAAATCCATGCGGTCGTCGCCAACGATCAATCCGAAGCCGTGGTGATGCTCGCTCAGCTGGGTATGCCAACCAACTCGCTGAGCGGTCATTTAAAAGTGCCGGGCTTAGATCCAAAAGCGGTCTATCGTATTTCGGTATTGGACCAGCCTGAAAATTATAATGATATCGTTAATTATCAACCGCCTTGGACCAGTTCAGGCTGTGAGCTTTCTGGTCAATGGTGCGAGGAAATCGGCTTAACGATGCCGATTCTTGATGCGGAAACCGCAATGCTAGTGAAGTTTGAACGTATTCGCTAACCCATATCTACTATTTTTTGAGTGATTTTTAATCGGTTTATTTACGCCGTACAGACGAGTAGTTTGTGCGGCTTTTTTATATCTATCGTTAACTCATTTGGAATCGTTTTCATGTGAGGTTGGGTTAATGATTTGATAAATTAGTGTAAATAATGTGATTCAAGTCTTTTTTTGGAGGCTATAAGATGTTCGATGTCTCATTTTGATATCTTGATTGTAAACGTTTCCATAAACAGGTATTTGATCACAGTAAGGCATCAAGTGTGTGGGTAGCATGAACGTCGAAATATAAATATAAGACGTCGGCGCTATGAAGTCTCGTGAGGAGGATGAATAGCGGCACGACACCAAGGAATTATTATGTCTGACCAAATTACACTACAAACTAAGCTGTCTTACGGCCTTGGCGCACTGGGTAAAGATTTTGCTTGTGCACCTATTTACATCTTCTTAATGTTCTATTTTACGGATGTGGCTGGGTTGTCAGCCGCTTTCGTCGGTACTATTTTCTTGGCGGCACGTATTATCGATGCCGTTACGGATCCAATGATGGGTGTCATTGTTGATAATACACGCTCTAGATTTGGTAAATTTCGCCCTTGGATCGTCATTGGTACCATATTAAACGCTATCGTATTGGTTGGCCTGTTCAGTACCCATATGTTTGAAGGTACGACACTTTATATCTACGCAGCCGCGGCATATATCTTGTGGGGACTCACGTACACCATTATGGATATCCCTTACTGGTCGATGATTCCTGCGCTTTCTAGCTCTCGTCAAGAGCGTGAAAAGTTGGTTGTTTGGCCTCGCCTTTTCGCAAGCCTTGCTTGGTTCATTACCGGGACTTATGGCCTTCACATTGTCGGCGAGCTCGGTAACGGTAACCAAGGTGATGGTTTCTTCAATGTCGCGATGTTGATTGCAGTCTTGTTTGTTATGAGTGCCTTCCTTATCGCTCGTAACGTAAAAGAGAAAGCCGCGCCTGCAAACGCAAAACCGGTCGAGAAATTTAGCTTTAAAGACGTGCTAACGATCATTGGCAAAAACGATCAACTTAAAGCGCTAATCGGTACCGTGTTGTCATTCCAAATTGCTAACTTATTAGTAGGTGGCTTCGCGATTTATTACTTCTCTTACGCACTTGGTGATGCTTCTTTATTCCCTGTTTACATGATGGTGGCAGGTATTGCAGAAGTTGCTGGCGTCTTCTTGTTCCCTCGCATCGCATCAACGCTCCCTCGTAAATATCTATGGATAATCGCGTGTGGTTTCCCGGTATTGTCTTGTGTGTTACTGCTATTGATGGGCTTTATTGCACCAGCAAGTGCGCTAATGATTGGTATGGCAGGGGCCGCAATTAAGTTCGGTGTGGGTATTGCCAACGCACTACAAACGGTCATGCTGGCAGATGTAGTTGACTACGGTGAATACAAAACAGGCCGTCGTAGTGAAAGTGTTATTTTCTCTGTTCAAACCATGCTAGTAAAATTCGCCGGTGCAGCTGGTGGCTTCATTGTCGGTATGGGGCTGACGGTGGTTGGATATGTGCCAAATGTTGAACAGTCAGCAAGTACGATCAATGGGCTGGAGTTCATGATGATCGGTCTCCCTGCCATTATGATGACCATCAGTGGTATTATTTATCAACGTTATTACCGTTTACATGACGGTTTTAATAAAGACGATGCTGAGCAGGAAACGCAAGTGGAGGTCACGCCAGTATCGGCGTAGAGCCTTACCTATCGGGGTCATGTCTCAGATGAGAATATAACGACACCTTTGTGTTAGGCATCAAAATGATAGGTTAAGCCAATGGCATTCGCTGTTGGCTTTTTTGTGTCTGTAAGTGGGCGGGGTTGTCATTTATTACAAACTTAACCAATTGAGTTCATCGATCAATATTGTTGGATTTTTTCTGACAAAACTCGATGTATTTGGCAATGGGAAGCGGCTGACTAAATAGAAAACCTTGACCCCAGCGGCAATCATGTTCCACCAGAATATGCATTGGTTCGGTAGTTTGTATTCCTTGTGCAATGACGTTGATACCTAACTCGTTGGCCGTGTACCAACGTTGAATAGGTACCTGTGCATTAGCATTGTTATCTATTATGGGAATAGGATGCTGGTCGGCAACGGGGTTCTATGAAAAAGTGCTAATCCCCAGTGTTTTGGAATGGGCGGTAAGGCAATCTGTTTGAATTCATCTTGGATGATGACGAAGACAATTACGACTAAATAAATGACTAAACGAAGCCCTGAAAAATGCACCGATTGCTATCATCGATCATCGTGCGAGTCATGTCCTTTCCATATTCATTTACATAAGTATTACTCTGTACTTTTCGGCCTATTCAAAGGAAAAAAAGCCCTCTTAGATAGAGGGCTTTATTGAAATAACAGCAAAAGTGACGACTAGTATCTTTCTAGGATCTCAACAATCTCGTCTTTCGACTGAGCCGCAATGATGGCATCCACATCGCTCTCATTTTGGAATAATTCTGACAATGCCATAATCGTTTGAATATGACTGTCTGAATCCATCGCAGCCAATGTCACAGAGAAGTAAACATCCCCATTATCGTCAGACTCTAGGTTTGCACCATTTTTGAATACTGTGATTTGAAGTGCTGCTTCATTAACGCCATCTTCTGGGCGAGCATGTGGCATAGCAATTTTGGGTGCAAGGACATAGTAAGCGCCAATTTCTTGGTGTTTTTGTTTAATGGCTTCTAAGTAAGAAGCGTTCACCTTGCCATGTTCAATAAGTTTTGAACATGTGATGTCGAGTATTGCATCAACGCTTAGGTTTTCTTCAGTAGAGATAACGATGTTATCGCCGATTAGTTTCATAAGGCTCATGATACAATCCATCCAAGAATTAGACCGACAACACCAAAGTCAAAATCAGCAAAGGTAGTGGCCTCAAGACCAATGTTACCGAGTACTGGAAGAAGAAGCATTGGTAAGAATGAGATACATAGGCCTTGAGCGAATGCGCCTAAAATGGCACCACGTAGACCACCTGTCGCGTTACCGTATACACCAGATGCACCACCAACGAAGAAGTGTGGAACCACACCCGCAACAATGATAGTCCAATCAAACATGCCTTGGATACCCATCGCGACTAGGCCAGCAGAGAATGAAGATAGGAAACCAATCAACACCGCGTTTGGTGCCACAGGGAATACCATTGGACAATCAAGAGCCGGTTTTGCACCCGGTACAAGCTTGTCAGATATACCTTTGAATGCAGGCACAATTTCGGCAATCAACATTTTAACACCTTGCAGAACGATGTAGACACCACCTGCAAATGTGAGCGATTGAATAAAGGTAAAGACGACCCAGTTTTGACCACCAGAGACCGTTTCTACAAAATCACCACCGGCAAAAACAGAGGCGAACAAGAAAAAGATTGCCATGGTGACAGCAACGGCGACTGGAGTATCACGTAAGAACATTAAGCTCTTTGGTACGTTCATGTCTTCTGTTGTTTTAGATGTATCACCAAACTTGCTGCCGATATAACCTGAAACTAAGTAAGAGAGCGTTGAAAAGTGTCCCATTGCTAACTGGTCAGTGCCCATTACTTTGACGGTATATTTTTGGGCAAGCGCTGGCATGATGACCATCAATGAACCAACAATCATCGCACCAATGGCAACTAATGCCGTCCCTGTGATGCCTGCTGTAGACAAAATCACAGCAACCAACATAGACATAAACATAGTGTGATGACCCGTTAGAAATATGTATTTTAGCGGTGTGAATCGTGCTAAAAGAATATTCACAACAAAGGCAAAAAACATTATTAATGCCATTTCATAACCAAAAGCTTCTTGTGCTAAAGCAACAATCGCTTCGTTATTTGGAATGACACCACTTACACCAAATGCTTCCGTAAATACAACAGAAAAGTTATTAAGCGCACCAACAAGGGCGCCAGCACCAAAACCTAAAATTAGGAAACCCATTACGGTTTTAATGGTGCCTTTTAAAATGGTTGAAACATCTGCTTTTTGAGCAACTAAGCCAATGAAAGCAATTAATCCAACCATGATTGCTGGCTCTTTTAATAAGCCAAGCATAAACTCAAAGAAATTAGCCATTATATAAACCTTAGATGATCGCTTTTAATTGTTCTTCGATTGATACTTTATCAAAAATATTAGATAAGCTAACGATGTTAGTTTTTCCTGCTTCTTCAAGTTGACCAGCAACATCGGTTGCTGCTACCCAGATATCTGCATTACTTGATGTTGCTGATGATAAGTCTTCATGATCAACTTCAGCTTCAAATCCCATTTTCTTAACAACTTCTTTAACCGCCATTTCCATCATTAATGAAGTGCCAAGGCCATTTCCGCATACAACCAGAATCTTTTTCATAATATTTCTCTATAGGGTTAGTTGATCTAAAAATAATCGTTTCACGTATTTGTTGGAGCGATGTTACCCAAAATAGTAGAAATTGGTATCGATCTGCGTCACAAAGTCAAAATGACCTTGTGACGCAGGTCACATAAATGATCGCATCAAAGCCCAGTGGCGACTATCGAAAATATAGAGTTTTAGAGAGGATAATAAAGTGTGATCACGAGTTGTGTGAGCAGTTGCTTATATATTATGAATGAGTGTTTACTTACCATATTCAGTGATCATTTTTTTAAGAAGAGAGTTCACATCTTTTGTTTTCTTATTTCTTTTAGTGAGTGCACTGAGTGACGTTGGTAATTCCAACTCATCATCGTGTTCAATGTCTTCATTTATTTGTTCTTTCATCTTTTGTACAGCAGGAAGTAGCATTCTCACTTCTTCGCCATTTTCATTTTGTAAAACAACGATATTTTCTGATTCAACGCTCTTAATTGTTAATATACCGTGCTTTAAGGATTCTACTTTTTTGCCTACCATGGAAGACTGTGCCGGAACGGAGCGGTCAGTTATTTGGCCACTGCGAAGCTTTGCTGCCGTCGTCGCTCGAATATTACCTGTGTTCTCAAAGGCGACAATTACCGTATGAGTATTGTAATACTCAATAACGGTGACGGATCCATGCCTTTTGGTGTCAAACAACGCACCAATTTGCATATCTTTTGGTGCGTCCATTTTTTTTATTAACATTCAATGTTACCTAGTACAACGTAATTTCTAGCTCTATATAATTATATACATGACTGACGTGACAATGCATTATAAATTACTAATCAAAATTGTTAGTGTTTTTTGAACATATAAACAATGACTTAGTTAGGCTCAACTGAAGGTATTGTAAGCAGGTGACTCTAGTAGAGCTCGTTTGAGTAAAAAGTATCTGTTTCCTACGACATTAACCAATGACGAGAATGAAGCCGACCCAACTGAGCCGGTGCCTATTGATAGGTAATGTCTATAGTTCTGGTATGTGAGAAATGCATGACGCTTATATTTGGCTAATGATGTCAGTAAAGCTATCTAGGTGAGGGATTAGGGCGTAAAACTTGGCCCGTCTACCTATAATCATAAAGGGTCTGAGTAATTAATCATAAAGGGTCTGAGCAATGTGGTCGATTAACGTCACGCAATTCAATGAGTGTATTGGTTAACTTAGGTAGATGACACATCGCTTTATTTACACCAGTATCATCAAATTCAGCACGATACAAATCGGCTCGATGAAAATTGGTATTTCGCAACCGGGCAGCGCGAAAATCGGAATTACGTAAATCAGCGTCTTGAAAGTTTGCATCGGTGAGGTTTGAATGCCTAAAACTTGCATACGTAATGTCAGCATCTCTCATGTCTACTGCGTTCAGCAGAGCATCGTTAAAATTGGTGCGAGTTAAGTTAGCGCATTGCAATACGGAGCCTTTTAGATCCATGTGACTCAAGTCTGTATAACTTAAATCGGCTCGTTGACCGCCTTTATTTTCCAACCAAGCCGTGTGTTGTTCTAAAAGGTTATCCAATTCAATTTTAGTAAGCGTTTTCATTGTGTTAGCTACTCATTGAGTGCGTCGCGCCAGATGTCGGTATCCGCACCTAAGACACACTCACCATTTACTCTGAGTGACAAACGAAGTACGCAGCGTGTCGTGACTTCTTCAAACTCGTCTTTTGGTAAAAACTTAACCGAATCGACTAATGCCTTGCAGTGAGCGGAACTTTGCTCTTTTAGGGTATAAAAAACCCATTTCCCTTTCTTTTCATGGTTTAGTAACCCAGCGCGATAGAGCATTTTGAGATTTCGAGACACGTTGTATTGAGTGTCACCAATAATGTCCATCGCTTCTGCGACGGCCATACACTTATCGACATGAAGAAATAACCAAAACAAGCGTAATCGGTTGGGCTCCGATAAGGCTTTTAGTGAATCGATATATTTTTCATCCATCATGATTGTTACCTTTTCATCAAAGAGTCGCGTCACCCACAATGGTGACGCGTCAAATCTAAACCACGTATTGGAAGATAGCACCGCCAACAATGGCTGTTGTTAATATTATTCCCACAAACGCGATAACCGCCTTTCGTTTCGCCATCGTGACAGGGGCAACAGCGGCACTACAAAATGGCGTTAACATACCGAAGAGTGCCCCTAAAAGGGTTCCCTATTTGTCGTGTTTAGTTGACGTCGCTTGCCGTTTATTTTTGGGAATATATTCGTGTTAAGACCGACATAATTGTTATTATATGCTCATAAGCGCGATTGTACAATTGTATGTGTGATAATTTTTTACCCTTCTGTTTTTTAAGGCGACAAAGACGTTGAGTGTTACGGATACCTGCTAATGGAACCGTTAGCCTATGGCTGTAAATATGGGGTATCATGGGTGAATATTTCGCTAATAGATTTAAAGTATGCAATTAATCAACATAGATAAATCAGTTTATAAACAACGCCTTAATTTGGTGACGGTCGTTCTAGTAGGGGCACTAGCGGTATTATCTGTAGGTTTTGGTAGCATACTCATTGCTATGTTTGGTGCACAGCAAGTACCGGGCGAGTCGACCGGGAATTTCCACTTGAACCTGATGGGGGTCGTGGGAGCTGTGATCGTCTGTGGTGTGGTGCTCTCTTACCTAAAAAGTACGCCTTACTTTGTCGAGGTTTACTATGTATGGCGATTAAAATCGATCCAGAATCGTATCTATAGAAAGCTAAAGTCATTAAAGCAGCGCGTTGAAGAGAATGACCGTGATGCCATCGTGGTTCTTTATTTTTATTACCACAGCTTAAAGCAGGTCTACGTTCTCGATAACAATACGCTTACACTGCCAGAGCTTGAGGTCAATATCCGTGATTTGGAAAACAAGATTGATACGCTGGCTTTGCAAGTGAGTGTTGAAGATTTTGACGTTAGCTTAATCAAATAAAGTCGAAGTAGCGGGTGTTCTAACCACTCTGTTCAACGTTGAAAGCCCAAACAAAAGCCCATTGTTATAGCGATGGGCTTTTGTTTGGGCTAGAGATGCCGATGCCGTTATTTTTGTGTTTAGCTGCGTACAAGCGGATTAATCTTATTGTCATATTGCCTGTGTACCTTCGCGCCTAGATGAAATAAAGGCTGACCGCCGCACTCATTTCTAAAGGGAAAAGTACACCGCTATGGCCAGACAAACTCACCATTTAGACAACGTGATCGCAAGATTATTAAGAGACAGGGGTCTCATTAAACACGAGATAGAATCTTACCTAAAGCGCGAAGTTTATCACTTACAACCCAATGAAATTGCGAAAGTGAAAAAGTACGCGATGCACTTTGGTCTCGATGCACAAGGTAAATTGATAGAGGAAATTTTAGAGATAAGACGCGAATCCCTCATCCACAAGTTGACCCATTCCGCCATTGAAACAAAGCCGTTATCGGTGGCTTGAATGTCACTCGAATGACCTATCGATTAACGATAAACCCTAAACTTTACAAATACAGTGGAATCATTTGCCGCCAATAGCGCCCACGGTGCGCTCTCCCATCCCACTCATACATCCTATGAAGCACTCCTTTCTGATTGAGTATTCCACTGATTATATGGTTGTTTTGTAAGAAGGGATCTTCGTTGCCAATCGCGAAGACAATATCACTGTTTTTTATATGATGGAGTTGCTCGGAATTTGATAAGTTTTGTAAGAAGTGAGTAGGGGTATGGTAATAAATATCTTCATGATAATACCCATCGAATAAGTCATTGAATGATTCGATTCCCCAAGTCAGATCATAACGCCCCGAAAAGGCGGCGAGTTTTTGGAACAAGTGAGGATGGCGGAAAAAAATATTGGCGGCATGATACGCTCCAAGCGAGCAGCCATGGGAGATGGTGCATGGGTGGTCGTTTTTGCTGGCCATGAGTGGCATGACTTCTTGTAGGATATATTCTTCATATTGTTTGTGGCGATGTATACGGCCATGAGGGTGAGCCCAAAAGCAATACATACTTTCCGAATCTATACTGTCGACGCAATACAGCTGCAGTTGTCCTGCGTTGATTTTATCGGCAATACTATTCACCAAACCTAGATTTTCATATTCAAAAAATCGTCCTCCTCGAGTGGGAAACACCAATACCTTCGCGCCAGCATGCCCAAAGATGAGCAGCTCCATTTCTCTGTTGAGGTTAGGGCTTCTCCAGCGGTGATATTCACGATGCATCGTGTGCTCCCAATACTTTAAAAAACGCTTCGACGCTTTTTCTCAATTCACGATTCTGCTTGTCTTCGTTGTGGTAAGTACAATGTCCTGCATCGAGCAAAAACAATTCTTTTTTATTGTGACAGGCGTTGTAGATGCTAAATTGTCCGGGAGGTGCGACATAAGGATCGAACAAGGCAAGACCCCATAATGTGGGTTGAGTTAGAAACTTGGCGGCGCAGGACGCATCAAAAAAAGGCAGGGTTTTCATGATCATATCTCTGTCTTTATAGTCGATGAGTGCCTGGGTACTACCTGCAGTACGCATCGCGAACCTGAGTGATGTACTGCCAAAAGTGGGGACGTGGAAGTGACAGCGTGATATGCGCTTATCAAAGGCGCTAGCAAAAACGCTTAAACCGCCACCAAGGCTATTGCCAATGAGACCGATGCGTTTATCTATGTGAGGGAAAAGCGTCAGCAATGCCGAGATACCACACCAAAGATCTTGAACGCACCCCCCCATGATGTATTTTTGTTTGTCTTGAATATCATGCAGTACATGCCAATAAGGCTCATTGGATATCGATGCTTGTTGGCTTCGGCTGATGCCACGAAAGCAGGGTATTAATATGGCGGTATGCTTGAGTTTCCAGCTGGTGTCTGGTGCTTCTATGCCGCCATACCCGTGCGCCCATATAATGGCACTATTGACCTTGCCTCTTTCCGGCAACAGTAGCCAACCGCCAATACGAACACCATCCGTCGATTGGTAATGACAATCAAATATTCGCCAATGATTGTTAATAATACCGGTGTCTTGAAGGTTAAGTGATGGGGCAACATTCAACGCTTGTTGATACTTTTGCTGCCAGAAACTGGTGAATCCGTATGGAACGGAACTCGGTTTGGCTTGCAACAGGCTGTCAAAATCATACCCATAGGTTGGGTCAAATTCGTACTCGTGCTTAATAGTCTCTGGCATGTCTGTCTTTGCACTCTACATCGGAACCACAGGTTATGAGATTCATATTACATGGCTATTAAATAATGTGAATATGATCTGTGATAGCTGTGAGGTGGATCCACCCGCGAGTCATCGACCAAATGAGCAACAATCATCGCATAGTTAATGTGTTAAAGAGTATGGCTGTGCAGGCGATGCCTTAGTCTTAACCTTGCATTAACCCTTACTTCGTTATGCTAACCATATCAGCTTGAGTTTGTCGCTATTTGCACATGAATAGCACACGCTCTTGAACATCCATTTGCCATGACATTGGGTAATGAAAATGATGAAGCAAGCAATCTCGTTGACGGGTGAACCGCCAAGATTTCGTAGGATAAAACAGACGATTAGACACGGAAGGTTGGCTGCAGGCTATGCTGTGTTATTGGTGCTCCCTTTTCTCGCCACACAATTTTTAGATATGGACAATAAAGGGCTCTACCTGAGTGCGTTAAGCCTATTTAATGCACTTGCCATGATGGCATTTTTCATTCAATTCCCTTTAGCCAGTCGAGTTAAGGCACTGCCTCTTTTTGCCAATATTGATTGGAGCATGGCGAAACACAAAAGTGTTGGACAATGGCTTGGGGTATTTTTTCTTCTGCATCCTGTTTTTATTCTCGCCCCGCGCTTTATTCAGTCTTTTGATGATGGTTTGACGAGTTTAGTCGAAGTGCTCACCGCACCGACTATGCTAACGGGCCTCATTGCTTGGGTGACGATGATTATTTGGACGCTGATGGCGGTGTTTAAAAACACAATTAAAATGCGTTATGAGACGTGGCGCCTGACACACATGTTGGGATTTGTAGCGGTTGCTATTTTAGCCACAATACACGTAACCAGCGTGGGCAGTCATGGGCAATTTGAATCGCAATTTAATGCGATTTGGTGGGCGCTTTGTACCGCTTCGGTCACCCTTGTGATTTATAACCACACAGTCAAGAAAGTGGTCATTAAGTCACAACCTTTTACTCTGGTTGATGTGACTAAGGTCAGTAGTCGTGATTGGCAGATAACACTGGAAAAAAAGGACCAAGGTCGTTTTGAGTTTGAGGCGGGTCAATTTGTGTGGATGAATAGCAGTCAGTCCGTATTTAACCTAAATGACCATCCTTTTTCTATCGCCTCGTGCGCCGATGATCTCCCTCAGTTCTCAATGGTGATTCGTGAGCTAGGCGATTACACCGCGAGTTTGCATACGCTTGTAATCGGCCAAGATGTCTATATTGACGGCCCTTACGGCAGTATGAATTTGGATGACAGTAAAAAAGCGGATGGCATCATTTTGATTGCGGGTGGGGCGGGAATTGGGCCCATGTTAAGCCTGTTACGCGAATTGGCATGTGCCAAAGACACACGCCCAGTGCGTCTTATTTACGGTAATAGTGATTTTGAACAGATGGTTTTACAAGACGAAATTGCAGAGCTCCAAAGGACGATGACGGATTTCTCTCAACAATTGGTTTGTGTTCACCCAACCAATAAGGCGCAGGTTTCTCATGGTGTGATTGACCAAGAATGTATCAGTAAAGTACTAAAAAGTGCTCAGGCCGATAATTGGAGTGTCTATTTGTGTGGCCCTGAGGGCATGCTTGAAGCAGTGAAAACCAGCCTGAATGACCTTGAGATTTCGCCCGCTGATATTCATTACGAGAAGCTTTCATTTTAAACACAGATTTAGAGGTAACATTATGCCAATTCATCAGATTTCAGGTTGTATAGGTTGCAAAACCTGTGTTGAGAGCTGTCCAACTGACGTTATTCAGTTTGATGCAAAAACTAAAAAAGCCGTCATCGCGTACCCAGAAGATTGTCAGATTTGTCATCTATGCCGTTTGTACTGTCCGGTTGGTGCGATCACGATCACGCCTGAAAAGAGCTTACCCGTTATGGTTTCTTGGAGGTAATCACGATGAGTAATAAAACCGATTTATCCAGACGTCAATTTATTGGTGTCGCTGGGGGCGTGATTGGTGCTTCCATGCTTGCCTCCTCTGTCTTTGCCGGTACACCGGTTGAGAACATGCCCAAGATCGATGCAGAAACGTTTACTCAAGAATCACATGATACCGATGTGTTGGTTATTGGTGGCGGTATGGCAGGGCTTTTTGCCACGGTGAAGGCCCATGATGCCGGCGCTAGCGTAATGATGGTGTCAAAGGGACGCCTAGGTAGCTCGGGTTTGACGCCTTTTGCAAAGGGGATTTTTTCCTATGACAAAGCCAATGCGTCGGTGAGCATTGATGAATTTGTTGCTAAGGTTTCTGAATCCTCACTGGGGACGAGTAATCCGGTGTTTACACGTCAGGTAGCAGAGCACTCGTATGCTCGAGTCCAAGAGCTAAAATCTTGGGGGTTCTTTGATTCACCGCTGTGCAATAAGTCCTTTATGCGGCCAATGGAATCGCGCAATGTTCCATTGCAAGAACGAATCATGATTACCCACCTTATGAAAGAAGATGGGCGCGTGGTTGGCGCAGCAGGTTTTAGTATGGATGAGAATAAGGTCATATTTTACAACGCGAAAACCGTGGTGCTTTGTACCGGTTCTGGCGGCTTTAAACCCAATGGATTCCCGATGTGCGACCTAACTCATGATGGCACGATTATGGCCTATGACATCGGCGCGGTCGTGACGGGTAAGGAGTGGAATGATGGCCATCCAGGTTCAGCAGAAAATTCGGGTTCATGTTACGACAATTGGCATGGTCAGGTAGAAGAAAAACCGGGCTTGACCGGGGTTCAGGTCAATCACCATTTAGGGGTAGACATGAACTATCAGGCATACACCCAAGGTGCGCCGATTAAAATGGGGCCTCCTGGGCCTGGAAATGGAGCGAGTGACGACGCATCATCAGTGACAACAACCTTTCCTAAAGGACCGTTTACGCCAGAGGCATTTAGGCAAACAGACATGCCTCCTCGTCCTCCAGAAGAGAGTGGCTTGTTGTCGTTATTTGCTAAAAAACGCCACGAAGGCCCTCCCGGTATGGGCGGAGAACAAGTGGGTGGCTCAACGGCAGGCATGGCGATTCATAAAGCCGAAGGTCTTGTACCAATCGATGAAACAGGCTTGAGCACCATCCCAGGCTTGTATGCCGCCGGAGATGCTCTGGGATCATATATGTCAGGTGGTATTTATACCCAGATTGGAGGGTCGTTGGCCGGTTCTGCGGTGCAGGGCGCGTTTGCCGGTGAAGCGGCCGCGAAGGCGAGCTTTGATGTTGTTTCGTATCAGGCACCAAAGGCTCGTCAGGCACAGATTAAACAAGAGATCCTAGCGCCGCTTAAGCGAAAAAGTGGTTATAGTCCTGCCTGGGTTACACAGGTTTTACAAGGGGTTATGATTCCCAATTTTGTCTTGTATGTGAAGAAAGCACGCATGATGCAAGGGGCGTTGGCCTATGTCGAAGAGCTTAAGGAACATCATGCAGAGATGTTGATGGCACAAGACAGGCATCAACTGCGACTCGCTCATGAAACGAAAAATATGATCATTACCGCAGAGATGAAGCTCAAGGCTTCGATGATGAGAACCGAAAGCCGCTGTAGCCATTATCGATTGGATTATCCTGATATTGATAATGAAAACTGGCAGGCGTGGCTGAACATCCGTAAAGGCGACAAAGGTGAAATGGTATTTGAAAAGCAACCGTTCGATAAGTGGCCGGCCTTGTCTTAAGAGCATTTATTGAATCACCGCATTGCCTTTATAGTAAGCCGGCTGATAATCAGTCGGCTTACTGGTTTGTATAAACTGAGCGTATTAACATTACCTTGAACTCAGCCTTGAGTGCTTGGCACTATGAGATTTTTGGTGGATACGTTTTATTGATACATGACCTCAAGTAAAGGCAGGTAGGCAGCACCAAATGCAGGTGACCCTCGCTCAGCTTCAGCCGTTAAGACCGGCGTTGCAAAGGCGATCTTTTCCTTTCTTGTGCCATTTTTAAGGGCGATATTGTCAACGATCGTCTCGACTAGCTTTAGGTTTAACCCCCCGCCAATGACTATCTTAGACGGATCATTGATGGCGATAATCATCTCAATTAAACGGCTTAAAGAGACGGCAGATGCCTGACACCAGTCGCTGACAACTCTAGAGGAAATCAAGTCTGGCGCGAGTTCATCGTAGCCATTCCAATGTATCTTCTGTTCAGATAGCAGTACTTGCAGCTTTCGAGTAGAAGGACGTTGGGCTTTATCAACCAGCAGTGTTATCTCTCCCGCTTGCAAGTGGCTACCTAATTCAGGAGTCCCTTCTTTAATGGCTACACTGCCGATCATTATGCTCCTCAGGCGTGTCATGTGAATATGCCGTGGCCTAAAACGGGGGAAAGGAGGGGGGTGATAAACGTTAACGGATGCAGCAAGCCTCGAAAAAAGCCACGCAATGGGAAGCGATTTGGGGTTGTGGAGCACGAGAATTTTTCGGGGGAGTCTTAGTGAATAAGGACGACAAAAGGTAGGCACTCACCAAGTGTGAGGTGAGTGCCGAATAAGCCTAGCTAGGCAGATTGTTACTGATTGCAGAAAATGTTTGATTCAACTCGGTCAGAGATTCGAATGACATCAATGGCACCAGTGAACTGTGTGGCATCGGTGTATCCGCCTTTCATCTCGTAGGCAGTAAGCTTGAGTGGTGAGTCACTCAGTATCGGTGATCCTGAGGTACGGGCAAACTCGCCAGCCTGTTCACAGTGGTTTATCAAAGAAACCGTTTCGCCATTCGAGACGATTTGTATCTCTTGAAATACTTCGCTGTCGATTGAGGTAAACAACTTTTTTTGGTGTTTATCAAACGTCGCCAATAGTACACCGTCGAGCACCTCAAGGTGCAACGCAAGTCCGTTCTCATTCCAGAGCGATAGAATAGAACCTTGTTCGCCAGTTGCTCGAACGTGGATCGTAAAGATGTCAGATATCGGTCGGCTTTCGAAGTCGCTAAAGGTGTCCGTTTGCAAGCGAGGCTGAGGGGTCTGAACGCCGTTATCGTCTTCAAAGGCTGTGAGGTATATGGCATCACCTAAACGCCCTGAGGTGGCGGTTTCGGCTTTACTGACCTCATTGAGTGTGAGCATGCGATCGCCCTCATCAATCGCATAGAGTTTGTTGTTATGGTTGCTATAGTCAAGATAGCAGTGCTCGGCAAGCTCACAATCTGTATCGGATAACATGGTCCAGAAACCACGTACCTCTTTATCAACGGGAATCAGGTTATCGTTGTAGTGAGTCTCGTTACAGCCAATCAGCACTGCTGTGGAGGCAAGTAGCACAGGAAATAGAGTTTTACTCATCGTTGTTCTCCTTAAAACCCACGTGATGCACGAGGTGTTAAAATGGTACGGTCAATTAGCTGTCCACTTAGGTTTCTGGTGTGAACTTCAAGTGATTCACCTTGGATATGCAGCGTGGTATAGGTGTGTACATTGTCGTCATAGAGGACATCGGCAAATGGTACGATGCCGCCAAAGTCAGCATCATAGAACTTCATTGAAGCAGACCCAGCAATGAGGTAAGTAGCACCCGATTCATTAGGTTGTCCGTGCGCCATCGGTAGGCTGCGTGAGTACATGTGATCATGACCTGCGATAACCAAATCAATGCCGGCTTTGTCTACCAGTCTCGGTAGGTAGCGTTTTGGCCATTCATTTCCAGAGTCCTTGTTTCCTTCATAAGGCGGACGGTGCATGAGGAGCAGCTTCCACTTTTGTTCTGACTGAGCCATATCTTCTTCAATCCAGTCAACCATGGTTACCCATTCATCAATAGTAAAGAACTCTGTCGTAATGACACCAATGCGAGCGTTGCCATAATCAAAGCTATAAACGGCTTGCTTGTTTGGTGCATCAAAGGGGCCGTTTGCTGGTGATTTAAAGATAGACTCGTACTTATGACGCCCCTCATTGTAGACTTCATGGTTACCCATAGAAGGCGCAAACATCACTGAACTCATGCGCCCTTCACCCTCCAGTGCCTCAAAGAATTGACGTACGAGTTGATAGTCACTCATGTCCTCGGTCATGTCTCCAACATGAAGGATTAGGTCGGGGTTGGGTAGTTGCGCTTGCATTTTGGCAAAGATCTCAGAAACCAGTTGTGAACCATGGTTTTCGTGGTAGTCGTTGGTTGTCTGGGTATCACCAAATAGATGAATGCGAACTTCCTCGTCTTGACGGTCAGTGGTGAATGAGAACACATCACTCCACGCATCATCGTTACCGACTTGGTAGTGATATTCAGTATCGGCTTGCAAACCAGTTAATGTGGCATGATGGACTCGAACTACGCCCGATTCTGGACCATAAAAGAATGGTAGGATTTCAGATTCTAATTCCACACCGCTTTGGTTGAGGTTGTTGTTTTGACCGAATCGTGCGTACGTCTGCTCAGTCTCTGAATCAGTGAACCAAGTGACCTTTACCTCACTCTGATCCTTGCCGGGCATAAAGAAGGCGTAGCGAGGTATCGCAGTAAGTCGCTCTTTCAGAGCCATAAGTTTTGACATTAACGAAGCACCTTCGCTATCAAATGCACGCAACGTAAACTCAATACTGCTGTCGCTATCATCAAATGGAGGGTAACGAACGAGACCAAATTGATCAGTAGTACCAATAAATTCAACATCGGTGACCAAATCATTGGCTACGTCATAATAAACCCTTTCGACGTCAACTCCTGGGGCAGACACTCCGTTAGCATCAGTGATGAAGATTCGTGCATCTTGATGTGAAATGGTGTGCTCAGTGACGACAATGTACTTGCCGGCGATATCCTTCTTCAATACTGGATAATAAAATGGTTTGCCGTCTAGCTCACCACTAATAACAAGTGATGCTGCGCTGTTTTGAACATAGCCATCAACCGTTAACTCAATCTGGGCTAGGGTGTGAACATTTTCAGAAAAACCGTTAAATGTTCCTTGCCAATATCCATTTTCCTCGATGACATTTTCAAACTCTAGATCTTCAGCAAGAACCTTGAGTGAGGTTTTGGTTGCGTCGTAATTGAGTGATAATGTAAATGTTGAAAAGGTCTCCGCTTTTGTTGCTTGAATAGGCAGATTAAACGTCCCACCCGCGTAAATAGTATCGTGTTCACCACCGATATAGATACGAGCGTCATCCGTAATAACATTGAATAGGCTATCACCAGCAGAGGCGTTACCTAACTTATCAAAAACGCGATAGTCGAGACGGTGCCAGCCGTCATCAAGGTTATGGAGTTTAACCCAGAAGGCGTCGTCACCATTGTTTTCGATCTCTCCGCTTGAGATGATCTCACCATTAAGCTCCAACTCAATACGATCAAAATCGACGCCTGATTCATCAAATACTTGCAGACGAACGGTCACATCTTTACTATTTACGGTATCGCGGTCAGAAGGGGTAAGGGTAACCGACGGACCTGCGAGGTCGGTGTTGACATCATAAATCGCGGTAAAGTTATCAAGAACCACGCTAGTGTCGATACGCTCAGCGGTTTGCAATACAAGGAATCGGAAGGGCTGATCAAAGGTCAAAGGCAGCTCGTGGCCTTCTGGAATATCAGCGGTCATGAAGTTCCACCCGCGACTTGGAAGAGCTTCACCTTCATTGTTGTAATTAATGCCTACTGCATTGCCATCACCGTCACGTAACTGACCTCGAACCCACCATACCTTACCGGCTAACTCTTCTGGAATATAAACATTGACCCCAAGTTGACGAGGATAGCCTGGAAGTTCGGTGACCTTGTCGGTATCGACGACATAGGCGCCAAATGTACCTGGTTGATTTGGGTCCGCTTCCCACGATAATTCTAGAGAATATTCGCCATCAAAAACGGGTGTATCTACTTGAGAAATATCGACATTGAGATCACGAGCTCCGATCGCGGATAAATGAGAGATTGAACCTTCAAAGTCTTCAATGATAACTGGTGGTAAGCCAATGTTGATGTCGATAGTCGATTCAAACACTTGACCGTTGTTTGTATAGCTGACGGTGACAGTAACCTCACCGCCCTGAATATCTGCAGCGTAAAAGATACCGGTGTCGGAGTCGATTCGACCGCTATGATTGTTGTCCAGCGTATAGTTCAACGCATGGGGTTCGTAGGTGACAATCTGCCCTGACGCCGTTAATACTGGTAAAATCGTAGTTGATTCGCCTCTGCCTAGTGTAATTTGATCACTACCAAAGTACATCTCATCGATGTCGGTGACGACATTGATTTTAGCAACGCCCTTAAGATGATCCGCGTCTTGAGGGTTTTCACCTAGGTTAGCAATAATAAAACCTTCTGCCGCATTGGCACTGGCTCTAAACGCACCTGAATCGACATCGATTAAGCCGATTGAGCGGTCGTTGATACCAAACTCCACATGCTCACCTGATTCGTGTAACGAATCGCCGTCGTAACCCAGTGCCTTAAACCTACGGTATGTTGAGTTTGCTAAGATGGTCATCTCTTTTGGAAAAATAGCGATGGCATCATCATAAGATGCTCGCTCTGGATTGAGTCGTAGTCCCCACTTTGAAGCGACCACACGTTCAGAACCATCGGACGGAACATTGATGACATGATTATACTTTTCTCCAGGCATGCGCATGGTCATGGTTGTTGAACCTCCACCATCGAGGTTAACGGCATCAACCGCCCCATAAGCTTGCATAATCTGAGCGAGTTTTCTTAGTGTTATGCCATCAGAAAAGGTGCCAATAGGTTTGTCTGCGACTAAAAAAAATCCGGAGCCGTCGGCGCGAATACCAAATGCAGTTCGACCACTAATCGCAGACTCGTCATTATCGGTATGCAATTGCCCATCTTTCACTAACATGACGTTTCTAAAGCCAGCACCAAGTGCGTGCTTTACCTCACTCCAGCGAGGGTCATCGGTCTGGAAGGTCGTGGAGAGTCGGTCACCGTTGACTAAATCGATATCGGGAGAAGTGACAAGAATATGCCCCGCAGGCACGATATAGTTTGTGTCGTCTTCGATGACTTGTACAATATCACCCTCGAAAGGCGCGAACTGGGCAATGGCAGAACCATCGTCTTCATTCGCAACAACGCTGACACCATTGATTTGTGGTTTCACAAGTGCACCGGTACGGCCAGTTAAGTCCACAGTACCTCGGTAGCGGTCACCAGGGTAAACGTTGAGGTTACCGCCTTCTTGAGAAAAAGAGTGTGTGGTATAGTTTTCTTTGTCGAAGTAATACACATTGGCAACACTGCCTTGGTACTGGTCGTTAATGCCCCACGTGAGCTCAAAGTTTGGGGTATGTTCCCAGATAGCTAAGGAGTCATCTTGGTTGACGATGATGACGGCTTCTTGTGAAACCCCCCAACCAGTAAAGTTCTCACCATCGATTGTCACTGCACCTAGATTCCAACCATTGACCATGTTGTAAGGGTCTGCGTTGATTGCCCCGATAACATTATGCCCTTGGTCGATAAGGTGATTGACTGAATCAGTGGTGGTTTCCATACTGAACTGCCCTGTAGAACGTTCAATAGGAATCAAATTAATACCCGCGCCGCTGGTGAAATCCATCGTCATAATATCGGAATCACGAGTGTGGTTTAGTGTACCGCGTGTCAACATTAGATCTTGGTTTACTGGATATTCATGGTAATGGTTGATTTCGGTAGGCACTTGCTCGTTCGGATGCCCTGTTACATCCATGACCTTAGGGGGAATAGCGGGTTTAATTCGATCAACGAGGTCGCTTGGCGGATCAATAATATTGGCGACAAAATTCTCTCCGCCTGGGTTTCCATCAATGTAGTCACGGTCTTCTGATTCTGAATTACATCCAACAACCAAAGCAGCCACAATACTTACTGACAGTAAATTCCGAACCTGAGGAATGTACTCTTTCAATAACATGCGTTTATATCTCCTATAAAAAATCGTGACGACAGTAAGTGAGCGAGATGAATGCTGCATGTATGGTTTATTACACTAAAAAGTCTAAACATTAAAATAATATTACATTGGGAATTGTTTTTGATTTAAGTTTATGAGTAGGCTGAATAAAATGACGTAATTATCAAAATTATAAAAATAACTAAGAAGCGATTTGTTACAGTTTCCATTCATCGTTCACATAATATTATATTGTTCAGTTTGTAATTATTTAATTCCCATATATCAATATATCAATATATCGTATGGATTTTGGTTATTTAATTGGATATAATTTTAACTGAATGTTTTTGACAAAGTTGTTTAATTTCTTGGGTTTCTATGTCTGTGATTAATATGTCTATATTGGCTAGCTTTTCACAAAATACCGATGCGTGTCTGCCTAGTTTTGTATGGTCGGCTAGGATCACTTTCTGCTTGGCGTTTGATAGCATCACTCGAGATAACTCAGCTTCTTCATAATTGAACTCTAGTAGATCGCCATTTTTGTCAATGGCACCCACACCACAAAAGGCAATATCAGCCCTGAAACTATTGAGGAAGTTGGCAGTAGCATAGCCTGTCACGTCTCTTTGACGGTTACGCACGCGACCGCCGGACAACCACACTTCAGAGTTGCTGTTTTCCAGGGCTGTCGCAACATCCAAATTATTGGTGATCACCTTAATCGGAGATTTGATACTGATTAAAGAAGCAAGGTTTGCGGTGGTTGAACCGTAACCAAGAAAGACAGTTTGACCCGGTAAGATATGCCTAGCGGCAATTTTGGCAATAAGAGCTTTTCCTTGACTGTTATTGCTAATTCTTTGGTTGTAATGAGTATTATCCATACTAGCAGGCAGTGTTACACCGCCATGTACACGACGTGCTTGTCCTTGATCACACAGCTCATTGATGTCTCGACATATTGTTTGTGGCGTAACAGAAAACAATTTTGCGAGTGCGTTGGTTGTAATTGTGCCATTTTTATCTAATAGAGTGAGGATCTCTGGTTTTCTACAATTTGTCATGCTGGTTCCTATATTAAAATGTTCATATGAAAATAATCTGAATATATTTCTTAACAGTTAATTAATGAGGTTAAATAAGGCTGTATTTGTAATTATCTGTAAAAACCAAGAGTTTTCTAATGAAAAATATGAGGGTTTTTCTCACAGAATGTTCATTAAGGTGAAAGAGGATATTAATTCATCGCCTATAGGATAATAACTATCTAATAAGGAGATGTTAAATGTCTAACAATAAACTATGGGTGACGTCTTTTGTCGCTTTGACGCTAGTAGGATGCAGTGATGATAAAGATGACAACACCGTTGTCGAGTCAAATGTCATTGTGTATGAGAATTTTGAAGGTATTGAAGAGGGTAGCCTACCTGAAGGGTGGGATATCATTACCAATATTGGTGATGCTTATATCGAAGATGGCTCCTTGTATATTGATGGACGAGCAGATAACTACACCGCGACTGCGATTGAACTTCCACAAGTGGTAGCTAGCCATGCTAACTATAAAGTTGAAGTGAACTTTACCATAGCTGAGGCGAACAATAGCTCTCGTTGGGGGGGAATTAAATATCGTATCGCCGGTGACCAGCCATACTACCAGATGGCAATTAGACAAGGGGCGACAAGCGGTAATGGAACTGAGCTCTCTTCTCGATACAATGACGAATGGGATGTCATGGATACGATGGCGTTTGATCAAGATATTGATTCAGAGCAGATCTATACAGCGACAATTACAACTTTTGGTAATCGAGTTCAACAGACATTAAATGGTCAGGTTTTGCACGACGCAGACATATTACCAATGCTTGGCAATGTCGGTTTGCAGGCGGCAGGCGCTGTGCTTAAAGTACAAGATATCAAGATCACTGAACAGCATGAACCGTTACCAAAGCTCGAGCAAATCTACACAGTCAACGAGCCAGAGACAAATATCGCGATGGCCCCCTCTATTGTGACAACCAATGTGCAAGCCCTTGATGACCTGCAATCTCTTCCAGTATCGAATGCGTGGTTGCAGCTTGATGCTAACCTTGACCTTACTTCGTTACATGGTATGTCGCTTGGTAGCTTAGCTGAACTGCTAGAGATGGATCTTAATACTATTCCTGTTATTCGGATGTCCAATGACGTTGACCCATTGAAATTATCGGAACTATTGAACAAGACAAAGTCGTTGGATGTGACTGTGGTATCGGATAATGTTGATGCTTTGCAGGTTTTACGTCAGGCGTCACCAAATGTACGAAGTGCCTTTGAGTTCTTACCGCAAAGTGATGATCAGTCGATCTCTAATTGGCATGACGTGGTGAGTGATACCACTCGTTCGAAGTCACGCATTGTAGTTGTACCACAAAACTGGGCAACAAAAGAAAATATGCGTTACTTGCAGCGTCGCTTGCTAACGGTGTGGGTGGTAGCTGATGAAACAGAATCGACTGCTGACCTAATGACATTGGGTGCCCATGGACTTGTTGTTGATGATACCGATACAATTAATCAGGCATTGACGGCCTTTCCTGAAAACTCTCTGATAAGAAAGCCATTGTTTATTGGCCATCGAGGCGTACCTTCGCTGTTGCCAGAAAATACCTTAGAGAGCGCGGTAAAAGCGTTGGAATTAGGCGTCGATGGTAATGAGTATGATGTTTACTTATCGGCAGATAATCATGTTGTGGTGATCCATGATGCGACGGTTGACAGAACGACCGATGGCACGGGGCTTATCGAAGAGATGAGCTTAGCTGAGATTAAACAATTGAATATACTCAATATCGATGGCTCTGTTTCTGATATGAAAGTCCCAACCCTAGATGAGTTTTTCGAGACTTTCAAAGGTGAGGAGATGACTCATTTCTTAGAAATAAAGAGTGGCAACCCACTCATCGTGGACGAAATTTCACGAGTAACAGAGCGATATGATGTGGCAGACCAGCTGATTGTGATTGCGTTTAGTGAAGAGCAGGCTAAGCGAATGGGAGATGTGATGCCGGAGATCCCAGTTGGTTTGTTAACTGGGCATTCTGAAGGTAGAGATGAGAACGCAACGTTGCTGTCTATGCTTAAAAAAGTGCAGCCTATCTCCACCACCTATAACCCATCTTACGCTGCGTTAGCAAATAGCACGGTAGAAGCAGCCAAGCATCGAGGTGTAACGGTTTGGCCATGGACTTACCGTAACGAGCAAGATCAGCAGCGTGATTATGCCGCTGGCATTCACGGCTTGACGACCGATTATATCCAATGGAGCAGCGATTTCGTAACGGATATTGAAGTGGAAACGCATGACTTAACCGTTGACGTTGACGCGGTTGTTGCGGTTGATGCGACAATCAAAACTCAAATAGGAGAATTGATTACATGGGATGCGAATCACTTTGTGGTGATTGAGAGCTCGGCAGACTACCAACTTGATGACAGCGGTAAACTGATATTTACAACAAGTGGGGAAGCACAAATACTTGCGCGGTATTTCCATGAGTTTGATGCAGTTGAAGAGAGCAACGAAGACCAACACAATGTTGATGGCTACCATATATTTTCTGCGCCAATTACGGTGACAATTAATTAGAGTAAGCAAGACCCGTCGTCTTGTGGGAAGCACCCACAAGGCGACGTTATTACGACTCGTGTACCCTTTTAGCTACTCAAGCTGACTAGGCTTTACGAATTTTAGCAGGTAGAGACTGCCGAGCCGCGGCACCCACCACCCAATCCAGCATTACCCCTTTACCTTGCCGCGTCGGGTCGACCAGGCCAATGTCATTGATATTTACGCCATCGCCTCTCATAGCTTTAACCGGTTGCTGTTGATCGCCAATCCAGTGCGCGCGCTCTCCAAGCTCAGTGTGACCAAAGCCGTGCTCAAACCCGAGTGTGCCTGGTCGAATCCCATCCACTACCATAGCTAAAGCTTCAGTGCTGGCGTCAGGTGTTTCTACAACAAAGCGGTCACCCGTTTGTATGCCGGCCTTTTCTGCATCTGACGGGTGGATGTAAACCGGGTTCACCCCTTTAATCGAATTCAAACGAGGTGATAAATTCGATACCGCGCTATGAATGTTTGACTTAAAGTTGGTGAGGCTGAACGGCCATTCACTGCTAGGGTATTGCTCTTCAAGTGGCGTACCGTCGCTCAGTTTTTGCGGGTGCCACGTCGGACATCCACTGTAAAATTCACCCGTCATGGTGTTTCTGGAGGTGCCCAGTTTTTCATTCCAGATGGCCAGTGGTTTCGTCCACTTATACTTCATCAGCTCACCTTGATAGGTTTGCGATGCATCCTCAAAACGACCGCCACGAGCAAAGATAAACGCCACACGCTTGAGTTCATCGGGCGTAAGGGTTTTCTGCATGGCAGGCATGAGTCTTTCTAACCCTGACCAAACAATATCTTCGGCAGATACGTCTGGAACGCCACCTTTTACAAATGCGAGGTTGGCGGCAGAGCGAAGATAAAAATCTTCCGCAGTATGGATGCTATGCCACTGTCCGTTAGCATCAGGAATCGCCTTGTCACCAAAACCGCCTAACTTCATTTTTTTAGCGACATCAATGAGAAAATCTTCTAGGCAAATCGCTCGGCCATCTGCGGTTTTCTCTGTGCGTGGCTCCACGACAGGCCAGCGAGCTGTGACGGTTTTTACCGGCACATCGTGCCAAGGCGTAGCCATCCCCCAGCTTTCATAGGTCACGGTGTCAGGCACAATGTAATCAGACAGTGCGGTGGTTTCATTGATGAACGCGTCGATCGAGATGATCAGCCCCAACTCTTTAGGATCCTTGAGTTTGTCTTCCAGCAGGGTTTTCAAGCCGGGTACACCATAAATCGGATTAGCCATGTGGTTGATCCATGCTTTAGCTCGATACGGATAGCCATCAATAGCGGCAGACAAATGCTCGGTTAACAATGGCGCTGATATCGGATACCAAGGCGCACGAGTAGGGTAAGGCGACTGACCCGCCGCCACACGTCGTTTGTATTCGCTGCTTTTTTGGTAAGGAAACTTGCTGCGTGAAAGAAACACACCTTTAGGTGCGGTTTTGCCCGCGAACTGGGTGAAATCATAACGCGGGCCTTTACCGGATGTTGGGTAGCCACCCGCTTTCGCCATGGCGCCGCCCTTACGATTAATGTTCCCAACCAAGGCATTGAGCATGACAATTGTGAAGGCATTGTAGAAACCATTGGTGTGCATATTGCCACCGTGGGTATCAACCACAGCCTTTGTACCGTAGCTGGTGAATCGCTTAGCGAGAGCGCTGATCTCGGTTTCAGCAATGCCACATTGTTGGCTGTAGAACGTGAGGTCGTGTTTAAATGCTTCCTCTTTCAATCTTTGTAGCGATGATTTGACCCGTACCACTTCACCTGCAAGTTCAATATCGCGATCGACAAAGAGCGTTGCTTCGTTGGCTTGCGTATTGATGCCTAGCGTGTTGCTTTGCGCATCGACAATCACGTAGGGATCCGTATCGGATTGCGCCTCTCCCTCAAAAGGCAGATTCATATCAGAGGCGCGTAAAAAACTGCCTTGGCGAGGGTGGTGAGGATCACTAATCACCAGGTGAGTGGCATTACACCAATGCGCCGTACCGGCCTTCTTCATTGCACTTACGCCTGGCTGGGCTAGGAATGTCGCGTTATAGCGTTCGTTGTCAATAATCCAGCGAATCATCCCCAGCACAAGCGCAGAGTCACTGGCGGGTTTGATGGGAATCCAGTTATTGTTGTCGCCCGCCGCTAAGCTGGATGAGCCTGCCGGTAAGCTTGGCGTGATGATGGTGTATTCAAGTTTGCCTTCTGTGCGTGCTTTTGCAAGCTGACGGGCTTGGCGCTTAAACGGGTTACCCGCTTGTGCCGGTGACATGCCAATAAATATCACATACTCAGCGTTGTCGAAGTCAGGTTTTAGATGAGAAAATTTGTCGAGATCGTTCATGAACGCGCCACTGCCAGCTCGGAATGCATAGCCGCAGTATGAACCATGATGTCCAAAGTTCCGTGTACCAAAACTATTGAAAGCAAAGCGTTTTAGTATGTCATCACGTCCTTCATTACCTGCATTGGTCATCAGTAATTGGTTGGCTTTGGGGCCATATTCAGGGTTAAGAGGGTCAACGGGTGTGTCTAAATCACGAATCGCGGCCAAACCATCTACGTGTCCCTCGCCAAATAAATCACCACCTTCAACGACTTCGTCAATGAGTTGCTCGTAACTGATGGGTTGCCATTTCCCTTCGCCGCGTTTGCCCACTCGTTTAAGCGGTTGCGTGATTCGATAAGGGCTATTGCGGATTTCCATCATGCCATTACCTCGGGCACACGCCGTTGAGCGTCCCTCTAACCCTGACTCTCCAGCCAAGCCTAGATAGGCATCTTTTACTGGCGTTTCAAACGGTATATGGTTTTGATGTGAAAGCGGGTGATAAGGGTTACCACTGATGCGTAATATCTCGTCATTTCGGTTATCAATACGAACACGAAGGCCACATAGTGTCCAACATCCAAAACACATCGACGGTGCAACCCGCTGGTTTGGGTTGGGGATCAGATTACCATTTGAATTTACGCTGTACTCAGGCTCAAGTGAATTACCGTGGTGGATATCTCGAGTTTTCTGCCCAGCTGTCCCCTCAATTACCCCTTCAACCATGTGTTTAGTTGTAGTCGCATAACCCGCCGCAAATGCGCCTAGACCACCCACCGCGATACCTGATTTCAAAAATTGACGACGTTTATTATCCATTGTGAAACCCTCTTAAATTAGTGGTGGGTAAGCGTAGTGCTGACCGGTGTGTCTTCCGTTGAGTCGACGAGTTCAGACGCGAGCATTGCTAACGCAACCCAAAGCCCAAACATGCCAACAATGCCTAATAGTCCGCTGCTTCCGGCCGGAAGAATATAGGGGTATGGGCCAACATCAAATTTGGCAATAGTTTGTACATCCATCATGGTGACCCAACGAGTGACCCAGCATGTCGCCAAGGTGATCAGTGCCAAAATCGCTAATCCCAGCGGTTGATATTGGTCCTTGAGAATGAGGCGTGAAGCGAGTACGCAAACAAGCAAAGAAACACTGACGATGGCCAAATTCACCACCCAACTATGATTTTCAAATAGCGAAAATGAGGCGTTATTTGACGCCCAAATAGGGACGAGAATGAACGCCAGGATTGCGCTGATCGTTGTTGAGCGTTTAAGCAAATGAATATCTGGTGCAGAGAGTGCGTGACGTTGTTCTCTGCCAGTGAATAACAACCAAAGAATTAATGAAAAACCAATCGCGCCGAGAAAAGCGGTGGTAAACCAAAGTAATGGCGAAGCCGGTTGATGCCAAAGTGAACGAGCTTGAACCACGGCAATCTCAGCCCCCGTGTAGAGTGCGATAGATAAGCCAGAAACCACGGTCAATACGGCGACACTGAGCATGAGACGTCGAGAGGTTGGCCAATGACCAAGCGATAGCACCGCGAAACGTCTCAAAATAGCATTGTCGTTATGTTTCAATCGCATCAGGTCGTTACGTAGGTACAGCCATGCTGTCCCAACCGCGAGTCCGGAAAAAACAGGCAGAAAAATTGAACCGAGTGACATCCACGACCAAGGGGTTAAGTGGGTATAGAAATGCCATGCTCGGCCAGGTTGGTGTAAGTCACCGGTTAATGCTAGTGGACCGACAATCGCGCCAATCGCTAATGTCAGTACGAGAGCGGCACGCAGGCGATGGGTGGTTTGACCGTGAAAAACTAGGGCGATCAAAAACAGAATCGCGGCAGCATAAGCCGAACCGATGTAGAAAAAGTATTGTACTGCCCACGGAAGCCAAGCAGACGCTTGAGCGGGGACTAGGATTTCGGTGATATTCATACCTTTTCTCCTTTGTTGTGGCTGCTGTCTTGTGGGTCATAAATAGCAGGCTGACCTTGCACGTGGCTTGTGAAGCGCTCATTCATGCCGATATAAAACACATGAGGCTTGGTGTTTTCTTCCGGTTTGAGGACCTTAATATCGTCTTGATGTTCGGTCAGTAAGCGGCGAATTTCACTGGACGGGTCATTGATGTCACCGATCACACGAGCGCCACCGACACAGGTTTCGACGCAAGCAGGAAGCAAGCCTTGCTCAAGGCGATGGGCACAAAAGGTGCATTTATCGGCGGTGAGTGTCTCTTCATTGATGAAGCGAGCGTCATAAGGGCAAGCTTGGACGCAATAGGCACAGGCGACACAGCGGCTATTGTCTACCATGACGATGCCATCTTCGCGCTGGAATGTGGCTTGAACGGGGCAAACGGCCACACATGGCGGGTTCTCGCAATGGTTACACAGCCTAGGTAGCATGAACGATTTGACTTCTTTAGAGCGTTTGGATCCGTCGTCTAGCGTGACTTCATACTGCTTAACCGTGGTGCGAAACTGGCCGATAGGGGCTTGGTTTTCGATACTGCACCCGACCGTGCATGCCTGACAGCCGACACATTTTCTAAGGTCGACGACCATCGCGTAGCGTTTACCTACCTGTCCCTTTCGATCTGGTTCATTGTTATTGCGAATCACGGTGCCCGCCGTAGCGGTGTTAATCCCTGCGACCGGGATGAGTGCAGCGCCTGCGGTGACGGCGCTGAGAAAGCGTCGTTTAGAAGAGTCCATAACTTACCTGCTAAGATTAATGGGGGCTTGTTTCTATTGTGATAAAAGTGGATCTTGCGTGATATTGTGGATTTCCACATACTCGAATCAAACTTGATCCAAAACAAATACGGTTCGCTAGGGGAGGCTGTTATTCTGTGGTCGAATTTTTTATTTCAGAGTGGCTTTAGCATGATAAATCGGCAGGGCTTTGTGTGCGTTTTTGTCGCGGTGATAATGGCCGGGTGGTTTGGTCAGGCTAACGCGACGCAAGCTTCCAGCCGCGACGGCGCCGCCGACGTTCAATTCACTCACCCTCAAAGAGAGAAGCCCGAAGTCATGGTGAGTGTGCTTGCGATTCGTGGTCATCTTTATGCCACCCAACGTTGGCAGCCGACGATTGATTGGCTGAATCAGAAGATTCCAGAAGCCCATTTTGTTTTCAAGCCATTGGATCTCGATGGCATGACGAAAGCGGTGCAAGAGCAGAGCATCGATTTTGTGTTGACCAACCCAGGTCAAGCCGTTCGGCTAGGTCGTCAGTACGAGTTATCATGGATAGCGACAGTGACCAACCGAGCGCCCAATAAAACGAACGACGGTATTGGTTCTGCATTGGTTGTACGCGCGGATTCATCTTATGAGACGTTACAAGATGTACAAGGCTTGCCATTGGCCGCGGTATCTGACAAGGCATTTGGAGGGTACCTTACACTGCGCTACGAACTGGTTCAGCAAGGCATAAACCCCAATGACTTTTTTGCCGATGTGCGCTATTTGGGCTTTCCCATTGATGCCAACCTCTATCAGCTTCGTGATAGCAATGTTGAGGCAGCCGTTGTTCCTGCCTGCCTTCTTGAAACGATGGTCAAAGAAGGGTTGCTCGATGTTGGAAGGTTTCGAGTGGTTAACGCTCAACCCAACGAGCATTTTAATTGTCAGGTGTCGACACCGCTTTACCCCAACTGGTCGATGGCCAAAACCGAGCGTGGTTCGGCGGCGTTGGCGAAAAAAATAGCGCAAGTCTTATTGGATATGCCTTCCGATGCCCCTGCTGCGGTATCCGCTGGTGTATCTGGCTGGACCCCACCGGTGAGCTTATTGTCTATCGACAAACTTTATCAAGCATTAGATCTTCATCCCTTACAGCAACCTTGGTGGAAAGAAGCATTTCGTTGGCTGCGGTTTCATCAAGAATGGGCATGGGTGTTATTCATTTTTATTGTCGTTCTTAATGGCTATCATTTTTGGCTAGAGTATCGATTCAGTAACAGTAAAAAAGCACTGGAGCTTACCGTTCATCGACTGAAAGAAAAAAGTGAGATGCTGGAACACTCACAACGGGTTGCCATTGTTGGTGAGATGGGCAGCAGCGTCGCGCATGAGATTAATCAACCGCTTGCTGCCATTCGTAATTACAGTGAGGGAGGGTTATTACGAGTAGCGAAACAGCGGCCAGTGGAAGACATTGGACCGATATTTGAAAAAATACAGGGGCAGGTGGAGAGAATTGATGCGATTGTTAGTCGCCTGCGCACGTTAATTAAAAAACGCAGCGTCGACAAACAAGATTGCGATGTACAGGGCATCATAGAAGACACGATTGAGTTGCTGAACTTTCGGGTGCAAAAGTCGAGCGTTAACCTTCATCATACTTATGAAGGGGAACCCCAAAATATTGTGGCGGATATGGTAGGGCTACAACAGGTGCTGGTGAATGTCATTAGTAATGCACTTGATGCGTGCGTGTCTTATCAAGAACAAAGCGGCGATCACTTTCACGCCAAGATTGACGTGCATACTGAGTATACGTTCCGTGGGGTGAGTATTCGTATCTGTGACAATGGAACCGGTTTGATTCATGATGATCCGACGAGCGCCTTTGTTAGCACGAAAGAAGGCGGGTTGGGGCTCGGATTAGCCATTTGCAGTGACGTGATTGAGATGCATAACGGTGAGTTTTCCATTTCTTCATTGCAACCGCATGGCTGCGTCGTTGAGATGTTTTTCCCTTATGAACAGCCAACAAAATAGTGAAAGGAATACCAATGACAGAAGTCGATATGTTACTCCCTGTTTACGTCGTCGATGACGATGAGTCAGTGTGTGATTCATTAGAGTTTATGTTGGAAGAATATGGCTTTAAGGTGGCGACATTTAGCGATGGACAACAATTTCTGGACTCGGTCGATATTACAGAACCTGGCTGCGTGGTATTAGATAGTCGAATGCCGAGACTACGAGGGCAGCAAGTTCATCAATGTTTAAATGATGCGAAAAGTCCTTTAGCGGTGATTTTTCTTACCGGCCATGGTGATGTACCAATGGCGGTCGATGCGTTGCAAGCTGGCGCGGTGAATTTTTTCCAAAAACCAGTCAAAGGAAGCGAGTTGGCACAAGCGATTCGAGATGGTTTGCTTCATTCTTCGTGTGCAATGGAGTCACAATCAGCACGCGCGGCATTCGATACCTTGACGGCCAGAGAGCGAGACATTCTGCGTTTGATCATTGAGGGCAAACGCAATCAACGTATTGCTGACGAACTATGCATTGCCATGCGTACAGTTGAAGTCCATCGCTCAAGTTTGTTGAAAAAACTGTCGGCCAAGACGGTTGCGGAGCTTTCTTATATTTATGGTAAGTATCAACAGTAGATCGCCGTGGTTTATGACATGGTCATTGGCAGGCTTTAGTTAAGTTGCTTATTGAGTGTCTCTAACCAATGTTGGTGGTATGCATTCACTTGTTTTGACACAAAGCGTTTGGTCAGCCAGGTCATGCCACCACGCTGTGTTGATTCGGTGAGCACTCGACAACCTTTGCTGCAAGGGCTGAGAAGCCATGCATGATACATGTCGACATCCCCTGTTTTTCCGCGCCATGCAATTCGTTCGAATGGGGTGTATTCAACCACCGTACAATTGAACTGCTTAGTTTTTGTTATCCAGTTGAAGACGGTTCCTTTTTGCAGCTCTTGGCTATTTCCTCTAATGATTTGGATCGCTGTACGTCGATGAGGCCAGTGTGGCCAACAGGGAGCACGAACAATGCACTGCCATATTTTCCCGCATTCTGCTGGGATAATAATGTCATTTTGGACATGGATTTGTGCATTCTTAGGGTGAAAGTAGTCTGGCCACTGGATACGATGAACGTCACTCATTAGTCTTCTCTAGAATAATTAAACCTTCCTAAATATAGTCCGTTATTTTAATTTTAGTGACCTAGGATTGAAAGGTGACGGTGACGTGTTTACCTCCCGCGATTTCAGAGCTCGTGTATTGCCATTGATGTTGGGTAATCAAACGCTCGGTTAGCTCTAAACCCAGACCAAAACCTAGGCTATCACCTAATGATTCATTATTGTTACTTTGATTGGTGATAGAGAAAGTAAGCCCTGATTGAATAATACTTACATGCCCGCTGAGGGTATGTTGAAAGGCGTTCCGAATAAGGTTTGAAATGACAATCCGACAAACGCTTTCAGGCAGTTTTGTTATGAATTCATCGGTTTTTATCTCGATGTTAATCGCTTTTTCTTGGGTCAAATACGTTAAGTCCGTGACCAGTTGAGTCGTCAGTGAGCCCAACTGAACGTCTTGGGTGTCTAGTGCTTTCCCGTCTCGTCGATTAAGCCAAAGTAGCGTCTCGGTCAGGTCGGTCATGGTAAAGCTTGCTCGCAAAATTCGAGCGACAACGTCGAGTTGCTTTTCTGGGGGTTTATTGTTCTCGATGAGTTTTTTTAATAGTTCACCGTTCGTTCTTGTTACGGCGATTGGCGTACGTAACTCATGGCTGGCATAACCCAAAAACTGTCGTTCCCTATCCAAGCTATTTTGTACCGAGCTAAGACTATCCCGTATCAATGTCGCGAGTGTGTTGAGTTCACTGTAATGAAAATCAGGAATGGGTTTTTTAAGTTGTTTATCATCGAGCTGTTTAGCCCAATCTTTTAGTTTTTCGACGGGAGTCGTGACTCTTCTCATGACAAATAACAAGATGAGTGTGAAGGCGAACGTGCCCCCTAAGGCCGTAAAAGCGATGATGGCGACATGAGGAAGATCAGAGATCTCATTAGATAGCGGCCCATCATGAGAAATAATGACGGACACATAATACGGCGTACCATCTTTCATTATTTTCATCAAAAAAAAGCCTGTCTTGGGAGGCATTAACAACGTGGCATCTTGCATGTTTTTATAGAGTTCGTTGAGCTCAATATCATCGGCTTGGTAAGTTGAGGTGAATATAGGAGGCAAATCTTGCCAGTGCTGAACAAAATTATATTGCAAGGTTCGACGATGAGGCTGCGTCGGATTTTCTGGTGATTCAACATAAACCAGTTCGTTATCCGTGGTTTGTTGTTGAGAATAGGCGAGCATTCCGTGGCGCATTGCCATGTCCATGCCGGTAATGAAATACCCATTGCTTAGGGCAGATAGAGTCCAAATTAAACCTACCCCGCTGATGAGCATAGAAAGCAAGACATAGACGCGAAGGCTTGGTTTAATTTTCATAAGTGTTCGCTATCCTTTACGGCAAAACCGCTGCCTGCGATGGTATGAATAAGTTTGTTGTTGTAGTCACCGTCAACCTGCTTTCTCAGATTGAATATGTGAACCTTTAGGCTATTGCTATCGGGCTGGTCGTCTCCCCATACCGTCTGCATGATCTTTTCTCTTGAAACAGGGTTTGGGCTTTCTCGCATTAGCAACTCAAGTATCTTTAGCGCCGTTGGAGACAGCTTTAATAATGTCTCATTTCGAAAGCTTTGTTTGAGTTTAAGATCTAACACGAGATCCGATACCGACAAGCGCGATATTTGACCACTGCGGCGCTTTGCCAATACTTGGCATCGAACAATCAACTCCTCCATGGCAAAGGGTTTAATGAGGTAGTCGTCGGCACCTTTAGAGAACCCAATTAATTTGTCGTCGAGCGTATCGCGAGCGGTGAGCATGAGTACTGGCACGTCAATGCCTTGACCCCGTATATGCTCACAGACTTGCAATCCATTCATTTTAGGCAAATTTAAATCAAGAATAATGACATCGTAAGTGTTCGTTTTTATTAGCTCTAGGCCCGCAACACCATTGGCAGCATGGTCACATGAAATGTCTTCTAAATCGAGATAGTCAATGACCGCAGAGGCGAGGTCAAGGTCGTCTTCGACCAACAAAAAACAAAGATTGTCGGACTTCATGGTTGCTCCTTGAAGAGGTTGAGCGCCTTGCAGTAAGGCGCAATGGTATGGGACTTGTTCATCGGTACTGGAGCCGTGGGGCTAATTCATTATGCTGTATCTGTATCTGTATCTGCTTCAGATTTTCTCGTAGAGGCAGTGTTCATCGTATCTTTGTTGCCACCAAACATCTTAACAATTAAAACAAAAAATAGGGGCGCAAAGTAAACCACCAGGATAGTGGCGGCTATCATTCCACCCATGACGGATGTACCGAGTGCATTACGTGCATTTGCCCCTGCCCCTGTGCTGATCACCAACGGCAAGACACCAAGAACAAATGCTAGTGAGGTCATGATGATTGGGCGAAGACGCATCTCACATGCTTTGACGGTAGCGTCGACCAAGCTCATGCCTTTTTCATACAATTCCTTCGCAAACTCAACAATTAAGATAGCATTTTTTGCCGACAGTCCGATGGTGGTTAATAGCCCAACTTGGAAATAAACATCATTTTCCATTCCGCGAAGCGTAGTCGCCGCAAGCGCACCTAGTATCCCAAGTGGCACGACAAGAATAATGGCGACGGGAATGCTCCAACTCTCGTACAATGCCGCTAAACATAAAAATACCATTAATAGTGATACGGCATACAGAATGGGAGCTTGCCCACCAGATTCTAGTTCTTGGTAAGACATTCCTGTCCAGCTTACCTGAATGTTGTTTGAAAGCTCCGCAGCGAGGCGATTGACCTCGTCCATAGCATCACCGGTACTGTAGCCAGCGCCAGCCTCGCCAATTATCTCTACGGCAGAGTTGCCGTTATAGCGCATCAGTTGTGGTGAGCCTTTTCCCCAATGAGATGAACTGAATGCCGACAGCGGCACCATCTCATCGTTGCTGTTTCGCACGTACCACAGTTCTAGATCTTCTGGCGTCATACGATATTCCGCATCAGCTTGTAAGTAGACTTTTTTCGAACGACCTCTATCAATGAAATCGTTGACATAGGATGACCCCCACGCGATGGAGAGCGTTTCATTGATATCGTTGATTTCGAGACCGAGTACTTTGGCCTTTTCGTAGTCGATATCCAGAAAGAACTGAGCATTATCTTCTAAACCGTTTGGTCGTACTTTTTGTAATATAGGGCTTTGTGCCATTTTTTCGAGCAGTTGGTTACGCAGATTGATAAGCTCGTCATGACCTAAATTCCCGACGTCTTCGAGATAGAAATCAAAGCCTGATGATGTGCCAAGTTCTCGAATTGCTGGGCTACTAAAAGCAAATATAGACGCTTTTTTATAGGTAGAAAAATACGCCATGGTGCGTGCAATGATGGCGTTAACATCGGTGCCTTCTGCTGTTCTTTCAGACCAATCTTTTAGCCCGATGAACCCCATCGCTGCGTTTTGTCCTTTACCTGAAAAGTTAAACCCTGATGTTGTAAAAACGGTATTGACCGTATCTGGTTCATGTTGCTGAAAATACGCCGTGACATCATTCATGACTTCCGTGGTTTCCCTTAACGTTGAGCCATTAGGTAATGATGCCATAACCATAAATTCACCTTGGTCTTCATTAGGTAAGAATGCGCTTGGTAACGAGTTGTAGATATACGCCCCACCGCCAAGCAGAACGATATAAATGAAAACAAAGCGCAATGGGCGATTCAGTACGTGTTTTATTGAAGCACGATAACGAAATAATGACCGGTCAAAGAAACGGTTAAATGCATTAAAGAATGCTGAGTTTGAGGTATGCCCAGCCGGTTTTAGCAACGTAGCACACAGCACTGGCGTTAGAATCAAAGCAACAAGGACAGACAGAACCATGGCAGAAACGATGGTGAGTGAGAATTGTTGATAAATCGCTCCGCTGGACCCTGACATAAATGCCATTGGAATGAATACCACCGCCAGTACCATCGTGATACCAATGAGCGCGCCAGTTATTTGATTCATGGACTTTTTAGTGGCTTCTAGTGGTGATAGTTTTTCCTCATGCATGATTCGTTCAACGTTCTCGACCACAACAATGGCATCATCTACCAAGAGTCCGATAGCCAGCACCATGCCAAACATCGTAAGAGTGTTGATACTAAATCCCAGCACGGCCATAACGGAAAAGGTGCCCAGCAATACAACGGGTACCGCAATGGTTGGAATCAAGGTGGCACGTAAGTTTTGCAAAAACAATAACATAACAAAGAAAACAAGTACGACTGCTTCAAAAAGGGTTTTCACCACCTCAGTAATGGACAGACGAATAAAGGCGTTATTGTCGGTGGCCTTGGCCATCAATAAGCCATCCGGGAAGCTCTCTGACATTTGTGCTAACTTGGCATCGACTGCCGCTTGTGTGTCGAGTGAGTTCGCGCCAGATGCTAAGGTGATCGCAATCCCTGAAGAACCATAACCATTAAAGGCAGGGACCACACTGAAATCTTCGCTGCCAAGTTCGACTCGCGCCACATCCTTGAGGCGAATTTGAGAACCATTGTCTTCCACTTTGATGAGGATATTCTCAAACTCTTCCGTTGTTGTGAGCAGGCTCTGAGCGGTAATCGAGGCATTGATAAGCTGAGAATCGGTGGCTGGAGTTCCCCCTAGTTGTCCTACCGTGACTTGACTGTTTTGCTCTGAGACAGCTGCAGAGATATCCGAAGGGGTTAAGGTATAGCTGTTTAGTTTTGCAGGATCGAGCCAAATACGCATGGCATAAGACGGGCCGAATATAGTGACTTCACCTACACCATTTACTCTGCTCAAAATATCTTTGATGCTTGAATTGGCATAGTCTTGAATATCGGCAGAACTCATGGTGCCGTCCGGTGAATACAGGTTGGTCACTGACATGAACCCAGAGCTGCTTTTTGTCACCGAGGTTCCCTGGTTTTGAACCGCTGTTGGCAGGCGATTAGTCGCTTGTTGCAGGTTATTTTGAACCTGAACCTGTGCGATGTCTGGGTCGGTATCAGCGCTGAACGTTAGGGTGATAGACGCATTGCCTGAAGAATCGCTAATGGACGACATGTACAAAAGGTTATCAAGTCCGGTCATGCTTTGCTCAATGACCTGAGTCACACTGTCTTCAATCGCTTTTGCTGAGGCGCCCGGGTACGAAGTACTGATCTTTATTGATGGAGGAGCAATAGTGGGGTACTGAGCAACCGGCAGACTTAAGATAGAAGCAATGCCTGAAAGCATGATGATAATGGCGATGACCCAAGCAAATATCGGTCTGTTAATAAAAAAGCGAGACATGAAGAAATCCTATTAAATTAATGGGTCGAAACACTAGCGGTATAGATAATGTCGCCGTTCACATCGGTGTCTGTATCGATGATAACGCTTTGATTGTTTTTGACTCTAATAAGGTTAGACACCACGACTTTGTCACCCGCAACAAGTCCTTCTTCTACGACCCAACCATTACCAATTTCATTACCTAAAACCACCGATTTTTTTTCAGTTAAACCAGTTTCATCGACAACAAATACTGAAGGTTCACCTGACTGGCTGCGTACTACCGTCGATTGTGGTACCACCAAATAGTCTTTTTCTACGGGCATTGAGATCGTCGCTCGCACGAACATCCCAGATAACAACGCATGATTTGAGTTTGGTATAACCGCTCGCAGTGTTACGCTTCCTGTCGAGTCATCAACGTGTGCATCAGAAAACGCTAAGTAACCAATCTCTCCATATTGCGTCCCATCTTCTAAAGTCACCGAAACAGGAACGTCAATGTCACCGTGTTCTTGTCCGATAAATTCTTGTTGTATCTTGTACAGCGAGAGTGATGACTGCTGCATATCCACGTAAACATGATCTGACTGAATAATCGTCGTCAAATACGCAGATTGCCCAGACGTCACTAAAGAGCCCTCAGAAACCTGAGAAATACCGATTTTTCCAGATATGGGCGCCTTCACCTGAGTATAGGACAGCTCAATATTGGCGTTATCAAGATCCGCTTGGCGAATCGCAACCTCCGCGACAGCTTGCTGATAAGCGGAGGTCGCTTCGTCAGAAAGTACTTGGCTGGTTAGATTTTTCTTGAGCAGTTCGCTGTATCGTACCGCCGCTTTTTGTGTCGTATTTTCATTGGCAATCGCTTTATCAAGTTGGGCTTTTGCGCTGTTCACCGTGGCTTGATAGCTGGTCGAGTCAATTTGGTACAGTAAATCACCACTGTTGACGTAGCTGCCTTCCTCAAATAAACGCTCAATGACGATGCCTGACACTTGAGGTCTCACCTCGGCTTGCTTAAATGCGGTAATTCGCCCTGGTAATTCTTTGGTTAATCGCAAGGTCGATGACGATAATGTGAGCGTATCAACGTGGACCGATTCAACGGCTTTTTGTTCTGGTTCTGCCTGGGCATTGCAACCAAGTAAAACGAAAGGAAGAAGCAGACTAACACCGCGTTTAAGTACAGTAGATGAGAACATAAGGTGACCTTCAAAAAGTAGCGACATAGCAATGACGGGTAAGATAACAATAGGGGGGGTTAAGAAGGGGTTAACGCTGTTTGTAAACAAATGTAAATCAGATTAAAGCTGTGTAAACCTACTTTTTGTGTGGATTATTGGGCGTATCCTATTGAATGGATATTTTTATTAATCGAAAGAGGCTCCCATGTTGAGACTTACCGTATTATTGACCTTGCTTTGGCTACCCAATCTATTGATTCAATGGGATAAGTTAGGTGAATTTTTTGTATGGCGTCACCAGCTCATTATGCTTACTGGTCTGTTGGGGCTGGCGTATATGAGTGTAGCTGTCTTGCTGGTTGCCCGGTTTCGTTGGGTAGAAAAAATGGTTAATGGCCTCGACCAAGGTTATAAATTACACAAAAAGCTAGGCATTGGTGCGGCGGTAGCACTGCTATTGCATTGGTTGACGGTTCAGTCTGCCAAATGGATGGTCGGTGCCGGTATGATTGAGCGTCCCCATCGAGGGCCTAGAGCCATTGTCGAAGGGATTCAATGGCGGCCAATTGCGGAGCAGGTGGGTGAACTGGCCTTTTACGTGTTGCTTATCTTTAGTGTGATTAGCTTAGTACAAGCGATTAGCTATAAAAAATTCAAGTTCACTCATAAGTTAGGGGGAGCCTTGATGGTTGCAGGGATTTTTCACACACTCTTGCTGCTTGATTGGACGCTGGTGGCGATCCCACAAAACATGACGATTATTGCCCTTTGCTTAGCTGGGGGAGTGGGGTCTTGGTTGTCGCTGACTGGTCGAATTGGGCGCAAGAATAAAGCTGATGGTACCGTAGTAGAAGTAAAGCCGTTTTCGTCTCAGGCTAGAGAATTGAATCACAACGACGCCATCCGTATAACAATTCAATTAACTTCGGGCATTCTGTATAGAGAAGGGCAATTTGCCTATTTGAATTTCCATGATGGGGAATCGCCTCATCCTTTTTCTATTTTAAATTATGACCCTAGTACCCTACGCATTGAATTCGGAATCAAGAACTTAGGCGATTATACCCACGACTTGGTTAACACGTTAGCGGCAGAGCAAGGTGTGACAGTTGAAGGAGGATATGGCTACTTTCAAGTGCCTCAATCGATGCACCAAATATGGGTAGGTGCTGGTATTGGTATCGTGCCATTTATCTCGCGATTGTACTGGCTAAAAGCGCAATCAAACGATCAAGTCAGCCGCATCAATAAAATACATTTATTTTACTGTGTACAGTCGAAGAAAGAAGCCTTTTTTAACAATGAGATAATAATGTTACTTCGCCACCTATCCTTCGTGGAATTGCATGTGGTAGATGCCGAAAGCGGAGAATTCTTAGACAGTACTCAAGTCCTAGAATCATTCAAATCAGAGTCGTTTGAGGTCAGTTTTTGTGGTCCAGAGACCTTTGGTGATTCGCTAAAATCTGGACTGGTGGAGGCTGGGTTGCCAGCGAACCGCTTTCATCAGGAAGCGTTTAAGATGCGTTAGCGTATGGACATCAATGTAATCAACGTGGTTTAACAAACAGCCCAAATTGTTGAGCTGTTTGTTAATAGTTAATGATCGTTTTGCAATAAAACGAATACTTCGTTGATATTTGAGACACAATAATCAGCGATGTGGAACTCGATGCTGTGGAATTCTGGTATAGCAATCGTTGTGATACCTGCGGCTAGTGCAGATCGGACTCCCGTGAGGCTGTCTTCTAACGCGATCGCTTTTGTTGGTTCTACATTTAGGCGTCGACATACTTCGTCATAAACATCAGGTGCAGGCTTACCTAATGGCACGTCGTCGGCACTAAGTGCGAGTTCGAAGATATTGTCAAGCTTGAGTCGGTGTATCACGGCATCGATGATAGCTTGACTAGAAGACGTAGCGAGCGCAATTCTATAGCGTTGGTGTTGCAGTTGAGTGATGAGTTCATTTATGCCAGGCTTTATGGTCCCGAATTGGCGTATCAAACTTTCGGCTTTTTCGATAATTTTAGACCTTAAGCACTCTTCTGTGACGGGTAGATTGAAACGCTTAATCCACAATCTAGCAATATCATCGATACGTTTTCCCATCGTATAGCAAATGCAATCTTCAGCGGAAATAGTCACATCGTAATGACGTAATACTTCTATCTGCGCTTCTCTCCAAAACGGCTCCGACTCAATTAGCACACCATCCATATCAAAGATAAAAAGTGTTTTTTGAAACATATACCCTCCTGTTTTAATTATAAAAAATCTAATAAATACCCGCTTCATGAATAGTACTGAGGTTGATGACCCCAACATATTTCCCCGCATTGTTTGTCACAGGAAGCGCCGAAATAGTGTGGTGATTCATTGTGTGCGTCGCGTTACTACAGAGGTCATTTTCATTTAAGCTATGAAATTGACGAGTCATGACAGTGCCAATACCGTTATCTAATGACACTTTGTCGTTTAATGAACGACGTAAATCACCATCCGTAAAGACACCAATAACATGTTCACCGTCGACGACAGCGATTAAACCCAGACCTGTTTTGCACATGATGTGTACCGCCTCCATCAGAGAGGTCTCTGCTTTACAATAGGCTAATCGGTGTGTTTCTTTGAGGAGCTGTTTGATTTGTGTTAACAACTGAGCGCCTAGTGTTCCTGCGGGGTGAGAGCGAGCAAAGTCCGCTTTTCCAAATCCTTTCATTGTCATTACTGTGAGAGCTAACGCGTCGCCTAATATGAGAGTGTTAACGGCGCTGGAACTGGGGGCCAACCCAAGCGGGCAAGCTTCTTCTTCAATTGCAATTGGCAAGGTAAATGTTGATTCTTGTGAGAGGTAACTATCGGTTCGGCATGTGATAGCAATGGTCGTTATCATTTTTATTGCCAACAATGGCAGAATGGTTTTGAGTTCGTTAGCCTGGCCAGAGTTTGAAATGAAAATAACAATGTCTGACTTCTCGATCATCCCCAGATCACCATGTAAGGCCTCGGCGAGATGCACAAAGAAAGAGGGGGTCCCCGTTGAAGCGAGTGTTGCGGCAATCTTCTTGCCTATATGCCCGGATTTACCAATACCTGAGATAATCACTTTACCTTTGCATCCTGCAATACTGTGGCATGCATTGGCGAAGTTATCGTTTATGCCACCAATTAATTGAGATGCATGTTTTATTTCTCTCTCAATAATTGTGGTTGCTGTTCTACATATTTCTTCATTGTCATACGGTTGATGCATTCTCGTTCCTCCCAATCCTTTCTGTCTCTTTACTTTACGATATAATTATCAAAATGAAAATAGTTGCTTTCATTTCTTTTTTTGTGATCGTGATTGTTGTTGTTTGACGAGGGTCACATACTGTCAAATTGCTCAGTATGGTGTGATATTTTGCCTTGCTGGCTTCTAATTTAAATCTCATCTCTTATCTTATTGTTTAATAAGATTATATTCTTGTTTGGTCTGTCGCGATTTATTTCCGCATTTCTTTCATTACTTTCTTTTTATCCTGATTGTTATTTTTGAATTGAAAATTGTGAAAGCGATCGCTTTTATTTTGAAAGTCATCTTGCATAATCAGTCCATCAAATAACAACAAGGTGAAACAGATGGACACAATAATATTTTTAGCTGAATGGTTTATAGGGTTATTTCAAAAAGGCGGAGAAGTCATGCTCGGTATGATGACCGGTATTCTTCCGTTACTTATTGCTTTGTTATGTGCGATGAACGCGTTGATTGCTTTTGTCGGGGAACATCGCGTTGAGAAACTAGCGAGCCGATGCGCAAGCAACCCGGTGTCACGCTACTTAATACTCCCAGTGGTTGGAACTTTCATTTTTTGTAATCCGATGACGTTGTCATTAGGCAAATTTCTACCAGAGCGTTATAAGCCAAGCTACTACGCTGCCGGCTCATATTCTTGCCACTCAATGAATGGACTCTTTCCTCACGTCAATCCGGGTGAGTTGTTCGTCTACTTAGGTATAGCTAGCGGCCTCACAACGTTAGGGCTGCCTCTTGCACCGTTAGCTGTGGCGTATCTAGTTGTTGGGGCTGTGTCTAATTTCTTTAGAGGTTGGGTGACTGATTTCACGACCATGATGGTTGAGAAGCAACAAGGCATTTCGTTAGAGCGTGAAGTTAAATTTGGTTAATTAGGAGATACCACAATGACAACACTTAGAGTGAAAGCAGGTAAAGGCGGTTGGGGTAGTGAATTACTAATTAATTTCCCTAGTAACAAAAAAATCATGTACATGGTGGGAGGGACTCGCCCTGCGTTGGTTGACAAATTGGTTGAATTGACAGGTCTAGAAGCGGTAGATGGTTTTGCTGAGGGGTGTGATTACGAGGACATGGCATGTGCTGTTATCGACTGTGGCGGTTCAATGCGGTGCGGTTTGTATCCAAAAAATAATATTCCAACCTTGAATGTCATGCCGACGGGTAAGTCTGGCGTGATGGCAAAATATATTAATGAAAGTAATTATGTGTCGAGTGTGGATGTCGACTGTGTCAGCTTTGCCAATCAAACTGAAACTGTAGCGTCTACCGCGAAGGCGGCACCTCATCAAATAGTGGGAGACATATCTGTTGATGCCAATGGTAATGCTTCTCTTACAGGTGGCGGGTACATCGATACAAATAAAAAATTGACGGAACAGTCAGACAGCTTATTAGCTCGGATTGGTATGGGTATGGGAAATGTCATGGCGACATTTTTCCAAGCCGGCCGGGATACCATTGATACCGTAATATCAACAATTATCCCATTCATGGCATTTGTTTCCATGTTAATCGGGGTCATCTTAGCCAGTGGGATTGGAGATAGTATTGCACATGTGCTAGTGCCGCTCGCGACTAATCCAGTGGGGCTGATTACATTGGCATTAATCTGTTCATTCCCATTTTTGTCACCTTTCTTAGGCCCTGGCGCAGTGATTGCTCAAGTCATTGGAGTGCTGATTGGCACGCAAATAGGGTTAGGAAATATTCCGCCACATTTAGCGCTACCAGCTTTATTCGCTATTAACGCACAAGCAGCCTGTGATTTCATTCCTGTCGGGTTGGGCTTGGCAGAAGCGAAACCTGAAACTGTGCGAGTCGGTGTCCCATCGGTTTTATACAGTCGATTCTTAACTGGCGCACCAACAGTATTACTTGCTTGGTTTGCTTCAATGTTCATCTATAACTAGGCGCACATCATGAGCTTATACGATATACAAATTATTAAAGTAGGTGAGTCTGCAATAGAGGCTTTGAGTGATGACATGCTGATTCTATTTAATGAGTCAGTGCCTGCCGATGCTGCTGAATACTGTTTTGTTCACAGTCATGATCAGCTTAAAGGTGTCATTAACGTCGGGGGGAGCGTTGTTATCAATGATACACAATATCCGATTACCGCTGTTGGCGATGCTGTTAACCAAAATTTAGGTAACTTAGGTCATATTACTTTACGTTTTGATGCCGCCAATGAGGCCGATTTTGTTGGAAGTTTGCACCTAGATGGTCTGCAGCCTCAATCGTTACATGTTGGCTCAACGATTTCATTTAATTAATTAATATTTGAGGTTTGAACCTTTCAAGCCTCGCCCTTTTTGGAGAGTTTGTTATGAGAACAGCAGTTGTAATTGGTGGCGGTCAAACGCTTGGTGAGTACCTTTGTGAAGGATTAGCACTAGAAGGGTACAATGTTGGTGTTGCTGACCTCAATGGTCAAAATGCAGTGAGAGTAGCTGATCATATCTGCACTATGTCTGGGCAAACAAACGCATTCGGAGTCGCAGTTGATGCCACTGATGAAGGTAGTGTTGAGAAAGCGTTCAAAGCAATTAATGACCAATTCGGTAGTATAGATGTATTGGTTTACAGCGCAGGTGTAGCAAAAGCGGCAAAGGTGACGGACTTTTCGCTCGATGACTTCAATTTTAATGTCAATGTCAATTTGAATGGCTATTTCTTATGCGCCAGAGAAGCTGCTCGATATATGGTTGAGCAAGGTAGGGGGGGGCGAATTCTTCAAATCAACAGCAAATCGGGTAAAGTTGGAAGTAAGCATAACGCGGGTTATAGCTCTGCAAAATTTGCAGGTATAGGGCTTACGCAGTCCATCGCCTTGGACTTGGCAGATGACAATATTACTGTGAACAGTCTAATGCTGGGTAACCTGTTGCAGTCTCCTATGTTCCAGAGTCTAATTCCGCAATATGCAAAGAAATTAGGATTACCGGAAGATAAAGTAATGGACCACTATATCGATAAAGTCCCACTTAAAGCAGGTTGTGGTTATGATGATGTCCTGAATGTATTGAAATTCTATGCAAGTGAAGGTGCTAAATATTGCACAGGACAATCCATCAATATTACTGGTGGACAGGTAATGTTTTAAACGACGAATGTGAACGGTTATGTTGTAACTCCCCCACACCATTGTATGGGGGAGTTCCTCTTTAGGGGCGAATTTTTTGATTGATTTGAGGAGCTGTTCATGGACATTGTGATTGATGTTTTAGTCTTCGCGGCAATGGTTTTTGCAACGCGGTTTTTCATTGATGTAATGAAGTTAAAGAAATGACGGTGTAGTAATATTACTGTCAGTAAAGTTATTTGATTTAATGTAAATGCGTCATAGGTGATTTATGGACTCAATATCGATGTTAATTGTGGTGGCGATTGCTGCCTGGATAGGGCAAATAGGCTTGAGTTTTTTTCAAATTCGAGCTTTTAACCGAATGCTTCAAGCAATGGCGAAAAAAGGGACGGTAAAAATAGGACGCACTCAGAGTAAATGGAAAAAAAGAACGATAGTAGTGCTTTCTGAATCTCCAGAACATAAAATTATTGATGCAAAAGTGTTAAAAGGTGTGACGGTATTTGCTAGGCCTGAAACGTTAGATAGCTTGATTGGTGATGCATTTCCTTTTTCAAATCAAAAGGTAAGTAGCCTTGATAAGGGTACACAAGAAGCGCTAAAAGTGGCTTTTCAAACTGAATGAGCGGCTTTTAAAGTGAAATGCTTTTCGTGTACAATAAAAAAAAGAGGAGATTTTAGCTAATGACCATTGGTGATAGACGTAGTAGATTGGTCTCTTATTTACAAGAGCACGGGAAGACCGCAGTGAATGAACTCGCGGTTATCTTTGAAACTTCTGGCGCAACAATTAGAACGGATCTACGACAACTGGAGCTTCAAGGTGTCGTTGCGCGACGGTATGGTAGTGCAGAAGCTTGTGCGCCATCAGAACCTACATCTATCGCCGAAGATATAGCGATGGATGACAAGAAAACAATCAATCTAGACAAGAAAACCCGAATTGCTCGCAAAGCGGCAGAGCTTGTTCAAGATGGTGAATCTATAATCTTGGACTGTGGGAGCACCACATTACAGATGATACCCAACTTAGATAAGGTTATGTCATTGACATTAATGACAAACAGTATTGATATTCTAAGTGCTCTGAATGATCTCGACTCAGAGCATACGGTGATAATGCCAGGTGGTACTTACAGGAAAAAATCGGCTTCTTTTCATGGTAGCTTAGCAGAAAGCGCATTTAGCCAGTTTTCGTTTGACAAGCTATTTATTGGAGCCGACGGCTTCGATTTACTTCAAGGCTGTACGACATACATAGAAGCTTATCAAGTCAGTCAAGCGATGTGTCAATCAGCGAATCAAATTATAGCGGTGCTTGATTCTTCGAAGTTTGGTCGTAAAAGTCCAAACGTTGTAGTCCCTATTGATCTCGTTGATATCGTTGTGACGGATACAGACATAGCTAAAAGTGATCTAGAGGGCTTAAAGAGTAAAGGGATTACGGTGTATCTAGTGTAAGGTTAAAAGTGATCACTTTCACTTTGAAAGTTTTGTTATTGATAGAACTCACAAAATGAAAGATATGTGCTTTTCAAGTGACTGCAACCAATGAAAAATAGTGGTCACTTGAACGTAACCGTGTGGACACTATGGATAGCATAACACTTGCCGCTGAGTGGTTTTTTAGCCTTTTTGAAAAAGGCGGGGATGTTCTACTAGGAATGGTCGTTGATATATTGCCAGTTCTTATTTGTTTGCTCGTTGCCATGAATTCTCTTATTCGAATTATCGGGCAGCATCGAATTGAAAAACTTGCTAAAAAATGTGCAAGCAACCCGTTTTCTCGTTATTTAGTTCTTCCTTTCCTTGGTACTTTTTTCTTCTGTAATCCTATGACATTAAGTTTGGGTAAGTTTCTACCGGAACGTTATAAACCTTCTTATTACGCATCAGCGTCATACAGTTGCCATACTATGAACGGTATGTTCCCTCACGTAAATCCCGGGGAGCTTTTTATATATTTGGGCATTGCAAATGGACTGTCACAATTAGGTCTTCCTCTAGGCCCTTTAGCTATCACTTATTTACTTGTGGGCTTGATAAGTAATTTCTTTAGAGGCTGGGTCACGGACTTCACGACTTCGATGCTATGTCGGCAGCAAGGTAAAACGCTTTCGGACAATCCGGACTTTGAAAGCCGGAGGAATGTATGAATCAAAGTTTAAAGGTAATTGCAGGCAGTGGAGGCTGGGGAGGCCCACTCTATATTCCAATAAAACCTGGTAAGAAAATCTTATATGTAACTGGTGGAGTAAAACCGGAGATTGTTGATTATTTGAGTCAATTAACCGGTTTAGAAGTGGTTGATGGGTTTAGGAATATTGTCGACGACTCAGATGTGGCCTTCGTTGTTATCGATTGTGGTGGAACATTACGTTGTGGCTTATACCCTAAGAAAAAACTATTTACGCTTAATATACATGCGACTGGTAAGAGTGGGCCACTGGCTGAGTATATTCACGAAGACATTTATGTCTCATCTATAGACTCTTCTGGCATGAGTCTAGTTTCTCGAACTATCGATCATCGAAAAGTCGTTCATTCGGATCCTATCCCTTCACCCACTGCTCCTGCGATTGATATAACAAAAAAAATAAGCGAGCAGAGCAGTGGTTTAGTTGCCAGTATTGGACTTTCGATGGGAAATGTCATGTCGATATTTTACCAAGCAGGGCGTGACACCATTGATACTGTTTTGAAAACAATTCTGCCTTTTATGGCGTTTGTATCGATGCTCATCGGTATTATCATGGCGTCAGGTATAGGTGATCTTATCGCAAACGTGCTGACCCCCTTGTCACAGAATCCATTAGGCCTTATTACGCTGGCATTAATTTGTTCATTCCCTCTGTTCTCGCCATTTCTTGGCCCAGGGGCTGTCATTGCACAAGTCATCGGCGTGCTTGTAGGGGTGCAAATTGGTGCGGGTGCCATCCCCCCTCATTTAGCATTACCTGCTTTGTTTGCGATAAATTCTCAGGCAGCCTGTGATTTTGTTCCTGTTGGGCTTGGGTTGGCAGATGCTAAGCAAGAAACGGTAGAAATTGGCGTACCATCCGTATTGTACTCTCGCTTTATTACAGGAGCTCCTACAGTCTTATTGGCGTGGTTCGTGTCTATGTTCATTTATCAATAGGAGTCGAGATGTCACTGCAATTTAAAGCATCTATAACGAAAATTGGTGAACTTGCGAATGATTCATTGGAGGACGATATGATGATCTTATTCAATGAATCTGCTCCTGAAGATGTAGTGGATTATTGCTTTATCCATAACCAAGGAGCAGAGCGAGGTACATTAACGACTGAAAGCACGTTACTGATTGGTGAGCGAGATTATATAGTGACTTCTATTGGTAAGATGGCGACCAAAAACCTTAATGAGCTAGGACATGTGACGATAAAGTTTGATGGAAGAATGACACCAGAATTACCCGGTATGGTTCACGTTCTTGGGAAACGACCAACAACCATTAGCGTAAACGACGCTATTGTTTTTGGCTAATATGACCAGTACCGAGATGACCTGACCACTTTACAAGTGAAGGTCATCTCGACGTATAGCAATTGAGTTATTTAGAAATACTTCAAAATCTTACTATTGCTTCGTTGTTTATAGGTCGAAAAAGCCTTCGTAGGGAAATAAAGTACCGCAGCTAAGATCGCTGAAATTAACCAAATATAGCCCACGCTTGGTATTCCGAATAAGTCACCATGGTTTGGACCAAAGACCGTCAAGACTAATCGATAGCCAATGAGTAACAAGTAAAGATGTATTATGTAGAAGAACATGGGCGCGGAGCCAAAGACTTGCAGTACATTGGTGGCCGCATTGTTCATCTTTTCAAATGCAGCTAGCAAAAGGAGGCCAGCACCTAAGGTCATCAGGATATACAACAACGACGGTGGGTATTTAGTAAAGTTCACAAAAGACATGACACTTTCAAGCAGGCTCCCATTGTTAACCCAAGCATCTGTTTCGCCATATATGTTGAATCCACGCAATACAATAAGTAATGCAAGGCTTAGCAAACCAAGTTTAACTAGGGTTGACTGACGCTTTGCTTGAGTGACCGCTGAACCAAATAGTGGGCCGACAGAATAACCAAGTAAAATAACCCCAATCCAAGGTAATACTGGGTACGACACTTTGATTTTCAGTGGCCCTTCAGTGACTAAAAAATTCGCGTCATGGAAGATAGTCCAAAACGTATATCCCACCTCATGCATGGCGAAATTAATTGGGGTAAGTAAGTTATGCCCAAATACAATCAACAAGCCCAAGAGTGCGGTGGCGGTACGTGGTAAACGGCAAAGTAAGCTAAGGCTTATCATACTCAACCCGATAGCCCATATGACCTGTAAATACAGTGTCTCGTAGCGCCCAAACCATGAAAAGTTAACCAATGTCATTTCTAGAAAGACCAGAAACAAGCCACGCTTTAAAAGGAACTCACTCGCATTCCTGCTGGGTCTACCGTGTGGGTTTTCATAAAGCCACGCCGAAATCCCCGTCAGAAAAACAAATAACGGTGCGCATAAGTGCGCAAGGATGCGAGTGAAGAACAGTTCTGGTTCGGTATCCGACAGGCTCATTGGGTCAGATACGGGTTTGTGGTAGTAAAATCGCTCACGAACGTGGTCAATGAGCATCAATAAGATAACTAATCCCCGCATAATATCGATAGAAGCGAGACGTGTTTTCACACTTTGAACGTCCGAAGGTGAGGGCGGAATAGTGGCTTGGGCTGACATGTGGAGATGTGTACCTATTTGAGTATTAGAATTGGAAGCTAGGCGCTGGCCAAGTAGATTGATACAGCTATAATCACGAATAGTTATCAATTAGCTGAGTTCGAGTTATGTTATAACATAGCCCACTGGAGAAGGTTAAAAAAAAATATAAATTGAAATAAAGTACGGGCAACACATGACTACTATCAGATAAAAGCACGAAGGAATGCTTGGGTGTGACAAGAGTCAGTAGAAGCTAACAAGGATTTTATGAAGGTACCTCTATTGACGTGGCAGATAAAGGGAGATTCAAACAAATTAACTCGCGATGAGTCGATAACTCGAGGTGTCTACTATGAGCATTTGATTCAAGCGTTTCGATTAAATGTTGGATAGTCATGTCAGACTATGACGTTTCCTATTCATAGAGTTTATGGTCCGAAAAGTGTTAATAATCACGAAAATGTATAAATTTCTCTAGAGTTAGTCACAGAGGTTCACTACACTGTGCGAAAAGCAGACAGTAACGCTGACAAACGGTAACGAAATTATTTTGAGTCCACTTTTTATCTCTGATCTCAGAGAGAAATCATTAAGCAAAAAAGCCAAATTGGCGCTCATCCTTACTGGGTGGGTGTTGTTTGTGTGCTTGATGCAAAGTAGTGGTCTACTGCAAGTGTGTTCTCATCCTAATGCCGTCGAACCCAATCAATCGCTGAGTAGCTCAAAAGGCGCGATATCAGAGGTAAGCTCTGCGAATCGAGACGCGTCTCTTATTAGTCCTGCGGCTTCAGCGCCAGTGAAACAAGCCAGTGATGAATGCAGCTTATCGAGTAAGTTACTCAACTTTCACACCTTAGACCTTGATGGCCTTTGGTTGATTACCCTCACGGTTATGCTGCTCACGTTCGGCGTTTGCCGTGTTTATTACCATTCATACCGTCCGTTTACTGAGCCTATTTTTAGTCGGTATCGGATCCATCTCCGGCTTTGCACTTTCCACGAGTAAAAATATCGTCGTACTGGATTGCTTATCGCAATCGGATTCGTCGTGATTTTATTTTAGGAATATCAATGAAAAAACTAAACTTATACCAACGTTCAGTAATGGCACTGTTAACGTTATTTGTGCTCGTATTGTCATCGTTCACCTCGCCAGCACTTGCAAAAGAGGGGCTCTTGGTGAGCCCTGAGATTCTTAGTGTTGGGGTGAGTGAAAGTCAGAATGACTCGACCACTACTGCGACAGAAATAGGCACAGGCTGGATACAAAATAGTGATTATCCCCACGTTGAAACCAGGGTCGTGCTGACTGGGCAAGTAAACGAACAAACCCAAATCGTTGAGGGCTTTCTCGAGGTTCGTTTATCAGGAGACTGGAAAACGTATTGGCGATCACCTGGTGAGGGGGGGATCGCCCCTGAGCTAAACTGGCAAGCCTCAAGTAACATCAACGCTATTGATTGGGAATGGCCGTACCCGCATCGATTCGATCTACTTGGCCTTGAAACGTTGGGCTACAAGCATGACGTGACGTTCCCACTTCATATTGAAGTGAAGGACATTCATGCGCCGGTGACGCTTTCGGCGATCGCCACTATTTCAAGCTGCACAACGGTTTGTGTACTGACAGACTTTCCGATAGACATGACCTTTGTACCAATGGACTTGCAAGTGTCGGAAGCCTCGATGTATCAATATGCACAGGCTATCAGTCAAGTTCCAAAGGCGTCGCCATTAATTGAAAAGGTGGACGCTATCTGGGATAGCTCTCGTCAACAGTTACAAGTCACCGTCGTCAATCCACAAGGCTGGGTGAAGCCAGATTTATTGGTGGCTAGCAGCGACGTTGATATTGAAGACTACTCATTTCTATCGCCAAACATTGTCGTCAATGAAGATACCCTAGTGGCGACGATGAAGGTGACTAGTTGGTTAAGTGACCCTGACCTGGACCAGCGACCGATATTGGTGACCTTAATCGACCAAAATCTACTGGCTGAGCAGTCCCTCACCGTGACTAATGGTGTGGTCAGTGAGCCAAGTGCCTCTGAATCATGGGCTTCAGGCTCGATGTTGTCGATGTTAGGTTTTGCCCTGTTGGGTGGACTCATCCTTAATATCATGCCGTGCGTCTTTCCTGTACTGGGAATGAAATTAAGCCACGTTATCTCTGCCGCGGCGTCGGAACGGACCAAGGTTCGAACTCAATTTATGGCGTCCGCTTTAGGTATTTTGGCCTCATTTTGGTTGCTTGCCTTATTTATCACGCTACTGAAATTATCCGGGTCAAGTATCGGTTGGGGGATTCAATTCCAAAGCGGTGGCTTTATTGGGTTCATGTTGCTTATCACGGCGTTGTTTGGGGCTAATATGCTCGGTCTGTTTGAGCTGCGATTACCAAGCACTATGAACACGTGGCTGGCCACGAAAGGAGACAGCTCTTATGCGGGGCACTTTGTACAGGGAATGTTTGCGACATTATTAGCAACACCTTGTTCAGCACCGTTTCTAGGTACCGCTGTGGCGTTTGCGCTGGCGACGAGTACAGTGGCAACGTTTGCTATCTTTACCGCTCTAGCAGTCGGCATGGCATCCCCATGGATTGTTATCGCCTTGTTTCCTCGCATGGTCTCTTGGTTACCGAAGCCAGGCGCTTGGATGAATAAGGTCAAGATTGTCTTTGGTGTGATGATGCTCATGACATCCATTTGGCTCTTGTCTTTGCTGAATAATCACCTTCCACCGTTTTGGGTCGGAGTGCTGGCCTTAGCGGGTTTCGTGTGGCTGTTTTTACGGGTAAAGAAAACCTACGGTGATAAACCAGCCTTAATTTTGGGTGGTGTTAGCATTATTACCCTAGCGGGTATGCTCATTGGTGGCAGCATGACGGCAAATAGCTGGGCAACACCGCTGCCTCCTGAGCCTGATTGGGTGAAGCTCTCCACGAAAGAGATTTCAGCGCAGGTTGCCGCTGGTAATACGGTATTTGTCGATGTGACGGCAGATTGGTGCATTACTTGTAAGGCCAATAAAATTGGCGTTATCTTGCAACCGCCTGTCTATGACACGCTACAGCGTAGTGATGTGATCGCCATGAAAGGTGACTGGACAACACCGAGTGACAATGTCACGGCATTTTTACGCTCATATGGGCGATACGGTGTGCCATTTAACATCGTATTTGGTCCCAATGCACCACAAGGCATTCCACTTCCCGTGATCTTATCGGATGACACCGTACTTGGTGCCATCGCCGAGGCACAGGGAGTACAATAATGGTGGGTGATAAGCGCGTTAAAAACAAAGCCAAAAAGCCACGTAAAGGCTGGCGTCATCACGTCAAAGAGTGGGGCTTGATAGTGCTGATCATCACCGTGGTGAGTATCGCTGTCGACCACTATCGGACTCGCGATATGCCGGTCGTTGACCTGCCTTCTTTAGCGGGTCAGACATTGCAAGGCGAGTGGATAGATGTGTTGAAAGAGAGTAAACAAGCACCGGTGATTGTCTATTTTTGGGCGACATGGTGCCCTGCGTGCAAGTTCGTTACTCCAACGGTTGATTGGTTTAATGGCCCTTACAAGGTCGTCGGTGTTTCCGCGACTTCCGGCCCGGCTGAGCGGGTAGAAAAATTTATGGCCGGCAAAGAGACGGACTTCCCAAATATCAATGACCCAAAAGGTGAGATCTTGCATCGTTGGGGTATTAGGGCAACGCCAACCATTGTCATTATAAAGGACGGAAAAATCGCCTCCACCACAACAGGGGTCACAACCCCAATAGGCCTCTTTGCTCGGTTAGTGATGTTGTAGTCAACCAACATCATTCTTTATTGCACGCTCAGCATGGCAGAGCCTTGCTGATATAGACAGTTAAATGGATAGTAAACATGAATAAAATTAAGACATTAATCTCAATTGGGTTGCTTGGTTTTAGCGTTAACGCGATGGCGGACTCAGCCTCGGACGCGACCAATTTGAAAATTAAAGAGATCACTCAAATGCTTCAAGACCATCCTGAAGTCGTGGACACGCTTCATCAAAGCCTCAGCGGATTTATCGCGCAACAGCAAGGTATTAGTGTCGCGCTGCAGCGTTATCAGCCACATATTAATAGTGCCGTTCACTCATCGTTCGGTGAGGCAGAAAATCCACAACTGACGATTGTAAATGTGACGGACTACAATTGCCCTTACTGCAAAAAACTCGATGCTGAATTAGAAAAACTGGTGAAAGATTACCCTCAAGTGAAGGTGGTTAATATCTATGTGCCACTGAAAGAGCGCAATAGTAAACTGGAATACACAACCGCGAGTTATGCCTTGAATGTATGGCGTGACGCACCGGATAAGTTTCAACAAGTGAATGATTTGTTGGCAGCGAATCCACGTCTTCATAATGAACGTTCGTTGAAAGCTATTGCGGATAAAACAGGTACACAAAGCCAGTTGGTGCAATCAAATGTCTCGGATGAGATCTTGGAGCGAAATAACCAATTCTTCCTCGATTTAGGCTTGCGCGGTACGCCAGCAATGATTATTAACGACCAAATTATTCCTGGTTATTTGCCCTATTCAGAGCTAAAGAAAGCGTTAGAGTCTGAGCTTGATTAATAAGTAGGAAAGGCTTGCTAGACTATGTGATATGTAAAATCGTTGCCACCGATGAAGCAGTCGTAAATTGATGAGTTGATCAAAGAAAGTGTTGAGTGTAGTGACTTGATTGAGGTTATTCCTGCCCATAAAAGACCAAGAAATGAATGCCAATCTTTATCAGCCACATTAGTACTAGATGCTAAAGCGCCTAACTACGAGCGACTGGTTGTCAGTAGTTAACCCGTTCATTATAAAAAGTCACTGTTTGGTGGCTTTTTTGCCATCTGTGTACACATGCTTTTAGCTGGATCTACCCTTCGGTACGTCGTTAATGTATTCAGAAAATATTGAGAGGCGGAAGTCATTGTAGGTATTGAGAATGATTACCTACAAACAGGATTGTTATTATATGACAAGATAATTAGCTGAGAGATTTGAAGAGCCATCACAAAAACATTAATTGTGTTAGCTACATATTTACCGTTGATAAAATATAGTTTTATCAGTAATTTATATTAATTGTTAGATGTCAATCTTGAGGTGAGATAATAATGAGATGAAAAATGTGATTGATTCTATCATTTACATGTAAATAGATGTAACGCCAATAAGTAAATGTTATTTTTTGTTGTATGAACAGTTGTGATCTCGCTCATGTATGTATTCTTAGATTATTGTATTACAAAAGTGAATTTTTATAATGGCATTGAATGTTGAGTTGGAATTGACAGAAAACACATCTAAGGAAGTTCAATGAAAAAACTTATATTACCATTATTGGCGACATCCATTTTAGCCGCTTTTAATGTAAGCGCGACAACGTTAACGTTGGGGCATGCAATGTCATTAGATAATGCAGCCCACAAAGGAATGGTTATTTTTGCAGACAAGGTGAAAGAGAAATCTAATGGCGACATGAACGTTAGAATATTCCCTAATGCTCAGTTGGGATCAGAGCGAGACCAAGCCGAACAAGTGGTAACTGGTGCAATTGATATGGCGAAAATAAACGGTGCATTGTCTGAATCGTTTGAACCAACATTTAAAGTACTATCTATTCCTTTCTTATTTAATGATCCTGAGCATATGCGCCGCTTTATGAAGAGCGATACAGCAGAAGAATTATTAGTGTCGAGTAAAGGTAAAGGTTTTATTGGTCTGACATTTTATGATTCAGGATCTCGAAGCTTTTACAGTGAAAAACCAATTAATACGCCAGAAGATTTGAAAGGTCTAAAAGTGCGTGTGCCTGAGTCTCCAACGATGATGGAGATGATTAATCTTTTAGGCGCTAGAGCAACACCAATGCCATTCACTGAGATTTATACTGGATTGCAACAAGGTGTCATCGACGCGGCAGAGAATAATGTGTCGAGCTTAGTGGAGATGCGTCATACAGAAGTCGCGAAGTTCTATTCATTGGATCAACACACCATGACGCCTGACCTTATCATCATTTCAGAAGAAACATGGGCGCGCTTAAGTGATGCTGAGCAAAAAATATTAAAAGAAGCAGCGGCAGAATCGCTAGACGAAGAAATTCGCATCTGGGATGAGACCGAGAGTGCCAATGTAGAAAAGGCGAAAGCGCTGGGTGTCACCTTTGTCGAAGTAGATAAAGAAAAATTCAGAGAAAAAGTTAAGCCGATGCTAGATTCTGCGCGTGAAGATGAAAAACTAGGTTATTACGTCAATAAGATTCAAGAGATGTAAGTATTAACCGTCTAATACTGGCTCTATAAATAATATGCCTATAGGGCCGGTATTGTATTTATAATAATAAGGATATTGAATGCATTCCTTTTTGAAAGGTCTACGAAGTATTGTAGACAAGCTAATACTATCATTCTGTGGAGTGGCACTGATTGTTTTGGTAATAACCGTCACATGGCAAGTTTTTAGTCGATATGTATTAAATGATCCTAGCTCTTTTACCGATGAATTATCGCGCTACGTTATGATCTGGTTAGGGTTGCTAGGCGCGAGTTATTTATTTGGCGTAAGAGGGCATTTGGCGATCACCCTCCTTGCTGACAGTGTTCCTAAGCAAGTGAATCAAGTTCTTCAGTTCGCTATTAATGCGCTTATTCTAACGTTTGTGTCGCTCGCAATGTTTAAAGGCGGGGTAGCGTTAATTGGCCGAACCATGCAACAGTTTTCACCAGCCTTACAAATACCAATGGGCTATGTGTATTGCATATTGCCTGTTTCAGCCGTTCTTATAACGATATATCTCTTGCTTAATATGCTGGATTCGTTCTACGAAAAATAATTAATAAGGAATTCCAAGTATGGATATGTCCATAGGCATTTGGTTACTCAGCTTATTTATGGTGATGATTGCTTTTAGTGTCCCTATTGCAATTGCAATTGCCATGTCTTCTCTCATTATTATGTTTACTATCTTGCCATTTGATGTCGCTGCGATGACCGCAGGGCAAAAAATTGTGACCGGAATAGACAGTTTTAGCTTACTCGCGATCCCATTTTTTATTCTAGCCGGTAACATTATGAATCGAGGCGGAATTGCGACTCGTTTAGTTAACTTTGCGAAATTATTGGTGGGATGGCTACCGGGCTCCTTGGCCCACGTTAATATCCTGTCAAATATGATGTTTGGTGCTGTTTCTGGATCAGCCGTCGCTTCTGCCGCTGCGGTAGGTAAAACCCTTGCTCCACAACTTAAAAAAGAGGGTTACGACAAGTCGTTTGCGACGGCGGTAAATGTTGCTTCATGTCCGTCTGGTTTGTTGATTCCACCGAGTAACTCTTTAATTGTCTTTTCCGTTGTCAGCGGTGGTACCTCGGTGGCGGCTTTATTTGTTGCAGGCTATGTGCCAGGTATTTTGATGGGCGTTAGTTGTATGGTCGTGGCTTACTTTATCGCAAAGAAAAAAGGCTACGGTGCTGAGGTTGGTCCAAGAAAAACGCTCAAGGAGATCGCGACCGTTGTGTGGCAAGCTACCCCGAGCCTTGGACTGATCATTGTCGTAATTGGCGGGATTATTGGTGGAGTCTTTACTGCAACGGAAGGCGCATGTATTGCGGTTCTTTATGCGTTTGCGCTCTCGCTTTGCTATCGGTCACTGAAGTTGACGGATATGAAAACGATTTGTGTAGAGACAACCGAAATTACAGGGATCATGCTCTTTCTTATTGGCGCCTCAACCATCATGTCTTGGGCAATGGCGTTTACAGGTTTACCGACCATGATCAGTGAGTGGATGTTATCGATATCAGATAACCCAATCATCATCTTCATATTGATGAATATTATTCTTTTGATTATTGGTATGTTCATGGACTTAACGCCGGCATTACTAATTTTCACGCCAATTTTTATGCCGATTGCTACTCAGTTGGGTATGGATCCGATCCACTTTGCAATGATGATTATTTTTAACTTGTGTATTGGTATCGCGACTCCTCCGGTCGGCACCGCATTGTTTGTCGGTTGTAGTGTCAGTGGTGCAAGAATTGAAAGTGTGATTCGTTCAATATGGCCATTTTGCGCAGTAATGATGATCACCTTACTACTTATCACCTTCATTCCGTCAATTAGTTTGACCCTGCCAAGAATGTTTGGCTTGATTCAATAAAGTCGACTTCTCAATAAAGTAAATCGGGCCTTAGCAGTAATGTTAAGGCCTTCATTGTTTTATCGCCATGCATAGCCGACGCCCGGCAGAGTGCGATTCGTGCGCGATGGAATTGGCGACTGGTCTGCAATAACACTTCCTGTCATGGACGATTAATACTGAGCGTTGATCATGCCCTTAAGCTTGTATACTCTGGGGTTAAATACCACCGAGCGTTAGAGGGAAAATGAGAAAATATTACACCGTTGAAGGCGATAAGCAGGCAAAAAAAGCCTATCCTAAGCTAGTACTCTGTGAAAAGTGCGTCACCAGTTATGTTGTGATCAATGAAGGCGAGCGTACTTATTCTGAGTGTGCAAAATGCGGCGCGGATGATTAGCTGTTTAGGTTTTTGCAGAGGGTCTGCTCGTTTTCATTTGGATAACGGCCTCATTTTGATTGAAGGGAGCCGTTTGGGTTGATGTGGCTGAATAAGGTTTTTCTGGTCGCCATAAACTGGCGACGGGTAGGTCGCCAGTCGTAGGATTGGCAATATGTCAGATTTTTTTGAAGATGATGGACGTGTTGATGCCACCAAAGGCAAAGTTGTTACTCATAACGTACTGAGCGTCCATTTCACGGCCTGTGCCAGTAATGTAATCTAGGTCACCGCATTGGCTGTCCAGTTGATTGAGATTAAGCGTGGGGTTGAACCAACCGGTATGCATCATCTCTAGCCCCAGCCATGCCTCAATGGCACCACAAGCACCAAGTGTATGACCAAAGTAGCTCTTCAAAGAGCTGATAGGCACCTTGCCAAACACATTGGCAGTCGCATTGCTTTCTGCAATATCACCACGCTCAGTCGCGGTACCGTGGGCTGAGACATAATCAATCTTATCAGCAGACAGCGCCGCATTTTGCAATGCCATCTCCATACAAATCTGCATGGTTTCCATCTGTGGCTGAGTCACATGGGCAGCGTCACAGTTACTAGCAAAGCCGATGACTTCTGCATAGATGGTCGCACCACGTGCCATCGCATGCTCGTACTCTTCCAGCACTAAAGTACCTGCACCTTCACCAATAACAAGGCCATCACGGCTTGCGTCATAGGGGCTTGGCGTTGATTTAGGCGCGTCGTTTTTTAAGCTGGTGGCAAACAGCGTATCAAATACCGCTGACTCCGTTGGGCAAAGCTCTTCACCACCCCCCGCGACCATGACGGTTTGATAGCCATGTTTGATGGCTTCAAAGGCGTAACCAATCGCTTGGCTTCCTGAGGTGCACGCGCTGCTGGTTGGGATGACACGGCCTCTTAGACCAAAAAACAACCCAACATTAACGGCGGTGGTGTGGGGCATCATTTGCACATACGTTGTTGCAGTGATGGCCTTCGTGCTTTTTTCGTTTAGCATGACGCCAAAGGCACCAATCGCGTCGGTACTGCCTGTTGAAGAGCCATAAGCAATGCCGGTTTGTCCGTTGGTCAATATCTCGTTGCCGAGCAAACCGGATTGGCTCAGGGCATTTTCTGTGGCAACCGTGGCAAGCTTTGATACTCGCCCCATACCTCTGACTTGCTTACGCTTGTAGTGCTTAGGCAATTCAAAGTGATCGATAGGTGCAGCGAGCTTGGTATTTAGGCCGTCATATTGTTCATAAGAGGCCATGTACTGTGTTGCGTTTTCGCATGCGCGCAATTTTGGTTCAATAGATCCCCAGTCATTACCAAATGCGGTGACACCAGACATCCCCGTGACTACTACTCGACGGTTCATACTAAGCCTCCATTCACTGAAATAACTTGGCGCGTAACGTACGAAGCGATATCTGACATTAGATAGCTCACCAATCCTGCCACTTCTTCAGGCTCACCCATGCGGCGTAATGGAATTTGTGGCATGGCGTGTTCTTTTACATGCTCGTCTACCATACCCGTGTCAATCAACCCAGGTGCGACGCAGTTTACGGTGATTTTTCGTTTTGCGAGTTCAAGGGCGAGCGATTTTGTTGCACCAATTACGCCTGCTTTGGCAGCGCTATAGTTGGTTTGACCGCGATTGCCCATAATGCCGGAGACCGATGCAAGGGTAACGATACGTCCGCCTTTGCGCTTTTGAACCATGGGCATTACGCAAGGGTGCAGCACGTTGTAAAAACTGTCGAGATTGGTATGAATAACGCCGTCCCATTCTTCTTCTGTCATGGCAGGAAAGGCAGTGTCTCTGGTGATGCCGGCATTGTTGACGACACCGTAGTAGGCACCATGCGACTCAATGTCGGCTTCGAGTCGTTCACGGCATTGCGCTCGGTTACTGATGTCAAATTGAATCAAGCGGCCGGAGCCACCGTTTGCTTCAATGGTCGCCAGTGTCTGTTGAGCCCCTGCCTCATCGCCCATGTAGTGGACGGCGATGGTGAATCCATCACTGGCTAATTGGATAGCGATAGCTTGACCGATACCTTTGCTGGCACCCGTCACTAATACTTGTCGACTCATTGAGGATTCCTATTTTTCATTTCTTTTAGTTTTTCTTGAGAGGGGACATAAACGTTGAGTTGGCAAGAGCCAATCTGTGTCCCATTACGTTCAAGCCGCGCTGAAAAAACGGCCATGCCATTGTCTTCTATTACTTTTTCTGCGTAGATGTCGAGAGTTTGCCCTTGTTGAAACGCATCACACTCTACCTGATATCGGCGGCTACCAAGCAAAAAGCCAATGGGTGGCGCTTCGCCTTTTTGTTGAGCATGAAACCCAGACCACGCCGCAACAGATTGCGCCATAAATTCAATGCCAACGTAAGAAGGTGTTGATTGTGTCTTTGGATCAAAAAATAAATGGTGATCACCAATATCAACTTGGCAATGAACGGACTCGGCTTGAATATCAACAACGCGATCCACCAAAACCATTGGGGCATCATGAGGAAGAAGCTGCTCTATAGGGGGATAGCTAGTCATGTACTGTTCCAAAAATAAGGCTGATATTATTGCCACCAAATGCAAAGGAGTTACTCAAAATGGCTTTACCATTGAGCTTAGTCTTGTTTTCGACCAGGGTAACCTCGATGTCTGGGGCTTTACTTTGGCAATGTTGCGCTGGTAACACCAAGTCATGTTTGAGTATATGCCAGGCAATGGCCGCTTCGGTCGCGCTAGCTGCCCCTAATGTATGACCGGTTAGCGGTTTAGTTGAGCTCACGGGCACCGATTGGCGGAATACACGGCTGATGGCTTTACTTTCCATACGGTCATTTAATGGCGTAGCGGTGCCATGGGCGTTGATATAACCAATGTCTTCAGGTTGCAGTCCTGCGTCATTCAGAGCTTTTTCCATGGCTTGAGCGGCACCATTTCCCTCAGGGTGTGGCGCGGAAATATGATGGGCATCGGAACTGTCACCGGCGCCGAGTAAAGCGATGGGGTTGTCATCGTTGGCTGGTGCTTTTTTGCTAAGCAACATGAAAGCGGCGGATTCACCAATGTTGATGCCATTTCGGTGTTCATCAAACGGACGACAAAGCGTGTTGGATAGCGCTTCTAAGCTATTAAAGCCATTGAGAGTGAGGGCGCAAATAGTATCAACGCCACCGACAAGAACGGCATCAACAACGCCTGCTTTGAGTAGGCGTTTAGCGCTGATAAAGACTCGACCGCTGGATGAGCATGCCGTCGAGATGGAATAGCTTGGCCCGTTAATACCAAAATATTGACGAATGAAGTCGCTCGTGTTGCCCAACTCTTGTTTTGAATAGTGGAAATCATTGGGGAACTGACCGGTCGCCAATTTGTGTGCATACGCGGTTTCACCGTCTGAGATACCTGAAGTACTAGTACCGATAATGACCGCCACGCGATCTGACCCATAGCGACGTATTGCGTCGTGAATAGACGGTTCTATCTGCTGCAGAGCAGAAAGGGCCAGGCGATTGTTTCTTGAATCGAATGCAACCAAAGATTGTGGTAGTGAAGGCAGTGATTCCGTGACGCGCCCGACAACGGTTGGTTTACCGTTATTCAGTAATCCGTCTTCATGCACCATGTGTTCACAGCGGCCCAAAGACAAGCTTCGATGAATGCTTTCAGAGGCCTTGCCTAGCGATGAGTGAAAGCCACAATCATGGATAAACAATGGGATTTGAGGGTTGGTTTGTTTCATGCCTAATTGTTTTCGTTATTGAGTTGAGAATTAAGGGTGTCGATGACGATGGAGTAACCCAGCTGTTGGTGCGTAAAGCGGATCGTACCTTGTAGGGGATCGTCATTATCATAGTTAATGATAATAACCGTTGCCCCAGTTTCATCGGTGATCAGGCGCTGACGTTCTGAATCAGTAATGTGCCACTTTATCTTATTTAATGAGGCTTCCCAAGCATTTAGGGGCCATAAGGTGACCATCAGATTAAATAAAATCTGTTCGGGTGCTGGCAAGGTATTCTCGAGTCCATTCAGAACATTGGCTTGTATTTCATCATCTTGGTAGGTGAGCGACATAATACGTGTGCCCCAAGAAGAAAAACCAGCCAGTACGACCTTTGAGTTGTCGACTTGCAACTGGACTGGTAGCTGAGATGACTCATTGCCGTCTTTGCCATGCCAGGTCGCCGTAATCAACTGACTGGCCGTCAGCTGATACCCTAAATCAGCCGGTGCAGGTAGGTTAACCATGGTGTTGGGCTTTACCTCCACTTGAGTAGAGGCTTGCTGCGGTTTTAATGCGCACCCAGAAAGGACGAAAAGTGGTAACGCGATGGCCAGCCATCGACATACTGTCCGGCGAAACACCGTCATTGACGTTGCGATATTGACAAGGCTCGACGATCTTGAGTTAAGGGGGCATCTTGTGAGTGTCATTGCTGATCCTTTGAATCGTGTTGGTGCCCGGTTGGGGCATCAATAGCCATAGGGGATAATAACCACGCGACAAAAATACCCGTGAGTACGGTGAGACCGAAACTGTGGATGGCATGGGTATCACTAAGAGATAACAGGCCAAAAGATAGCAGGGTCGTGATGGCTGACAGCGTGATCGCTAGCAAGGTACTTTGACACCGCTGTTGCTCGGCAAAAAACAGAGTGTAATCAATGCCAATACCAATAATTAATACCAGTGCTAGGAGATTAAACAAGTTGAGTTCACTGCCGGTCATCCCAGTAACTGCTAATCCTGCAAGACAAGCAATAAGTGATGGTAGCAGGATACGGGCACAGCGTTTTACGCCATACCTCCAGATCAAGACAATGGCAATCGCTAGCGTTGCAATGGCCAATAATTCCATGATCTTAATTCGATACTGAGCAAACAACTGGGAAACCTCTTCTGCCTTGTTGAGGTACGTTAGGTTATCGTGTTGTTGGGCGAAATCTTTAATAACGCTACTGTCAGATACGTCTTTGATAAGGATAACTGATGCGGTTTGCCCCTCAATTTCCCCCAGATAAAGGAAGCTTACTGGCTCGGAAACGGGCTGCTTTAGATAGTCTGGTAAGGTGATAAGAGTCGGTTTCGCTTCTATTGTTGGCGGTGTATTGAGATTGAGCGCCTTGGATAATGCGTTGCCTTGGTTTTGGTACAAAGATTGAATAAGGGCAAAATCTTCAGCTTGGCGTTGTTGAGACGGCAAATACTGCTGCAAGCTTTGATAGCCGCTGATGACCTTCGCTTGTTGCCAAGTATCCAGTGTCGTTGAAAGTGATTCCAGAGATTGCAGCAACGTTTCGTTGTTATCTGCGGTTACCACGAGCATTTGTTGTGACGCTTGTATCCCCGTGAGTGACGCAATCTTCGCTTCTTGTTGCTTTAAGTCAGCGGGCATCGCTTGCAGTTGATGAATGTCGTCGTTGTAGCGAACGTGTGTCATGGCGATCGCACTGAGCAGCAAAATCACGGCGGGTAAGCCCCACGACAGTGCCTTGTTGTGCCAAAGGTTTAACCAATGATGGCTTAATGTGCGTCCAGGCAGCGGACGAGGCCGACTGGCTGTTTTGGCCAAAATAGGATACCAAGCAACCACGGTTGCGTAGGCTGAGGTGAGACCGATCGCGGAGAACAAGGCAAGTTGTTGTAAACCGGGGAAAGGAGCGATCAGTAGGCCTAAGTAGCCGATTAAGCTGGTCACTAACCCAAGAGTAATAGCCACAAAGATATGTTTTAGACCGGATAGGCTGTTCCATTGTTTACCCGCCGCAAGCCGGTCTGTTAGGTAGTGAAAAGCATAGTCAATGGAGACACCAATAAGACTTGCGCCAAAAACCAGACTGAATAAATGTACCTGACCAAAAATGAAGGTGGTTGCGGCCATCGCGACTAACAACCCGACAGAGACGGAGAGTAGCGCAAGTACAAGCGGGGTGAGGCTGCGGAACACTACTGCAATCAGTAAAATAACACCCAGCAAGGAAAATACGCCAATGGTGCTGATTTCAGATTTCGCACTTCTGGTACCAAAGTCTGCATAAAACAGAACGCCAGTATGGTCGATGTTTACCTGATAATGCTGTGTGATGTTCGCCTGCCACTGCCCAATAAGAGGCACTGCTTGCTGCGCCGCTAAGCTGTAGGGCGAGTCATTAAGCTCGGCGGTAATGAGCAGGTAATCACGGCCTTGGTCATGAGTGGTGAGGTAGCCATTAGTCAACTGGAACGCTGAGGTGGATTGACTTAATTGGCTTAAATAATCACGAAAAAGCAAAAAGGGATCATGAGTCAGCTCTTGCCCAGAGACACCAGAAAAAGGGTTATAAACCGACTGTACAACGTGCTGAGTTTGTTGCTCTGGATGAGTTTTCAACCGTTGGCGCTGTTTGTCTGTGAGCTGTTGGAAGCGGTGTTGAAAATAATATTGAGCCCACTGTTGCTGCTGGGTATCTTCAATCTTGGCGGTCACCGTCGCAAAATAGCCACTGCGGGTTAACTGCGCTGAAAACGTTTGTGCAGCGTCATATAATCGTGCTTGGTTTGGCTCGGTATTATGGGGTTCGACACTATTTGCACTTGTATTTGCACTTACACTTGTATCGGAATGACTACCGCCTTGAGTGGGGCGTTCGGCGGAGAGAACGAAGACAACCTTATCGCTCATGCTCGCCGTGACTTTATTAAAGGCACTTTCCGCTACAGGATTTTGTTTGTTGACTGGCAGTAGTTTAAGGATGTCCGTTTCTATCGGCGAGATAGGGCTTAGTGCCCATTGTTTGATGAGCAAAGCGATAGCAAATAAAACGACGGCTAGCCACAACCCCGCGAGTTGATAACTGCGGGCGGTAGTCAATGACACCGTGTTGGACGGTTTAGAACTGGAACTGCGCTTGTTCAGCATCCGTTAGGCTCTTTGGTTGATAGCGTTGATTGCTAAAAATAATATCGGTCTTGTCACCGCGAATTTCTTGTAATGTGAGGCTTTTAAGGTCATTTTTGCCTCGTATTGTGATGCTAGCAAACACCGATTTTAATGGCGCGGCTAGAGGTGTTAATACGAGAGACCACTGGCCACTTTCTACCGAAAACGCTAAGTCAAATTGTTGCTTTAATTGCTCGGTATCACCGTGAAAAACCGCCAAGAAAATATGACTAAAATAGAACGCCATTGGATTTTCTTTCGCAGTAATGATTTGTGGCGGTTGTTCAGCAAAGGTTTGGCGCAGCTTGTCATTAGTGAGCACCAATTGGACGGAAAACGGAACGTGCTGATGCCACAGTAAGCCATTACCTTTGTCTAAGGTAAATTGTCCGGATGAAACCAGTGGCTGCTCAAACATCTCGATATGACGCTGTTGTGTAAAGTCACCCCGAACCAGGTCATGGCTTGCTAGCTGGGCTTGCAAATCAGCAAGGTTGTTTACTTGAGCAAAAGACACGGGCGTGAATAAGAACAATGGCACGAATAAAAACAACAAACGGAACATAGTGAAACGCCAAACGAGGTGGTTTGGTGTACTCGACAGAGACAAATAGCGTGAATTAATCGTCATTGTTGAGCCTTCCATGTTGATGCCAATGATCGACTTTTTCGATGAAGACACGTGGCGAAGCAAAACACATCTCTTCGCTTTCAATCGATACGGCAACCTGTGTGGTATGGGCTTTGCACATTCTAGTGCCTGAATTGGCATCGTAGATAACGTAGTCAACGCGCAGGCGGTTTTCCCATTCAGTCAGTTTGGCCGTGACACGAATAGCGTGGTTGAAGGGGATCATTTTGACGTATTTTACGCGTGTGTCGATGATTGGCCATGCGTAGCCCGATGCTTGCATCGCACGATAGCCGTACTGAATCTTTTCCATTAAGACACGGCGAGCTTCTTCGAAAAAACGAAAGAAGTTACCGTGATAAATAACGCCCATCGGGTCCGCGTCTTGAAATGAGGTGACAAGTGTCACCTCACAAGTCAGCGAATGTGTTATCTCAGTCATTGTCTCTCCTAATGCCAAGCATCATTAAAGCGGTAAGGTTAGTACAGTGACCAATGGCGCTGTTGAATTCTATCCATGAAATGGCGTAAATCCGCTTCCAGTGGACGGTCCTCAATGACCATGTCGAATTCACTTAATACCGAATCACGAATGGCTTTTAAATTTGCGCTCATGTGGTGCTCGTCAAGTTCATTCTGGCGTTTTCTTAACTCAATTGCCTGTGTCCCAGCTAACAGAGAAGCCGCGGCAACCTGCTCGGTTAATTCTAAAACGCGAAGGCAATCACGGGCAGCAATGGTGCCCATGCTGACTTTATCTTGATTGTGGCATTCAGTTGAGCGGGAAAATACGCTCGCTGGCATCGTGTGTTTGAGTGCTTCGGCTGTCCACGCAGATACGCCAATTTGTACCGCTTTGAAGCCATGATTGATAGGCTTACGGTCGCCTTCTGCGCCGGTTAGGTTATAAGGCAGACCATTGTTGAATTTATAATCCATCAACTGCGCCATTTGTCTATCAAGCAAATCCGCTAGATTGGCGACACCGGTTTTGAGTGTATCCATCGCCATCGCGATGTGACCACCATAAAAATGACCACCGTGCAGTACTCTTTCGTTGTCGCCATCAATGATTGGGTTGTCGTTGGCGCTGTTGAGTTCATTTTCAATCAACTGACGTAGCCATGGCAGTGAATCTTGCACCACGCCAATTACATGAGGAGCGCAACGAAGTGAGTATCGGTCTTGTAATCGGTCGCTGTTACGAGGGGGCTGTTCTGCCTGCAAGTCATCTCGCAACCACGCGGCAATTTGTTGTTGGCCAGGGTGCGGTTTAACAGCAAACAATGCCTCATCAAAATGGAAATCATTGCCTTGAATGCCTACTGACACCATCGCGGTAATCTTGGTGCATAACTGGGCTAAATACTCGGCGCGTTTGTACGCCAAACAAGCAAGCGCGGTCATCACCGATGTGCCGTTCATTAAGGCAAGGCCTTCTTTGGGTTTTAGCGTGATCGGCATAATGTCCAATTCTTTAAACACATCGAGAGTTTGGCGGGTTTCACCTTTATACAGGACGTCTCGCTCGCCGATAAGCGTTGCGGCTAAATAGGACAATGGCGTTAAATCGCCGCTAGCACCCACGGATCCTTCTTGCGGGATACGAGGAGCGATATCGTGATTAATAAGGGTCGTAATCTGATTGAGTAGCTCGTGAGAAACACCTGACATTCCTTGTGCCAGAGAACACAAGCGGGTCGCCAGTACGGCACGTGATTGCTCGTGCGTTAAGATATCACCAAGCCCGCAACCATGGAAACGTGTTAGATGTAAAGGCAGTTCGTCAACAAGGTGAGGCGGAATCGCGACGGTACAAGAGTCTCCGTATCCGGTGGTCACGCCATAAATCACCCCTTCTTCTTTTAATAGGCGCTCTAAAAATGCCACGCTTCGGTCGATCTTGGCGACATAGTCGGGCGAGCGATTCATGCTTGCAGAGGCACCAGAAGAAATGGCGACGACATCTTCAATGGAGAGGCGCTCAGCACCAAAAATAATACTATTGTTCTTCGTCATGATGTTTACTTAACGTCCAAAAATTGAAAAAGTTGTACCACTGTAACGGTGCCTGTGTGGCGTAGTGCTCTAAGCGATGAGCGTAACGTTGTACTTCGTGTTGAAGTGAGGCTTGTCGAGTGTTACGTGGTAAGACTATTTTGTCACTAAAGTGTTCAAAATAGACATTGAAATGGGGTACTTTTTGGCTATCGTCTCGAAAACCAAACATAAGGTAGACTGGCGCCTTCAGTACGGATGCCAGCATAAAGGGACCTTGTGGAAAAGGGGCGGGCTTATCTAAAAAATCGGCCCATACACAACGCTGTTCTTTGCTGGTGGATGTACGATCACCTACGATCACGACCCATTCGCCTTGATCTATTTTTTGCTGCAATAGAATGGCGGTATCTGGGCCCATTTTATTAACCTGAATGAGGTTTAACTCTGAGTTTGGGTTTACGGCCTTCATGACCGAGTTGAACCGTTCCGCATGTTCAGTAAACACGAGTGCGTTAATTTTAATGTGAGCGTAACGACGACTCAAAGCGCGACACAATTCAATATTACCAAGGTGTGAACCTAGTAGTAACACTCCCTGTTTGCTATCAATAAGTGGTTGAAACTGTTCTTGCCCGTTAATCGTGAGGTTGTCGAGTGAGAAATCGCCTTTCCACGCAGCAAGCTTATCTAACATCGTGTGACCAAAGGACAGTAGATGCTGATAGCTGTCTAGTTTGCCGGGCAGCGTAAGATTGTGATTCTGAGCAAACGTGCCAAGTTGTTGCAAGTACTGTTCGGAAGCGTCGCGAGCACGGCGGTTCGTGAGATGGTAGTAACGAATGACGACCGACAGTATAAGATTGAAGGCTTTTCTCCCCAGGATTTGATAAACAAATAACAGGGTTTTGATACCAAGTACTGTGCCTCGTTCTTTTTGAGCGGACCAGTGCGTTGCTTTGGCAGTCTTGGTAGTTGTAGTAGTTGTAGTAGTTGTAGTAGTTGCAGTGTGCGCTGAAGCGTCAGTCTGATGACGATTAAAATGACGAGCAATGAGCGCTGGAATACGCGGCAGCATGCCAAAGAATAGCTTGGTGTGCATCTTGCTGATTTTAACGTTATCCCAAAGGGCATCGAAATGTGAAATCCCCCCCTCTGGGTAGATCACGCGAGTGTCCACAAATTGGATATCGTGACCTTCCCAATACATCCGAACCAGAATTTCTATGTCGAAATCCATACGGGAACCGATACGATACTTGTTCAACACGGCAACGGTGCGGCTGACCGGATAGGCTCGAAATCCGCACATGCTGTCTTTAATATCGAATGACAAGGTTTCTATCCATACCCAGATGTGAGTAGCATATCGGCCATATAAGCGTGATTTTGGCACGCTGTCGTCGTAAACAGGCTTCCCAGAAATTAATACGTCGGGATGCTGCTGTGATGCTGCAATGAGGGCGGGTAACGAGGCAAGATCATGCTGGCCGTCGGAGTCGATCTGAATCGCGTGGCTAAAGCCGAGGTCCTTTGCATGACGAATCCCCGCCATGACCGCGCCACCTTTCCCTTGATTTTGTTCAAGCGTGATCAGGTGAAGTTTAGAGTGGCTATCATTGGATAGAGCTTGCTCGTGTGCTGTTTTCAGTAAAACGGCTAGGGCGTCTTTGGTGGATTGTTCACTGCCGTCATCAACGATCAGCACCGGGTAACTGAACCCCTTTAATGCGTTGAGGACATCTGCGACGGTTGAGCCGTGATTAAAGCATGGTATGACAAAACACGGGGTATAGTGCTCGCTTACCTCATGAGAGGCCGAGTCATTGAGTGTGTCGTGTTGTGGACCGCCGTGCTGTTCCGTCATTTTTTTACTCAAGGGGTTATTCACGAGGCTCGCCCAGTTTCATCTTGCCAGAAGAATGCACAACGGGGTTATCCCAATTCATTGACGTATATTTAAAAGCTAGCTTCTGAGTACCACTGTTCCAGTGCAAAGTCAGCGTTACTTTCGCATCAGGAAGGATAGGCTCTTGAAACTTGATGACTTCCATTCCTTTGAATGTACTGGGGACATGCAATAATTCAACCGCGTAGTACAGTGCCCAATCGATTTGAGTGACACCGGGCAGCAGTGGAAAGTGGCTAAAATGGCCCTGAAAATCCAAGATGTCCGCATCGGCTTTCAAACACAGCTCAGCGCTAGGCGATGCTTGTTCTTCAAATTGTACGCTAGATTGTATAATTGTCGGTTTTCTTTTTGTCATCGTCTTGTCGGCATCGGTCGTGAAACGGTAAAGGTAAAATCGGTGGTCTCTCGCTATTGCGAGATTGCCATCATGTCTGTGAATCACATATTGACTGGCCAGAGTCAGTAAACAACAGCTCTAAATCACGCACTTGTCGCTTCCCTTGGCTATTAACGGGAATGTCGTCGAGGATTCGAAAGCGACGGGGTACAGCAATCGGCTCTATCCATTGCCTTAACTCTGAACGCAGTAGTAACCAAAACTTGCCTTTGCCGAGTTTTGTGAGCTTTCTATTGCCCGATTCAGAGAGCACGATAGCGGCGTTGAGTGAGAGCCGCTGCTTATCTTGCATCGAGATTACCGCACTTTCGCAAATCCAGTCGAGCTGTTCTAGGCGTTTCTCCACCTCGACTAACGAGATGCGTTTCTCTTCAATCTTAACAATACGGTCGGTGCGCCCTTTTAGTTCAAATAGTCCATTGTGGTGTAATACACAGGCGTCCGCAGTTTGATACCAGCTTAATGGGTCAATATGAGGTGACTTCAACCTCAAACATTGCTCTGGGTTTAACTCAGCGATGACGCCGGGAAATAACTGCCAATATTCTGCTTCACAACGTTGTTGTCTATATGCAATACCACCGGTTTCGGTGCTACCAAAAACCTCAAATGGAAGTTGGTTGAATAAAAGGTTCACCTGCTGAGCCGCCGAGTAGGGTAAAGGACCGCCGGAGGAGAATATGGCTCGAATAGAGGCCGGTGATGGCGCGGTTAGAAGCCGTTTGAGCAACGCAGGACTACTGATCAGGACGCAATTGACATTGGCATGGTTCATCACCTGTTCAGGGTACTCTAGATTATCACAGGCAAACGCTCGACCACTGCATAGTGGCCAAAGTACTCGAAAGAGTAGGCCATAGATATGTTGGTGAGAGACGGTGCTCTCAATGACGCTACCTTTCAAGCGCTCGCCCCACAGCGACTCTAAGATAGCCACTTCAGTATCAAGGTGAGCAAGGGTTTTATTGATAGCTTTGGGTGTGCCACTCGATCCGGATGTAAACAAAATGACATCGATACGGTCTAAATCAAGTGAACAGAACCGCAACGTATCCGCGTTGCCTGACTTGGCGGTATTGACGGCAATAGTCATGCTAGGTTGGTCACTTAGTGGCGCGATATCCGCATCATGGATAAGCAAGTCAAAGTTGGCAGACAGCTCTGCTAAGGCAGATGGCTGATAATTACCGGGCAAGACGACCGTTTTATTCGCGTGACAAATGGCAAGAAAACCAACCGTAAAGTGATAACTGTCGATGGTGCACAGAGCAATGCGTTCCGCTTCAACGTGTTCGAGTTGGCGTAACATATTGGCCACATCAAGCTGCAATTGATGCCATGTCCAGTTTTTGTTGTTGCTAAAAGCAATGAGCTGGTCATCGCTTCTTGGTGAGCTAAGCAAGCGAGCAAGAGAATAATATTGATTCACTGGATTGGTCTTTGAATGTTGATGTGACATGGTTGGCTAATCCTCGCGGACAAATTGTCTAATTATCCACTCTGCAGCGAACAGGCTTCCTGCGGCTAGGTAACTGATTAACCCGTTATAGAGTGTCCAGATTTCCAACGATTGAAAGCAGGTATAGAGTGCGATGCTCGCATTAATCACGAAAAAACCACACCACACCTTCGTAACATTGCGCGTATAACGAATGGCACTCTCGGGTAAAGAAGGTTGCTGAAGGCGAGCAAAACGTTCAATGATGGATTGCGGTTGCGAGAGGCTAATAGCAAAAACGGTCAGCATACAAAGGTTGACGACGACAGGGTAGAAGGTTAACCACCCGTGTTGTTTGAATAGAACACCAAGCACGCTTAAGGTGATACCGGTTAAGCCACTGACCCAGGCAAGGTGCTTAAACTCTTTCAGCTTGACCTTATTACTTGAGAGGATTCTTATCACAAAGACGCTGACAAGAACCCCACTAATCGCTTGAATGCCAAATCTCTCAACACCGAAATAAACCGCAAACGGGTAAGCTAAGATAACCAGTGCAGACAGTGCTGTCAGCAACGCTCGCATTATTTATCTTTCAATAGCTCGGCGACGGATACAACGATGTCGTTGACGGTTCGCACGGCTTTAAACTCTTCAGGTTTGATTTTTTTTCCGGTAACTTTTTGAAGGTGAACGACGAGATCAACAGCATCAATGCTGTCAAGGTCTAAGTCTTGATAGAGGTGCGCGTCCAATTGGATGTCGGCTTCATCAATCTCAAAAAGCTCCACTAGAGCGCTTTTTACTTGTTCAAAAACTTGTTGTTGGTTGAGTTCTGTCATGTTGGTATCTGTCGTCTATTAGCTGGCTTGAGATGAGATGTAACGAGCAAGGTTTGCAACAGAAGCAAAGTGCTCGCGAGTATTGGTATCATCTGCATCAATCACAATGTTGAATGTTTTCTTGATCGCTAAGCCGAGTTCAAGTGCGTCGATAGAATCAAGCCCTAGACCTTCACCAAAAAGAGGGGCATCGGTGTCAATATCATCGACGGTGATGTCTTCTAAGTTTAAGGCATCAATAATGAGTTGTTTGATTTGCTGTTGTAATGCTTCCACAAGATCCTGCTTATTGTTGGTCATTTTCTGGAAAAAGTGCTTCAGCCAAATGACGGTTTAAATGTCTGGCGGCTAAAGTCGGAGAGTGTGTTTGTTCAACAAACGGCTTTACCTCAATCTTACCCTTTATTTCAATATGGAAAAAGGGTTTGATTGTCGGGACTTTGTACCACATTTTTTCTTTGGTTAAGAAGCTTGGGCTGACCGTAATATGGACGACCCGCAAATCTCGTTGGGTTCGAACGGCGATTTGTGCGGCGCCACGCTGAAGCTTGGGCTCGATACCTGGCGTGGTTCGTGTGCCTTCTGGGAAGACCAGCAGGACGTTGCCTTGGTCAAAACGTTCTTCGCATAAATCCATCACATCGTCGGGCGCTTCATTAGGGATGTACCCGGCGGCTTGGACAATATGTTTCATAAAAGGGTTAGTCCAAATGGCACTTTTTACCAAGCAGTCGCACTGTTTGAGTTGTGAGGCGATTAATACATAGTCGATAAGACTGGGGTGATTCGCAACAATGAGACAATTTCGGTCTTGCTGCAAAACCTCTGCGCCTGTGATCTTGTAATCAATGGCGCCTGTGAACTTCATTAAGCGACAAAACAGATGAAATGAACGTTGTACCAGTGCTTGTACCCGGTATTCTCGAGTGACCTTCTCTGAGGTCGTTCGGATTATGACAGGAATCAAGAGAAAACTGAGAATGAGTCCTCCGAAGCCAAAAATACCAAAGCAGAACCCTGTGGCAATAATACGCCAGAGCTGATTGACCTTTTGATATAGTGGTTTCACTGCCATTTGATTCTGACCTTCTCCCGATTACGGTTGGGATAACAAGTGTTGTAGAAAATCCAATGCTTGTGGTTGAGCATGGGGAGGCCGCGTGGTTTGTTTTATCGAAAACGAGGTATCGTTACCGTGAGACAACACGAGGCCGATGCTGTAGCCATTAAATTCTTGCTCCTGAAACTGCGCGTACACATCAGGGACGGGTTCATCAAAATCAACCAGTAGTACACGATGATAAGGATGTTCTTCTAAATAGCTCCATGCCTCAATAATGGCACTGTTAAACGTGTTATCTGAGGCGGCGATGGAAGTCACCGGTATTGGTCTCTTGGCCGCGATGGTAGCAAGGCCAGCCGCGGTATTGTGAACCGATTGAGAAAATGCCATCGGGGAGGCATCTTCACCACTGATAATATCTTTAATCAATGCTGAACTGCGGTGTAGCTCACCATGTCGGCTAGAAAAAACAATATAATCAATAGACTGGTCTTTCATTAACTCAAGTGCGCACTGCACAGCAAGCTTACTTAATGAGCTCATTCGGCGGCGCATCATGGCTGGAATATGGTTTACTTCAATGTCACCTTCTTTTGGCCATTGATTCGTTACAGATAAGGTAATCCAATCTTGTGGCGTGTGTAATCCTCTGGATTTAGCACACCAGCGATCAACATTGAAAGAGATTAATGGATGTTGGTTGGGCATAAGGCATTGATTTATTAGAAGGCTGACGGGATAATTATATCGCTTTATAAACCAAAACGTAAGGAAATAATATGAAGGTACTAAAGTTCGCAATAGCATTTTTCATGACATTAGTTTTAGTGGGCTGTGGGCGAGTACAACCGATTCTTAACTTTGAAAATGAACCAGTAACAACAGAGTTGACTGCGGCACAAGTGAAAGCAGTGATTACTGAAGCGGCGACGAACAGAGGTTGGGTGGTTACAGAGCCAAAAGAAGGTGTGTTGAATGCTAATATTTTGGTGCGTGGCCATGAAGCAGAAATTGAAATGCCTTATACAGCAAAATATTATTCAATTACTTACGTGAGTTCAAATAACTTGAAAGCATCGAACGGCGAAATTCACCGAAATTACAATCGCTGGACCAATAATTTGAATACTGATATAAGAAAGAAATTGACTGCCATTGCAGCATCAAAATAATCAATTAAATAGCCATAATTAGGTTGCTACGTGTCTGAACAAAATATTGATCCATACAATGCATTTCAAGCAAAAACAGCCGCTCAGGAGTTGTCTTTTGCTCCTATTGTTTTTCAAGCCGCCCGCACCCTGCGAGATTTGGGGATTTTATCCGCATTGGATAAAGCCGGTGAAGTAGGGTTGAATGCCGATGAGATTGCTGACGCGACGGGCGTCTCCGAATACGGTGTTAAGGTGCTGCTCGACATGGCGATCAGCGCACACATCGTCCTTTGGAATAAACCTAACTATTCCTTGGCGAATATGGGATTCTTCCTGCTACACGATGGCATGACTCAAGCCAATATGGATTTCACTGCTGACGTGTGTTACGCCGCTATGATGCATTTGACTGAGTCTATCAAAGAAGGCAAACCGGCAGGTTTGAAAGAGCTTGGTGAATGGGAGACCATTTATCAAGGGTTGTCTCAGTTGCCTGAAAAAGCGAAAGAAAGCTGGTTTAAATTTGACCATTTCTATTCGGATCGTTCGTTCCCTATTTTGCTCAAAGAAGTGTTTAGCCTTGAGCCAAAACACATTGTTGATATTGGTGGTAACACCGGTAAATGGGCCATGCAGTGTTGTGGTTATAACGACGATGTTGAGGTGACTATTGTCGATTTGCCACAACAGTTGAATGTGGCAATGAAGAATGTCGCGAATAACGGGTTTGCTGAGCGTGTTCATCCATTTCCAGCGAATATGCTGGATAAAGCACAAGCCCTGCCTGCTCATGCTGATGTGTGGTGGATGAGTCAATTCCTTGATTGTTTTTCTCCAATGGAAATCCTGACCATTTTGAAAAACGTACGTGCGCAATTAGCGCCTGATTCAACGGTGTATATATTAGAGTTGTTTTGGGATGCACAAAAGTACGATGCTGCGTCTTTTAGCCTCAATGCGACATCGCTGTATTTTACTTGCTTAGCGAATGGCAACAGCCGGTTTTACCGCAGTGAAGATTTCTTAGAAATTGTTGATGCTTCCGGCTTAGAAGTCGTGAATCGAACGGACAATATTGGTTTGGGGCATACATTGCTAAAACTACGCGCAAAATAATTTTGATGTGTTACGTAGGTATTTAGTGAGTAAAAAAAGGCCGACATTGACGTATCAATGTCGGCCTTTTTGTGCAAAGGGCTAGAACACATTGGTAATGTGTCGCAACGATTAGCCGTTTGAGTTCATGATGCATGCATAGGCAACAAGAAATGCTGGCTCTTGATATTGCTTCAGGCCCGTTTCTTTAAATGGTACAGCAAGCGGGTTACGTTTCAGACGCTCTTTGATATCAGTAGCAGCAATGACTTCAACCGGAAGATCATTGATGAGTTGGATAGCCGCTTCTAGTTTAAAACCAACCGCTCCACCCGCAAACTTACCTTTTGTCTGACGTTGGCGGATAACCACGCGATCGACTTGATAATCCTGCATCAACTTAGCGAATGAAAACTGAAAATCTTTCATTTTTTGAGTATCGTTTGCATCACCGATTGATACTTTAGCTACTCGGCAGTCTGGGATCGTGAATACCCCATCGGACAGTGATAGTAGGCTTACAATCGCGTCATTACCACTAAGTTCAACACCACAAATTTTCATTTCATTACCTTGTCTTTGATGAACCTGAGATTATACGGTGCGTTGTCGCTATGTGCCAGTATTGTGTGTTTTAGTCGAGCGCCATAGACAAGAATCACGCTGTAGAGCCTCGGTTCAGGGAAAATGATATTTTACACGTCACAACTGAAGTCCAGCTCTCACCCGACGTTATTAAATAACGAGGGATCCGATAGGAATTAGCCTCTACTCCATGGTAAGGGTATTTAGGTTTATTTGACTTAAGTTAGTGGCCAATCGGCGGCCAAGGTCTGTGCTGCTCTGAATCCACCCATTCTGTCACCCACAAAGGGAGTGGCGGAGACTCAACGGGCTCGTTCATGGCTTCGAGGGTTTGTTGGGGTGAGATTAAGCCTTCTTTAGCGGTTACCCCTGCGCGAATCAACACCGAAGAGCAAGGTTTGCCATTGACCCACATAGACTGCTCGACATACAGCCATTTGTCATCCCATCCCACGCATTGTGTGTGCATGGTGACTTTGTTGAACATATGAACACGTTTTCGATAGCGTACGGAGCTACCGGCAACGACTAACCCCCAGCGTTTATCGGCGAGTACTTTCATTAACCCACACCGAATGCCTAGCTCGGTACGGCCCAAATCGTAAAGTGTCAGGACTCTGCCGTTGTTCATTTCATTAAAAATATCCAAATCCCATGGATGGCAAGAAAACGAAATCTCGCTTTTGTCGGTGAAATGAATCGTAGTGTTGCGCTTGGCCTGCCACATCACTTTTGCTAAACGTAGGAACGGATACATACTCGTTTTTCCTTAAACGGTTACTCATCTATTGAATCGACTGATATTCAGTACCAAAGAAACACCAGCGTTTTTGTATACCCTATAGAGTTAACATTCTAAAAACAAATACTTTACATAAGATGTGAGGTTTAGCCTGAATTTTGAGGAGTAACAGCGGATAGCGAACCTGAATGTGGTTCATCAATGAAGTGTCAGCCCATTGACATGCGTTGAGAGTAAGCGTGAGGGCATGCAAAGCCTCACGTCTGTTTTGAGTATCATGAATGGATTTTTTTACAGCTATTTTAAGTTTTGACTTAGGCACTTGGCTACGCGCATTAATTCGAGTCGAGTGTTCTCAATGTCTTCGATGTGATGATGGACTGTCCTAGAATTCAGCGTCATATAAGGAATAGTAATGATGGCCATAATATCGCCAAGAACGCCAAAAATAGGGAAGGTGATATTGGTGACGCCAGAGATCTGCGGGCTGACGCCAATATAGTAGCCCTGTTGCAGGGTTTCATCTACATGGCTGAGTACGTAGTCGATTTCTTCTTTTGTCGCATCAGATTTAGCAATGATTTCTTGCTGTTTTTCTTTCGTACTGTAGGCAAGAAGAACGATGCCTGATCCGGAAGAACAGACATCAATAACCGCACCAAGCCTTAACCCAAAGCCCATTTTATAAGGGCTTTCTTGAGAGCCAATGACAAGCAACTCACCATTATTGTATTGGCTCAAGTGGCATGACTGAGACACTTTTCCGCATAAGTCTTCCATCATCGGCGCGGCGCGTTTGAGAAGTTGCGCTGTTGGAGGGTGTTGATTGGAGAGCGCAAACATTTTTAAGCTCAGCGCGTAACTGGAGGTTTCATAATCAAACTCGATATACTGGCGTTCAATCAATACGGAAAGCATCCGAAAAATTTCGTTAACACTGCGATCAAGCTTTTCGGCGATCTGTTTCTTGCTTTGAGGTTCCGATGAGAAAGCCAGTAGCTCGAGGATATCGAGTCCCTTCTCAAGAGCAGGTGCTCGATACTCAGTTTTCTTAATGTTATCCATATATTTTGATTAGCTGTCATACAAATTGCCGACAGTATGACAGCATCACTTCCTAGTTAAAAGATGAAGATAATGACCGTTTTTAGCGAATCAGACCCATCCATTGCGGGATAGTCATTGAGATCGCTGGAATGTAAGTCACCAGCATAAGTACGCCAAATATCACGAAGAAGAAGGGCAGTAATGTTTTGATCACACTGTCGATGCTAATGCCGCTTACCTTACACCCGGTAAACAAAATGGGGCCAACAGGTGGAGTAATGGTACCCAGTGATAGATTGAATACCAACAAGATACCAAACTGCACAGGATCCATCCCGAGGTTCATACAAATAGGCAGGAAGATCGGAGTAAAGATCAACACCGCAGGCGTGGGGTCCATAAAGGTCCCGACAAACAAAAGAACCAGATTAATGATAAGCAGGATCAGTATAGGGTTGTCGGTCAGTGCCAGTAACGAATCCGCTATCATGGTTGGGATTTGAGTAAACGCCATCACCCAAGACATGATTGAAGAGGTTGCTAGCATAAATATAACAATCGCGGACATTTTAGCCGTACTTAAAAAGATATCGGGTATTTTTTTAAGCTGTAATGAGCGGTAGCATGCAGTAAGAAATAGCGAGTAAACGACCGCAATTGCAGAGGCTTCTGTTGCCGTGAAAATGCCGCCGAGAATACCGCCAATCACCACCACAATCAGTGACAGGCTTGGGATGGCTTGCAGTGTGACCTGTCCACATTCTGTTAAAGACATGGTGTGTTTCGCGATATACCCTTTTCGCTTTGCCATAATGCCAGCCACAATCATGACACCTAATCCCCAAAGGATACCCGGTAAGTAGCCACCAACAAACAAAGCAGACACAGAGACACTGCCTGCCACTGTGGCATAGACAATCAAGGTATTGCTGGGTGGGATAAGCATACCGGTAGGGGCGGAAGCAATGTTAACGGCTGTGCTAAATGCAGGGTCATAGCCTTCTTTTTTCTGAATGGGTGACATGATGCCACCCACGGCGGCAGCGGATGCCACCCCTGAGCCACTAATAGAACCAAATAACATATTGGAAACGACATTGGTTTGAGCCAACGAGCCGGGGAAAAAGCCACTCACAATTCTAGAAAAATTGATGAGCCGAATGGCGATGCCACCATTGTTCATAATATTACCGGCCAAGATGAAAAACGGAATGGCGAGTAAGGCGAACGAATCCAATCCAACGAACATTCGTTGAGCTGAGGTGACCATAGCACCGTGGTAGGGCAGAATGACTGTCATCGCAGCAAAGGAGGCGGCCCCGACGCTAATCGCGATAGGGGCGCCGATGATTAAGAGAAATATCGCGCCACAAAACATGATGAGTGACGCCGTTAATGCAATATCCATTTAAAACCTCACGAGTTTGATGATGCGCTATTCAGATGCAATAGCTTATTGATGAGCTTGAATTCGTTGTATAAAAAGTAAAAAGCGATCAGCCCACCTGCAATAGGAATGGCGGAATAGATGACACCCATCGGAACCTGTAGAGCTGAATCTAGCTGCCACATCTGACGAACCGCACTGTTATAGCCACCAATAATCATGATCGAAAATGCAAAAAATACGGTGACAAGTTCAATAAACATCTCAACGATAGTTTTCAGTTTTTCATTAAACTTATCTTTGATGAAAGTAATGGCCATATGCTCGCGTAAACCAAACACATAAGCACTGCCGAACAAGATGAGCCAAATGAATAAATAGCGTGACATCACTTCACTGATGGCGCTTGGGCTATTAAATAAATAGCGAACCACTACTTGATAAGTCACGAGTAATGTCATTGCACCGACAATGCCGATGAGAGTTAAAGACAGGATTTTATCAACCCATGACTTTGCAGTAGTAAAATACGAAAGAAGACGATCCATTTTTTCATATTGCATGTTGTCTATCCTAATAGGGGCCGAATGACGGCCCCGCGATCACGTTACCGCTGCGAGCAAGTACTACCGATGAGTACGTTACTGCAGAGCGACAATTTTCTTGTACAGCGCTTTTTGCTCATTGGTATCAATTAGGCTTGACTGTAATGATTGGCAATTTTTCTGGAACGGTGACACGTCCACTTCATTGAACGTCGCTCCATTGGCCTTCGCAGTTTTCATCGCACTCTCGATTTGGCTATTCCAAATTTTGAATTCATTAGGTGTACTTTCTTTGGCCAAAGTTTTAATTGTCGCTTGGTCTTCTTTCGACATCGTGTCTAAGAAATAGCTGCTGATAACGACTAAATCAGGCACCATTAAGTGGCGGGTGGCGGAAAAGTACGGCGCCACTTCATATTGCTTTAGATCCGCATAAGTGATTTCATTATTTTCAGCACCGTCTAAGACCCCTTGTTGAATGGCGGTATACACCTCGCCTTGGCTCATTGGTACGCCCGTTCCACCCATGCAAGATAAGGTTTTAATCATGGTATCAGATTGCATGACGCGAATTTTGTTGCCTTTCATATCAGCAATTGAGTTCACTGGAGCAGCCTTGGTGTACATGCTTCGAGCACCTGCGGTATAAGCCGTCAGTACCTCGAAACCAAATTTCTTGGTTGACGCGAATAGGTCATTTAATTCACCTGACGTAAAGACCGCTTCTTGATGCGCTGGACCGGTATAGACGTAAGGCATGCCTAAAACTCGGAAGGTTTGGTCGTAGTTCTCGACGAGTGGGTTAGCCACGACCGCCATTTGAATGGCGCCATTTTGAACCAGCTCTAGCGCAGCACGCTGATCGCCAAGTAAATCGTTAGGATAAATCGCCAGCTTGTAGCGACCATCGGTCTGCTCTTCGAGCTTCTCTCCAAATGCCTTAAGTGCTAAATATTGTGGGTGGCTATCGGATTGGTTGAACGCTGCTTTAATTTCAGTAGCAGCAGAGGCGAGAGCTGAGAACCCTAAAGTGCTGCTCATTATCGCGGTTAGAGCCGCGACTTTTAACGTCATTATTTTGCGCATGATACTGTCTCCATGTGGTATGCATTGCTGGTTCGTATAGTTCGGTTCGTATAGTTCTGGTGCATAAAGTTCTGGTGCGTATATTGTTGGGTCATATATTGGAATATGGCTTAAGTGGAATACGGCTTGCCACTTAAGTTGAACAGTCACTATTAACGCGTTGCCCTAGGTAAAAGTGTGCCCTAGATATAACGCGATAAAATAGATTCTGTGGTTATCGGATTGCTGTCATATCAACGAAATCCATGTCGTCAAACGTTTGATTCTCACCAAGCATCCCCCATACAAAGCTGTAGTTTTTGGTGCCACAACCTGAGTGAATAGACCAACTAGGCGAGAGTACCAGTTGTTTATTTCTTACAATGAGATGGCGAGTCTCGTCGGGTTCCCCCATAAAGTGAAAGACCACATGTTCTGGCGCAATATTGAAATACAAGTATGCCTCCATGCGACGTTCATGTGTGTGTGCTGGCATGGTATTCCAGACACTTCCTTCTGCCAGATGAGTCACGCCCATGCAAAGTTGGCACGTCGGTAACACATCTGGGTGCAGGTATTGATTGATAACACGCTGATTCGCACTTTCATTGCTGCCTAGTTCAACCTGTCGTGCGTCCGTTTGACTGATAACTCGAGAAGGAAAGCTGTGATGAGCAGGGGCGCTTAAGCAGTAAATAGCCGGTTCAATGGTTGAATCAAGGCTGGAAAAAACAACGTTTTGCTCGCCTTTGCCTAGATAAAGTGCATCAAATGGATTCAAGGTATAGGTCTGGCGTTCGGTTTTTACCTCGACTTTTCCACCGAGGTTGATCATGCCAAGTTCACGGCGCTGTAAGAAGAATTCCGTGCCAAATGCTTGTTTATCAATATGGTCATCAAGTGCGATTTTGACTGTTTTTGGACACACCCCGAAGGCGACGACACGGTCAATATGGCTATACACCATTTGTAGAGCATCAGGCTGGAATAGTGTCTCGGTCAAAAATTCTTCACGTAATCGAGATGTATCGTAAGCCTTTGAATCTTTGGGGTTGTTATTGTAATTAATAAACATCGATAACTCCTTGTTGATAGAGTTAAGCTTACTAAATATTCATATTTGATCAATATCGTTTATATTTGAATTTATTTTGTCTGTGAACTCAAGAAATTAATTGTTGGGAAAGTAACCAATATATGTGACAGGTACGGGTAAAAAAGCATCGAATCAGTAATGAAATGAGAGGTTGATCATTTTTAACTTTTTTAATTGAAATGATGGTTCATTTTGTTTTTTGGGGTGTGTGTAGTTCGGTGGCTCATCGTTGGATGGCATATAAGAAATGAGTAAACCAAAGGGGGAGGGGAACCCCTTTGGTTTTGAGAAATGAATTAATCGTGTCCTGTACATCTATCGATGCGTTTAGCATCGACTATCCTGTTTGCCAGCTCAGCGAAGCCATAACCACCATTGTCTTTGGTGATATAACTGGGTTTATCACTGAGTTGGGGTAACCAGCGTGAGATATTGTTTACGCCGAAGGTGGTGGGTAGCCACGCAAACATGGACTCGTCATTTAGCGAGTCACCAATATAAGTCACCTGGTTAAGAGACAGAGCGAGATCTCTATTAGGCGTGTCTTCAAGACCTTGCACTGAGCTTGTGCCTATGTGATTGCCTATTTGATTGTCGATGAGGTAAGCCTCACTAGACACTCGTTTACTGTGTTCGCCGAGCCAGACGTTGATGTGAATAGAGCTTTGCGTTGCCTTTACCTGCTGGCCGTCGATCATCAATGTGCGAATATGCTCGAGTAAACGTTGACAAATAGTAGCGTCAACAGGTGCCCGGTCTTGCCCTATGTTGATCGCCACATCGCAATAGCGAAATGTTTGGTCATCAGCAAATTGAATGTCAGGGTAATCATCGAGCAGCGTTTGCAATTGCTCGAGTAACCGTGTTTGTTGCCGTTTCATTGTTGATAGCGGAAGCGCAGATTGAGTATGAAAACCAGTGGTGTTCTTCTGCATATAAAATGCACCATTCTCACCGATGACCCCATGGATGGGCCACAGCTTGGCAATTTGGTCGCACCAACCCGCGCAGGCACCAGTGACGGCAACAACATGCACGCCAACAGCCTTGAGTTGGGTTAGAGCATGTAACGTTTCGGGCGGCAATGTACCTTCCCATGTTAACGTATCATCCACATCCGTGAGCAACCATTGAATATTCTTGAGCGTGTCTAATGACACGCTATCCAGTGGTTTTGGGTTATCTAGCCGGCGCTGGCTATCTCGTTGGTTTGGACCACCTAGGAAAGACGGATTGGGTTGTCGCGAGCTAGGCATTGATGACCTCTTGGTTGATCGCTGCATGTGGCGTAAATTCGATGCGTTTTTCAGTCTTGGCATCAAATAGGTGCACGTGTTCAGGATTGATGGTTAGACCAAGCGTATCACCAATATTGATATTACTGTGTCCTTCGACTCGCACGACGAGCTTTTGTTGTTGGTCGTCTTTCGTTTGGCAGTAAAGCAATAAGTCTGCACCAAGAGATTCGACCAATTCAACGTCGACATTAAACCAAGGGTGATGGTCTGTTAGCGTTAGGTGTTCTGGTCTTAATCCTAGCTTGATCTCGCCAAGATCCAATGTTTGCGTTGTGCTCAGCATTAATGATTCTCCGATTTGAAGTCCATCAACGACCACTTGCGCATCCAGAATATTCATAGCAGGGGAGCCGATGAATGTCGCCACAAACATAGACGCTGGATTATCGTAGATTTCTAACGGCGACCCGACTTGTTCGACATTACCTTTGTTAAGAACCACCAACTTGTCGGCCAGTGTCATTGCTTCAACTTGGTCGTGAGTCACATAGACGGCGGTTGTTGCGAGTCGACGCTGAAGTTTTTTGATCTCGAGGCGCATCTGAACTCGTAACTTAGCATCAAGGTTCGACAAAGGCTCATCGAATAAAAACACTTTTGGCTCACGAACGATAGCTCGGCCCATCGCCACTCGTTGGCGTTGCCCGCCAGACAACTCTTTTGGCTTGCGGTCGAGTAGGTGGGAGAGTTCAAGCATTTCAGCGGCTTCATCTACAAGGCGCTGAATCTCGGCTTTTGGCGTCTTGCGATTACGCAGCCCATACGCCATGTTATTGAAAACGGACATATGTGGGTACAGAGCGTAGTTTTGAAAGACCATTGCGATGTCGCGTTCGCCGGGCTCAAGATCATTGACGACCTTATCATCGATCGTCAACGTACCTGAGGTGATCTCTTCTAAACCGGCAATCATTCGCAATAGCGTTGATTTGCCGCAGCCACTTGGACCAACCAGGACAACCATCTCGCCATCCTTAATATCCAGATCCAGTTTGTGTACCGCTTGGTATCCATTAGGGTACGATTTTGCAATATTTGAAAGTGTGAGCGTTGACATTTATTTCTCCGAATCGACTAGGCCTTTGACGAATGCTTTTTGCATCCCAATAACGACGATAACTGGTGGTAGCATGGCAATAATGGTTGTCGCCATGATTTTGTTCCATTCCACGACCCCATCGACAACGCCAAGCATTTGTTTAATACCCATGACAATCGTGAAGTACTGGGTATCGGTAGTGATCAATAGTGGCCAGAGGTATTGGTTCCAGCCGTAGATAAAGGTAATAACAAATAATGCCGCGATATTGGTTCTTGATAATGGTAAGAGGATATCAATGAAAAACTTAATTGGCCCTGCGCCATCCATACGAGCGGCTTCCACTAATTCGTGCGGTACGGTTAAAAAGAACTGACGAAACAGAAAGGTCGCAGTGGCGCTCGCAATCAAGGGAATAGTGAGTCCGGAGAACGAGTTGAGCATATTGAGGTTAGTGATGACCTCAAAGGTTGGCATGATTCGTACTTCTACTGGCAGCATTAGGGTGAAAAATATCATCCAAAAGGCGAGCATTCTTCCTGGAAATCGGAAAAAAACCACAGCGTACGCCGATAGAATGGAAATCGTCAGCTTACCAACCGTAATGCACAGCGCCATGATCAAGGAGTTGAAGAGCATGTGCGTAATGGGCAGCGCTGAGTTGTTATAGGTGCTTTCATTGCTCCACAACTCTCTAAATACGCTAAACCCTAAGTCGCCAAACCACAGTGGAGTGCTGGTGGCGAATGCCGTATTGTCATGAGTTGTTGCAACCAACGCCACCCAAACAGGTAGGGCTATTGAGAGGATGCCGAGAATGAGAATTACATGACAGAAAATGCCAAATAGCGGTCTTCTTTCAACCATTAGTACGCCACCTTTTTTTCTACATATTTAAATTGGAATACGGTCAGAAGCGCGACAAGACCCATCAGTATGACGGACTGAGCCGCGGATGAGCCGAGATCGAGCCCGATGAAGCCGTCGTTATAAACCTTGTAGACCAGTGTTGAGGTGCTATTACTTGGTCCACCTTGTGTCATGGCATGGATAACGGCAAATGTGTCAAAAAACGCATAAACAAAGTTGACCACCAAGAGGAAAAAGCTCGTCGGTGAAATCAGCGGAAAACTGATGGTCATAAAGCGCTTAATCGGACCACTTCCATCGATTGCTGCGGCTTCGTGCAGTGATTTTGGCACCGATTGTAATGCGGCAAGAAAGAACAAAAAGTTGTAGCTGATTTGCTTCCATGTTGAGGTGATGATCACCATCCACATGGCGTGACTACCATTGAGGGTCGGGTTCCAGTTCACACCAAACCATTCCAGTATTTCCGTGACAACACCAATCGTTGGGTCAAAAAGAAACAACCAAAGTGAGCCTGCCACTACCGGCGCAACAGCGTATGGCCAAATTAAAAACGTTCGATAAAAAGTGGATCCTCGAACAATTTGCTCAGCAAACGCCGATAATATAAGCGCACTGATTAAAGCCAAAAACGCAACGCTAATGCTGAACTGTAATGTGGTCAAAAAGGAATTGAGGTAATAGGGGTCATTGAACAATGTGACGAAGTTTTCTAATCCCACGAATTCTCGACTCAACCCAAACGCATCTTCAAGCTGAGCGGATTGAAATACAGCCTGACCCGCAGGCCAGATGAAGAAAACTAAAGTGATGATCAACTGAGGCGCGATGAGCGCAACGGGTAACCATTTATTTTTAAAGACAACAGGTGATGACATACAAGTGTTCCAAGGGACTGCAACTAAGCATCGCCACCCCCATTATTGAGGTGGCGACCAATTATGTTTTGTTATTTTTGTGTGCGCTCAAAGCGACGCAGCTGTTCGTCACCACGACGGACGGCATTGTTTAGGGCAGTTTTAGCGGTAGCTTTACCTGCCCACACGGCTTCTAGCTCTTCGTTGATGATGTCGCGAGTTTGCAAGAAGTTGCCAAAGCGAATGCCTTTTGAGTTCGCCGTTGGCTCTGTCGATGTCATTTGTACGACGGCGGTATCCGTCCCCGGATTAGCGTTGTAGAATCCTTGTTCTTTCGTTAGCGTGTAGGCTTCCTTGGTAATGGGTAGGTAGCCAGTAAACTGATGCCAATCAGCTTGTACTTCAGCGCTTGATAGGTAGCTAAAGAATTTAGCAACGCCTTGGTATTGTGCATCAGATTGACCACGAAGAACCCAAAGTGACGCTCCACCAATAATGGTGTTTTGTGGTTTTTCAATCAACGTGTCGTCGTAAGGCAGTTGAGCAACACCCACGTCGATGCCTTCCATATTCTCTTGGATGCCAGCCAGACCTGCTGAAGAGCCCATTGTCATGCCACACTCTTGTGTGTAGAACAAAGGCATGCCGTCAGATTGGCGACCGCCATATTTAAATATGCCGGCTTTTGACCACTCCCCCATTTGCTCGATGTGTTTTACAAAAGGCGCATCGTTGAATTTGAAGTGCGTATCAACACCGCCAAACCCATTGTTGTTGTCTGCAACGGCGATGTTATTACGTGCGCCGAAGTTTTCAATTTGTGTCCACGATTGCCATGTCGTCGTAAAGCCACATTGAGCGCCTGATTCCATGAGCTTACGTGATACTGACTCCATTTCTTTCCATGTTTTTGGCGCAGTCTCGATACCTGCTTTTTTAAACATGTCGCGGTTGTAGTACATAACGGGCGTCGAACTGTTAAACGGCATCGATACCATTTGACCGTCTTCAGTCGTGTAGTAACCGGTGACGGCCGCAAGATAATCATCAGTATTAAATGGTTCTTTAGTATCTTCCATCAACTCGTACACTGGATAGATCGCTTGCTTTGCACCCATCATCGTTGCGGTACCCACCTCAAAAACTTGGACAATGGCAGGTTGTTCTTTCGCTCTAAACGCAGCAATCGCGCTTGTCATGGTTTCGGCATAACTGCCTTTGTATACTGGCTTTATCTCGTATTCTGATTGGGTAGCGTTAAAGTCAGCAGCAATTTCATTAACTTTTTGACCTAGCGCGCCACCCATAGCGTGCCACCATTCGACCTCTGTTTTAGCGTGAACTTGCGTACTTAATAGCGCTGTCGTAATAGCTAAACCAGTAAGAGTCTTAATTGACATGAGATTTTCCTTATCTGAGGACATCAATATCGTTTAATTAAAAATGACGGGATAATGTTATCACCGCCAAAAATGTTCACTTGAAAGTTAAATGAACTAAATGACGCTTAGGTGACAGAAAAATGAACTTAATTTGTCGTTTTATGTTCACTCATTTTCAATTGTTGTGAAATAAAACGGTAACGTAGGTTTGCGATTCTTCATTTGAACTTGAAAGAACACCTAATTTCAAAAGCATTCAAATTACTTACTTTTAGAGTATTCAAATTAATAGAAGAATAGAGGTACGAGCCATGAAAACGACCGCACATAGAGGCGTATCAAGCATTGCACCAGAAAACACATTGGCGGCGTTTAATCTTGCTAAGGCGTATCATTGTGATTGGATTGAAATTGACGTTCAGTTAAGTTTAGATAATATTCCAATGGTGATACATGACCAAACCATAGACCGATGTAGTAATGGGACGGGGAAAGTCTCATCGATGACTCAAGCAGAGCTTCAAACGGTCGATGCAGGCTCTTGGTTTGGTTGGGAATTTAATAAGGAGACAATTCCGACACTTAGCGAAACACTTGAGCTTGCTAAAAACAACGGCACAAAGGTAAATATAGAAATAAAGGCCTATCCTGGAGATGATGCTTTCGTGCTTTGCGATCAAATAAAGGCAGTGATCGTTGAAAGCAATATTGAAACGTCAGATTTATTGTTTTCAAGTTTTGATACCGACGTATTAAAGTATTTAGGTGTTATCTTTCCTGAGATTAAACGTGGTCAGCTGTGGCAGCATATTCCTTCGAATGCTAGTGAGGTGTTATTGGCAGTGTCAGCATTTAGCGTGCATTGCGATTATCGAAACCTAACTGACAAGCAAGCCAAATATATTAAGTTACTGGGTTATGAATTATATTGTTATACGCCAAATCATCCGGAAACAGTCAGTGACCACTGGCGTTGGGGTGTCGATATGATGATTACCGATAGACCACAGGCATATATTAATGAAGATACAAAATCGGTTATTAATGATTATGACCTAGAGGTTATTTAAAGATGCCACCATTGAGCATTCGTCAACAAGAGATCGTAGATAAAATACATGGACAAGAATATTGTTCTATAGAAGAGCTCGCCCATCATTTCGAAATGACGACGCAAACGATTCGTCGTGATATCAATGAATTGTGTCGGCTTGGTTTTGCCCGTCGTCATCACGGTGGCGTTGGTTTACCTGTCACTCTCGCCAATCGCAGTTATGTGGCGAGGCAAACGACCAACCAAGATGAGAAGCAAGATATCGCTAAACAAGTGGCGCAGAGTATCCCCAATGGCAGTACGGTATTTTTGGGAATCGGCACCACGATTGCAATGATAGCGCAGCACTTGGTCGCACACCAAGAATTGAGGGTGGTCACCAATAACTTTGAGGCCGCCCACATCTTGTCGCAGTACAGCAACATAGAAACATGGGTACCGGGAGGGCGGGTTCGTACCAATGATAGAGATGTCGTGGGCGACAGTGTCGTGTCTTTCTTTGCTCAGTTTACCGCAGATATTGGTATTATCAGTTGTGCGGCAATTAAGTCGATTACTGCCGTGAGAGATAGCCATATGAGCTCGTTAAGTACGCCGTCAAATGAATCTCAAGCGTTCGCTTTCGAGCATGAACTTAGAGAGGCGGTTGTGAGCCAGCATATTGTCGGTGGTGCACAAGAAAAATGGCTGGTGGCCAACCGTACAAAATGGCAAGGAAAAGCGAACGCAAAAATTGCGTCACTCAACCATTTTGATCGTGTTTTCGGTGTTGAACCCAAAATCGTTGAATAGGAAGAAATGGAATTGAATAAAGAGAGGGAGGATAAGTAATTGAAATATGGTTTATTGAATAGTGATAAACCAGCTTTCTTAGAGAGTGATTAAATAAATTCACCGTGCTGGAAAATACTGTTAACTGGGATTTATAAATAGCGTGGCGTGTATTGGTAAGTAATAATAATATCTTCATTATTGAAAAACTTAACTTGTTGATTTTAAATAAGGCCGTATATTCAAAGTTATTAAATACACGATTAGTTTCAAATTATTGGTCGAAATATCGCCTGATATATTTAAAGTTAGAAAAATTTAGCGTAATATTGCCTCAATTGTGAGCGTGAAACTTCTCATGCAGTCGTTCTAATTGGTTACTTGGTAGCAATGATTAAACTAAATTTATTTCCTTTATGGGCAATGGTTTTCATAACCAGCCTCATATTTTCAACTAATGTGCGCAGCGAAACCGAAATACCCACAAGTATAGCGAAACGAATATACCAAAGCGCAGCATTAGACGGTGTCGTTGATTTTCAACTATTTAAAGATGCGTACATCGCTTATCGTAAAACCCCAGAGCGTAAAAAATCGTTGCTAACTATCATTGATTATTCAAAACCATCGACTGATAAACGATTCTTCGTCATTGATATGGATAAGAAGTCTTTAGTGTTTAACACTTATGTCTCTCATGGCGTCAATAGTGGTGCCAAACAAGCGACGGCCTTTTCCAACGCGATAAATTCACGTAAGACCTCATTAGGTACGTTTGTTACTGATACGACGTACTATGGGTCAAATGGCTACTCATTAAGATTAGATGGGATGACAAGTGGTGTGAATGACAATGCCCGTGAGCGTTATATTGTGGTGCATGGCGCGAATTATGCGAATGAATCGTTCATTAAAAAGAATGGCTACTTGGGGCGCAGTTGGGGTTGTCCAGCTTTGCCAGAAGCTGTCTCAAAAGAGATTATTGATACCATCAAGGGTGGCAGTGTCATCTACGCGAGCTCTAAAGCGTCTTGATACCAAGCCTGCAATGCCTTTAACCGCTTACTTTTATCTGCATCTTGTTACTCCCCGCTATTCAGAGGAAAGTGCCACCTGAGCACTTTCCTTTGGTTACTTCAGCATTATTCAATCGCTATCTGACTAAGCATTCAGTTTAAAATCAGACACTTCTTGCACCAGCTCCGACATCCGTTGTTTGACGGTATTCATCTCGTTATGGAGATTCGCGACCGTATGGTTGGTGGTTTCAACCAACGTCAACAAGTTGTCGATATCAGACTCGACGGATAGTGTGGTTTGAGACTGTTCTTCTGATGCGGTAGCGATACTCGTATTGAAGTCGGTGATCTCTTTTACGGTCACAATCAGTGCGTCCATCATATCGTTGGTTTCCGATACTTTCGTTTGAGTCGAGTAACTGGCGTCTCGACTTTGTTGCATATTACCAAACGAGGTTTTAGCGTTGTCACTGATGCTATCCAAAAGATGACGAATGTCTTCTGTGGACTGTTTGCTACGCTGTGCCAACGTTCTAACCTCGTCAGCAACAACGGCAAACCCTCGGCCTTGTTCCCCTGCTCGTGCTGCTTCAATCGCGGCATTTAGGGCGAGTAAGTTGGTTTGCTCAGAGATGGCATTAATATTATCGAGAATCTCGGTCACGTTCACCGTTTGCTGTTCAAGGCTCTCTAGGCACGTGTAAGTGTCGTTAACACTACCAATCAAACGGGTTGTTGTGGCTAACGAGGCTTCGCCGTGTTGGTGACACTCAACCGCTTTGTCTTTCACACTGTCAGCGCTTTGTTGTGCATCGACGGTAATGCTTGCCACTTCTTGGCTGGTCTGAGACATCTCCGTCATGGCTGTCGCAATATTATCGCAGCGTAAGTGGGTTTGTTGGCTGACTTCTTGGGCCTGACTCACCAAGTGACTCATGCTCTTCATCTCTTGTTCCGTGCGATTAGCTACGTCAAGTGATTTACTCAGTGCCTGGCTTAAACTGTCCGTAAGGTAATTAAAATGGTAGGCAATTTCACCGAGCTCATCATTTTTTGAGCTGGTTAGCTTCAAGGTAAGATCTTTATTTTTGGCTATGTGATCGAGCTGTTGAGTGAATGTCGCGACTCGCCTGCGTATCGCGCGAACGGAATGGATAGCGAGGATAGTAAGCGGTACGACAATAAATAGTGCCAATGCAATGTAACCAAAGCGCAAGCGGTTCGCTTGTGTTTCAAGTTTCAATGCCGTGTGAGTGATATCCTGCGCAAAGGCGTCACGTAATGACTTAATCAATCCGATTCTTTGCGTTGCCAGTGAAAACCATACTTGAGCCGTTGGGCCAGTGAGGTTGTCGAGTGAGGCTTTTTGGGCGAGGTATTGCTGTTGTATGGTGTTCACCTCACGCCATGTACTACTGCGAGTCGCCTGAGTGAGTTGGTGTTGAATATCGCCTTGAAGCAACAGGTTTGCTTGTCGTAGAGCATTTTTTTCTGTTTCTATGTAATTGTTGATATTCGCATAGGAATCTAAAGATGAACGTTTAGCAGCAAATGCGCCATTCAGCGCGCCACGTGCTTTTCCGGCTTCTTCTTTGATGACGAGTAATTCTAATAACCCTTGCAGCTGAAGCTTTAGCTGCGTGTCGCTAATTTGAGTAAGAAGGACCGATAAATTATCCAGTGCTAGGCTATTAATTGCCGTGTAAAAAGCAAAAGGAGAATCTTTGATAGTGAGCGCATCCACTTGAGAACGAATATTAGCGCGTCTCTCAAGTTGTGGCTTGATATCTGCCATTAGGTTATCAAATAATTCCGGCTCGATATGTGCAGGTTGAAAGCGGATAAGATTTTGGTAAGCACGATCGGCATTTTGTCGTTGTTTCCGTAAGGCTTCCACTTGGGTCCCTAAACCTTTGGCTGCCACCACCCCTGCAGTTAGACCACGCTCAACAGCAAACTGATGGGCAACTTCATCATACAAATGAAAGAGTTCTACAGACTCCTGGGATATCTCGGCTTGCGCAACTTGTTCACTTGTTTTGCTGATCTGAATGCCAATTAAAATGATAAGAAGTGATGTTGGAATAAGAAATACAATAAGAATCGTACTTCTTATATTAACTGAGCGAGAAAATCCGAACATGATATAAGCCTTTATTATATATTTGACGCGAATTTAACAAATAATATAAATAAGTGAAAATAGGTTTTCGGGTTAATTTATAGAATGATGATGTGGCGCAATGAGTGTCAAGGTGTTGACGAGGTGTCAAAAAAACACCTACCCATTTAGTGTTATGTTTGCAATTCTTTGTCTTCAATAAGTATGTTAATTAACAATAAAAAAGGACCATTAAAATAATGGTCCTTTTTTATTGTTGGTGCTTAATTGTCCCTACCTACTTTATTGATTAGGCAGGGACTTCATCCGCTATTGGGATTTTGGCGCATTGTTGGCCGGTTTTGGACGACGTCTTCTTGCACTATTTCCTGAGCGCGCATTGGCGTTGCCGCCTTCTTTGCTCGCAGAATCTGACTTACCAAATTGGCGCTGCTTCGTTTTTTGATTGCTGCTTGTGGTGCGCTGACCATCTGAATGACCAGTTTTTGGTTTCTTCGGTTTTTTCGCTTGCGGGGCACGTCCACCTAGCTTTGATGCTGGCAGTGGATGCACAGGCTTGTGACCTTCGATTTCATTTCGTGTCAGCACTTCGCCAATCAGTCTTTCAATCGCGAACAATTCTTTTGCTTCATCGGCACAAACCAATGAATAGGCTTTGCCCGTTTCACCAGCACGACCAGTACGACCGATACGGTGTACATAGTCTTCAGAAACGTGCGGCAACTCAAAGTTGACTACTTGTGGCAGCTGAGGGATATCTAAACCACGAGCGGCAATGTCGGTCGCAACCAACACTCGGATTTGACCGGTTTTAAAGTGCTCAAGAGCTTTGGTTCGTGCACCTTGGCTCTTATTACCGTGAATGGCCATCGCAGAGATATTCTTGCCTTCTAAAAAGCGAGCAAGACGGTTAGCACCGTGTTTAGTCTTACTAAACACAAGCACCTGTTTCCAATTACCTTGTTCAATGAGCTTAGCAAGGATGGCTGACTTCTGGTTTTTGTCGGCAACGTAAATGCTTTGCTCAACCAATTTGGTGGTTGAGTTTGGCGGGTTGACGGAAATCTCAACCGGATTATGCACCAAGCCTTTTGCTAGGGAACGAATCTCTGGTGAAAATGTGGCAGAAAATAAAAGGTTTTGACGTTCTTTTGGCAACAGATCTAAGATCTTTTTGATGTCGCGGAAAAAGCCCATGTCTAACATGCGATCGGCTTCGTCTAAGACCAATACCTCAAGCTGCGAAAACTTAACGGCATTTTGGCTATAGAGATCAAGCAATCGACCAGGCGTCGCAACAAGGACATCGCAACCCTTACGAAGCTTTTGCATTTGCGGGTTGACCTTAACGCCGCCAAACACAACATTTGATGTCAATGGTAGGTGAGCACCATATTTGACGACACTGTCGTGGACCTGAGCCGCAAGCTCACGGGTAGGGGTTAGGATCAATGCACGAACATGATTACTTTTGGCTTTTTGGCCCGAGCTTAACTTTTCAAGTAGCGGTAAAGTGAATCCTGCAGTTTTGCCTGTTCCGGTCTGGGCAGCCGCCATCACATCCTTGCCTTCGATAATGGCCGGGATTGCTTTTTCTTGAATTGGCGATGCCTTGGTGTAACCAAGCTCGTCGATAGCGCGAAGAAGTGGAACAGATAATCCTAAGGATTCAAAACTCATAGTGGTACTCAATAAGTGGGGTAGGAGAGTGGGAACTCAATATTAATACGTTGAACATAGAGGTATTTTTGAGAGCCCTTATACCCAAAGATAGGGCAAGGCGCGCTATTTTGCGTGCTTTCGTGTCGAACATCAATACAATTCTGAGTTAATGGCGGCTTGAAATTGAGAATAATGACGTTTATATTGTCGCCGCCCCAAGGGCACACCCTAAAAATGCACACTGCCATCCCGCCATTATTGGTGCATTTCTATTGGTGTTAGAACCCCCATGCAAACTACCGCTCGTCCTTTTTTACCCCGTTTTTCTCGTGAATCCGGTGCGTTAATGACATTGTCAACGCCAATCATACTCACTCAACTCGCGACCCAAGCAATGGGGTTTGTTGATACCACTATGGCCGGACAAGTCAGTCCTGCTGATCTTGCTGCGATTGCACTTGGCACTAGCCTATGGATCCCTGTATTGTTGCTATTGCGTGGCATTATTATGGCGTTGACGCCAGTGGTGGCTTTTCACCGCGGTGCGCGTGATTTTGACAGCATCTCTGTCGAATTCATTCAGATGCTTTGGTTAGCGTTTATCTCAAGCCTCTTGCTAATTGCGTATCTGCTGAGTGCAAAACCGATTCTTGAATGGATTGGTGTTGCCTCTGAGATTATCCCTATAGCCAGTAACTATGCCTTTGCTTTGGCGTTTGGTGTGCCGGGTATCGCCTTGTTTTATACCCTAAATGGTTTTTGTGAAGGGATGAACAATACCAAGGCCCCAATGATTATTTCGGTATTAGGCTTGTTGGTAAATATTCCGGTGAACTATGTACTCATCTATGGCAAGTTTGGCTTTCCTGAAATGGGCGCGGTAGGCTGTGGTTGGGCAACGAGCTTAGTATATTGGTTGATGTCCGCGCTATTGTATTCCTACATCAAGGGACATCATCACTTTAAAAGTATGATTCGTTTCAATGACGCGAAACCAAGAATGAAAGAGATCAGCCATCTCTTGAGGCTTGGTCTACCTATTGGTATGAATATCGCCGTGTGTGGCAGTATTTTTGCCGTGATTGCTTTACTGATTGCTCGTATCGGGGCAGAAAACGTTGCGGCGGCTCAGATCGCGTTGAATATCTCGAGCATGACGTATGTTATCCCGATGAGTATCTCTTTTGGTATTACGATCCGAGTGGGTCACGCTTTAGGAGCGAAAGATAACCAAAGCGCACTGGAGCGAAGCCAAATGGGTATTGTGGTCGCTGGCTTAATGTCATTGTTATCGGTGGCGATGTTCTTGCTTTTCCCTGACGTCATTATTCGACTCTACACTACCGATCCTGCTATCAGCGCGACGGCGGCGACACTCTTGGTGTTTACGGCGATGTATCAGTTTAGCGATGCATTACAAACGTCAGCAAACGGCGCTTTGCGTGGTTACAAAGATACCAAGGTGCCGATGTTCTTAGCCATTGCTTCGTATTGGGGATTAGCGCTACCTATTGGCGTAGTCTTTGGCATGACCGATTACGTGGTTCCTGCTATGGGAGAGGAAGGCTTTTGGGTAGGAATACTCACTGGACTGACCGTCGCAGCAACGCTGATGTTGTTACGTTTGCGAGTGGTGATTCGAAGACATAACCAAGCCACACCAGTTTAATCAATAATGAATCGAGCCATGGAGTTATGCTCTATAGCTCGATTGTTACTAACGCAGTAAAACATTACAGCATGACTGTCCCATTTTGATAACTGAGCCCATTTTCAACGTCGCTGCCAAGCAACACTGGGCCGTCAAGGTCGACGATTTCGGCATTGGTCGCAATTGGCAGGGCGGCTTTCATTGCTAGCGACGAACCTAACATGCACCCAGCCATAATATTCAGCCCTAGCGAGCGTGCTTTAGCTTCCAGGGCGAGCGCCTCCGTTAACCCGCCTGTTTTATCTAACTTAATATTAATCATTTCATAGCACCCTAGCAGCGAATCCAATTCAGCTCGCGTATGGCAGCTTTCATCGGCGCATAATGGGATCGGATGGCGAATGTCTTTCAGGAGTTCATCTCTACCGCTGGGTACCGGCTGTTCTATCATAGTGATATCGAGGGTCGCGAGCTCATCGAACAAAGTCTCAAGTGGCAAATCTTGCCATGCTTCATTGGCGTCGATAATAATTCGAGCTTGTGGGGCGGCGTGACGGATAGCGGTCATCTTTTCAATGACATCGGTGCCGTCTAGTTTGACCTTGAGCAGCGTTGCGCCTTCTTTGACGTATTGCTGGGTTTGTTCAATCATTGTTGCTTTATCGCCAACGGAAACCGTCATTGCCGTCTCGATGCTGGGCTTAATAGCAAAGTAGGGCGATGGAAAAACGTGTCCTTTCTCTTTGGCCTCCAGCGACCATAAGGCGCAATCGATGGCATTTCGTGCGGCGCCGGCCGGACACTGTTGAAGTGCTAAGCGAGCTTCGTGGGGTGTAAGTGAATGAATGGTTTGGCTGAATTGCTGAATTTGTTCCATCACGGACTCTACGGATTCACCGTAGCGGGGATAGGGTGTGCATTCACCTATGGCAATATGTTGTTGATAGCGAATGGTTACGCGTACCACTTCACAATGTGTGCGCGTCCCTCGGGAAATAGTGAATGGCTTAGCCAGCTTTATCGAGTGGTGACGGCTTTCAATATTCATAGCGCCCTTATAATTCATAGTACCCTCATAGCGTCGTGCTTATACAGTCGGGAGACCTTCTTACGTGGTGAACTCATACGTGGCGAGTTCATAATGAAGACAGGTGCTCTACAATAGTATCTACCCCAAATCGCACTGGGTCTGTCACGGGAAGGTTAAATTGTTCTTGCCATGTTAAACACAGTTGCTTTGCTGTAGGTTCATCGAGTCGTGAGGTATTTAAACAAATCCCTGCAAATTGAACCTTGGAATTGGTCACACTGGCCGCTAAAAGGTTGGCATCAATAGTCTGCTCTATGGTCGGAAGTGGGGCGTGGGGAAGGTGGCGGATATGCTCACGCCCGATTTCATGGCAAAGGACCAAGGCATCGGGTTGTGCGCCGTGAATGAGCCCTAAGCTCACGCCAGCATATGAGGGGTTAAACAGTGAGCCTTGTCCTTCGATAATGTCCCACTGATGGTCTGAAAAGCTAGGACTAATGGCCTCGACAGCACCCGAAATAAAGTCAGCCACTACCGCATCCACTGAAATCCCTGTTCCTTCAATAAGAATACCAGTCTGCCCCGTGGCTTTAAATCGACTGTCGATACCTTTGTTATTGAGCGCTTTTTCGATGGCAAGCGCACTGAACATTTTTCCTACGGAGCAGTCTGTCCCAACGGTAAGTAGGCGCTTACCTTGACGTTTTTTACCCGTACCGACGTTCAGGCGTTCGTCGTAATGGCGAACGTCAAATAATTGAGTCACGCCTTGCTCAGCCAGCGCCGCAAGCTCTGGGATATCATTCAATTTTTGATGCATGCCAGAGGCAATATCAAAGCCGAGGTTGGCGGCGCTAATGAGGGTCTCGACCCAGCTTCGTGGGATAAAACCGCCGGCATTTGCCGTTCCGATGACAAGAGTTTTTGCACCGAGCTCCTTGGCTTGAATGAGCGAAAGATTCGTTAGACCTAAAGAGACGGTGTTATCGGTTAGCTTTAATTGACCAAGGCAGACATCGGGGCGCCATTTCACAATGCCACGGGCCGTTTTCGCGGAGAGAGGATCGGTGACATCACCGAGGAAAAGTAAATAGGGTTGAGAGATATTCATGGTGTCCCTTTTGTTAAAGCTACTATGGCGTTGTCATTACGATAGGGCTTAGAAGGGATGAGCGCGAATACTCAGTTGTATGCTGCCTATAACGTTACGTTATGAGCCTTTGTTGTGAATGTTATCCCCAAGGCGGTGATTATCATCGATGAGTGTTAAAACGAAAGCGCGTGGTATTGGTGTAGTGCGCTTAAAAACTGTTTCGCGGTAATTGACTGTGGATGCACATCACTGGTTAACAGTGACACAGAGCAATTAACTGCTGGGTGTAGGTTGGCAAGTTGTAACGCGCCATGGTTAGCGTATTGCGCAGCCGTCCATGGGTCGACGATTGCAATGCCAGCACCAAGTTTGGCAAGCTCAGCGCCTGCAGCGTAACTTCTTACGGTAAGGGAGGGGCTGAAGTTAGGGGCGACTTGTTCAATCGCGTAGGTCAGCTTTTGCCCCAATGGGTCGCGTCTATCTAACGCGATGACGGTTAAGGGGTGTTGCAACAGAGCCTCTAGCGCGACCTCTGGAACCGGATCGCGTTCGGTCGGAATTAGGTCATGACAAGGCAGAGGTATGAGCGCCTGCATCGACGTATCGATCAGTAATTGGTGAGAGATACCTGCGGGTGTGTCTTGGCCAAATGTCACGGCAATATCGAGTTCATTATTGAGTAATCCATCACATAACTCATTTCGGTTGCCTGTGACAAGCTCAACGGAACACTGGTGTAATTGATAAAACTTGGCGACAAGTGGAGCCAGAAAGTGGCTGGCTAACACGGGAGGGGCACCGACACGAATATGTTGTTGGCCTTTCTTAAGCTTGTTCGTTAGCGCCCGAAATTGATCAAGTTGGCCGTAGATGCTCTCGACCTTGGGCAGTAACGTATTCGCTTCTTGAGTGGCGACTAATCGGCCTTTTACTCGCTCAAATAGCGTGAACCCCAATTGCTGCTCAGTGTGGGCAAGCACTCGTGTGACGTTAGGTTGCGACACATGCAGATTCTTGGCTGCTCCGGACACGGTGCCTGCTTGCATGATGGCGTAAAAGACTTCAAGTTGTCGTAGGTTCACACATAATCCATTGGTCGTAGGCATATTGAGCCACTTTAATGGAATTGGCTCGAATTGAGAATGGCAATTTTTCGTTCGAGGCTAGGCGATGAATCGCCATGGTGAGCGTATTAATTTGGAAACAACAAGGCTAATGAAAAAATGATGACAAAAAGCACGACAACGAGTTTTATTAGTTTTCCGATTTGTGTGGTTCCGCCTTTTGGCGATTGGTTACAGCATCCCATTAGATTGACCATCGTTGAATAAGCATGAGATAAAACTAAGGCCTGACCTAGGGGGAGGGTCAAGCCTTTTTATATCAGAAAAACAGTTAGGGTGTCGTTCATCATTTTGGATGAATAAAACGATAGGGCATCTTGTGATTAATTGTACGCTCTCGCCAATACTCCGTTACCTTGATAGTCGTAGCTACCGGTATCATTGCCAATAAAAATAGCCTCGCCTGCAGTGAGTGATATGCATTGGTCTGCGGAGGAAATAGTCGCGTCACCGGCCACACAAAAGATAATCTCAGCGCTACGCACGTATTGTATATCGCGGTTTTCTGTTGCGTTCAAAATATCAAATCCAAAGTCATCGACAGGGATCGGATAGCTGAGTTTTCCGTCCTTGAGTATTGGTTCAAGTTTTATTGTATCTGGGTCCATCGAGGTGAATCGGGTGTTATCGATAAGCTCAGCGACATCAATGTATTTCGGTGTTAAACCCGCCCTCAGCACATTGTCAGAGTTCGCCATAATCTCTAATCCCGTTCCCTTGACGTAAGCATGAGGGGTTTCTGCATGCAAGAACATGGCTTCGCCGGGAGAGAGTTCGATAGTATTGAGCATTAATGGGGCAAATAATCCAATATCGTCTGGATAATGTTGTTTGAAGTCGGCGCTGTACAAGAGCGCTTCGCGTGCCATTGCCGTCGCAGATGAGCGATTATATGCTAAATAAAGCTCGTTGAGAGCGGTATCTTTGCGGGCACCGTTGAGCGACATAATGGCAGAGAAGAACTGTTGCAACCCTTCGTTATTTTGGTTGTCTGTTAATGCGGCTAACTCTGAGGAGAGTGACTCGATATTGATTTCATTAAACAGAGCAATGATATGCTTGATTGGGCGAAACCCATTCATCGCTTTATACAGAGTAAGCGCATAAACCAATTCGGGTTTATGGTTAGGATCTTTGTAGTTTCGATTGGCGGCAGTCATGGCAATACCCTGCGCATTCTCGCGAGCAAAGCCGAACTCTGCTTTATGTTTACTTGGGTGCACTTGAATAGAGAGCGGTGTTTCGGCGGCTAATACCTTAAACAAATAGGGTAAATCGCCGAATCGATTTTCAGTATAGTCGCCCAATAAGCGGGTAGGGTTTTGCGCGATTAACTCGGAGAGTGGTTGCTGGGTTGCGGCTATTTTGGAGCAACCACTTGGGTGAATACCCATCCAAATCTCGGCTTGAGGTTCTGATTTTGGGTTAGGAATACCAAAGAGATTAGTAATGGACTCCTTGCTACCCCATGCGTAATTTTGAATAACATTATCTAACTTAAACAAAGACATTTTACCGTTCACTTTTTTGGGTGTACATGTTGTTGCCAGGTAAGAAATCCGAGCAGCATACACTGAACGGATTTCTTATGGTGACTCAAATTAACGAAGAAAATCTTAATTGGAGCATAGCTTCACTTGGAACGTTTTCGCTTGGCAGGCTTTTAGTATGCCCACTGATTCGCTTTCGACGTCAGTCGTGCGTACTTCTTCAGCCAAATTAGTCTCTAGCCATGATGCCACCGGTTGAGTGAACGATACGGTATCGCTTATCTCGTCATTTTCACTAGGGTTGTACATTCTTAGAATGAACGCATCGGTATCTTCAGCTTTCTTCAAAACACTGAGCACGGCACCTTGTTTCGCTGTATTTAATAGCGAGAATGTCAGTGGCTTATCTTGAGTGCCAACGTTTAGTTTCATCGCGTTGTATGGAATTTTGTTATAGCACTCGATAGGCGTAACGTTATCACGGGCTTCAGCCATGATGTTGGCATCAATGTGATTACCTTCAAAGCCAAAGAGACTAAATTCACATACCAGCTTGCCACGAGTCTGAGATTCTGGTGTTGGGATCTTGATCCCTGATGGTCGCCCTGGACGCAATAAGAGCTCTTCTTTACCGAGCACACCCACGCCACGTAATAAGGTTAATGCGAAGGTGTCACGCGCCTCGTCACCCTTACTGGAGATGACTTCAAATTCACGCAAACCACCAGTCATGATCGCAAGCCCACCTTTGTCGTTTTCTACCGCCGCGACGTTCATCAACTGGTACACAGGAACAGGGGCTTCTTTCCAGCCTTCTTGTTCCCACACGTCCATCGCCGGATCATTGGTTGGGCGGGTAATGAGACCAAATTGGTTATCGGCCACAACGTTTTCAGAGACAAACGGTGTTGGAATTAGTACGCGAATACGATGATCGTCGGCTTGGTTGTCCACTTCCATGCGCACCTCGATGCGACGAGAGCCTTGTTTTAATACGACCTGACAGTCGATACCGACAAACCCGTTTTGACCGCTGCGTGCTTCACGTTCTTGAAGGTTTGCGGGCACATTCATTGTGAGCTTGATGCTGGCGACAGATTGATAACCTTCATGAGTGATGTGAGTCTGGGCTTTGAATTCATCAGAATACAGCAACCATTCTTGGCGAGAAGGTGAGTAATCATATTCATCACCGTCGTCAGAGCCTTCTTCAACACGAAGTGCTTGATCGTATGTCATCAAGGTTTCTTTATCGAAGATGGTTAATGTACCGTTATCGTTGACATTGATTCGGTAATATTCATTTTCAAGTAAGTAATCTTTTTGTACTGCAACCTTGGTTTTGCCTTTTTCATTACCTTGAATATGCAGCGTGGTGTACCCCATCGCTGGCACTACGTATTTGATCTGAATGTCGTATTCGATAAACGGGTCGTAATTGCCATAATGAACAATCTGACGGTCAATTTTACCCGGGTCAATCACTCGTTGGTCTTGAATGAAGTACTCGACTTGGGTGCCATTTTCATCAAATAGGCTGAATTCGCTGGCACGAATGGTAATCGTGGTATTGATGACTTCTTCACGCTCATAAGGTGACAAGTTAAACAATGCCAGTTTGTCGCAACCCTCACGGGCAGGCATGTGATCAACAATCTTGCGCTTGTAGAAATGAATAAGGTTTGACGCCATATCGTCAGCTAGGATATAGCGGTTCAAGATCTCAGCGTGAACCTTGTCTGAACAACAACAACCGATGGAATCGTGGGCATGGTTCTTCATGCTCTCCTTCCACATTTTTTCGATCAACCCATGATGATACTCAAACCCTAATGTCCAAGCGATTGACGCGAGTGGCTCTAGAATATTAACAATCTTGTTCTCAACTTGAGCATGAATAAGCTTGATGTCCATGCGCGTCGAAGAAATAGTACGATGGACACGCATGTATTTGCCGTCATTGAACTCGCCCTTGATGGTATCGAGTTGGTCGCGTTCCTCTTTAATGCGATCAAATACCTCTTCGAAGCGGCTCATTAGGAACTCACGCTCTGGGTAGATTTCACGAAGCTTATCCATGACCTCAAAAATGTCATTTTGGATTGGCATCTGGTCATGGCCGTTTGGTAACAAAATATCTTTTGTCACTGACGGTTTTTCTAATACAGGGAAGTATTTATCTAGGCGAGCGCGCAGGCCTTCTTCGTCTTGAGGAAGGTATTTACCAATCGCGTACCCGAGAGGGAGTACCTGTGCAGCCACTTCAGAGCCGTCATTGGATTGCCATAAGAACTCAGTTTTGTTGGTGCCATGACGCTCCGAACAGCCACGCCAGAACATCGCGGTATCGATGTCAAAGCCGTTATAGATCATCGGTAGTTGTGAGCTCATTGAGAATGAATCCGGTAGGTAACCAATCTTCATTGGTTCACCGAGTTCAAGGCAATCACGAATACCGTAAAGCATGTTTCGTACAATGGATTCTCCCGCCACTTGCATTGTGTCTGTTTGCGAGTACCAAGGGCCGACAATGAGTTTTCCGGCTTGAACCAGTGCTTTTACGCGCTCTTTGTTCTCTGGTTTAATGGCAAAATAGTCTTCCAGTACTGCTGTTTGACCGTCTAAAACGTAGTATTTATAGTCAGGGTCATTTTCCAGACGCTGCATGATTTCATCCATGTTGTTCACCAATAGAATTCGAGATTCTTCTGTAGTGAAATACCATTCACGATCCCAGTGCATGTGTGGAGTGATATGAACGCGTGATGTAGTCATTTTTGTGTACCTATAGCCTGTTGAGCAGTAACGAAATTAGTTTTAAATTGGGAGAGCAGATGTTTCGAAAGGGCCACAGCTTGGCTGCGCCCTTCCATTTCCTAATGGTTAGTTCTGGGTCGCTACCTGGGCGTCAAATTTGCCCTTTTTTATGGCATGGGATCTCCATGCTAGCAACGTGATAGTTGAAATGGCGGTACCGACAAGCGCAGCACCAAACCAGATGGCGGCAGCGGTGAAAGAACCGAGCCCAGCATCGTGGAGTAAGAATATTGAGAAGATACCAGCACCAGGAGTCGATAAGCCTACACCTGCGGCGCCAATCATTGCCCCTGTGACCACAGAGCCAAGTAAGAAAGACCCAATAACGCGGATAGGATCTTCGATTGCCATTGGGATGGCACCTTCAGTGATCCCAGCAAGACCTAGCAACCAAGTGGACTTGCCGACTTCAATCTCAAAGTCTTTAAACAGGCGAGGCGCAATCATGGTTGAGGCGGTAACCGTAAACGCGGAGACCATTTTCACTGAACCAAAGATGGCGTAAGGGCCGTAAACACCGTTAGCCATCGCGCCAAGACAGAATGCATAAGCGGCTTTGTTGACTGGACCGCCAAGGTCAAAGGAGACAAATAGGCCAATCACAGCACCGAGCAGCAGCGCATTCGTTCCTGACATGCCGTTGAGCCAATCAGTGAGCCCTTGGTTTAACCAAGCGACCGGCTTGCCAATAACGAATAGCATCAATGAACCGACGACTAACGTGCCAATAACTGGGTACAAGTAAAACGTTAGGAAGCCGTTGAATGAAGGACTCAAGCGGATGTTTTCTTTCACCCAGCGCATGATGTAACCAGCAAGTAAGCCACCGACTACGCCACCAAGGAATCCTGCGCCAATTAAGTTAGCGGCAATACCAGCGGCGAACCCAGGACCCAAGGCCGGTTTGTCGGCAAGCGAATAAGCGGTGTAGGCCGCTAATACAGGCACCATGAGTGTACCAAGTAAGCCACCACCTAGTTTGCGATACATCCACAGCCACGACCCATCGGTCGCATACAGATCTTGCAAGTCGAAAATTTGGGCAATAAGAACGGCGACTGCGAGAACGGTGCCCCCAGCAACAATCAAGGGTACGGCGTAAGAAATACCAGATAGAAGCGCTTGCTTGAGCTCGGTTTTGAGCGGCAATCGTTTCGGCTTGTCTTCGGTGGCCAATGTACGACCGACCCCGGTGCTGTTTTTTCCCGCGTCGATTGCATCGTTTAGAATGCGTTCTGCATGCTTAATGGGTTCGGCGACCGGCACTTCAATACGCGGAATACCGTTGAAGCGCTCGACTTCCTTGATGGCCACTTCTGCGGCAAATACGACGGCGGTGGCGTTGTTTAGTTGATCGGCTGTCAGGCGATCCTCAATACCATTCGCCCCTTGTTTTTCAACGTGGACGTTAAAGCCAAGTTTTTTACCGGTTTTTTCTAAGTACTCAGCGGCCATGTAAGTGTGAGCAATACCTGCAGGACAGGCTGTTACACACACAATTGTCGGTGCGTCTGCCGCAATGGTGCTGGTGCTCTCAGGCTTGGTTTCTTCTCGACTAAGCTGCGTGTAAATTTGTTCTATAGTTGTAGCATTGAGTACCGCCTCACGGACATCATCATCCACTAGGGTAGTGGTTAATTCTGTGAGGAGCTGCATGTGAGTAGAGCCGGCTTCGGCATTTGGAATAGCAATAAGGAAGATGAGGTTTACATCCTCGTCTTCGTCTAAACCTTTCCACTTTAGATCCTCTTTCAAAGTAGCCATTGCAAATGCGGCTTCTTTGACGGCATCTGTCTTGCCATGAGGGACGGCAAGTCCTTCTCCAAGAGCCGTTGGTCCTTCATCTTCTCGTGCAAATACAGCACGTAAATATTCGTCTTTATTATGCAGTTTGCCTTGTTGATTTAGTTGTTCGGCAAGTGCTTTTATCGCCTCATCACGACTCGTAAACGTCGTTTGTAGGTTGATTAGCGATGGGTTGGTAAGAGATGTCAAATTCATAATCTTTGTCCCGTTGTCACATTCCAATATTGCTGTGTCATTCAACAATGATTGAATAATACCTTTTAGATACAAATATTCCGTGATCAAGATCGAATTTGAATTAATATATGTATTAATGTTGTATTATTTGTATTGTTTAATTTTAATTTGGTGCAAACAAATACTTGTCATACATAAGACAACTCGTATCATGTAGGTTATGAGGGTACCTTAGTGAGTAAGTGTAGTTCAGCACACAAAGAGACGACCGAGAATCCAGGTGGTTGATTATTTCCTCGGAATTAAAGCCGCGCAGGCTATGCTGCGCTCCTGTGTATTATTTTGAAGAGGTTAAAATGGCTCGTTTGCCAATGTATCGAAAAATAGCCGATGCTATTCGAGAAAAAATTAGTATTGGAGAATACAAAGTTGGTGAAGCTTTGCCAACAGAAGCCCAGTTGCGCGAAGAATTTTCTGTCAGTCGTGTCACCGTTAGGCAAGCCTTGAAATTATTGGTAGAAAACGAAGAGTTAGAAAGCGTGCAGGGCAGCGGAACGTACGTGAAAGAAAGCAAAGTGAACTACGATATTTATCAACAAAGCAGTTTTGCAGAGAAATGGGCGCATCTAGAAGGCGTGACACATAGTGATGTATTGGCATTTGAGGTTCAGTCTGCGTCGTTAACGATGGCAGAGCATTTAAATTTGTCTGAGGGTGACCAAGTTTTTTACATTAAACGTGTTCGTTTTCTGGATGAAAACCCTATCACAGTGGAAGAAACCTGGATGCCGACCGAGATGTTCCCAGATCTGACCTACCAAGTGATGCAGGCTTCTAAGTATGATTTCATAGAAAATAAGAAAGGCTTGGTGATTGATCGGAGTGAGCAAGAAATTATTCCAGTTCTTCCACCGAAAGATATTGCTGATTTGTTGGGTATTGAGCTAGGCGAACCTATCATAGAGAAGCGAACGCGTGGTCACCTACATGATGATACGGTCTTTGAATACAGCCGGAATTATTTTAAATCGAGTGATTACAAATTTACACTCGTTGCCAAGCGTCAGAAATCGTAGGTGGTGAGGTTGATTGAACGGTGCTTCCGAGTTATTTAATGTCGCCTGTTGATATGAATATTTGGTTCGAATAATCATTGTTGCGCATCGCTTTCCACCACATCCATTCAAAAAAGGTCTACTCACTATGAGCAGACCTTTTTCATATTAGAAGCACGATTCAATACAGAGTCACTTACGTGTTTTGTTGCCGTTTTTTATCGTACAAAGTGAGTCCACAATACACTGGCCCAAATGAGTAGGGCGAATCCAATAGCAACAAATACGGCAGCAGAGCCTAGATCTTTGGCTCGACCAGACAACTCATGGCGATCCAAGCCAATTCTGTCCACAACCGCTTCAACCGCTGAATTCATCAACTCCACCGTAATGACAAAGAGTACGCTGCCAATGAGTGCCGCTTTTTCAATGAGAGTGATATCAAGTACAAAGGCTATTGCTACTGCCGCTAAAAGACCGACCATCTCTTGTCGAAACGCTGCTTCGTGTTTCCAAGCCGCCATCAACCCAAACCAAGAGTATTTAGTGGCGAGAAGTATACGTTTGATACCGGTATTTTTTTGCATGTCAGTCATAGCGTTAATTCAACTTCATTGATAATGCGTCATTGCGATTGTTAGTGTGCTTATCATCTTCGGCTTTGGCGATGTTAGCGAGCGTTTGAAAATCCTCGAATGTCCATATTTCTTTTGATTTCAAAGCGTCGGGCAGTATATCAAACGATTTGATGTTGTCAGCTTTTACCAATTGAAACTGTCCGAATTCTTCTAAGTGCGCATAAGCACTGAGTGAAGATGGCGTACCGTCACTCACGCCGTTCGGGACTAAATCAAGACTGAAATGATAATCACGTGTTTTCACCACCCATTTGTCAGGTAGGCGTTTGCTACTGTCCCACCAGATACCATCAATCGCCTTAAAGCGGTCAATGGTGGTGTCTTTGTCTTGAGCATCAAGTCGTTTCAAATGTTTACGAAAGTACTGAGGAAAAAGAATGACAAATTTCTTCTGTGTGATGTTCGGATTGATTTTTATCATCTCTAAAGCGATATGCGCGCCCAGCATGTTGGAGTACAAATCTTCTGGGGAAAACGCAGAGGGATATTCTTTGAAACCCCCAACTGAAACGAGCCCGTACCATTGAGCAATCTCGTGCCATTGCGCTAAACGAAAGGCCAATACTGCGGCCAGTTTGGCTTCTTCGTGGTTTTTGGAATCTAATTGGCCCAAGTTGGTCAGTTCAATACGACGCTCGCGAAGCTCTTCGGTTAATTCAATAGACAGTGTATCGCTATCGCGGTTTTTTATTGAATGATAGAGATAGAAGGTGAAGTCAGCAGTGTCACGAACGTGTGCGGTATCGATAAATCCGCCCTTGTTAGAAAAAATCAGACCGTTCGATTCTTTTGATGCGCCGAATAAACTGCCGACGACACTCGAGGAGCCGTCATTAAACTCGTGGGCATCGATGTCTTCGATATCAAGGACGTTGTTGATCGAGAAAAAAGGCACAGGGACGCTGCCGAGTTCTGCTTTTAGGCCTGTTCCAAAGGCGCAACATGGTCTTAGCCCTACCGGTACGGTGTCGGTTGAGGCAAAACTGGGTTGCAGTGAAGCAAACAGTAAACTAAAGAGCAAAAAAGCAAATTTCATAGAAAACCAAAATGTGAAGGGTAAAAAATAGAGCCAAGCAATATGGAGTTTGCTTCGACTCGTCTTGTCAGGGTGGCGATAAAATATCGCGGCGGCGATCATGCCATTAAATAACGGTCATGTTTACCATTTCACGCCACTTGCCAATAAAAGTTTACAAAAAAGCGCATTTTTATTGATCAATTGAAATCTGAATGAAAGGATTTACAGGGTTATTGTTGAGGTCGATGCCTTTAAAGTCGATTTCCGCCCATCGCTTCTCATATAAATCGGTATATAAAGCTGAGGGTTCATCTATCAAATTAAAGAGGGTGAATCTTGTGCGCTGTGGCCACTCAACGCCGTTTTTGTGATGATATATCTTAATCAATGCTAGCCCCAGAGCGGTAAAATCACCGCCGCCCAGCACTGCTATTTGACCTTCTTTGAGCTGAGTGAGCACTTTTTCAGAAGTATTGATGGTACTGATTAACACATCATCTCGATCGGCGATTGTTTCTTCTCTCTCATCTAATGCTCGTTGGATGCCAAAAGCCATCTGATCATTCGCTGTCCATACATAGCGAATAGTAGGGTGCAACAATAAGAGTCGTTTTGCTTCGCCATAAGCGGTGTTTTCGTCCCATTTAGCGTAGGTGTGCTGGACAACGTTTAGGTCATCAATTTGTGTAAAAAAAGAGACCGCCCCAGCTTCTCTCATCGTTGAGGCAGGCGTGGTGTCGCTAGAAAAGAGCAATACATCACCACCGCGTTGCTCCCCCTTGTCGTAAAGCGCTTTAGCCGTGAGGTAGCCAATACGAAAATTATTTGCAAACACACCGGGTAACAAGTGTTGTTGCCAATGAGGATCCAATTGCACCTCAACTAAATCGGTTGGATTGAGGTTGTTGAGGACAAACAAAGCGTGTGAGGAAACATCAGTCAACGATTCAAGTAGCTTCCTTCCCGTTTGAGCTTCATTGACTAAGATTATGTAGTCCGGCGTGGCCCCTTGAGATATTTTTTGACTAAGGCGTTGTTGAGCAAGGAGTGGGCTACGGTCGCCATGGACGACCTCAAGATTGATATTGAGGTCCGTCGCTGCCGCTTGTGCGTAATTGATCACGTTATACCAAAAACTGTCGTCTTCGTATCCGGGGTTTACAAACAGGACATAGGGTGTCGAGTCCGACGCTGGGTTCACATCTGCATCCACTGTCGCGGTCCACAGCAAGCAATATATGAAGAATTGTTGCGTCCATTTCATGCTGCTCTCCTTATGCTTTTTTGCAGTATGGGAGCTGTTTACACGACTGTCTATGCAAGCAGTTAACTATCCTTTGTGGTTCACAGCTTGTCTCAGTTCTAACACGTAATCTCTATTGTAAGAGTGCTGAAACCGGAGAGATCCGGCTCAAATGTAAGACAGGACACCGGAGACAGCGGTTAAGCAAACAAACAAAGGGACAGTGGACGACTTAGAAAATATAGTCATGGGTACATGAAGTAATGAAGGAGGCGTTAGGCTTTCGCCTCCTCATATGAGAGTAAATGGAGCCTGATTTAAGAGCTAATGATAATTGGTGACTCGTTATCCAAACAAAGGTCGTGATTTTTTAATTCGACGAATCCAGGTTCGACTTGGGTGCATACCGGATAACAAATCAACCGGGAGCGGAAGTGGATCGCCACAGATCTGTGAGATCAACATCTCGGCGACAAGAGGTGCAGAGCTTAAACCGCGAGAGCCTAGTCCTAACATGCAAAACAAATTGTGATGTTCAGGTACGGCTTTTATTGTCTTGGGTGAGTGAGCGTGTAGTGTTTCAAGGGCCTCAAAATCCGTGACTTGCCCGACGAATGGTAAGTGGTCACGACTGACGCTTCTTACGCCTTGGCGTGCTTGATTGCCTGAGGTATCAATGTCGTTAACCCAGGCCGTATCGGGAAGGCAGCGTTTTATTTTATCTTGGTTGTCAAACTGAGCACTGGCATCAAAATCGTGATTGACGTTATCTTTATCGTAACTCGCACCAATGCAGTGGGTATTGGTTGCAGGATTACTGGGCGTTAAATAGCCGTCATAGCACAGTACGGTTTTTAGTTGTGATAATGAGTTCGTAGTGGAGATATGACTGACTTGTCCTTTCACTGCTGATAAATGTAAATGCTCAGTTTGCTCTAGTTGCGCAAATTCATGGCCATTAGCAATGATAACAAGGTCAAACGCCGTGTTGTGTTGTGCTTGGTGATTGACGGCTTTCGAATGTGCTTCTGCTGAGTCTGTTGCGGCAGTTTCAATGGACCATTGGTGATTCGTTAGTGGTTTAATTGCGGTCACATTGGTGGAAAAGTGACAATTGAGTAATTGATTTTCCTCTGCTTTGTTTATAAGGCCTTGCGTGAGTTGTGCAGGGCATAACCATCCACCTAGCGGGTAGCTAACGCTCGCAAATGGAGACGCCAAGCCTAATGTCTGGCTGGTTTCCTGTGCACATAGTCCATGAACAAGCTGTCTAGGAAACTGCCCATTGAGCATTTTGTTGAGTTTGATGTCAGATTTCTCATCCCACATTAGTTGCGTGACGCCGCACCAATCATGATCAAATGGAAATAATGCGGTGGCTTGTTCTGCAAATTGCCTTGCATACAAGAAGGAAGGTGCGAAGACTCTCGATACCCCTTTGTGTTCACCATTGAGGAGCGGATACACCGCGCCTTGACGGTTTCCTGATGCGCCTTCAGCCGCTTGTGCGTCTTTACAAAATAGGGTTGAGGCGATACCGCGCCTTGAGAGGGCGGTGATTAGGCTGGCGCTGGCAATGCCTCCGCCGATAATAGCAATGTTGCCAATTTTTTCTGGTGTCGTGCGTTGGTAAAATGGGTCAAAGTTGCTGTAAGGCTGTTTGTGTTCAAGTTTACCTGCAATCATCTCTCGCTTGGTGCCAAACCCTTTTACCTTCTTCATACTGAAACCAGCCTCATTGAGACCACGACGTACAAACCCTGCAGCAGTAAACGTTGCGCAGGTTGCGTCTTGCTTCGCGAGTTTGACCATGCCGTTAAATAGGGTTTGGTTCCACATTTCTGGATTTTTGCTTGGCGCGAAGCCGTCTAAAAACCAGCAATCGACCACACCTTGTTCTGGTGTTGGCACTAATGGCATGCAATCTTTGATGTCACCAAACCAAAGGTCCAAGGTAATCATACCGTCAGCGAGGACTATTCGATGACATTCAGGCACGGCTATGGGATAGTGCGCTTGCAGCTGTTTGGCAAATGTCTCTAGTTCAGGCCAAGCTTTGTGTGCTTTCGCGAGATCTACTTTGGTTAGCGGGTATTTTTCAAAGCTAATAAAATGCAGTTCTTTTAGCGCGGCGTCCGGGTGCTGTAAGCGAAATGCCTCAAACTGTTGCCAAGCAGCAAGAAAGTTCAACCCAGTACCAAAACCTGTTTCGGCAATGACAAAGCGTCGATCTTCTATGTCGTGCCAGCGTTGAGGAAGGCTGTTTTTTTCCAAAAAAACATAGCGTGTTTCTTCGAGTCCGTTTACGTTAGAGAAGTAAACGTCGTCAAATTGGTCTGAAACGGGCGTACCAGCTTCGTTCCAATCGAGTTGAGCGTGAGTGATAGAAGTCATAATATTGACACTTAACTTGTGTTATACCCATTGTATAGTCGTTATCACAACTACAGTTATGGGGCATCAGTTGCAGTAATTGATGTGAATTGTACGAATTTATGGGAAAGCTGACCACTTTTATCCCGTAACTTCGTTATTATTTAGCAGTTTTGAAATTTATAGGAATGTCACATGAAACGAGTCGTAATTACCGGTATGGGTATTGTTTCGAGCATCGGTAACAACGTTGAAGAAGTTTTAGCGTCTCTAAAAGCAGGCCGTTCTGGTATTAACGCCTCTGAGCAGTTTAAAGAAATGGGCCTGCGTTCTCAAGTTTGGGGCGATCTGAAAATTAAACCTGCTGAGCACATTGACCGTAAGAAAATGCGTTTTATGGGTGATGCGGCGGCGTACGCGTATCTTTCAATGGAGCAGGCTATTGCCGATTCTGGATTGTCAGACGAACAGGTTTCAAATGATCGCACTGGTATAGTTGCGGGTTCTGGTGGTGCTTCTGCACTTAACCAAACGATCGCAGTTGATACGATTCGTGAGAAAGGCGTTAAGCGCGTTGGTCCATACATGGTACCTCGTACGATGTCTTCAACGGTTTCAGCTTGTCTGGCTACGCCATTTAAGATCCGTGGCGTTAACTACACCATGAGCTCAGCATGTGCGACGTCAGCACACTGTATTGGTCATGCGATGGAGCTGATTCAACTAGGCAAACAAGATATTGTCTTTGCTGGTGGCGGTGAAGAGCTGGATTGGACACAAACGATGATGTTTGACGCCATGGGCGCTTTGTCTACTAAGTACAACGATGACCCAACGAAGGCATCACGTACCTACGATGCAAACCGTGATGGTTTTGTTATCTCTGGTGGCGGCGGTATGGTTGTTGTTGAGGAGCTTGAGCATGCATTGGCTCGCGGCGCAACGATCTACGGTGAAGTCGTCGGTTACGGTGCAACATCGGATGGATACGACATGGTCGCTCCATCAGGTGAAGGCGCAGTGCGTTGTATGAAGATGGCGATGCAAGACGTCGATGGTGTTGACTACGTGAATACTCACGGTACGTCTACACCGGTCGGTGATGTTAAAGAGCTTGGCGCGATTCAAGAAGTGTTTGCCGGTAACAGCCCTGCGATTTCAGCAACAAAAGCCATGACTGGTCATGCGCTTGGCGCTGCTGGTGTGCACGAAGCGATTTATTCAATGCTGATGCTTAACCATAGCTTTATTGCCCCAAGCATCAACGTCGATACTCTCGATGACGCTGCTGAAGGCTTAGACATTGTGACTGAAACTCGCGAACAAGAGTTGAATACAGTGATGTCAAACAGCTTTGGTTTTGGCGGCACGAATGCAACCTTAGTGATTAAAAAATACCAAGCTTAGTTTCTAGTTTCTAGTTTCTAGTTTCTAGCTTCGGTATCTGGATGCTCAGTTTAGAAGTTTCCAGAGCTGACTGACTAACCTCAGTCGCAGACGCAAGTTTTGACTCCCTGGAGAGCGGGTCGAAATCCTTTTGTTCTGGATATTGCCCGGCCTTTTTAGGACGGGCATTTTTCTTTGTACAAAAGAAAACTATCCAGAAGTCCACTCAGCAGGTACTTCTCTAGCAACATAAGTAAGGGGTAGATAGTCGCATCACCGAATGCTGTTTGTACCTAATAGGTGAGCCGCACGTTTTCTTCGGTGAAACCTTTCTCGACACCTTGACGTTTATCTTGCACAATTCACCCCTATTAGAAAAGGTACCCATCAGGAACTAAGTAATGAAGATTATTGTCGATGAGGCGATGCCTTATGCTGTTGAATTATTTCAACAGCTTGGTGACGTTGTAGCGATGCCAGGGCGTGAGCTCACAGCGGACGACTTGATTGATGTTGACGCACTAATGATCCGCTCGATCACCAAAGTGAATGCGACGTTGCTTGAAAAAGCGAATCGACTGAAGTTTGTTGGCACCGCAACAGCTGGTATGGACCATGTCGACCAAGCCCTGCTAAGCGAAAAGAATATCTTTTTCACGGCGGCTCCTGGCTGCAACAAAGTTGGGGTGGCGGAATACGTCATGAGCAGCTTAATGGTGATTGGCCAGCAACAAGGTTTCTCTATCTTTGATAAGACGGTGGGTATTGTTGGTTGTGGCCAAGTAGGCAGTTATCTTCAACAATGTCTCGAAGGTATCGGCGTACGTGTACTAATTAATGACCCTATCAAGCAACAAGAAGGGGACACTCGCACTTTTACTGACCTAGACACTTTGCTTGAGCAGGCTGATGTGGTGACAACGCACACGCCCATTACGAGAGATGGATCCTTTCCGACGCATCACCTGATTAATGAACAGCGGCTCAATCAGTTTCGCGGTGATCAAATACTGATCAATGCGGCGCGTGGACCGGTGGTCGATAATCAAGCGCTCAAACGTCGTTTGCAAAAAAATGATGGGTTTACCGCGGTTCTCGATGTCTTTGAATTCGAGCCAAAGGTTGATTTTGAGTTACTACCTTTGCTAACGTTTGCGACCCCTCATATCGCAGGCTATGGTCTAGAAGGGAAAGCACGCGGAACGACGATGATTTTTAATCGTTTTTGTGAGTTTATGAAATTAGATGCTCGCGCCAATCCAGATGCATTATTACCAGTAGCGCCGATTCCAGAAGTTTCCCTCAGTAGAGAGTGGAATGAAGCGGTGCTTCATAACTTAACGCAGATTATCTACGACGTTCGTAAGGATGACGCCGTTTTTCGTCGTGAGATCCACAACGACAACGGTTTTGATAATATGCGTAAACATTATTGGGACAGACGCGAATATGGCGCTGTCCGAGTCAAGGGTGATGCTAATTGTAATTTGGCACCTTTGGCACAGTTAGGATTTCAAATAGAGGTAAACCAATGAGCCAACAATTTAATATCGCTGTATTCGGAGCAACAGGTGCTGTAGGTGAAACTATGGTCGAAGTGCTGCAAGAGCGTAAGTTTCCTATGGGCGATGTTTACCTTTTAGCGAGTGAGCGCAGTGAAGGCAAAATCTACCGTATTAACGGTAAAAGCGTTCAAGTTCAAAATGTGGAAGAGTTTGATTGGTCACAGGTTCATATCGCACTCTTTTCTGCAGGTGGCGAACAATCCGAAAAATGGGCACCGATTGCAGCAGAAGAAGGTGTTGTTGTTATCGATAATTCTTCACATTTCCGTTATGACTTTGATGTGCCGCTTGTCGTTCCTGAGGTGAACCCTGAGGCGATTGCTGAATTCCGTAACCGTAATATTATTGCTAACCCTAATTGCTCAACAATTCAAATGTTGGTGGCGTTAAAGCCGATTCACGATGCGGTGGGTATTGAGCGTATTAATGTGTCGACCTATCAATCCGTGTCGGGCGCAGGTAAAGCCGGTATTGACGAGTTAGCGGGTCAAACGGCGGCATTATTAAATGGCCGACCAGCAGAAAACAGTGCTTTCAATCAACAGATTGCTTTTAACTGTATTCCACAAATTGACCAGTTTATGGATAACGGCTACACCAAAGAAGAAATGAAAATGGTGTGGGAAACGCAAAAAATATTCAATGACCCAAGCATTATGGTCAATGCCACATGTGTGCGAGTCCCAGTATTTTATGGTCATGCGGAGTCGCTACATATTGAGACTAGCACGCCGATCGACGCAGAAGAGGCGTCGCGTTTGCTTGAACAAACCGACGGTATTGAGGTTTTCCATGGCCAAGAAATGCCGACACCGGTTCGAGATGCGGGTGGAAAAGATCATGTAATGGTCGGTCGTATTCGTAACGATATTAGTCACCACAGTGGTCTTAACATGTGGGTAGTCGCTGATAACGTCCGTAAAGGAGCCGCAACGAACGCGGTTCAAATTGCCGAAGTACTGATTCGAGATTACTTCTAAAACTTGTGTTGTTTTTAATCAAAGGCCTCCTAGTGAGGCCTTTGTTGTATCTTATGGTGTGAACTTGATGCGATTATCATGCTTGATTCGTGTTTTTTCCCAGAGAACCTATAGTTTTGAGAGAAATATCCGATATAGTACAGAGATAAGTTTTGTATTTACAATCGCAGACAGCTGAGCCTTCCATGCATCATTTTTTAAAGCGTCTACTAGTGGCCTTAGCACTAGTTGGAGCGACAACGCCTTCATCTTTCAGCGCTGATACTATTCGCCTTTCTGGCCCGAATGGTGAATTGTTGGACGCCCCACAATATTTAGAACCAGTGCGCCCAGCGGTGGTTCAATTGAACGAGCAACCTTCTCGCTATTACGGCCCAACAGCCAAGTCCGAAACCTTGTGGTCTATTGCATCAAAGTTTAAACCTGCTGGCGCAACGGTACAGCAAACTATTTATGCTTTTTATGAGCTTAATCCGGGTGTTTTCGAAGATAAGAATATCCATAAGCTGATGCCAGGCAACCGCCTACGTGTTCCATCGCCAGTACAGATAAATCAGGTTGATCGTCAAGAAGCGTTGTCGGTGTTAGCGGCGCATCAACAAAGGCTCAATTCTGCGGTAACGGCGAAGCCACAAGCTATTAAGCCAGAAGTTGCGAAGCCAGTTAAGGTCACACCTTCATCTACCCCTCCTCAGGTAACCAAACCAGAGAAAAAAGAGTTGAAGCCCGTTTCAGAAGCGTCCCCTTCGACCAGCGAATCAATTATCGATAATAAGGAGGCCGACAAACCGGCATTAACCGATACCGTCGAAGCCAACCTGACGAGTACGTTACAAAAAGAGTTAACACGGTCTGAAGGTGAGCTGGTTTCGTTGGAAGCACGCAACCACCAGCTGCGATTGATGCTTTCTGAAGTTCAGCAGCAGGTGGATACGCTGAAAGATGAGGTCAATAATGAAGGGCGTATTCGTAGTGAAGTAGAACGTCAGTTATTGGAAGAAAAACGCAAACAAGACGAAATGCAACGTTTGGCTCCAACCACAATGGACACGTGGCTTGTGAACCCGTGGATTGTTGGTTTACTGGCTATTTTGCCGGCGGCGCTCGTTGGTTTATTAGTGATGTTCTTCATGCGCTCACGAAAGCGAAAAGACCCTGAGGAAGAGGTTCAAACTCAGTCGACGAACGATATGCCTGATATCGCAATAGCCGGTGCGGCTGTGTCAGGTGCGGCTGTCGCGGAATCACAAGACGACGATTTATTCTCTGATGAATTGTTTGGTGATTTCGAAAGTAATAACGATGTGGACGACACTGCGCCAAAAAGCAGTGATCCAGTCGAAGACGATATTTTTGGCGACTTAAATGAAGGTGACTTGGACTTCAACCTTGACGATGAGGAAGATCCGTTCGCCAGTATTGGTGATGATGGTGAACTTGATATCGGTTTTGTCGACCTAGATAGCAGTAATAACGGCATCAGCGTTAAAGACGGCGAGAAGGCTCTAGGGCTTGAGGAAATGGAACGAGCACTTAATGATGTTGCTGTTCCTGGTGATAGTCTCGATGATCTGAATCTTAACCTAGACGACGAAAGTGAAGCGGACCCAGTTTCTCAGCAAGAACTCGATGACTTGTTTGCCGATATTAATTTCGAAGAGCCAAGCTCGGATGAGTCCTTGGACACGGATGGCGACGGTGCTATCAACCAAGCTGAGATGGATGAACTACTGTCAGAGGCATTTGATCTTGAAGCACCGGAAGAGGATGCGCCAGAGACAGAAAATCTAAGTCGCCTTGAAGAGCAAGCCGCCTCGCCTGAGTTGTCGGATAACGCGGATGACATAGCGGTTGATAATGCAGATATTGATGATTTGTTTGCTCAGTTCTCGCAAATGGATATGCCGTCAGAGGCGTCTGCAGAGTCAAGCGACGCTGATACCTTCGATACTAATAGCTTCGATGCCAATAGCTTCGATGCCAAGAATATCGATGATAGTGCAACGAATGACAGTACTGCCTTGCTTGATGAGATGCTGGAAGAGGACTTCGACTTATCGGATATCTCTGATACCGATTTGTTGCTAGAGGAAATCGTTGATAGTGAGGCATCGACAGAGACGGATAGCCTTGATGATGCGGTGGGGAGCCGTACAAGTGAATCTCATCTGAATGACGATATCAAGCTAGATGAAAACAGCACCGATCTTCTTGACGAGTTCATGTTTGAGCACTCATTTGACGAACCTTCGGAAGCGAACAAGGATTCACTTGCGTTGGACCCGTTTGAATCAGGCCAACTGCTTACTGAAGATGACGGTGACATCGACTCGGCTACGCTATCCACTGAGGCTGAGCAACTGAAAGAAGCCGAACAAGATGCGTTTGCCGATTTGTTCAGCCGCGATGAAGAATCGATTGCTCCAACTCATCATCAAGATGTTAGTCTCACTGACACTGACACTGACACTGACACTGACACTGACACTGACACTGAGCTTGATAATATCGACGATATCGATGCTCTGTTAGCTGAACATGGAAAAGAAACGAAAGCTGATGATCCGATCAGCGATGATTCGATCAGTGATGATATTGACGCGTTGCTGGCTTTGCATGGTGATGCAAATGAATCACCACAATCCACCGAGTTTCAACAGCCATTAGATTCACAGCCGTCATTAGATACACAACAAGTTGATGAAGATGCTTCTGACCTCGAAGTAGAAGCCGTGGATAAGGCAGGTACCTCGATTGATGAGGCTGAATTTGACATTGATTCAATACTTGAACAGCACTCAATAGCCGAAACATTAGATGATGCTGCAACCCAAGAAGCAACGTCATCTGGGGTGAGTAACGAGCAATTGGCAACGGATGCGTTGGCACAAGACGTTGCAGACGCTCATGCTAACAATTCGAATGCAGAGGATTTTAGTTTACCCGAGCATCAAATGGTGCAAGAGGATTCATCAGACGCATCGAACAAGCGTGACCTGCAGGCTTCGAACCTAGATTCCAGTGTGTTATCTCAGCCTGATTCCGAGTTTGACTTTTCCCCTCAAATTGAGGGTAGTAGTGATACCCGTGTGGACGACGTGGATCCGCAAAGAGAGCAAGCTGAGCTTGATACGTTGGTCGAAAATGAGTTTGGTATTCCCCAAGATGATGACTGGCTTGTAGAAGATGCACCTGAAACGCATTTTGACACTGAAAACGAAGCCGAGCCTGATCATAGCCCTAATCTAGATCCGGGTGCCAAGCAGGCGCAAGCCGACCTCGACGCTGCTTCTGTGGAACACGAGTCTATCGATGTTGCACCGGCAGAAACTATCTTCGAAACACCCGAACAGCAAGCATCAGATGATGATTTCTTAGATTCAGCGTTGAGTAGTGAATACAACGAAGCACAAGCACTAGCTGACTCTGAGGATGAATTCCAGTTTACCGCTGATGAGGAGGCCATCGGAGAGGAAGCCAACTATGCGGTTAGTGATACGGATTTACCGGAATACAGCGAAGAAGATGCGCTGGCTGACGTGCTTGCGATGGGAACCTTTGAAGACGAGTCAGAATCGATAGGTAACCAGAATAATGCCGCGCTTGGCGATCTGAACCGTGAAGACGTGTCATCAAATGACAGTATACAAACATCGGCAGAAGATGCGCTTGTGCAAGATGACGCCGTCCCCCTTGAACCTGCTGAAGATAATGTGCTGACTGATCGCTCGCCTGACGAGAAAGCGTTGAATCGTTCGCCAGAAGTGACAGAGGTTGTAAAACCTGAACTCGATCTAAACAAAGAAATGATAGGGGAAACATTAGATCACTCGGAAATCGATGCATTAGCTGATGCATTCTCTATGGTAGATACACATGCCTTAGAACAAGAGGGTCAATTAGGTGAGTTGCTCACCGACAATCAGCGTACCTTCAGTAACATCAATCCTGTTGACCAGACAACTGCTGACAGTGCTGGGCTGGACCTTGCCGCAATGCTAGAAGAGAGCGGATCGGCGGACGATGGTGAGGACTGGAATGGATTTTCGCTGACCGACGACCAAAAAAATGCGATTGATGAAACCATTCCTGCTGAAGAGCAAGCGATATGGAATCAGGATGCCGGTTCACTGAAAGCGGCCAAGAATGAAGATTGGTCATCTCAAGACCCGTTAGAAAATTTTGCCGACAAGCAAGCGCAGTTCATGACCATTGATGAATTAATGGCACAAGTTAATGAAGAACCGATGCCAGAAGAAGAGGAAGAATTACAGCTTGACGTCGGTCTGGATGAATTCCCAGACGTTATCGGTAATGTGACCGAAATTGATGTGGATGACGATTCTGAAGCAGCAGGTAATCTAGATTTAGCGAAGATTTATATTGAGATGAATGATTTTGAAGGCGCGAAAAAGCTGCTTGAGAAAGTGTTAGATGATGGCTCTGATGTATTGAAGCAAGAAGCCCAAAACGTTCTCGATAAAATGTCAGCGTATTGATAAGAAAAAGCGACGAAGACGTCGCTCTTTCTTGTAAATAAGATATTGCTTCCCCTTCAATGAGCCAGCTAAAAGGGTTTGTTAGTGTGTCGTTAAACTTGAGTTGACTGGCCGGGTCCAATTGGTAATCTAGGTATTTATGTATATACTTTGCCACCCGGTAAGAATGACGAGTGTTCAGAGATAAGTATGAGAGTTGCATTAGGTATCGAATATAACGGTGCTAATTACTATGGCTGGCAAAGACAGCGTGACGTGAATAGCGTTCAAGCTGAGTTGGAAAAAGCCCTATCTGTTGTGGCCAATCAACCGATCGACGTGATGTGTGCAGGGCGAACAGACGCTGGCGTTCATGGCACAGGGCAAGTCGTGCATTTTGATTCACCAGTGGTACGCAAGTCAGCGGCATGGACAATGGGTGTGAATGCTAATCTGCCTAAAGATATCACGGTCCGTTGGGCGACAGAGGTCTCTGATACATTCCATGCGCGTTTCTCGGCTACCGCTCGTCGTTATCGATATGTGATCTTCAACCACACATTGCGACCTGGTATTTTATCTAATGGTGTTAGCCACTATCATGGCCAGCTAGACGTTGAAAAAATGCAGCAAGCTGGACAGTTTTTGTTAGGCGAAAACGATTTCACCTCGTTTAGAGCGATTCATTGCCAATCACGAAGCCCGTGGCGCAATATTATGCACCTTAATGTTAGTCGCCATGGACCTTATGTGGTTATCGACATTAAAGCGAATGCATTTGTTCACCATATGGTACGAAACATTACCGGTAGCCTCATTGTTGTTGGGCGTGGTGAGCAGTCGCCCGATTGGATTAAATGGCTTTTGGAACAAAAAGATAGAAAGCTTGCCGGGGCAACCGCAAAGGCGGAAGGCTTGTATCTAGTCGACGTAGACTATCCTGATGAGTACGCGCTCCCAAATGTACCCATTGGGCCTTTGTTTTTTCCAGATGATTTGAACTCTGGTTGGTAAATTGACTCAAATGAAAGAGTTAAGCTGGATCCCTCTAGAAGGTACTACCAGTAAGGTACAACCAGTTTTTTATCTACAGTGGCGTTGTAATGTGGTTTAATCCTCATGCATATTTGAATTCAATACTCGCGCTATGACAGCGGGGGTCACAAAAGAAAAGGTCTTCCATGAGTTGGCTTGAAAAGATATTAGAAAAAAGCAACATAGTTACCTCACGTAAAGCATCGATTCCTGAAGGTGTATGGACGAAATGTTCATCTTGTGAGCAAGTCCTGTATCACGCAGAGCTAGAGCGTAACCTCGAAGTCTGTCCTAAGTGCGACCATCATATGCGTATGAAATCACGTCGCCGCTTAGAAACCTTTCTCGACAAAGAGAATCGCGTTGAACTTGCGACTGAGTTTGAGCCGCAAGACAAGCTGAAATTTAAAGATTCAAAGCGTTACAAAGAACGTATTTCTACTGCGCAGAAGAACAGTGGCGAGAAAGACGCACTTGTTGTTATGCAGGGCGAATTACTTGGTATGCCTGTTGTGGCTTGTGCTTTTGAATTCTCCTTTATGGGAGGGTCTATGGGCTCGGTAGTCGGTGCTCGCTTTGTGAAAGCGGTCGATGCAGCGATTGAAAACAACTGTGGTTTGGTTTGCTTCTCGGCGAGTGGTGGTGCGCGTATGCAAGAGGCATTAATGTCTTTGATGCAAATGGCTAAAACCAGTGCTGCGCTTGAACGCCTATCGCAAAAAGGGTTACCGTATATCTCAGTGATGACTGACCCAACGATGGGTGGGGTTTCTGCAAGTTTAGCGATGCTAGGCGATATCAATATCGGTGAGCCTAAAGCGCTGATTGGTTTTGCAGGTCGCCGCGTTATCGAGCAAACCGTGCGAGAAGACTTACCTGAAGGCTTCCAGCGCAGTGAGTTCTTGCTCGAGCACGGCGCCATCGATATGATCATCGATCGTCGTGAAATGCGTCAACGTGTCGGTAGCATGTTAGCCAAAATGACACGCACAGCTTCTCCTTTGGTTGTTTCTGTTGAAGATTCTCCAGAAGAAGCAACATATGAAGTACCCGAAGCGGACGAAAAAGGGTAAAGTACTCGTTAAGTTATCATTGTAGATATTGACTGCTAAATGAGTTCACAATCCATTCCACAAGCCACATCTTCATTACAGGTGTGGCTTGATTATTTGCAAAGCATTCACACTAGCGCCATTGACCTTGGTCTGGAACGTGTGGCTGTTGTTGCTGAAAAGGGCAAGTTAACTAAACCTGCTCCTGTTGTTATTACTGTCGCTGGAACCAATGGCAAAGGCTCGACCTGTGCATTGATGGAGGCGATTTTACTAGACGCTGGTTATTCTGTTGGCGTTTATAGTTCTCCTCATCTTATTCGCTACAACGAACGTGTTCGTATCAATGGCAATGAACTTCCCGATGCCTCCCATGTTGCCGCTTTTGATTATATTGAGACACTTCGTGGTGATGTGAGCTTGAGCTTTTTTGAGTACGCGACACTAGGCGCCTTAAAGCAATTCAAGGACCAAGGTGTTGAAGTGCTCCTCCTAGAAGTCGGCCTTGGTGGCCGCTTGGACGCCACGAATGTTGTGGACCATGACGTATCGGTGATTACCAGTCTTGCTGTCGACCATGTCGATTGGCTCGGTGATGACATTAATGTTATTGGTTATGAAAAGGCCGGCATTTTCCGCTCAGGTAAGCCTGCTATTTGTGGTCAACCAAAACCGCCTGCAACGGTTCCCGCTCATGCTGATGATATTGGTGCAAATTTTTATCAAACTGGAATTCAGTTTAACTATAAAGAGACATCTGACACCACCTGGTCTTGGCAACATGGTACGTTCTCACTCGAAGACCTACCAATACCAGCTTTGCCGTTGATGAATGCAAATACCGCTATAATGGCTTTGGGCGCAGCGGAACTTAATATTTCGGATGTTAACATTGTCAATGGTCTTAACTCTGCCACGTTACCTGGACGTATGCAGGTATTAGCAGGCAATCCGACTACGATTTTAGATGTTGCACATAATCCACATTCAGCCGAATACCTCGTTGAGCAATTAACTAAGCAGCACCCATCTCAGACTTTCCGAGTTGTGATTGGTATGCTACATGACAAAGATGTTCAAGAAACAATGCATGTACTTAAGCCATTAGCTAAAAAATGGTATTTAGCATCATTGTCAGGGCCTCGTGCGGCGAGTGCACAAGAGCTTAGAGACTGCTTGGATGACTCGGTTGTGTCATCACAATTTGAGAACCCTAAAGCGGCATATCGTTGTGCGTTCAATGACGCTAATCCAGATGATATCGTCTTGGTATTAGGTTCTTTCCATACGGTCGGAGAAATTCTTGAGGATTGCGAAAATTTGGACCAAGCGCATCACCGCTAAATCATAAGGAGTAGAGATGGCCAGTAAATTTCAAAGTCGCTTGATTGGAACCATTGTGTTGGTTGCGGTTGGGGTCATTATTTTACCAGATCTGTTAGATGGTAAAAAACTGCATTACAAAGAAGAATTCGCCAGCATTCCATTAAAGCCTGAATTAAACTCAGACGTAGAAAGTTTTGAAATTCTTGAGCCTGAGGATGCATCAGCTGTCTTGCCAGACTCACCGGTAATGGCGACAGTAGATGAAGCTTTTGATGAAAAAAATGACACTGAGTCGGTTGTCGATGTGGTCGTCAAAGACATACCAGAGCGTAACGACTATGCGGATAGCGCATGGATTATTCAGTTGATGGCCCTTAAAAATGCGGAAAATGCACGTGGTCTTGTGGCCGATTTACAAAAACGTGGCTACCAAGCGCATGTAAAACAAGAATCGAATTTTACTCGAGTGATCATCGGTCCCGATGTTTCTAAAAGTAAATTGGAGACGCAATTGGTTGAATTGGAGAAAATTACTGGTTCGAAAGGTCAATTGCTTAAATTTAAACCACTAAATCCATAAGAAAACGTTTGCGTCGCGTTTTTTTCTGTTAAAATGCGCGCCAACTTGAGATGAAGAATTCATGAATTGGTTAGATTTTGTCATTTTGGGTGTGATTGGGCTTTCTGCTCTAATCAGCTTAGTTCGCGGTTTCGCTAAAGAAGCCATGTCGTTAGTTATTTGGTTTGGCGCATTTTTTATCGCCAGTCAGTATCACGCTAAACTTGCGGTGTACTTTACCAACATTGAAGACGATATGATTCGGAGCGGTGCCGCAATTGCTGCTCTGTTTGTCGCAACACTGGTTGTTGGGGCGTTAATTAATTATGTACTAGGGCAGTTGGTTCAGAAAACGGGTTTGTCGGGTACAGACCGAGTATTGGGTGTGGTATTTGGTGCGTTGCGAGGCGTGCTAATCGTATCAGCAGTGCTGTTTTTTGTGGATACCTTTACCGCATTGAACAACAGCGAGTGGTGGGAAAGTTCACAACTTGTACCGCACTTTGAACTGGTCATCCAACCGTTTTTTGAACACATCGAAGCAACTTCTAGTTTCCTGTCTGGCGCATAATTGCGCCAGCTAATGTCGCAAATCGAGGATTAGGACATGTGTGGTATTGTTGGAATCGTTGGCTCTACGCCTGTGAATCAGTCTATCTATGACGCTTTGACCGTTTTACAGCATCGTGGCCAAGATGCCGCTGGTATTGTTACCATAGAAAGCAATCGTTTTCGTCTGCGTAAGGCGAATGGTCTCGTAAAAGATGTTTTTGAAGCGAAACACATGCAACGCCTGCAAGGTTGTGTGGGAATCGGTCACGTACGCTACCCAACAGCAGGTAGTTCAAGTGCATCGGAGGCTCAGCCTTTCTACGTAAACTCTCCTTTTGGTATCACTCTGGCGCACAATGGTAACTTGACGAATGCCCATGAGGTACGCGAAAAGTTGTTTGAGAAAGACCGCCGCCATGTCAATACTACCTCTGACTCAGAAGTTCTATTAAACGTGTTGGCACATGAGATCGACACCGTTAAAGGGAATGTCACCTCTGACGATGTATTCCGTGCAGTGACAAACGTCCATCGTGCAATTAAAGGCGCGTATGCGGTAGCGGCAATGATCATCGGCCACGGTATGGTTGCATTTCGTGACCCACATGGCATCCGCCCGCTATGCCTAGGCAAGCGTGAGATTGATGGTAAAACCGAGTATATGGTGGCTTCAGAATCCGTTGCACTTGATGCAGTCGGTTTTGATTTTATTCGTGATGTTGCGCCGGGTGAGGCGATATATGCCACATTTGATGGTGAGTTGCATACTCGTCAATGTGCGGACAGCCCTGCGCTTAATCCTTGTATTTTCGAATTTGTCTACTTTGCACGTCCTGACTCATTCATCGATAAAGTATCGGTTTACAGCGCTCGTGTAGAAATGGGTAAAAAGCTGGGTGAGCGCATTAAACAAGAATATGCCGACCTTGATATCGATGTTGTCATTCCAATCCCAGAAACGTCGTGTGATATTGCACTGCAAATCGCACAGGCGATTGATAAGCCGTATCGCCAAGGGTTTGTTAAAAACCGTTATGTTGGCCGTACCTTTATCATGCCTGGTCAGCAGCAGCGCAAGAAGTCAGTGCGTCGTAAACTCAATGCCATTCGCTCTGAGTTCAAAGGTAAAAACGTGTTGCTTGTTGATGATTCAATTGTTCGTGGGACGACATCTGAGCAGATTATCGAAATGGCCCGCGACTCAGGTGCGAATAAAGTATTTATGGTGTCAGCGGCGCCTGAAGTTCGTTTCCCTAATGTTTATGGTATTGACATGCCGAGTGCCAATGAGTTGATTGCACACGGTCGTGACAATGACGCAATTTGCCAAGCAATTGGTGCTGACGCGCTTATCTTCCAAACGTTACCTGATTTGATAGAAGCGGTTGGCCTAGGTAACCCAGATATTAAGCGATTCGATACCTCAGTATTTAACGGCGAATACGTCACGGGTGATATTGACCAAGAGTACCTAGAATTCTTAGATTCACTGCGTAATGATGACTCTAAGGTGCAAAGAGAGATTCAACAAGACTTAGCGAACTTGGAGCTACATAACGAAGGCGCGTAACGCAACTTCAATATGACAAATCAAAAAAAACCAGAGTTAAACTCTGGTTTTTTTATTTAATGAATTGAGTAATCGATGACAAAGTCGATGAACAATCGCACTTTTTCAGGTAGATGATCTTTGTGGTTATAAAGCATATAGATGTCACGTGGGTTGGCGCTCCAATCTGGTAAGACACGCACCAATTCGCCGTTATCAATATACTCTTGAATCATCACGTCTGGCATTAACGTAATGCCTAGGCCAGCGGAACAAGCTCTTCTGACTACATTAAGGCTGTTTGCTTCAAAGCGGCCCTTCGCGTTATTGATCACTGACTCGCCACTGCTGTTTATTAACTGCCACTTAATGAGCGGCGCACCCTTTAAAAGTCGATGAGCGCTCAACTCTTCTGCGTGGGCCGGTTCACCGTTTTTTGTCAAATAACCAGGTGTGGCAATCAAGATATCTTTCACAGTGCTAAGTTTGCGCGCAATGAGGCTTGAATCGCGTTGTGGACCGACGCGAAAGATGACATCCCATTCGGTAGGGTCAAGTTGGTCGGCATGATTGCTTGTTGTTAGTTCTAAGCTGATGTCTGGATACTGCTGCATAAAATCGTTAAACATCGGCATAATCATACGCTTGGTCAAGTTCGACGGCGATGAAATTTTAAGCTTGCCTGACGCTCCCTTACACTCATCGGCAATTTCTTCTGTCGTCGAGGTCAATCGATGTAACAACGGCGAGCATTCATTGTAAAAGCGCTCACCTGCTTCTGTTAATGATAGTTTGCGAGCGTGACGATTGAGTAATCGTAGGTTGAGAGATTCCTCTAATGCTTGAATACGTCGAGTTATAGTCGCAACAGGGATCATGGTTTTTCGTGAAGTTGCAGTATAACTTCCATTTTCAACAACAAGTCGGAATAGGTTTAAATCATCAAGTTTCATATTGTCAACTATTTGTATTAATTAGTTTTATTATTGCTCAGCCTAACAGGCTTAACTTAGAGACAGTCGCACATCAAAGGCTATCAATAGCGCAATGAGCGGCTGAGAATGACGTAATATCAACGAGTTGGTTAATTCACAGACACCTAGCTATTGTATTAGATATTTAGACAAAGGGGTACATTTGTATAAAAGACTATTTTTGCCTACAGTTAAGATACTCAGAAGCCTAAGGGCTTGGAGGGCGGTAATCACCTAAATGCATTATTATAGCGTTTCTTTGCGATATGAAGTTTGATGCAAACTAATAAAAACTATAACTAACGCTCAATGAAAATTTGTGAGGCGTAATTTTATGTCTAAAACGAACAGTCAAGTGGCAGAAGTCTGCACCCACCAGCAGAGCCATGCGCATATCATGGTGGTTGATGATGATCCTGTCTTTCGTCGTGTTACTCGAAATTATTTGGAAGCCATTGGACATGGAGTCAGTGAGGCGCAAGATGGCTTAGAAGCATTAAAACTTCTCAATTCGTCACGCCCTGATTTAGTGTTATGTGACCTGTCTATGCCATTACTTACGGGGATGGAGTTTGCAGAAGAAGTGCGTATGGAGTATCCGTCTCTTCCAGTAATCGTCATCTCTGCCACGGGAGACATGGCCGACGTAGCGAAAGCATTGCGCTTTGGTGTTAAGGATTTTTTGACTAAACCTATCGTCGACTATCATCACCTCAATGATGCCATTGATAACGTGTTGCAAGATAACTCCACTGTTGATGAGCAAGGCGATTTTTTGAGTCGCTGGTTTCGCTTAGAAGAAGGAGAGAAGCCAAGCTCGCAAGATGAGCAAGAGTTACATTGGCATCTACAGTTTTTGCAAGAAAACCCTAACGCAGCCCGTGAATTACTGACGGCTTTGTTACCAGAAAAAGATTGTTCTTTGGGGGCATGGCGTAGTAGCTATAGAATGTTGCAGTCAGCTAACACATTGCCATTGGTGTTTGATTTTTCTTGGCTAATGAGTGGTCAGTTGGCGTTTTACTTGGTGGATGCCTCTTCGAGCGAGGAAGGTGGAATCGCCAGTACTTTGCTTGTTAGAGCATTGTTTGATGACTACATCAGGCGTGTTCAGCACAATAGTGTCGATCTAAAAGACTTAGCGACTAACATTGAAAAAGGACTGGAATGCTCAGCAGGGGCTTTTCCGGTGGATGCGCTGTTTGGTGTGATTAGTTTGTCTGAAAGAACCTTGTCAATCTTACCTGCAGGCTTAGATTGTCGATGGCAAAATGAAGAGGCACATTTTCAAGTGGCGGGTGGACAACGATTAGGCGAAAACTGCGTAAGGAACTTTATGACCAAAGATCTTCCAGTCCATACCTCAAGTAAACTTTCAATGAACCAAGTTGGTACATCAAGCTTTAGTTGGGATATTCGCCTATCTCAAACTGATTGAAATTATTTCAACGAATAACCGTACAGTTAGTCTGTTTTTGAAGGATTGTAATTAATATATAGTGCATATGTTAATGGAATGGGGGTTTTACCTTCCAGTTTCATTGCTTTTTAAACGCGTGGTGACCGCGTGTTACGCCATATTAAGAACCAATTCATTAAGAGCAAAGTTATGTCTGATACAGAATTCAAAGAGCCTTACAATATCTACTATTTTTTAGGCTTTATTGCCGTATTGCTTATCCCTACGCTTCCCGCTACTCTAACATGGCTTCGTATCATGAATGGGTATGCCACCTTTTGAAAATAGAATTATTATGACTCTGCGACAACTCTTATGGAGTGTCGCAGGAGTATTGTCGGTCATTCTTGGGGTAATAGGAATTATCCTTCCATTACTACCCACCACGCCCTTTTTACTATTAGCCAGTGCTTGTTTTTTGAAAGGAAGCCCTGAGCTCCATCGTCGATTGCTCGCTCACCCCAAGCTTGGCCCGGTCATATTGATGTGGGAGCATGAGCGCGCGGTGACGCTGGCGACACGTAAAAAAGCCGTTGTTTTCATTTTAATCAGCTTCCTGCTGTCGATTACCTTAGTGCCACTTTTTTGGTTAAAGGTTATGCTCTTTTTCCTTTGTGTGATTGTTTTAGGCTTCTTTTTGCAGATTCCTGTGAAAGAGTCGGTTGCTGATAACAGTGAAAGTCACTAAAATTAGGGGATTGTACGCTCGCTTTTGGCGAGTGTTTGTTTTTAGGCCAACAGCATTAAGGTGTGTTTTGCTGCAAGCAATTGACACTTAAATCATTGGGCACTGATTGACTTCTCCAGAGAACGAATTATGACCACCGACAAAATTTCACAGATCAAATCCAGCATTAAAAGCATCCCAGATTACCCAAAGCCAGGAATCCTTTTTCGTGACGTGACGAGTTTGATGGAAGACCCTGAAGCCTATCGAGCTACCATTGCATTGTTGGTTGAAAAATACCAGGGACAAGGCTTTACAAAGATCGTTGGTACGGAAGCTCGTGGCTTCTTGTTTGGTGCTCCGTTGGCATTAGAGCTTGGTGTTGGGTTTGTGCCCGTGCGTAAGCCAGGGAAATTACCGCGCGAGACGGTGTCACAATCGTACGAGTTGGAGTATGGCACTGACACATTAGAAATCCACACCGATGCGATTACTGAAGGTGATAAGGTCCTAATGGTCGACGATTTACTGGCGACTGGTGGGACAATTGAAGCGACCACTAAATTGATTCGTCGTCTTGGTGGTTCGGTTTCGGATGCGGCGTTTGTGATCAATTTACCTGAAATCGGCGGTGAAAAACGTCTTAAAGCTTTAGATTTAGATGTCTATAGCATTTGTGAATTTGAAGGCCACTAATCGGGATGTTTGAATGAGTTATTTGGCTTTAGCCCGAAAATGGCGCCCTAAGAAATTTTCTGAAGTTGTCGGCCAGCGCCATGTTCTTACCGCACTCGAGAATGCATTGAGCCAAAATCGATTGCACCATGCTTACTTGTTCAGTGGCACACGTGGTGTTGGAAAGACTTCGATAGGACGTCTTTTTGCTAAAGGCTTGAATTGCGAAACTGGTATTACATCCACACCTTGCGGGAAATGCGCAACCTGCGTCGAAATAGACGAAGGGCGAAGTGTTGATCTGCTGGAAATTGATGCGGCATCGCGGACTAAGGTCGAGGATACTCGAGAGCTTCTGGATAACGTCCAATACAAGCCCGCTCGTAATCGCTTCAAGGTTTATTTGATTGATGAAGTTCATATGTTGTCGCGGCACAGCTTTAATGCGTTACTTAAAACGCTAGAAGAGCCACCCGAATATGTGAAGTTTTTGTTGGCGACGACGGATCCTCAAAAACTGCCAGTGACGATTTTATCCCGCTGTTTACAGTTCCATTTGAAGCCGATCACGGTTGATACAATTCAACAGCAACTGGTTGATATATTGGGTCATGAGCAAGTCGATGCAGAGCAGCAGGCCCTTGCTTTAATATCTCATGCCGCGGATGGCAGTATGAGGGATGCACTGAGCCTGACAGACCAAGCTATCGCGCTTGGTAGCGGTCATATCACTAAGCAAACAGTGAGTCTAATGTTAGGGACATTGGATACCTCTCTTGCGGTCAAGATCATCCATGCGATATGCAGTGGCGATGCCGAGCAGGTTATGCAGACCGTCAATCAACTTGCTGAAAATGGCGTAGATTGGGATTCATTGCTGTCGGAAATTGCATCTCAGTTACACCGTATTGCTATGTATCAGGCATTGCCCGGAAGCGTTGACATGACAATTCCTGATAACGAGAAAATTGTGACACTTGGTAAAATATTACCCGCCACCGATGTACAGCTGTACTACCAAATCGCACTAAAAGGTCGTCAAGATCTTGTGGCCTCGCCATCTCAACGCGTCGCTGTAGAGATGACGTTATTGAGAATGTTGGCGTTTAGACCCACCGCGCAACTCGGTAGCAATGACATTATTGTGGGAACGTCGGCGCTTAACCCTTTGACACCAGCAGTCAATCAAGGCGTCACATCGACACCGAATCAGGTAGCAGCAGCGGCGACTTCGCAAGTACCGGCTCAGCCTAGCGGTAACGTAGTACCAGCCTCTCAAGAAATGGCAAGGCCTTATGACTCGGCACCGCCAGCGTATTACGCTGAGCCTATGTCCCCCCCTATGCCTGACGTGGGTAATCTACCACCAAGTTCAGCTGAATTACCTTATGAAGGCCAACCGGCAGCTCAGCAACCGGTGGTTCAGCAACCGCCTATGCAACGGCAACCTGTAGAACCGTTGCCTGCGCACCAAGTTGGCCAATCGTCACATGATGCGACCCAACCTAAGGCTTCTCCTGTTGCTGGCCTGCGACATCAACTTCGCTCCAAAAGACAAAATGCAGCTTCCACGAGCCCAAAACCTGGAACGTCACCAGCAAAAAAGGTTGACGCGTCACCCGAGCCTAAATCAGTAATGGAGAGGGTCGCTCAGCGAACTGCGGCTCAACCCGCGATGCCTTCTGGTGCTGGTGACGCGAATCGCTCTCATGCTGCTCAACATGTTGATGACAATGAACCTTATCGATGGCGCGCGACTAAAGAAGTGGTGGTTGATAAGAAAGCATCAACATCGATTAAACCTTCAACGTTAAGAAAAGCGCTTGAGCATGTAAAAACACCAGAAATGGCACAACGACTGACCGTTGAGGCTGCTCAGCAAGATACATGGGCGGCATTGATTGAGACCCTCGATACGAGTAAGTTAGTTCAACAGCTTGCGTTAAATTCGACCTACACGAAAGATGGTGCATCTGTTGTACTTGGTCTTCGCGCAACCCATGCGCACCTAAATACTGATAGGAATCAGTCTGAACTTTTAGCTGGCTTAAATATCGCGTTGGGTGAGCAATGCCACCTTTCTGTCGAAGTCTCAGAGCAGGGTGTGACACCGCTAGAGCGAAGAGAAAGTATCTATCAAAATAAGCTTGCAGAAGCAGCCAAAAGTTTACAATCTGATGCTAACGTGCAGTTTATTGTTACAAGATTTTCTGCAGAGCTAGACGAAGAGAGCATTCGTCCGTTATAACTCTAGAATGCAAAGTATGTTCGGGGGTTGCATTTTTTGCACTTGCCCCCATGTTATTAATAATCTGAATCAACCGAGAGAAAGCTATGTTTGGTAAAGGCGGAATGGGCAATATGATGAAGCAAGCCCAGCAAATGCAAGAGCGTATGCAAAAGCTTCAAGAAGAAATTGCAAACATGGAAGTCACTGGTGAATCTGGTGCGGGTCTTGTTAAAGTCACCATCACTGGCAGCCACAGCACACGTCGTGTAGAGATCGACGAGAGCTTAATGGAAGACGACAAAGAAATGCTAGAAGACTTGATTGCCGCTGCGTTTAACGATGCTGCTCGTCGAGTTGAAGAGACACAGAAAGAAAAAATGGCATCAGTCACTGGCGGTATGCAACTACCACCAGGTATGAAAATGCCGTTCTAATTGTAAAATTAGAGAACAATAAATGCGAACTAGCCAAATGCTGGAGCATTTGATGGAGGCCTTGCGATGTCTACCTGGGGTTGGCCCCAAGTCAGCACAACGCATGGCCTTTCATTTGTTACAGCGAGACAGAAAAGGTGGGCTACAGCTTGCTGAACTTCTGGCTCAAGCCATGACCGATATCGGTCATTGTCAGGAATGTCGGACGTTTACGGAAGAAGAAACCTGCCATATTTGTACCAACCCTAAGCGCAAAGAAAACGGCCAATTGTGTGTTGTGGAAAGCCCTGCAGATATTGCAGCGGTGGAGGCCACCGGGCAGTATTCTGGCCGTTATTTTGTATTAATGGGTCATCTTTCACCATTAGATGGTATTGGACCTAGTGACATTGGCCTCGATACTTTAGATTATCGTTTACGGCGTGGTGATATTAGTGAAGTGATCCTCGCGACAAACCCAACGGTCGAAGGGGAGGCAACCGCTCACTATATTGCTGAGCTTTGTCATGAGCATGAAGTCACCGCAAGTAGGATCGCCCATGGGGTTCCTGTTGGTGGGGAACTGGAGCTTGTTGATGGTACGACCTTGTCTCATTCATTACTTGGACGACACAAGATATAAAAAAGGCGCGATGCTATCGCGCCTTTTTTGATCCTGAAGAAATTATCTTAGCTGTCATAGCTGTCATAGCTGTCTTAGTTGCTATTACTACCAAGGAGTGAGCGGTATATCCAGGCGCCGATCACGGCTCCAACGATAGGCGCTAGCCAAAACAGCCACAGCTGTGAGGTTGCCCAGTCACCGACATATAAAGCGACACCCGTACTTCGAGCCGGGTTCACCGATGTATTAGTGACTGGAATACTAACAAGGTGGATAAGTGTCAAACACAGCCCAATTGCAATGGGTGCAAATCCTTGGGGGGCTCTTGAATCGGTGGCACCCATAATGACGATCAAGAACATCGCTGTCATCACGATCTCGCACACTAGCGCAGAGGTTAGGGAGTATTGGCCAGGAGAATGCTCGCCATATCCGTTAGCTGCAAACCCAGAAGCAACAGCATCAAATCCGGGTTGACCAGAGGCAATAATATAAAGGATGCCGCCGGCAAGGACACCACCGATCACCTGCGCAATAATATAAGGCAATAAATCTTTGGCATCAAAACGACCTCCAGCCCAAAGCCCAATACTGACGGCAGGGTTGAGGTGACAGCCTGAGATATGTCCAATGGCAAATGCCATTGTGAGCACTGTGAGACCAAAGGCGAGAGCTACGCCGAGTAATCCAATTCCAACATCAGGGAATGCGGCAGCAATAACGGCGGACCCACATCCTCCTAGCACTAGCCAAAATGTACCAAATACCTCTGCTAAATAACGATTCATAAGAAATCCCACTCCTATTATTGTGGCTCTTTTGAAACATAGCTGATTTTGCTGAGACTGCCAGTTTGGTTTAATAAGAAGAGTTGAAAGTACGTTATTAGGCCGTAATATGCATAAATTCGAACCCAATTAAGGATTAGTTGGATACTGGTAATTAAATGCGATAGTGAATGGTGTCAAAGTATAAACAATGGCATTTGCACATATAATGTGTGGCGGCAAAACACGACGTCATGGAGTTGAAAAGAGCACTGCCGTTGGCACATAAGACTAGTCGGATGAAATGAAACATTAAACGTCCTTGTTTAATATTTCTTTGGCGTTATTTATAAATAGATAAGGGCTATAGGTGACGCCCCACTTCAAAACCATCCCAAATTGCTGTCATAATTGTTCGTGCCAGTTGGCTGTCACCAATATTGAAGACATCATCAATATCTAATTGATTGGCGAGCGTGTTATATATCTCGTCTTGTGCTTTATAACCTAGAGCCAGTACTACGTGGTCGGCTTCAACTTTGAGTTTTTTCTGCTCTTGGCGCAATGAAACGCCCGTGTTGCTGATACTATGCAATGCAGTTTGTGTCATGACGGTGACATTTTCCTTGACCAGTAATTCTTTGAGCATCTGGTAGTTAGCAAAACAAGTCCCATGTGGCCCCCCAATTATGTCACTTGAGATCTCGACAAGCGTGGTCTTCTTTCCCAGCTGTGCCATCCACAGTGCTGCCTCGGCGCCGACCAGACCTGCACCTATGACAATTACACTATTGCCTGTAATCAAGCTCGGATTCATTAACATGTCTTCGGCGAGTAGTACATTTGGCTTGTCGCTTCCTTCAAGCCACGCCGCGCTTGTCGGGCGAGACCCCGTTGCGAAGATGACACTATCAGGTGCTTCAGCTTCAATAGAGCTTTGACAGGCGGTTGTATTGAGTCGAACTTCTACGTGCTTGCGATCCATTTCGCCGGTAAACCATGCAATGAGTCTTTTATCGTCATGCTTGAAAGGTGGTTGGCTACCAGGGATGACATTACCACCCAATGCTGATGACTTTTCAAACAATACGACATCATGGCCTCGCTCTGCTGCGGTCCTAGCAGCCTCCATTCCCGCTACGCCACCACCGACGACGACGACTTTCTTCTTTTTGTGCGTTGGTAGCAACTTGAACTCATCTTCTCGCCCACAGCTAGGGTTGACTGCGCATGATAGGTTGCCCACTTCTGCCATGCGGCCCAAGCAACCAAGGTGACATGATAAACAAGGGCGAACCTCATTAAAACGTCCGCGGCGAATCTTATTCACAACATCGGGATCGGCGAGTAGAGGACGGCCTAACGAAATGCCTGTAGCTATGTTAGTAGTGACAGCGTGAGCAGCTAAGTCTGGATCTTCCATGCGGCCAGCCATAAGAATCGGAATATCAACGACTTCCGAAACTGCCTTACAATAAGGTTTGTACATTCCAGGTTGGAAGTAATTTGGTGGGTGATTCCAATACCAAGAATCATAAGTGCCTGCGTCAACGTTGAGCGCATCAAAACCGGCGTCCTGCAAATATTTTGCGGCTTGAAGTCCCTCTTCCAAATCACGTCCCACCTCTTCTGCGTATTCTCCTGGCAGAATACCTTGACCAAAGCCTTTCATGTTGCCTTTAACGGAATAACGGAGTGATACTGGAAATTGCTGACCACATACGGCTTTAATGCCTTGTACAATTTCGGTCGCAAATCGATACCGATTTTCGAAACTTCCGCCGTACTGATCCGTTCGTTGGTTGAAGAACTCCATGGTAAATTGGTCGAGTAAATAGCCTTCATGTACAGCGTGAATTTCGACCCCATCATATCCTGACTTTTGGGCAATAACGGCTGACTCTATAAATTTAGAAATGAAATATTTGACTTCTTTGGTCGTGAGTTCACGATGCTTTATGGACGGGTCGAACCTATTTGGTGCTTCGGAAGGAGCGATAGACTTATCGATGGGGGTAAAACCTGGTATACAGGAACGGCCCCAACCCGCAGTCAGTTGAGCAAAAATTTTCGTACCGTAGGTATGGACCCGCTCCGTCATCTCCTTCGCACTGCGAATATAGGCGGTAGGGTGATGAGTGGGGCAAGGAAGTGATGGCATCGGAAATTGTTCAAGTTCATTCTCAACCATTTGAACGCCAGTGATGATGAGTCCGACACCCCCACGAGCTCGAGCCGCATAATACTCAATACCACGATGGTTATAAGCACCATCGGCATCAACACACCCTAACGTTCCCATTGGAGCCATCGAATAGCGATTTTTAAGGGTTAATGAGCCAATTTTCATCGGTTCAAACAGTACTTTGTGTTTTTGTTCTAACATCTGAATCTCCAATATCTTTAACCTCTGGATTAACCAGAAAAATAAGCTATCGGTATTAGAGCAAGGGAGATGTGTTCTAACTTTGCATTTTAGGACAAACGTTTGACTGAAAGTGCATTCGAACTGAACGTTGATATAGATCAGTAACTACTTGATCTTCAAATAGCTACTTTCTATTAAATGTTCTGCTGCCTAAATTTTATGGGGCTTTGTCCTGTCCATCTTTTGAAAGCGCGAGAAAAAGTACTAAGGTCTGAGAAACCTAATTGATAGGCAATTTCGGTTAAATTGTTATTAGCATCTTCGAGCAAGTGTAGTGATTTCTCCAGTTTGTATTTCTCAAGTACGCCGCGATAGCTAGTATTGAGGCCATAGAGCTTTCTATTCAAAGTGCGAATGTTCATATTGAGAGCACTGGCTAAGCCTGAGCCTGATAGGTTTTCCAAGCGTTCGATGTTGTTTAACGCATTGTAAATGCGAAGAATTAAATCACCGGTTTCTAGCGCTTCTGATTCCTTTCTGACTAAGGTTAGCGTAGCAAAATAAAGCGCTTTGTCATGGGTCGGAAGTGGGTCGTTCAAATAGCTTTTGTCGACACAGATCTTTCTAACGGGCGCACCGTTAAAGATGGTGGTTTGTGTCAATAATTTAAGTTGTTCCGTGTAAGCGTCTGATTGTATGGGTTCGTTGAGTTTAATGGTGATTGGGAGTGTTTCGTTTTTTGTCACCTGTCGAATGATAGAGACAAGGGTACAAATCAATAAAGTGATGCCAAGGTAGGTGACGCGACTTTCCTGATTAAATGGTTCGCTATCCAGAACCCATAACTCAGCGTTTCCTTGTTTGTCTTCCTTGTACTGAAGACGGATGGGCGACGCCACGACAATGCAATAATCTGCCGCATTTTTTAGCAAAGATTTGAGGTTGGGTGCTGTCCATAATGCGAGCGAGTAACACCCAAACGTCAGAGGGGTGACGTGTTGCGCGACTCTCATCGGTATAATGTTATCTTTCGTTTGGTGACACAAATTAGTTAGCAACCTTCTCAAATCGTGTAAATGGAGGCGTCCGTTTGAAGTTGTTCTAAGGGAGGAGGTAAAGGAGGCAGAATGATGTATGTAATTGCATTCGGAAAGTATTTTTTGCCATCCTTGATGTACTGACAATGTTGACGGGAATTCGTATTTTTCAGTCATGTTAACCCTATTATTTAAAAAGGATGTGCCAATAGATGTTGTCAAGCAAGATACTAGGTTTGAGTTTGTTGGTATAGAGGCAAATTAGGATCTATTAAGATGGTAGTGGAGATGCAGTTAAGTCAATGTGCAGGGTGTCATTTGAGTTGGTTTCCCCTACAAATATGAGTTTTACAACGCGAACTGATTGTTAAAGTGAAATGAAGCTTTCTGCTCCGTGATAGGAGCCATTTTAATAATGGTACTCATATGAAAAACATTACGATAAAAACTTTAGCTTTTGCGATTTCATCTTTGGTCACAGTGACATCACCAGTTATTGCAGCAGATGAACACCCATTGGCGCAATATTTGGCAGCTCCCGGTGCAAGTGTCACTTTGCCTGTTAGTGCAGCAAAACAGCCATTCTCTGCAGAATTTGTTAACGTTGCCTATGATAGTTTCGAAAGTTTTCATGCTCAAATGGGAGGCGACCATACTCTTTACTATTTAACGAATTGGTCAACGTTCATGCGTACGGACACGGTTAATCCTCATTCAGAACAAATCAATTTAGAGCGAAATTTAAATGCTGATATCGGCGATATAGTGGTCACTACAGACAGCGAGGGTGATGTGGCAATGGATGATTACTTTTTTCATTCAACCTTTCGCCATCAAGGTGTCATGATGATTCATAAAGGGCAAGTTGTGTATGAAGCTTACCCTGGCATGACGCCGACTGATAACCATATTTGGATGTCGTCATCCAAATCACTCACTGGTTTGATTGTTGCTATGCTGGATGAAGATAAGCTATTGAACTTAGATGCACCAGTAACGACCTATGCAAAAGAATTGAAGGGCACGGCGTGGGATGGGGTGACAGTACGCCACCTTGCAAATCATACGGCAAGCTTGGATCACGAAGAAAGTAATCAATCAATTTTGGATCCCAACGGAGTGTTTGTTCGGTTTGTAAGTGCAGCTTTAGGGACGACTAAAGGAAACAATTTGGAAAGTTGGCGTGATGTGCTCAAAGAGGTACAACCGCTCAACAATGAGAAACCAGGGGATCGATTCCGTTATTCGTCGCTCAATACACAAGTGCTGGGTATGGTGATTGAAGATGTGACGGGTAAACGTTGGTCCGATGTTGTGGAAGAGCGTGTCTGGGGTAAACTGGGAGCACGTATGCCGCTGCAAGTTCACCTTACACCAGATGGCACACCTTTGAATATGGCTATGGTATCATCGACACTTGAAGATTTTGCGAAATACGCAACACTTTATACTCCGAGCTGGCATAAAGTAGCCCATGAGCAAGTCGTGACTCCAGCACTCCTTGATGCCCTGAGAGATGCTGGTGACCCAGCGACATTTATTGGCAGTGCCAAAGAAGGGCAGGCATTGAGCCTATTCGGAGAGAAGCCGTTGAAGGGGGGGTATCAGTTTGATTTCATTTTCGATGATGGCGCGATGTATAAACATGGGAACACAGGCCAAGGGATCTATGTTGACCCAAATCGAGATTTCGCAGCCGTGTATTTCTCCGCGACACCTTATGTTGCACCTTACGGAGAAATCAAAGCGCCGGCATATTTCAGAAAAGTAGCGGAAAGATTGAATCTACCTCAGTGATGACGAACTGCTTTTAGCGGTCAGAGTTTTTGGACAAATGTTTACAGGCTTGAGTGATATACTTAAAGCCTGCTTTTGTTTTGGTATAAATAGTCGCCTTGCCAGTCGAAATATTGACGTGAACCTTGTAGATATTGAAGCGATTACGACGTAGGTCGTTCGATTTTTGTTAAGAGATGCAGCATGATAACCATTGAACAAGTCCATTCCTTCACTCTTGTATACCAACATGGCTCCTATAGCGCAGCCGCTCGAATCGCGACCAAAGAACGCAGTACCATTCGGGAGCACGTTGTTACTCTTGAGGATGCAATTGGGGTTTCATTGTTTGAAATAAAAGGTCGAACAGCAACCCCAACGGCAGCCGCTCATAAGTTGATAGCGAGAGCAACAAACTTAAGTAAACAGGCGGACGATTTTTCACTAGCAGCATATTCATTATACGAAGAACCATTGGATGAGTTAGTGATCATGTATGATGCTATGCTTCCGATCGCTATGCTCTCGGATGCCTTGCCGATAATACAACGAGCTTATCCTCGATTGCCAGTACACTGTCTATCAGCTTCTCGAGCTGAGGCTTACGAAAGTATTGAGAAGGGAAGCTGTCAAGTAGCACTTATGGCGACTGAAAATGCCCCAAGAACGAAGGCTCGCCTTGCATCTCACTTTATCAGTACTCTACCAATAAAGTGCTACTGTCATGTTACGAACCCCTTAGTACGTCGACAGGGGTTGTCCTTAAATGATTTGCGTCTAGAGCCTCAATTGCGCCTCCAAGCGACGCAAGAGGGTGACTTTGCTAGCTTCTCCGTTGCCAATATCATTGAGAGAGTTGGTAGCATGGAGCTAGCTATAAGTCGCTTAAAAAATGGGGGCTGGATGGTTATGCCGGCTGCTGTCGGTGAGCCATGGGTTAAACGAGGCGAGCTCGTAGCTTTGGCGCTTGAAGATGCAGTTTATGACTATCAACAAGGTATTTGTATCTTCTATGGACTGGCTAATAGATATCAGCAAGAAATTGATATCACTATTCAGGCCTTGATAAAATCAGCGAAACCGTATATTCAAACTTGACTATGCATGGCTGGCGTTTGTGATGATGTTTAACAGACGCTTAATTCTGCCTAATACCGTTTAACTGTCATTCACTCGGATGTCACCTGATCCCTCATATTCCAACTTTGTAAGTATTCATGAAGGCCTACCATTGAAATGCCTGTTAATTGAGCTAATTGAAGCGCACTACATGCTTTGGTTGGTTTCCCCCTACAAACTTAAGTATTAACATAAGCGAGTCATTTTTATTCTCTAGTCAGAAAAGGAATTAATTGACCCTCAATTGCATGGAAGCCTTGCAAGAGAGTCCTCATCCTGACCACTAGGCGATAATAATGAAAAAAATATTCTTAACGACCGCTTTGCTATCTACATGCTCTATTACCACTATTGCGAAAGAAAATGAAGTGATCGACCCATCAGATCTTACACGTGTCTATACACAAGCTGCAGTGTTTCTCGATTCAAATGCTGATATTAGAATGTCAGGCATGATGACGGGATCGTGGAATGAAGATATTCAATTTGCGGGTTTTGTTGAAGGTACGTTTGGGAACAACGATGCTAAACAGCAAGAACAACATAAATTAGGCACTAACTACCAAAAAGGTCGTGCACAGTATTTTCAAGTTCATGCAATGAACAATCTGTTGATGCCTCGTATCGGTGTGTCGACTGATATCATACATATAGACGGTGAGGCTGGTGGGCAAATGGACTCAGGGCTTGACGATACCACACTGTTTTCTCTAGGGGTGATTGGTTTGATAAACCCCACCTATACCGGTGGGGCAATGATCTTTCCCAATATTGCTTATACGGTAGGTGAGGTTTTCGGTGAGAAAGCTGATGGCTTGATGCTGAACCTGTATTTGACTCAAGCGATTGGAGACAGTGGGGCGTTTATCCAGTTCTCGCCGGAATATTTTAAAACGACGGGTGACGTGGTTGAGATGGAGTCTCTAAAATACAGTCTATTCATTAATGCTCCTATTAACACTGATCGAAAAACATGGTTAATGACGAGATTTGAATATGGCAGCGCAGATGTCATCTTACCCAATGGTCATGAAGATAAAGCGGATGATGAACTTCGTATTGAGCTAGGAATGAAATGGTTTTTTTAAACAATGTGATGTGAGTGTAATGTCGCGATAAAGCTTTGGCGTTAATCGCGACTTTGTTGCTACGTTAACCTATCCAACTCTAATAGGTTACTGAGTGCTATTTGATTCGAACTTCCACATACGTCTGGGCAGGGTTTAAAATCATGGCAGACTTTAGGGCGCTCTGGTTTGCCAAAGAGCTTGCAAAGATTGTCTTCATTGAGCTGAATACAGCGTACACCCGACGGCTTGCCATCTGGCATACCTGGAATAGCAGAAGAAATACTTGGTGCAATACAGCAGGCGCCGCAGCCTAATCGACAATCCATCTTAATAACCTAAAAGTAATGGGGCGCAGAGTGTACCAAAACATCGTCACTTGTACACAATTGAATCATTAAGGTGATCGAGAATGACTTGATGTTTGTCTTAACTAACGGTATAAAACGCCTCCACAGAACGATAAGGTAGTAAGCATGAGCAAACCATTTTGGGAAACAACACCGCTGGAGAACATGTCCGAAGAGCAATGGGAATCGCTTTGTGACGGATGCGGAAAATGTTGTCTCCATAAGCTCATGGATGAAGACTCTGACGATGTCTATTACACTAACGTGGCGTGCAGCTGGTTAAACAGTGATACCTGCTCATGCAAAGATTACATGAATCGTTTTGAATCTGGTGAAGAGTGTCTTAAGTTAACTCGCGATAAGATTTCGGAGTTTAATTGGTTACCTGAGACATGTGCTTATCGCCTTTTATCACAAGGTGACAATCTACCACAATGGCATCCGCTTATTACGGGTTCCAAAACAGCAATGCATGCTGCAGGCGAAAGTGTGAGAAATAAAGTCGTGTATGAAATTGATGTTATTGATTGGGAGGATCACATTCTCAACCATCCAAATCGTTAATTACTACGCTTGATTCTTAGCACCACAAAGTTGATTTGAATTTAAAAGCCCACAGACTGACTAGCCTGTGGGCTTTACTATTTGGGATTACCCCACTTATAGGTGAGACTAGTTAGCGGAGCAGGCTTCGCTAAATTGTACGCGAGCTTCTTGTGCCGATTGAGAAGACTGTGCTTTTAACGAAGTCGCATCAGACAATGCTTTTAGTTTAAGCTCTAGCTCATCGAGAAGCTCTTGAGGGATGGCATGTTCATCGGCGGCATGCTCTAATGCGTAGGCTCGAATAGTTTTCTTGACTTTAAATAAGTCTTGCATCGCAACACGTTCCTCATCAGCCGCGTTTTGTGCAAGATCGCGGCATTTCTCAAAATGCGCCAGGGCAACGCCTTCGGTCGACCAAGGATCAAACTCTGGTAGCTCTTCTATGTTGATGGTTGGTTCGACGTAGTCTTCTTGATGACGAATATCCAATGTTGCGGCTTTAACCGCGGACATCATTAGCATTACTGCGATAACCAACAGCGGCAAACCACCAACAATAGCCGCGGTTTGTAGTGTATCCAAGCCACCTAAAAACATGAGTACGGCAGGCATAAAGCTCAGTGTAAATGCCCAAAATAAGCGGTTCCATCGCATTGGCTCCTGGGTGACATCTTTCTGCACGACGGACGCTAGGATATAGGAAATGGAATCAAATGTAGTTGCGGTAAAGATAATGCACAGCAAGGTAAATAATAAGATGATAAACCACGAAAATGGCAGCTCTGAAAGCATTGAGAAGATCGCTTTTGTCGGGCCATAGGTGTTTAAAATGCTGACAATATCAAGCTGTCCAGATAGTTGCAGAGACAATCCGTAATTACCGAGGATAATGAAGAATAAGAAGCAACCGCATGAGCCGAAAAATAAAGCGCCAGCCACCATTTGCTTGATGGTTCTCCCTCTAGAAATCCTCGCGACAAACAGACCCATGCTTGGGGCGAATACTAGCCACCACGCCCAATAAAAAATGGTCCAGTCTTGTGGGAAGTGCGTATCGTCGAATGTACCATATCCACCAAATGGCTCTGCCCATGTTGCCATCACAAAGAAGTTGGACATCATGCGACCGATGGAATCTAACCCCGTTTCGAGTATGAATATCGTCGGGCCTAAAATGAGTACAAGGGCGAGCAGTAGCATGGCACCCCAGAAATTAATATTGCTGAGGATTTTGATGCCTTTTTCCATACCTGCAAAAGAAGAATAGGCGAAAATAGCCGTACACACTGCCAGCACGCCGATCTGAGAGTAGGTATTTTGTGGTAAGCCAAAGAGAACATTTAATCCTTCGCTAATCAGCGGGGCGGCCAAACCGAGGGTAGTGGCGGCACCACCAAGTAGTCCAAAGATAAACAAGACGTCAATCAGTTTACCTAATGCACCATCGCTGTGTTTTTCACCGAGCACAGGAATGAGAGCGCTGGATACTTTTAGGGCCGGCTTTTTACGAACATAGAAAAAATACGCAATGGGGATCGCAGGGATAAGGTAAATGGACCACGCTATCGGTCCCCAATGAAATATGCCGTAAGTGGCGGCCCAGCGTACCGCTTCTTCACTGCCTGACTCTAACTGGAAAGGAGGGGATTGGTAGTAATACGCCCATTCGATACAACCCCAATATAAAATACTGGCGCCGATACCACCGCAAAATAACATCGCAGCCCACGACGATGTTTTAAACTCAGGTTGTTCATCGGTATCACCAAGTTTGATTTGGCCAATATCGCTAAAAATGATGAAAATCATGAAGAAAAGGGCGGCGAGACCAAGGGATAAGTACAAGAATCCAAATTTGTCTGTCATCACAAGCTTGGCTTGCGAAATGATTTCAGCGCCTTGTTCTGGAAAGAGTATTAAAGGAATAATAACGGAGAAAAGCAGTGCAATAGCACCAAAAAAAGTCGGCTTATCAATAAGCTTAAAGTAACGTTCCATAGTCAACAGTCATGTCAGTAAATGACTGTTGATTATCTAGTCGAACACACCGTGACGACAAACACGATTGTTTGTCGTGATGATAAGTAGGAGACGTAAAGCTGTTTGCGAGATGTTAGACGATAGACGATAGACGATAGACGATAGACGTTAGACGATAGCGAGCAGTAATGCGCCAACCGTAACGGCTGCAGAGACGTACTGACCGGCGGAATAAGATTCGTCTTTTTGTTCTTCCAAGTCGTCAGGGTGATCCATGCCTAATGCGCCATGAGCGAATGATTGCATTGTGCTTCCCATGGTTTCTTCTTTGTCTTTGCTGGATTTGTTGTCTTCTTCTAAAGCGAGCTTGGCTTGCGAAGAAAAGTGAACGGTTTCCGAGTCTGATGTCGGCAAAGGTTTGCCGTTTTCAATAGGACCTGATACTAGTGCCGATTTATTGACGTTGGAGCTTGGAATATGTGTCGTTTGATTCAGATTAGAATTGATGCCTTGCATGCTGGTACTCCCTCACCGCTATCAATTACTGTATCGCCACTGATGGGATAAACTTTAATCTTTTTCATCAGTGGTGTGAATGGTTCACTCTGAATTAAACGCAAGCAAATTTTAAGCCATTTATTTAACCATTTTGACGACCTACCTACTTAACCATAATGGTTATTTAATGGTGTCCGTTTGGCACTGCAAGTCGTCATTTCTTACCTTTAGGTGTTTGTACGCATTCATTCTATTTTCTTTTTTGACATATCTGACGGGAGGAGAAAGGACTAATAGCTGCATATCGGACTTATTGGCATCGGAATCTGCCGTCATTAATTCGGAAGCAGGGTTAATGACAGCGATGGTTAAATTAGGGTTCAGCTTGCGTATCTGATCGGCGGTACCGAGTCCATTTTCAATGTGAAACTTCCCGGCGATATGCATTACCTGAGAATTTGGGTTGCTCTCTAAGTAGTCGACAATACTTTCGGCCATGGTCGCGTCCCAAGTGAGTTGAGCGGCGTACTGTTTATTGGTTTGGTCGATGTTGCCATGATGCATCGAACGCATGAACTTTTCTTTATACGGCGTTTCAGACGTATCAATGTTTTCTGCCACATAGTTACGTTCGGTGGCGTCGAGCTTGTCGAGGTAAGCTAAGCCCAGGCGGCCGATACAGCGTACTGTGGGCTTTGGTGCGTTACTTGCGATAACATCCAATTGATTATGCTTAGCTAACTCGACAAGCGGTCGATAATCGCTTTCGTAATTAGGCCATGCGTTGGCTTGGGACATTAAGGTTTGTTCACCAATTTCACTGGCTAAGTACTCATCGATGATGGTTTGTGATGGTCTTGAAAACTGCTCCATTGATAACGCTACACTGCGATTGGATTTCGATAATACGCGCAGTAGGTCGGTTTGAAAGCGATGGATACCTGGGTGTGTGTGCCATTCGCCAACTAATATGACATCTGCATTCGCTAATGCGATTGGAAGTGCGTGTATTGAGACAGGTTCACCATGTGCGGTGTAAAGCTGGTAGTCGTAGAACGTCTCAATTGACGCTGCTTCTACTGGTACAATTTCTATTGGTGTTGCCGCAGCGGTCGGTGATACCGGCGTCTTTGTTGATGTCGCGCACCCTGTAAGGAATGAAGCGATGATAGCAATAGATAATAGTTTCATAATATTAGCGAATTCCTAAACAAAAATAGCCAACGATATCGCCGGCTATTAGGGAAGAAAGATGATAATCGAGATAGAGACTGGATTCAATCTAATTGATAACTATTTGCATTATGATTTTTTGAATACCCTGACGATAAAGTCCGCTTGGCATGCAAACTGATCGGTGCCCTTTAACGTTGCTCGAAGTTCATCTGTGGCTTTCCAAGCAAACGGGGTCATTTGGAGTAAATCATAGGCTTGTTCCCCAGAAAGGTTCATTACATAGTTTAGCTTATCTTCCGAAATAAGTTTGAACTGAGAAAGGTCCTCGACCTCTTCATCATGTAAGCGTACATCCGTATAAATCAGTTCTCGTAATTCATAGAGGTGATGAGCGCCAGGTGTGACAGTGATCACGATGCCATTATCTTTCAGGCAACGCACCAGCTCTTCTTGCTTACATGGTGCGTAGATTCGAATAATGGCAGAGAGAGTCTCATCGGCAAAGGGTAAACGATGGCTTGAAGCAACAGAAAAGGCCACATTAGAATATCGCTTTGCGGCATAACGGATTGCTATTTTGGAGATATCTAAGCCGTAAACATTAACCTCAGTCGCTCGTTCAGCGACTCCTTGTCCCGTCATTAATTGATCAGTGAGATGTTGAGCAAAATGATGGGTGTAATACCCTTCTCCACATCCAATATCGAGGACATTTAATGGACCTGATGGAGTGTGAGTTAGCAAAGATTGCGCGACGGCATCACGCATTGGCGCATAAAAACCATGAGCGAGAAAGGTGCGTCTTGCTTGCATCATCTCTTTGTTGTCACCGGGGTCTTTTGATTGTTTGTGCTGAACGGGCATCAAGTTCACGTAACCTTCTTTTGCCATATCAAATTGATGACGGTTTTCACAAGCGAAATGGCGCTCGCGCTGTAACAATGGAAGATGACAAAGAGGGCATTGGTAAGACATACGGTTAGACTCATGAAAAATTTTGCTAAGTCTAACCATATCGTTAATGGTTCGCAATTATGCGTGTGTGATTTTATTGCTTTCCGATCACCGTGGATAGCTGGTAAGTTTCACCGGGAGCAACTTGTTGGCCTTGTTGTAGTGAAGGGGCATGCAATGTTGACTCAACACATAAGAACGACTGATAACCATCATCATTCATGTCGCCCATCGCTTGAGCTCCTGCCGCCCATGGGTTCCATAATACGGCTGAGTTGTGACCTTGGTTCTTCACTGACAGGCATCGTTTCATTGCGCGATCATTAACCAGTATTTCAGTTTCAGGGCTGGTGTATACACGGTCGATAGTATCAGTAAGCGTTAAGGAAGCGCCGCCTTCACAGCGTTTTCCCTCAAGCAGGCTGTCAATATAAGTTGGTCCCATTCCAGTGACTTCCGTTGCAGTAATATCACCAACGTTCAGGTAAGTATGAAGTGCTCCGGAGAAAACCCATGGTGCATTATCAGTATTCGTCGCGCTGAGTGTCACGCGTAATTCATCGTTAATCTCGACATTTAATACCAACGAGAACTGGTGAGGCCAAATGCTTCGTGTGGCTTCAGAGTCGCTAAGACCTAGGCTAATAATCACACCGTCATCATTTTCACGGTGCTCAAGTAGCGCCCATTCAGTCGTGCGAGCAAAACCATGAGCAGGGGCCGCGATACGTCCAAACCAAGGCCAACATATCGGAATACCACCACGCAATGCGGTTGTATTGTCGTAGATAGCGTCTTTGCTCATCCAGATTAAGTCGTCTTGACCTGTTGGTTGATAAGAAAGAACGTGTCCGCCATGAAGGGAGATAGCAGCCGACGCTTTAGGGTGAATAACGCGAACAATTTTATTGTCGCCGTATTGGGTGATAGTCACGAAATCGGAAAGTACTGTTGATGCGGGTAGGGCATTAAAGTCCATATTTTGACACCTCAGAATAGGAATACACACTTTTTGGGTACAAAAAAGGCGACCCTAAGAGTCGCCTTTTTTAAAGTTGGAGCTAGATGCTTACATTACTTAGAGATGTGAGCTACTAGGTCTAGAACTTTGTTTGAGTAACCGATTTCGTTGTCGTACCAAGATACAACTTTAACGAATTTGTCAGTTAGAGCAACACCAGCTTTAGCATCGAATACTGAAGTTTGAACTTCACCGATGAAATCTTGTGATACTACTTGGTCTTCAGTGTAACCTAGAACACCTTTAAGCTCGCCTTCAGATGCTTCTTTCATAGCAGCACAGATTGCTTCGTAAGATGCAGCAGTCTTAAGGTTAACAGTTAGGTCAACTACAGATACGTTAGCAGTTGGTACACGGAAAGCCATACCAGTTAGAAGGCCGTTTAGTTCTGGAAGAACAACGCCTACTGCTTTAGCTGCACCAGTTGAAGATGGGATGATGTTTTGAGAAGCACCACGGCCACCGCGCCAGTCTTTCGCTGAAGGACCATCTACAGTTTTTTGAGTTGCTGTAGTTGCGTGAACTGTTGTCATAAGACCAGATTCGATACCGAACTTGTCGTTAAGAACTTTAGCAACAGGTGCTAGACAGTTAGTAGTACAAGAAGCGTTAGAAACGATGTCTTGACCAGCGTAAGTTGAATCGTTCACACCCATAACGAACATTGGAGTTGCGTCTTTAGAAGGGCCAGTTAGAACAACTTTCTTAGCACCAGCAGTGATGTGCTTACGTGCAGTCTCATCAGTTAGGAAAAGACCAGTTGCTTCAGCAACTACGTCAACATCGATTGCATCCCATTTAAGATCTTCTGGGTTGCGCTCTGCTGTAACACGTACAGTTTTACCGTTAACGATAAGGTTTCCACCTTCAACTTCAACAGTACCGTTGAAACGGCCGTGTGTTGAATCGTACTTAAGCATGTATGCCATGTACTCAACGTCGATTAGATCGTTAATACCTACTACTTCGATATCGTTGCGCTCTTGCGCTGCACGAAATACGAAACGACCGATACGGCCAAAACCGTTAATACCTACTTTGATAGTCATTATGTTGCTCCACAACTTAATTTCTGTTTTAAGATAACTGGTAGTAAAATTACAGAATCCAGTCACTAACTTCAATAGATAATCGAAATTAATTTGTTTAAAGTCAAAAAAAAGTGTCGGATTTCTTAACGTTTAGTAATAAGTGACTGTTTTTTGAACTTTAGTTGTATTTCTGTAATGTTAAAATTATGTGTTTAACCTTTGTGGTTAGCTGGGTTAACATATTTGAAACAGACGGCGTCATATAGTTAAACAGCGTGCTACAGCAAAGTTTACTCTTTGAACAATCTCAGAGTGAGTAAAATGTAGTCAATAAAAAAGGGAGTGTAAAGGTCATGAGTGATGAAAAAAAAACGGTGACTAAGACTGATGCAGACTGGCGTGATGAGCTGACGGAAGAACAGTATCGAGTCTGTCGACAACAGGGCACTGAAGCACCATTCAGTGGTACCTTGTTACACAATAAAGATAGCGGCCTTTATCGCTGTACTTGTTGTGGTGTTGCACTGTTTGAATCAAACAACAAGTATGACTCTGGCTGTGGTTGGCCGAGTTTTGATGCGCCGCTACGCAGCGATGCTATTCGTTATATTGATGATACGAGTCACGGTATGGTGAGAGTAGAAATACGTTGTAGCACATGTGATAGTCATTTAGGGCATGTATTTGAAGACGGTCCAAAAACAACAGGGGAACGTTATTGCGTTAACTCTGTGTCGTTAATTTTCAACAAAAGTGAAAGTTAAAACAGATTTTAATCGGCCGATTGTATCATTATTACAAATCAGTATTGACTAAGAAAACGCGCAGGCGCGCGTTTTTCGTTTTAGAGGCTAAAAATTGTAAAGGGTAGTGGTCTCAACGGTACGTGGGTTTAGTTTGAAAGAGTCGTGAGTGATTGGCTGCGATTAAAGGCTCCTGATTCCAGAGACGACACAATCGCCTCAGCTTGTTCATCAAGTTGACGATATTCGTCATGATTTAGAGCAAACAATCGCTTTAATTCATTGTCAGAAACAATAGGGATATTGAATTGCTTGCCGACCATGGTCCAAAGATAGGATTCGCGTGGACGTGATAACGTGTAATTAACACTCGCCAAAGATTTAAGTGCATCAGTATTGATATTTCCATCGGAAGATAGCTCCAATGAATGGACTAATAATTCGTGTGTTTTCAACTTGTCTCGTGAGATGTAGTAAGTGGCTAATGCGTACTGCATTGCTGCTGTTTCCAATGCAGCATCGCCTTCCATTGCAAGAAAGCGCCTCTTTGCCATGGTATTGCCCGTCTCACTCCATAAAAAATATAATGTCTCGGGCTTAGTCGATGACATCAGTTTGGTTTGTATTCGCATTTGCTCATCTATGGCGTAAACAAGAGCATTAAAGCGCTTTTCTTTTAATGCGGCTTGCTCAATAGGCTGTATTTGCGACGCAAGCTCTAAGCATTTCCGATATTCTCGAAGTAAATAAAATTCTTCGATCTGAGAGGGCTCAGTAAAAGTATCTAATGTCTCGTAACGATGCCAGATCAAGTCGGTGCGCGCGATTCGACATTGTCCATCGTTGACATTAAGTGATGAACATTCAAGCCCAGGTTCTGACGAACATACTTGGTCGGTGTTTTTTCTAGATTCAAAGCAACCTGTTAAAAGAGAAGAGGAAGCGAGTAAGAGTACGGCGTAATGTATTTTCATTGATTTACTTGTGATCAGAAACACTGAATGATGGAGCTCAACTTGACTCAGTGTATCATCAGGTTATGGTTCCAGTAAGGAATTAACCTCGCAGAACTCAGTTTTTGCGCCACTGTAATATTGAGAAAAAGAAGGTTCAGAATGGATGTAGAGCAACTCTTAAACGCAATGACACCTGATGTCTATGACCGCCTTATTTATGCATGTGAGACTGGCAGGTGGCCAGAGGGTGCAGCTTTGTCACAAGAACAGAAAGATTCTTGTATGCAGGCAGTGATGTTGTATCAGTCGAAGCATAATGTTGACCCGCAACACATGTCAGTGGCGGCAGGAGGGGAAATATCCTTCAAATCTAAATCAGAATTGAAAAAGCAATTTTCAGTGGATCAGGCTGATATTGTAAGAATGAAGGTTGCGGATAGTTAAGCGCTTGATGGTTTGCTTCCAAAGAATCTTACTATGTAGCCATCAAATAATAAGGGACCTCGTGGTCCCTTATTATTTTTGTATTACACGAGATTTTTAATCCTCGCTAACCGCCGTTCGTTAACCTGCAAGAATGTCCGTAGCCACTTTGTAGCTTGGGTCTTCTTTAACGTTAATCTCAACTAGGCTTCCTGCTTTTTGCAGCAGCGCACGGCAGTCAGGGCTAAGGTGCCTTAGGTGTAAGGTTTTACCTACTGCGTTATAACGCTCTGCCAAGGTCTCAATAGCTTCAATGGCTGAGTGGTCAGCGACGCGTGATTGAGCGAAATCAACAATCACATCTTGCGGGTCGTTAGGCGCATCAAACAACTCTAGGAAGTTAGCGGCAGAACCGAAAAAGATAGGGCCATTCACCTTATATTCTTTTGAGCCTTCCTCATTGGTGTGGCTACTTGCATAGATATGCTTCGCGTGTTGCCAAGCAAACATCAGCGCAGAGACAACAACGCCAATCGCAACGGCAACAGCAAGGTCTGTTAGAACGGTAACAACCGTGACTAGGACGATGACGAAGAAATCTTGTTTTGGTACACGACGAGCAAGCTTGAACGTCGCCCATTCGAATGTACCGATAACCACCATAAACATGACACCAACCAGTGCAGCTAGAGGGATCATTTCAATCATTGCGGAAGCAAATAAAATGAAGAACAGTAGAGCACCAGCGGCAACAATTCCAGATAAACGACCACGACCACCGGAGTTGACGTTAATCATTGACTGTCCAATCATCGCGCAACCACCCATAGCACCGAATACGGAGCAGGTAACGTTCGCAAGACCTTGACCAACACATTCACGGTTTGATTGGCCACGAGTATTAGTCATCTCGTCAAGTACCGTTAGAGTCAGTAATGATTCAATCAAACCGATAGCGGCTAAGATGATGGCGTATGGAAGAATGATGTTAAAGGTTTCAAGCGTGAACGGAACCGCTGGGATGGAGAAAGTCGGCAGCGAGCCTGCTAGCGTGGCTGAGACGTCACCAGACATCGTTCTAAGGAAATCAACGACCGTACGGGTTTCTAACCCTAACAAGTGCACTAGAGCAGTAACACCGACTATTGCAACAAGTGATGAAGGGACGGCGGTGGTGAGTTTTGGTAAGAAATGAATGATAGCCATAGTTAAAGCGACTAGGCCTAACATGATGATCATTTGCCCTTGTGGCAACCAGGTCATAACACCATTGATATCGGGGGCTTTAAATTGCCCCATTTGAGCAAGGAAAATAACAATCGCTAGGCCGTTAACAAAACCAATCATGACGGGGTGTGGCACCATGCGAATGAATTTACCCAGCTTAAATAAACCGGCGGTAATCTGCAAAAAGCCAGCGAACATAACAGCCGCAAATAGATATTGCACCCCATGGGTGGCCACTAAGCTCACCATTACTACCGCCATTGCACCCGTTGCACCAGATATCATACCCGGGCGACCACCAAAAATAGAGGTGATTAGGCCCACGATAAAGGCCGCATAAAGGCCTACCATCGGGTCAACCCCTGCGACGAAAGCAAAAGCTACCGCTTCGGGTACTAACGCTAAGGCTACGGTTAGCCCTGATAACACATCGTTTTTAACGGAGTGCTTCGAAAATTGTGGAAACTCAAACATAGGATTCAATTCAATAGTTGTGTTGGATAAAAATCCATTCCAAACAGCGCAAGCGACGACATTATTAAAAAGGGGTGTTGCTGCAAAATTTGCGGCAATTCAAAGCTAATTACTGTCATTATCTACTTATCATGTGACAAAGATATGGCGTATTGGTAATGAAAAGGACAAGGTTGCGCATGCTACAGAAATGTGAGGAGAAGTTCAATAATGAAACGAAATGTGTCGAATTAAATTAGCATAAAAAAAGGGCTACCCAAAGGCAGCCCATCTTACATTGCTAATGACTTAACTTAATTAATAGTTAGGTTTAGTCATTCCTGCACCAGCACTACTTCGTGCCACCTGGCTACCTGCACCTTTTGGTGTGTAGCGTTCGGTTTTAAGTGCTGCGGCTTTAATTTCAATTTGACCTAGCTCAGCTTGACCTGGAGCCTTCGCCATTCCTGCACTTGCGTGCCCTTTGGCTGTGATCTTTGTTGGTTTCGCTTTCGCTACCGCTTTTTTAACCGGCTCAGCTTTCGCTTCTACAGCTGGGGTGACGGTTTCAGCAACTGGCGCTTCAACAGTTGGTTCTTCAACGATGTGCTTTTCAACAACCGGAACGTCAACAGCAGGCACTTCAGTTACTGGGGTTTCAACGATAACGGTTTCAACACTCGGCGCTTCGACAGCTGGTGTGTCGACAACCTGAGCTGTCTCAACTGCTTTCACTTCGACAACTGCCGCTTCTGTAACCTTAGGCTCAACCACAGCGGCTTGTACCGCTGCTGCTTTAGCAACGTTCGCTTCAGCGATAACTGCAGAGCTTAGGATGATCACCTTACCCATTGCCATTTCAGGGCGAGATACACCTGAAGTGATCATTGGAATGGTTACGTCATTCACTTGCTCTTTTTGTGTTTTGGCTTTTGGTGCTGGTTTGATAATACCGTAGCTTGGCATTACTTTACCCATTGCCATCTCAGGAGAGGCAACGCCACCTTTTCTTAGTCTAAACGGATTTGGACGACGGTCACGACCACGACGACGACGTTGTCCGCTTGCTCGCAAATGACGAGGTGAACGGCGGTTTCGGCGCTGTTTGCCTTCTTCTTTTGCAGGTGCATCTGTTTGAGCAGCATCAACAACGGCTTCAACAGCCTGAGTCGTCTGTACTACTTTATCGTCTTGTGCTTTTGCGCTCTCAACGGCTTGAACTGCAGGTTCAACTTCTTGCTGAGCGTTTTGATCTTTGGTGCGAATTTGCTTGGTCAACTTACGACGTTGACGGCGCTCTTTGATCTTCGCAGTCTTCTCTTCGGTACGAGGTGCTTTCTCTTCCGCGCGAGGGGCGGCTTTTTCAGCTTGAACCTCGGCTGCGATTTGCTGACCTTGCTCTTCGACCTTTGACTTATTCGCTACATCTTCGCGTTGTGACTTATTGCGACGATTTTGAGGCTTATTGCGGCGATTTTGTGGCTTGCGAGGTTCTTGAGCCGTATCCGCTTGCTCTTTCGCAGTGTCATTTTCTTGAGTCGGCTTACGACGATTCCTGTTGCGGTCATTGTCACGAGAATCGCGATTGTCGCGAGAATCACGGTTATTACGACGGCGTTGGTCGTTACGGTTGTTACGACGTGGCTTGTCGTTACGTTGAGTGTCTTTTTTCTCTGGTTCTTCGGTTTCTTTCTTCGGTTCTTCAGTCGAAGAGAAGAAAGCACTGATAGCCGAGAAGAAACGCGACACTAAGCCAGGTTCATTGCTGTCTTTTGCCACTTCCGCTTTTGCTTTAGGGGCAGGCTTTGGTGCCGTTGGTGTTGGTGCCGGCGTTGCAAAACCTTGAACAGCAGGTTGCTCGATCTTACGTGGCTTGATTTCAGTTTCAGGAACTTCTTTGCTCTCGGCTTCTTTAAGCGCGTCGATCTTCTTAGGAAGTAGGTAAGAAAGAAGGTCATGCTCTTCGCCATCACGGACACGAATTACCTCGAAATGAGGCGTTTCCATATCAGAGTCTGGAACAATAGTAATCTTAACTTCTTGCACGCGTTCGATGTGATTGACAGAACGGCGTTTTTCATTAAGAAGGTAAGAGGCAATTGGTACCGGTACAATCGCTAGGACTTGGCAAGTATTGTCTTTTAGCGCTTCTTCTTCGATTAAACGAAGGACAGAAAGTGCTAGGGATTCGTTGTCACGAACCACACCGGTACCCGTACAGCGAGGACAAATGTGGTGACTCGCTTCAGCCAATGATGGGCTTAAACGTTGGCGAGACATCTCAAGTAAACCAAAGCGTGAGATACGACCGATTTGAACGCGAGCACGATCGATACGGACGGCTTCACGCAGGCGGTTCTCTACTTCTCTTTGGTGACGCACTGGTGTCATATCGATAAAGTCGATAACCACCAAACCACCTAGGTCACGTAGACGAAGTTGACGAGCAATTTCGTCAGCAGCTTCTAGGTTGGTGTTAAGTGCTGTTTCTTCGATATCGCTGCCCTTTGTTGCACGAGCTGAGTTAATATCGATAGAGGTCAATGCTTCTGTTGGGTCGATAACAATTGAACCACCAGATGGGAGTCGAACTTCACGCTGGAACGCAGACTCGATTTGGCTTTCGATTTGATAATGACTAAACAGTGGCACTTCACCGTCGTATTTTTTAACGCGGCTGACAAAATCTGGACGGACGTGCTCAATGTGTTGTTTTGCACGTTCGTAGATTGTGTTGCTATCAATTAGGATCTCACCAATATCGCGACGTAGGTAGTCACGTAAAGCACGGACAATGACGTTACTTTCTTGGTGAATGAGGAAAGGTGCAGGGTTAGCGTCTGAAGCATTTTTAATGTTGCCCCAGTTATTGAGAAGGAATTTTAAATCCCACTCTAGCTCTTCGGCACTTTTGCCTACACCTGCAGTACGGACAATTAACCCCATACCTTGTGGTAGTTCAAGCGTGCTTAGTGCTGCCTTAAGTTCTGTGCGTTCATCACCTTCGATGCGACGAGAAATTCCGCCAGCTCTTGGGTTATTTGGCATCAATACTAGGTAGCTACCTGCGAGTGAAATAAAGGTTGTGAGTGCCGCGCCTTTGCTACCACGCTCTTCTTTTTCAACTTGCACGATAACTTCTTGGCCTTCCTTCAAGACATCTTTGATGCTTGGGCGACCCTGGTAGGTATAACCAGCTGGGAAGTATTCGCGTGCAATTTCTTTAAGAGGGAGGAAGCCGTGGCGGTCAGCGCCATAGTCAACGAATGCGGCCTCTAAGCTAGGCTCAACTCGTGTGATACGACCTTTATAGATATTTGCTTTTTTTGATTCGTGACCAGGACTTTCAATATCAAGGTCAAATAGTCGCTGGCCATCAACCAGAGCGACACGCAACTCTTCTTTTTGAGTTGCGTTGATTAACATTCTTTTCATTACGGAAATTCTCGTTTTATTTTCTTTGTTTTCATCGTTGCTCTTGTCACAGAGGTCGTACCTCGTGGTGCCTGATCCCATGGCTAATAAATGCAGCCTCCCGGCTGGAGGGGATGCTCTGGGGCACTACAGTCATCACACAAGTTCTACTTGGGTGATCCGCATATGGCGGTAATACTCAAAACACGAATACGTGAGTAGATGACAAGGCTGCCTTAATTATCAACGTCTTATGCCGTACGCAGCGTCTCAATATTAAGGGCTCTACTCATGGTGTAGATTACGTATGGATAATGCTGATAAATAGTAAAATACAATCTAATCATCCTACGCAGCTGTGAACTATAGCAGTGCAAGGATTTATCGGCAATCAGCTTTACGACAAACCACAGAAAAAAACAGCTTTAAAGTGTTTCAAAGTCGACTAATTGTCTGAATTTTCGTCTTATTTTACTAATGCTCATTTTTCTTCGTGCAAATTGGATGAAATTTATCCACAGCTTGTCCATGCTACGTTAAACGAGCTTGCGATGAATTGGTGCGTGGGTAATCAGGCGGGGTTAGGTAGAAGAAAGCGTTATTTTCTTGACGCTTTGGGTGTTATAATCGCCAAATGAGTGAAATAAGAACTAAAGTCCAATTTGTCGATATAGACGACGATATGGCTGGTCAGCGCATTGATAACTTTTTGCGCAACCAATTAAAAAGTGTACCGAAAAGTGTGGTGTATCGAATTGTCCGCAAGGGAGAAGTTCGCGTTAACAAAAAAAGAGTTAAAGCGGAATACAAGCTTCAAGCGGGGGATATCGTTCGAATTCCACCTGTGACGATTGAGGAAAAAGACGACGAGGCGCCAGTGAGCACTAAGTTGAATAAAGTCGCAGAGTTGGAATCGTTTATTATCCATGAAGACGATCATCTATTGATTCTAAACAAGCCATCCGGTACGGCAGTCCACGGCGGCAGTGGTTTGAAGTTTGGGGCCATTGAGGCGCTTAGGGCGTTGCGTCCTCAAGCTCGCTTTCTCGAATTAGTTCATCGTATTGACCGGGATACTTCCGGTATTCTTTTGGTGGCAAAAAAACGGTCTGCATTGAGACATTTGCAAGCGCAGTTTAGAGAGAAAACCGTACAGAAATATTATTTTGCACTTGTCATGGGAAATTGGAAGCCAAGCTGCAAAGTGGTGAAAGCGCCGCTGTTGAAAAACGAAGTAAACAGCATTGTACGAGTGAACCCGAATGGCAAAGCGTCAGAAACTCGTTTTAAAGTGCTTCAAGCATTTGAAGACGCGACGCTGGTTCAGGCGAGTCCGATTACCGGACGCACTCACCAAATTCGTGTGCACGCTCAATATACGGGTCATCCGATTGCTTGGGATGATCGTTACGGTGACCGCCGTTTTGATGCTTACACCGCGAAGGTGGGTCTTAATCGTCTGTTCTTGCATGCCGCAAATATTATATTTGTGCACCCTGCGACTGAAGAGCGTATGGAGATACATGCAGAGATGGAGCCTAAACTAACTCAAGCTCTTTCTCGTTTAAAATAACACGTTGATGATTCGAGCAATATGACATGATTCGAGCAATATGACCTTAGTGGTATTGCTCGCATCGTTAAGACAGTCAATTGCTGACACGCTTTAGCGTTGTCAGTTCGAACCCTGTCGGCTTGTCTAACTGCCAGTGACTATTGTCAATGCTTAGCCTAATCAATGGTTGCGCGTAATCGAACGATACGGCTAACTTAATGGCGATACTCCATGTTTTTCTAGCATCGAGACAAGCTCAATTAGTGGTAAACCAACGAGTGTGTTGGGATCTTTACCATTCATGGATGCGAACAAACTGATGCCTAAACCTTCACTCATAAAACTGCCAGCGCATTGCAGTGGTTGTTCTATATCGACATATCGGGTGATCTGCTGCAGGTTCAATTGCCTGAATGTGACATCAAACGTGTCGACGCATACTTGAGATTGATGATTAACGGTATCGTAGAGCGCTAAGCCGGTATAAAAACGGATGGTTTTCCCACTTTGTGCTGAGAGTTGTTTAATCGCATTTTCGCGAGTTAACGGCTTACCTATTATGCTGCCATCAATCACACATACTTGGTCGCTACCAATGACGAGTGAGTTGGGTTCATGTGATAGCGCTTCGGCTTTTCCTAGTGCTAATCGCTTTACTAAGTCGTGTGGTGACTCATTAGGGTGTGCAGTTTCATCAAAGTGGGGTGACTTTGCAATAAACGGCAGCCCTAACTTGGCAAGTAACTCAGCTCGATAAGGCGATGTTGAAGCGAGGATCAATTGAATTGGTTCCATTTTTGCTATCATTTTTTTATCATTTAAGTGGTTTTTAGAGTAATCTGGAGATTCTTAAACGTAAGGTGAAAAAAGTACAACTTTTTTGCCTTTTTCTTTGACTAAATTTGATTTGGAAGATAATATTCGCGCCCTATGCAGAAGGTAAAAATACCGCGAACGGTTGATCCGTCCAAGACAGCACAGAAAAGACTCGATTTAGATGGCATCATCCAAGTGAGTTTATTCAAGCGTCTTCACGAGTCAGTTGAAAGCGTAAAACGCGATGCGAACGTATCATTGTCCTTTGGGCATGATGAACAGCGATTAGTTGTTATCTCTGGTAAAGCTAACATCGAAGTCGACTTAGAGTGTCAACGTTGTAACGAATCTTTCGCACATGAGTGCGAAGTCCAATTTACTTATACTCCTTATTTTAGTGAGAAAAGTGAAGAGGAAGCACCTGAAGATTATGATTTGGTAGATCTTAATGAATACGGTGAAGTAGATTTGATACGACTAGTTGAAGACGAGTTCATCTTAAACCTGCCTCAAATAGCAATGCATGACGACGCAGATTGTAGCGTTAACTCAAATAACATGGTGTTTGGTGAACTTCCAGAAGAAGCTATTGTGGAAGAGAAACCGAATCCATTCGATGTTTTGAAAAGCTTAAAGAAATAAATTTTAAGCATTTACATAGGAGTAGGGTCAATGGCCGTACAAAAAAGCAAAAAGTCACGTTCAATGCGTGGCATGCGTCGTTCACATGATGCGCTAACTACTAGTGCTCTATCTGTAGACGCAACTTCAGGTGAAACTCACCTACGTCACAATGTGACTGCTGACGGTTACTACCGTGGCAAAAAGGTTATCAACAAGTAAGGTTGACCTTTGCATAATATAACCGTTGCACTTGATGCAATGGGCGGGGACTTCGGTCCTTCCGTAACAGTGCCTGCCGCCGTGCAGGCATTGTCGCATTTCCCAGAGCTGAAAGTTATTATCGTCGGCGATCAAGTGGCGATACAAAACCAACTTACCGAACTCGGTTACCAATGTCACAACCGTCTTACGGTCGTGCACAGTGACCGTGTCATATCGAATTCAGAAAAACCTTCTTTAGCCCTTCGTCATAGCCACGATACGTCAATGCGCGTCACGATTGATCTCGTTGAATCAGAACAAGCTGATGCCTGTGTGAGCAGCGGTAATACGGGCGCATTGATGGCGCTTTCACGTTTTCGTCTCAAGCTTCTACCTGGCATTGACAGGCCAGCATTAGTTTCTGCTCTTCCTACTGCACTGGGTAATAAAACATGGATGCTGGACCTCGGTGCAAACGCATCTGTTGACGCCGATTCATTGTTTCAGTTTGCGGTGATGGGCAGCGCACTTGCGGAGCAGCACTTGGGGAGAAAACCAAGAGTCGCGATACTCAATATTGGCGCTGAAGAGATTAAAGGCAATGATTTAGTAAAACGTTGCTCTGAAATGTTGTCGCAAACACATTCTATCCATTATATTGGTTATATTGAAGGTAATGAGTTACTTCATGATGCGGCGGATGTGGTTGTGTGTGATGGTTTTGTAGGAAATACAGTACTAAAGGCATGTGAGGGAACAGCTCAACTTTTTGTTGATAAGCTGAAAGCTCGCTTGTCCGCCTCAACGCTTAAAGGATGGATAGCGCGAATATTGTTCTCCGATCTTATAAGTGAGGTGAAAACACTGAACCCCGACCAGTATAACGGGGCAAGTTTGTTAGGATTGCGCGGCATTGTCATTAAAAGCCATGGAAGTGCTGATGTCCCAGCACTTGTTAATGCTATAGGCGAAGCAGTCCACGAGGTTAGACGTCAAGTGCCTAACCAGATAAGTGATCGTCTAGAAGCAGTGTTACTCGAGAGGCAATAATAGTCTTCATGTATAGCAAAATATTAGGTACAGGCAGCTACTTGCCGTCTCAGGTGCGTTCAAACGCAGACTTAGAGAAAATGGTAGAGACTACGGATGAATGGATCGTGACGCGTACTGGCATTAAAGAACGCCGTATCGCCGCTGAAGATGAAACCGTTGCTGATATGGGGTATTACGCCTCTGTAAATGCCATTGAGATGGCCGGTATCGATAAAAATGATATCGACATGATCATTGTTGCCACCACGAGCAGCAGTCATGCCTTTCCTTCATCGGCCTGTCAAATTCAAGCTAAGCTAGGTATTCAAGGCTGTCCCGCCTTTGACATGGCAGCAGCATGTACTGGGTTTGTCTACGCTTTATCTGTTGCGGATCAACATATTAAAACGGGTATGTGTAAAAACGTTCTAGTGATTGGCTCTGATTGCTTATCAAAGACAATTGAAGAAATTGATCGTTCAACGGTTATTTTGTTTGGTGATGCCGCTGGAGCGGTTGTCCTTAGCGCCAGTGAAGAGCCCGGCATTCTATCAACACATACCTATGCGGATGGTCGATTTGGCGATCTACTTAGTCTTGAGATGCCAGTTCGAGGCGGAGAGCTTGATAAGTGGCTCAGTATGTCAGGTAACGAAGTCTTTAAGGTGGCGGTGACGCAGTTGTCTAAGTTAGTGAAAGATACACTGGCAGCAAACGACATGGATAAATCTGATCTTGATTGGTTAGTACCACATCAAGCCAACTATCGTATTATCTCCGCCACAGCGAAAAAGTTAGGTATGCCAATGGATCAGGTGGTTATCACTCTGGATCGTCACGGTAATACTTCCGCCGCTACCGTACCGACTGCCCTTGATGAAGCAGTGCGTGATGGACGAATTAAACGTGGCCAAAATTTATTGCTCGAAGCCTTTGGCGGCGGATTTACTTGGGGCGCGGCTTTGGTCCGTTTCTAACTCCGAGTATTGAGTTATCCCTATTTATATTGATTGCGTTGTTTAAGGAAATATCAATGAGTAATTTTGCAATCGTGTTCCCTGGTCAGGGTTCACAAACAGTTGGTATGCTTGCTGAACTTGGTGAGCAGTTTGACATTGTTAAGGAAACCTTCGCTGAGGCGTCCGCCGCTTTAGGTTATGATTTGTGGGCGCTTGTCCAAAATGGCCCAGCAGAAGACCTTAATCAAACGCACCGAACTCAACCGGCATTGCTAGCGTCTTCTGTCGCTATTTGGCGTGTTTGGCAGCAACAAGGTCTTGAGCAACCAAGCATGATTGCGGGACATAGCCTTGGTGAATACTCTGCGCTAGTGTGTGCAGGCGTTATTGATTTCAAAGAAGCGATCAAATTGGTTCAATTGCGTGGACAATTAATGCAAGAAGCCGTCCCTGCAGGCGTCGGAGCAATGTATGCCATCATCGGTTTAGATGACGCAGCCATTGCCAATGCTTGTGAAGAAGCCTCGCAAGGTGAAGTCGTTTCGCCTGTCAATTTCAACTCACCAGGTCAAGTCGTTATTGCGGGTAATAAAGCAGCGGTTGAGCGAGCGGGTGTACTGTGTAAAGAAGCGGGTGCCAAACGTGCGCTGCCATTACCGGTATCGGTACCGTCTCACTGTGCTTTGATGAAGCCTGCAGCTGATAAGCTTGCTGTCGCGTTACAAGACATTGAATTCAGTGCTCCAACATTGCCTGTCATCAACAATGTTGCTGTGATTGCAGAAACGGATCCTGAGAAGATTAAAGCCGCGTTAGTTGCGCAGCTGCATAGCCCGGTTCGTTGGACCGAAGGCGTGCAAAAAATGAGTGAAGAGGGCGTTGAGAAGTTATTTGAACTCGGTCCTGGCAAAGTACTAACAGGTTTAACGAAACGCATTGTTAAAACGCTAAGTGCGGCAGCAGTCAATGACTCTGCATCACTTGAAGCAGCGAAATAATAAGGAAAAGTAAAATGATGAACCTAGAAGGCAAGATTGCCTTAGTAACGGGTGCAAGTCGCGGTATTGGCCGTTCTATAGCAGAACTGCTTGTAGAACGCGGCGCAACGGTTATTGGTACTGCTACCACGGACAATGGCGCTGCTGCTATTAGTGAATATCTTGGTGAGAACGGTAAAGGCTTTGCGTTGAACGTAACTGATACTGCATCGATCGAAGCGTCGCTAAAGCAAATGACCAACGAATTTGGTCCTATTGATATTCTGGTGAACAACGCAGGTATTACCCGCGATAATTTGTTAATGCGTATGAAAGATGACGAATGGACAGATATCATGGACACCAACTTGACTTCGATCTTCCGTCTTTCTAAGGCAGTGATGCGTGGCATGATGAAAAAACGTCAAGGCCGTATCATTAATGTAGGTTCTGTTGTTGGCACGATGGGCAACGCAGGTCAAGCGAACTATGCAGCTGCGAAGGCGGGTGTCATTGGGTTTACTAAGTCTTTGGCACGTGAAGTGGCTTCTCGTGGTGTGACGGTGAACACAGTTGCACCAGGTTTTATTGAAACTGATATGACAAAAGCGCTGAATGATGAGCAACGAGCTGCTACACTAGCGAACGTACCTGCAGGTCGTTTAGGTGACCCTCGTGAGATTGCTTCAGCAGTTGTATTTCTTGCATCTCCAGAAGCGGCTTATATCACGGGTGAGACTCTTCACGTGAACGGCGGCATGTATATGGTTTGATCTGCGCAACTTTTGTGCATGATTTAAGTCAAAAATGTACTGAATTTCGGTTAAATTCGCGAAAATTGTGGTTTGACCAGCAAGGACCCCCTTGCAACTTTCAACAGTTCGAATAAACTACGGAAACATCGCATTGAGCGAAATCTGTAAAGGAAAAGAAAAATGAGCAACATTGAAGAACGCGTAAGAAAAATCATTGTAGAACAGCTAGGTGTAGACGAAGCAGAAGTTAAAAACGAAGCTTCATTTGTTGACGATCTAGGTGCAGACTCTCTAGACACAGTTGAGCTAGTAATGGCTCTAGAAGAGGAATTCGATACTGAGATTCCTGACGAAGAAGCAGAGAAAATCACTACTGTTCAAGCGGCTATCGACTACGTAAATAGCGCTCAGTAATATCTCTCACAGGCGGCCTTCTGGCCGCCTGTGTTTTTTTAACCATCTTCTATCCTTTCAAATAGAATCATTTCAATCCCCCGGAGAATAAAATCATGTCCAAGCGTCGTGTTGTTGTCACTGGCATGGGTATGTTGTCACCGGTAGGCAACACCGTAGAATCTTCATGGAAAGCCCTATTAGAAGGTCAAAGTGGTATCGTTAATATCGAGCACTTTGATGCAACTGAATACTCCACTCGCTTCGCTGGCTTAGTCAAAGACTTTGATTACAGTGAATACCTGACTAAAAAAGATGCACGTAAAATGGATTTATTTATCCAATATGGCATCGTGGCAGGCATGCAAGCTATTAAAGACTCAGGCCTTGAAGTTAATCCAGACAATGCTCACCGTTACGGTGTGGCAATCGGCTCTGGTATTGGCGGTCTAGACTTAATCGAAGCGGGATATAATGCGTTGGTAGGTAAAGGCCCTCGTCGTGTAAGTCCTTTCTTTGTACCATCAACCATCGTTAACATGGTTGCTGGACAGCTATCTATCTTCGCAGGCTTACGTGGCCCTAACATAGCTATTTCTACAGCGTGTACCACTGGTTTGCACAATATCGGCCACGCCGCTCGTATGATCGCTTATGGCGATGCTGATGCGATGGTTGCTGGTGGTTCTGAAAAAGCGTCTACGCCTTTAGGCATGGCGGGTTTCGGTGCTGCTAAAGCCTTGTCGACTCGTAATGACGAGCCTCAAAAAGCCTCACGTCCTTGGGATGTTGATCGCGATGGCTTTGTATTAGGAGACGGCGCAGGTGTAATGGTTGTTGAAGAATACGAACATGCGAAAGCTCGTGGCGCTAAAATTTATGCTGAAATCGTTGGTTTCGGAATGAGTGGCGATGCCTACCACATGACATCGCCAAGCGCAGATGGTTCAGGTGGTGCGTTAGCAATGGAAGCGGCGATGCGTGATGCGGGCGTAACTGGTGAACAGATCGGTTATGTTAATGCTCACGGAACATCAACACCAGCGGGTGACGTTGCAGAAATCAACGGTATCAAGCGCGCACTAGGTGAAGCCGGTTCTAAGCAAGTTTTAGTGTCTTCTACTAAGTCAATGACGGGTCACCTTTTAGGTGCTGCTGGTTCGGCTGAAGCAATTATTACGGTGATGTCTCTTGTTGATCAAATTGTCCCGCCGACAATCAACCTAGACAACCCAGATCCAGAAATCGATATTGACTTAGTGCCTCACACGGCTCGTAAAGTTGATATGGAATATGCACTATGTAACTCTTTTGGCTTTGGTGGTACAAACGGATCGCTTATCTTTAAGAAGATCTAATCACCGCGTTAAAAAGTCACTTGTATTCAAACGGCTTGATGCTTTAGCATTAAGCCGTTTGTTTATTTAAGGAAGAAACATGTTCTGGCGAGATGGACAGCTCATCGACAACGTATCAGTACGGGACAGAAGTTTTCAGTACGGTGACGGCTGCTTTACAACGATACTGACAAAATGTGGCAATCTAGAATTGTGGCCTCAACATATTGCTAGAATGAACACGGCGCTCGACACATTACAAATACCGCACCCTGATTGGTCTGCTGTTCATGACAATTTGTCATCTATTGCACTCAAGGCACCACTTGCTGGACTGAAAGTTCATGTGAGTCGAGGTGAAGGCGGACGAGGGTATAGTACATTGGTGGGTGATGGACCGATTACCACTATAAGTCGATTCGATTACCCTTCCCATTATGGTTTGCTTAAATCACGCGGACTGTCTTTGATGTTATGTGATACTCGACTTGGGCTTAATCCACTATTAGCTGGGATTAAACACAACAATCGATTGGAGCAGGTGCTGGTCAAAGCGGAAATAGAGAAAACAAATTTTGATGATGGCCTTGCTCTTGATCTCAATGGCAATGTTATAGAAACGAGCATGGCAAATGTATTCTGGGTCCACCGCGGTGCGGTTTATACACCTTCACTCGTTTATTCTGGCGTAGCCGGTGTCATGAGAGAGCAGATAATTAAAGCACTCGAGGTCTTAGGGATCACGCTGCACATTGGAGAGTTTCCTGTGACTTCGATAATGACAGCAGAAGAAATATTTGTGTCGAATTGTATTCTAGGGGTTGCACCTGTGAACAGAATTCAGGAAGCTTCGTTGCCAATAGGCAGCATTACAAGACGTATTCAGGAGAATCTAGGTCAGTGTTAAAAAAGCTATTAATGTTAATTATTGTGTTAAGTGCAGTGGCACTTGGTGCTCTATTTTACGCTCAGAAAGGTGTTGATGCTTTTCTCGGTCAGACGCTTCGTATTGAATCACCTCAGTTGGTCACGGTTAAACGTGGAAACAACCTCAATACAGTATTTTCTCAATTTGAGGATAATGGTTGGATAGAAGCAAGCCCATTTACCCAATTAGTTCGTCGTTTTCATCCCGAGCTGTCTCAACTTAAAGTTGGAACTTTCCAGCTCAAGCCCGGCATTGATCTCACTCAGGCCATTGACGTGTTAAACGAAGGTACGGAATTTCAGCTTGCGATTACCTTTATTGAAGGCTCCACGTTTAAAGAATGGCGTGAGCAGCTCATTGAAGCGGACCATTTAAACAAAATTACCAGCGAAATGTCTGAGGCTGACATTGCGAAAGCGCTTGATATTTCGCAACATAAACTTGAAGGCTTATTTCTAGCGGAAACTTACCATTATTCTGTTGGCGATACTGATCTTGATATTCTTCGCCGCGCTCATACTAAATTGAATCGAGTGTTAAATAAAAACTGGGATGAGAAGCAGGCAAACCTTCCGCTAAATAATCAATATGAAGCACTCATCCTGGCGTCGATTATTGAGAAAGAGACGGCGGTTGCTTCTGAACGAGAGCGTGTGGCGTCTGTGTTTGTCAATCGCTTGAATCGACCAATGCGCTTACAAACTGATCCGACGGTTATTTACGGCATGGGTGATAGATATGACGGTAACATTCGTAAGAAAGACCTGCGCGAGAAAACGCCTTACAATACCTATGTGATCGATGGTCTGCCGCCAACACCGATCGCTATGCCTGGAGAAGCCTCTATTCATGCCGCGCTCAATCCAGAGAAAAGTAATTACCTGTATTTTGTGGCAAGTGGTAAGGGAGGGCACGTATTCTCCAAGAACCTCAGAGATCACAATCGCGCCGTGCAACAGTATTTAAGAACGATAAGAAGCCAAAAATGAGTCAAGCAAAATTTATTGTCATCGAAGGTTTAGAAGGCGCAGGTAAAAGTACTGCGATTGCGACACTTCGCTCAGAACTAGAAAAATCCGGTATCAATCATATTACCAATACCCGCGAGCCGGGAGGGACGATCCTCGCGGAAAAGATGAGGGCATTGGTCAAAGAAGAACAGGTTGAAGAAGCGCTGCAAGACCGTTCAGAGCTACTACTCATGTACGCGGCTCGAATTCAACTAGTAGAAACAGTGATTAAGCCTGCATTAGCACAAGGAACATGGGTCATCGGTGATCGTCACGACATGTCATCTCAGGCTTATCAAGGCGGTGGACGTCAGATAGATCAAGGGACCATGCATTCTCTCAAGAAGATCGCCTTAGGGGATTTCAAACCAGACTTCACGCTGTACCTGGACATTGACCCTAAGCTGGGGCTTGAGCGTGCGCGTGGACGTGGTGAACTAGACCGTATCGAAAAAATGGATATTGGTTTTTTTGAACGTACTCGAGCTTCTTATCTAGCGATGGCAGAGTCTGACGATAGCGTAACTATTATCGATGCGAGCCAATCGCTTGATGGTGTACAGAACAGTATCCAAGAAGCGGTGCAAGCATGGCTAAATAGGCTCAAGGAGTAAACAGTGGAAAGCTATCCTTGGCTTCAAAGTCTATGGCTTCAGCTTAAACAGAACCTCGATAATGAGAGAATGCCTGGTGCCTTATTGATTCAAGCGCAAAATGGCCTAGCTTCGGATGCTTTAATAGCGAAGTACGTTGCAGGTGTAATGTGTCAGAACGATCCTTCTGAAGCGTGTGGTTTTTGCCATTCATGTGATTTATTAAAAAGTGAATCACATCCTGATGTTCATTACTTGCTTCCAGAAAAAGATAAAAAGGCCTTATCGGTTGACCAGATTCGTCAAGCAAACAAGTGGGCTTACGAATCTTCTGCGTTTGGCCGAACCCGTGTCATCATCATTCCAAATGCAGAAACCATGAATGTTGCCTCTTCGAATGCGTTGCTCAAAACATTGGAAGAGCCTCCCAAGAACTGCATGTTTTTGTTGTCGGCAGAGAATGCACGGTTATTGCTTCCTACCATTCGGAGCCGCTGCGAAGTATGGCATATCGCTTTACCTAATGCGCAAACGTGCTTGGATTGGGTTAGTGAACAATGGGGTAAGCGAGTGCCTGAGTCTGCGGGTTATCTATGCAGTTATGAACCTCTAACGGTTCTTAACTTTTTAAAAGATAAACAGGATAAGTCTTACGATCAAATCATGGCGTCATTCCTTACTTTTTTACAGGGTAGTCGACTTGACACCTCTATTGTGTGGAGTGAAATAGCAAAAAGTAAGATAGACTTTTCGATAGTCCTAGGATGGTATTGGCATCTATTGTGTGCAGCTCAAAAACAATCACTAGGCGTCGATGGTGTGTCGAAGCTTCGAGAAGCAAAAGTATTGAGTCAACTATTTAGCTATGAGTGTTTATTTCAACAGGGGAGTCGAATTCAAGCACTGAGAGAGCAATTACGCACGAGTCCTGGCCTTAACGGCGAAGTTCTTTTCGCAAGTTGGTTGTATCAGTTCGATTCGTAACTTTCTTCGCTGATGCTATTTTTTGTATGTCTCTACCTCGTGGTTAATCGAGATAGAGGTCAAGCGCAGAGCAGCTGTTGATGGTCGTCATCAATTGACGATTGTCACGTGACATTTTTCACCTGGGTCAGCGGCAACCTTTGTAAGCTATAGTGGTTTAGCGGTGATCGGATTTTTTGTTTAGACAGTATGATCCGTTGTTGTCTTTAATGGCCGTTCATTAGACGTTATCATCTCGTCGTTATTTCTATTCTCAACAGTAAGTACTATTCCTATGTTTGTAGATTCTCATTGTCACCTCGATAAACTCAATTTAGAAGCACACCCTCAGGGTCTTCAAGACATCATTAACAATGCTAAGGCGGCTAACGTTCATAAGCTGTTGTCCGTAGGGGTTACATTGGGGGCATTTCCAGGGATGATGAAGCTAATTGAACCGTATCCGGAGGTGATGGCTTCTTGTGGTGTTCATCCTCTTGATGTAGAAAGTGATTTTTCACTCACTACCTTCAAAGAATACGTCAACCACCCTAGGGTCGTTGCCGTGGGCGAAACAGGTTTAGATTATCACTACATGCCGGAAACGGCTGATTTACAAAAGCAACGCTTTGAACAACAAGTTGAAGTGGCCGTCGAGGTTGATAAGCCATTGATTATTCATACTCGCGATGCGAGAGAAGATACGCTATCGATATTACGTAATGGTCACGCTGAACGTTGTGGGGGAGTGATTCACTGTTTTACCGAAGACCTTCCTTTTGCAGAAGCCGCGATGGATTTAGGGTTCTATATTTCAATTTCAGGTATTGTGACGTTCAAGCAAGCTAAAGAGTTAAAAGATGTGGTTAGAGACCTACCGTTAGAGCGATTACTCATTGAGACTGATTCACCTTATTTAGCACCAGTGCCCCATAGAGGAAAAGAGAACCAACCTGCGTATGTGGTTGAGGTAGCAGCGTATATCGCACAATTAAAAGGCATTTCGCTCAATGAAGTAGGTAATAGAACGTCAGAAAACTACGATGCTGTTTTTTTACGACGATAATTAAGTTTGTTCGTATTTTGATTAATAAAGGTGCGTGAAGCACCTTTATTAGTTTTTGCAAGTTAGAGAGTTAACAGTAGGTTAAAGTTAACGTTAAAATTTGAGCGAAAACCCGATCTGCAACACACACTGTTATTACGTTACGTAAAATAACTTACAAGCCTATTTTATTTACTCAGTAAAATTAATTGATAGTATTGTTTAATCCTTTATATTCAATAGGTTATTTGTTTATTTAGCCGTTATTTAAGACGTTTTTGACTGTGATCTACTCATAGTTTTGCAACTTAATATCGTTACACTGTAGAAACTATTAGGGGCAACGAGCTATATTTGTTGGCAGAAAATACAAATCATAATGTGGTTACATTTTCATTGGGTGCTAACATTTAAGGCTGCGGGGGTGTGCCGTTAGTACCCATTAATCTAATAACTTTATCAGGAGCATAAACATGTTTAAGAACCTTTTTGCTAACCTGCAAAAAGTTGGTAAGTCTCTGATGCTACCAGTATCAGTTTTACCAGTTGCAGGTATTCTATTAGGGGTGGGCGCTGCCGACCTTAGCTTTATTCCAGGTGTTGTTTCAAACCTAATGGAACAAGCGGGTGGCTCAGTCTTCGGTCAAATGGCATTGCTATTTGCCGTTGGTGTTGCACTAGGCTTTACGAACAATGACGGTGTTGCGGGTCTAGCGGCTATCGTTGGTTACGGCATCATGACAGCTACGCTGAGCGTTATGGCTGAAATCATGGGCGTTGAAGGCATCGATACTGGTGTTCTAGGTGGCATCCTTGTAGGTGGTGTTGCGGCTTGGGCATTCAACCGATTCTTCAAAATTCAGCTTCCAGAGTACCTTGGGTTCTTCGCTGGTAAGCGTGCTGTGCCAATTATTACTGGTTTTGCAGCCATTGGTCTTGGTATCGTACTTTCTATCATCTGGCCACCAATTGGCGGCGCAATCAGCGCATTCTCTGACTGGGCTGCACATCAAAACCCAACAGTAGCATTTGGTATCTACGGTATCGTTGAGCGTTCTCTAATTCCATTCGGTCTTCACCACGTTTGGAACGTACCATTCTTCTTCGAAGCAGGTACTTGTATCAATGCAGCTGGCGAAACTCAAAACGGCGTACTGACTTGTTACCTAGTTGCGGATGACGCTTCTCGTGCAGCAGGCAACGGCTTTGGTCAGCTAGCTGGCGGTTACATGTTCAAGATGTTCGGTCTACCAGCAGCGGCGATTGCTATTGCACATTGTGCTAAGCCTGAAAACCGTGCGAAAGTAATGGGTATCATGGCTTCTGCAGCATTGACTTCATTCCTAACGGGTATCACTGAACCAATCGAATTCTCTTTCCTATTCGTTGCTCCAGTACTGTACGCAATTCACGCTCTTCTAGCGGGCTCTGCATACGTTGTTGCTAACATGCTTGGTTTTGTACACGGTACATCGTTCTCACACGGCCTAATTGACTTCCTAGTACTTTCTGGTAATGCACAGAAGATGGGTCTAATGGTAGGTGTTGGTCTTTGTTACGCAGCTATCTACTACTTCGTATTCCGCACTGTTATCACAGCGATGGACCTTAAAACTCCAGGCCGTGAAGACGAGTCAGAAGATGACGTAGCTGTTCAATCTGGTACAGAAATGGCAGGTGAATTGGTTGCAGCATTTGGTGGCAAAGCAAACATTACTGGTCTAGACGCTTGTATTACTCGTCTACGTGTTGCAGTAGCAGATGTAGAAAAAGTAGACCAAGATAAACTTAAAAAGCTAGGCGCAGCAGGTGTTGTTGTTGTTGCTGGTGGTGTACAAGCTATCTTCGGTACAAAATCTGATAACCTTAAAACAGATATGGATGAGTGGATTCGTAACCACGGTTAATATCTGATGAGTTAACTCATAATCTAAAAGGGAAGCTGATGCTTCCCTTTTTTGATCTCGCCTGAAAGCTTTCTTGTCTCTTTCCTTTCCATGACATAACAACCACGCCATTCACTAAAATCTCTGCAATTTTGTCGTATCCAATATTAGCTCTCGTTATATAGAAGAGTCATGAACCATGCAGGGAACCTATACATGAAATCAAATACTATTCAACGCATCACCTTTTTAAGTTTGATGCTCTTTTCTTCAGTGACGCTAGCGGCGGCTAATACTGCAGGTGGTGAAGAAGAGTGGCAGATTGTAGAAGAAGGTAGCACAACAAGCTCGGCAGCCGCCCCAGCGCCGGCTAAGGCATCAACGAGTACTCGTTCATCGAATAATACTCAATCGGCGAATAAGCCACGCAGTTCGAGCCGCAGTAGTGGCAATAGCTCTGGCGGTTTTAAAATCGGTATGGGTTTAGATCAAGGATTGAGTGTGGTTGGCCAGATTAATAACACGGTTAACTTTGCAATAGGGAATGACGGTATTGCGGCAGATTACATTTTTAATCGTGGGCGTTTTGGTGGGGATGTTCCGTTTACGTGGTTTGCTGGTGTTGGTGGTCAGATTAAGCGCTCTGATAATTTTGGCCCAAGGATTGCTCTTGGGGTGGAATTGGATATCTCGAATGGTTGGGATGCGTACGCGCAACTTACGCCAAACATGATGTTCCACAAAAGCGACCTGAAATTGGGCATCGGCGCGGGTATCGGTATTCGTTACAGCTTTTAAGCACCTCACTTTTTCTGACGAATTAGTCCCAATAAAAAAGCCAGCATCAAATGCTGGCTTTTTCTATTTTAGTCGTTTTTACTTGTGGTTCTTGTCCATGGCTTTTTTGATACAGTAAGACGCGCCGCCCCATGTAATGCCTAAACCCAAAACCATCATTATAATCGCACTTGTTGTCATATTAAGCGTCCTTTTTACTTGTTATATTTATCGCAACACCAACGACTACGAGTAGACCCATTAGTCCCCAGCCTAGCAGCATCAAATCAAACTGAGCGTAACCGCCATAGCCTTCTGTGATCAGTGTTTGGAATTTAGTGGCGACGATAATCGCGAGGATAATCGGTGTGATAAAGCGTAAGCAGATATCGAACCAAGCGCCGATAGTGAAATCAGACACTTTATTGACGTAATCACGCACATCAGCAATTTTTAGCAACCAAGCCATCAGAATAATCTCAATGAAGCAACTGACGACGATACCGACGTTGTTGGCGAAGTGGTCGACAAGATCAAGCAAGAGTAAACCGCCATTAGTCGCGAACGCCATCGAAATCACTAGACCCGATCCGCAAATAATGGTCGCGGCTTTCTTACGTGTCCAGTTCAGCTTATCAATCACGGCTGAAGTTACTGCTTCCATAATGGAAATGTGTGAGCTTAAACCTGCAATCACAAGTGCGAAGAAAAATAGTGGTCCCAAAATGTACGGCGCTGGCAGCAAGTTGATTGCCGCTGGCAGCGTTACAAATGCTAAACCTACGCCCGCTGTGACGACTTCGGTAAGGGGTTTGCCTTGTTCCTGAGCCATGTAACCAAGAACTGAGAAAATCATAATACCGGCAAGAATTGAAAAACCACAGTTAATCAATACGGTCATGAAGGCGTTATTGGTAATATCCGATTTCTCAGGTAGGTAGCTCGAGTAAGCTAGCATGATAGCGAAACCAATACTTAGAGTGAAAAAGATCTGACCGTAAGCTGCCGCCCACACTTTCATATCTAATATCTTGGAGAAATCAGGTTCGAATAGATAGTTGATTCCGTTAAGAGCACCCGGAAGGAATACCATGCGTCCGATAAGTAGCAAAACCATGACAAATAGAACAGGCATCATGATTTTTGCTGCGCGTTCTATACCTGCTTTTACACCACCGGCAATGGCTGAATAGGTGATGCCCCAAGCAAGAAGCATCGCTCCGGCGATTTTCCACTGAATCGACCCTAGACTAGTCGGTGAATTGTCACCAAGTTGTAGGTATTCGCTGAAGAAAAATGCATTAGTGTCTGTGCCCCAGCTTTGAGTGAATGACATGCCGAAATAAGAGATAGCCCAACCGATTACCGCGACATAATAGACAGCGATTGTGGCCGCTACTCCTACCTGAAACCAACCAAGCCATTCAAATTTAGAATTTATTTTACTCAGTGTTTTAGGCGCTGAACCGCGATATTTTTGTCCCATACTGAATTCAAGAATCATGAAAGGGATACCAGCGGTAATCATGGCGAATAGATAAGGAATAAAGAAAGCTCCGCCGCCATTCTCATAAGCCATGTAAGGGAATCGCCAGATGTTACCAAGTCCGATTGCTGATCCTACTGCGGCTAGAATGAATCCAGCTCGAGATCCCCATTGTTCACGCTTCATAGTTAACTCCTTTTATACATTGTCTGCGACATAAAATGCTATTCAATGAATAGAGTGCTATACCAATAATTGAATGACTATTTACTTGGCAAGCATAATGTTCGATTGTGTAATGTGAAATTTATGGTTTTTAATTCTGTTTTAAGTTGTAAAGCATGCCGATTTCACCTGAATTATTAAACTACTGGTGGTCAATACTGAAACTTTCGACTATGCATTAAAATAAGGTTACCCATCTTATAGTTGATTAGCAATAGATTACGTCTGGGTAGGTTTACTTGCTGTGTGGCGGTAAACACTTGTTTTTACCTAATTTATGGTTTAATTAACTTAATGTGAGGTGCGTTGCAATTATAAGTGATGAGGTAGGGTTTAAAGTTAGTCTAAACAACTTTTGGGTTTTTTAGATGGAGTCACTAAATAATGTGCTACTCACCAATATAAATTCCGGGAGGAAGTTGCGGATAGAGGTTGGCACTAAAATTTTGCGGAAATGCCAATATTTGTTTGGAATTGGTTCATCCACTGGGTATTGAAACCGATGAGGCAGCCGGCCTCTGTTGTCGGTAAGTTGCATACGGATACCGTTTCGTTGTCGACAACAGTGCCTTGCCAGCGTGCTTGTCCATTGATAAATAAACGCTGAGTGAGTTGATATTCCACGCCACCGTAAATACTGGCTGCAAAACCTGTTTGAGAGCGAGTCCATTGTGCTGATATATGAGAGGCGCCGATCCCAGCGCCGATATAAGTGATGGTTTTGTTTGCAATAAGGTATTCAGCGCTACTCTGAAATTGAAGGTATTGTATTGTGGTCTCAAGATTTAGGGTATCAAGTGACGAATTTTGTTGAGAATAAAATAATCCCATTCGACCATTTTTTACCGGAAATTCGATCGCCAAAGCGAGGTGAGTTGAAGCTGATATATCATATTTATTGTTATTTTCGTCTTCAGCGCTCCCCCCGACACTGGCTCCAAAAAACGGAGTTAAAATGACACTAGCAAATACAGGATAAGGAAGAATTAAAACAAAAAGAAACCGAAATGATTGTAAAATGAGCGGTACCATGACATGTCCTTACCGTTGCTGTTGCTGTTGCTGTTGCTGTTGCTGTTACTGGAGCTTGGTTGGCTAGCTGTATGAATCAAATTGTACTAACGTTTAAACATAGTGTGACACTAACATCATAATTTTGAAGTTGTTATTTCTGCAACGCCATAGTGTGTCACAATAGTAAATGTAATGTTACATTTTGGAGGTTGTATGGAATTTGATATGAAAATGGCGCTGGGGATTGTTACGGTCGCATTAGGCATTATTTTTGCTTTTGGTTTTACTGCAATTCTGGCCGCTTAATTATAACGATGAAGAATACCGGTGTGGTGACGGATACCCATGCTGCTTACGATGTCGCGCGTCTTGCCCAATATGTAGTAGGAAAAACAGCGCTGGTTGCGCAAGGTGGTGGACAGCGTGGGATCTTTACCTCAGGGGTGCTCGACTCTTTTTTACTGTCTAATTTTGATCCCTTTGATGAATTTTATGGTACTTCCGCAGGTGCCTTAAACTTGTGTGCATACTTGTCTCGTCAACCTGGATTAGGCCGATCATTTCTTCTGGATCTGACTACGGATCCAAAATTTTTTAATGTATTTAGTTTCATTCGGAAAAAGCAGTCTCTCAATTTGGAGTGGGCACTCGATCAGTTATGTGAGTATCCCTACAAACTCGATATTGATATGGGACGCAGAGTCATTGGTGAGCGGCGTGCTTATGCCGCGGTCACCGATGCCTCTACGCTTAAAGACCATTATTTGCCTATGCTGAAGCAAGACTGGTATTCCGTCATGATGGCAACGAGCGCTATCCCTAATCTCTTTGAAGGCACCGTGGCGATTAATGGACAAGAGTTTATTGATGGGGGAGTATCGGCATCGATCCCAGTGCAAGAGGCATGGCGGCAAGAAAACCGAATGATCGTTGTGATTCGAACAGAGGAAAGTGATAGTGGCGTTGAACCGACTATCGTTGACGAAGAGCGCATCACTGAGTCACCCGCTTGGTTTCGAGAGTCTTTAAACAGTGTGCAACTTCAATGGCAGGATAAACTTGAGCAGTGGTCTAAAGATTGGAATGGTTTTTTTGATCTTCAATTGAGTAAAGCAGTGGCTCAGAAACATTCTCAGCATCTAAATATGATTAATGGTGGGCGCTGGTTGTTTGGTGGCGCTGATATTTATCGGTTAAGTCATCTCTTTGGTGAAAAATTTGATGCAGGCTTGGCTGATATGTTGATGGTGCACTATCAAACTTATTCACTAACCAACACGTTCTTGTCACTTCCACCGGATGACTGCTTTATTGTTCAGATTGCACCAAGTCAGCCGTTAAAAACATCGTCGCTAATGAGTGATAAAGATGATATTTTGCATGATTATCAGCTGGGTTTAAAAGCGGGTTTTCGATTTATTGAGCAGTATCAAGGTGTGACTAAAGGTAAGAAAGCCTCTGATTTATTCAGTGATGATCGAATATAATACTAGGCGTGCATTGCGCTTATTAATTGCAGTGAAAAAAGTGGTTCGTCAATTGCAATTCTCCTCGTTTTGACCTTGTGAAATGTAGTAAACTTTCATGTTTCTAGTCCCAATGATGGCGTGTAACATGACTTGCACCCCAAAGTTCACCCTATATGCGTGATGTTTGTCACGGCGATTCATTAAACTACTTCACAATTACTTCGCAAAGTAAAAAAATTGCTAGGTTGTTGTTTTTTGGAGTGCAAGATGTACATGGCTCAACCTGGGCATATCGACCATATCAAGCAGGTCAATGCTGGTCGTGTGTATAAATTAATAGACCAATATGGGCCTATTTCGCGTATCGATTTGTCGAAGCTAAGCGGTTTAGCGCCGGCAAGTATTACTAAAATTACGCGAGAACTTATCGCTGCACACCTCATTCATGAAACCGTGGTTCAGGAAGCGATCAGTCGTGGTCGTCCTGCTGTTGGTCTACAGACCAATAATCAAGGTTGGCAATTTTTATCGATGCGTCTCGGACGTGGGTACCTTTCAATAGCTCTTCATGAGCTAGGAGGGGATGTGCTTATCGATACCAAAATAGAAATTCATGAAGTTGATCAAGAAGATGTCGCGGCTCGCCTTCTGTATGAAATTGAGGAGTTTTTTGAAACTTATAACGATCAACTCGATAGGGTCACCAGTATCGCGTTGACGCTCCCGGGATTAGTGAACACTGAGCAAGGCATTGTTTTGCAGATGCCGCATTATAACGTTGCTAACTTTCCTATTGGCTCTGAGATATTTAGCGCGACAGGATTGCCTGTCTTCGTAGCCAACGATACGCGAGCTTGGGCGTTAGCTGAAAATCTCTTCGGTCACTCTCAAGACTGTGATAACTCGGTTCTAATTTCTATTCACCATGGTGTTGGCGCAGGGATTATTCTCGATGGCCGGGTGCTGCAAGGAAGACATGGTAATATTGGTGAACTGGGACATATTCAGGTTGATCGTAATGGAATGGAATGCCATTGCGGCAATAAAGGATGTCTGGAAACGGTGGCAAGTTCTCAAGCTATTCGCCGTGAAGTGATACAAAGAATTGCCAATGGAGAAGCGTCGAGTTTGGTTGAGGCGTTAAATGATGATGAAGATGTGAGTGTTGAAGCAATCTGTGAAGCGGCGGCAAATGGTGACCCTTTAGCGGTTAATGTTATTGAAAAATTAGGCGATCACCTCGGATCGGCGATTGCTATTGTGATCAACCTGTTTAATCCTGAAAAAATATTAATTGGTGGCGTGATTAATCAGGCTAAAGACATCTTATATCCTGCGATTCAGTGCTGTATTGAGCAGCAAAGCCTTCCTGCTTACACTAAGAATCTCAAAATAGTGGAATCTCGTTTTTATAAACAAGCCACCATGCCTGGAGCTGCACTTGTCAAACAAGCGCTTTATGACGGTGTACTACTTATGAAAGTCATTGAAGGCTAACCACTTTACCGTCTTTGCGATGCATCATAGTTTTCTACCTTTCGTCGCTAAACTTCTTGTCCATGGTGCCGATTACATGAGATAAGAATCTTCGTATGTGTTTTGCCAAGGAAGTCTCATGTCGAGCGTATTAAGTTCAGTTGATCAAAGAACGCAATTGGTGGGAGAAAACAGGTTAGAACTTTTATTGTTCAACCTAAACAGCCGTCAGACTTTTGCTATAAATGTATTCAAGGTAAAGGAAGTGATTAAGCTTCCTGTGCTTACTCAACTTCCCGGCTCTCACCCTAGTATCTGTGGTGTGGCATCACTACGTGGTGTCTCTGTGCCAGTTATTGACCTTCGTCGAGCTGTGGGTTTTCCTAGACCTGCGGAAGGGGGGGACCATAATCTTATTATTACTGAGTATAATCGTACGGTTCAGGGGTTTCTTGTCGGTGAGGTTCGAAATATTGTTAATACAACTTGGACGGAAATTCAACCACCGCCTCGTACGGTTGGACGTGCCAATTATCTCACAGCGATTACCAAAGTTGAACAAGACCAATTAATCGAATTAGTTGAAATTATTGATGTCGAGAAAGTACTTGCTGAGATCATTGATTATGATGTGAGTATCTCAGAAGAGACACTGGATAAGGCCCTCTTACCTCATCTTGCAGGGAAAAAAATATTAATTGTTGATGATTCATCAACCGCGAGGAGTCAAGTAAAAGGCACTTTATCTCAACTCGGTGTCGAAATTATCGAGTGCTTTGATGGCGCGATGGCCCTTAGGTTACTTAAACAGTGGTGCGACGAAGGTATTGATGTTTGCTCCGAACTGTTAATGATGATCACGGATGCAGAAATGCCGGAAATGGACGGATATAAACTTACTCACGAAGTTCGAAGCGACCCGAGAATGAGTCAGTTGTATATCACGCTCAATACTTCTCTTAGCGGTAGCTTCAATGACGCGATGGTTGAGAAAGTTGGTTGTGACCGGTTTATTTCGAAATTCCAGCCTGATCTGTTAGTCGACGTTGTACAGCAGCGGATGGGTCAAATATTATAATTTAGACTTTTTACCCTATTTGCTTTGTTACGGATGAGTTGATGTCATGTTATCCTTCTTGTGTATTTATTGTGCTGTTGCGAATTGTGCTATTACGATAAGTACCGCAGATTATAAAACTACTGACTAAGGTTGTTCCATCAGAATGATTTGGCTAACTTCAAAAGTCATCATGACTTTAAGTTTACTGGTCTTCAAGGAATGGAAGAAAAGACGTACGGAAGCGGCAGTTGAAATAGATCGATAATTCAATGCTTGAAGCGTAGTGATAGCTTGGATTGAAAAGGGAGCATTTGCTCCCTTTTTTATTGTTTCTAGTTTACGTCCAGTCTAGTTTAAGGCTAGTGAAACTGCCGCGATTGAATGGTGAGTTTGGACAGTTCATGTGTCATGTCGGTGAGCCTACCGGCAATGATATGTGTGACGTCTCCCTCTCTTTCTAAAATCCCACTTATTTTTAAAATCTTAGCCGTTAAGTAAGCCTTTTTTTGTGCTTTCGCGGTTGCGCTCCAAACCACAATATTAATATTGCCAGTATCATCTTCCAAGGTAATGAATGTGACCCCAGCAGCCGTGCCAGGCGATTGTTTCCCCGTCACTAGCCCAACGACATTGACCATCGATTTATGAGCGTGCTGATGCAGTTCCTGCATGCGTGTAAAGCGGCCTAGCGTACCTGCTCTATCAAGTAACGTAATTGGGTGTTGTCGTAATGAGACGTTTGTCGATGAAAAATCTTCAAGAACGTTATCTATTTCTGTTGGCGTATTGGGAAGCGCTTTGGATTCGTAAGGGAGCGATTGAAATAGCGGGAGATCATGTGCATTGTCCATCATGGCCCAGCGTGTCGAATAACGATCGCCTGAAATCGATTGTAAAGCGTCCGCTGATGCCAATTGTTCCAGCTCTTTCTTGTTGAGCCCCAATTGCTTAATTTGTGTTGGCGTAGTGAATCCTTCTTTGGGACGATGTTGCAGAATTCTCTTTACGCTTTCTTGGCTCAACCCCTTAACCTGTGTGAAGCCAAGGCGAATTGTCAAGACGGTGTCTTGATGGTGAACGTTTTCGACTAAATAGTGGTGGTATTGCGAATGGTTGATGCATATCGGCAAAATGCTGACACCATGACGCTTGGCATCTTGTAGTAGTTGAGAAGCACTGTAGAAACCCATCGGTAAACTATTGAGCAAGGAGGTATAAAAGACCTCAGGGTAGTAGTATTTCAGCCAAGCAGAACAATACGCTAATACGGCAAATGAGGCGGAGTGGCTTTCAGGGAATCCGTACTCACCAAAGCCACAAATCTGTTCAAATAAGCGTTCCGCAAAATCACGTTCATAGCCTCTTTCTAGCATGCCGTTGATGAGCTTTGAACGAAACGTAAAGATGCTACCGTTTTTTTTCCAAGCCGCCATTGCTCGGCGCAGTTTATCGGCTTCCCCGCCGCTAAAGCCTGCGGCAACCATAGCGAGTTTGATGACTTGTTCTTGGAAAATGGGCACACCAAGTGTGCGAGATAATACCTCTTCGACTTCCTTTGAGGGATAAGAGATGGCTTCTTCACCGTTTCTACGCTTTAGAAAAGGGTGCACCATATCCCCTTGAATAGGACCAGGACGAACAATGGCAATTTGGATCACGAGGTCGTAATACGTCGCTGGTTTTAGGCGCGGCAACATACTCATCTGTGCTCTCGATTCAATCTGGAATACGCCGACAGTATCGGCTTGCTGTAACATGCGATAGACATTCGCATCATCTTTTCGTCGAGTGATGTTGGCAATACTAAGGTCATGGCCATAATGTTGTTTGACTAATTGAAAGCACTTTCGAATGGCGGTCAGCATGCCAAGGGCAAGTACATCCACTTTGAGTAACCCTAAGCTTTCTAAATCATCCTTATCCCATTGAATGACCGTTCGTTCATTCATTGCAGCATTTTCAATCGGTACGAGTTCATACAATGGCCCGGATGAGATAATAAACCCACCGACGTGTTGAGAGAGGTGCCTCGGAAACCCCATGATATCATTGACTAGCTCAATAAAGTGTTGGCCTTTTAAGGAATCAGGTTGTAGCCCAAGTTCGATGATCTGGGCCTGCCATCCTGTACTATGGTCGCGACGATTGATATTTTTGATAAAGTAATCAAGCTGAACCTCCCTGACGCCAAGCGCCTTTCCTACGTCTCTTACTGCGCTTTTAAATCGATAAGAAATGACCGTTGCCGCCAGTGCAGCACGTTCTCTGCCATATTTTTTGTAAAGGTATTGAATGACTTCTTCACGTCTCTCATGCTCAAAGTCAACATCGATATCTGGCGGCTCATTACGTTCTTTACTAATGAAGCGTTCAAATAAAACTGAAATCTGTCGAGGATCCACGGAGGTAATATACAAGCAATAGCAGACGATGGAATTCGCGGCGGAGCCCCGGCCTTGATAGAGGATGCCTTGTCGCTTGGCAAACATAACAACGTCATGAATGGTGAGAAAGAAAAAGGGGTAGTTGAGTTCATCAATTAACCTTAATTCCTTCTCTATGATGTCTTCAATTTCATTAGATATTCCTTCAGGAAAGCGAGTGTGTTTACCATGCTCAACCAACTTTCGTAAATACGTCATTGGCGTTTCGCCGTTTGGGACTAATTCACTTGGGTATTCGTAGCGAAGCTCTCCGAGGGAAAACTTACATCGTTGCGCGATATGAACACTTTCGTCTATCCACTCTTGAGAGTAGAGCTTTTCGAGCTTAGTTTTTGACCGTAAGCAACGCTCAGCATTGACGAGCAGTTGGCCACAGACGTTATCAATAGAAGTGTTTAAGCGTATGGCCGTTAATGTGTGCTGGAGAGGAAGACGAGTTGCGGTGTGCATGAGTGCCCCGCCACAAGCCGTAATCGTGATGTCGAGATATTTCGATAGTGACTGGCAATGTTGCAAATAACGATGCTCATGAGACGTCAGATGTCGCTGGAGGCCAATCCAAACCCTTTGCTTATGGTGCTTACATAACCATTGTCCCCATTTCCGATCATGTTCGTCACCGGTGGGTAGCCAAATAATAAAGCAATGGCGTAATGACATAATGTCCCATTCTGATAGTTGATAATCCCCCTTTTTACAGCGGCGCCTTGCGTTGGTAATGACTCGACATAGTTCTGCATAGGCGTCGCGATTTGGGCTAATGAGAATGAATTGACATTCAGCATTGAGCCAAAACATGCTGCCAACGATTTGTTGAATCGTGAGATTATGCTGTTTGATGGCTGTGTGAGCACGCACCACCCCGGCGACGGAGCATTCATCGGTGATGGCCAGCGCAGCATATTGCAGAAAATCGGCTTGTAACATCAGTTCTTCTGCATGCGAAGCCCCAGTGAGAAACGAAAAGTTGCTTTGACAAAATAATTCAGCGTACTTCATATTATTCCTTAACTGAATTGGCCGTGTACGAACCAGTGATAGTCCTCGGTTCTAAAGATCCACAACCATTGACCAAACGCGTTGCGCGCAATGAAATAGTCTCGTTTTACTTGATAACCATCCCACCAACCACTAATGACGCGTTCTGGGCCTAATGTGATGGATACTTTGTCGGTTAACGGGAAGGGGTGGGGGTATAACAAGCTGGGTCTTAATTTTTGACAGGTCTTGCTAAAAGGTGCTTTTGGTCCATGTGTAGTCTGAGAAAAGGCGATAGGCTGGGTGGCCATTTCGGGCCTAGGATCATCCGTAAAATGTAAAGATGTCACGGCCTGTTTGCCGAGCTTTGCTTGCAAAATAGAAACGAGTTCTAGTGGCGTTTGATTACTCGTTATGCCTTCGAATAAGTCATATTCATTGATTTGATGCTCTCCCATTCTGATCACAGAGAGCGTGAGCCCATTAATGGCCGCGTCTATTTGCAGGTTTTCGAGTGTCAGTGTTGATAAAGACTGCCACTTAGTCACTAGATAATCGCCTTGAGCTGAATGAAGTTGGATATGACTATCATCATGATCTCGCTGGTGGAGGGTTAGATTAAGCTCGTAGGCAACTTTGTCACGTAATCTCAAAAATACTTCCAGCTGCTGGAATAAGCGCGTAAGTGGGTTGTGCAGCCATGCAACATTTTCAATATCAAACAACAGCTCTAGGTAATGAGAGAACTGCTCAGGTGGATGATAAAAATTGATAGGATGCTTGAATTGCCCAGTGAGCCTACCGACGTAATTAACTAGCTCGATATCAAATCGTTTGGCGACTTCAGGTAAAGAAAGTGCTAATAAATCGGAAAGATTTTGGATTCCTACTCGCTGCAATTTCTCTACTTGTTTTGTCTCCAACTCAGTTAAGGAAAGTGAGTAGCCACTCATCCTCTTTTTAAGCTGCTGCGGATTCGTTTCTATCCAGTTGCACTTTTGCTTTGCCATGATCATCGCCGCGTAAGGAGATTGGCCTGTAGAGTAATATGTGTTGATATGCAAATGTGCTAGATGCTGTGACAGTGCGCGCCAGTAGTTTTCGATGTTGTCATATAGGGACAACATATTTGTGACCTTAATAAGAATGCCATTAGGCGGGAACAAAGTGATATCTGACGTAATCAGGTAAAGCCATTGAGCGATGTCCGCGAGTCGCTGATTTTCTAACTTGGCATCATAAGGGTGAACTTGTAAGTCCTGGCAAAGCGCAGCGGCGCTACCAAGTCCCATCCCTAACTGTAAGCCTTGTTTTTGTGCCTCGGTGTTAAGTTGAATAATATCGTGCTGATGTCCATCGACGATCGCTAAAGCGACATCGTCATCATCTTGACGGAATAAGGTGTCCAGTTGCAGGGTAGGGAAGTGCAGATATAACCACAATAACATAATACTTTTTACCCTTGCTGTTGCTGTCGAATTGATGGGACGATAACAAGAGGTGTTTTGATGGTTAGCTCAGGCCAATACGACGCCATACTGATAATAAAAGGTGCTCGAGGAAAATCACCTTTTTGTTTAGTAATAGTCACTTCAAGCCCTGACTCATGAGGGGCTAAAAGTAAACCTAATGACACAGGGAGAGAGAAGCGATGTGACTGCATTGGCCTAAATAAAACTTGCAGGCACTGGCCGGTTTCACTCGCGACTTGAAGACGCTTTGCATGATGAATCTCAATGTCACTTTGCCACAAACACACACAACTACTCGCGCCACTTTTTAAGCTTTGCTCCGCGGCCCATAGGGCGTCTGCTGTTGATGTTGGATAAATCAACAACACCTGTGAAGGGCTAATATTTTGGTTTAAGAGGTACTCAGCACAGACATAACCAGGTGGGTTGATTAATACCAAAAGCCGTTCTTCTGTGTGAGTTGCTATGTAAGGACTGAGAAGTCTTAGTTCACCAATGCCAGTGGCGGATTGAATGTCAATGACCCCGTGGCTAGGGAACCCACCATTGAGTGATTGATCCAGTTTGCTAAAACCAGTGGAATGATGGTTGTTTGAAGCGGTTAAGGGGTGACTTCCTTTCCAGATCAATTGCTTATGTTGTAGTTCAGTGATTAAATTATGCATAATAAATACCTGTATATTTATACAGTATAAATGAGAATCGACTGACTGCAAATGGTATTCAATGCGAATGGGGCTAAAATTATGGGTCAAGCTGATAATCAAGAAGTTAGTGAGAAGGTGTCACCAGTTTTGATGCATTATCTTGAAAAATGATGTTCAGGCTAGAGTAATTATTTTAATCTCAAGAAAGAACAAAAAAAATGTGAGGAGAGCTGTGTGTTCACGAAGGATCAACAATATTCTTTGATCGTCCAAGGTGGCGGACAAAAAGGGGCGTTTGCCGCGGGTGTTTTAGATAAATTTATTGATGCTAAATTCGATCCGTTTTCCTTATATATTGGTACCTCAGCTGGGGCGCTCAATGTGTCTTCTTTTGTCACTCAGCAAAAAGGGCTCGGGTTAGATTTTATTCTCAATTATACGACGCGAGGACGTTTTTTTGACGTCAATAAACTGCTTCAAAAGCAGCAGCCTATGGATCTAGATTGGGCTTTTGAGTTCGTGAATACGGGCGAGTTCCCACTAGATATCCCTAAAGGAAAGATTCAACTCGGTGACAACAAGGTGGCGCTGGCCTGTATTACTGATGTAGAAGACCTACAAGATTATTACTATCCGATTTTTGCGGATAATTGGTTTGATGTACTTAGGGCGACCTGTGCGATCCCGATGCTTTATTATCATGATATTGAGTTTGATGGCAAAAAATGGGTAGATGGAGGGGTGTCAGCAACGATCCCTGTGCAGGAGTCTTGTCGTCGAGGTATTAACAATATGGTGGTGATCAGCACCATCCCAGAAGGCAATCGAAAAGAGCTAACGCCGTCTCCTGCCATGGAGTCGTTGGAGCGCTGGAAAAAAGAATTGGAAGCGGGGCTAGATACGCATTTAAATCATCTCAAAGTTTCGGGTACAAAAGAAAAATTGACCGAATTCCATAAGCAATTTTCAGAAAAGCTTCACAGTATCAAAATGGATTATAAGCAATTTACTGCAAACCAAGCCGAATTGTACAAAATCCCTCAGAGTGAAAAAAGTAAGCTGTCGACTTGGATTAACGACAATGAAAAGCTATCTCGCTTGATTGATATTCAGAACAAGCGTGTGCCTTTTAGCCGAAATGGTACGAGCCATTTAGACATGCTGGTGGCGCATTACAATAACCATAGTCAGGTTGAGCAATTTCTACTATCCCCTCCGGAAGAGGTGAAATTGTGGCATATACAGCCGAAACATGAGTTGACGTCCAAAGGATTAATGAGCCATAAGGATCAGATTTTAGAGGACTACCAGCATGGCAGCGCGGTGGCTGGGGAGTTTTTGAGGCAACACTTAGGGTAGTGGGTTAAATAAGTGAGTACTTTGGCACTCACTTATCGTTAACGCTTAAAGCGGTTAGCCATTGATCTGTGAATAACTAGGCTTGCTAACGCTTAGGTTGAGCGTCTATACATTGCCCGTTGATATCAGATACTGAAGGGTCCATTAGATGTAGGTATAAAGGCATGAGGTCACTTGGCGTTTTCAAGGCATTCGCATCTTCACCAGGATAGGCTTTTGCACGCATACGTGTACGCGTTGCTCCTGGGTTTATCGCATTGACACGGATGGCAGAATCACTGAGTTCATCGGCTAAGATTTGCATCATACCTTCAGTTGCAAACTTGGAGATCGCGTACGTTCCCCAGAATGTGCGGCCGATATGCCCAACAGTTGAAGAAGTAAAAATAATTCGACCTGCTTGTGATTTTTTCAAAATAGGCAATAAGGCTTGTGTCATAAGAAACTCAGCTTTGACATTGATCTGCATAACATCATCAAACGTTTCTTCATCAATTTGATCGAATGGGCTTAGCGTGCCTAAGACACCTGCATTATGAACCAGCCCATCTAGGTGTCCAAATTGACTTTCGATAGTCTCGGCCATATCAATGTAATTCTGTTTTGTCGCGCCCTTGAGGTCGAGTGGGATGATAGCAGGTTGCGGGTAACCGGCTTTTTCAATTTCATCGTAAATTAGCTCTAAGTTCGCCACATTACGGCCGAGTAAAATGACAGTAGCGCCATGTTTGGCGTAGCTAAGTGCTGCTTGACGGCCGATGCCAGCCCCAGCGCCAGTAATGAGGATAACTTTACCTTTTAGCGCCTCAAGAGCGGTTGAATATTCCACAGAACACTTCCTTAGTTTTGAATAATTCTTGGTAATCGTGACAAGTTGGTTACAATACACTAATTCGTAGGATTGGGGATAAGACATTGGAATTTTTATTAGATTACGGGCTTTTTCTAGCCAAAATCGTGACGGTATTGGCGGCCATCTTGGCACTCATTGTGGTGGCGAAATCAGTAGGTGGTCGTTCAGGTGGTGCTAAAGGTGCGCTTGAAGTGACTAACTTGACTGAACAAAGAAAACAAACGGTTGAGCAGTTAGAGCACCATTTACATGATGAGTCATTCATAAAAGCACGAGATAAGGCTGAGAAAAAAGCGGAAAAAGAAAAAAGTAAATCACGTGAAAAAGAAATTAAGAAAGCCTCAAAAAATGGTGACCTTGATAGTAAGCGTGAGCCACATCTTTTTGTTTTAGATTTTAACGGTAGCATTGACGCTAAAGAAGTCGCGTCATTAAGAGAAGAAGTGAGTGCTATTTTAGCTGTCGCACGTGTTGGCGATGAGGTGTTAGTGCGCTTGGAATCGGGCGGCGGTATGGTACATGCTTACGGCCTTGCTTCTTCACAACTCGACAGAATCAAAGGGGCAAACCTGCCACTCACTATCTCGGTTGACAAGGTAGCAGCGAGTGGTGGTTACATGATGGCATGTATTGCAGATAAGATCGTGTCGGCACCTTTTGCTGTCGTTGGTTCTATTGGTGTTATTGCACAGTTGCCAAACTTCCATAAGCTGCTGAAAAAGAATGATATCGAATTTGAACAGCTCACGGCAGGTGAATACAAACGTACGCTGACGATGTTTGGTGAAAATACCGATAAAGCACGTGATAAATTCAAAGAAGAGCTGGAAGAGACCCACGGCTTGTTCAAAGACTTTATTAGGGAGCACCGTCCTGCACTTGATCTGGAAAAAGTGGCAACGGGTGAACATTGGTTTGGAACTCAAGCCAAAACCCTCGGCTTAGTCGATGCAATTCAAACATCAGATGATGTGGTGACGGCGGCTTGCAAAGAAAAAACCGTACTTGCGATTCACTATGTTCAAAAGAAGAAGCTTGCGGATAAATTTTCAGGTGCGGCTGGGCAAGCGGCTGATAACGTATTGATGAAATGGATTAGCCGTGGTCAGCGGCCAATAGTGTAAGTATTTTATATTGTTAAAGTACTTCGAATCATGACAATGCATTTGATAAAAAAGGACTCAACACAAAGTGTTGGGTCCTTTTAAATTTGGGCTCAATTAACACCTAACGGTTATTGATCAAGCTCTAACTGGTAGAAGCTCGCTTGTGTATAGTCGCCGGCTTCCATACCACGCCATTGACAATCGGAGCTGCTCTTTTTGGTATTGCACTGGTTGTATACGCCGGCTTTGTAATACATCCAGTCACTACCGTAACCCTGGTCGACCTCGTTACCTTGGTAATTTCCTTTTGCTAGGTCGACATCAAATGTTTTCACAATCGCATCAGACGTACCTGGATTCTTAGTAAACGTTAGGTGCATGATGTCGCCATCGACGTTAACTTCGTAGGAAAAAATCTCTCCGAGTTTAATGCCATCTTGCGGATCAGCAGCCCCTTTACGTAGGTTGTGCTTACCAAAGACGTCGTGACGAATATCCTTACGAAGTTTTTTGCCGTTTTCATCTTTAGCGTTTTGTAAATCCTTAGTCGGATTCAATTCGTAGTTCCAAGCCAATGAGCCGTGTTCATGATCGGGAAGTTTACGATAAGAAATCTTTAATGGTTCGTTTTTAGAACCATGGATCTGACCAATGACAACGGCGAAAGCGCCATTTTTTTTGTAGTTACCGCTTTCACTCACTTGATCTACTGATAATGTTGCTTTCAGTGTGCCACCGATAGCGCCATATTCGGATGCATTTGGGTGTGAGGCTATAACGAAGTTATTCTTTGGTTCACCATAAGTTTTCGCTAGCATGCCACGCAGCTCACTACGGGTATTTTTGCTGTTTGGTGTGGTTGGTGCTTCATTTGGTGCAACAAATACAAGGGCACCAGTTTCTTTGTTTGTATAGAACCACTCTGGGTGGACATAAGGTGTTGTGGTATTGCCAAGTTCATCTTTAGCAATTTCTAATGCTTTCCCTTTACGATCCCCTTCTGTCGTTAACTCTGGAAGTGTGATTTTCCAATTGGTTAAATCAAAGTTTTGTGCTGGTGCTTTTTGAGGGTCAAGATTAAACGATGTCATATCTAGAGTGTCAGAAGACGCAGCGATGGCTGACCCTGCAATGATGCTAAGCGTAAGTAAACTTAATTGAACCTTTTTCATTGTTATTTTCCTTGGTGTCGATGTTCTGTAGATAACATCACCTTACAATATTATTGTATGACAATAATGTGACCTATTCTAAAAAATGAGGTAAAGATAGAACAAAAGCACGTCAGAAATGAATCCCAAAGAAAATGGTATGTTGAATGGATTGGGTATATAATTTTGCGCCGTAAAAATGAAGAATAATAAAGATATTTAGCCAAATTAAACAACGTGGAGTAAAACATGTCCTCAATGACACCCGTGATTACCGTAGATGGACCAAGTGGCGCTGGTAAAGGCACGCTGTGTATGTTACTGGCTGATAAACTAGGCTTTCATTTACTCGATTCAGGTGCTATTTATCGCGTATTAGCATTGGCGGCTATTCATCATGGCGTTGACCTCGAATCAGAAGACGTATTGGTACCTATTGCTGTCCATCTTGACGTTCAATTCATTGCGGAAGGCGATCTTGTTAAGGTGATTCTGGAAGGTGAAGATGTGTCTGGTGAACTTCGTAAAGAAGAAACGGGCAATGCGGCATCAAAAATAGCGGCTCTACCTCGAGTGCGAGAAGCACTATTACGCCGTCAACGTGCTTTTAATATCGCACCAGGCTTAGTTGCCGATGGCCGTGACATGGGTACGGTTGTTTTCCCACAAGCGCCTGTGAAAATTTTCTTAGATGCAAGTGCAGAAGAAAGGGCGCATCGCCGCTTTAAGCAGTTGCAACTAAAGGGTTTAGATGTTAAATTTGACGACCTTTTGAGCGAGATCGAAGAGCGAGACTTCAGAGATCGCAACCGAGCGGTTGCCCCTCTACGTCCAGCTGATGACGCTCTAGTGCTTGATTCTACCTCGTTAAATATTACGCAGGTTGTCGAAAAAGCGCTAAAATATATCGAATCTAATCTCACTAAGTAGAAGTACATTAGTACTAGGCTTGGTGGGTTTCGAACGTTGGTCGCAAGGATGATGACTGGCGAAATTATCAACCCCATGCGGTAGGATACCCGTGGACGTTTACTAATTGAAGATTAAATAATGACTGAATCTTTTGCTCAACTCTTTGAAGAGTTTCTGAATGAAACTGAATTCCAACAAGGTAGTATCGTTAAAGGTACTGTAGTAGCTATCGAGAACGGTTTCGTTCTTGTTGATGCTGGCCTTAAGTCTGAGTCTGCTATCCCTGCTGAACAATTCAAGAACGCTGCTGGCGAACTTGAAGTTGAAGTTGGTGCTGAAGTAGACGTTGCTCTAGACGCTGTTGAAGATGGTTTCGGTGAAACTCAACTTTCTCGTGAGAAAGCGAAGCGTCATGAAGCTTGGATCGTTCTTGAGAAAGCTTACGAAGAAGCTGAAACTGTTGTTGGTATCATCAACGGTAAAGTTAAAGGCGGTTTCACTGTTGAACTTAACGGTATCCGTGCTTTCCTTCCTGGTTCTCTTGTTGACGTACGTCCAATCCGTGACACTGCTCACCTAGAAAACAAAGAGCTAGAGTTCAAAGTTATCAAGCTAGACCAGAAGCGTAACAACGTTGTTGTTTCTCGTCGTGCTGTTATCGAATCTGAAAACAGTGTTGAGCGTGACGAACTTCTTGAAACTCTACAAGAAGGTACTGAAGTTAAAGGTATCGTTAAGAACCTTACTGACTACGGTGCATTCGTTGATCTTGGCGGTGTTGACGGTCTTCTACACATCACTGATATGGCTTGGAAGCGTGTTAAGCACCCATCTGAGATCGTTAACGTTGGTGACGAAATCCTAGTTAAAGTTCTTAAGTTCGATCGTGACCGCACTCGCGTTTCACTAGGTCTTAAGCAACTAGGCGAAGATCCATGGGTAGCAATCGCTAAGCGTTACCCAGAAGGTCACAAGCTAACTGGTCGTGTTACTAACCTAACTGACTACGGCTGCTTCGTTGAAATCGAAGAAGGCGTTGAAGGTCTAGTACACGTTTCAGAAATGGATTGGACTAACAAGAACATCCACCCTTCTAAAGTTGTTAATGTTGGCGACGAAGTTGAGGTTATGGTTCTTGATATCGACGAAGAACGTCGTCGTATCTCTCTAGGTCTGAAACAGTGTAAAGCGAACCCATGGCAGTCATTTGCAGAAATGCAAGCTAAGGGCGACAAAGTTACTGGTAAGATCAAGTCTATTACTGACTTTGGTATCTTCATCGGTCTAGAAGGCGGCATCGACGGTCTAGTACACCTATCTGATATTTCTTGGAACGCAACTGGCGAAGATGCTGTTCGTGAATACAAGAAAGGTGACGAGATCTCAGCTGTAGTTCTAGCTGTAGATGCAGAGCGCGAGCGTATCTCTCTAGGCGTTAAGCAAATGGAAAATGACCCATTCAATGCTTACGTTGCTGATAACAAGAAAGGCACGCTAGTTAACGGTACTGTTACTGCAGTAGACGCGAAAGGCGCTACTATTGAACTTGAAGAAGGCGTAGAAGGTTACATCCGCGCATCTGAAGTTTCACGTGACCGTATTGAAGACGCATCTCTAATCCTAAGCGTTGGCGACAGCGTTGAAACGAAGTTCACTGGTGTAGACCGTAAGAACCGCGTAATCAACCTATCTATCAAAGCTAAAGATGAAGCTGATGAGCAAGAAGCAATGGCTTCACTGAACAAGCAAGAAGACGGCGGGTTCGGTAGTGCTATGGCAGACGCATTTAAAGCTGCTAAAGGCGAGTAATATACTCTGCTAAGAGAAAAGGAGCCGAAAGGCTCCTTTTTTTTGTTTTTAACTTTGCGAATTATAGACTATTATCTGTTTATACAGGCAGTTAGTGAACTGATGTTATATAATGATAAAAACCAGTTTCAACTGAACATGAAGAGTAATGAGGATAACCACCTATGACTAAGTCTGAATTAATTGAAAGACTCTGCGCAGAGCAAACTCACTTATCAGCAAAAGAAATTGAAGATGCGGTAAAAGACATTTTAGAACATATGGCGAACACGCTTGAAAGCGGTGACCGTATTGAAATTCGTGGGTTTGGTAGCTTCTCACTTCATTTCCGTGAGCCACGTGTAGGACGTAACCCTAAAACAGGCGACAAAGTGGAATTAGAAGGCAAGTATGTCCCTCACTTTAAGCCAGGCAAAGAATTACGTGAACGAGTAAACGAAAGTCTATAAGTCTTCTCTTTAGTTCGGTCAACGGAACGGCATACAGATAGTGTGCCGTTTTTACATTCCTGAATTTAATTAAAGCGTTTCGTTTGCGCCAATCTAGAAACGTGTGGGTTGTGCGTTATACAAGGCTAATTATGAAGAAGATTATTAAGATTATGATGAACAAACATGGTGTGCGAACGCTATTTGCTGCATAATCTTAGCTATCCAATGACTGCGGTGAAAACACATGAAGATTATAAAAATAATTCTACTAATTGTACTTTTCTTAGTTACTCTGGCACTTGGTTCACAGAACCAAGAAGTCGTGACATTTAACTACTTGCTAGCGCAAGGAGAGTTTCATTTATCTACGCTACTTGGTGTGGTTTTTGTTGTTGGTTTCGTCATTTCATGGATTATCTTCGGAAGTCTTCATCTTAAGTCCCAATTAACGGTTCGGAAACTAAGAAAAAAACTAGCAAAGCAAACGCCATCCCAGTCAAAAGACGTGGCGACGACCAGTCCTAGCAGCTGATTACGACTAGGGCCTATTTAGTACATGCTTGAGCTACTATTTCTACTTTTACCTATCGCTGCTGCCTATGGTTGGTATATGGGGCAGCGAAGTGTAAAACATGACAGACAAGAGCAGTCACATCAAATATCTCGTCAGTATATGACGGGTCTTAACCTTTTGCTTTCCGATCAGTCAGACAAAGCGGTAGACCATTTTATTGAGTTGCTTCAAGTCGATGATGAAACGATAGATACCCACCTAGCATTAGGTAATTTGTTTCGTTCCCGGGGCGAAGTCGACCGTGCGATACGCATCCACCAAAATCTAATCTCTCGCTCTGGCCTCACCATTGAGCAAAAAAATCTTGCCTTACAACAGCTTGCTAAAGACTATATGGTGTCGGGCTTTCTCGACCGTGCGGAAAAAATATTCGTCCAACTTGTTGAAGAACCAGAACACCGAGAAGGGGCGCTGGTTCAATTAGTCTCTATCTATGAGCAAACTCAAGAGTGGCATAAAGCCATTGAGTATGCATCAGCCTTATTAAAAATGGGTAAAAAGAGAGTTAGAAATAACATCGCTCATTTTTGGTGTGAACTTGCAATGGTTGAGCAGTCAGACAGCAACACACAAAAAGCGATTCAACATTTTCGTAAAGCGCTAGCGGTTGATCCTAGGTGTGCACGTGCCAATATTGCACTAGGTCGCCTGTACCTTGAAAATGAAGACTACCTAAAAACGATAGAGCATCTTGAAGCGGTACTGGAACAAGACAAAGACTTTGTCAGTGAAGTACTACCGACACTGGCAGAGTGTTACCACCATTTAGGGCAAGAGCAGGACTTAGTCGAGTTTTTGCGCGCGAGTATTGAAAAAGGTGCGGGTGTTTCTGCTGAGTTAATGCTTGCTCAATTGGTAGCACATCATGAAGGGACGGCGTCAGCGCAAGCATTGCTGACTCGTCAGTTAGTCAAGAGCCCAACAATGAAAGGGTTCTATCGATTGATGGATTATCACCTTGCTAATGCAGAAGAGGGCAGAGCGAAAGAGAGTTTAACGACTTTGCAATCTTTGGTTGGCGAGCAATTAAAAGTTAAACCTCATTATCGCTGCCGAAAATGTGGTTTTTCAACCCACTCACTATATTGGCACTGCCCTTCTTGTAAAGGATGGGGTACGATCAAACCAATTCGAGGGTTAGACGGCGAGTAATTCGTTGTTCGATATTTAGATGCAGCACTTGAGGTGCTGCTTTTTTTGAGTAAGAAATCAGTATATTTGTAAGGAGCAAGAATGATTGACCAAAAAGTGATAGTTGCACTGGATTATGACAACCAAGCCGATGCGCTAGCTTTTGTTGATAGAATTGACCCAAGCTCTTGCCGCCTGAAAGTCGGTAAGGAGATGTTTACACTATTTGGTCCTGACTTTGTTCGTGAGCTGCATAAACGTGGCTTTTCAGTGTTTCTAGATTTAAAGTTTCATGATATCCCTAATACATGCTCGAAAGCTGTGCGTGCAGCCGCGGAACTGGGTGTCTGGATGGTCAATGTACACGCCGGCGGTGGCGAACGCATGATGACGGCATCGCGTGAAATATTGGAACCATACGGAAAGGATCGCCCGTTACTCATTGGTGTGACTGTACTGACAAGTATGGAGCAATCTGATTTGGCGGGTATTGGCATTGATGTCACGCCTCAAGAGCAGGTCTTGCGCTTAGCAAACCTAACCAAACGCTCTGGATTGGATGGCGTGGTATGCTCTGCTCAAGAGTCAAGTATGCTTAAGGCGGAATTGGGTAAAGAGTTTAAGCTCATCACCCCTGGTATTCGTCCAGCGGGCGCCGCGGTGGGCGATCAAAAACGCATTATGACCCCAGACATGGCTATTCAAGCTGGGTCTGATTACTTGGTGATTGGCCGTCCCATAACACAAGCCTCTAACCCGTCTCAGGTTTTAGCTGAGATTAACGCGACATTGATCTAACCCGACATTGGTCTAGCGTGACATGGGCTTTACATCGCCCGCTAAGAGTTGAATTGACAAGGCACTGTCTCAAATTGAGGTAGTGCCTTTTTATTCGTTATTTAGTTAAGGAGCACTGAGCGCCTAATTAACAGGATTGGAGGGCAAATAAACCGGTTATTAAGATGTAAGAGAGCCTGAATAACAGCGTGGTACTATGCAGGAGCACCACTATGAAACTTGAAGTCACTGTCAGGTGTGGTAATTAAATTCGCTTCTATTTTTCCAAAAAACTCCACTCTTTCACTAATATCACCGCCAGCGACTTGCTCAGCAAGTGTCAGGTAATCTTGATAATGTCGAGCTTCAGAGCGCAGTAAAGACACATAAAACTTAGCAATGTCTTCATCTAGATGCGGGGCTAACTTGGCAAAGCGTTCACAAGATCTGGCTTCGATATAAGCGCCAATGATCAATTTATCGATCAAGGTATTTGGCTCATGCGTTGTTGCGTTAGACAATAAGCCCTTCGCATATCGACCTGCTGGGATTGGATGGTAGGGGATCTTCCTATCTTCCAGGATCTCTAATACCTGATAAAAATGATGCAACTCTTCTTTGATCAATAACACCATCTTATCGATCAAATCTTGGCTATAGGGTGAGACCGATTTCGCCATAATGGATTTGGAGATATTACTTTTACCGCGTAATGAAGCCATATCCCCTTGCTTGCGATAGGCAAACTCTTCATAAGGCTTGAACCACTCCTGCAATAACGCCGTACTCGCAGAGTCTACCGCATACTTACGAAGCAAATACATGGCTGACTGCCCAGCTTTCAATTCACATAATAAGTGGTCGATAAGAATGACAGATAAGTTCTCTGGTTTCTTCGCTTCGGTTACCCACTCGTCGGGGGTAGCACAATGAAGAAACGTATTGATAGGCGCTAAAATTTGTTCAATTTGAGTTGGATTCATTATGGTATGACTTCGTTGATCGATTGAAAAAGGTCGCCTTAGCGACCTTTGGTTTGAATACTATTATTTACACGCTAATAAATGTAGCTAAAGAATGATGCTACCACTTTTTCTTTTCACCAAACAGGGCGTCAATATCGTCATCTCTTTCGCGGCTAGCCTGTTGCTGTTGCTCATCGGCTTTTGCTTGTCTTGAGTTTTGCAGCTGATCCAGTATATCGGTCAGTTTTTGCTTTGCCTGAATAGAGTAATTATCATTTTTTGAACTTAAGGCATCGATGCCTTTCTTCAACAGCTGCATTGCCGTTCCGGGTTGTCCTTTTGCTATGGACTCATGGGCGCGTTTAACCACGTTTTCGATATTGATTCTAATCTGAATGGTTTCTAAGCGGCCGTTTTCAACCATATAGGATTGAGTATCGATTCGGCCCTTGTTGTGTTCGGTTCGAATGGTATCACGAAGGCGCTTGACAAGTTTCAACATAACAATGGCTTGTTTATCACTGGTAGGAACCTTAAATGCCGTTGCTTCGTTGCCCTCGTAGTTTTCATTTAATTGTTGAATCTGAACCTGCGCCGATTCGACACGTTGAGCGAGGTGTTTGTTTTTAGGGTCGAGTTCATGCATATTTTTCAAGGCATCTAAAATTCGATTGTGTAAGCAAGTCATGAGCTCTTTGCTGTACGGTAGGTAGCTCGCACCACCGATAAGCTCTTCAGTGGCGTCAATAAGCGCGACATAGCGAGCAGACTCTTGTCTGCGCGTCGCCTCAGCTTTCAGTTTGTACTGCAACATGATGTTGTAACCGAGAACGAGGACAAGCAAGAGTGCGACAAGCGCGATGATCAAACCAATATTCATAACGTTTTGTATCTACAGTGAGTTTCCCTACAACAAGAAAATCAGAATACACCAAAGCGAAAGTCATCAACACCGCTAAGTTGTCGTTTGGGTCATAAACCGAACAAAATAGTTGATTATTCACTCACTTTTAGAAATGTGAGCAATAGATGTGCAAAATACTGTTAATCTTTCTAGTAATTCGTTATAACTAATAATTATATGCTTTGCTGTTGGGATTTATCGGATGAACAGCATCAAATGACAAGGATGACGAGGGCGCAATGAAGTTACAGCAGTTGAGATATATCGTTGAAGTATTGAACCATAATCTAAATGTTTCGGCGACTGCAGAAAGCTTATACACATCCCAACCTGGTATTAGTAAGCAGGTTCGGTTACTGGAAGATGAGCTTGGCATTCAAATATTTGAGCGAAGCGGAAAACATCTAACGCAAGTGACACCAGCGGGTAAAGATATCATCCGTATTTCGCAAGAGATACTGTCGCGTGTTGAAAGCATAAAAGCGGTAGCCGGTGAGCATACTCACCCTGAAATGGGCACGCTAAATATATCAACGACACATACGCAAGCTCGTTACGCTCTGCCAGAAGTGATTAAAGGCTTTACGGCTCGTTATCCCAAAGTCTCGCTGCACATGCACCAAGGTACGCCGTCACAAATGTCGGAAGCCATCGCGAAAGGGACGGCAAACTTTGCAATCGCCACCGAAGCGCTTCATCTTTATCAAGACGCGATCATGCTGCCTTGTTACCATTGGAATCGCTCGATAGTGGTACGTAAAGATCACCCGCTGGCACAAAAAGCACGAGTGACGATCGAAGATCTTGCCGCGTACTCCTTGGTGACTTATGTATTTGGCTTTACTGGCCGTTCTGAGTTGGACACTGCATTTAATAAAGTTGGCCTGACACCTAAAGTCGTCTTTACTGCAACCGATGCCGATGTGATTAAAACTTACGTACGCATGGGTATTGGCGTCGGAGTTATTGCCAGTATGGCAATGGATAATAGCCAAGACACCGACTTAGTCGCGATTGACGCGAGTCATATATTTGAAGCGAGTACAACCAGCATCGGTTTCCGTCGTGGCACGTTCTTACGGACATACATGTACGATTTCATGGAGCGTTTCGCCCCCCACCTGACTAAGCCAGTGGTCGAGCAAGCCATTTCTTTAAAATCCAACGTGGAAATTGAAGAAATGTTTAAAGACATCGATTTGCCGGTTCGTTAACACAAAACACTTCCGTTGTTTCACGCTTCCCCCTACAATCGCACCAGATAGATAGGGGGAGCATATTATCGTGAATCAGCAACAATTCGAATTGGTCACGCAACTGCTGAAACAGCACCAATGCTATTGGCGTATCGATCCATTCTATCAAGTCATCGATGACCACGTTTCTTGGCAAGACAACAACGCCGATCTTCTTACTTGGCTTTTGTCACTGAGTCATCAACAAATTTCTGAATACAAAAGCGACCCTTTACGGCTTACCGCTGCACTTATTCCATGGCTTCCTGATGCTCATAAGCTGAGCGGACTGACCGTGCCTCATCGTTTGACCCATGCTCGGTGTACCAATTTGCCAAGAGGTTTAGAGGTTGGGATTCCAGGAAGAAAGCTTGACCAAATCACCTCTTTGACTCAGGTCTGTTTAGCGGATCATCATGGTTCTCAGTGGCTAGAATGGTGCTCTGGAAAAGGATATTTAGGCCGATTGCTGGCATCACAATCTCGCCAAACGGTCACTAGCTTTGAGTTTCAAGACGTATTGTGTGAATCGGGACAAGGTGAGGCTGATAAATTGGCGTTGCCAATGACGTTTGTGCAAGGGGATGCCTTCCATCCGGATTCAGAGAAGGTGTTTGACAGCGAGCAGCATGCCGTCGCGTTGCATGCCTGTGGTGATTTACATGTCACTTTGATTGAACATGCCGTTCGACATCACCTTCCTGCTGTCACGTTGTCACCGTGTTGCTATCACCTTATTCGCGATGAGCACTATCGACCTATGTCTCAGCAAGCTCGCCACGATACGTTGCAGCTTAGTAAACAAGAGCTTCGTATCCCACTTCAAGAAACCATTACGGGTGGAGAACGTGTGAGACGCCATCGTGAGCAAGAAATGACGTTTCGTTTAGGGTTTGATGCCCTGTGTCGAGAGCTTGCACTCAGCGAAGGCTATATCTCCATCCCTAGTATCAAAAAATCCATGCTAGCGGAGGGATTTGGAGCGTTTTGTTTATGGGCTGCAAATCAAAAGTCCTTACAACTACCAAGTGTCAATTACGAACATTTTGAAAAAATTGGGCATGAGCGTTATTGGAAAATGGAAGCATTGAGTTTGATTCAAGGTATTTTCCGTCGACCGCTTGAGCTGTGGTTGGCGCTGGATAAAGCGTTGTACCTTGAAGAACATGGCTATCACGCGGAGATTTTTACATTTTGTGAAGTAACAACAACCCCTAGAAATCTTGTCATACATGGGGTGAAAGCAGATATATCCATAAAAAACACATAAAAAAACGGGCGAATTCGCCCGTTTCTACAATGACGATGTGACTCGTCACATATCGTCATACGACAGCGTAAATTAGTTGAACATTGCCATCGCGGCAATAGGGTCAACGAATTCTAAATCGAAGCTCTCGGCAACTTCTTTGCATGTCACTTTGCCGTGAATAACATTCAGTCCATCCAAAAAGCCTTTATCTTCAGTGAGTGCTTGTTGATAACCTTTGTTCGCGAGCTTGATGATATATGGCAAAGTGGCGTTATTGAGCGCGAAGGTAGACGTACGCGCAACGGCACCAGGCATGTTTGCCACACAGTAGTGGACCACATCATCAACAATGTATGTTGGATCGGCGTGTGTAGTCGCATGTGATGTTTCGAAGCAGCCACCTTGGTCAATGGCCACATCAACAACAGCCGCGCCAGGTTTCATTTTCGCAATGTGCTCTTTTGTGACCAGCTTCGGTGCTGCCGCGCCTGGGATCAACACCGCACCAATCACAAGGTCAGCATCTAGAATATGCTTCTCTAATGCATCTTCTGTAGAATAAACCACTTTTGCGCGGCCCTGGAATTCTTCATCTAAAGCACGTAGTGTATCAATACTGCGGTCTAAGATTGTGACATCAGCGCGCATACCCACCGCCATACGAGCAGCGTTTGAACCAACAACACCGCCGCCAATGACGACAACTTTAGCAGGTTCTACTCCAGGAACGCCGCCGAGTAGCAGACCACGTCCGCCGTTCGACTTTTCGAGTGTTTGAGCACCAGCTTGTATAGACATTCGCCCAGCGACTTCTGACATTGGTGCTAATAGTGGTAAGCGACCCATATTATCTGTTACAGTCTCATAGGCAATGCAGACAGCTTTGCTTTTAATTAGCTCTTCAGTTTGTGGATAATCTGGTGCTAGGTGAAGATAAGTAAATAATACTTGGCCTTCACGTAACATAGCACGCTCGACAGCTTGGGGTTCTTTGACCTTTACAATCATCTCTGCTTGCGCAAAAACGTTAGCGGCGGTAGGAAGAATGGATGCGCCTACAGCGATGTAATCATCGTCTGAAAAACCAACACCAGTGCCAGCATTAGTTTCAACGAAAACTTGATGGCCGTGTGAGACTAGTTCTCGCACGCTCGCTGGGATCATACCAACACGGTATTCATGGTTTTTTATCTCTTTAGGTACGCCAATGATCATCCTGACTCCTCATTATTATATGGTTGTATTAACTGTTTGTAGGGTGTTATTGTCGAATTACTGACTAGTATAGAAGCTAATTAACAAAATTTGATACTGAATATTACAGAGTTGTAGTATATTTTTTTGCAAGGAAGTAACAAGGTGGAATAAAAAATGGCAGACAACTATAAGAAGCCGTCCAAGGAACTAGACCGTATTGATCGCAACATTCTTAATGAATTGCAGAAAGACGGTAGGATCTCAAATGTCGAATTGTCAAAACGCGTAGGTCTTTCGCCTACACCGTGTTTAGAACGTGTTCGTCGACTTGAGCGTCAGGGATATATTACGGGCTATACAGCTCTACTTAATCCGCAATACTTAGATGCGTCATTACTAGTATTTGTGGAAATTACGTTAAATCGTGGTGCACCAGATGTGTTTGAGCAATTTAACTCAGCAGTGCAACGATTGGATGACATCCAAGAATGTCACCTCGTTTCTGGAGATTTCGACTATCTTTTGAAAACAAGGGTGTCGGATATGGGTGCTTATCGTAAATTGCTTGGGGATACTTTACTGCGTTTACCGGGTGTCAATGACACACGAACTTACGTTGTGATGGAAGAAGTTAAGCAATCTAACCAATTGGTGATTAAGACCAGATAAGTCTATTCTAACAAGGAGTTGACTAATGCCATGAAAATCCATGCTTTATTCATCTCCTCGATTGGGTTTTTATCCCTGATGTGGTTAAATTAATAAATACTCCGAGCGGCTTATGCCGCTCGGGCTGTTTCTACTAAGTTAGATGTTGGATATGTTCAAACAGGACAAAAAAAGAGTCGAAACGATCATTAAGACGAGCGAAGAGCAAGAAGCTTCTCGCCTCAATGGATTTCAGCGATTGAGGGAGTGCTGCTTTATCTTAGCTGTGCTGACGTCAATTATCTTGGCCGTCGCATTATTTACGTTCAACCCCGCCGACCCTTCTTGGTCGCAAACGTCTTGGGGTGGCGACATTCAAAACGCAGGTGGCATCGTGGGTGCATGGCTTGCCGATACACTATTCTTCGTTTTTGGCTCTTTGGCATACCCCATCCCGTTTGTTGTCGCGTTCAGCGCTTGGGTCTTCTTCAGAACCCGAGACAAAGATGACGAAATAGATTTGATGATCTGGGGGACTCGTACGCTTGGTCTCACCATTATTATCCTCACTAGCTGCGGGCTTGCCGACATTAACTTTGATGATATTTGGTATTTTTCATCAGGCGGCGTGATTGGTGATGTATTAACGAGCTTAGCATTGCCGACATTGAATGTGCTGGGCACCACCATCGTCTTGCTATTTTTGTGGGGGGCAGGCTTTACCCTATTAACTGGTGTCTCTTGGCTCAGTATTGTTGAGTGGCTTGGTAACGGCGTTCTTACTATGCTGGCGGCAATGACGAATAAAGTTCGTGGCAGTAAAGAGCAGGTTTACGAACCGGTTCTGTCTCAGCCAGAGAGAATGGATGAAGATGAAAGGTTGCCGCATTTTTCTGCAAAGGAAGCGCCGTTGTCACTTAGCGAGGCGTCTACTGATTCAATCGATCTCTCACCGACATCGTCAAAGCGTCGTCATTACAATATTCATATGCCAGACGCTAACGCAGAATCTGTGGATCGTCAGTCAGAAGAGTATGACCCATTGTTTGCCAAGGCAGCACCTTCTCCGACATTGAATGAAACGACGATTCAGCCTGATATAGAGACGACCTCTGCACCAGAAGCAACGTTTAGTGCTGAGCCTACAGTCTACGATTCAGAATCTAGCGCATACTCAACAGAACCTACTGCGAACATGTCAGAGCCTGCCGCGCGTACTGAGCCTGTCATCGGTGAATCGTCTATTGAATTGCAGGACGCATCATCGCCTCATGAGCATTTCAATGCAATGGATGCCTTAGATGAGCAGCTAAGTACGGCAGATGATCGAACGCATCAGTTAGGCGCGACGATCGAAGATCTTGAAATGGCAGCCAGAACGTCTGATGATTTTGCTGACCAGTCACCACAAGAGTCTGTGCCTGAAAAATACCAAGCAAGCGAATCAATGAACCTTTCAGGAGCGGCGGCGGCTGCCGTTGCAACGACCGCCGCATCGACGGTATCTGCACCATCTGAGGCGACGCAACTCGACGATACACCATGGAATATAGACGCTCCTCAATCACTGTCAGAAAGTGAATCATGGATGGATAGCGGTAGTGACGGAACCGATCGGAGTCACACGCATACTCCAGAACATTTAAGTGAACCTGACTCTACTCTCCAATCAGTGGCAGGCAATAGTGCAGTGGCAGGCAATAGTGACTCACCTTTGGCGAACCAACACATTGAAGAGGCGGCTTGGACTCAAGAGCCAAGCGTACCGTCACAAGAAATACCATCTGATAGGCCGCAGTTAGGGCAGCCTGAGAAGGTAGAATACGCTGATGCCGAGTACGTAGATGCGGATTCTCAAGCCTTTCAGTCGCTCGTTGCGGAAGCTCAGAAAACCGCTGTGGCGCAAATGAACCCGTTCTTGGTGCAAAAAGATGCGAATCTGCCAAAACCGGCAGAGCCGATGCCAACATTAGAACTCCTGTATCATCCAGAAAAACGTGAAAACTTTATTGATAAGGAAGCGTTAGAAAATATTGCTCGATTGGTTGAATCTAAGTTAGCGGATTACAAAATTAAGGCTGAAGTGGTCGATATTTTCCCAGGACCTGTGATTACTCGTTTTGAACTCGATCTTGCACCCGGTGTTAAGGTCAGCCGTATTTCTGGATTGTCGATGGATTTAGCTCGGTCGCTTTCGGCAATGGCGGTTCGTGTTGTGGAAGTGATCCCCGGTAAGCCTTATGTGGGTTTAGAGCTTCCTAACATGACGCGCCAGACCGTGTACTTTTCAGATGTCATTGGTAGCCCTGCCTTTACTGAGTCTAAATCACCAACTACAGTCGTGTTGGGTCAAGATATAGCGGGTGAAGCGGTTGTCGCGGACTTATCTAAAATGCCGCATGTACTGGTAGCGGGTACAACGGGCTCCGGTAAATCGGTTGGCGTTAACGTCATGATTCTGAGTATGCTCTACAAAGCAACGCCGGAAGAAGTCCGCTTTATCATGATCGACCCTAAAATGTTGGAGCTTTCAATTTACGAAGGGATCCCGCATCTACTATCGGAAGTAGTGACTGACATGAAGGATGCCTCTAACGCGCTACGATGGTGTGTTGGAGAGATGGAGCGTCGTTATAAACTCATGTCCGCGTTGGGTGTTCGTAATATTAAGGGCTTCAATGACAAGCTGAAGATGGCGGCTGCGGCTGGACACCCTATCCATGATCCTTTATGGAAAGAAGGGGACAGTATGGAGCCAGAAGCCCCACTACTTGAGAACCTACCGTACATCGTTGTGGTCGTTGATGAGTTCGCTGACTTGATCATGGTCGTGGGTAAGAAGGTCGAAGAATTGATTGCGCGTTTGGCACAAAAAGCGCGTGCCGCCGGTGTTCACCTGATTCTTGCGACGCAGCGACCATCTGTTGATGTTATTACCGGTCTGATTAAAGCCAATATTCCAACTCGTGTGGCATTTACTGTATCAACCAAAACGGATTCCAGAACGATATTGGACCAAGGTGGCGCTGAGTCGTTACTTGGCATGGGTGATATGTTGTATCTCCCTCCCGGCTCTAGTCATACGACGCGAGTCCATGGTGCGTTTGCTTCCGATGATGATGTACATGCGGTTGTAAACAACTGGAAGGCCAGAGGAAAACCAAATTACATTGAAGAGATCACCAATGGCGATCAAAGCCCAGAGACCTTGTTACCCGGTGAAAAAATGGAAGGGGACGAGGAAATGGATCCCTTGTTTGATCAAGTGGTAGAGCACGTAGTGCATTCTCGTCGTGGTTCCGTTTCAGGGGTGCAACGACGATTTAAAATTGGTTACAACCGAGCCGCTCGTATCGTCGAACAACTCGAGGTTCAAGGTATCGTTAGTGCACCGGGCCATAATGGCAATCGTGAAGTGCTAGCCCCACCTCCTATTAAAGAATAATGCAGTAAGGAATTAACATGAAAACATGGTTCTCGCTCGTTTTTATTACGCTATCGACATTGAGTTTTTCGGCGTTAGCGACCCCACAACAAGAGCTCAGCGAACGGTTACAACTCAATGACGGGTTTAGTGCTAGTTTCAAACAAACCGTTACTAGCCCGGACGGTGAAGTGGTGATGGAAGGGGAGGGTAATGTTGAAATCGCCCGCCCTAGCATGTTTCGTTGGGTAACCACGTTTCCGGATGAAAACGTATTGGTTTCCGACGGCAGCAATCTTTGGTACTACAGCCCATTTATTGAACAAGTGAGTATTTATAACCAAGAGCAAGCGACTGAACAAACTCCTTTTGTTTTGTTAACACGTAATCGAGCCACCGATTGGGATCATTACAGTATTGAGCAAAGTGGTGACATGTTTACCCTAACACCTACGGCTGTGGATTCTACGCAAGGTCAGTTCCAAATTAATATTGACCCCAAAGGGATCGTCCATGGTTTCAATGTGATTGAACAAGATGGCCAGCAAGGTCGATTTGTCTTTGATGCGGTTAAAGTTGGCAAACCATCAGAAGACAGATTCACATTTGTTGTGCCTGAAGGTGTTGAAATTGATGACCAAAGAAACTAGGGGATTACGTGAGTAATTTTAGTTTTGATTTTTCAGGGGATGAAGATTTTCGTCCCCTGGCTGCTAGAATGCGCCCAGAAACGGTGGAGCAATATATTGGCCAGCAACATATTCTTGGTGTGGGCAAACCATTAAGGCGAGCGCTAGAAGCCGGTCAGTTGCATTCGATGATATTATGGGGCCCTCCAGGCACCGGTAAAACCACGCTTGCTGAGGTGGCGGCAAACTACGCGGACGCCGAGGTCGAACGCGTATCGGCGGTGACCTCCGGAGTGAAGGATATTCGTGCGGCCATTGAGCGCGCACGTGAAAATAAGCTTGCAGGAAAGCGCACTATTTTGTTTGTTGATGAGGTGCATCGCTTCAACAAAAGCCAACAAGATGCCTTCTTGCCTCACATAGAAGATGGCACGGTAACCTTTATCGGCGCAACTACCGAGAATCCATCCTTTGAGCTCAATAATGCTTTGCTATCGAGAGCTCGAGTCTACAAACTGACCTCTCTAGATAAAGCTGATATTTTGTTAGTACTCGAACAAGCGATAAACGATAACGCTCGAGGCTTGGGGCAGATTGCGGCGCAGTTTCAAGATAATGCCTTGGATAGGCTAGCGGAACTGGTGAATGGCGACGCTCGTATGTCGTTGAATTACCTTGAGCTACTCTATGACATGGCTGAGGATGATTCGGACGGTAATAAACAGATTACCTTGCCATTATTAGCCGAAGTTGCAGGCGAGAAAGTGAATCGCTTTGATAACAAGGGCGATATTTGGTACGACTTAATTTCAGCGGTACATAAATCAATTCGGGGCTCGAATCCGGACGCCGCTCTGTATTGGTCGGCGCGAATGATCGCAGCAGGTTGTGACCCATTGTATATTGCTAGGCGGTTACTCGCGATCGCATCGGAAGATATTGGCAATGCTGACCCTCGCGCAATGCAAGTAGCCATGTCTGCGTGGGACTGTTTCACTCGAATTGGTCCTGCAGAAGGGGAACGAGCAATTGCTCAAGCTGTTGTGTATCTGGCTTGCGCGCCAAAAAGCAACGCTGTCTATACCGCTTGGAAGCAGGCATTAACCGATGCACACCAATTACCAGAATATGAAGTACCCTATCATTTACGTAATGCCCCAACATCTTTGATGAAGGACATGGGTTACGGTGAAGAATATCGTTATGCTCATGATGAGCCGGGTGCGTACGCTGCCGGTGAACGATATTTGCCACCAGAAATGAGTGGCACGCGCTACTACCAGCCAACAAATCGTGGTCTTGAAACCAAAATTGGTGAAAAGTTAGATTATCTGGCCGATTTAGACGCAAAAAGCCCACAAAAGCGCTATGAAAAGTAGTGGCTTTTCGTTATCGTTATCCGGTTCAATTATCAAGATTTATCAGTGGTTAGAAAGTAATCGCTGATAGACGTTTTCATAACCTAAAGCATAGGATTGGCAATGCTGGATTCTAAATTACTTCGTACAGAGCTGGATGAAACAGCTGCAAAATTGGCACGTCGCGGCTTCACGCTAGACGTAGAAACTATTCGTAAACTTGAAGAGCAACGTAAGTCGATTCAAGTCGAAGTCGAAAATTTACAATCCACGCGCAATTCCATCTCCAAGCAAATTGGTCAGAAAATGGCGGCTGGTGATAAAGAAGGCGCTGAAGAGATTAAAAAACAAATCGGTACCTTAGGTAGCGATTTAGAAGCAAAAAAAGTTGAGTTAGCGGCGTTAATGACCCAACTTGACGACATCACGTTGTCTGTTCCAAACCTTCCGTCTGATGATGTGCCTGATGGTAAAGACGAAGATGACAACGTCGAGGTTTCTCGTTGGGGTCAGCCTAAATCATACGATTTTGAAGTGAAAGACCACGTTGATCTAGGTGAGATCGCGGGCGGATTAGATTTTGCCAGCGCGACCAAAATTACGGGCGCACGCTTTATCGTAATGAAAGGCCAATTTGCTCGTCTTCATCGTGCGATTGCGCAGTTTATGCTTGACCTGCACACTGAAGAGCATGGTTATACAGAGATGTATGTCCCTTACTTGGTTAATGCAGACAGCCTTTACGGTACTGGTCAGCTACCAAAGTTTGGTAAAGACCTGTTCCATACCGAGCCACTGGTAGAGAAAGTCAGCGATGAAGAGCCGCGTAAACTGTCACTTATCCCAACAGCAGAAGTGCCGGTTACGAACATGGTTCGTGACACGATTACTGATGAAGCCGATTTACCGCTTAAAATGACAGCGCACACACCGTGTTTCCGTTCAGAAGCCGGTTCTTACGGTCGTGACACGCGTGGTTTGATTCGTATGCACCAGTTCGATAAAGTCGAGTTGGTACAGATCACTAAACCAGAAGATTCAATGGAAGCGCTTGAAGCTCTGACTGGTCACGCTGAGAAAGTTCTTCAGTTGCTCGAGCTGCCTTACCGTAAAGTGGTTTTGTGTACGGGTGATATGGGCTTTGGCGCGCGTAAAACTTATGATCTTGAAGTCTGGGTTCCGGCTCAAGAAACGTATCGTGAGATCTCTTCTTGCTCGAACATGTGGGATTTCCAAGCTCGACGCATGCAAGCTCGCTTCCGTCGTAAAGGCGAAAAGAAGCCAGAACTTGTGCACACACTTAATGGCTCCGGTTTAGCCGTTGGTCGTACTATGGTGGCGATTCTTGAGAACAACCAAGAAGCAGATGGCCGTATCGCTATCCCAACCGTGCTACAACCATATATGCGTGGCACCACTCATATTGGTTAGCTCGGTATGCTACAAATTGTCGTACGTTAAAATAGCAGTACTTTAGAACGATAGAAGCCCAGCAAAGATGCTGGGCTTTTTTATACCCGTCGTGTTGTCTCTCGGTGCTGAATGTACTGACTAGCAACACTACTACGTTGTCAGACGAGGTTAACTCGTCGCCAATGATGAACGGCTCTAAGAAAAACTAACGCTTTGACATGATGTTACAAGAAACAAGCATCGGTGTTGAGAGCACTCGATATCGCATCGACTAACTTTTCGATATGCTCTGATTGGCTAATAAATGGCGGCATCATATAGATAAGCTTTCCAAACGGACGAATCCATACGCCATGATCGACAAAATGCTGTTGAATGACCTCCATATTGACAGCGCGGTCGACTTCTACAACGCCAATGGCGCCCAGCCAACGTACATCTTTGACGCGTTGATGGGATAGTAGCGAAGGAAGTGTACGTGCAAAAAGCGCTTCAATTTGACTCACTTGTTGTTGCCATTCACCTGACTCAATCAACGATAGGCTTGCTGAGGCGACCGCACATGCCAATGGGTTCCCCATAAAGGTCGGTCCATGCATGAAACATCCTGCATCCCCCCCACAAACCGTATCTGCCACGTGTTTTGAGGTTAAAGTGGCAGAGAGCGTCATATAGCCGCCTGTTAACGCCTTGCCGACACACATGATGTCAGGCTGGATATCGGCGTGCTCAGAGGCAAAAAGTTTACCGGTACGGCCAAATCCTGTTGCGATTTCATCAATGATTAAGAGCACCCCATATTTATCACAGAGTTGGCGAACCCGCTTGAGAAACGTTGGGTGATAAATCCGCATTCCTCCCGCACCTTGAACAATCGGCTCGAGAATGACGGCTGCCACTTCTCTGTGGTGTGTGTCGAGTTTATTCGCGAAGTCTTCAATATCGTCTTCGTTCCACTCTTGGTGAAAACCGATGGTTGGAGACTGGGCAAAGATATGTTCTGGTAAAAAACCCTTGTACAAATTGTGCATTGAGTTATTTGGGTCGGTGACCGACATCGCGGCAAAAGTATCACCGTGGTAGCCATGATTTAATGTGAGAAATTTAGGGCGACTTTCGCCTTTTGCATGCCAGTATTGCAGTGCCATTTTTAAGCTAACTTCAACGGCAACTGACCCTGAATCAGCAAGAAAGACGTGCTCAAGGCTTGCGGGCGACAGCGATACTAATTTCTTGCAGACACTGATCGCCGGTTCATGGGTGATACCGCCGAACATCACATGTGCCATTTTGTTGGCTTGTTCGGTCAGTGCGCGGTTCAATACGGGATGGCTGTAACCATGAATCGTTGACCACCACGATGACATACCATCGACGAGTTTTTTGCCATTTTCCAGTTCAATTTCTACACCAGATGCAGAAACAACAGGGTAACAAGTGAGCGGGTTTAACGTGGAAGTATAAGGGTGCCAGATATGTTGGCGGTCAAATTCGAGATCCATCATAAATTCTCTGGTTATATTTTAATCACATGTAAACATGTTTATGTGGTCGGTGTTGACAGTGTAACGGCTGTGGGTACACTAGCCAAGACTAATAATAATGTGAGCAAAGGAATTTTCAGTGGAAGTAAGACACAACTGGACTCTAACCGAAGTCAGCGCCTTGATGGATAAACCCTTTATGGATTTACTTTTTGATGCGCAAACGTTACATAGGCAGCATCAGCAAACGAACCATGTGCAAGTGAGCACCTTGCTGTCTATCAAGACAGGAGCCTGTCCAGAAGATTGTAAATACTGCCCACAGAGTGCTCGTTACCGGACGGATGTAGAAGCCGAGCGTCTCATGGAAGTTGACCGAGTGCTTGATGCCGCGCAAAAAGCAAAAGCGGCAGGTTCAACACGCTTTTGTATGGGAGCGGCTTGGAAGAACCCAAAAGAGCGCGATATGCCGTTATTGACCGATATGATTAAAGGTGTCAAAGACATGGGCTTAGAAACCTGTATGACACTTGGAATGTTGACGCCTGACCAAGCCGATCACTTGGCCGATGCTGGGCTTGATTACTATAACCATAACCTAGATACCTCTCCTGAGTTTTACGGCAATATTATTACGACTCGAACTTATCAAGATAGGTTAGATACGTTGGGTCATGTCCGTGATGCAGGGATGAAAATCTGCTCTGGTGGTATTATCGGTATGGGCGAGAGTGCTAGCGATCGCGCGGGCTTATTGATGGAGTTGGCGAATCTACCGGTACAGCCGGAAAGTGTGCCAATCAATATGCTGGTCAAAGTGAAAGGCACGCCACTTGAAGAGGTGGATGATGTTGAGCCGTTCGATTTTATACGACTTATTGCCATTGCCCGAATCATGATGCCAAAGTCGGCGGTGCGTTTGTCGGCTGGGCGAGAGGATATGAACGAACAAATGCAAGCGCTGTGTTTTATGGCTGGCGCGAATTCGATTTTCTATGGATGCAAATTATTGACTACCCCTAATCCAGATGAAGATACGGATTTACAATTATTTAAAAAACTGGGCATAAACCGCCAAGAAACCTCGCAAAAGCCTGATGAAATCCAAGAAAGTGATTTGTTGGATCAAGTGGCTATGCGTGTCGCGGCAAGACCAGAAAAAGACGATATCTTTTACGATGCCAGCGTTTGATTCTCGTATTGGAAAGGCTATTGCGCAGCGAGACAGTCAGGGTTTACTGAGAAAAACACAAGCCATCATCTCGGGGAATCGTCGCCGATTTGAGTTGGATGGCACCTGCTATCTTAATTTTTCTTCGAATGACTACCTTGGTTTAGCCGCCAGTGATGAACTCGGTTTTGCTTATCAACAAGCGATTGCGAAACATGGCGTGGGTAGTGGTGCATCGCCACTAGTGACGGGCTACTCAAGTGCTCATGCCAGCTTGGCTTCTGCGTTAACACAGTGGTTAGGCTTTGAGCGCGCGTTGTTTTTTTCATCGGGGTTTTCAGCCAATCAAGCCGTGTTGTTTGCTTTGTTAGAAAAAGGAGACATGCTACTTCAAGATCGCCTGAACCATGCGTCGTTGATGGAGGCCGGTTTATTGAGTCCTGCAACGATGAAGCGCTATCGCCATACCGATATGACACATCTGAGCGCACAATTGTCCACTTCGCAACCCACATTAGCAGTGACGGAAAGTGTGTTCAGCATGGATGGCGATGTCGCCCCTCTCGATGAGTTTTTGCAGCGATGCCAGCAATCTTATGCGTTGACGATGATTGACGATGCTCATGGGATTGGGGTGCTAGGGGAAGATGGAAAGGGAGCGCTGTCTGAAACCCGCTTACAACCAGATATATTGGTGGTGACGTTTGGTAAAGCCTTTGGCTTGAATGGAGCGGCCGTTTTATGCTCCAAAGCCATGGGGGAGTACCTAACTCAATTTGCTCGTCATTATGTCTATTCCACCTCATTTTCAGCCGCGCACGCCAGCGCGTTATTGACCGCTTTAACGATGATCCAGACTCAACACTGGCGACGAGAGAAGCTGAATGAATTGAATGGCCTGTTTGCTGAAAATGCAGGTAATTTACCACCCTATGTAGCCACCAACACGCCGATTAAACCTTGGCTTGTGGGTGAAGAGCAGAAGACATTAACACTGTGTTCGCAATTGAAAACTAAGGGTATCTGGACAACCGCTATCAGACCACCCACCGTTGCAAAAGGCAGTGCCCGATTGCGACTGACTTTATCGGCCACCCACAGTTCTAATGATGTCCTGACTTTGGTGGATGCTTTAAAGGCATCAATAAAGGAATAATTATGTCTGCAGTATTATCAATATCTGACAACGTGAATGATAAAGTGGCGATTTCCATTGCCTTTGGGCGAGCAGCAGAGCGTTATGATCGCCATGCCGAATTTCAACGCAAGGTTGCTGACCAACTCTTAGCTCTTCTGCCTGAGCGTTTAGATGGCAAGGTAGTATTAGATCTTGGATGTGGTACAGGCTATTGCGCACAAGCGTTGTTGCTAAGAGGTGCTACGCTTGTCTGTGCAGACCTTTCTAGGGCGATGCTAGATAAGGCCCGAGAGAGGTGCGGGAACAAAAAAGTGACCTATCATCTCGAGGATGCAGAGGCCCTGAGCTTTGCTGATGCAAGTTTTGATTATGTTGTTTCTAGTTTAGCCTTGCAGTGGTGCGATGATTTAGCGCTGCCTTTGAAAGAGATGAAGCGTGTGACAAAGCATCGTGGTCAATGTGTATTCTCGACGCTTGTCGAAGGTTCGCTTGAAGAGTTAAGTACCGCTTGGCGTAAAATTGATGAATATCAACATGTAAATCAATTTGTATCGCTAAATCAGATAAAAATTGCGTTGGCGCAATCTGGTTGTGTTGAGTATCAACTAGACTGCCCAAAAATAGTTATGTGGTATCAAACCGCACTCGATTTGATGAAGGACTTGAAAGGGATAGGCGCGACGCATGTCAAGGGGCGCTCTCGTGGTTTTACGGGTAAGCACACGTTGAACGCGTTAGAAATGGAATACCGAAAGTTCTCAAATCCAGTGGGTTTATTACCAGCGAGTTATCAAGTTTGTTTGGGGACAGTGACATTATGATGAAAGCGTTATTTATTGCCGGTACGGATACTGAGGTTGGAAAAACAGTTGTATCGAAAGCGATATTAAGTGCAGTAGGATCGCAAGGGCATTCGACCATCGGTTACAAACCGGTGGCGGCTGGCTGCGAGAAAACAGCCGAAGGATGGCGTAATTCGGATGCTTTGCACCTGCAAGAGGCGGCCACCGTTGATGTGGGTTATGATCTCGTTAACCCTTACGCAATGTCTCTGCCTGCGTCCCCGCATATTGCCGCCTTGGCGGATGGTGTCACGGTTGATTATGAAAAACTGTCCTCCCTGTTAAAACAACATCAAGACAATAGTGATTTTGTTCTAGTGGAAGGTGCGGGTGGTTGGCGAGTACCTGTTTCAGAAAGTGATTGCCTTTCAACATGGGTTAAACAAGAGTCACTGCCTGTAGTGCTGGTTGTTGGTATTAAACTTGGTTGTTTAAGTCATGCAATGTTGACAGCAGAAGCAATCAAAGCCGATGGTTTAGAACTTGTCGGTTGGGTGGCAAACCGTATTAACCCTGGGGTTGAGCATTATTCCGATATTATTAAGATGCTAGAGCAAAAAATGGGGGCGCCCAAGCTTGGCGAAATCCCTTATGTGCCTAGTTGTAAAAAGAAGAATATAGGGCAGTACATTAATCTCGATGTTCTTAACTTGATCTAAAAAAGAAGGGCCGCTCAAACAGAGCGGCCCTTCTTTTTAGTTAACGGTTTTTCTAGAAAACGACAGCGTATTACTTTTCATCAGACAATCCAACGAGAGCCGATTGAGTTTCTAAAATATGCGCATCAAGCTCACTGGTCTCGCCAATACCCAATTGATCTCTTGCTTCGTCTTCAGTGATGCCTAGGTGGCAACACAGCAGATCAATTGCCATCTGAAAGTTGTTGTTTTCGACCATGAGATTTCCTTTTTAGGCATGGATTAATTAGACACAGCAGACTTTATCGACACGGAAGCGAAGACTCAATACGACCAAAGTCTAAGTTAAGTGCAAGTTGAGGTGCCAAATGAGGTGAAAGAGCTATAGGTAATTAGTTGCATAATATGGTGCGGCTGTAGCAGTGTACAAGCATTTCAATTACTTATCGCTTTGTTTATGATCAATAAATTAACGGTTTGTTGCAATTTTCTGCTTAACCTTGTTTTTCAAATCTAAGACACTATGTATATAGTGAAGTCGAAAAATGTTACCTTGATCTCAAAGTACTCATGATGGCAAGAGCCCTTTGAGTCATTATAAAAGTACCAAAAAACTTTTGGTCATAATAAAAGCTTCTTACTCTGGAGAAATTTGAATGAAGCGTGTCTTACTCTTTTTAGCAACTAACTTGGCTGTTGTTTTAGTCTTAAGCGTTGTACTTAATATTGTTTACGCTGTGACAGGCATGCAGCCTGGAAGTCTTTCTGGCTTGTTAGTGATGGCGGCCGTATTTGGTTTCGGTGGGTCTTTAATTTCATTAATGATGTCGAAAAAGATGGCCTTACGTGCGGTAGGTGGGATGACGATTGAAACTCCACGTAATGAAACCGAACATTGGTTGCTTGAGACGGTAAGTCGTCAGGCACAAACTGCGGGCATAGGTATGCCGACGGTTGCTATCTATGATTCAGCAGACATTAATGCTTTTGCTACAGGAGCAAAACGCGATGACTCTTTGGTCGCCGTATCGTCAGGTTTACTGCACAATATGACGCGAGACGAAGCAGAAGCAGTATTGGCTCATGAAGTCAGCCATATCTCCAACGGTGACATGGTCACCATGACTCTAATGCAAGGTGTGGTGAATACCTTTGTTATTTTCTTGTCGCGTTTTATTGCCAATATTGTTGCATCGAATAATAACAGCGATGAAGGGGAAGGCGGCTCGAATATGATGGTGTATTTCGGCGTCTCGATGGTTCTGGAGCTGGTCTTTGGTTTCTTGGCGAGCTTTATTACGATGTGGTATAGCCGCCATCGCGAATTCTATGCTGATGCTGGTGCCGCCAAGCTTGTTGGTAAACACAAGATGATAGCAGCGTTAGAGCGCCTTAAAATGAGCCAAGAGTCTCAGCTTGAAGGGTCTATGATGGCATTTGGAATCAATGGCAAGCGTTCGATCACAGAACTGTTAATGAGCCACCCACCACTAGACAAACGTATTGATGCTCTTCGCCAAGAAAACTACTAGGCGCGGAATGTATTCGTTAATAGCATAGCTCGATGACGACACTCACTATCATATAATCGATGAATAACTCATTAAAAAGCTTGGCGAATTCGCCAAGCTTTTTTTTTGATCTTTTCTAACTGGCGTTCGTAGTACTTATACAAAAACTTAGCAAACAAAATATTGTATAACTTTTAGGGTGTACTAAATTGTACATTAAAGGATTTTGTACAACGCAGGGAGTGGATGTGGATACCAAAGCCGTAAGCGAAGTTTATCAGCAGTTAGATAAACATAATCTCCATCTCTTGGAGGCTGTGTATCATCAAGACGTGGTATTTGAGGACCCTGCTCATCGGGTAGAGGGTTATGCTGCACTGCTGACTTACTTTGGTGAGCTGTACGCGAATGTCATTCGTTGTGATTTTAACATTGAGCATCATCAACAGGTCGTAGACAGGGGCTTTATTACCTGGACCATGAGCCTACAGCATCCCAAACTCAATTCTGGTCAGCCTGTTGAGGTGAAGGGAGTCAGTTACCTAATCTTTCGAGACGATCTTGTCATTTACCATAGAGATTATTTCGATTTGGGGCAGATGCTGTACGAACAAGTCGTTTTACTCGGTCCTGTTATTAAACACATCAAACAAAGGTTGGGAAGCTAATGGAAACCAACACCAAAGCCGTATTTATTACTGGTGCTTCGTCTGGCATAGGTAGGCAGCTAGCCGAAGACTATGCGACGCAAGGTTATGATGTGTTCGCTTGTGGGCGCTCTATACTCAAACTAGAAGAACTTAAAGCGAGTAGGGATAATATTCATTTGCTGTCATTTGATGTGACGAATAAAGACGACGTTGATTTGGCGATTCGAAGCCTGCCAACAATGCCTGCATTGTGGATTATCAACGCAGGGGATTGTGAATACGTTGATGACGGCCAACTTGATTCTAACGTGTTGAAGCGAGTGTTTGATGTCAATGTGTTTGGCGTGGTTCACGTCTTAGAGTCCATACAATCACACCTTACCCCTGAGCATCACATCGTTGTTGTTGGTTCTATTGCGAGTGAATTGGCATTACCGAGAGCCGAAGCCTACGGCGCGTCTAAAGCGGCTGTTAGTTATCTAGTCCGCACACTTCAGTTGGATTGGCAAGCTAACGGGGCACTTGTGACATGTGTATACCCAGGCTTTGTTCGAACCCCTCTTACCGATAAAAATGATTTCGATATGCCAATGATGATTGAAGTCGAAGAGGCTTCTAATTCAATTAGAAAGGGTATTGAGGCTAAGCAATCACATATCTATTTTCCAACTAAGTTTGTTTCCATTATTCGGCTCATAGCATTGCTACCTTATCGGTGGCAACGCTACCTAGTGAATAAAATGGTTAACCGCTAAAAATAAGTAAAAAGGAATTCAATGATGAAAATTGCCATTATAGGGACAGGAATATCAGGGCTAACATGCGGATACCATCTTCACCAGTCTCATGATATTACCCTGTTTGAGGCGAACGATTATATTGGTGGCCATACTGCGACGGTCGATGTTGATGTTGACGGAGAGACGCTTGCCGTTGATACCGGGTTTATCGTATTCAATGACCGGACTTACCCAAATTTTATCAAAATGATGGATGAAATTGGTGTAGCAAGAACGGCGACTCAAATGAGCTTTAGTGTCAAAAACAAAGCGAGTGGGCTGGAATATAACGGCCATACCATTGCGACTCTTTTTGCCCAAAAAAGTAATTGGTTGAGCCCTCAATTTTACCGTTTCGTATTCGAAATTTTGAGATTTAACAAGCTGGCTAAAGAGTTTGCTGACCAAGACCATTTATCGGAGACGACATTAGGGGCGTTTTTGACTCAGCATGAGTTCAGTGACTATTTTTGCACCAACTACATCCTGCCTATGGGGGCGGCGATTTGGTCTTCGACCTTGGCCGACATGCGTGCATTCCCGCTAGGTTTCTTTTTGAGGTTCTTTCTCAACCATGGGTTACTTGACGTTGTCAACCGACCGCAATGGCACGTTATTGACGGGGGTTCTCGGGCCTACATTGAGCCATTAACTCGCGGTTTCGCTGACAGGATTCAATTGAAGGCAAAAGTGACAGCAGTAAAACGCTATGACCAAGCGGTAGAAATTATTGTTAACGGTGAGTCGACATGGTTTGACCAAGTTATTTTTGCTTGCCACAGCGATCAAGCCTTAGCCATGATTGATGCTCCGTCTGATACGGAACAGGCGATTTTAGGGGACATGAAGTATCAGTCCAATGAGGTAGTGCTTCATACTGATACCCGTTTACTTCCCAATGAGAGAAAAGCGTGGGCTTCTTGGAACTATGCGCTCAACGAAGACAACGAAAGCGGTTTGCCTACGCTAACTTATAACATGAACATTTTGCAGCATCTCCAGTCGTCAAGCACCGTGTGTGTATCATTAAACTCATCACATCTAGTAGATAGCGACAAAATACTTCGCACCTTCCATTACACCCATCCCATGTTTACGTCCCAATCCATTGAGGCGCAGAAACGTCGTGAAGAGCTCTTCGGAGCAAATGAAACATGGTTTTGTGGGGCGTATTGGTACAACGGCTTCCATGAAGATGGAGTACGCAGTGCGCTTGATGTGGTTAGGGGTATTCAAGCAATGGACGTTGCAACTAAGGACCCAGTCAAGGGGGTAGCATGAGTGCCTCGTGTTTGAATAGCCAATTGATGGTTGGCATCGTCGATCATCGACGTTTTACGCCCAAAAAACACGAGTTGCGCTACCCATTATTTATGCCAGCGATTGATCTCGATGAACTCGTTCAACTCAAAAATCAGGTCTGGGGGTTTGGTGACCAATGGTGGCACTGGGCGAGGTTTCGCAGAGAAGACTATCTAGGAAACGGAGACCTTAAGACGGCAGTGCAAGACAAAGTATTCGAACTCACAGGTGAAAAACTGACAGGCAAGGTCGTTGCAGTTTGCCATTTGCGATATCTGGGGCTGTATTTTAGCCCAGTCAATTTCTATTACGTTTATGACGATAATGATGAGTGGCGATATCTATTGGCAGAAGTCAGTAATACGCCTTGGAATGAACGTCATTACTATGCACTAAAAGCGAACAAAGGGGATCACGGAGAGAATTGGGAGCATGATAAGGCGTTTCATGTATCCCCATTCAACCCTATTGAGCAGCGCTATAAATGGAAACTCAAACCGCTTGGGAAAAGACTGTTTGTCCACCTGGCGTGTCATCGTGGTCACAAGGAGTTTGATGCCACTGTCAACATGCAGGGTAAACCATTCAGTAGCCAAGAACTTTTGTGGCTACTCGTTAAAACCCCAGTCATGGCGATAAAGGTAGTGTTTGGCATCTATTGGCATGCATTTAAGCTCTGGTGTAAAGGGATGCCCATTTACGACCATCCAGAGAGCAATCGTTCGCTTGAAACGTCACCAATACAAAAAAAATCAAAGAAATAGGGAGCCGTATTATGTTAGAAACCACCACGCTGGTCAGTCCTCAGACACTAACAACCATGCAGAAAACCGCGAGAAATATTGCTTTTAATTGTTTGTACAAACTTGATATCGGTTGCTTGACCATCATCGAGAGCTTCGAAAAAGAGGGGCTTGGTTCTAAACAGATAGGTGAACGTTTCGGCAGCCCACAGAGAGGCCAACCAAACGCAGTCATTGAGGTAAAACACCCGGACTTTTATCGTCGTTTATTAAAAGGCGGAAGTATAGCAGCAGGTGAAGCATATATGGATGGCTGGTGGGAAAGTCCAGATTTAACTTGTGTTATGGAGTTAATGGCGCGAAATATGGCTGCTCTTGATACCATTGAAGCGAAGTCTACACCATTAACTCGCATCCTGTACTGGCTTGGGCATTGGGGTAAAAGAAATACGTTGGAGAACTCGCGTGAGAATATCCATGCCCATTATGATCTGGGTAATTCCCTCTATGAAACCTTTTTAGACGAACGCATGCTTTATTCATCCGCCATCTACAACAGTCCATCAGACTCGTTAGAGACGGCTCAGCTAAACAAAATGGAGCGCTTGTGCCAACAGCTTCAACTGACCAGCGATGATCATGTGGTGGAGATCGGAACAGGATGGGGGGCAATGGCCATTTACATGGCGCAGGAATATGGCTGTCAGGTGACTACGACGACGATTTCTGATGAGCAATTTGACTACGCACAAAACAGAATCAATCAACTTGGGCTTAACGAGAAGATCACGCTCCTAAAGGAAGATTATCGATTATTGGAAGGGCAGTACGATAAATTAGTATCTATTGAGATGATAGAAGCCGTTGGCAAGCAGTTTCTAACGTCTTATCTTCAAAAGTGCCAGTCGTTACTAAAACCAAATGGGTTAATGGCTATTCAAGCGATTACGATCGCCGATCAACGTTATGACAGCTACTCGAAAAACGTCGATTTTATTCAGAAGTACATATTTCCAGGTGGTTTCCTCCCTTCAGTCACTGCGCTAACAACAGCGTGTACCAAGCACACTGATTTGGTAACGAGAAACTTATTTGATATCGGTTTGGATTACGCTGAAACACTATCCGACTGGCGAGAGCGCTTTGAACAAGCGTTGCCAACGGTCAGAACGCTCGGTTATGACGAGCGCTTTATACGGATGTGGCGGTATTATTTTTGTTATTGCGAGGGCGGATTTCGGGCCAAAAGTATTAGTACTGTGCACATGACGTTTCAGCGTAGTTAGTCATCGTTGAAGATAACGATAACGATAACGATAACGTTAAAGACAGAATAGTGTTGGATTTTTGTCATTAATCACCAGCGAGAACTAGACGATGTCACATGGATGGAAAGTAGTTTGTGTTAGCACTTGGTTTCAATGCCTCTGGTTCTTGTCTGTTGTCGGCCAAGCGCCGTTCCAGTGGCTCGGCATTTCCCTTGCGGTGCTGACAGTGTTGGCTACTTTCAAACCGTTAGGCATGGACTTAAGGGATATTGTCTTTATCACACTTGCGGGTTTGAGTATTGATAGCATCAACGTGGCGAGTGGAGTCTTAATATTTTCAGTGCCAGTCGTGCCAGTTTGGCTGGTAACGCTCTGGTTAGCTTTTTCTTGGTACGCAAATTTTTTACGATCAACGTTGATTCAATATCCGATTTTCCTCGTATCTACTATTGGGGGTATCGGTGGTTCGCTGAGTTATCTAGCGGGTATTAAGCTAGAAGCGGTCAACATTGGTTACCCTATACCCCTCACATTAGCCATTTTGTTTGTTGAGTGGTGGGCGATAATTTGGTTCGTTGTCCGTTACAAGCGCTTAGTTGAAGGAGTATTAAAGCATGATTCGTAATATTGCAATAACCGCGTTAATGTCTATGGCGCTGGCGTTGCCTGTGAGTGCGGCGGGCGACAAAACCGTTAGCTATGAAGCATGGAAACATTGGAAAGTTGTGGGGGAGGCTCAACTATCTTGGCTATTTTTTGATGTCTATCGTTCTGAGTTGCTTGCGCCACAAGGCACGTATCAATTGTCGGACGATGTGTCTCCGCATCCCGTCGCTTTACGAATACAGTACCAAAGAGACATCAGCCGTTCGCAGTTACTCGAAGCAACTCTGGACCAATGGGAAAAAATGGGCGTGGAGAAAAGTACTAGAAGCGAGTGGATCGCGAGACTATATGACGTGTTCCCAGACATAAAAGAGGGTCAACAACTCATCTATGTTACCGATGGGTCTCAAGGTTCCTTTTATTATCTAAACAACGACGCACCGCTGCAAAGTGTTGGGAAAATTACCGATGAATCGTTAAACGATGGATTCTTGGGGATTTGGCTAGCTTCTAACAGTCAGTACCCTAAATTAAGAGCCCAGCTGATAGGAATGAATTGATGAAGAAATGCGTAAGAGCCCTGTTTGCTTCTCTTTTATTATTCATCACGGCGTGCAGTGCTGATTTAAGTGAGTATAAAGGAACGACTCCAGAATTTGATCTATTTGGCTACTTTGATGGCCGTTCAACGGCGTGGGGAATGGTTCAGGATTACAGTGACAAGCAAACCCGTCGCTTTGAAGTGGAGATTGCTGGCGTGGTGGTTGGGGATACGCTGACGCTGACGGAAGACTTCGTCTTTGACGATGGGGAAATTGACCAACGAGTCTGGACCATTAAGCGATTAGCCGATGGTACCTACGAAGGAACGGCTGATGACATCATCGGGAAGGCGATCGGGCAAGCAGAAGGCAACGCCCTGCGTTGGCAGTATGACTTTGAGCTAGAAGTTGACGGGTCAACGTACACCGTCGCTTTTGATGACTGGTTATACCGGCAAGATGATAAGCACCTTTTTAACCTGACGAGCATTCAGAAGTTTGGTAAAGAAGTGGGGACCATAACCCTGTTTTTCCAAAAAAAGTAGTATGGATGTGAGTGGGGCGGCTTAAAGTGTCAACCTTATTTAGGACGGATCAAGGTAAATAAAGAAAGGGCTGCATTGCTGCAGCCCTTTCTTATTACGTGTCGAGAACCTGAGCCGTTTGCCCAAATTAATCAATCAGACGAACAGCTTACAGCTTGTCTGTGAGCTCAATAGCTTGACCAATATAGTTCGCTGGTGTCATTAGCTTAAGGCGAGCTTTCTCGTCTTCTGGTAGCTCTAGACCATCGATGAAGGCACGCATAGCGTCACCATCGATACGCTTACCGCGAGTCAGTTCTTTTAGCTTTTCGTACGGCTTTTCGATACCGTAACGACGCATGACCGTTTGAACAGGTTCCGCCAATACTTCCCAGTTCTTGTCTAACTCTGCCAATAGTGCCTCACGGTTGACTTCTAGCTTGCTGATGCCTTTTAGCGTCGACGTGTACGCGATGATGGCGTAGCCACAACCAACGCCAAGGTTACGAAGAACCGTTGAGTCCGTTAGGTCACGTTGCCAGCGAGAAACAGGCAGTTTTTGTGCAAGGTGCGAGAATACCGCGTTAGCAAGACCAAGGTTGCCTTCTGAGTTTTCGAAGTCAATTGGGTTTACTTTGTGTGGCATTGTCGAGGAGCCGATTTCACCAGCAATGGTTCTTTGCTTGAAGTGACCGAGTGCGATATAGCCCCAAACGTCACGATCGAAGTCGATAAGAATAGTGTTGAAACGAGCAATCGCATCGAATAATTCTGCAATGTAATCGTGTGGTTCAATTTGAGTCGTGAACGGGTTCCACGTTACGCCAAGTGATTCAGTGATAAATTCTTCACTAAACTGATGCCAATCGATGTCAGGGTAAGCAGAAAGGTGAGCGTTGTAGTTACCCACAGCGCCGTTGACTTTACCAAGAATTTCAACCGCTTCGATTTGCTTGTATTGACGTTCCATACGATACGCCACGTTTGCCATTTCTTTACCCATCGTTGATGGGGAAGCAGGTTGACCGTGTGTACGAGAAAGTAATGGAATATCGCGATACTCGACAGCCAGGTTGCTGATAGCATCGATGATATTACGAAGTTCAGGAAGAATAACCGTTTCGCGCGCTTCTTTTAGCATTAGCGCGTGAGAAGTATTGTTGATGTCTTCAGAAGTACAAGCGAAGTGGATAAACTCGTTGACCGCGTGAAGCTCTGGAATATCCGCTACTTTTTCTTTCAGGAAATACTCAACCGCTTTAACATCGTGATTCGTCGTGCGCTCGATATCTTTAATACGTTGTGCATCGGCTTCACTGAAGTTTGCCGCCAATTCATTTAAAAACTGATTTGCTTCTGCACTGAATGCTGGAACTTCTGTAATGGCATCCGTTGCTGCAAGCTTTTGTAACCAACGAATTTCAACGATAGAGCGGTACTTTAGTAAACCAAACTCACTAAAGATGCTACGTAATGCCGCTGTTTTACTTCCGTAACGGCCGTCTACTGGTGAAACAGCCGTCAGTGCTGACAGTTCCATGGTGTTCTCCTGAATTGAGTGTCTAAATTTCGTGAGCTTTATACCAATAATCGGAGCAATTGTCACGAATATTGCGCAAACGTTTGCGCGAAAGTTATTTTGCTTAAAAAATAGCTCGCGTATTATCGCGAGCTATTGGGTTACATTCTTGCCAATAGGATCTTGGCTTGTTCAATCATCTTCTTACGGCCAAAGACAAGATGACGGCGCTTACCGCCTACTTGACGCCAAAGTACTGCGCTGCGAATCCCCGATAGAAGTAAGGCGCGAACCTTATGTTGTGTGCCGGTTTGTTGCAGCACAGAAGGGGTACCTGTGACTTGAATTCTAGGGCCAATTGGACTGACGACATCAAGGTAAACGCTGGCGAGATTACTGATCATTTGTTCGTCGAGCAGTTCATAATGTTCGAGTTGACGCTCAACCATTTGAATACGGTCACCAAGCTGAGACATCGCATCATTTCGGCTGCTAAGTTTACGCTCAAGTGCCATTAAACTGATAATGTATCGCGTGATTTCACTTCCAGCTGGAGTGCTATCGATGCCATTTACTAGGCATTCGAGTCCAACCTTAAGATCGGCTTCGCTACCAAATACACCAATGGTGTTGGCTGGACTGGTGTTTGTGATGGCTTTAAGTGAAGTTTCGAACGCGTCTGAATCACAGTAACCGTCTTTTGCCATGTTTTGCACGAGTGCAACTGCTTGGCAAAGTCCAGCAAATGCAACAGTACGGTCATAAAGTGTATTAGCCACGTAGTTCTCCTAAAAAATTAAATGCGCTCTTCAATGATACCGCCACCAAGGCAGACGTTGTCTTGATAAAAGACAGCCGATTGTCCAGGTGTAACAGCAACTTGTGGTTCGTCAAAGATCACTTTTATATTGCTGTCGTCAATCGGTATGATTGTACATGGTATATCTTGCTGACGATAACGTGTTTTTACCGTGCAGGTGAATGGTGCCTTCACCACTTCACGATCAACCCAATGCAATTGAGATGCACGTAAACCATTCGACTTAAGAAGTGGATGGTCTGCGCCTTGTACGGCGATCAATACATTACGCTTGAGGTCTTTTTCTGCGACATACCATGGGTCTTCGTTACCACCGCCGCCTTTTTGACCACCGATGTGAAGACCTTTACGTTGTCCAAGAGTATGGTACATAAGCCCTTGATGTTCACCGATGACATCGCCTTCAGGTGTTTCAATCTTACCCGGTTGAGCGGGCAAATAGCGAGACAAGAAATCGGTAAATTTGCGCTCGCCTATAAAACAGATACCCGTTGAGTCTTTTTTCTTGGCAGTAATGAGGTCTTGTTCTTCAGCGATGCGTCGAACCTCAGGCTTTTCCAGTTCACCAACAGGAAATAAGCTTCGAGCAACTTGTTCATGGCTTAGCGTATAAAGGAAGTAACTCTGGTCTTTATTACCGTCTAAACCGCGTAACATTTGTGGTTTACCGCCGTTTTCCGGGAAGGTTCGGTCAACATAGTGACCCATAGCAATAAAGTCAGCATCTAGTACTTCGTCAGCGAACTCTAAGAAGGCTTTGAACTTGATTTCTTTGTTACAAAGAATGTCCGGGTTGGGCGTTCGACCCGCTTTGTACTCGGCTAGGAAGTACTCAAAGACATTATCCCAATATTCAGCCGCAAAGTTTATGGTATGTAGGTGGATACCAAGCTTGTCGCAAACAGCTTGTGCGTCTGCAAGATCTTCAGCAGCCGTACAATATTCCTCATTGTCATCTTCTTCCCAGTTCTTCATAAACAGGCCTTCTACTTGGTAGCCCTGTTGTTTGAGAAGATAGGCAGAAACGGAGGAATCCACACCGCCGGACATACCGACGATCACTTTCTTTTGGCTGTTATCAGACATGTTTAAATACCACCTATAGTAATTGGACGCAGATTTTAGCAGAAACAAAACGTGCAATACAGTTCCGCGAACTAAATCACACTTTCTTAAGGACGTTATGTGTGTCCTATTGAGGAGGATTACAAGGGCAATAATAAAAAAATCGAATACGGTATCGTTTGCTTTAATTGCGCATGTTGCTCTGATGATCTATACAGAGTTAGAATTGCCGACGTCTTTTTCCTTACGTAGATACTGTTATGAAATTCCCTGGCCAAAGAAAATCTAAGCATTACTTTCCTGTTCATGCTCGTGACCCATTGGTGAGCCAAACACAAACCAATAAAAAAATGTCGAAGACTCATATTGTTGGTATTGATCAAACCTTGGTTGATATTGAAGCGAAAGTGGACAGCAGTTTGATTGAAAAATATGGCTTGAGTAAGGGACATTCACTGGTCATTGATGATAAAGCAGCGGAAGCGTTATATACCGAGTTAAAGGAAAAAGAACTCATCACTAACGAGTTTGCTGGTGGAACGATTGGGAATACGTTGCACAACTTCTCTGTATTAGCCGACGATAAATCGGTATTACTGGGGGTTATGAGCTCAGATATTAAAATTGGCAGTTACGGCTACCGTTACCTGTGTAATACGTCGAGTCGAATGGATCTCAACTACTTACAAGGTGTTGAAGGGGCGATTGGGCGTTGTTTTACCTTAATTACCGAAGATGGCGAACGTACGTTTGCTATTAGTGAAGGTAAAATGAATCAATTACAGCCAGAAAGTATCCCAGAAAAAATATTCAAGAAAGCATCGGCATTGGTACTGACAGCTTATTTAGTTCGTTGCAAACCTGGTGATCCAATGCCGGCGGCAACCATGCAAGCCATCGAATACGCAAAGAAATACGATGTGCCAGTCGTTTTAACCTTGGGTACACGTTTTGTTATTCAAGATGATCCGAAATACTGGCAGGACTTTTTACAGCAACACGTGACAGTGGTAGCCATGAATGAAGATGAAGCGGAAGCATTAACAGGGGAAAGTGATCCTTTGGCCGCATCAAACATCGCGCTTGATTGGGTGGATTTGGTATTGTGTACCGCAGGCCCTATTGGTTTATTTATGGCTGGCTACACTGAAGACAGTGCGAAACGCGAAACGTCACTGCCACTGTTGCCAGGGAGTATTGCAGAGTTTAATCGCTATGAATTTAGCCGCCCAGCAATCAAGCAAGAATGCATCACTCCAACGAAAATTTACTCTCATATTGCGCCTTATATGGGCGGACCAGAGAAAATTAAAAATACCAATGGTGCGGGTGATGCTGCGCTTTCAGCCCTACTGCATGACATGGCAGCAAATAAACACCATAAAGAAAACGTGCCTAATTCAAGCAAGCATCAGCATCAATTTTTAACGTACTCTTCTTTTTCTCAGGTATGCAAATACTCTAATAGAGCAAGCTATGAAGTATTGGTTCAGCATTCACCACGTTTATCACGAGGTTTGCCGGAAAGAGAAGATAGCTTAGAAGAAGCATACTGGGAAAGATAATAAAAAAGCGCCGTAAAGGCGCTTTTTTTATATGTCTTTAAACACAATAGAATACGTGATTAAAGCTCAAATTCTTCTAGAGATTTACCTGCATCTAACGCGGCTTGGATTATTGATGGAGTACGGCCTTGGCCTGTCCATGTTTTTTCTGCGCCGTTGTCATCAAGGTATTTGTATTTAGCAGGACGCGGTGCACGTTTGCTTTTGTTTTTCGCTTTAGATTCACCAGATAATGCAGCGATTAGATCTTCAACATCGATACCATCTTTAGCAATCATCTGTGCGTATTCGCTCAGTTTAGCTTCACGAGCTTCTCTTTCTGCTCGTTCTTCTTCATCAGACTCTCGTCTTTCAGTGACAACAATAGTTAGTTTTTCTAGTGCTTCTTCTAATTGCTCAACCGTTAGTTCACGAGCAAATGCACGTAGGCTACGAATATTAAGCAATGTTTTTGTTAATTCAGACATGACAATTCCCATGATTTTGTTTCGTTCGGCTTTAATAATAAACTTCATCGACCATATTGACAATGAATTAGGTGTAACAAAAGTGAAAATATAATAATCTTTACACAAAATTGATAAAACTAAGAAAGATTACTTTAAGTGTTACTAATGATTACAGATGAATTTATTTAGAGGCTGATGTTAACGGTATGACGTTCATTAGAATGGGTTATTGATGTTTGGTTTTGTTGCATATTAATTGAAAAGAAATCTTTAGTTATATAGTTTAGTTTATAAATCTAAGTCGCTAACGGAACTTATTTGAAACGCGAATGTCCATCGCTGATATCGAAAATGTAATGGAATACCCATTATATTGATAGCCCAAAGCACAATACTATCTGCGTTCGCGCGATTAAGTCATGCTATAAGTTCACTATTAAAGTGGTATCGACATATAAAGAGGCATCAACATCGTTATTAACGTTGTTATCTTTTACTCAATTTCCGGTCTTTTATTCCGCGAAAAACTTTCCTCCAACCTAGGCGAATGATGCCTGAATTAGCCTAGGTAATAAGGCGTAACAACCTCTTCACAACATTGATGTTGCAATTAACAGTTCGATAAGTACAATGGCGCGCACCTAATGCAAAAGTAAGAACATTCCTCTAACTGTTAGCTTAAAAGTTAGTCGATGATTTTGCTTTTGATGTAGAGGTGCGATTGCGAAAAGTACTTGTCGTTGGGGTGATGCCAATGAACGACAACAAAAGGCGCGGTCGCCGAAGTGAGAATAGAAGATCAAACTATCTTGCTGGTGTTGTCTCTGAAAGGAACAACACTGCCATAGTCTATTATTTGTTAAACTATGGAGCGCTACTGTGGGGGTTGGAAAAGCAATCGCTTTTCTTTCGCTTATTCAACATTATGTTGAAATCTATGTGTTACACGCATGTCTGCAGTAGATCTCTGACCATAATTAAAACTGGTTTCTGAAGATCATGAACTTAATCGATTTTGCTTCCTCACCATTGTCATTGCTACCGCCGCTCGTAGCTTTGAGTTTGGCTATCATCACACGTCGTGTTTTACTCTCATTAGGAGTAGGTATTGTTTTAGGTGCCTTCCTTCTAAATGATTACTCTGCTGCCAATGCTGCAGGCTATGTCTTTGATACTGTTTCTGGTGTCGTAATAGAAGACGGCAGCCTGAATATCTGGAATATGAGTATTGTTGGTTTCTTGCTGCTGTTGGGCATGATGACTGCACTATTAACCTTATCCGGCGGAACTAAAGCGTTTGCCGAATGGGCTCAGTCTCGAGTTAAAAGTAAACGCGGTTCAAAACTGCTTGCCGCTTGCCTTGGTGTGTTTATTTTTGTCGATGACTATTTTAATAGTCTAGCGGTGGGAGCTATCTCCCGCCCTGTGACAGACCGCTTTTATGTGTCTCGTGCTAAGTTGGCGTACATTCTTGATTCAACGGCCGCACCAATGTGTGTATTGATGCCCGCTTCAAGTTGGGGTGCATACATCATGACGATTGTCAGTGGTATCTTAATTAGTCATGGTATTACTGAGTATTCCGCAATTGGTGCTTATGTTCGTTTAATACCGATGAACTTTTATGCCGTCTTTGCGCTGTTAATGGTATTCGCCGTCGCCTGGTTCCAACTGGACGTTGGCCCAATGCGTAAGCATGAGTTACGAGCGAAGCAGGGCATTGGCTTTGATCACGACAAAGACAATGACACAAAAGAAGCACATGAATTAAATGAAGAACTCGACATCAAAGAGAGTGATTTTGGTTCGGTGTCGGATCTTGTGCTACCTATCCTTGTTTTAATCTTTGCCATGATTGGTGCAATGTTATTTACCGGCAGTCAAGCACTCGCTTCTGATGGTTTACCATTTAACTTACTTGGTGCGTTTGAAAACACTGATGTAGGCATGTCGTTGATTTATGGCGGCAGTGCCGGTCTTGCAACAGCCGTGTTTACTGTGGTTAAGCAAAAATTAGCCTTTAAAGATATCGCGATAACCATGTGGATCGGTGCTAAATCGATGTTCGGTGCGATTCTCATTTTGTTCTTTGCTTGGTCCATTGGTTCAGTCATTGGTGATATGAAAACGGGTGCTTACCTGTCATCAACGGTTCAAGGCAGTATCGATGTTCATTGGTTACCTGTCATTTTGTTCTTATTGGCTGGCTTGATGGCATTCTCGACAGGAACGTCATGGGGCACATTTGGTATTATGCTGCCTATCGCAGGTGATATGGCTGGTGCGACGGATATCACGATGATGCTACCGATGTTAGGTGCAGTGCTTGCGGGCTCTGTATTTGGAGACCACTGTTCACCAATTTCCGACACAACAATTCTGTCATCAACTGGAGCACGTTGTAATCATATTGACCACGTATCCACTCAGTTGCCTTATGCATTGTCGGTAGCCGTCGTGTCTTGTGTTGGCTTTATCGCGCTTGGTATGACCAATTCAGTTTGGATCTCATTCGCAGCTGCGAGTGTTACCTTTGTATTGGTATGCTTCGTGCTGTCAGCGTTATCACGTGCTCGAATGGCACAAGATATCAAAGCGTAATCACGCCGTGCCTATTGGCACTGTTATGTGAATATTAGGAGCCTTTATGGCTCCTTTTTTGTGCGAATGTTTTATACTAATCCGACGCGCAGGGGTTAAAAGCAGAATTCTTATTCTGTCAGCAAGATTATTTTTGAAAAACTGTAAATTAGTGGTTGAAAATTTAGCTGAGCTTAGTTACTGTGAAGTCACAGCTTAAAAGGAATCGCCAAATAATTATGCGCTTAAACGATATGAACATTCATCATCACCATCATCACCCAATCTAGTCTTTCGGGAGATGCGCGCATATCCGAGAGCTAACTAAACTCTCGGAGGTTCGAAGCAAGATTTAAGAATTAACCCTCGGGAGACCAAAACTCTCGAGGGTTTTTTCGTTTTATAATTTAGAAATCAATCTTCTGCACAGGGATACAGCAATGCAAACACAACGTCTAAGAATCGCAATCCAAAAGAAGGGCCGCCTCAGCAGAGATAGCCAAGACCTCCTAAAGAAATGTGGAGTGAAATTTAATGTCATGGGTGAGCGTCTAGTTGTTCATTCACTCAACATGCCAATTGATTTATTACTAGTGCGTGATGATGATATCCCTGGTTTGATTATGGATGGCGTTGTTGACCTTGGTTTTATCGGTGAAAATGAACTGGAAGAAGTGCGTTTAGATCGCATTGCTTTGGGCGAGCCAAATGAATTCCACACGCTGCGCCGTTTAGATTTTGGTGGCTGTCGTTTGTCTATCGCTATTGATAAAGATGTGACGTACAACGGACCTCAAGATCTTGCTGGTAAGCGTATTGCTACCACTTATCCTCAGTTGTTAAAATCTTACATGGACGAGCAAGGTGTCGACTTTAGTGCTTGTATGCTAACAGGGTCGGTTGAGGTTGCGCCTCGTGCTGGTCTTGCCGATGCTATTGCTGATTTGGTGTCAACGGGTGCGACCTTAGAAGCCAATGGTTTAAAAGAAGCCGAAGTGATTTTCCGCTCTAAGGCGACATTAATCCAGCGTCAGGGTGAATTTGATGCTGATAAGTTAGCGTTGATTGAGAAATTGTTGACTCGCATGCAAGGTGTACAACAAGCCAAAGAGTCTAAGTACATCATGCTACACGCGCCGATTGCGAAGTTAGAACAGATTAAAGCATTACTTCCAGGAGCTGAAGATCCTACCGTACTGCCACTTTCAACCGATAAAGAACGAGTAGCGGTTCACCTGGTGAGCACAGAAAATCTTTTCTGGGAAACGATGGAAGGTTTAAAAGAACTCGGTGCGAGTTCCATCCTTGTGCTACCAATTGAAAAAATGATGGGGTAGAGACTATGAGAACCGTTGTTTGGCGCTCACTGAGCCAACCCCAACAAGAGTCAATCTTGGAACGACCAGCGATAGCAGATGGTGCGAATATTACCGCTGCTGTGTCCTCTGTTATTGAACAAGTGCGCCAAGGCGGAGACAGCGCGTTGTTTGCGTTGACTGAAAAGTTTGATAACGTGCGCCCGGATTCAATTCGGGTGACGAATGAAGAAATTGAAGCCGCGTCTAACCGCCTGACGGATAAGATGAAGCAAGCCCTTGAGCAAGCGTATGCGAATATTTCGAAGTTTCATAAAGCGCAACGCCCTCAGCCATTAAAAGTTGAGACTCAGCCCGGTGTCGTGTGTGAACAAGTGACTAGGCCAATCAATAATGTTGGTTTGTATATACCGGGGGGAAGCGCTCCGCTACCGTCTACGGTACTAATGCTTGGTGTCCCTTCTCAAATCGCAGGGTGCCGTAAGGTTGTCTTGTGTTCACCACCACCGATCGCTGATGAAATCTTGTATGTCGCAAAGTTGTGTAACATCGATGAGGTATACAACGTGGGAGGGGGTCAAGCCATCGCTGCGATGGCTTACGGTACCGAGACCGTCTCTAAGGTCGATAAAATATTCGGGCCGGGCAACGCCTACGTAACAGAAGCAAAACGTCAAGTGAGTAACGATTTCCGCGGGGCGGCTATCGATATGCCCGCTGGCCCATCAGAAGTGCTAGTGATTGCCGACGACAGCGCGGATCCTGATTTTGTTGCCGCGGACTTATTGAGCCAAGCAGAGCACGGTCCTGATTCTCAGGTTGTATTGGTGACACCATCAGCGGTGGTGGCCGATCAAGTAACAGAAGCGGTTAAAAAACAACTTCAAATGCTGACGCGAGCGGATATTGCGCAAAAAGCATTAGGTTCTAGCCTCGTGATAATTGCAGAGTCGTTAACACAATGTGTATCGATTTCTAATTACTATGGCCCAGAGCACCTAATTGTCCAGACGAAGAATCCGCGGGAACTCTTACCATTGCTTGATAACGCGGGCTCCATTTTTCTAGGGGATTGGTCTCCGGAGTCTGTAGGTGATTATGCATCAGGCACGAATCACGTCTTGCCTACCTACGGTTATACAAGAACGCACTCTAGCTTGGGCCTTGCTGATTTTTCAAAGAGAATGACGGTACAAGAGTTATCAAAAGATGGCTTAAAGTTACTGGCGCCAACGGTGGTGACAATGGCGGAAGCTGAAGGGCTAGATGCGCACAAGCGAGCGGTTACTATCCGTGTTGACAAGCTAGCGCAGGAGCAAAAATAATGGAAAAGTTAGCGCGTAAGCAAGTGCAAGCACTCACCCCCTATATGTCGGCCCGACGTATCGGCGGTTCCGGCGACATTTGGTTGAATGCGAATGAATCCCCATTTGATAATGAATATAAAACAGACTTTGCTCGTTTAAATCGTTATAGCGAATGCCAACCGAAAGCGCTAATAGAAGCGTACGCTGCCTATGCAGGTATAGCACCTAGTCAAACATTGACATCTCGAGGCGCTGATGAAGGCATTGAACTGCTGATTCGTGCTTTTTGTGAGCCTGGTGAAGACAGTATTTTATTTTGCCCGCCTACCTACGGTATGTATGCCATCAGCGCTGAGACTATTGGCGTGGCAAGAAAAGTCGTGCCTTTGACATCTGACTGGCAATTGGATCTTCCTGCAATAGAAGCAAGTTTAGAGTCAGTGAAACTTGTGTTTGTTTGCAGCCCTAACAACCCAACCGGTAATTTAGTCAATCGTGACGACATTATTGCTTTGCTGGAAATGACAAAAGATAAAGCTATTGTGGTTATGGATGAGGCATATATCGACTTTTGTCCTGAAGCTTCAACGGTCGATTTATTAGCGGAGTACGACAATCTCGCGATTCTGAGAACATTATCCAAAGCCTTTGCTTTGGCTGGCTTACGTTGCGGTTTTACCCTTGCTAACGAGCCGCTGATTAATGTTCTGCTTAAGGTGATTGCGCCATATCCAGTACCCGTGCCCGTAGCAGATATTGCTATTCAAGCGTTATCCGAGCATGGTTTAGCGCGAACGAAGTACCAAGTGCTCGATCTTAATGCCAACCGTGCTTATCTACAGGCTGGGTTGACTATGTTGCCGGGTGTTGTGGTTCATGAAGGGTGGGGTAACTACCTATTAGTTGAATTTACTAATGGGGATGAGCTGTTTAAAGCCACGTGGGATAACGGCATTATCTTGCGTAACTCCCCAATAGAGAACTGTGTCCGCATCAGTGTCGGTAATCGTGATGAATGCGAAAAAACGCTCGCATTTATCCGCAATAAAATAAATCAAAGCGCTGCCTAAACGACGCATACAGACAAGGAATTTTATAGTGAGCAACCAACAAAAAATCTTATTTATCGACCGTGATGGCACGCTGATCGTTGAACCACCAATTGATTTTCAAGTCGATCGCCTAGACAAACTGAAGCTTGAACCTTTTGTGATTCCAAGCTTGTTAGCACTTCAAAATGCCGGTTATCGATTGGTCATGGTGACCAATCAAGATGGCCTGGGTACAGAAAGCTATCCGCAAGCAGATTTTGATGCGCCCCAAGATATGATGATGGAAATTTTCGAATCGCAAGGCGTGCTGTTTGATGATGTACTCATCTGCCCACACTTTGACGAAGATAACTGTTCGTGCCGTAAGCCAAAACTAGGCATGGTGAAAGAGTATCTGCAAAGTGGAAAAGTAGACTTTAAAACATCCGTCGTCATCGGTGACCGTGCGACCGATCTGCAACTGGCAGAGAATATGGCGATACGTGGTATTCAATATCACCCTGAGACGATGGGTTGGCGTGATATTTTAAAAGATCTCACTGTAAATGCTCGAACAGCAGAGGTCATCAGAACGACAAAAGAAACGGATATTAAGGTTTTCGTCAATCTCGACGAGGCGGGTGGCAATGAGATTTCTACGGGGATGGGCTTTTTCGACCACATGCTTGATCAGATCGCGACCCATGGCGGTTTCCAAATGAAAATCGATGTGAAGGGTGATTTGCACATCGATGACCACCATACGATTGAAGACACGGCACTTGCACTCGGACAAGCTTTAAAAGAAGCGCTGGGTGATAAACGTGGTATTGGTCGTTTTGGCTTTAGCCTACCAATGGATGAGTGTCTTGCACAATGTGGACTAGATTTGTCCGGTCGACCTTATCTTAAATTTGAAGCAGAGTTTTCTCGCGAGCAGGTTGGCGACCTATCGACAGAAATGGTGGTGCATTTCTTCCGTTCATTAACGGATACGCTAGCGTGTACATTGCATCTTTCTTCATCAGGCCACAACGATCACCACATCATTGAAAGCCTGTTTAAAGCCTTTGGTCGCACGCTGCGTCAGGCGATAAAAGTCGAAGGTAATGAGCTCCCGAGTAGTAAAGGGGTGTTGTAATGGAACGTACAAAACAAAAAGTCGTCATTATTGATACTGGTTGCGCTAACGTTTCGTCAGTGAAGTTTGCTATTGAACGTCTTGGTTACGCCGTCACGATTTCAAAAGATGCGGATATTGTCCTTGGCGCTGACAAGCTGTTTCTGCCGGGAGTTGGCACGGCCAGTGAAGCGATGAAAAACCTTGAACAGAGAAACCTTATTGAGTTGGTGAAACAAGTCGAGCAACCTTTATTAGGAATTTGTTTAGGTATGCAGCTTCTCGGTAAGCTATCGCAAGAAAAAGGTCAGAAAGCGGATCAACAAGTCGAATGTCTTGGCTTATGTGATGGTGAGGTGAAAAAGCTTGAAACAGGCTCGCTTCCTTTGCCTCATATGGGGTGGAATACGGTTAAAGCTAATTCTGGGCATCCGCTGTTTTCAGGTATTGAAGATTCAGAATATTTTTACTTTGTGCACAGTTTCGGTATGCCGGTTGGTGATTACACCATTGCACAATGTGACTATGGAACAGCGTTTAGCGCCGCCATCCAAAGTGAAAACTATTACGGGGTACAATTTCACCCGGAACGCTCATCAAAAGCTGGTTCGAAGTTGATCCAAAACTTCCTTGAATTGGTTTAGCAGCCGTGTTCAAAACCAGATGATTTAATAAAGACACAAGGCGTTGTCTTGAGTCCGTGAATAGAGATATTAAAAGGGATTGAAAAGTGATCATTCCAGCACTTGATTTAATAGAAGGACAGGTTGTAAGACTCTACCAAGGAGATTATGGCCAAGTTACAGAATACAAAGTGGACCCAGCGGAGCAGTTTAACCTATACCATCAGGCTGGCGCTAACTGGTTGCACCTTGTGGATCTCACGGGAGCGAAAGATACTACCGCTCGTCAACTCGATTTGATTGCAACTTTGCTAGCGAGTACGCCAGCAAGCATACAGATCGGCGGTGGAGTACGCACGGAACAAGACGTCGTGGATTTGCTAGAAGCGGGTGCTCAACGAGTGGTGGTCGGTTCGACAGCCGTCAAACAGCCAGCTTTAGTTAAAGGGTGGATGGAAAAGTATGGTCCTGAAAGAATCGTACTCGCCCTTGATATTAATATTGATGATCAGGGCGTCAGAAAGGTTGCGATCTCGGGTTGGCAAGAGGATTCTGGTGTCACGATTGAGGCACTTATCGACGACTATTTAACGGTCGGACTCACGCACGTGTTATGCACTGATATTTCTCGTGATGGCACACTGCAAGGAAGTAATGTCGAGCTGTATGTGGATTTATGTCGTCAATATCCCCAGGTGCAGTTTCAATCATCGGGTGGCATTGGTAGTTTAGAGGACATTGCTGCGCTAAAAGGCTCAGGTGTTGCAGGCGTTATTGTAGGACGAGCTTTGTTAGATGGTAAATTTAGCGCCGACCAAGCGTTTGAATTGTGGAACAATGGTTAATGGTTAATGGTTAGCGAACGGATAATCGCTTTTAAATGAATAAAAAGCACGCTTAGCGTGCTTTTTTACGTTTGGTTACGTAATTGAGAAGACTGATTACGTCTTGACCCAATCGGCTATTATCAACTCAGCCTTATATGTGATAAGTCCTGCTAATGAGTGATAAGTCAGGCTAATGACCTGGCGATTTGCGTATTCTATAGTTTTAAATTCTATCATTAGTGGTGTTTATGTAACATTTGCGAAATATATACAAGGCATTGAATTGCTGGTTGATTGTTGACTAGTTTTGCATCAAAGTGGTGGTAATATTCATAATTTCGAGTTTAAAGCACTTTAATGTGCATATTATCTCAGTTATAATCGCTGTATTAATCAGTATATTAGGTTAATAATTTGTTGCAAACGCCACTTTGTAGTGCTAGCTTGTATCGAATATCAAAAGGTCGGAGTACCTTAGCAGTCCATAAAATACAGGGAGCACAAGCGCATGAATGATGTACCAGCGCTGGACATAAAAGAACTGCATAAGACATTTGGTCAAAATGAAGTTTTAAAGGGGATTTCCCTTACCGCTCATAAAGGCGATGTAGTATCAATTATTGGCTCATCGGGCTCTGGAAAAAGTACCTTCCTTCGTTGCATCAACCTCCTCGAAACGCCTACTTTAGGTGAGATTTGGGTCAATGGTGAATTGATTCAAATGAAAAACAATCGCTCCGGTGAGGCCGTTCCCGTTAATGAAAAGCAAGTTCAACGCATCCGCTCGCGTTTAGCTATGGTTTTTCAGGGTTTCAATCTTTGGTCTCACATGACCGTACTAGAGAATGTAATCGAAGCCCCTGTTCATGTGTTGGGCGTTCCGAAAGCACAAGCGATAGAAAATGCAGAGTTGCTGCTCAAAAAAGTCGGACTGTATGAGCGTAAAGATTATTACCCTGGTCATTTGTCCGGCGGTCAACAACAACGAGCGGCAATTGCAAGAGCGCTTGCTGTCGAACCTGAAGTGATGCTATTTGATGAGCCAACGTCTGCTCTCGATCCTGAATTGGTTGGGGAAGTTTTGGGTGTAATGCGTGATTTAGCAGAAGAAGGGCGCACCATGTTGGTGGTGACTCATGAAATGGCGTTTGCTCGTGATGTGTCGAATCATGTGATGTTTCTGCATCAAGGCTTGGTTGAAGAGCAGGGGGACCCTGCGCAGTTATTTACATCACCAGAATCAGAACGTTTGAAGCAATTCATTTCGTCTATTTACTAATTATCAAGCGGTTGGCAGTGCTGCTAATCGTTACCGATGCGCTAAACATTGGTACGCGTCTGATACTTGATACGCAGATAGATAAGACGACGCGTCATACAATAATGAATAAAAAGCAACACAACATAAAAGCAACACAACACTAAAATAACGTTAAGTTAAAAATAATGTAAATCACAGGAGTATGGAAATGAAAAAGTGGTTATTAGCAGCGGCAATTATTGCGACAGCAGCAACTGGAGTAGCACAAGCAAAGGAATGGAAAACAGTGCGCTTTGGTATTGAAGGTGCGTATCCTCCATTTAGTTGGACAGAAGCCGATGGCTCCCTAAAAGGTTTTGACGTTGATATGGCTAACGCTCTGTGTGAAGAGCTAAAAGCGAAATGTGTCATCGTTCCTCAAGATTGGGATGGCATTATTCCTTCCCTATTGGCGCGTAAATATGATGCGATTATCGCCGCGATGTCGATTACTGAAGAACGTAAAAAGAAAATTGATTTTACGGGTAAATACGCACTTATTCCGAACAAATTTATTGCGAAAAAAGACGCGGGTATTGATTTCGACAACCTTAACGGTGTGAAAATCGGTGTTCAGCGTGCAACGACCCATGATAAATACTTAACTGATAACTTCGGTGACAGTGTTGAAATCGTACGCTACGGTTCGTTTGATGAAGCTTACCTTGACCTTGGTAACGGTCGTATCGCGGCGGTATTGGGTGATGCCTCTGCTCTTGAAGATGGTGTACTGAAAAAAGAAGGTGGCGATGCCTATGAATTCGTTGGCCCTTCATTAACTGACCCTAAATGGTTTGGTGATGGTTTTGGTATTGCTGTCCGTAAACAAGACAAAGATCTAACTAAACAACTGGATGCGGCTATTTTGTCACTACGCGAGAAGGGTGTTTATCAAGAGATTGCTGCAAAATACTTTAATTATGACGTATACGGTAAGTAACCCGCTTATCTAACCGCTCATTGATAAGGCTTGAGTGTTATCTCAAGCCTTTTTACCAAAATACGAGTCAACGACCCGTATGGTAAGAATTATCAATGCTTAAGTTTCGCAGTTGGAAGAAACTATGCTCGATTTACAAGGATATGAAGCCTCCATCCTCAAAGGGGCTGTGCTGACGATAGAAGTGGCCGTGCTGTCATTGATTCTCGCAATGCTTTTAGGCATGTTAGGCGCGCTGGCTAAACTTGCTCCCTATCGGTGGGCTCGTGCGATCGCGACATTATATACCACCATTATCCGTGGGATCCCCGATCTTGTTTTGATGATGTTGATATTCTTTGGTGGGCAAATATTACTCAATAATAGCTTATATGCTGTTAATGAATGGTTGAATGAGTGGTTTACCTCGAGCAACCCGAACCATGAGTGGACCGCTTACCTACCGGATTATATTGACGTCTCTCCGTTTATTGCTGGTGTGCTGACCATTGGTTTCATCTTTGGCGCGTATATGGCAGAAACTTTTCGTGGCGCCATTATGGCCGTCGACAAAGGCGAAATGGAAGCGGCCAAAGCCTATGGAATGAGTGGTCCTATGGCCTTTAGGCGCATCCTTTTGCCACAAATGATCCGACATGCTCTGCCTGGCTTCGGTAATAACTGGCTGGTATTACTCAAGACGACGGCATTGGTTTCGATTATTGGTTTGGAAGATATGGTACGGGTAAGCTCCCTTGCTGCTGGTTCAACCAAAATGCCCTTCACTTTTTATATGTCAGTCGCGCTCATTTTCTTGTTTTTCACCGCGGTATCAACAGGTTTACTGAAGCTGGTTGAGCGCAAATTTAGCATTCACGTGAGGTAGATATGGACTTTTCTATTATTATCGATAGTTTTCCGGTTTATCTCGATGGACTGTGGACTACAGCATGGTTGGTGTCATTGTCGCTAGTCATTGGTCTTTGCGTCGCTATCCCCCTTGCCATCGCTCGAAATAGCAATAACTACTTTGCCATCGCGCCATCTTGGGCATTTATTTATTTTTTCCGTGGTACTCCACTATTAGTCCAACTTTATTTGATTTATTACGGCATGGACCAGTTCTTTCCGGTAAAAGATACCCTTTGGGAAAACGCATGGTTCTGTGCACTTGTCGCGTTTGTTCTCAATACATCAGCGTATACGTCTGAAATTATTCGTGGCGCAATAAATGGCTTGCCAAAAGGAGAAGTCGAAGCGGCGAAAGCCTACGGTATGGGATACTGGAAAACGTACCGTCGTATTATCTTGCCGAGTGCATTGCGTCGTGCGCTTCCTGCTTACAGTAACGAAGTTATCTTTATGTTACATGGCTCAGCGGTCGCAGGTATTGTCACGATTATGGATTTAACGGGGGCGGCTCGCTTAGTCAATGCCCGTTATTACGCGCCATTTGAATCATTCCTAGCTGCTGGATTGTTCTATATGGCGTTGACCTTTATCATTCTCGCGGTTTTTAAATTTGCAGAAAAACGATTCCTTGCATACCTCAAGCCTCTAAGTTAAAGAATGGGCTTCGTTGAATAAGTTGATAAATGCATGCGATAGAGGTCAATTATTTTCGGTAAGCTGAACATATATTAAAGCGACATCCATACCGACGTGAAAAAGCGCTGAACCTATCGGTTCAGCGCTTTATTTATAATGAGTGACTTGATCTGAAGTGGCTATTTAAAGCTAGACCAAATCGGCGCATGATCTGATGGCTTTTCAATTCCACGTAATTCATAGTCGATGCCTGCTTCAGTGCAATCTTGAGCCAGTCCTTGGGTTGCAAGAACGACATCGATGCGCAGGCCTCGGTTGTCGACAAAGCCTTTCGAGCGATAATCAAACCAAGAGTATTGGTCATCTACTGTCGGGTGCAATTGACGGAAGGTGTCAATGAATCCCCAATCAAGAAGTCGTTTAAGCCACTCTCTCTCTACTGGCTGGAATGAACATTTTCCTGTTTTGAGCCAGCGTTTTTTATTGGGCTCACCAATGCCGATATCGAGGTCGATTGGGCTGATATTAATGTCGCCCATCACGATGACGTTATCTTCAGGGGTATGGTGTTCATCAAGGTAAGTCATCAGGTCACTATAGAACTGACGTTTGTATGGGAACTTGCTCTCATGGGCGATGTTGTCCCCTTGAGGAAAGTAACCGTTTAACACCGTGACTTTTTTACCGTTTTCATCGTCGAACGTTGCCATGATCATACGCTTTTGATGATCGTCTGTATCAGTAGGGAATCCGTATTGAACCGAACTTGGTTTTTGTTTACAAAGCATGGCAACGCCATAGTGGGCTTTTTGGCCATGAAAATACACGTGATACCCCATGGCTTCGACGGCCTCAAGAGGGAAAGCATCATTGTGTACTTTGATCTCTTGTAAGCCGATAACGTCAGGCTGATGTTTGTCAATTAATGCTTGAAGTTGGTGAAGTCTGGCTCTTAGCCCATTAATGTTGAAGCTGATAATTTTCATTTTGGCGATCCTATAGGTGGTTCGGTCTAATAGGTGATTCGATCTAATAGGTTGTTCGATCTAATAAATTGTTCACGTGAAAGCGAAAGACACAAGCCTGGAATATGAATGCACATAACACTCTCGGTCATGGTGAAATGAAGCGTCGTAATCCAGTGTTGTTCTATTGCAGTACGCTTTTTGTTATGGAAGAAATACTAGCACTGTCATAGAGATGGGTATACTTCAAATTATTGAGGTATCGTTATAAACATGTTGTAATAAAAGACTCAATAAAAAGGATGTTCTGTCGATAACATCTTTATATGCATAACCGTTTGCGAACAAGGAAGTATTATGCGAACTCTCTCCGTGCAGTGGAAAATTACCCTTTTAGCTGGCTGCTGTTTATTATTTACGTCGCTTGCACTTATCGGTTTTTCTCTCTATAACGCCACAAATAATCAAAAAGCAGCGCAATTACTGAGCTCTCAATCAGTGGTTGAAAAGTCTGAAGCATTACTGGAAGCGCGGGCTGAAATAAATGCTCGTGAAGTGAAAGACTATTTTAGCGAAGCCATATTTCGTGCAGAGATGCTAATTTCCAATGCCACTTTCCAAAAGTCGAATGCGGAAGAGAATTTCGTCCCGAGTGAAGACTTACGTACAGCATTAGATGAGATGCTTCGCCAAGCAGTGATTCAATTTCCGTCGATTGAAGGCGCTTATCTCGTTTTCAAGCCAAATATGCTCGATGGTGAAGATTCTAACTACGAAGGGGCAGATTATGTTGGCTCGAATGAACTTGGTCAGTTTGCGACGTATTGGAAAATCACAGAGTCCGGAGAGAACACCGTTCGCCACGTTTTGAGTAAAGCAGACCTAGACAACTTTGAAAACGCTGAGCGATTTTATTGCCCCCTGGCATCGGAATCAGCATGTGTCAGCACGCCTAAAAGCACTCAGGTTGAGGGAAGTACCCACCTAAGTTCATCACTTTCTCTGCCGATCCGTGTCGATAACATGGTTATTGGCTTTCTAGGGATTGATTTACGCCTAACACAGCTCGCTCAAACCGTAACCGATTCCGATACCAGCTTATTTAGCGGCAGCGGTAACATTAATATAGTTAGCCTCGATGAGTCGGTTATTGCGAGTGATGATCCCAATGTAAAATCGGGAACGCCTTTCGTCAGTCACGTCTTGTCAAAAGATCAGGTGACTGACCTGATGTTTGGTGAGGAATCGGTCATTCAATGGAGCAAGGATGGTGAGTGGCTGACGGTATTTAATCCCGTTTATATTGCCAATCAGACTTGGGGTGTCTTCTTTGATATGCCTAGAAGTGCCGTTTTGAGTGATGCGATCACCTTAGATCAAACGTTGACTGCCCAGTTAGAAGATGGCGTTGTCATGGAGATATTAGTTGGGTTAGGCTTTGTTATTATTGGGTTGGCGGTGATTGGTGTCGTATCACACAGTCTAGTTAAGCCGATTCGTGAGGTTGTCTCTAGGCTCGAAGATATAGCGACGGGTGAAGGTGATTTAACGCAAAGACTGGAAGTAAAGTCGGGGGATGAAATCGGCCAACTCGCCGTACAGTTTAATGCGTTTTTGGAAAAACTGCAGTCGACTATCTCTCAGGTTGCTGTCACCTCTGAACAAGTGACTCAAACGGCGGCGCAGGCAAAATCAACCGCGGCATCAAGTCGAATTAGTTGTGACGCTCAGTTTAGAGAAGTCGATTTAGTGGCGACCGCTTCAGAAGAAATGACACAGACGGCTTCGCTTGTCGTTCAAAATGCGGAAACGGCGGTTGAAGCGGCGGAATCGGCTAATAATTCCGCAAGTCAAGGACAAGAAGTCGCGGAGTTGTCAGCGGCCGAGATGGTGAGACTTGTTGAACAAATGAAGGCGACCGTGCCGATTGTTGAGGAATTGGCGAACAACAACGCCAATATCACCGCAATTTTAGCGGTCATCGAGGGGATTTCTGAACAGACCAATTTACTCGCTCTCAATGCAGCAATTGAAGCAGCTCGAGCTGGAGAGCAAGGACGAGGGTTTGCGGTGGTGGCAGATGAAGTTCGTAATCTTGCAAGTCGAACGCATGACTCTGTCGGGGAGATTCGCGAGGTGATTGACCGCGTGCAAAAGGGAACCAAAGATGTGGTTCAAGCGATTCAACATGGGTCACAACTTGCTGATTCTACGGCGTCTCATGTACAACAAGCGGTAACGTCGTTGAGTAGTATTTTTGAGTCAATATCGGCGATTAACGACATGAACTCACAAATCGTAAAAGCGGCGGAAGAGCAGCAGTCTGTTTCAAGTGAGGTAAACCAAAATGTCACCAATATACGGGACTTAAGCGCGAAGATCTTAGATCAAGCTGGAGAGTCGGAAAGTGTGGGTAATGATATTTACCAGCTATCTTCGGAGCAGCAGCGTTTAATGAACCAATTTAAAGTGTGATTTGTCCCTGGACTACAATGGTTGAAAGGATCTGGCATCGATCTTAGAGTGCCTGATCTTTTCAACGTGATAGGGCTGCGGCTGATCCCTTGATATCTGTATTCGATCGTTTAGTCGTTGTGTGACAAATGACGAAACTGGCTTACTGCTTACTGCTTACTGCTTTCGAGTTGTCGACGAAGATCGGATTGAACGATATCTATAGCTTTCAACGCTATTTCTGGTGAAATATCATTACTTTCCAACAAATAAATAAGGTCAACGGCCAGTTTTATTTCTTCTGGCGCACTGTCTAAGCTTTGATCGTTTGGCATTATAAAAACTTCTCACTTTCGCTAATCTGATGTTCAATATTGAGTATGGCTGACCGGCAGCGTTGCAAGCGTTGCTCGGCGGATCGCCATGCTTGTTCTAGCGCCACATTATGTGGGGCTGATTTATACTGGACTTCTTTCTGTCTGACCATATCACACAGTCTGATTTCCCACACTTTGTGCTGCTCAAGGCTGGCGTTAAGTTCATTAATAGGCGTAGTATGATTACCTGCTGCGGCTAATGATGAAGAGGCGAGTGCTCGCTCTAAGGCTTCTAACTGTGCGACAAACCGCTCTGACAGGTATTGTGCCTTGTTGGCGTGAAGGTCTGGAGAGGAAAGCTGGCGCAGGTTCTCCTTTGCTTCTTGTACACAGGGTGACAACAGCCGAGATGGCGAATTAAATAACTGCTGATCAAACAAAGCCGGGGCGTGTTTCTGACGCTGTGCATCAAGCACAGAAGCAGATCGTCGGAGAACATCGAGACGTGCGTGTAGATCGGTTAATCTCATGGTTTCTCCTAAGCGTTTTACTCACATTGGCAAATCAAACAATCAATGTTAACGATCAAAACCACGCATCGTAGGCGAGCTTGATTGCGAGAATACTCACAACGGTTACAAAAATAGGGCGAATGAACTTGCCACCAAACCGAATGGCCGAATGCGCGCCAATGTAAGCCCCAACCATGAGACACACGCCCATCGTTAACCCCAAAACCCAATTAATATGACCGAGAATGGCAAAAGTGATGAGGGACGTGAAATTACTGGTAAAGTTCATTGCCTTAGCCAGACCAGAAGCCAACAAGATATTCAAACGATACAACGCCATTGAACTCACAGTCCAAAAAGCGCCCGTACCTGGCCCCGCAACGCCGTCGTAAAACCCAAGTGACAAGCCTTGCAAGTATTGTTTACGATTGAATTTTGGGCATCCGCGATTGACGCCATCACCATCCGCGCTTGGTGCTTTGTGAAAAACAGTGTAAAGCGCAGCGGCAAGGATAACGAGCGGAAGCACTTTCTCGAGCCATTGTGTTGAGATCATATCAACGACAAGCGTGCCTAGCGTGGCACCAATCAATGTAGACACGAATGCTCGTTTCCAGCACTCGGGTTTAAAAAGTCGTTTACGATAGTAAGTAAAAGCCGCTGTCGAGGAGGCAAAAGTCGCGGCGAGTTTATTGGTACCAAGCGCGATATGCGGCGGCAACCCAAGAGAGAGCAGGGCGGGAACCGTTAGCATTCCGCCACCACCTGCGACGGCGTCAATAAAACCAGCAGCAAACGCCACTAGCGCAAGAACCACCAACATGCTGGGTTCAATAAATTCCATGGAAACCGATCACCTTACTTTTCTATCGTTCTTTTAAATGGGGGCAGGGAATCGAGAAGAGATTTGCCATACCTTTTGGTTACGATACGCCTATCGAGAATATACAAGGTTCCGCAATCTCTTTCTTTTCGCAGTAAACGTCCGGCCGATTGTATCAGCTTTTTACTGGCCTCTGGAACTGTAATCTGCAGAAATGGGTTACCGCCGCGGCGCTCAATATATTCGGCATGCGCTTGCTCTATCGGTGAGGTCGGCACGCCAAACGGTATTTTGGTAATAATGAGGTTTTCTAATAACTCCCCTGGGAGATCGAGCCCCTCAGAAAAGCTACCGGTTCCAAAAAGAACGCTGGTTTTACCGCATTGAGTCAGCGTTTTATGTTTATTTAGAATTTCTGTGCGTGAGCTTTCGCCTTGTACTTGCAGGTGCCAGCCTTTTAACGCGAACTTGTCTTTAATGTCATTGGCGACCTGATTCATCTGCCAATAGGATGAAAACAGCACAAGGTTACTTTTACTATCGGCGATGTATTCCATGAGTTTCTCTTTCAACTCATCAGTAAAAGGTGTGGCTTGTGGTTCGTACTTCATCTTTGGCACTATCAATTCTGCTTGATTCGCATAGTCAAAAGGCGACGCAAGGGCAAGAAACTGCACACCGTCGTCTTCTTTTTGACTAATGCCACTTTGATGGCAGAAAAATGAGAAAGAATTAAGCGCTCTCATGGTGGCAGAAACGAGCACAGCGCCGACACAACGAGACCACAGCTGTTGGTCGAGTTGCCAGCCAACTTCGAGTGGTGATACGCTGACGATGTGGTCATTGTCGCGTTCTTTACTCTGTTCAATCCAGCGAGCAAGCGGCGCCCCTTTTTCTTTTTGCGCCTCGCTCATTAAGCGCCAAACTGCCGCCAGATTTTCAAAACGCTGGATGTAGAATCCAAGCTCAGCCAGCGCAGGCTCTGCAATGCGCGTCGCGATCTCTCCATCTTTCAGTTGCTCTGAAATCAAGTCGGCTATTTTAGCGGAAGCTTGTGCGCCTTTTTGGGTGATGGATTTGAGATCTTTCGCTTGAGTTTCCAACCACGTTGGCAGCTCGCCGTTTTCAAATCGACAGTTATTGTCTTCAAAGGTTAGGCTAGAACAAAATGTATTCACTTCGCCTAGTATCGGAATAAGCTGCTGTATCGAGTCTTGAAGTTCATTGCGAAAACGGCCGACACGTTTCTCGTCAGCCAGCCCCGAATATTTTGATACCGCTTGGTTTAAGCGCTCTAACCAACTCACTGTCCCCTTTAATGCCGCGGAAGCCGAAGCGTGGTCACGCGCGACTTGTGGCAGGTGATGCGCTTCATCAAAGATAAAAATCGTATTTTCTGGCTCGGGTAGGATGACCCCGCCGCCCAGATCAGCGTCGGCCATAACCAGGCTGTGATTAGCGATAATGACGTCGTTTTTGTCCAGCTCCGAGCGTGCTTTAGCAAATGGGCACTGCCTGTGGGCGGGCAATCCACTATTACAGCTGTGCTTTTCACTGACAATAGACTGCCAGATTGAATCGTCAATCGGGTTAGGCCATGAGTCTCGGTCACCGTTCCATTTGTTTTGAGATAGCTTCTCATACATATCTTGAAGCTGTGTGATGTCACTTTTCTTTGGTTTAGTATCAAACATGGCGAGCTGGCTGTTGTTGTCATCCGCCTGACCGATACCGCAAGCGACCGCTAACTTCTCCGCACAGCAATAGCGTTGACGACCTTTGGCAATGACAAAGGAGAAGTTTTGGTCGGTTATTCGTCTATATAGCGGTAAGTCTTTATCAAGCAGTTGTTCTTGAAGGGCTACGGTTGCGGTGGAAATCACAATCTTGCGGTTGTTTTGTACGGCAATAGGAATCGTGGCCATCAGATAGGCGAGACTTTTCCCAATACCTGTCCCAGCTTCCGCAACAATAATGCGTGTTGATTTGTGATATTGCCCGAGCAATGTCTTTGCAATTTCGGAAACCAGGTAGTTTTGCGCCCGACGAGGTACAAAGTTATCCAACTGATGTTGCAGGTTTTGATAGCTATTACGAATAGACGTTTGAATTTTACTGGTTGTCATACTGTGATCCAAGTTGCAGTCGGGTGATGATAGCACACTTCGAACCATGGCAATCAAAGATTCTCGACAGGGTATTGCTGTCAGAATTTTGATCTATATCACAAAAAATGAGTGAACTTTCATAGGTGGCTATATAATTTGATTGGTGAAAAATATAAAACGCCAAAAAACATATATTGATAGTTTAAAGTTCTGCTGGCGGTGTGCTTGTTATCCATTTCTTAGAGTTATATGTAATTATTGGATGTTTTATTTAGCTAAATATTGCAGCTTACTACCATGAAAAAACTTTGCGGTACATCACGAACTTCCACGTAAGTAATTGTTTTGTATGTCTTTATAATAATTTACCATGAGTCTTTAGGGTGTTTGACATTGTCTTATAACTTTTGCATTCTTGATTTCGAGATTTAACGACGCTGAAACGACTTGAGAACAAAAGGTTGTTGTTCTAAAAAATGATTTTGGCGCGATATATATTAAAAAAGGGAACCGAAAGGGAATTCCCATCTAATGAAAAGGCAGTGGATTATCATGAAAAAGACTCTAGTAGCTCTAGCAGTATTTGCAGCAGGTTCTGCGCAAGCAGGTATCGAAATTTTTAACCAAGATAAAGTATCTGTTAGTCTTACAGGTGACATTGAAGTTGTTTATCTTCAAGATATTGGCGTAGACCAAAGCACTGAACAGCAAATTCAAGATGCGGATTTCGGATTCGATGTTCGTTACGCAATTAACGACGATCTACAATTTGGTGCGTACTGGGAATTTGACGGTGCGAGTAGCGACGTAACCGGCGGTACTAACGATTTTGCACAAGTTGGTAATACATACGTAGGTCTATATTCTCAAGCTGCAGGTTCGTTGATTGTCGGCCGTCTTGACTCTATCCTAGATGATGCTGGTATCGGTTCAGATTATCAGTTTGGTTTCGATGCATTCTTCTCTAATAACTCACCATTTGGTGCTGACGAATCTATCCGTTATGACATCGATAAAGGCAATTTCTACGCTGGTATCGCATACAAACAAGATAAAAACGACAACGCAGATTTGGGTGAAGACGGCAACATGGTCGACGCTAAACTTGGTTACCGTGTAGCAGACTTTGATTTTACTGGTTTCTACGGCAAAGCAGACTTTAAAGGCGCTACTATTACAAATTCAGGTGATAGTGAAGAACTATACGCTATAGAAGCTCGCTGGGCTGGTGTTGAAAACCTAAATCTAGAAGCTGGTTATTATCGTATGAATGATACTGTAGCTAGTGTTGATCGCAGCATGGATATCTATGGTCTTGCTGCAGATTACACTATTAACAAAGTTATTCTTGCTGCCGGCCTTCAGTACGCAACATTTGACAAAAAAGAACTTCAGAGTGCAAACGGTTCAATACAAGATGTAGACTCAGAAATGGGTTGGTTCGTAAACGCTGGTTATATAGTAGCTCCAGGCGCAACTGTTTACGCTGAACTTGGTGGCAACGATGGTCACGGTCTTGATAACTCTGGAAACTACCAGTCAAATGATATCGGTTTCGCACTTGGTGCAAAAGCTGAATTCTAATCTAGCTTTTAGCTAACAGATTATATTGAAAGCCACCCTTAGGTGGCTTTTTTATGTCTGTTAATTAGTGATTTAGATGTCAATTTATCTAAAAAATCCTTTTTTGCGAGTGACCTCTGTGGCATGCTGTTTGACAAGAAAATAAGCCGTAGTAAAGGAAGCCGATTGTGAAAAATAGTATTGTTATTCTTACCGCGTTGAGCCTTGCATTTAGTGTTAATGCCGCAACACTGGTCCCTATGAAAGGGGTGTCGGTTTACTTTATTAACGGGCAAGAAGCCGAAGAGAAAATTGGCAAGAACCAATTGGTTGAAGGTGAAAATCAAGTTGTTGTGCGTATGGATAAAAAGCTGGGCAAAGGCAGTAGTTCAAATGTTTTTGCTTCTGCGCCATATGTACTAACGCTTAATGTGACAGGCGAAGAGGTGAAAATCAACCATCCAGTCGCGCGCAGTGAGCAAGAAGCTAAGGTTGCATTTCGTGGAGATTCGCCAGAATGGCGAGTGACGCAAGATGGCTACGCGTTAACGTACGAGCAAGAAAAGCTAAAAGGCAAAGATGGTTTCTTGCCTTATATGGCGATGGATGAATTGATCGCTGCACATAATGCTGAGCGTGGTATTACTTTTGCTTCTGGTGATATGGTCGTGGCGAAAGCCGCCACGCCTTCTACCACCGCGGTCGTTGCTACTACTGCTGTCGCGGCGACGAGCGTTGCGTCCACAAGTGCCTCAGCGACGCCATCTAATGAAACGGCGGCGGCGCCAGTCGTTTCTGATAATGTCGCGCAGTTGCAAGCATGGTATTTGAAAGCCTCTAAGCAAGAACGTAAAGAATTCCGTAAATGGATGATTGACCAAGAATAGATCAGATTGATCCGATTTAAAAAAGGAGCCTTGGCTCTAATGCCGATCAGTTAAAGC
>NZ_MCUW01000088.1 GCF_002873335.1 Vibrio sp. 10N.286.49.B1 | reverse complement strand
GTCAAGCGATTAACGTAGCTTCTGCCACGACACCCTAGGAACTAGGAACCTCTCTTCCCTAGGCCCGCTTTTCCCCCTATACCGTCGGCACTTTCAACAACGTGATTTCTATCGTAGTCATCTCCGGTCCTAGCTGTTCAACGCTTTTAATGACTTGGCCGGTTTCTTTGTCTTTCCAATAGCTATTGACTATTTTTTCGTCAATGGCATCAAATGTGATGGTTTCTGTGACTTTTTGGGTATCGTAAGATTTCACTGCCGTTGTGATGCGCTCGTCGCCACGCTTAGTTTGCAGGGCGATGCCGTCGTAGCCGTATTGGTATTTGGGCATCCAGTCATAGGTGACTTGCCAAGAGGTATCTGTTTGTTGTGTGCGAGACACGCCAGCTAGATTGCCATCGTAAAGCCCGATGGTTTTTACGATGCGACCAGATTCGGTGATGATGACGGCTCGGTCTGAAGACATCCATTTATATTGCGTTTTGCCGGTTTGAGTATTGGGCTCAGCAAAGGCCAATACCATAAAAATCTGTGGCCCTTCGTTAATTCGAACATAGGCGCTGGCGTAGGGAAGCTTATTGATGTTCTCGGCGTTGAATTCAACGTCATCGGCACCAAACACCGCTTCGGCCATGGTGGCATTCACGTCTTGAAAGCGTTGCGAGCAGGCGGTGAGAAAAAGTACAGCGCACGCGAAAAGATATGGCTTAAGGTTCAAACTAACGTCCTTGTGGGTGGGTCCTGGGTCCTGGGTCCTGGGTCCTGGGTCCTGGGTCCTGCAGGATGATGTTTTTAGGTTGTGTGATGTCAAGCGATTAACGTAGCTTTCGCT
>NZ_MCUW01000087.1 GCF_002873335.1 Vibrio sp. 10N.286.49.B1 | reverse complement strand
TCAATGACGCCTCAACGTTAACCGATGCAACGGATGATGAAGGGCTTGTGACGGAAACCGATACGTTAGCGACGCTGACGGATAACGGTGTCTTGATCCTCGAGGATGTGGATGGGGCAACGGAAGAAGTCTTCCAAACGGATCCCACAACCATCACCTCAACCAGTACTCTTGATGGTTCAACAGGAACGGCGCTGGGTATATTAACTATCTCAGCCGCAGGGGCATGGGATTACGCTATCGCCAATGATGCGGTGGAATA
>NZ_MCUW01000086.1 GCF_002873335.1 Vibrio sp. 10N.286.49.B1 | reverse complement strand
ACCATTTCTAAATATTCTTAAAAGAAAAACATTTAAAGATGGTGGAGCTATGCGGGATCGAACCGCAGACCTCCTGCGTGCAAGGCAGGCGCTCTCCCAGCTGAGCTATAGCCCCATCTGTGTCGATATCGTACCGTATCTCCTAATGGAGATAGTGGTGGGTCTGAGTGGACTTGAACCACCGACCTCCCGCTTATCAGGCGAGCGCTCTAACCAGCTGAGCTACAGACCCACAGTCTGTTCCACTTTAAAAA
>NZ_MCUW01000085.1 GCF_002873335.1 Vibrio sp. 10N.286.49.B1 | reverse complement strand
TGAAGTGACCCCGTAAAGTTGGACATTTCTGTTAAGCGGCTTTTAAGGCCTGAGTTCGATATTCTATCGGAGTCAGGCCTTTTAGTTTCACTTTTATACGCTTGGTATTGTAGTACTCGATGTACTCTTTGATTTGCTCTATCAGAGCATCGGCATCTTCAAAGCTTTGGTTGTGATACATCTCGGTTTTGAGTAAAGCAAAAAAGTTTTCAGCAACAGCATTATCCAAGCAGTTACCTTTTCTCGACATGCTTTGCGTTAAACCGCTCTCCGCTACCTTTTTTTGATACTGTCTATGGCGATATTGCCAACCTTGATCGCTATGTATAATTGGCTTTGAGTTGGGTTTAAGCTTTGATATGGCTTCCGTCAGCATATCCGTGACAAGCGGCAAGCACGCATTTTTAGCCACTCTATAAGCAACTACCTCTTGAGTAAATAAGTCGACAACAGGAGACAAGTAAACTTTCTGCTCTTTGACTTTGAACTCCGTGACATCCGTTACCCACTTTTCGTCGGGTTGAGTCGCACTAAAATCTCTTTCAAGCACATTGGGCGCAGGCTTTCCCGACTCTCCTCGGTATGAACGATACTTTTTAATCCTGACCGTCGATTTAAGGTTGAGCTGAGCCATCAGCCTTTGAACCGTTTTGTGATTAAGCACGAACCCCTGATTTTTTAGTTCCAAGTGAATACGGCGGTAGCCGTATCGACCCTTATGTTCATGATAAATTGACTTTATCAATCGTAGTTCACGTTCGTAGCTATTTGGGCGCTTGCTCGTTTGAGCCTGATAATAAAAGACACTTTTTGCCAACTGTAGAGTGTGCAGTAAATGCTTTAATGGGTACTTACCTTTAAGAGTTAGAGCTATGACCGCTTTTTCTTTGTTCGACGGTTTTTTTCTTGCTCCAACTCTTCCAACTTTTTTAGAACGGCATTCTCGGTTCGTAAGTAGACTAACTCCTCTTTTAGCTCCTCAAGCGTCATTTCATTATCAGGCTTGGTGGTACGTTGAGGTCGCTTTTTCATTGAGGGTCTTCCTTTCTGGCGCATTTTGAGCCCTTCGATACCGAGCTCATTAAATCTTTTGAGCCAGACAGAGAGTATCCCAGGGGATGAGAGGTTTAATACTGCGCTAGTGTGCGTGAGAGACCAATCATTCGTCCACATTAAATTCAATGCTTTTCGTTTTTTCTGAGCAGTAGCAGCATGCTTAGTTGGTAAAAACGAACCAGCACCGTGGATAGCAAAGACTTGAGCCCAATACCGTATCTGTCTCGAAGAAATTGAATATTGTTTTGCTAAATAGCGAGATGACGCGCCATCTAAGCATTGTTTAGCAATGACACATTTTAACTCACGACTATATTTGGACATAAAAAGACCCCCAATAATTGGTGTCCAACTATTGGGGGTCAGTTCA
>NZ_MCUW01000084.1 GCF_002873335.1 Vibrio sp. 10N.286.49.B1 | reverse complement strand
GTGATGGTGAATGAACCATCTTCGTTAGCCGTTACGGTTGCGTTATCGCCAGCACTTAGGTTAGCCGCAGTCAGGTCATCGCCGTCTACATCTGATGCTTGAGACAACAGTTGGTCTTGAGTCAGCGTGATTGAACCGTCTTCATCAACGGAGTATGCCAAGTCACCTGAAACTGGTGCATCGTTGACTGCAATGACATCAATGCCCGCGGTAGTTTCTGCCGTCGCACCGTCTTCGTCTGCAACAGTTACATCAAGCGACACATTACCATTGAAGTTTTCGTTTGGTGCGAA
>NZ_MCUW01000083.1 GCF_002873335.1 Vibrio sp. 10N.286.49.B1 | reverse complement strand
AGCTTGGAATAACTCCTATCACGGGCAATATGGACATTTACTATTAAATACTGATGGCACTTGGCATTACGATGTCCCTGTAGGCAGTGTTGATTGGGTTGGTAATCGTAAAACAACAGTCGGCACGACCATAGATAAACTCGGTGAAGGGCAGACGCTCACCGATACAATCACAATTCAATCTAAAGACGGCACCACTCACGACATAGTGATTACTATTCATGGTGATAACGATAAACCTTATTGCTCATCAGAAGTTCAGCTCAATTCAGGTAAAGAAGATACTGCTCAAGTATTAACGTTAAATCAATTATTACAAAATACCGTGGATGTTGATGCTAATGATGCCGGTCAACTCACCATAGCAAATTTACATGCGGACCATGGTTCAATTCTCGATAACAAGGATGGGACCTTTACCTTTACCCCTGCTAAAGACTACAACGGCGACGTCCATTTTAATTATGATGTAAAAGATACGCACGGTGGTGTGACACATACTGGCGCAAATATGACATTAGCAAGCCAGCAAGATGCGGCAACCTTTAGTGGCGTTGACACGGGAAATATCACCGAAGATAAACATGTTGGGCATAGTTCCGCGCAAACGATTGCCGTTTCCGGTTCGTTAACGGTTACCGACCCCGATGCAGGACAAGATCATTTCCAATTTACCCAGTTCGGCGAACAAGCAATTCATGATCCTTTTAACGGAAGCTTACACATAACTCCACAAGGTAATTGGGGCTACTCGGTTAAAAACAGTGCCCTTCAATACCTGCATGAAGGTGATGTCGAAAATGTGGTGTATCGCGTTTACTCAGCAGATGGCACATCTCATGATATTACAATCACAGTGACTGGGACTAATGATGCACCTGTACTAGCGGCTCAAACACAGTCCGTTATTGAAGATGGTAGCGCGCTTCAAGGGCAGATGCAGGCGACTGATGTCGACTACAACTCGAATCCGATTCTTTCTTATGAGATTGCAAACCCTGTGGATGGTTTAACCTTTAATGCCGATGGTAGTTATACCTTTGACCCAACTCATGCTTCATACCAACATCTGGGCGCTGGTCAGGAGCAAACGATTACCATTCCTGTGACAGTAAAAGATGAGGCAAATGCAACGTCAACACAAAATTTGACGATTACCGTTCATGGCACTAATGATGCTCCCACAATCAGTGGAATCGATACTCACATATTAAAAGAAGATGTTGGTGTTAATCCTCAGAGCCATAATCTGACTGCGACGGGTAAATTAGACATTACTGATATAGATGCAGGTGAAAGTAGTTTTGTAGACCATGGGTTTAATAAAACGGCCCTACAAGGTCATTATGGTCATTTACAAATTAGTCCCGATGGTAGCTGGAGTTATTCTGCTGATAACTCGCAAACCGCTATCCAAACGTTAGGTAAAGGCGAGCATTTAACTGACACGATTCAGGTTACCTCAAAAGATGGCACAACCCACCACGATATCGTCATCACGATTAATGGCACCAACGATGATCCTACCCTTAGTCATACCGTTTCATTGCCTTCGGGTAATGAAGACCAATCGATTAACATTACTGTCCAGCAATTACTCGCTAATGCAACTGATATTGATAGTAACGATTTAGGCCAATTAAACGTTGATAATCTCCAAGTAGACCATGGTTCAATTAGCCAAAATACGGATGGCAGTTTTACCTTCACGCCAACGCCAAACTACAACGGCCCCGTACATTTTAATTACGATGTAAAAGATGCGCACGGTGGTGTGACGCATACGGGGGCAAGTCTTGATTTAGCTGCCGTCGATGATGCTGCAATAATCACAGGCCAATCAACCGGTGATGTGGATGAAGGCTATGGCACTTTTGGAGATAGATCTCCAAATTATGCCCAAGCAGGCATGGCGAAAATAGGGCAAGGCGCATTAACAGCCGATGGCAAGTTGGATATTGTTGACCCGGATACTGGTGAATCTCAGTTTGACCCTAAAGGCGGAGCTTGGAATAACTCCTATCA
>NZ_MCUW01000082.1 GCF_002873335.1 Vibrio sp. 10N.286.49.B1 | reverse complement strand
CTTTAGCGCTCAGTGACGCTGAACTGATGTAGTATTTAACTTGCATCGTTTCTGGAAGCTTGTCACCTTCTTGACGGATTGAGAATACTACGCCAACAGTTGATAAGTTTGGCCAATTAAACGCTAAGTCACCTAAAAAATCAGTATTGGGTTCAACCATACTGACTCGTGTTTCAGTGCGACCATGCCCATTTTCTTGAGTAACATATTTATCGCCACCAAACGTATTTATTGTCCGCGAATTAAATATTTCTGATATCGCTTCTTCAAGCCGTTTTTGATTTCCTTTCACAGCTAATAAATAGTCAGCTCCCTTATTCACTATTTTCTCTGCTATTTGCCTCTGGCAACCCATCGCATCAATGGTAACAATGCATCCACGAATTGATAAAAGTTCGAGTAGCTCTGGTATTGCTTTAATCTCATTACTCTTTTCGGATGTCTTTACTTGCCCAAGAACAACTTGATTTGCCGCGCTAAACGCACTGACCA
>NZ_MCUW01000081.1 GCF_002873335.1 Vibrio sp. 10N.286.49.B1 | reverse complement strand
TCTATCGATAACGCTCCAGAAGAGCGCGAACGTGGTATCACAATCGCTACTTCTCACGTTGAGTACGATACTCCAGCGCGTCACTACGCACACGTTGACTGTCCAGGACACGCGGATTATGTTAAAAACATGATCACTGGTGCTGCTCAAATGGACGGCGGTATCCTAGTTGTTGCTGCGACAGATGGCCCTATGCCTCAAACTCGTGAGCACATCCTACTTGGTCGTCAAGTTGGTATCCCTTACATCATCGTATTCATGAACAAATGTGACATGGTTGATGACGAAGAGCTACTTGAGCTAGTAGAAATGGAAGTTCGTGAACTTCTTTCTGAGTACGAATACCCAGGTGATGACCTTCCAGTCATCCAAGGTTCTGCACTTGGCGCACTAAACGGCGAAGAGCAATGGGAAAACAAAATCGTTGAGCTTGCAGAAGCACTAGATTCTTACATCCCAGAACCAGAGCGTGCTATTGACCAACCGTTCCTACTACCTATTGAAGATGTATTCTCAATTCAAGGTCGTGGTACAGTTGTTACTGGTCGTATCGAGCGCGGTATCCTACGTGTAGGTGACGAGATCGAAATCGTTGGTATCAAAGAAACGACTTCTACTACTTGTACTGGTGTTGAAATGTTCCGTAAACTGCTTGACGAAGGTCGTGCAGGTGAGAACGTTGGTGCACTTCTACGTGGTACTAAGCGTGATGACGTTGAACGTGGCCAAGTACTTGCTGCTAAAGGTTCAATCAACCCACACACTAAGTTCGAGTCTGAAGTATACGTACTTTCTAAAGACGAAGGCGGCCGTCATACTCCGTTCTTCAAAGGCTACCGTCCACAGTTCTACTTCCGTACAACTGACGTAACTGGTGATATCTCTCTACCAGAAGGCGTAGAAATGGTAATGCCTGGCGACAACATCCAAATGGTTGTTGAGCTAATCGCTCCAATCGCAATGGACGAAGGTCTACGTTTTGCTATCCGTGAAGGTGGCCGTACTGTAGGCGCTGGTGTTGTTGCTAAGATCTTTGCTTAATTTTTAGCAAAATCTTG
>NZ_MCUW01000080.1 GCF_002873335.1 Vibrio sp. 10N.286.49.B1 | reverse complement strand
TGAAATGACCGATGAAGACACGTCGATCACCCGTGATGTACCGGAAGCCTCTGATGTCGATGGCACCGTGGCGTCTTACGCGTTGGCGACGGATGTTCCAGACGGAAAAGGCAGCCTAAGCTTCAACAATGGCACCTATACGTTCAACCCAGGTGAAGACTTCCAAGGCCTGACCGATGGTCAGAAGGAAGACGTGACCTTCACCTACGTGGCGATTGATAACGAAGGATTGGCGAGCGAGCCACAAACC
>NZ_MCUW01000079.1 GCF_002873335.1 Vibrio sp. 10N.286.49.B1 | reverse complement strand
CGATGAAGACACGTCGATCACTCGTGATGTACCGGAAGGCTCCGATGTCGATGGCACCGTGGCGTCGTACGTCTTAGCTAGCGATGTTCCAGACGGCAAAGGCAGTCTGAGCTTCAACAATGGCACCTATACCTTTGATCCTGGTGAAGATTTCCAAGACCTGACTAATGGTCAATCTGAAGACGTGACTTTTACCTACGTTGCCATTGATAACGAAGGGCTCTCAAGCGAGCCACAAACCATCACCATCACG
>NZ_MCUW01000078.1:304124-309195 GCF_002873335.1 Vibrio sp. 10N.286.49.B1 | reverse complement strand
CAGTGACAATGCTAACGCTTTGTCTTTATTGATATGAAGTACCAGGTGATAATGATTATTCATGATGGCGTAGGTGCAAACATCGATGCAATATACCTCCGTCAGAGCGTGAATTTTTCGCTCTATCCACTCTCTTCGATGTTCGTAGCTCGTGTTGGTGAGCGGGTCAGCGCCGCACAAAAAACTGCGCCTCACACAACGTGAGACGCAGTGGTAATACGAAGTCGCATCCACGGAAATAAGCTGTTTTCTGGCTGTTGTCAAAATAAGGTCCGCTATGAAGGTTTTAAATAACATAGCAGTTCTCTTTTAGTGGGATTGTTGGTGAGTCGGCGAATTGGAAAAAATCAAACTAATTTCATACTTTTGGTGTGTGTCCTTTTAGTCTTTTATCGCCGCACAAAAAACTGCGCCTCACACAACGTGTGACGCAGTGGTAATACGAAGTTGCATCCACGGAAATAAGCTGTTTTCTGGCTGTTGTCAAAATGAGATCCGCTATGAAGGTTTTAAATAACTTAGCAGTTCTCTTTTGGTGGGGTTGTTGGTGAGTCGGCGAATTGGAAAAAATCAAACTAATTTCATACTTTTGGTGTGTGTCCTTTTAGTCTTTTTTTGAACAATTGATTTGAAGTCGTAGCTATTACCTGATTTACCAACTTCTTTAAAGTCTGGATGGATAAGTCGCGCAATTTCTAATTTATCTTGTCTGACTTCGAATTGGTGCAACGCAATTTCTTGTTCGATGATTACTTCCATTTATTCTCCGAAATCGATAAGGCAACTAACGCCGCATTAAGGTGTGAGCAACGCTACCACCAGACCTAAACCAGTAGTACCTTAAACACGAAACCCAACCTTGAACTGAAAATGCCAAACGTTGGGAATCACTCTTAAATGCTTTGTTAACTGTCTTTCCCATCGTTTGTTAACTGTCTTTCCCATCGTTGTTTTTAAAGATGCGGATACGATCTCGCTCTGCTTGAGCAAAAAAGAACCAAGAAAAATAACCTAAAACAACTGAAAACAACATACCACCTGTTCTTTGCCAGAAACTAGATATATCAGACATAACCAATAAAACTGTAAATGCTAAAAAGAATGATAGAAATAAGAAAAATGCCGCATAATTATTAAGCATAAACAAAATCGAAAAGAATTTTGTCAACCTAGGATATGGTTCTGGCAGCTCCAAACTTTCTGCTACTCCCTTAGCTGCTTTTTTCGAAATCGAGCCAAACATTTGAGCTCCAGAACCAGCTATCGAGTAAAGCTGTTTAAACTCTTTATTTGTTAGAATTTTTAAAATAGCCCAAATCAATACAAGAAATACGAGCATCCAGAAAGTTCCCGTTAGGTACTCCCTAATTCCCTCTGGAGCCGTTTCTAAAAATGGCAGCCATTCTTTTAATTCTACTAATGTCATCAATTTCACTCCTGACAGTTAACGCCTGCTTAAGTGGCGCGTGACGCACCACCGCACTTAAGTTGACCACCGTAAACACATAAGCTAACTGTCGCTCCAAAACTGCCAAGCGTTACGAGTCCACTTAAAGCATTTGTTATGTACGTGCTCCCTCTGGCACGATCACAGGTAGATCGGTACAGCCAAAGTCTAAACCAAACTGACTCAACAAACAGGTTAGCTGACCTCTATGGTGTGTTTGATGATTGAAGACATGTTGGCAAAACTCACCAACTGTTCTTTCAATTATCTGCCCTTCTGTGGTCGTATACCTAACTATTTGATTGCAACTGTCAGCTGTAAACTGATTAGTAATTTTGATGTAAATTGAGTCTACCAGTTCTCGTAATTCAGAGAGCTCATCCAAATTCGAAGCGTAAGTATCAGAGACTGACTTAGAAACCGGTAATTTATCTAAAACTGTCGCTTCAACTGTTACCAGTTCATTTGCGACAAGGCGCTGAAGCATAATCAAGTCGCCGAACAAGATGTGATTCCAGTGAGCCATAATTGTCGGGAAGAATGAGTTGATGTTCTGATGCAGTTGCTCATGAGTCAACTTCCGGCAAACACCAACTAACTGCTTATTCATTCGCTGGTTGTACAGCGCTAACATTCTAAAATTTGAGGATAAATCCATTTACTCTCCAAAGTACATAACGCCGCATTAAGGTGTGAGCGGCGCTTGGCTATACTTGAGCGAAGCGAAACTGCCAAGCGTTGCGAATCACTCTTAAATGCCTTGTTATATTTAGTTGTCGGCTAAACCAATGATATGGAAATCAGCTCCAGAGGATCTAATAGCATTCTCGGCGCTGACTAATAACACGTCTAACTGAGTTTTGATTTTACTACCTGCACTATTTAGGTAAACGCTTTTCTGAGTGTGTGGTTGAACAACTACAACACGATTCTTAACGTGCTTGTTATCTTTTAAATCCAGTAGAACTTTAAAGAAATCTTCTGCTTTTGCCTCAATTCCGTTATGCCAGCATCCCTTATGAGCTGCATTGTCATGCCTTGCTTTCAGATCTTCAACGAGGACTTTCCTAGCTGTATACCTGAGGTTCTTAACAGCTTGGTTAAGTACAACGTCGTGAGCACCTACGGATATTTTCCGAGATGTCTTATCAGATTTTGACGCTTTGACGTGAATTAACGATATTAGGTGAAGTGGACCATGCTGAACATAATGAATGAAGTCAGCTTTTTCCCCTGCGCCATCATCACAATAAAGCCAACCTTGTGGCTTTTCCGTAGTATTAAATTCATTTGATGTTAGCCAGTTTCCACTCCAACATTTTTGTACCCAACAAAATAGTGATTTTTCTTTACCAATATCTTTTAATGAAGGTTTTTGAGCATTTGCTCCAGGCTTTTCCTTTTTGATGTCGTACTTTTCAAAATCAGCCCATAAAAACTTGTCATATTCTACATCTTGATAACCAGTTCTGAATACCATGCCATTTACAACAGCATGTCCCGACTCAAACCAGCACTTAACAAGTTCAGGATAGACAAACACTCGTTTATATAAGTCAAAGTACTTTTTAGTTAAAGGTGTTTCACTTTTTACTTTAAAGCTTACTTTATAGTCATCAACTTCAACTTCTACGCATATATGTCCTACCTTTTTCCCTGAGTAGAAAATATCGAGTGAAATGTCACTTTCAACGAAGCTATTCACGAGTTCAACATGAAAGTCATACTGTAGTTTTTTTAACAGTTCTTTACGATGTTGCCCGTCTTCCTCAGGTAAAAAATCGTAATCTACGAGAGAAAAATCATATGGATGTTTTAAGTCATCGGGCTTAGATATTGGATAAGACAATATCCCGATAGGACTCTCTGATTCGACACTATTTATAGACAGTATGTCTAAGATTTCTAACACCCTGTTCTCAAAAGTGATCCAATCTTTACAAGGTCCACGCCATATTGACGATTTAAATGGATTAATTCCGACGGAGCTTTTTGATTTTGTTCCCCAAACTTCAGTGCGTACTGCTGACATCATATACGACTGATCAATCAAAGGATCTAGGGTGTCTGCAACACTTTTACCACCTAAAACTTTAGAATCTGCTTTAAAGTTATCTCTACCGTGTATTCCCGATAGCCATAGCATTTTAATTTCGTCTTCGTTAATGAAATTGCCATTCAGCTTGCTTATTGGGATGGGGAAGAGGTTTGGTAAGCGCTTTTTCCCAAAAAACTCTCGGATAGTATCTTTTTTACCTTTTTCAGAGAAATAAAAAGCAAGGTGGTCTCTAACATTAAAGCTAACGAAGACGTGGTGCTCTAGATCTTTAAGATCCAAACCTTTAGCCCAACTAGGTTCCTTAGCGATTGTATAAGATGTGATTTTTACTGTTCCTAGCTCTCCAACTTCATCATTGATTGTTGAACCAACAGTCATTTCATCAGAAGACTCTTCCTTCAATAATTGGAGAATCACTTCATGCACTGAGCATGATTTTTCCTTAGTTGATTTTGCGCCCAACAGGACAGATAAGTAGGGTGCTACATTATGTTTCTCAACTGCGATAGTATTAATTTCCACCTAGCCTCCTCATCACAACAGCATACAAGCTATGCAATAGAGATTTAATATTTATTTGGTTAATACATTTATCACAAAGACCATTTAATAGTTAGGGTAATTGCGCTATACGTTCAAAGGTATGAATCAAATCACATTTAACATCTGGAGTCTGAAGAAAAATATAACGCCGCGTTAAGTAGTGAGCAACGCCGCCACCAAACCTAAACCATTGCACCGTAAACACAAAACCCAACGATAACACTAAAAATGCCAAGCGTTGGGAATCTGTCTTAAACGCTTTGTTAGCCTCTTTTTAACCACAAAACTCACAAGATCCGGGGTGGCATTGCACAATTTTGCAATGTTTACATTCTGAAACGAAAGAAAACTCCCCACACCTACTACATTTAGCGCGTATGAACTCATTAATGCCAACATTACAGGCATCATATACTAACTCACCTTCAGTGTTACATTTTGGACAATCTATAAAGCCAAAAGCATGTTCACTCCCAGGGCAAGATTACGAAGCCCCTTGCCCTGCAAGGACTTGAGAAAGATAAGCGTTGCTTCTATTTGCTTTCTTCTGCTTCCTCTTGATCCCACCGTTAAATGATTTTTCTGCTGTGAGTAAATTTAAAGCGATATGACGCACCACAGCAAAGTTTTCTCCTGCTTGCTCTCTGCGTATTCGACAAGCATCTTCATTGAAGCCAACATCCAAGCGCCAATGCATTTGATTCTCGATGCTCCAATGTGCTCTGGTATTTTCAAGCAAAGTTTTTGCGCTCAGTGACGCTGAACTGATGTAGTATTTAACTTGCATCGTTTCTGGTAGCTTGTCACCTTCTTGGCGAATTGAAAATACAACACCAACAGTTGATAAATTGGACCAATTAAACGCTAAGTCTCCCAAAAAATCAGTATTGTGTTCAACCATACTGACTCGTGTTTCAGTGCGACCATGGCCATTTTCTTGAGTGACATATTTATCGCCGCCAAACGTATTTATTGTCCGCGAATTAAATATTTCTGATATTGCTTCTTCAAGCCGTTTTTGA
>NZ_MCUW01000078.1:217616-303400 GCF_002873335.1 Vibrio sp. 10N.286.49.B1 | reverse complement strand
CCGTTTTTGATTTCCTTTCACTGCTAATAAATAGTCAGCTCCCTTACTTACTATTTTCTCTGCTATTTGCCTCTGGCAGCCCATCGCATCAATGGTAACAATGCATCCACGAATTGATAAAAGTTCGAGCAGCTCTGGTATTGCTTTAATCTCATTACTCTTTTCGGATGTCTTTACTTGCCCAAGAACAACTTGATTTGCCGCGCTAAACGCACTGACCATATGAATGGCACCACAACGCTTATCTTTGTTGTAAGTGCCTCTGAGCGTCTTACCATCGATTGCAATAACTTCGCCTGAGGTTACATCATGACAATCTTTCATCCAGGATGAGAAACACCGTTGTAATTGCTTGGCTGATATAAGATTAATAACTCGAGCTATTGTATCGTGAACTGGGATACCATTAATGAAATCACCATATTGACGAAGCCACTCTAAGTTATCTTCACCAAAGTCCTCAATATCCTCCCAACCTTCAGCTCCTGCTATTACTGCAGCGACCATCAGGAAAATAATATCCGCTAGTGTATGTTCTATTTTCCACGATTGACGAGGATCTCTAATAACTGAAATGTGTTCCAAGAGGCTTTTTTCGTCCATGCCATATACCTTGCAAAAGATAGTATATGATCACAGCCAATATTGATCGTCAAATCGCTCGTTTATTAAGTTGTTATTTTGAGATGTTCACGGTATTTTTGGGGAGTATCTCATCACGCTTGAACCCTTGCCCCATAATGGGCTTTCATGATCTTGCCCTGTGTTCACTCCCTTTAAAACCACAAGTAAAACACTCCCAATCACCATTATTATATACCCAAGACTCATTCAAACAGTTAACACAACACTTTATGTCATCAGGCAACGAATCATATGCAGCATCAACGGACTCTCCCATATAATTTGAAGATGTCATTAATTTTCTATAGAGTTTGGTTCCAAGTAATGATTTTAGTGCATTATTCAAATATTGTTCTTGAATGGGGAGTAGTTCAGACCAATTTAACTTATTTATAATTCTAACCATGAAGATAATTGTGTCAGAAAGAATATCTTTTTCAACTGAGGTAACACCTAGATGCATAATCTGATTACGCATATTCTGAAATTTATCTAGCAACTCCAATTCAAAGTCATCAAACTCTATAGTTTCAGTAAAGTATTTTTTATTTTTTTGATGCGAAGTTGTCTGAATTCTACCACTACTAATTAGCTCAATTATTTCCTCTTCATCTTTATTGTGATACTTTCCGACAACTATTCCTTTCCAGCCTTCCCTTTGAAGAATATAATATTTGCTTAATAATTCTAAAGCAGCTTGCATATTAATTATTGTTTGTAAAACTTCAATTTCTGAGGGTGTATCAGAGAGAGCATTTTCTAATCCCACTTTAATGTATATTTTAAAAGTGTTTGTTAATCTAAGCTCTAATTCTTTTTCAATTTTATTCATAAACACTCCAAATCCAACGAAGAGGCTAACGCCTGCTTAAGTGGTGAGTAACGTACCACAAAACCTAAATCGACTACCGTAAACACATAGACTGACAGTTACACCAAAATTGCCAAGCGTTACGAATCCACTTAAAGCACTTGTTAGGCAAGTTTTACAGGCATGCATTGACTACTGCCATGCAGTGCTGAACCGTACTTTCTTTTTCACCGACTGGTGCGACATAATGAATTGCCGATTCAGCATCCGCCCTGCTCGACAACTTACTAATCACCCATGTAGCCAAGTACTTTGATGACAAACAACCACCTGCTGTCGCAAGATTACCCTCCGCATAAAAGGGCTGCTCTAAAACCGTCACTCCTGATTCGACGATCCAAGGTTTAGTTGTTAAATCGGTACAAGCGGGTATTTGATGCAGTAAGCCGAGCACTGACATGAGCAACGTACCTGAACATTGTCCACCGATTAACTGACTTTCGGGATTTAGCTTTAGTCTTGAAAGTATATCTTTGTCTTGAGCAATATCGCGCGTTAGCGCACCGCTGCCAAACAATACAACGTTGGCTCGATTTGCAAACTCGAGAGGTTGTTGGGATTGGATTGTAACTCCGTTCATTGAAGTGACATACTGAGATGGACTCGTTATTTGCACGTTCCAACCAGCATCTTTCATTCGGTTCAAAATTCCCGCTACAACAAATGAGTCAAGCTCATTAAATCCATCAAAGGTTAGTACCGCAATATCCATATTTACTCCTGTTTGCCTAACACTTTATAGACGGACTAATTCCGTACTTTGCCGCACGCTACCGCCTTCTATTATCATAGAATCTGCCTATGTTAGAGCATTATTGTTTGAAAATCAGTTAGCTAAGTACTATTAAACTTGTTGCTCATCACAAAAGACTGAATTATTCCGTCTAAAAACGAATATCAAGCCTAGACCGCTCCACTGTATATAACAACAGCATTAGGCATGGCTATGAAATCACCATTTATAAGTTACATTCGTGACTTTATGCGCTCAAGGCATTATTCGGAACGGACGATCGATGCGTACTTAACCTGGATAGTGCAATACATTGTTTATCACAATAAAACGCACCCTCGTGAACTCACGAGTAAAGATGTAGAAGCGTTTCTCTCCTACCTAGTGACGTCGCGAAACTTAGCAGCTCGTAGCCAGGCCGTTGCCCTAAATGCGTTAGTGTTTTTATACAAACACATTATCAATGCGCCAATTGACGTTAACATGCGATTCAAGAAATCACATCGCTCCAAGAAACTGCCTACGGTGCTAACCACAAAAGAGGTGGTCAGTGTGCTAGAAAATATCGCGTCGGTGTATTTACTGCCGACACAGCTAATGTATGGCTCTGGATTGCGTTTAATGGAGTGCTTACGACTTCGATATCAGGACATAGATTTTGAATATGGCGCACTGCGAGTATGGCGAGCGAAAGGAAATAAGAATCGTATCGTGACGTTGGCGAGAGAGTTGTACCCTGCTATCAAACTGCAGCAGCAAAATGTCGAACGATATTGGCGGCAAGATACCAAGCAACACGACTACGCAGGTGTATCATTACCCAACGCGCTCGCCACTAAATATCCTAACTCAAACAAAGAACTGAATTGGCAGTTTTTGTTTCCTTCAATAAGGCTTGCCATCGATCCAGTATCAAAGGAACGTCGGCGGCATCATATTAATGAGACAAGTATTCAAAAGGCGCTCAAACAAGCGGTTTCTAAAGCGGGCATTAGTAAACCAGTGAGTTGCCATACCTTACGACACTCTTTTGCTACTCACCTGCTTGAAAGTGGTGCGGATATTCGAACGGTTCAGGAGCAGCTTGGTCATACCGATATCAAAACAACGCAAATCTATACGCATGTGGTGAATCGCGGAGCGAACGGGGTAAAGAGCCCCCTTTCTCATTTGTTATAGGCAATAAAAAAGGAGAGCAAATGCTCTCCTTTATAAAAGATCTAGACTGCTAACTAATTAAAGTGCAGCTTTCGCTTTTTCAACTAGAACTGCAAATGCAGCTTTGTCGAATACAGCGATATCAGCAAGGATCTTACGATCGATCTCGATAGATGCTTTCTTAAGACCGTTGATGAAACGGCTGTAAGATAGACCATTTTGACGAGAAGCCGCGTTGATACGTGCAATCCAAAGTTGACGGAATTGACGTTTCTTGTTGCGACGGTCACGGTATGCGTATTGACCTGCTTTTGTAACAGCTTGGAAAGCTACGCGGTAAACACGTGAACGTGCTCCGTAGTAACCTTTAGCTTGTTTTAGAACTTTCTTATGACGTGCACGAGCTTGTACACCACGTTTTACGCGAGGCATTATGTCTCTCCTAAACTAAACGATTAATAAACTAAAAAGAATTATGCGTATGGAAGCATACGAGCAACTGCAGCCACTTCACACTTTGGAAGGATTGCATTTGGACGAAGCTGACGCTTGTTCTTAGTAGTACGCTTAGTCAGAATGTGACGTTTACCAGCGTGCTTAAATTTGATGCCACCAGCTGTTTTCTTGAAACGCTTAGCTGCACCTTTGTTGGATTTCATCTTTGGCATGGATGAAGAACTCCGCATTGTTGAGTTAATAAACATAGTAATCAGGGCGAATGAAACCCTGCCGCGTTCCCTCTAAACTGAGGGGCGACAAGGTTAAATTACTTGCAAGCCGCTAATTACTTCTTCTTAGGGGCTAACACCATGATCATCTGGCGGCCTTCGATTCTCGTCGGGAAAGATTCAACAACAGCAATTTCCACTGTATCTTCTTTCAAACGATGAAGAACGTCGACACCGATCTCTTGGTGTGCCATTTCTCGGCCACGGAAGCGAATTGTTACCTTCACTTTGTTGCCGTCTTCTAGGAAACGCGTCAGGTTGCGTAGTTTTACCTGATAGTCTCCAATATCAGTTCCAGGACGGAATTTTATTTCCTTGATCTGGACCTGCTTTTGCTTTTTCTTCTGCTCTTTAGCAGATTTGCTCTTTTCAAAGAGGAACTTACCATAGTCCATCACACGACAGACTGGTGGCTCGGCGTTAGGGCTGATCTCTACGAGATCCATACCAGCTTCTAAAGCTGCATCTAGCGCTTCTTGGATCAATACGACACCAACAGGTTCACCATCTGCACCTGTTAGACGAACTTCACGTACGCCACGAATCTCACCGTTTAAACGGTGCTGGTTTTGTTTGGCCGGTTGTTGGCCACGTCTTCCGCCTTTAATAGGTTATTCCTCCAGATTGAGCTTACGGCTTGCGATTTCGGCTTGGATGTATGAGATAAAGTCATCCACTTTAAACTTGCCTAAATCGTTGCCCTTACGAGTACGTACTGCAATCTCTCCAGCTTCCATTTCTTGGTCGCCACAAACAAGCATATACGGTACACGTTTCAAAGTATGTTCGCGGATTTTAAAGCCAATCTTCTCATTTCTCAAGTCCGCTTTGGCTCTAATTCCACTTTTTTGCAGTTTTTTCGTAATTTCTTGAACATATTCAGACTGTTTGTCTGTAATTCCCATAACAATAGCTTGCTCAGGAGCTAACCATGTTGGGAAGAAGCCTGCATATTCTTCAATTAGAATGCCAATAAAACGCTCTAGTGAACCTAAAATCGCTCGGTGAATCATAACTGGCGTGTGACGCTCGTTATCTTCACCCACGTAAGTGGCACCTAGACGCTCTGGTAATGCAAAATCGAGCTGCACTGTACCACATTGCCAAGCTCGGTCCAAACAATCATGCAAAGTAAATTCAATCTTAGGCCCATAAAATGCACCCTCGCCTTCTTGAATCTCGTATGCGATGTCCATCGACTTAAGCGCAAGCTCAAGATCAGACTCGGCACGGTCCCACATTTCATCAGAACCCACACGTTTTTCAGGGCGTGTAGACAGTTTTACTACGATGTTTTCAAAACCAAAAGTTTGGTATGTATCGTAGACCATCTCAATACAAGATTTCACTTCATCCTGCACTTGTTGTTCAGTACAGAACACGTGAGCATCATCTTGAGTAAAGCCACGAACACGCATAATGCCGTGCAACGCGCCTGATGGCTCGTTACGGTGACAAGAACCAAATTCAGCCATACGTAGCGGCAAATCGCGGTACGATTTAAGACCTTGGTTAAAGATCTGTACGTGACCAGGACAGTTCATTGGCTTAATCGCGTATTCACGGTTCTCTGAAGACGTCGTGAACATCGCTTCTGCGTACTTATCCCAGTGACCAGAGCGTTCCCAAAGCACACGGTCCATCATTAATGGGCCCTTCACTTCTTGGTAATCGTACTCTGTCAGTTTTTGACGGATAAACACTTCTAGATCACGGAAGATAGACCAACCGTTGTGGTGCCAGAAGACCATACCCGGCGCTTCTTGCTGCATATGGAAAAGATCCAAGTGCTTACCAATTTTACGGTGATCACGCTTCGCAGCTTCTTCTAAGCGCGTCATGTGTTCTTTGAGAGCTTTCTTGTCGTGGAAGGCAGTACCATAGATACGCTGAAGCATCTTGTTGTCACTGTTACCACGCCAGTATGCACCCGCTACGTTCAGCAGTTTAAAGTGCTGACAGAAGCTCATGTTTGGCACATGAGGACCACGACACATATCAATGTATTCTTCGTGGTGGTATAGGCCTGGACGGTCGTCTTTAGCAACGTTCTCATCCAAGATTTCAATCTTGTAAGGTTCACCGCGACTTTCAAACGTATCGCGAGCTTCCTGCCAACTTACCTTTTTCTTAACAACTTGATACTTGGTTTTCGCCAGCTCTTTCATGCGTTTTTCGATCTTCTCTATATCATCTTGTGTTAGAGATTCTTCTAGATCGATATCGTAATAAAAGCCATTGTCTATCGTAGGACCAATCGCCATTTTTGCTTCTGGGTACAGCTGCTTAATCGCGTGCCCCAATAAGTGAGCACATGAGTGACGAACGATTTCAAGACCGTCTGGGTCTTTCGCTGTGATGATTTCTAGGCTTGCATCGTTTTCAATAAGATCGCAGGCATCGACACGCTCACCATCTACACGACCAGCGATGGTTGCTTTCGCAAGACCAGGACCGATAGAAAGGGCAACATCGAGAGTAGAAACAGGGTTATCAAATTGACGCTGACTGCCGTCAGGAAGAGTAATTACAGGCATGTAGTATCCTATTACAGTGGTCTTGCACACCAAGCAAGACTTGCATTAATGGTTAGCAGTATTACTCGAGGTAAAAAGTTACTCGAGGTAAAACTGCCACGATTTGGTAAAAGTTTTGGGTTATTAAATGCAAATACAGATGCACTCTCTAACGCAATGCGACATTGTAACTAATGAGTCTTAAATGACAATCGAATTTTGTGACACATCGCACTTTCATCCTATTCACGTTGAATGTGGCACCATCATCAACTCCTGACCGTTTGTTTATACCGCTATCGCTGATACAGCAGATACCAACCTCGTTAATTTCTATATAGCGGTTAGATGAACAGTGTTGATTTAGCCGCATAATTTCCTACTATTAAATTATCACGTTTGGAACTATCACGACGTTTAGATATCTTGTTTCTAGGATAGATTTACGTACTGTAATTCAACGATTCATTAGCAGTTTCATAAGCAGAAAGGTGGCTAGTATGGACACACTCGATTATTACGTCAGACTCAACAAAAACGGTCATGCCAACGTCTATCGCGATGGCCATCTTCTCCTTGGAAGTGAAGTCATTGAAATCGACCATTTGCATCAGGTCGACAACAACCTAAGCTCAGAAGCGACGGCCATTATTCAACTGGCAAATGGCAATAGAATGACTGACGTAAAGGTCCATGAGGAATAACAGAATCTCTGGTAGCTGAATATTCCCTTGTTCGAAACAGAGCTATTTACAACAGAAGTAGAAGTAGAAGTAGAAGTAGAAGTAGAAGTAGAAGTAGAAGTAGAAGTAGAAGAGTATGACGCATATAAAAGAAGGAAGCCTAGGCTTCCTTCTTGTCTTTTTTACCAAAAAAACTCACACCCGACTAGGGTATAGGCCTCGATGGTGCTTATAGGTCGATAACATCAAATTCAACGAGTGGAGAGATATCCGCTTCGTAGTCAACACCTTCAATACCAAAGCCAAATAACTTCAGGAACTCTTCTTTGTACTCAACGTAATCCGTGAGTTCTTTTAGGTTCTCTGTTGTGATCTGTGGCCATAGGTTTGCACAGTGTTGTTGAATATCGTCACGCAATTCCCAGTCATCAAGACGAAGACGGTTTTTGTCATCGACTTCTGCCGCGCTGCCATCTTCTTTATAAAGACGTTGTGAGAACATTCGGTGGATTTGCTCCATACAACCTTCATGAACGCCAGCTTCACGCATCTTCTTGAATACCATCGCGATGTACAGTGGCATAACAGGAATCGCTGAGCTTGCTTGTGTGACAACGGATTTAAGTACCGCTACGTTTGCACTGCCACCCGTTTCCGCAAGTTTAGCGTTAAGCTCAGAAGCCGCTCGGTCTAAGTCCATCTTAGCCTTACCAAGCGCGCCTTCCCAGTAGATTGGCCATGTCAATTCAGTACCAATGTATGAGTAAGCAACGGTTTTACAACCGTCAGCAAGAACGCCAGCATCAGAAAGAGCGTTAACCCACAGTTCCCAATCTTCGCCGCCCATCACGGTTACCGTGTCGGCGATTTCTTCTTCTGTCGCAGGCTCAATGCTTGCTTCGATGATAGTGTCAGAGTTGGTATCAACTGCCGTTGACGTGTACGTTTCGCCAATTGGTTTTAGCGATGAACGAATCACTTCACCGGTATCTGGTAATTTACGTACTGGAGACGCCAGTGAGTAAACCACCATATCGATCTGACCAAGGTCTTCTTTGATCAAATCAATGACTTTCTGTTTAGCTTCATGAGAGAAGGCATCGCCGTTAATGCTTTTCGCATACAAGCCTTCTTCTTTTGCTAATTTTTCAAATGCTGCCGAGTTGTAATAACCCGCCGTACCAGGCTTGCGCTCTGTCGCTGGTTTCTCGAAAAATACGCCGATTGTTGACGCACTACCACCAAATGCCGCAGCGATACGAGAAGAAAGGCCATAACCACTTGAAGAACCCACCACCAATACACGCTTAGGTGCATTCGCAATTGGGCCTTGTGCTTTGGTATAAGCAATTTGTTCTTTTACGTTAGCTTCACAACCTACTGGGTGAGTAGTAGTACAGATAAATCCACGAATTCGGGGTTTGATGATCATATTAAGTTCCTCAAAAAATCCCTTGTAGGATAAAAGGTTCAAAGGCAAACCGCATCTTTTTTCTGTTAAATCTGTTTAATTTGCTAAGTGGTTGGAGCACTTTAACGTAAAACATGACCCTGCTTCCAACCAAAAGAAGAGCGCTAAAGCGCCCTTCTTGGTTTTAATTCCCACATGTTTGTGTGAGCCTTAAGAGGATAGAAACACACTATCAGCTCATTGCTATGCCACGCTGTTTAGCTTGGGTTTAGCAACGCTGTGGGTGCGCACCTCACTCAAGTCATGACTAAAGTGGTCCACCTGAATCGCTTTGTAGCGCAGTGCATCGGCCGCTTTAATCTTATCCACTTCGTCTTGCGTTAATACATCCGCCGCTAAGGCTTGTGTTAGACGCTCTTCAAGCAGCCCTTTCTTCGCCACTTTTCCTTCCTTAACGCCTTTGAACAATTTCTTTTCTAAGTCTTGGATGTCATACATAGCAATAAAGGCATTTTCCATCAGTCCGATTTTGTCATCGTCTTTAGGACCGATATAACAGAGCTGAGTTAAACGGTCACGATGCGCGCCCGGTACCATCATGGATTTCGCAATCTTCATCCCAATCTCATCCGACGGTTTCTCGAAATGATTGCCAATTGGGAATAACAAGGCTTTCAATGTGCGTCCTGCCCAGCGCGCTGGGAAGTTACGGTATGCCTCATTCAAAGACGTTGCCGCGTGGTGCATACAATGCTGAACCGCGTAATGAACATAATCCAAGTCTGCCGCTTGACGCCCATCATCCTCGTATTTTTTCAATGCTGCAGAGGCCATAAACAAGTATGCCAGTCCATCACCTAAGCGCGCAGAAATCGTTTCTTTGCGTTTCAGGTCACCGCCCAACGTTAACATGGCAAAATCAGCGCTGACTGCTAACGCTTTACTTAGACGGGTTAAGTCTTTGTAGTAACGTTTCGTTGGACCACTCATATAAGCGCCAACAAACGCTGAACCGGTTAACGCGGCACCAAACGCACCAAATGTATTCTTAGTCGCGTGGCCAATATGTTTGAACAATAACTTATCAAAGTCTTCTGCCGCTTGTGTCTGGTCCGGATTGGCCGCTGCTTCCATCTCTTGCAGAACATAAGGGTGACAACGCGTCGCTCCCTGACCAAATATCATAAGGTTACGGGTTAGAATATTGGCCCCTTCTACGGTGATCGCAACCGGGATCCCGAGGTAGCTTGATGACAGGTAGTTCATAGGCCCGTCTTGAATCGCTCGACCGGCGTGAATATCCATCGAATCATTCAAAATTGTTCGCGCCATTTCCGTCATATGATACTTAGCAATAGCGGTGACAATCCCCGGTTTTTCACCCATATCAAGAGACGTGGTTGTCATGGTTCGTGTGGCTTCGAGCAGATAGGTCATCCCGCCGATGCGGCCCATGGCTTCCGCAACCCCCTCAAACTTACCAATCGACATGCCGAACTGCTTACGAACATACGCATAAGCGCCAGTCGTACGAGTAGTAAGGTGACCAATTGCGGTGCCAAGTGCAGGTAATGAAATCCCGCGACCCGCTGATAGACATTCCACCAGCATGCGCCAACCGCGCCCTGCGTAGTCTGCGCCACCAATCAACCAATCCATAGGAATGAATACATCGTTGCCGCGAGTCGGGCCGTTCATGAAGGCTAGGTGTATTGGATCGTGACGCTCACCAATCTCAACGCCTTTGTGGTCAGCTGGAATTAAGGCACAGGTAATACCCAAGTCCTCTTTTTCACCCATAAGCTGATCGGGATCGTGCAGTTTGAATGCTAGGCCAAGTACCGTCGCCACAGGGGCAAGTGTAATATAACGCTTGTTCCAATTTAGGCGAATACCAAGCACTTCTTTGCCTTCATGCTCGCCATAACAAACCACGCCTTTATCAGGAATACCACCAGCGTCAGAGCCCGCTTCCGGACCAGTTAAAGCAAAACAAGGGATGTCAGTACCATCAGCTAAACGAGGTAACCAGTAATCTTTTTGTTCTTGTGTACCGTAGTGAGACAGTAGCTCCCCCGGACCGAGAGAGTTTGGCACCATGACCGATACCGCGGCACTGATACTGCGCGTCGCTATCTTGGTCACAATGGTGGAGTTAGCAAGTGAAGAAAATTCACGACCGCCGTACTCTTTTGAGATGATCAAAGAGAAAAAGCGCTCGTTTCGCAAGTAATCCCAAACCTCTTTAGGGAGATCTCGGTCTTGGGTCACGATAGTGTAGTCATCCAGCATTTCCAACAAGGTTTCAAGCTCGTTATCCATGAAGGACTGCTCTTCTGCCGTAAGCGTTGGTTTTGGATACTGGTGCAATGTCTTAAAGTTTGGGGTACCAGAGAACAGCTCCCCATCCCACCAGACGCTACCCGCTTCCATAGCTTCACGCTCTGTCGCTGACAACGGTGGTAAAACTTTCTTAAACATTTTAAACGCAGGGTCACTAACCCATTTTCTTCTTAGAGAGCTCATGTTACCTATCCTTTTGTTCACAATACGTTTTTGTTATTTTTAGTCGTTATAAATTTCTAGTCGTTGTATAGAGTAAAACTGTTTTCGCTTAACTTAACCGAGGTTAATCTGCAGCCACCCCTGCGGAAAGATAAGGAATAATTTGGTCAATAATCACCTCGGCATCGACATCTCGCTTAAACGAGCTATAGGCAATTTCTGATAGTGCTTGGCTAGAAGCCATGGTGAAAACACAAGTTCCTAATGTGAAGTGCAAGCGCCAAAATAGCGTTTCCGGCGTAAGGTTTGTGTTGGCCTTGAGAACCGCTTGCGTAAACATGGCTAACGTTTCTGTGTATCGCGTTGTAATGAACCAGCGTAAGTGTCCTTGTACGTCGGTATAGCCTCGACCGACCAAAAGCATGAACCGACTCGCACCGTTAGGCTTCACTTGATTCAAACTTAACAACGGCTTTTTAAGTGCTTTGAAAACATCTTCCATCGAATGAGACTCTCGATCGTTAAGTTCATACAAGGCACTTTCAACCGCGGGCATGAACGCTTCCAAGTAACGGTTCAATACCGCTCTCACCAACGTTTTTTTGTCGCCAAAGTGGTAATTGACCGAGGCAAGATTCACATTCGCTTTACTCGTAATGGTGCGCAAAGACGTATCATTGAAGCCTTGCTCAGCAAACAAGACCTCTGCAACATCTAAGATTTTGTCCTTTGTGGTTATCTTTGCCATTTCAATCATCCGTATAAAACATACGTTTGAATATAACCCCGCAACAGCAACATAACAAGTGATTAACATCAAATATTTGAACACTGGTTAGACCAGAGAAGAAAAACACTCAATAACATTAGGAATTTACCGATAGAAATTTATTTGGATTTTTTACGAACTGAAGGGAACTAACGCTGGAAAGGTGGGTCTATTTAAAGGTAGTCAGTAATGTAGCGACAAGATACCACCTCCACTGATTTTTCATTGTTGGCTACAACGCTGCTTTTTTCTTATAAACTCCTATTTGTATGTGCCCAAACCACCATTGGTTTGGGCTTTTTTTTACCCCAAAAATCGGTTTAACCTAGCGTTACCAAAGCGATTTTGCATCTGAAAACAAAGATTTAAACCACAGTACAACCGTATCGATAATACGAGTAAAGATAGAGCCCTGCTCAACACTCGATTTTGCCACTAAAGGTTCCGATATGATCTCATCGTTGCCAATTCGCCACGTTACGTTACCAACAATGTCCCCTTGTTTAACAGGCGCAATTAGCGGGGCGTAAATCTCGACGTCTTTTGATAGCTGTTTTCCTTTGCCACGAAGATAGGTGGCATAGACATCTTGTTCAAAACCTACCGAGATTTGTTTTCCTTCCCCCTTCCAGACTCGTAACGATTTCTCATCTTTATCGGCGAGGGCGAGCTGCTCTGTTTCATAGAACCTAAAACCGTAATTAAGCAGCTGTCTCGATGCCTCTACACGGGTCTGTGTACTTGGTGTGCCCATCACTACCGAGATTAATCGCATTTGCCCTTGTGTTGCTGAACTCACTAAGCTGTAACCCGCTTCCGAGGTGTAGCCCGTTTTTCCGCCATCCACGTTGAGAGAATTATCCCACAACAATCGATTACGATTGTATTGCTTAATGTCCGCCCAGGTAAAACGTTTCTCGGCATAAAGATCGTATACTTCAGGAACATCTTCGATGATGCGCCTCATTAGAACGGCCATGTTCTGTGGGGTGGTATGAATACCGTCGCCATCTAAACCATGTGCATTAATAAACTCGGTTTTGTCCATACCCAACGAGATGGCCCATTGATTCATCAACGCGACAAATCCACTTTCTGTTCCCGCAATGTGTTCTGCCAGTGCTACCGCCGAGTCGTTACCCGACTGTATGATGAGTCCACGCATCAAATCAGCAACCGTGACACTGTCACCTGGCTTAATGAACATTTTTGATGAATCTGGAAACTTCACAGACCACGCATTCTCACTAACCGCTACTGGACTATCCCAACTTGTGCGACCTGATTCAATTTCTTTACCAACCACATATGCGGTCATCAGTTTTGTTAGGCTTGCTGGTGCCAAGGCCTCATCTTGATTTCCTGATACCAAGATGCTGCCAGATTGATAATCCATCAACACGTAGCCTTTGGCATTTAATGTTGGTGGATTAGGTGTCACCAACGCATAAGCGTAAGCAGACGAACACAAAGTCATAGATGCTAACAGCAGTGACCATGATTTATTCATCCCACTGGCTCCTTAATTTACAAACGCAGCCGTTCACTTTCGATAGAGGAAAGACATCGTTATGTCATCGGATCAATTCATCGAATCGTGAACGGAGCTAAAAAAGTGATTCCCCTACCCTCAAACTAGATGAAAGTCAGTGAATTCGCTTGGATTTTTTGTAAGATTTAATACATGGCTAACTTAAGATAATGACGCCGATGGGAAGCGATGAGAGATAACGTAGGTAACGAATCACAGGAGAGTACGAGAAGGACAACATGAAGGGTGAGGCAGTGGCTGTTACTGATAATCCATAAAGTAGGTCGCGGAGCCAACGTAGGTCTTCGCTTGATACATCGCGCGGTCAGCAATGGCGATGGCATCAGAGGAATCCCATTGAGATTCTTTACATAAGGTCACACCAATACTCATGTTGACGTTAAGGTCCTCAACGTCTTGGATCTTAAATGGATGCGAAAAGACTTGTAACAAATGCTCAGAGATACTTTCAGCATGGGGGCGATTTTTTATACCCCGCATCACCACAAGAAACTCATCCCCTCCTAATCTCGCAATAATATCTGACTGCCGTGTAAAGTCATGGATCCGCTGAGCAAGCTCGACCAAAATTTGGTCACCAATCGCATGACCATGCTTATCGTTGATGATCTTAAAGTTATCAACATCTAGATACAAGAACGCCACCGACTGACCGTAATTTTGGTTATCAACCGTCATTTGTTGAAGCCGGCTCTCCAACAATCGTCGGTTGGGTAAATTGGTTAACGGATCTAGATTTTGCGCTTCAATCACTTTTATTTCGCGCGCTTTTCGCTCCGAAATATCTCGAACGATCGCCAATAAGTAGTCAACCTTGTTATATTCAACTAGATTGACACTCGCCTCCACGGGTATTTCAGAGCCATCTTTTCTTCTGTGTGTTGCTTCAATAAATTGGTTTTTTGCAAGTTTCATTTTCACAACATGCTCTTCCCATGAAGCACTGGCATCAAACAAAGGGTTGATATCAGGAACCGTCAACCGCAGTAACTCAAGCTTACTGTAACCCAGCCGTTTGTAGGCTAATTCATTGCAGTTTAGAATTTGCCCCGTCAAAGGATCGACGACATAAATAGCGTCATTGGATTTTAGTACGAGTTGTTCAAGCAACACCTCTCCGGCTTGCGACTGGCGCTCACGGGATAGGTCGCGGATTTGAGCGATAAATTGAGTGGTCACGCCGTGAATATCTTGGTGAGCCACGATACACAAGATCGCATAGATTGTATGACCATCTTTATGAATGTAGCGCTTAGATACTTCTATTGGCTTGGCCGGATCTTGTTCGAGCTCAATGCGAATCTTGGTGTTTAAGGCGATGTCTGACTGATGCGTAATCACGATTTCTGGGCGTGATATTTCCTCAAGTGTATACCCTAACAAGTTGAGTAGGGCTCTATTGACGTACTCTAGCTTACCATCACGATCGCTGACAATCGTTGGTATTGGAGTCACGTCAAACAGTTTGAAAATTGCATTATCTAGACTCAGAAACCTGTCCTCCGTTGAGTTGTCACCATGCTAAATCACTCAGCTGTCCCCTGCTAACAACATGGGCCTGTATTCCGATTCATTTCCGGTAAAAAGAGCGAGTTTCGCTCCGCAACCATTCTATTGAAGCTTGAAATGAATCAAAATCGAACCTACTCAACATCGTTATTTACAAGATACTCAAAATTGAGACAGATCAAACTAATGTTTGATTACTCATTTTGTGGCATGTCGCATTTATCCGATACGTAATAGCATCGCCGCTTTCTTTTTTCATTTTTCGGCAAATGCTATCGGTGGCACTTCTTATGAGTATCCAACCCCAAACCACTAAGCCTAATTTAAAGATGGCAACACTGGATTTGATCCACCAGGTTAAATCCACCCTCCCTCTTTATGACGAGTCAACATTTAAATGTGGCCCAGACAGCACGTGTATTGGGTGTCCTAAAAAACTTCTCGAACTCGTAGAAACCGAAGTCAGTTACTGGGAACATTCGTTGGCACGTGGTGTTACGCCAAACTTTGAAGAGTTACGTCGGTTTGGGAAATTATGCCATAGCGTCCGTAGAGGACTCATTCGCAACGGATTGACTCTTCTTGAGTCGTGAAATTATTTTTTTCTTCATTCGGTCTGATATCTCATCCCGTAACACACGTAATAAGTAGATCGACATAGGAAAACGTAGATGAAAGGACGTGAGTGCATGAAGAACCGAATCCAAATACTTCAGTGTCGTACCGGACAACTGATTGGCTCGCTGTCTCTCAGTTTTTATCAAATTGAGATGCTCATCGATGAGCTCACTACTGCTCACGTCAACGCGGAGGGTGATGAGGTTCGTCTCAATATTTACGAACAAGGGCACCTGACTCGCTCAATCAAAACCATCAAGACTGACCACATCAACCAACTCCTCATGTCAGCTTAATTCGGTCGGTGTCGAGGAGCAACTTGACGCTGGCAGCTTGAATTTCGCTCCCGCGAGATGGCAGTGAGCCATCAATTTACACGTCAGTGATAAATTGAGTGCATCGATTAATCCTGTTTAGACGTAACGCTTTGCTTTTCATCATCTCTGCCTTTTTCGTCAATGCGCTGCCACTCTCCTGCGCGTGTCAGCCTCCTCTTTACCTTAGTGGATATCTCTGTACTGGCCTGCACCGCCCTACTCCCTGCCCCATTCGAGTCTAAGCATGATGGACGCTTGCCCTGCGCAACGTAATACCAAGGCTTTTCAGCAATAAATAATCGAAATCATTGAAATTTATTCGAATTTTATCCGGTCGAATGTCGTAGGTGTGATATTTGACTAAATTTTTTGCCCTGATTGGGCTCAAAGCACTCTGACTATTGATTCTCACACGCTAAGCTTTACTATCTTTTATTAACAACTCGGCATGGTTTGCCACACTATTCACAATGGATGACAAAATGAATAAAAAAATATTCAGCACGCTCGCGCTTACTTCATTAGCCTGTGCTTTTCCGTTTCAGCTTTATGCCCAAGATTCACACGCTCAAAGTGAAGCCTGGAACGCAGTCTTAAAGGAAGCTGAGGGGCAAACTGTATATTTTCACGCTTGGGGCGGCAGTCAAGAAATAAACCGCTACTTGCAATGGGCAGGAAAAGAAATAAAACAGAAATATGGTGTCACATTCAATCACGTCAAGGTCACGGATATTGCTGAAACCAGTGCTCGTTTGCTAGCAGAAAAAGCAGCAGGTAAGAATGAAAACGGCAGTGTCGACATGGTGTGGATCAACGGTGAAAACTTCAAGTCAATGAAGGAAAACCAATTACTGAATGGGCCTTTCACTCATTCATTACCAAGCTGGCAGTATGTTGACAAGTCTTTGCCTATCGACGTTGATTTTTCGGTACCAACAGACGGCTACGAGGCACCATGGGGGGTTGGTCAACTTGTGTTCATTCACGATACCAAAACGCTTAGAAACCCTCCGGCCTCTTATGCGGAAATGTTGAGCTATGCGCAAGCTTATCCAGGAAGACTGAGTTATCCCAAACCTCCTGAGTTTCACGGCACTAGCTTCTTAAAATCACTGCTTATCGAGCTTACTGACGATGACCCATCTCTGTCAAAACCAGTGGCTGAAGCTGACTTTGCCGGTGTCACTCAGCCTCTGTGGACCTACCTTGATGCCTTTCACAAAGTCGCATGGCGTGGCGGTAAGCAATTCCCTGCAGGCACGGCAGAATCAATTCAATTACTCGATGACGGGCAGCTCGACCTCGCCATTACGTTCAATCCAAATGCAGTATTTTCTGCCCAAGAAAATGGCAATCTCAGCGCTTCAACCGCCGCTTATGCCTTGGACAGTGGTGCGTTATCTAACATCCACTTTCTCGCAATACCATGGAATGCTAATGCAAAGGCAGGTGCACTCGTCGCCATTGATTTTCTGTTAAGTCCAGAAGCTCAATCTCGCAAAGGAGACATTAAGGTGTGGGGAGACCCATCCGTACTGGAAAAACAATACTTAACCGGATCGGCCGCTAAGAGCCAATCATTCAAGTCGGTAGCAGAGCCCCACCCGAGTTGGCAGGCGGCTATCGAGCAAGAATGGCTGAAACGATATGGTAGCTAATTAATCATGTTAAGACTGTTGTACGGCGTGTTAGTCGTAGTCTGTATTTTACCAACAATACCGGGGTTACTCGGTGTTGTTATTGCATCGCTTGGTTACATCCCACCGCTTAACCTCAATGAGTTTAACGTGAGTGGGTTTAGCCAAGTCTTCGCATGGCAAGGCGTCGAAACATCCATTTTATTGACCGTATCGACCGCCTTAGTCAGCAGTTATCTTGCGTGTTTACTGACGTTTTTCATCTTAGAAGCGTGCTGGAACCGCCCTTTTTGGAACAAGTTAGAATTAGCGTTATCACCGCTACTTGCCATGCCGCATGTGGCTTTTGCGATTGGCTTTGCTTTCCTCTTCGCGCCGACTGGTTTTGGCGTTCGAGCGGTATACGAGCTGCTTGGGGTTAACCTGCAACCTAATAATGATTCACTCGCGTGGTTAATCAAAGATCCTTACGGCATTGGCTTGACCCTCATGCTGGCGATCAAAGAAGTGCCTTTCTTGCTGCTGATGAGTATCCCAATACTAAAACAACTTAAAATTAGAGAAACGATTAAGGTCTCTTCCGCTTTGGGGTATAACCACCATGCGACATGGTGGAAAGTAATCCTGCCTCAGTGGTTCACCAAAATGCGCTTTCCTATGCTGGCCGTCATCGCCTACAGCTTGTCGGTGGTCGACGTGGCACTGGTTCTTGGGCCAACAAACCCACCGACCTTTGCGGTCCTAGTATGGCAGTGGTTCAATGATCCCGATCTTCATCTCTTACCACGGGCATCGGCAGGTGCAGTCATCTTATTTATGATCGCTTCACTGCTTATCGCATTTGCTCGGGTCCTTGAGCGCGCCCTGTGTATTCGCTTTAAGCAATGGCAGTACTCTGGACGTCGCGCCCCGCGTTTCCCTGGTAGGTTAGTTATATTAGCGATCATGAGTTTATTTGCGATTATCGTGCCTTTGATCGTGACATGGACCTTCGCACAGCGTTGGCGTTTTCCCGATATCATACCTAGCCAATTCACTATGAGATTTTGGGAATATGAATGGCACGGAGTCGTTGATGTCATGTCACAAAGCCTATCGATTGCGTTAGTCGCATCGACGACAGCGCTCATACTTGCCGTTGTCGGTCATGAATATCGACTTCGTTATCGATTGCAAGTCCCCGGTTTCGTCATCGCCATCCCTATGCTTATTCCTCAATTGAGTGTGTTGTTTGGGTTACAGATTGTGACGCTGGTCGTGAGTGATGGGCATTATGGATTCTGGGTATGTTGGTCACACGTATTTTTTGCTTTTCCTTTCGTTTACCTTGCCTTAGATGGGCCATGGCGAAGCTATAATCATAAACTCACCCAAGTGTCATTGAGCCTCGGGAAGAGCCCAATTTACACATGGTTCCATATCAAACTGCCGCAATTATTGCCGGCAATCGTCTTTGCATGGGCGGTGGGCATCAGCGTCAGCTTGGCTCAGTATTTACCAACACTAGTACTTGGCGCTGGTCGAGTCTCCACGATTACGACCGAAGCCGTCGCGCTATCGAGCGGCTATGATCGCCGCGTGACCGCAATCTATGCCCTATTTCAAGCGTTACTTCCATTGTTATTTTTTACGCTGGCCATGTTAGTCAGTCGTCTGCATACGCGTTACCGAACACTAAGAGTGAAAGGATTAATACTGAATGAGTCTCTTGCTAGAAAACCTCGCCATCCGTAAGCATGATGGTGAGGTGTTGTTTTCTGATTTCAACATTACGATTCAACCCGGAGAAATTGTCACGCTAATGGGACCAAGTGGCTGCGGTAAGTCAACGCTACTTGATGTCATCGCTGGTCATTTATCCCCAGCGTTTACGTATTCTGGTCACGTGCGGCTAAATGACAGGGCGATCGATACGCTACCTGCGCACGAAAGGCGAGTCGGGATTTTGTTCCAAGATGACCTACTGTTTCCGCATTTAAACGTATGGGAAAACCTCGCCTTTGCACTGCCCAATACCATCAAAGGACAGACACGAAAAGAAGCCGCATTAGCAGCGCTAAAAGACATCTCACTGACGCAACTTGCTCAGCATTTTCCTGAACAATTATCAGGAGGCCAGCGAGCAAGGATCAGCCTGACAAGGATGCTACTCGCTCAGCCGAATGTCGCCTTACTTGACGAGCCTTTTAGTAAACTGGATAAAACCTTACGTGGTCAGTTTCGGGACTGGGTTGTAGAGCAACTGTCTATCGCCAACATCCCCGCGTTAATGGTGACCCACGATCGTGATGACATTCCAACCAATAGCCGAGTGTTTGACTGGCCTTGGGAGAAGCACCATGCTTGATCGCGTTAGTATTAAACTGATTCGCTGGCCATTATCTGAGGGCGCTAAGCGCTTAGATAGATATGGCATCACCGCCAATCAAACGACGTTGTTTGGTTTTTTGCTGGGTGGTCTTGCTTTTCCTGCGCTCGTGACTGAGCAGTACACACTTGCCTTGGTGTTCATCGTACTCAATCGTATTTGTGACGGGCTTGATGGCGCAATCGCCCGTATTCAAGGAATATCCGATGCCGGTGGTTTTTTGGATATCAGCCTAGATTTCTTGTTCTATTCTCTTATCCCATTTGGGTTTGTTCTCGCGGCACCTGAAAGCAATGCTATCGCAGGCGCTTTTCTCATTTTTTCTTTTATTGGCACAGGGTCGAGCTTTTTAGCCTTTGCCGTTATGGCAGGAAAAAGAGGGATTGAAAACCCTGTGTATCAACACAAATCGCTCTATTATATGAGCGGGTTAACGGAAGGCACCGAGACCATTGGTTGCTTTGTCATACTCTGCTTATTCCCACAATATTTTTCGGCCATTGCAGTAACGTTTGGCATCGCATGTTGGTTCACCACATTCACTCGTATCTATTCAGGATTCCATACACTGCGAGCGGCAGAGGTCGACGAACGGAACACGGGTGAGTCTTAGTCATTGAAAAGCGATTGAAAAGCGATTGAAAAGCGATTGAAAAGCAGGAAATTATGACACAGCCCAGATTGTGATCGCCTCACGGTGTCGTTAATATGATAAAATTCACCGGTTATTTTTAGTCTTAGCAATGTAGGATATAACATGTCTTCTGATTACACTGGTTCTAGCTCTGCGTACGCCCGCCAAGAAAGTGGTTACCGTGAGAAAGCGTTGAAACTCTACCCATGGGTATGTGGAAACTGTGCCCGTGAGTTTGTCTATTCCAATCTTCGTGAACTAACGGTTCACCACAAAGACCACGACCACACAAATAACCCTAACGACGGCAGCAACTGGGAGCTTCTGTGTCTGTATTGCCACGATCATGAGCACTCTAAGTACACTGACCATGAACGTTACGGTAGCGAGATCAAACCGGGACAAGATGAGCATGAAAGTGCGACTCACAACCCATTCGCTGATCTTGCAAAAATGATGAAAAAGTAAGGTGTGGTGCTAGGTGCTAGGTGCTAGGTGCTAGGTGCTAAACCATAAAACACCAACAGCCGATAATAAAAAAAGGATACCAATTGGTATCCTTTTTCGTTACTTATCGATGCGTATTAAACATCAACTTTGTTTATTAAACGTCGTAAGTCGTCGATGCAGTGTCGCCGCCTGTACCAGTCCAGTTTGTGTGGAAGAATTCACCACGTGGACGGTCAGTACGCTCATAAGTGTGAGCACCGAAGTAGTCACGTTGAGCTTGTAGAAGGTTCGCTGGAAGACGAGCTGTAGTGTAGCCGTCTAGGAACGTTAGTGCAGACGTCATACATGGCATTGGGATGCCTGATTCCATCGACTTAGCTGCAACTTTACGCCAAGCGCCCATGCAGTTGTCTAGGATGCCTTTGAAGTATGCATCTGAACCTAGGAATGCAATCTCTGGGTTCGCTTCGTAAGCATCACGAATGTTGCCTAGGAATGCAGAACGAATGATACAACCGCCACGCCACATAAGTGCAACGTTACCGTAGTTTAGATCCCAGCCGTTTTCGTTCGACGCTTCACGCATTAGCATGAAACCTTGAGCGTAAGAGATGATCTTAGAAGCCAGTAGAGCCTGACGGATTGCGTCAACCCACTCTTGCTTGTCGCCTTCAACGGGAGCAACAGTCTTGCCGAACAGTTTTTCAGCTTCAACACGTTGGTCTTTAAGTGCAGATAGGCAACGAGAGAATACAGACTCAGTGATTAGAGTCAGTGGGATACCCATGTCTAGTGCGTTGATACCTGTCCATTTGCCTGTACCTTTTTGGCCAGCCGTGTCTAGGATCTTCTCAACTAGCGCTTCACCGTCTTCATCTTTGTAGCCAAGGATGTCAGCCGTGATTTCTACTAGGTAGCTGTCTAGCTCCGTTTTGTTCCAATCAGCAAATACCGCCTGCATTTCGTCGTGGTTCATACCTAGGCCATCTTTCATGAACTGGTATGCTTCAGTGATTAGCTGCATGTCACCGTATTCGATGCCATTGTGAACCATCTTAACGAAGTGACCAGCACCATCGTTACCAACCCAATCACAACAAGGCTCACCTGCGTCAGTTTTCGCAGAGATACCTTGGAAGATAGGCTTAACCGCTTCCCAAGCTTCAGGAGAACCGCCTGGCATGATTGAAGGACCAAAACGCGCGCCTTCTTCACCACCAGAAACACCCGTACCGATGAAGTGGATGCCTTTCTCGCGAAGCGCGGCAACACGACGGTTTGTGTCTGGGAAGTTAGTGTTACCACCATCAATGATGATGTCGCCTTTGTCTAGAAGCGGGACAAGCTTGTCGATGAACGTGTCTACCACGTCACCAGCACGAACCATAAGCATCACTTTACGTGGTGTTTCTAGCTTATCAACCAGCTCTTCTAATGAATAAGCGCCAACAATGTCAGTGCCTTTCGCAGGGCCTTCTAAGAATTCGTCAACTTTGGCAGCAGTACGGTTATGCGCCACAACTTTAAAGCCGTGATCGTTCATGTTTAGGATAAGGTTCTGACCCATTACAGCCAAACCAATTACACCAATATCACCTTTCATCGTTCTCTCCATTAATTCGGCAACTTAACTTGCTGCGATTAAGTTATATTTCACTTCACTCCGACAGAAACAACCGTTCTGTCGGATAAATTATGTTGCGATTACAGTTCGCAGTAATCGGTATCTGTCAGGTTTTTACAAGGGAAACGCCATGCACGACCATCGTTGTGCAACAGTTGGTCGCACTCTTTTGGTCCCCACGTGCCACACGCGTAACCATAAAGTGCCTGAGGGCCTTGCTTGAAGTCCAAGATTGGTTGTACGAATTCCCAACACGCTTCCACTGCATCAGTACGTGCAAACAGCGTAGCATCACCGTTGAGCGCATCAAGTAATAACCGCTCGTAAGCCGTAAGCATTTGTGTCTCTTGCAGCGAGGCATAGTGGAAGTTCATTTTCACTTCTTTGGCATTAAAGCCAACACCAGGTTCTTTCAAACCAAAACTCATCTGAATGCCTTCATCTGGCTGGATGCGAATCACGAGCTTGTTTTCTGGCGCATTTTTGCCAAATACTGGGTGGGGGGTTTGTTTAAAGTGGATAACCACTTCAGTCACCCGTGTCGGAAGGCGTTTACCGGAGCGCACATAAAACGGCACACCGTTCCAACGCCAGTTATCGATAAACATTTTTAAGCCAACGTACGTTTCCGTTCTCGAATCACTCGCGACACCATGCTCGTCACGGTAACTAGGCAGAAATTGACCACGTACGTTTGATTCCGTGTATTGGCCTAGTACTAGGTTGTCACGAAGATCATCTTCAGACAGAGGACGCAAACATTGCAGTACTTTAACCACTTCGTTTCGGATCGCGTCTGCATTGATTTGAGCGGGAGATTCCATGCCCACCATCGCCAACACTTGAAGCAGGTGATTTTGGAACATGTCACGAACCGCACCAGAACCATCGTAGTAACCGCCGCGCTCTTCAACCCCAAGGAATTCAGCGCCGGTAATCTCGACATAATCGACATACTGGTGATTCCATAACGGTTCAAACATCGCATTGGAAAAACGCAAAACCAAAAGGTTTTGAACCGTTTCTTTCCCTAAGTAATGGTCAATACGGTAGATTTGGTGTTCTTGAAAATGCTCGTGGATTTCTTTGTCTAGCTTACGTGCCGATGCAAGGTCATAACCGAATGGCTTTTCGATGATCAGGCGCTTCCAGCCTTCTGTTTCATCGTTCAGTCCGTGCGCGGCAAGGCTAGCTGGGATAATGCTGTATAGGCTTGGCGGAGTCGCCAAATAAAACAAGGTATTACGTTGCTCAAAGCCATACTTATCGGCCAGATCATCTAGTCGAGTAGACAGCTTGGCGTAATCTTGTGTATCAGAAGTATCGATGGCTTGATAATGAAGAAACTCACAAAACGCATCAAGCGATTCTGGTTCTGTCTTCTCCATTTCTTGAAGCGATTTCTTGAGCTTTTCTCGGTACGACTCGTCACTGTATTGTGTGCGACTGACACCAAGAATTGCGAATGATTTTGGCAGCTGATTGCTGGCAAACAAATGGTAAAGTGCAGGGATCAACTTACGGTAAGTAAGGTCGCCTGAAGCACCAAAAATAACGATGCTGCTGTTTTCAGGGATTACCATCTTTTTTCCTTTAACAATGGGGGCAATGGTTTAGCGGACGCAATGTTAACAGCGTGCCAGATAAAATGAAAATAAGTTTTACCTATTCAAAGGATAGGTAAATTCACTTAATTAATGACATCTGACCACTAAAACGCAAACGTTTCACTATCAATATGAAACATGATTAACTTCAAGCAGAAGAATCCTATTGATTATTGGTCACTTCATAGCAAAAAATCAAACAATTGCCAAAATTTACAAACAAATAATAATCAAATCCAAATTTTAACAATATAATAGAGAAGTCAATCGACGTATTTGCGACAAAAACAGTGAGACAGTCAATATGCTTTCAATTTTCGAAATATACAAAATAGGTGTCGGCCCTTCAAGTTCACATACGAACGGCCCTATGATCGCCGGATACGAATTTACCCAACTGCTCGCTTCAGAGATCAATAACGTCACTCGAATTCAAGTCGATTTGTACGGTTCACTCTCACTGACTGGCATCGGCCACCATACCGATCGCGCCACCATTCTTGGTTTACTGGGTAATCGACCTGATACGATTAAAATCACCAGTGCCAATGAAGCCATGCGCGCGGCTATTAAAGAAGGCACATTGGCATTGTCGGGCCAAAATGACATTGCGTTTAACTTCAAAAAAGACATCCTTTTCCATGAAGAAAACCTGCCAATGCATGAGAATGGCATGACAATCTCGGCCTTTGATGCTGACGGTAACCGCCTTGCTTTTGAAACCTATTACTCCATTGGCGGCGGCTTCATCGCAACTGAAGATGAGCTAAAATTCGGAAAAAAAACCAAAACGACAGAGGTTGAATTTCCATTTTCTAGCGCGGACGAAATGCTTGAAAAAGCAGAGAAAAGCGGCATGAGCCTCGGGGGGTTCATTCTTCGTAATGAAGTGTCATTCACGAGTATGGAAAACATCGATGCCAAAGCCGAACAAATCTGGCGCGTCATGATGCGTTGCATGGAGCGTGGCTTTGAAACCGAGGGCATCTTAGACGGTGGCCTTAATGTCACTCGTCGTGCGCCTAATCTACTGAAAAAGTTAGAAGCCAATGCGGCGATAGAAAATGATCCTATGGAAATCTTGGATTGGATTAACCTGTTTGCGTTTGCGGTAAGCGAAGAAAACGCGGCTGGCGGACAAGTCGTCACCTCGCCGACCAATGGCGCTGCGGGTGTTATTCCGGCGGTATTGATGTATTACCATCGCTTTATTAAAGAGCTCGACACGAAACAGCTGAAAGACTTTCTTGCCGTCTCAGGTGCTATCGGTATTTTATACAAGACCAACGCCTCGATCTCTGGTGCAGAGGTGGGTTGCCAAGGCGAAGTCGGTGTTTCATCGTCCATGGCCGCAGCGGGCTTAACGGCGCTTCGTGGCGGTAGTAATGAACAAATCTGTATTGCAGCTGAGATTGCGATGGAACACTCACTTGGCATGACCTGCGACCCGATCGGTGGCTTGGTTCAAGTTCCGTGCATCGAGCGAAATGCAATGGGTGCAATGAAGGCGATCAACGCCTCCCGTATGGCGTTAAAGCGCACTAGCAAATGTCTTATCTCGCTCGATAAAGTGATCGAAACCATGTATCAAACTGGCAAAGATATGCATAAGAAATATCGAGAAACCTCTCAAGGCGGTTTGGCATTAATTCATCTTGCCCCACCTTGTGAGTAAGGCCAGTAACATCGACGAGTAAATCAATGGTGGGTTGAATTGGCGTCTCCCCTGCCTATCAACCTCTCGCTAACGACACAAAGAAAGGCGGCCAATGGCCGCCTTTCTTATTATAAAAACTCAGTGCCCTTATTGAGCAATTAAGTCTTTATATGCGATGGTTTTACCCTGTGGTTTTTCATTCGCCAATTTCGCTTTTGGCGCACCAGGCTGTGCCAACCAGTACTCACGATCTTTTTTCTCATTGAGTTTAGGCCCACATTCACCTTGAACACCGCTACGCTCTAGACGTTGCAATACTTTATCTTGAGCGGCGGCTAACCCGTCCAGTGCTTCTTGCGGCGTTTTCTCACCACTTGCTGCTTCAGAGACATATTGCCACCATAGCTGTGCCAACTTAGGATAATCGGGAACATTGGTGCCTGTTGGCGTCCATTGCTTACGTGCATCACTGCGGTAGAACTCAACAAGCCCACCGAGTTTAGGCGCAACATCCGTCATCGCTTGTGAATTGATATCAGATTCACGAATCGGCGTTAACCCGACCAACGTTTTCTTCAAACTTACCGATTTAGAGACTACAAACTGAGCGTACAACCACGCCGCTTGACGGCGATCTAGTGGTGTACTGTTCAAGAACGTCCACGCACCCGTATCTTGGTAACCGAGCTTCATGCCTTCTTCCCAATATGGTCCTTTCGGAGATGGCGCCATACGCCACTTCGGTGTGCCATCTTCATTAACGACAGGGAGTCCGGGTTTGGTCATGTCAGCAGTAAACGCGGTATACCAAAAGATCTGCTGTGCGACCGAGCCTTGCGCGGGAACCGGTCCGGCTTCGCCAAACGTCATACCTTGTGCTTCTGGCGGTGCGTACTTCTTCAACCAATCGACATATTTCTGTGTGGCGAAAACCGCTGCAGGGCCATTCGTCGCGCCACCTCTTGTTACGTCGGAGCCGACCGGGCTACAACCCTCAAGTCGGATACCCCATTCATCTACCGGTAAGCCGTTAGGTAGCCCTTTGTCACCCGCGCCCGCCATCGAGAACCACGAATCAGTGAAGCGCCAACCAAGAGACGGGTCTTTTTTGCCGTAGTCCATATGACCGTAGATTCGTTCACCATCGATCATTTTTACTTTGTCGCTGAAAAACTCTGCTATGTCTTCGTAGGCTGACCAGTTCAACGGCACTCCTAGCTCATAACCGTACATGTCTTTGAATTTTGCTTTAAGGTCATCACGTTCAAACCAATCGGCACGGAACCAGTAAAGGTTCGCAAATTGTTGGTCAGGCAATTGATACACTTTACCATCAGGGCCCGTTGTAAAATCGAGACCGATGAAATCAGGGAGATCTAGATAAGGGTTCGTTACACTCTTACCGTCGCCGGCAATAAAATCAGAGATTGGGACAACTTTTCCGTATCGAATGTGCGTTCCGATCAAGTCTGAATCATTGACGTAGGCGTCATAGATGTTGCGGTCGGTTTGCATCTGCGTTTGCAGCTTCTCTACCACATCTCCCTCTTGGATCAGATCATGGTTAACCTTGATCCCTGTAATTTCGTAAAAGGCTTTTGCTAAAACCTTCGCTTCGTATTCATGGGTAGTGAGTGTTTCGGAAGCAACGTTAATTTCCAGACCCTGGAACGGTTTCGCGGCGTCGACAAACCATTGCATCTCTTGCGTCTGTTCGTCTGCGCTCAGTGTGGATGGTGTAAACTCTTCATCCATCCACTTTTTCGCTGCCGCCATATCTGCATAAGCATTAGGCGACACGGCTGCAAACATTAGTGACAATGAAATACAGGTGGCGAGATAAGGTTTTTTTATATCCTTTTTCATTATTATTTTACTCCGTTTATGCGGTTTACGTTATTGGTCACTACGTGACTGTGTTTATAGCGCTAACAATTGCAATGCTAAGTATTGCAATATCAGCCATTACAACGTCGGTTATTATGTTCTTTACTGTTACGCTATTCGTTTATTCATCACGCGTAGGCAACAATAAATACGTTCTAATCAGTGGTTCTTATTCTCTCATCATTGAAATATCCAAAGAATGGTTATTTCATAAATCACATGATTAATATTGTTATTAACTCAACTTTTCAATTGATTAGTGTTTATTATTTACCCCCATTTTAATACCACCGCTAACCATATTATGGATAGTGAAAATGGCACCCAAATAGACAGCTCCGTCGCCCCGATAAATCCTAAGTGAATGTATGCTGCGCTTAATAGCCCAATAAAAAGCCTATCACCGCGCGTGGTACTGATTGGCAAAAAGCCTTTTCTCTCTATACACGGCGATTTAATTTCTAACACTGTCATAGTAAATAAAATCAGTGCAATACCTAAAAAAAACAGCGCTGATGGTGTTGTCCATGCCATCCAAGTCATCATCGTTCTCCTGTTAAACTCGACCCAATGCGAACCCTTTTGCGACATGGTTTCGTACAAACCAAATCACGAGTATTCCGGGTAAAATAGTTAAAACGCCTGCGGCAGCTAGCACGCCCCAATCAATCCCCGAGGCACTGACGGTTCTCGTCATGACCGCTGAGATTGGCTTTGCATCAACCGACGTCAATGTTCGAGCCAACAACAGCTCTACCCAGCTAAACATGAAGCAAAAGAATGCTGTGACACCAATGCCCGAGCCAATCATAGGCAAGAATATTTTTGCAAAGAACCTTGGAAAGCTGTAACCATCGATATAGGCCGTTTCATCAATCTCTCTTGGGACACCGGACATAAAGCCCTCTAGTATCCATACCGCAAGCGGCACGTTAAAAAGACAATGCGCCAACGCCACCGCAATATGGGTGTCAAACAGCCCTACCGATGAATACAACTGAAAGAAGGGCAATAAGAATACAGCTGGCGGAGCCATTCTGTTGGTTAAAAGCCAGAAGAATAAGTGCTTATCGCCAACAAACTTATATCGTGAAAACGCATACGCTGCTGGCAAGGCGACGAGCAATGTGATGCACATATTCATCACCACATAGATAACGGAATTCACATAACCCATATACCAAGTTGGATCAGAGAATATGGTTTGGTAGTTTTTAAATGTCCACACTTCTGGCCAAAAGCTTAAGCTCCCTAATATTTCTTGGTTTTCTTTAAATGACATATTAAGCAACCAATAAATTGGCAGCATCAAGCACACTATATAAAATGCCAGCCCTACTATTTGCGTATATCTCGTGTATTTAGATTTAGTCACTGTATATTCCCTTATTTGTTTTCACCGTGCGTCATTGCGGTATAAAACAACCAACTGACTAGCAATATAATTAAGAAGTAGATGATAGAGAAAGCAGCGGCTGGACCGATATCAAATTGACCAATCGCCATTTGTGTTAATGTTTGGCTTAAGAATGTTGTCGAATTACCGGGGCCCCCACCCGTGAGGACAAAGGGTTCGGTATAGATCATAAAGCTGTCCATAAAGCGAATGAGAACACCGATTAGCAATACACTTTTCAGCTTAGGTAGCTGGATATAACGTATGATTGACCAGGTTGACGCTCTGTCGATATTGGCCGCTTGATAGTAAGCATCTGGAATCGCTCTGAGCCCTGAGTAACACAGCAGCGCAATCAACGAAGTCCAATGCCACACGTCCATTAAGATAACGGTCAGCCATGCGTCGATAGGTTTTCCCGCATAGTTGTAGTCAATGCCTAGATTGTTAAGGGACCAGCCTAAAAGACCAATGTCTGCTCGGCCAAATATTTGCCAGATGGTTCCGACCACGTTGAGAGGAATTAACAAAGGCACCGCAAGAATGATTAAACAAAATGCCGACCATTTACCTTTTGTTGGCATCGTCAACGCCACAATGATTCCGAGTGGCACCTCAATAAACAACACCGTAAACGTAAACCCGAACTGCCTAAGCAACGCTCCATGCAAGCGTTCATCATTGAGCATTTCTCGGTACCATTCTGTTCCAACAAAATACGCATTGTTCGCGTCAAAGATATCTTGTAGTGAGTAGTTCACCACGGTCATTAAAGGAACAATGGCGCTAAAGGCAACCAATACGAATACCGGCAGTACAAGAAACCAAGCCTTGTTATTCGTTACTTTATTCATTGGTTCTCTCCTACATTCACCAGATATTCGTCCACATACAACATGGTCCATTGCTCAGGAAAACTAATGTAAGCAATCTCTTTGGGGACCCGCTGGTCTTCTTGGAGGCGAGCTTTAATTGTCTGGTTGCCCAGCTTGAGCGTGAGAATTTTGTACGTACCTAAGTCTTCAACATGCTCGACGCGAGACACGAGTGCGCTAGGCGTTTCGTTTTCCCACACGTGCACAAACTCTGGTCGAATTCCTATTTTGATGTTTTCGCTTGCGGTCGCGGCAATAACCTCTTGAAATGCTTGCGATAACGGTATCTCTATATTGTCAAATGACACACCATGTTCGGTGGGCGACACCGCCATTAAGTTCATACCTGGACTGCCAATAAAGTAGCCAACAAACGTATGGTTTGGGCGTTCAAACAACGCTCTTGGTGTCCCAAACTGCACGATTTTTCCGTCATACATCACGGCGATTTCGTCGGCAAATGTAGACGCCTCCAGCTGATCATGTGTCACGTAGACCATGGTGATGTTGAACTGTTGGTGAATCTGCTTGAGCTTACGGCGCAGTTTCCATTTCAATTGCGGATCAATGACCGTGAGTGGCTCATCAAACAAAATCGCGGACACGTCATCACGGACAAGCCCTCTTCCCATCGAGACTTTTTGCTTTTCGTCTGCCGTTAAGTGTTGCGCCTTTTTTGACAATACGTTGGTCAGCTCTAAGATCTCGGCAATTTCTGTCACCTTGGAATGAATTTTCGCCTTGTGAACCTTCATATTTTTGAGTGGAAAGGCCAAGTTCTCATAGACAGTCATGGTGTCGTAGATAACCGGGAACTGAAACACCTGCGCAATATTTCTATCTTGTGGACGCAGGTCGTTAACTTTTAAGTCATCGAACAGTACCTCTCCTTGGGATGGGCTCATCAAACCTGAAATAATGTTTAAAAGCGTTGATTTCCCGCATCCCGATGGACCAAGTAATGCGTATGCCCCGCCTTTCTTCCATACGTGGTTCATTTCTTGAATCGCATAAATCGAAGACGCATCCGGAGATTTGTCATACGTATGCGCGAGTGAATTGAGCGTGATTTGCACCATGATTATCGACCTCGCACATCATGAATTGGGGCATGAATGAGTTTTTCATCCATGCCAAACACGTAAAACTTGTGGATAGGAATATAAATCTTGATTGTTTCGTCTACGTCATAGCTATGCACCCCAGCCAAGTGAAGCACTAGATCAAAATGCGCGTTGCGTACATGGAGAAACGTTTCAGAGCCACTGATCTCGGCGACTTCGACTTGGACAGTTAGCTCAACGTCGTCATCATTTTTTGGCAATAAGCTGAGATGACTTGGCCTGATACCAAAGTTGTATCGGTCTTTTGGCAGGTGACTAAGCGATTGGTTAAGCGAAAAGTGCGCACTCTGGTCAAACGTGACCTCACTATCCGTGACGTCCCCAGACAATAAGTTGATAGGTGGCTCACTAAACAGCGTTGCCGATACAATGTTGTCTGGTTGATGATAAACCTGAGGCGTAATGCCGGTTTGCACGACATTTCCTTCATGCAATATCGTTGTCGTTCCTCCTAAAGCAAGGGCTTCATTAGGCTCTGTTGTGGCATATATCGCGATGGTGTGACGCGTCTTGAACAACTCTCTCATTTCCTGACGTAGCTCTTCGCGTAACTTGTAGTCCAAGTTAACAAGGGGCTCATCAAACAAAATGATTTCTGCGTCTTTGACTAACGCACGCGCCATAGCCGTGCGTTGCTGTTGACCACCGGATAGCGCTAAGGGGTGCTTGTTTAGGTGCTCTGTGATGCGTAGCATCTCGGCGGTCGTATACACGCGCTCTTGAATCTCTTTCTTTGGCATTCCAGCCAACCGTAACGGTGAAGCAATGTTTTCGAACACCGTTAAGTTAGGGTAGTTAATGAATTGTTGGTAGACCATTGAGATATTTCTGTCGCGCACTGACACCCCAGTGACATCTACGCCGTTCACTTCAATTTTCCCAGACGTCGGCTGATCTAAGCCTGCGATAAGACGCATTAACGACGTTTTTCCTGCCAACGTGCGCCCTAGCAGCACATTAAACGATCCGGGCTCAAACGTGAGGTTGATATCGGAGATATGGGCTTCTCCATCAACTATTTTGCTTACCTGCTCAAGTGTTAGCGACACTAGTAACTCCTACATTCCCAAACAATAACTTTCGATATTGCTCACTATTGCGAGAGTTGTGCCAACCCACTATCAAGTTAACAAAATAATTACATTTATAAATATAACTCATTGAAGAAATGACAAAAAAACACTAACCCATTGTCATGACTTGATTTTAATCGCTATTTTGTTTTGTTGATCCAGGTAACACTTGTTAACAATTTGTGTTCACAGTGTTCAGCAGAATGATATGTTAATTGCGCAGTTAGTGAACACTATTGTTCGCAAACGAACCTTTAGTGTATTCACTCTATAAATGAATTCGGGTAACGATATGGATAACACTCACAAGATTATCATCGATAAATCGTGGCAACGCTGCCGAGAAGCGGGACTCTCCCATTCCAGCACGCCTATTATCGAAATGTCGACAGGGCAATCCTTCACTCACATCGCAGAAGAAAGCGAGAGTTTAATCCATACGACCCAACAAAAAGTACTTCCGTTTTATGATAGCCTGCTCGCCAATAGTAACTGCTTGATCTCATTAGCGAACCCTCAAGGCCAAGTCCTCAACAGCTGGGGAGAGCAGCACTTTTTTAGCCGTCAGCAGCCCCATGTTTTCAAAAATGGCGTGCACTGGAAAGAGAGTTTAATTGGCACCAATGCGATAGGAACGGCGCTACAAACCGGCTCCGTTGTGCAGATTTTTAGAGACGAGCACTTTCTGTCATGTAATCGATTTATGGCAGGATCTGCCGCGCCGTTGTTTGATGCCGACCGAAGACTTACTGGCGTGTTGTCGATTTCAAGTGACGCCTATATGCCTACAGCGCATACGTTAGGTATGGTCAAACTCATGTCTCAAGCAATTGAAAATCAGCTCATCACCAGCCGTTTTCAAGATGACCACTACCTGTTTTGGTTTAATTCATCGCCCGACAATATCGATAGTCAGTGGTCTTCACTCTTAGTATTCAATGAAGCGGGTATTATCGTGTCGGCGAATCGAAGAGCAGAAGTTGTATTGGGGAAAAATCTTGCACTGCAACGTTTTGAGCAAATTTTCGATGCGAAACTAAATCATGTGATGTCACACCCTGCTTTTACGCCATTTCCAGTGTCATCCCTTAATCAATCCCGAGTGTTCGCCATTATTCTTCCGCCAACTAAGCAAAAGGCTCGACAACTTGATTACCGACTCACTACGCCTGAAAATGTGCCCTCCAAGATTAACGATGCGCCTCTTGATCTCGCAGGAATCAATATGGGTGATCCTCGCTTAGCAAAGGCGATTAACCAAGCCAGTCGAATTCTACATACCGAAATACCGATTTTGATTCATGGGGAAACAGGGGTTGGGAAAGAAGTCTTTGTGAATGCTCTTCATCAATCCAGTGCGCGAAAGAACGCACCTTTGATTGCCGTAAACTGCGCTGCTATTCCGTCAGAGCTTGTTGAATCGGAGCTGTTTGGCTATGAAAAAGGGGCGTTTACTGGCGCTCGTACACAAGGTTACATCGGCCTGATAAGAAAAGCCGATCAAGGTACCTTATTTCTTGATGAGCTAGGTGATATGCCAATGAATGTACAAGCTCGGCTATTACGGGTACTACAAGAAAGGCAAGTGACGCCACTGGGCTCAACATCGTCTTATCCTGTTGATTTTAAACTAGTTTCTGCGACAAACCGAAATCTTAAAATCGATGTTGACCAAGGCACTTTTCGACAAGATTTGTATTATCGAGTGACTGGACTCAACATCACACTCCCCGCCTTGAGAGAGCGTACCGACAAAGAAGCGTTAATCTCATACCTGCTACGTAAGTATTCACAATCTGAGTCGTTACCCACGCTTAGCTTTGATGTGCTGTCATTATTTAAATCGCACCCTTGGCCGGGCAATATACGACAGATGGTGAGTGTCATTCAGATTGCAGTGGCGATGTCTGATACTGAGACCATTACCATAGAACACCTTCCCGACGACTTTTTGAATGACTTAGAACCAACCGTTCATTTTTCTTCTGAACCCATAATTCCACAAGCACTAGACAACCCTCCTGATGATTGGTTATCCGTGTATGAGACTCACGGGCGCAACGTTTCCGCTACTGCAAAGATCCTAAACGTCAGCCGAAATACTTTATACAAAAGGTTACGTGAACAAGGCATTCGTTAACGGGTCCCCAGTTGCATTCTGGGGACCTATTAGATTGATAAGAATACTTGCACTATGACGTCAGTTTATCTTTCAAACGCGACATCACTGAGGTTTTAATCGTACTTAACCTTGGCTTATCTTGTTCTTGGAATGGTATAGGCCGCATCAACATCATTGTCTTCAACCCTAATCGCGCAGTGATCAACCCCACGCCTAATCCTTGCCCTGCCTTAGCGGAGAGTTTCTCTGCGATATTTAATGACAGAATGTCAGCGCTCGATTCTATAGCGAGCTCACTTGCACCGGCCAAAGCAATGTTCACCAATACCAATTTAAACAACTTCAAGCGAGACCAATAACCCAACTCGACCCCGTAGACTTCCGATAGTTGATCGATCATTTTGAAGTTTCGCCACGCTATCAACAGCATATCGGCAATCGCCAATGGACTCAACGCCACCAGCAACGCCGCTTCTCCTGATAACCTAGAGACCGTTGTGAGTGCCTGTTTATCTTGCTCTTTAATCACCATAGATTGATACATGTTCAGCACTTCAGCATCGCTGTGCGCGCTATGAACACTGTTTTTCCACCGGTCAAAAGCAGGGTGTTCAGGTTGAATGCCAGCTTCGTTAGCTAACCTTTTACAGAAGGCTTGCCCTTGCCCAACACCATCATTGTCAATAATGGCTTCCGCCTGTTCTTGAGCAGAAAAATGGTCTTTCAGTTTTCTCAGTTTGTATAACTCCTTACCAAAAGCACCAATTCCTAGCACAGCGACGGCGGTCACTAATCCAGACCAACCCAGTGATAACCAATCACCGGTATTGATTGCCGTCACGACATTGTCGACGGCTTGCCAACCAACAAGCCCAGTAAACACAAGTAGGAATGAACTTGCCAGCCAACCTTTCTTACCGCTTCCTTTGACGACTTGTTCTAATTCTTGTCCCTCCAAGTCATCGGATGGTTCCGGCGCCGCAGGGACAAAGGTTTCTTGTCGCTCAAATAAGGTCTGGCTATTCACTTCTTGCGAATGTTCTAATGTAGGTTCTTCATCGGCGAATACTTTTCGCCCTTTTATGTCATTCATCGAAGTTTATCTCCAATTAAGTACTGCAGTGCTTTATCAATTCGTATGTGACTACAAGGTGCATCCGGTTCATTTTCAAGAGGCCGAAATGCCGTAAATTCGAATCGATTGTCTTGCCAATATTCTGGTTTTGGTAGCTTTGCTGGTACGTCACCTGGATAAAGGGTTATCGGCTCACCAGCCAATGTTGTCCCTCGCAATGCGGGCATATTCTCGGCACTTTTTCCGACAAACCCGGCCTGTGTCGCTCGAATAGATGCGACACTCATACAGCTCATCTCGATGTTTTCAAAGGCGGTATCTTGCCAAGCAGGGTGAACCAACTGTTGCAATAAGCTGACTAAGTTATTGTGTTGCTCTGGCGTCACGTGGTCCGCCTTAGTTGCGGCAAACAATATCTTGTCAATTCGAGAAGAAAATAGACGACGTAACAAATTACTTTGTCCATATCGAAAACTCTTCATAATTTGTTGCAACGCATCTTTCATATCATGAAATGATTCATTACCTGTCATCAAAGGTTGCAAGCAATCTACCAGCACAATTTGACGGTCAAAGGTCGAGAAATAATTCTTATAAAACTGTTTCACCACCTTACTTTGGTATTCTTCATAGCGGCGTTTCAACATGTCATAACCGCTATTTTTTGTTAATTTTTCAGCGGGGGTACGGCATGGAAAAAACTGCAACACTGGCGCGCCTTGTAGCTCTCCGGGTAATACAAACCTTCCAGGTTGCACCCAGTGTAGGCCGCGTTTTTTGCATTCCAGAAGATAGTCCGTAAAATCTTGCGATATCGCGGCTATCTGCTTTTCATTCGCTTCAGCATTAACGTCAAAAGCGTCCAGGCTCGACAACCATGTCTCCGCACATTCTTGACGAATGCCCTTCAAATTATCGAACTGCCCCTCACTCCACTGCTCAAATGTCATGTCTAACAAAGGCAAATCCAGTAACCATTCACCGGGATAGTCAATGACATCAATGTACAGTGTGGATGTTTTGCTTAATAATCTCTTGGCCCCTTTTGCGGGTTTGTATTTCAACGCCAAGCGAATTTCACTGACATCTCGAGTAGGTTTCGGCCAATCCGGCGGGGTCGAATGCAATTGTTCCAACGCGTCATCATAAGCAAATCGCGGCACCATCAAATTTGACTGTGGTACACGTTTCGCGCCAATAAGCCGATTATCTCTCGCACATTCTAATAAGGGCAGATTGTCATGCGTTGAGGTATGAAGCAGTTGATTGACTAGTGAAGTAATGAATGCTGTTTTCCCAGCACGAGACAACCCAGTGACCGCAATTCTCACATGAGAATCCATACTTCTATGCAGGATGTCAGAGACTTCTTGACCAATTCTGCTCATTCAACGTACTCCAAATAATTAACGAGGTGACAGTATGTACTATACGAGATTAACGAAACATGAACAAAAAACCCCTGAATAAATTCAGGGGTTTGAATACAACAGCGTAGGATTTAACCTAATCGTCTTCAATCAATTTGTAGATAACAAAGAGTGCAATTTCAAGAAGTGCGGTCAATACGCAGGCCATGGTGACATACTTTTCATTAAAGATGCTGACACCATGAAAAATAAGATCGTAGCCAACAAAAAAGCCAACGATGAGCAGTACCGCTATCTGTAATATTTGTATAAATCGAGGCATTCGTGCGCTCTCCTTCATTGTTTTTATTCAGTATACGACTGAATTATAGATAAAAAAGAGAAGATGTCTGCACATCCCCTCTTATTTTTTTATCTATGATGCCTTTTCTGCTTCCGCAATTTTCACTTTCCAAGTATCTGGTCCGATCTGGTGAGCATTAGCACCTCTCGAGTCAACCGCCACTGTAACCGGCATATCTTCCACTTCAAATTCGTAAATCGCTTCCATGCCAAGGTCTTCGAACGCGACAACACGTGCTTTCTTAATCGCTTTTGCCACTAAGTATGCCGCCCCGCCAACCGCCATCAGATACACCGCTTTGTGATCTTTAATTGATTGTACTGTCGCAGGGCCACGTTCCGCCTTGCCAATCATGCCCATAATGCCGGTTTCATCCAACATCATATCGGTAAACTTATCCATTCGCGTCGAGGTAGTCGGACCTGCAGGGCCTACGGCTTCATCGCCAACGGCATCAACAGGGCCAACGTAGTAAATGAACTTACCTTTAAAATCGACGCCAGCAGGTAAGCCTTCACCACTCTCCAGCATACCTTGGATACGCTTGTGTGCCGCGTCACGACCTGTGAGTATCTTGCCCGAAAGTAGAACCGTTTCGCCTGTCTTCCACTCTTGTACGTCTTCTTTCGTCACTTCATCTAGGTTCACTCGGCGCGTGTTAGCGCCAGCTTCCCAAGTAATGTCTGGCCACTCTTCCAGTCTTGGTGGAGTCAGCTCTGCAGGGCCAGTTCCATCGAGCGTAAAGTGGACATGACGAGTTGCCGCACAGTTTGGAATTAAACACACGGGTTTTGACGCTGCGTGAGTCGGTGCCGTTTTGATTTTTACATCAACGACGGTCGTCAAACCGCCAAGACCTTGCGCGCCAATACCAAGTTTGTTTACTCGGTTGAAGATATCAAGGCGTAGCTCTTCTTCTGCATTTTCAGGGCCTTTGTCGATAAGCTCCTGAATGTCGATATGTTCCATTAGAGACTCTTTCGCCAACACGGCCGCTTTTTCGGCCGTACCACCAATGCCTATGCCAAGCATACCCGGTGGGCACCAACCTGCCCCCATTGTCGGCAGCGTTTTCTCTACCCACTCGGCAATATCATCAGAGGGGTTTAGCATGACCATTTTGGTTTTATTCTCAGAGCCGCCGCCTTTAGCTGCTATCTGAATTTCTACTGTGTCACCGGGTACCATATTGATATGGACGACCGCTGGTGTATTGTCTTTGGTATTTATTCGCTTGCCCGCTGGGTCTTTTAATACTGATGCGCGTAAAGGGTTATCAGGGTTGGTGTACGCTTGGCGCACGCCCTCATCCACCATTTGCTGCACTGTGAGATCGGACGCCCACTGAACATTCATCCCAATGTTAACGAAGCACGTCACGATGCCAGTATCTTGGCAAATCGGACGATGTCCTTCTGCAGACATACGCGAGTTAATCAAAATCTGGGCAATCGCGTCTTTCGCTGCTTGACTCTCTTCTTTTTGATACGCCTTATCTAGGGCTTGAACAAAATCGAGAGGGTGATAGTACGAGATGTACTGCAATGCATCAGCGACACTACTGATTACGTCTTCTTTACGAATAATCGCCATGAATACCTCTTTATTCTAATTGCTTCCTGGATGACGGACTGGTTTTATTGCCGCAAATGGCAAGCAATACACCAAGCTAAACCCTATTAAATTCAAGGATAAATGTCCGACTTTTTATTGTGAAATTATGATACTCTTGCTTTCCATCATGCGCCATGTGTGCGACAACGTTTCTGTCACAATTTACACAAATGAATACTAAAGAATTACAACCTATTCAATTCCTTGACGTTCCTTATCAAGACGATCTCGCTACCCACTACTTTGCTGCCATTGAATGCAATTCTTGGTCAATGTTATTGAAATCTTCGTCCTTGGATCATGAAGACAGCCGCTTCGACATTCTTGTCACAAAGCCGGTTGCGACCCTTGTCACTCATAACCTGAACACAACCATCACGCAATGTGTAACAAACCAAGCTGCAACAGTAAACCAAACCGCGGCTGCCGCTATTAGCACATCGGCAACGACTAGCGCGATGGCAAGCACTTCCACGGCAACAACCACTAGCAAAAATGACCCGTTTTCTTTATTGGAGACGGCGATACTAGAGCATATCGGTCACGTTGACAGCGATAGTCATTGGCCATTTGTAGGGGGAGCGCTCGGTTATTTTTCGTATGACTTAGGCCGAAGAGTTGAACACCTCCCCGACTTAGCCATTCAAGATATCGATGCACCAGAGATGGCAGTCGGTATTTATGATTGGGCGCTCATTGTCGACCATCGAGATAAAAAAGCCATTGTCGTAGGCCAAAATGTCCATCAACACTTAGCTTGGTTGCAAGCTCAAGTTGCCCCCATAACGACATGCTTTAAGAGAACGTCGAATTGGCACGCCAATATGAGCAAAAGTGAATACAGCGATAAGTTCTCTGCAGTGCAACGCTACTTACAGGCAGGAGATTGCTACCAAATCAATCTCGCCCAGCGCTGGCAAGCTGATTACGAAGGCGATGAATGGCAGGCATTCACACAGCTAGATCAGCAAAATAAAGCGCCATTTAGCGCCTTTATCCGTCTAGACGATATCGCCATATTAAGTATTTCACCCGAGCGATTCCTCCTTGCCAATGATAAACAAGTGCAAACCAAGCCGATTAAAGGAACAAGGCCAAGAAGCCAAGACCCGCTGCAAGATGAAGCAAACGCGCTGGAGCTGTCTAATGCCAGCAAAGATCAGGCTGAAAACTTGATGATTGTCGATTTGTTACGTAACGATATTGGGCGCGTCGCGAAGCCAGGTAGTGTAGAAGTGCCTAAGTTGTTTGATATTGAGAGCTTTCCAGCTGTCCATCATCTTGTCAGCACCATCACAGCACAACTTGATGAACAATACAGCGCTCTTGACCTTTTGAAAGCAAGTTTCCCTGGGGGGTCGATTACTGGCGCACCTAAAATCCGCGCCATGGAGATCATTGAAGAATTAGAGCCCCATCGCCGACATATTTATTGCGGCAGTATTGGTTATATCAGTGCTCATGGCGTGATGGATACAAGTATTACCATCCGTACACTTGCCGCGTATCAGGGTAAAATTCATGCTTGGGCTGGAGGCGGGATTGTTGCTGATAGTCAATGTGAAGCCGAGTATCAAGAAACCTTTGATAAACTGGCGAAGATTCTGCCTGTTTTATAAGCGGTCAGAATGCCATTTAGATAGCGTTTTAGTCAGATCTTTTGCGGTATAGGGTTTCGAGAGTATGTCGTCCATGCCCACGTCAAAACAGGTTTGGCGTTCTTCTCGAGTCGTCCCTGCCGTCAGGGCGACAATCGGCTTTGCATAGTGTTCAGAACGCAAAGTCCGCGTGGCTTCAAATCCATCCATCACTGGCATACGGCAATCCATAAAAATCAGGTCATAACCACATTTTCGTGCATGCTCTACCGCTTCCACACCATTGACAGCAATGTCAGGGTCGATCCCTAGCTTACTCAGCATTTTGGTAATGATTATCTGATTTAATTTTATGTCGTCGACAACGAGGACTTTCATTGTTGATAAGTCGATCGCGATTTCTTCTTGTATCACTTTGCGCTCTTGATGAATCGCGGAGGATTCGACATTAAGTGGCAGTGTCACTTTAAAGACCGTACCCACTCCAATCTCACTAGTTAACGAAATACTGCCATTCATCAACTCAACCAGTTGCTTACAAATAGCTAGCCCTAATCCTGTCCCTTCATAATTTCTGGAACTCGAGCGATCTGCCTGGGTAAAAGGCTGGAATAGCTTCTGTTGCGCGCTTTCGCTGATACCGATACCAGTATCTGAGATCAAAAACACATAAGCCCCTCCTTCTTCTTTGACCTTTAAACGAACATGACCATGCTCAGTAAATTTTATGGCGTTCCCCAAAAGATTGACGAAGACCTGTGTCAGTCTTTCCTGATCGGCACAAATAACTTTGTCTTCAAGGCACTGAGCGTCGATGTGAAAATGGATTTGTTTTTCTGCTGCTTTGTGCCCAAAAATACTCAGCAGCATTGAGTTGATATTCTGCCATGGAAACTCTGAATGAATAAGCTCCATCATACCGGCGCTTATTTTACTGAAATCAAGCAAGTCATTGATAATTGAACGTAGCATCAATCCTGATTGACTCAAATTTTGATGTAAGTCTTTTTGCGAATCGGTTAACACGGTATCCGCTAACAATTCAACACTACCCAATAAGCCGTTGAGAGGGGTGCGCAACTCATGGTTTATCATGGCTAAAAATTCACGAGTAGAACGCTCAGAAGCTTCCGCTCGCTCTTTTGACTCAATATGACGAATAGTGATCAATTGCCGCGATATCGAACTCGACAGCAACTCACACACCAATGACATTTGACTGTGAACAAAGCCTACATCAACGGAGTCTCTTAACATTATGAGGTTCAACGACCCCACCCTCTGTTGTTCCACTTCAATTGGAACACTCGCCGTAATATGTATATCCCCCTCCTCTTGTTTATTCATTGATGCTGAAACATAAACTTGTTGTTTGAGGGAAGGGATAAGATCCGGATGAAGTTTAACAGAGCAACTAATACTATCTGACATATCATCAAGCTGCCTGACAAGATCAAGCAACAATACATCATCGAGGTTGGTACGCAAAAACATCCGCCCAAAATGAATCAGTATTTTTTCTACACTTTGCTGCAGTTCTAATCGCTTAAAACTGGCTTCCGAACGCATCTCAACTTGTTTAAGCGCATGTTCCAACTGTTGATTGGAAGAAAAGAGTTCCAGGCTCTTTTCTTCCAATAACCGCTCTGCAGCCTGACGGGCTGCTTTTTCGCGTTTGATCTTCCTTTCGAGTGCGGCTTCACTAGGCATAGACTTCTCAGGCAAGAGTTAGATTAAAGCGAACGACGCTGTTGTCATCGGTTTGAGGTGTCATCTTGACTTCTAACTGCTCTCCAAAATGATTGGCACATCCTTCGATCAATCCTAAACAGACGTGAGACATACAACGTGCACTTTCGTAATCCAAGACCATCTCTGTTTCAGTTTCACTAATAAAATGAAACTTAGGAGGCTGAGCATCGGCATACAATTTTTTCACTTCAACATGGATATAGTTTTCCACATGCCGTATAAATTGAAACGTCGAATCACTCTGTCCAATACTGGCACTGTCGGGTAATGACTTCAGTAACGCACTAAATACGGTTTGTCCAAACACTTGTTGTAACGTCGCGGGGTCAATATTCGTTTTCTTACTCAAATTTACAATCAATTTAACTAGGTCTTTGTGATCATAACTTCCTACGGACGTATAAACGCCTTCATCGCCAGACATATCGAGTACTTCATCTAGCACATCCAAGCCAAATTTCTCTTCGACCAATTCCATAAACTCAGTGAAAATTATCCCTTTCATCAACCGCCTCCTTGTCGACGTGTCCTTGATTACTTATCTTACTAATAGAAAGTAATAGATGAATATATTCATAAAATCCAATATTTTAGGTCCTAAAGATGAAATCGTATCAAGACAATGAAAACAAGCATTCAATGTCAAATGGAAACCGACGAAAAGCCGACCGTCCCATCTTCGAAATTCAAGGTTAAGTTCAACCTCATTATTTCACTCGGTTTAATGGTCCATAACGTGCAGAATTTAAGATCGTTCGACGTAACAAAAGCATGACGACAGTGAATATCAATACGCTGAATCCGCTTTCGACTCCTTTGACTCACAAGCTGCTGCAGTTCGCGACGAGACACTTGCCAATGATGATCAGACTTATGTACAACACAACTTTGATAAGAGACATTAGGCATGAATATAAGGTCAAATGACAAGGCACTAGCTTCATTGCACACCTCGCCAAGATACACAAATAATGTCTCTAACCCTTTGCTACTTGAGGGGATAGTAAGCGTAACCTTGCCTTCCAGTTCATTGGTTTTTGAGACGCCATTAGAACACTTGAGTGTCGCTTTTGCGATATCAGGCTGGGCAGCTATATCAATAATATCTCGTGTATTTAATTCGATTGTGGCCCACTTCATTACTTCATGTTCAATGTTTTTCTGACCAACCGTCTGAGGCGACAACATAGTAATGCCTGTTGCTATGGTTTCTATTGCATCAGAGATGCTATAAAGCAAAATATTACAGCACGTACCTTTATAAGGAGCCAACGCCATCTCAAATGAGCCATTATCTGACGGTTCACACAGCGCATGTCGATCAATTGAGTATAAACGTTCAACGAACAGTATTGGGCTGGTTAACTGTTTATGTGCATCAATTAAAAGCTGTTGTTGAGTTAAAACACAAGTATCTTTCGACGCAGAAAATTGTAAAGGTCGCGTTACAATCGATGCAAACAACACAGGATCAACAAAGATCGTATATTGGACACTGGTGCTGTCGCTCATGTTCGTTAACGTAATATGTAGACCTGTTTTTGTTCCAGCTTGAGATTGGACGATGCCAGGAAATCTCGGCACAAGAAGCGCATAATCTTGGCATTGTTTGACATAACTGCAGCTAGACGTACTTACTATGGTCAAAACACGCAGGTGGTCATCAACGGCAGGATTAATCGCTAGTGCGTCAGCGATTTGATTTTTAGATATGAACAGCGTGCCATCACTGAGCAATGAGTAAGATACCTTTGGTTCTCGAGCACTTATATGCCCAAACTCGAGAGGAATAGCCTCATCGCCCCACAATTTAAGATCACACTTCACACGAATAACGACGTTTTCTACAACGCATCGTAGTTTTAACCCGCCTTTGAAATCGGCAATAGGTAGAAAACCATACATTCCATTACCAAAGTCTTTGAATATTCCACCGACACCATCAAAAATAACAAGCTGCGGTACTAATCCTTTTAACTCTCTCACCTCTGCGCACAAATAATCTTGGTTAAACACAATCGTACCGCCAGGTAATCGCACGATATTGCGTCGTCCAATACAGGTCGATGAGTTTGACGGTACCTGTTCTAAGGTCACCATATTATACTGAACTTCCTGCGGTGGATTGCGCCATTAACACCCCAACTTGGGCTGGCGTCATCGGCTGATAAAAAAGGTAACCTTGAATGTAGTCAACGCCTATCGCCTTCAAAACAGCAAGTTCCGATTCTTTCTCTACCCCCTCCGCGACGACTTTAATGTTCAAGTCATGAGACAATTGCCGCAACATATTGACTGCAAAGTATTTTTGTTTAACTTTGTCAATATTAGAAATAAATTTTTTGTCAATTTTTAACTCATCAAAGTCAAAATCACTAAAATAAGAAAATGAAGCGTTTCCAGTGCCAAAATCGTCAACAGCAACCTTTACCCCTGCAGATCGGATTGTTTTAATTAGGTTTGCATTTTGGGTGTTATTGATAAAATATGCGGTCTCAGTAATCTCTATCGTCACCAATTCATTGTCAATCGAAGAGTGGTCGATGAATTCAAATAAATCACATAGGTGTGCAGAATACTCCCCTGATTCCACCAAGGAACAGTTCAACGATAACGACAAGGGTTGTAAGCTTGAGTGTTGAATGATCAAAAATTCTTCAATCGCACGCTTGGCAACAATCAAATCTAATTCCGAGATTACTCTGAGTTCTTCGGCTATATAAATCACCTCTTGGACAGAATACTTTACGTCTTCAAATCGGAACCGACATAGCGCTTCTAGCTTTGTGACTTCCCCGCTTTGAGTATCGACAATAGGCTGAAAATTAACATCAATCTCTTTGCTTTTGATCGCTTCGATTAGTAAACGCTCCAAACACTTCCTTCTGATGTTCGCTTTTACGAGCGCTTCATCGTAATAATTTATATTACTTTTTCCCACTTCATGGACGAACATGGCTTGTACTGACTGAGATATCACCTCATCTACGCTGTTATTATTGAGGCCATATAGTGCTACTCCTACTTTTCCCTCTGAAATATCATTGACAAGATGGCCATCAAGGTAGGTTTTCAATCCTGAAAAAAACTGCCTAATGCTCAAATTAATCGTTGATAAATCTTTTCCATCCGTATTTCTAATTCGGATAATCACAACAAACGTGTTATTTCCGAGATAACCAAAGCTTTCTTTATCATGGAAATGGCTCAGTGCAAGCAAGACTTTATTTCTCGATGTTTCTTCAAGCTCAGAATAAAAGTTAGGTTGAAATGAAAGAATAATAAATTTACCGCCGCGGCGAGACAGTGCTTGAGCTTTAATTCGGAAAGAGGTTTCATCAAGTACTTGCTCTGTGATCGCTAAGTCACAACTAGAGAAGAGTGGCGTTGGTTGAGCATCAGTATCGGCAGTAAACGAAAAAATATAAACATGCTGAGAATGCGCCAATTGGATTTTTCTAACATTCACTATCTCGATCATGGTTTTACTTTCTTTTGAACGTGTTGCCATAGCGCCTTGCCATTTACGACAACTGCGAATCGTTTGTTTGAATACCTCGAGATGGGCATTATTTTGGTGGAATAAACTGATGTTTGTGATGTTTTGACCTAACGCTGTTATCGCTGAAACGTTATGCTGTTGGCACAAGGTATGGTTAACAAAGATGACTTCGTGGTCTTGATTGGTAATCATCACCCCACCCATTCGTTCATCTAACAACTGTTCTATTAACGTGAGCACGCTGATGTAGCCGTCCGTACGTGACATCAAGGTCACGCACCCTTTAACTTGCTCGTCAACGATCAGATAAACCTCAAATTTAACGATGAGCATTTCTCTTGCCGTGGTTTGCAAAGGAACAGATAAGGCCGCGGGTACACCGCCTAATTCAACATCGCGAATTAAACTCAGCAGTTGATTGATAGTCTCCAATGAAGGCGGTTGAACCTGTTCAGTGCTCAATTCAAGCGATAAGATGTTTTGCCAAAATGCCCCCGTTGACACGACTTTGGTTATGTCCGGTAGCCCTTCAGACCAAAATAACTTTTGTCTATCGTTTGTACTCGATACCATGACTTTTTCTCTATAGCGACGTTAATTGACGAGTTGCATAAACACCACAGCGAACTTATCTACCAAACTAGGAAATATAGTGTCGAAATCAAGTTAGCTTGCCGATAATACGCTACTACGCCGCATCACTTACCCCCTCCACACTGGTTACAATGAACACTGCCTAAACAAATGTGACATTTGTTCATTTTTAATGGTATTTCTATTATTAGTAACTCATTTATCTTGAATGCTATCGATAACTTCCTAGTTTATTGTCGTTCCAGCACAACGAGATGATGTTATGAGCTACTTCTATGTGTTTAATATTTATGATGAGAGCTACATTACCGTGCCGCCAGCATTTAAGCGGCTTAACAGTAATGACGTTCCTGAAGAAGAAATCGAGATTAGAGATATTATTACTTGTTGGTATGAAGCCGGACTTCAGCCTCTTGAGCGCGCCATACCCGTTAACTGTTCTTTCCTTGAAAACAAAAAAAACTTTGAACGGTTAACTCGTATGTTAAAAACATTAATCAGGTACAAGGCCTACTTTTGTGCCATGAAACGAATAATTTCGCAATGGCATAGAGAGTCACTTGCACGTAGGTATCTTGATTACCTACTCGAAAAGCACGTATCGACAGAGTACAAACCTTAATATCGCAACCAGGTACGTAGAGTCGAAAATTTGTTTCTTTTGTGAGATTCGACAATATTATTAATATTATCAATAGATAACCCTAGGACAAGGTGCTAAGTTTAGTTCACTTGTTTCAAGCGAATGATTTTTATGTATAAATTTGTAAAAAACAAATTGGACACGCTCTACAGTCAACTACCGTCAAGCGATTTGGAACTGAATCACGGTGACGTACCTGTAGAAGAAATTGAAGTGAGGGAGATGTTGTCCGCCTGGTATGACACAGCATATCAGCCTGTAGTGACAGCGACTTCTGAAGAAGAGATCAAGACAGCGAAACTGCGTTTGAATAAGTTGGAAGCAACAATTTTAGTTGTGCTTAAAAACCGGGTATACCAAGCTGCGTTTGAACGGATTTTAACAACCCAACTCGAGTCTGCAAGTAAAGAGCGCCTTGTTATGCTTCTCAATCAATCCAAAAACCGATGTGCGATGCACTAGTCTAGCGTGGTTACGCTCTCACACACTTGCTCGTGTTGTCGATATGCTTGCTACAACGTATGTCCTTTATCGTTGGGCTAGCAAATTTCACAACAAGGTCAAGCATGTCAAATAATGCTCACCAAGGCCTTACCGCCTTCCTCAAGGCCTTGCCATCCATAGCAGCCAGCATGCCAACTAAAAGAAGTGGTTCAGTTAATCCATCCGTCAAATTTCAACTTATTCTGCAATTTTGATACCCCTTCTTGTTGTAACTGTCTGACCCGCTCTTTTGATAGACCATATTTTTCACCAAGCGCATCTAATGTTAAAACCTCTTTCCCAAACAAACCAAAGCGATGAATGACAATATCTTTATACTTGTCAGGTAGTGAGAGAATAACGAGCTCTAAATTACGCAATAACTTTTCATCACAACAGACCTCGTACGGCTCTGGGATAGCCTCTGAACGACAGTTATCTAACGACAAATACGCCTTATCGATAATATCGACCGACGAACTTGATTCAATAAACCCACTCATGTGAATCAACTCGCTAACATGAGCCTGTGATTTGTCTGCTTTATCCGCAATTTCTTTGACTGACGGAGAACGTTTTAGGTCAGCACTCATTTTCTTTGTTTGTTTAGAAAGACGATTAATTTCTTTAATCACATGTACCGGCAGCCGAACCGTACGACCTGTATTCATTAAGGACGATTCGATACTTTCTCTAATCCACCACACCGCATAAGTACTAAAACGAAAGCCTTTTTCTGGCTCAAACTTATCAACCGCTTTCATCAAGCCAAGATTCCCCTCTTCGATAAGATCGAGAATAGTGTGATTACTTAGCCCTCTCTTTGTGTAGCCTCTAGCGATTTTCACAACAAGTCGAAGGTTGGATTCGATCAATACATCTCTCGCGGCTTTCTCACCTCTTCGGGCAAGTGTTGCATAGTGATACTCTTGTTCGGGCGTCAGCAAGTCAATCCCAACGACATCCTTAATGTACTTTGAGTAAAAGTCTGTATTTTTTTCGTTATAGTCTGAACCTTGACTTGTCGTATTGGGCGTTTCTATCCTTGCGCTCATTCAATGTTCCTTATTATTTTGTGTCGCAACACTAGCCTGACGAAGCGATTGTTTGTTTTTTGTTACATATGTCGCACAAATAAGAATAGACAGGTTTATTCTATGCATCAAAGTTTACAGCTAAAGAATGACTCATTTTTTTTGATTTCTAGTCGTAAAGTACTAGATTCTTGCCGCCCAAATCTAGGAAGTTTAGATGATAGGTGTTTCTATTTTCATTTTTACACCAGCTGTACTATTTTGTAAGTATATGAAGTAAGAAGTAAACGTGATCACTTTAAGCTTGCCAACGATGAATAATAAAAGGACTAAACAATGATTGATTTCGATGTACTGCGTAGTTATATGGACAATGACGAAGACATCATCGCAGCCGTTTTTATGGCCTTTATGGAAGAACATGAGAATGGGGCTGAGACGGTGCTCAACCTATATCAGACACAAAACTGGAGTGAGTTGTTCATTACTGCACACTCCCTAAAAGGGATCCTCGCTAGCTTTGGGGAAACGAAGGCCGTAGATAAACTAGAGGCCATTGAAGGTATGACTCGAAATAATGAAGCTCCAAATGTAGAAGATATTAATTTGGTGGTCGCAGAAATGCAGGTCGTCAAAGATCAAATCAATGAATACTTAGCGTCGGTAGCGTAGCATTAGATGACTCGATATGAATTTCTACAACGCTTTCAGCTGCATGCGCTTTCTGATTATCACCCTGAATCAAAGCAACGTTCAGCGCATGTTCAACACCTAACACTCCGCGCTGCTAGTGTACTCATAGGCTTGGTTGAGAGAAACGGACGCCTACAAGTCATCCTTACGAAGCGAGCTAAACACCTGAAACACCACCCAGGGCAAATTAGTTTTCCTGGCGGTAAAGTGGAGCCTAGCGATCCCAACGCCCACTTTACCGCTTTAAGAGAAGCTGAAGAAGAAATCGGGTTAAGGTACGATGAAGTAGAAGTGATCGGGCATTTACCCGATCTCATTACGATCACTCAATTTCAAGTCACGCCTATCATTGCGTTCGTTAAACCAACCTACCAACCCAGGGTAGATAAAAATGAAGTCGATTATCTATTCGAAGTTCCTCTCGATTTTTTAGCTCATACATCAAACATGACAATGCACCGTTTCAATATAAAGGGGCAGAATCACCGAGTTTTGGCCATCCCATACAAGACCCATTTCATATGGGGCGTAACCGCACAAATAATCCAAAGCCTCCAGCATCAACTTACGCAACAATAGCCTCACATCTTAGTCACAAAACGCAATCGTTTCCGCTAATTATCATTAGTTAAACTAATCTGAAAATTAGCGGAACTAATCTGTAGCACAATAAAAACGTGACCCAATTAACGAATTCATCAGCACTATGAATAGACCCCGCAAAATCATGACCTAGATCTAATTTTTGCACGTAAAAACGTTGCAAACTCCTCCCGACTTATTTCCTGTTCCCAAAAATGAGTAACATAAATGACTACTTCAACAACAACTACGGCTGCTAGCCGCACTTCTTCTAAGTGGACTTACAAAGATTTCACTTGGGCATTGTCTTTATTCGGTACCGCGGTAGGTGCGGGTGTACTTTTCCTACCAATTAAAGCCGGTGCGGGTGGCTTCTGGCCATTAGTTATCCTAGCGCTAATAGCGGCTCCAATGACTTGGTTCGCTCATAAAAGTTTAGCGCGCTTTGTTCTTTCAGCTAAAAATCCAGATGCCGATATTACCGATACGGTAGAAGAACATTTTGGTAAAACTGGCGCAAACCTTATTACTTTTGCTTACTTTTTCGCCATTTATCCTATTGTTCTTATCTACGGTGTTGGCATCACTAACACAGTCGATTCCTTCCTCGTCAACCAAATGGGTATGGAGTCCATTCCTCGTTGGTTACTGTCTGGCTGTTTAATTGCAGCAATGACATGTGGTGTGGTATTCGGTAAAGAGCTTATGCTAAAAGCCACATCAATAATGGTTTACCCGCTGGTTGCGATTTTACTCGCATTATCGCTGTACCTAATTCCAGATTGGAATACATCAATGGCAAGCGTGAGTCCTGACTGGGGTTCAATGCCTTCTGTTATTTGGTTAGCCATCCCAATTATCGTTTTCTCATTCAACCACAGCCCTATTATCAGCCAGTTCTCTAAAGAGCAACGTCGTGTATACGGTGACGATGCTGTGAAGAAAACAGACATGATTACTGGTGGCGCAGCAATGATGCTGATGACATTTGTTATGTTCTTTGTGTTCTCTGTTGTTCTGTCTCTTTCACCAGAACAACTTGCGACCGCTCAAGAGCAAAACATCAGCGTACTGTCTTACTTAGCAAACGTTCATGAATCGCCACTTATTTCTATTCTTGGTCCAGTAGTTGCGTTCGCTGCGATTACTTCTAGCTACTTTGGGCACTTCTTGGGTGCGCACGAAGGTCTAGTTGGCTTAGGCAAATCTCGCTCTAAAATGCCAGTTAAAAAGATTGAAAAAGTATCGCTACTGTTCATCGTTATCACTACTTGGATCGTATCAATCATCAACCCAAGCATCCTTGGCATGATTGAAACCATGGGCGCTCCGATGATTGCGGCTATTTTGTTCCTAATGCCTGTTTATGCAATGCGCAAAGTACCGGCAATGGCAAAATTGAAAACCTCTACGCCTGTACAAATCTTTACAGCACTATGTGGTATCGCAGCCATTACTTCTGTAATCTACGGCGCTTTTTAATTGACTCCGTCAATTAGCCAAATAAACACCCTATAACAATAATTTAAGCCTCCTCGTTCGAGGGGGCTTTTCTAGAGGTAAATCAGTATGATTAGTGTTTTCGATATCTATAAAATTGGTGTTGGTCCTTCAAGTTCTCACACGGTAGGCCCAATGAAAGCGGGTAAAGAGTTTATCGACGATTTACGCTCGATGGGTAAATTACGCGATATCACCAAAATCACCGTAGATGTTTATGGATCACTATCACTGACAGGGAAAGGTCACCACACTGATATCGCGATTATCATGGGGTTAGCAGGTAACTCTCCTGAGAAAGTCGATATCGATTCTATTCCAGGCTTTATTGCTCGAGTTGAAGAAACAGAACGTCTACCTGTTGGTATGCATTGCCATACGGTTTCGTTTCCTCGCGACAGCGGAATGAACTTCCACTCTTCAAACTTATCTCTTCATGAAAACGGTATGCAAATCCATGCTTGGATTGATGAAGACGTCGCCTATTCAAAAACCTATTATTCTATTGGTGGTGGTTTCATTGTTGACGAAGAAAACTTCGGCAAAGAAGTGACGTCCGCTATCAAGGCGCCATATGAGTTCAACACGGCAGAAGAGTTAGTCAACCAATGTAAAGAACATGGCTTGTCTATTAGCACGTTAGTGATGGCGAACGAGCATGCGGCTTACTCAGATGATGACGTTCGAACTTACTTTGCCAACATTTGGAAAACCATGCGTGAGTGTATGGATCGCGGGATGAACACTGAAGGCATTTTGCCAGGTCCACTTCGCGTACCACGTCGTGCGGCGGCGCTTCGCCAGCAGCTACTGACATCAGAAAAAACAAACACCGACCCAATGGCTGTTGTTGACTGGGTGAACATGTATGCTTTTGCCGTCAACGAAGAAAACGCAGCGGGCGGTCGTGTTGTGACTGCGCCAACCAATGGCGCTTGTGGCATTATCCCTGCTGTCCTCGCTTACTATGACAAGTTCATTCAAACTGTGACAGAAAAAGATTACATTCGTTATTTCGCGGCGTCTGGCGCGGTAGGCGGATTATACAAGCAAAATGCTTCTATTTCTGGTGCTGAGGTAGGCTGTCAAGGTGAAGTGGGCGTGGCGTGTTCGATGGCCGCTGCTGGTCTTGCTGAGCTTATGGGCGGAAGCCCAGAGCAAGTCTGCATGGCCGCAGAAATTGCTATGGAGCATAATCTTGGCTTAACTTGTGACCCTGTTGCAGGCCAAGTACAGGTGCCTTGTATTGAACGTAATGGTATTGCCGCAGTGAAGGCGATTAACTCGACTCGTATGGCGCTACGTCGTGCGTCGGCGCCTCGTGTTTCATTAGATAAGGTTATTGAAACCATGCTAGAAACAGGTAAAGACATGAACGCCAAATATCGCGAAACCTCTCAAGGTGGCCTTGCTATAAAAGTGGTGTGTTAATGTAGTTTACCCCTGTTAAATGACTCGACTCCAGTGCGTAAAACATTTCAGTACGGGGCATATTTCAAGACAGGACATCCAATAGCAAAAAGCCCAAAGTGACTCACTTTGGGCTTTTTTATTCAAGAGAAATACCCTAGCCTACGTAAATACAACCAGCCGTGCAGGTCTCTTTGATCTCAACTTTACTCAACAGAGGAAGTGATGGTTTTAATTGATCCCAAATCCACTTAGCCAATACTTCACTTGTTGGGTTCTCTAACCCCTCAATGTCGTTCAGGTAGTAGTGGTCTAAGCGATCATATATCGGCTTAAATACAGCTTTTATCTCTGAAAAATCAATAATCCAACCTGTATGTGGATCCACTTCACCTTCAACGTATAAGCGAACTAGAAAAGAGTGGCCATGTAAGCGACCACATTTATGCCCCTCTGGAACATGCGGTAGATGATGTGCGGCTTCAAACATGAACTCTTTATACAACTCAGTTTTCATAGGAATGCTCTGAATAAAAATGACAGGCAATCCTACTGAAAACGAATCATTTGCTCAAGTTATACTGTGAAGAATAACTTTGAGAAAAAACCGATTGCAATCAGGCTAGATACCGAAGAACACACTAATAGTACCGGTGCTTTTGTACGAGGGTAGCGTTCAAAAAGCATTAAAATGGCCAACAACGTTGGATAGAGACCAAAAATATATCGTGGCATCGCATTCACGCCTGATGAAAGCGGGATCAACAAATTGATCATCATAAATACCGCTTCAGCATATCGTTTCTTAGCAAACAAATAGACATTGAGTCCAACTCCAAACAACGTGACAATCACCAAATACAGCTTGGGGCCCCCTTGTTCTACGCCATAGCTAAGCCAATGAAGCGGGTTGGTCAGTGTTCTTCCCCATGCAATCTGAATATGACCAAATGCCAAGGCATCGCCCATCCAAAAATGAAGATATGCCATGTAACTGAAAAAGCCTAGGGGGATTAACCAAATAGACAACACGACTCGCAAGGCTTTCTCTTTCAAGAGCATAAAGCTTCGCACTCCGTAGTATTGCACACCAAAAATCAAGACAGGAAACACTAGCATGACACCAAGGTTTCGAGTAACGGCCGCTAACATCCCTAGTAATGCTACGACTGCCCATTGTTGTCGGTAGCAGGCAAGAAATACGCCACTGACAAGGGCAATGTAAAGGGGTTCTGAATAGCCAGCCATCGAGTACACGGTATAAGGAGAGAAGCACAACAACCATATCGCCGCTTCCTGTGTTTCAACCGAAAACTTAAGTTGCTTCAATGCCATAAGCAAAACCGGCACACTGAGAAAAAATGTAATATTGGAGACGATAATCAGCGCGAGTTCTGTAATTCCGGTCAACTTGGCCATCAACCAACCCAAAAAGGGTGACATTGGCATAAATGCCCAGTTGGCGGCATTCCCTCCCCTCATCCAGGTCGGAACAAGATCGTAACCATTGTCTGCAATGCGCTGAAACCAAATACAATCAAAACGACAGACTTGGTGCCAGACATCTAACCCAGCAGTACTTTCCGGATTAAACGTTTGTGCACCTAATAAACCGATTACATAAAATGCTAATCGACTCACAACCACGGCAAGAACGATAGTTATCCATTGTTCTTTACTTACCAATAAACTTGGTCGCTCTGTAGTGACAGTCTGACAAGACCTTACCCGATTGTTGAGTGGTGATAACTGAGTATTGAGTAGCATTAGCGGCTCCCTAGTGCATGGGTAATGGGTTGGGCTAGCAGCTTTATTTGCGTCACAGATAGACTCGCCGGTGTTTCAAACTCAAGGTGCTGAAGTGGTTCTTTCATATCATGCGAGGTTAACACCACAGCCCCTTCGAGAGTGTTGGTGCTTCGTGGATGCAATTCGACACGAATACCTCCATTCAGGGAGGCATAAACAGGTTCAGTAATCGCCCTGTCGAGTGTCATCGAAACATGCAGATGGTGACTGCTTGGCAATGTTGTCATGTTAAAAAATAACCCGCCTTGATGTAGTAACACCCGAGAGTCGCCTTCGGCCTTGTCATTCCAACCTTCACGACTCAAGTAAGGAGACGACTTAGCAACATTAATCACACCACTTTCCCCCAACAATAACTGACCATTATCTTTACCCCAAAACCGAGTTTTCTTATCGATGTAATAGGTTTGATAGCCAAGGGAAACTTGTGGTTGTGTCGCCAAATACAAAACCCAAATGTAATAAAGAGATAAGCCGGTCAAGCTAATAATTATCGCTATACGTCGAATATTAGATCGTCCCCAGACCCAACGATCGTCATTATTTTCTTTGATATCAACCCCCAGCTCGCGCAGTTACATATTGTTACACCAGTATAGGTGAGTTGTACGCCGCTCTAGCCTCGTGTCTGTCAATGCCAAGTCAAAGATCACATATTTTTATGGGGTTCATATCACGATTAAATACCTCATGCTGAGACAATAAAAGCCAGTAATAGTCCCGGTTAGAAACCCCCAACACATTACTTAAAACAATGAATTAGCTGCACTAAATCTCATCTTTTATTGTCCGATGCAGTAAAACCATGAGCATTACGAGGTTTTTATATCATACCCTTTTAACAACCAGAGAGATTAACTTAAAATTCACATTATCAGCCCATTACGCTAACTAAAAAACAATAATCATTATGCGTCTATCCATTAAAAAAATACGTCTTTCTATCACAAACAAGCTTCTTGTTACCCTCATGTTGGTATTTGGCTTAGTCGTCGTGGCCTCCACCGCTTATCAATATAGTCAACAACGCGAACTTATCTACTCGGTACTCAGTGAGCAGCTAAAGGACAAGGCCAGCAACTATTTTGACAGCTTGAACATGATGATGCTCACCGGCACCATGGCGCAAAAAGAAACACTACGGCACAAAGCTCTTGCTCAAGAAAACGTAGAAAATGTACGAGTGTTACGAGGTAACGCTGTCACGAAAATCTATGGTGGGGGGCTAGATAATCAAGTTGCATTAGACCAGATAGACCAGCGAGCGCTACGTGGAGAAACGGTTCTCGAGCCATTTAAGGCCGATTGGGGAAATGGTTTAGTGGTTGCTCTGCCAATGACAGCCAGTGCAGACTATCGCGGGACAAATTGCATTGCATGTCATATGACGCCTGAAGGCGAGGTACTCGGTGCCATACGCATCGAATACAATCTAGAACACGTCAACGCCCTCATCAACAAACGTACAGCAATTGCTGTCGCGATTATGAGCATTATTGCCCTGCTCGGTTACCTTGCCACAATCTTCATTGCTCGTCGTTTTATTGTCGGCCCAGTTCAGACAACGTCAAAGTTCATGAAGCAAGTCAGTGACAGTAAAGACCTTTCTATTCGTCTATCACCACAGCAGAATGACGAAATCGGCGATCTAACAACCGACATGAACGCCTTTTTAGACACCGTCTCAGACAGCTTAAATAAAGTCCAAAGAACAGCAAAAATCGTCAGTGGGAATGCCGATAAACTGACACGAATTGCGCAAAGTAATGAGGCGACAGCAAAACGACAGCTGACTGAAACTGCCGCGGTAGAAGCCAACATGCAAATGCTTGAAGGCCAGCAAGCAACCGTTAGCGACGCAACGGAACGTGCTTCGCAATTGATGCAACAAACTAGTGAGCTCACCAAACAGAGCAGTTCGGAAGCTCATATAGCAAGTAATGACATAGAATCATTAGTTCAGGACATTACTCAGGTATCGACACATATTTCTGAACTCAATGAACAAACGGTACAAGTATCTGCCATTCTTTCCACCATCAAAGGGATTGCAGATCAGACTAACCTACTCGCACTTAACGCCGCCATCGAAGCAGCACGAGCAGGTGAACAAGGACGAGGCTTTGCGGTTGTGGCCGATGAAGTACGCTCACTGGCGAGTAGAACAACCGAAGCAACCAGTGACATCGAAGCGATTATTGTCAAGTTCCAGCATGGCAGTAGCGTCTCGGTTCAGTCCGTTCATGATGTATCGATCACCGCTCACCAACGTGCCAATGATGTCCAAACCCTTGCTCAAAAAATGCAGCAGATGGTCTCACACATTGAGTCGACAACTGAGATTGCCAATAACGTTCAAACCCAGATACTAACCAATCGACAAACCAGTTTAAGTGTTGGACAAAAAACCGCAGTGATCACTGAGCACGCCAATGAAGCATCAAGCTCAGCGACGCAGACACATCAAATTAGTATTGATTTGCAACAGCTTTCGCATCAGCTAGAAACCTTACTCAATCAATTTGTGTTGAGCAATCACGACACTGAATCTCAATAGCGGCAAAGGTAAACCGTATCTTGAGTTAAAGGAAAATGGTGTCGCGTAGTAAAAAACGCGTTAAATAACAGCAAAACGGGACACAATGGCCTCAACACGAGCCTGAAGGGCAACAATAAAAGCTGAATAACCACAATAAAGGTTGAACCATGAAAATTGACAGGTAATATATCCCTCTTACGAGAAATTTATAATCAACTCAATGTCGTGCTTGTATTTTAAACAGTCGCCATTGGGTTGCGTTTTTACCTCCATGGAGAAGATTAATAACATGACTTACGCGCCTGTAACAGACGTACTTGGCGGCAAGCTAGCGGTAGACAGTGAAGTCACTGTTCGCGGCTGGATCCGTTCACGTCGTGATTCCAAAGCTGGAATCTCTTTCCTTGCCATTTACGACGGCTCTTGTTTCGACCCGATTCAGGCCGTGGTCCCTAATAATCTTAACAATTATGACGACGAAGTACTTAAGCTAACCACTGGTTGCTCTGTTGAAGTAACAGGTAAGATTGTAGAGTCTCCTGCAAAAGGTCAAGATTTTGAACTTGCGGCAACCGACGTCAAAGTCGTTGGTTGGGTTGAAGACGCGGATACTTACCCAATGGCTAAGACACGTCACTCTATCGAATACCTTCGTGAAGTGGCTCACCTTCGTCCACGTACCAACGTGATCGGTGCAGTAGCCCGTGTACGTAACTGTCTATCCCAAGCGATTCACCGCTTCTACCACGAGCAAGGTTTCTTCTGGACTTCAGCTCCGCTTATCACGGCATCTGATGCAGAAGGCGCAGGCGAAATGTTCCGCGTATCTACGCTAGATATGGAAAACCTACCTCGTACCGACGAAGGCAAGGTTGATTTCAATGAAGATTTCTTCGGTAAAGAAACGTTCCTAACGGTATCTGGCCAACTTAATGCGGAAGCTTACGCTTGTGCACTAAGCAAAGTTTACACGTTCGGCCCTACGTTCCGTGCTGAAAACTCGAACACAAGTCGCCACCTAGCTGAGTTCTGGATGGTTGAACCAGAGATTGCGTTTGCAGATCTTGATGATGCAGCAAAACTCGCTGAAGACATGCTTAAGTATGTCTTCGCCGCTGTTCTTGAAGAGCGCCGCGACGATCTTGAGTTCTTTGCTTCTCGCATCGACAAGCAAGCTATCACTCGCCTAGAGCAATTTGTTGACGCTGATTTCGCACAAGTTGACTACACTGACGCCATCCAAATCCTACTAGATTCTGGTAAGAAATTTGAATTTGACGTTGAGTGGGGCATTGACATGTCTTCTGAGCATGAGCGTTACCTAGCTGAAGAGCACTTCAAAGCACCAGTTATCGTTAAGAACTACCCGAAAGACATCAAAGCTTTCTACATGCGCTTAAACGACGATGGCAAGACGGTTGCTGCGATGGACGTACTCGCACCAGGCATCGGTGAAATCATCGGTGGTGCACAACGTGAAGAGCGTCTAGATGTACTTGATGAGCGTATGATTGCTATGGGTATCGACCCTGAGCACATGAGCTGGTACCGCGACCTACGTAAATACGGCACAGTGCCACACGCTGGTTTCGGTCTTGGTTTTGAGCGCTTAGTCTCTTACGTAACCGGCATGGGCAACGTTCGTGACGTGATTCCATTCCCACGTACCCCACGCTCAGCTAACTTCTAAGAAGCATTGATTGTGGCTTAGTTAATAAGCTCTATTAATACACTTCAATGAATATTAAAGGTCACCTTTTGGGTGACCTTTTTTAATGTCGGCATCATCGTTTTCAAGTGAACAAAATTGCATCTTTAGGTTTCGCTTTCAACTCATAGTTAATGTTGGTTTTTTCACGCGACCAAACTACATTTAACGTTAAGGTTCCGAACGACGAGAAGGCAATGATAATGAGCAAATTTACCGAATCAGATATTCACTATCGTGGAGAGTCAAATGGCGTTCACAAATGGGAAGCCTCTAATGGTCAACCGTATTATTGGCACCCCGACTGGCTCCACGTTGCGGAAGACGAAACAGGGCTACACCCTAAAGAAAAATTAAATATAACTGATACAATCCCTCCCTCCAAGGAACACGCAGTTTCCGCCGTGGTGAGACATTTAAATGATTGGTTCAAAGAGCAACTTGATCAACATCCTGATATCGAAACCCAAGCAATAGAATCTGAAATAGACCTAAAGAAATAAACGCAACGAAATAACATGTTAATGAATCCTGAATGGGACATACCCATTCTACCCGTTCAGGATCGCTCTCGTTATCGAAGTTCCCGCCATACTGATAACAAAGTAAAACTGTAAAAATAATGAATTAATGACCTTTTCTGCTTCAAATCAAACTAATTTTTGTTTTTCTTCTTTAATCTGGTTGTCACGTATAGCCTACAAAGGTATAAATAGGCTGTTATCGTTACAAAATATGTTCACATTTGCCCCTTCAATTAACATGGATGAAGATTATGTTTGAAAAAGTTGTTGCCGCGCCCGCTGACCCTATACTAGGCCTCACTGAAGAGTTTAAAAAAGATACTCGAGCTGAGAAGATTAACCTTGGTGTGGGTATTTATAAAAATGAGCAAGGTCAGACCCCTGTTCTTGCTACCGTAAAGAAAGCGGAAGCCGCACTTCTAGAAAACGAAAAAACCAAATCTTATCTCACGATTGAAGGCACGGCTGAGTATGGTCTTGCTGTACAAAAACTCCTGTTTGGTGAAGAGTCTCAAATCGTCACCCAAAAGCTCGCAAAAACTGCGCAAGCGCCAGGTGGTACGGGTGCCTTACGCGTCGCTGGTGAATTCATTAAACGTCAACTGACGGGCGCAAAAATTTGGATCAGTAACCCAACATGGGCTAACCATAATGGTGTCTTTGCTGCAGCAGGTATCGAAACGGCTCAATATAGCTACTACAACTCAGAGAGCAAAGACAAAGACTTTGCTGGGATGGTTGCGGATTTAGAGCAAGCGAGCGCAGGTGATATTGTTCTTCTGCACGGCTGCTGTCACAACCCAACCGGTATTGACCCAACATTGCCTGAATGGGAACAGCTAGCAAAATTAGTGGCTGATAAAGGTCTTATCCCATTATTTGATTTTGCCTACCAAGGCTTCGCTAAGGGTGTAGAAGAAGATGCTCAAGGTCTGCGCATTTTTGCAAAACACAATAAAGAGATATTGGTTGCGAGCTCGTTCTCGAAAAACTTCGGCCTTTATAACGAACGTGTCGGCGCCTTTACTTTAGTTGCCGCGTCGAACGACATCGCAGAAACCGCTTTTTCTCAAGTAAAAGGCATCATTCGCTCTATCTACTCTAACCCACCAGCACATGGTGCGGCGGTTGTGACTTATATTCTAAACGACGCAGCCCTTCGCGCAGAGTGGGAAAATGAAGTGGCCGAAATGCGTGACCGTATCCAAGAAATGCGCGGCCTTTTTGTGGAAACTCTGAAAGCTGAAGGCGTCAATGCAGATTTCAGCTTCATTGAAAGACAAAACGGTATGTTTTCTTTCTCAGGTCTGTCTAAAGAGCAAGTGAATCAGCTAAAAGACGAGTTTGCGATCTACATTGTAGGCTCTGGCCGAATCAGCGTTGCTGGCATGACAAAATCCAATATGACACCGTTGTGCAAAGGTATTGCTGCCGTTCTTTAAGTACTTTGGGGAAGGTAAGTGACGAAAACCAAAAGAGGTTTTCGTGCTTGATGTGAGTCATCAGTTTCTAAGTAATCAAGATGTTATCTAGAACGTTTCGATAAAATAAAGGTCAGCTTCGGCTGACCTTTTTCATTTCTGCGTGTACTATTAAATGATTAGATCACGAGATCACCAAATAGTCATTAAGGCCTCACATGGACGCAGAACTCATAGAGATCCAACACTTCCTCACCAGCTACCCCCCCTTCGATGAACTGCCAGAAGAAACCGTGTTGCATGTTTCGCAACACATTGAGATCGCCTACTACCGACAAGATACACCTATCGTTCATTTTGGCGACGAAATCAACGATTTGTATATGGTTCGAAGTGGCGTCGTTGAGGTCTATCGACGTAAGGGCGAGCTGTACAATAGGCTCGATGAAGGCGATCTGTTTGGGCAAATGGGGCTGTTGACCAACAATAAAGTACGTTTTCCAGCAAAAGCGGTTGAAGATACCCTTGTGTACTGTTTATCGGCAGAAGTGTTCCAGGAGCTTTACGACAACTTTGATTCGTTTGCGGACTTTGTTGAAGTCGAGGATAGAGTTAGGCTTAGACAAACGGTCTCCAATAACAGTAACACCAATGATTTGACCACTTCAAAAGTTCGCACATTGCTCACTGGCGAAGCCGCGACCATCGATCGTCACAGAACGATTCAAGAAGCCGCGAAGCAGATGGCCGACGAGCAAGTCTCGTCGCTGCTTATTCTCAATCCAGATATTACTGAAAATGATGAAGATGATTCATCACCCATCGTAGGAATTATCACAGATCGTGATTTATGCACTCGCGTACTGGCGCAAAACCTAAGCCCACTGGATGAAGTAGCTAGCGTGATGTCAACCGACCTCATTTCACTCGACCACAACGCGTACGTCTATGAAGCAATGCTCATTATGTTACGTTACAACGTTCATCACCTTCCAGTCGTCAAAAATAAGATACCGCTCGGTGTCATTGAAACCACCGATATCGTTCGTTATGAATCGCAAAACTCATTGCTTTTAGTCAGCAGTATTTTTCAACAGCAAACTGTTGAGGAATTGGCTCAGTTGTCGGATCAGGTTCGCGATAGTTTCGTGCGCTTGGTTAACGAAGATGCCAATGCACATATGGTCGGTACTGCCATGTCCGTAATTGGGCGTAGTTTCAAACAACGAATTATCGAGCTGGCCGAAGAAAAGCTGGGACATGCGCCGATTCCTTACTGCTTTCTTGCACTCGGTTCTATGGGACGCGATGAGCAACTCATGGTCACAGACCAAGACAACGCTATCATTCTCGATGACAGCTACAGCGAAGAAAAGCATGGGGAATACTTCAAAGCATTCACGACATTTATTTGCGATGCGCTCGCCGATTGCGGTTATACCTATTGCACGGGTGACATTATGGCGACCAACCCTGAATGGCGTATGACCAGAAAAGAGTGGGAAGCCTGCTTTTCTGATTGGATAGATGATCCCAATCCGAAAGCCTTGCTCAACGCCTCGATCTTTTTTGACCTAGATGGGGTCTACGGCAAATTAAAATGGGCAGAACAACTGAACAGCTTTATTGTACGACGCGCACGTCGAAATAACCGCTTCCTCGCCTGCCTCGCTCGTAATGCATTAAACCGCAAACCTCCACTGGGCTTTTTCAAAGACTTTGTAATGGAAAAAGATGGTCAGCACAATAACTCTATCAACCTAAAACGTAGAGGAACCGCGCCATTAGCCGACCTGATCCGCGTCCATGCTTTAGCGGTAGGTTCTCGCTCGACCAATTCCTTTGAGCGATTAGATGATATACATGATGCTGGCATACTACCCAAGGGAAGAGCTCGAGACCTAAAAGACGCGATGGAATTTATCTCCATGGTACGTATTAGCCATCAAGCGATGGATGTACAAATGGGCATTGCTCCAGACAATAACATCGAGCCAGAAAATTTATCGGATTTTGAACGCCGCAATCTCAAAGATGCTTTCCAAGTCTTGAGTAATGGTCAAAATTTCCTAAAATTTCGTTATCAAGCCAACAACAATTTCAAATAGGGACCGCCTATGGTTAGGTATGGATTATGATAAAAAAACTATTCAGCGGCCCCAATATACAATGGCAAGCCAAGTTTAAAACATTGGCAGAACGTATGGAGGACTCCCGCCTAAAAAGCTTTTATGGCGAAGGCCTTCCCAGTGGCAATACATTATTGAAAGATGTGTCTTTTGTCGCTTTGGACTTTGAGACAACGGGCTTAGACCCAGATAAAGACGGCATTTTATCGATAGGGCTTGTGCCATTCAGTACATCTAGGATTCGACTAAACCAAGCACAGCATTGGACCGTCAGACCCAAAGCGACGCTAGAAGAAGAGTCTGTTGTGATTCATGGTATCACCCACAACGACATCTTAGATGCACCAAAACTTAAAGATATTTTAGGGGATGTATTGGAGGCTTTGGCCGGCAAAATTATTGTCGTTCATTATAATCCGATAGAACGTGGCTTCCTTGATAGTGCCTTAAAGGGGATGATTGGTGAAGGGATAGAGTTTCCTGTTGTCGATACCATGCAAATTGAATCAAGTTACCAGACTAAAATGACCGGTGGCGTCATCAATATGCTTAAAGGCAAACAAGCTGATTCAGTGCGACTGGGGCAGACTCGCCGTCGTTATGGACTCCCAGATTACCTGCCGCATCATGCCCTTACCGACGCCGTCGCGACAGCAGAGTTGTTACAAGCTCAAATCGCCTATCATTATGATGACAGTACGGTACTCAACGATGTTTGGCTGTAATATCTAAGGAGCTTAATAGCGATAAAGCAGTTGAAAATCACTATCGCTATTCAGCACTCTCTCTAAAACACACTACGTAATGGTGCTGCACTTAAAAATGCAGCACTTAAGAACATTACACTTTAAAGCGACCTATTTCACTTTGTAGCTTCTGAGACAGCTCGGAGAGCTCTACAGCTTGCTGTGCCGCCTCGTGCGCTTCTTCTGCAAGCTCATCTGAAACATCGCGAATCCCTTGCGTATTGCGTGTCACTTCCGACGTCACCGACGCTTGCTCTTCTGCTGCAGTGGCTATTTGTGTTGCCATGTCACTAATTTGGCTCACCGCCGATAAAATCTGCGTCAAACTTGCGGCAGCACTATTCGCATCATCGACACTCGTCTCAGCGAGGCCTCGACTGTCACCCATAATACCAACGGCTTTAGCTGTCGTGGCTTGAAGCGTCTCGATCATATGTTGAATTTCTTGTGTAGACGCGTGTGTACGTTGGCTCAAGACTCGAACCTCATCGGCCACCACCGCGAACCCTCTTCCTTGCTCCCCTGCTCTCGCCGCTTCAATTGCTGCATTTAACGCCAATAAATTGGTTTGCTCTGCAATGCCTTGAATGGTAGATAGTATGGTATTAATACTACTGCCGTGCACTTCTAACTCACGGATAACACCCGTGGTAACCTCGACCTCAGAGGCCAGGTTTTGAATCGAACCTTGAGTGGCAGAAACCTGCTCAGCCCCATGATTACTCGCTTCAACAGCCTCCGATGAATTATTCGCGGTCATCTCGGCATTATTAGCGATTTCTTGCGTCGCGGCAGCCATTTCATTGATTGCCGTAGCCACCATATTAATTTCATCTTGCTGGGTTTGAATTCTCTGGCTTCTAACGCGCGCGTGTGATGCCGTATCCTTAGCTTGGTCAGATAACGACTCTGAGACGCGTGTCAGCTGTGTAATCGTTTCATGCATGTAACTCACAAAGGTATTAAAGTTTCGGGCCAGCTGCCCAACTTCATCGTTACTTTTGGGCTCCAAACGACGAGTTAAATCACCTTCGCCAGACGCAATTTCAGCCAACGCTTTTGATACTCGGCCTAATTCGGTCACCAGTAGACTCACCATCCAAGAAGCGATCGCCGCGACAAAGATAACGATAAGTACAGAGGTCATAATCAATTGGGTTAAGGCACTGTTGAGATCGGCTAACTCGGTATTTTTGTCAAGTTCAACGGCCAGCACCCAGTTTGTGTCAGGCACCTTAGTGAAATACAACATCTTATCCAGGCCTTGGACTTCTACGTCTGCAACCTCACCACTGGACGCTAAATCGCTAATGGTTCTAGCCGTTAGTGTAGGGTTGAGTTCAGTGGTGGATTTTAATAATAAAGCGGTATTTTCATGAGCGAGAAAAGTGCCGTTAGACAAATCAATCAGCATAGCACTTGCGTTATGACCAACATTAAGGCTGATGACATCGTCGACTAACTGATCAATCAGCACATCCGCACCGACAATGCCGACTAATTGACCATTGCTTTTTATTGGCTCTGCAATGGTCACAAGCAACGCGTTAGTAATGGCATCTTGATACGCTTCGGTAATGATCTGCTTGTTCGCGGTTTGAGCGTCTTGGTACCAAGGGCGAGTTCTCGGATCATAATCCGCTCTGTTGCGCTCTGGATGTGAGCGATACATCTCACCGTTTGGCGTCCCTAAGAAGATGTCATCGAAGCCACCGGAAATTCGAGCCTGTTGCAGGTATGGGACTTTGTCTTCTGTTGCTGAAAAGGAATTAAATGCTGATGCAATGTTTTTTCTAATATCAATCCAGTTCCCTATGCCTTCAACCGCCGCTAACGATACTGTATTCGCTCGACTTGAAATGGCATTGTGGGTTTGGTTAGAAAGTTGCTTTGCCGATAGCATTGTTAATACTACCGCCATTAATAGCACGGCAGACAACATTGCCGTAATAAGCTTTTGCTTTAGTGATAATTTCATAGGTTATTATTCTTTTTGTAACTTAATATTCAACTAATCGTGTTAGTCCTTAAGGTGTCGCGGGCAGATAATATCCAACTTTCGTTGTAAAATCGACCGTCAATATTTTGTCTGTTAATTTATTGACGTTATTCAAGTTTCATCATTAATCGTGCTGCGTTGGGTCAATAGGAATGAATGACATGCTGGTGAAAATGACATGTTAGTCTCAGAACAATGATGATTAATGCCGGTATATTACAACCGGGTTTATTATGTATAACCCGAAAATATATTGAGCATACCTATCGAGTTATTATTGTATTCGACGGCCTATCGAACACTTGATTCAAAAAAAAAGAGCGGCATCTGCCACTCTTTTTAATTCACACCCACATTAACCGTTCGTTATGTGCGTTCTGTTCTCATACCCATCAACAAGCTAACGCACATCGCTAACAAGATGAAGGTAAACGGCAGCGCCGATGAAATCGCGCCTGCTTGCAGCGCTTCGATAGCCTGACTACCACCAATCCAAAGTAAAGCCACCGCGATTGCACCTTCCATAAATGCCCAGAAAACGCGTTGAATTACTGGTGCATCCACTTTACCACCAGCAGTAATGCTATCGATAACTAACGAGCCTGAATCCGATGATGTGATAAAGAACACCAATACGAGTATCACGGCAATCACAGACAGGAATGTACCCATTGGCAACGCATCAAACATCTCGAACATCGCGAGTGGTACTTCGCGTAATCCATTAGCACCTAACGTACCTACCTCATTGACAACTTGATCAATCGCAAGGCCGCCAAACACTGACATCCACACAATAGTCACGGATGTAGGTACAATTAGAACGGCGGTGATGAATTGTCTAACTGTGCGTCCTTTTGAGACACGAGCAATAAACATCCCGACAAATGGGGACCATGAAATCCACCAAGCCCAGTAGAATACTGTCCAACCGTGCATCCATGCTTCATCGTCACGACCATGAGGGTTACTCAGCGGTACGATGTTTTTCAAGTAGGCAAATAATGTGTCAGGGATTGACGCAAATGTAACGGCATATCCTATTAAAGCGACTAGAGCCAGCAATAAGAAAGCGATGATCATGTTGATGTTACTGATGACCTTAACGCCACCATCAATACCACGCAGTACCGATACCACCGCTAGCAGCGTCACAACGGCAATAACGATAACCTGCAGGGTCATGCCTGATTCGACACCAAATACATGGTGAATGCCGCTCGCGGCTTGCTGTGCACCTAGACCTAAAGACGTCGCTAAACCAAATAGCGTCGCCAGAACGGCCAAAATATCAATGATATGCCCCGCCCAGCCCCAAGCACGATCGCCCAGTATTGGATAAAAGACCGAACGCATCGAAAGTGGCAGGCCTTTATTATACGTAAAGAATGCCAACGACAACGCTACAACACCGTAAATGGCCCAAGGGTGTAGACCCCAATGGAACATGGTCGCTCCGAGCGCAAGCTCTCGAGCTTGTTCAGTATTCGCGGTCACCCCAAGCGGTGTTTCATACCATCCCGTAAAATAAGCGACAGGCTCTGCAACACTCCAGAACATGAGACCAATACCCATGCCGGCAGCAAACAACATTGCTAGCCAAGACATGAAAGAATAATCCGCCGTCGCGTCTTTACCGCCTAATCGTATTTTACCAAATGGAGAAACAATCAAAACTAAGCAAAAAATCACGAAAATGTTGCCTGCCCACATGAACAGCCAATCAAATTTGTTAATAATGCTCCATTTTATTCCATCTAGTGCTGCTTTAGCGGTCTCCGCATCCACAACCACCGCTAAAATGAGCAGTAATGCAATAAAGCCTGCACTCCACCCAAAGACAGGATTGTGTACATCAAATCCCCATTTTTGGACATTATCTTGCCCAATTGTATAGTCAGTACTGTCAATACTGTACTTATCAATGCCTTTTGTCATCGTTCCTCACTATGACGAACTCTAATCCATCAAAATATATCGTGTATCAAGTATTATCCCGATATGAAGGCGAGCCTGCATGGGTAATATCTCAACATGGTGTGGTTACTAAAGTTATATTCTAGCAAGAAAATGTTGAATTATCCTATGCTGTTTTTCATTAGAACTCATCTTTGGATCGTATTCGGTAAACCATGTGATTTACCTCGCGCTGATATATTTCCAACGCTATTGCCTTTAATCTAATGACTGTTTTAAGCGCTCAAAAAAGCCCACGTCGTTAATAAACAATGTGGGCTCTGAAAATTGATGGCTTAACTAGCAAGTAAAACGAATACGACTTACGTTAGTTTTTAACGATACTGTCTATTTGCAGCACGGGCGCGGCATCAATACCTTCTGCATTCATCATCGATGAGATGCGCTGGATTGAAGACAACAAAAGAGTTTGCTCCCAAGCTTCAAGACTTTGAAATTTTTGTACAAAACTATCTTGTAGTGGTAAAGGAGCGCTATCCAATACCTCTGTACCTTTCTCCGTCAGTACTGCGTGAACTTTTCGTTTGTCTTGATGGCTGCGTTCACGCCTCACGTAATCATTAAGCTCTAAGCGATCGATGATCGTCGTCGCCGTGGCTTGGCTAATATTGGTGTGATTCGACAACTCACGAATAGTTACATTCCCTTTCTCTCTGATCGCCTTCATCAGTACCAGCTGCGGACCGGTTAATCCACACTCTTTTTTCAATTTTTTTGAATGTAAGTCTATTGCTCTTATTACTTGGCGAATTGCCACGAGCACTTCTTCGTGTTTTTCCAAATCTTTGTTCCAAAATTAACGAGTAACGGGTTATTCCCTGCGTTTTAACACATTCATCGCGATGTTGCATCCTTATCGCTTCGATAAAAATATATTGATCACGAATGGGCTATTTTCATGGCTTAAATTCATGCAATTTTTTATTCTCCTTAATTTACCCTCAACCAAGGTGCTGCTTAAGTTTAGCGTGCTCCCCACTGGTTAAAAAGTCACTCAGAATATCGGTAATTTCCTTAGACCTAAAACAGTTAGAGCTCTATGCAATAAACACTCTTGATACATGTTAAAACGTGAGCCAGACGATGAATCTCTTTTAATTTATCGTTGATTTTGTTAGTATTTGCCCGAATTTTAGTTAGAGCTCTAAGTAGTATCAGAGGAATGATGAATAATAATAAGGACAAGTATAGTATAGATAACACTGACTATACGGTAGGACAAGACAATGTCCAAAAGTGGGGGTTTGACGTTCATAACCCTGTATTCGGCACAAGTGCAGGTCTCATTTTACTGTTTCTTATCGCCCTTCTCGTAGTAGACCCAGCCACAGCTAAAGCGGCATTAGATGGCGCTAAATGGCAAATCATTGGCGCTTTCGATAGCTTATTCATGTGGGCAGGTAATATCTTTGTTATTTTCTGCCTTGGCCTTGTTCTATCTCCATACGGTAAAATTAGAATTGGTGGCGCAAGCGCAAAACCTGATCACTCAACCTTATCCTGGATTGCCATGCTTTTTGCTGGCGGCATGGGTATCGGCCTTATGTTTTGGGGGGTAGCAGAACCTGTTGCTTACTTTACAGGCTGGTATGAAACGCCACTTGGTGTTGAAGCCTATACCGAAGAAGCACGAAAAGTAGCCTTAGGTGCAACGATGTTCCACTGGGGCATTCACCCGTGGTCAATGTACGCTGTTGTCGCACTTTCAATGGCATTCTTTGCCTTTAACAAAGGGCTTCCGCTCTCTATGCGTTCCGTGTTCTACCCGTTACTGGGTGACAAAACGTGGGGCTGGTTTGGGCATATCATTGATATTTTGGCCGTTCTTGCAACGCTATTTGGTTTAGCCACTTCATTGGGCCTTGGTGCTCAACAAGCCGCTAGCGGCATCGGTCATGTCTTTGGCTTTCAAGCTGGCACAACCTTGCAATTGGGCGTGATCGCCTTTGTTACGGCACTTGCGGTCTTTTCAGTCGTTCGTGGTATAGATGGTGGTGTAAAACTTCTCAGTAATACTAATATCCTAATCGCATTTGTGTTATTGGTTGTTGTTATTGTGGTTTCTATCGCAACCTTCTTTGGTTCGTTAGGTACAACCATTGTCGGTTATGTCGAAAATATCATTCCACTTAGTAATCCACATGGTCGTGAAGACGAAGCATGGATGCACGGTTGGACGGTATTCTATTGGGCATGGTGGATTTCGTGGTCCCCATGTGTCGGTATGTTTATTGCTCGTGTTTCTAAAGGACGTACGGTACGTGAGTTCTTAACCGCTGTTATTGTTATTCCTACAACGATTACATTGTTCTGGATGGCAGCGTTTGGTGGTATGGCAATCGATCAAGTCATCAATCAAGTCGGTGAACTTGGTCAAAATGGTCTAACTGACCTTACGCTTTCACTATTTTATGCGTATGAAGCCTTACCAATGAGCACGCTCTTATCCGTTATCTCTATCGTTCTGATTATGGTGTTCTTTGTCACATCTTCAGACTCCGCCTCTCTCGTTATCGACAGCATAACTGCTGGCGGTAAGATTGATGCGCCAGTACCTCAACGTGTCTTCTGGGCCACGATAGAAGGGGCGATTGCAGCCGTTTTATTATACGTTGGTGGTACAGAAGCTATTCAAGCACTTCAAGCCGGGGCTATCTCTACTGCATTACCTTTTACCATTATTTTGTTGATAATGTGTGTGAGCTTACTGAAAGGTATGCGTACTGAACTGCAGATCCATAAGCATAGTTACGCTTAACTGGCCTCTAATGTTTGGGTACCCAAACGGCATCACTAAAAAGACCCGCTTATGCGGGTCTTTTTATATAAGGAATAAGGTAAATAATATTGTATCGCCACAACACAGAATTCTGACCTACCCTAAGCCATTCTCTAACGCATACTTAGCAAGCTCTGCTGTCGAGTGTAAGTCCAATTTGTGCTTAATATTCTGCCTGTGCGTTTCCACGGTTCGATAAGAGATATTCAACATCTGTGCAATTTTTTTGCTGCTACTTCCTTGTGCGACCAACTTGAGAACAGACTCTTCACGGCGACTTAACGGGTTCGTTTTACTGTGCGATGGGGCTACTTCCTGTGAGAAAAGTGTCTGTGTCACGGACTCACAAAAGTACGTTGATCCTTGTTTCACCGTCTTAATTGCTTGTACCATTTTTTCTGCTGAGATTTCTTTCAGCATATAACCGACCGCGCCCGCTTGCATGACTTTCATAATGTATTCACGATTATCATGCATCGTCAGCATCAGCACCTTCGCTTCTGGCATCTCTTCTTTCAGTAATTGCGTGGCTTCAATACCATTCATAATTGGCATACTAACATCCATGAGTACCACATCTGGCTGATGAACTTTCACCACTTCTACCGCTTCCAAGCCATTACTTGCTGTTGCAATCACATTAATGTCGGGTTCGCGCTCTAGTCGAGCAATAAAGCCTTCCAATACGACTTGGTGATCATCAACAATCACCACTTTGATCGGCTCATCCATTATTCTGTTCCTTCTAGCTTCAGTAGCACGGTAATCTCAGTACCCGCTCCATAATCACTGACTAATTCAAACTCTCCGCCTATAAACTCAACACGCTCTCGCATATTCCGTAGCCCAATCCCTCGGGTCGCTAATGCATTACTGACATCAAACCCAATGCCATCGTCTCGAATCATTAACTGCAATACATTACCGAATTGCTTTAAGAAAACCGTTACCTGTGTAGCACCCGCGTGCTTTTCAATATTATTCAACGACTCTTGAACCACGCGATACAATGTCGTGGCGACCTCAGATTTAAGTTTAGATGCTTGTGTGTCGAGTACCAACTCAGTATTAGCATGAGAGTACGTTTTAAAGTCTTGCAATAAGCTCGATATTGCTGCATCTAAACCAATGTCATCTAGTGCACTCGGTCGAAGGTGATGAGATATTCTACGGACTTCGATAATCGCTTCCGATAAAGATGATAGTGATTTGCTTAGATGGCCAATGGAGCGGTTATCGACGGCTTTTGTGTCCATCAACTCGAGGTGGCACTTACTGGACACCAACAGCTGGTTTACTCCGTCATGTAATTCCCTTGCAAGATGTTTCCTTTCATCCTCTTGAAACATCACAGTTTTATGTGCTAGTTCTTTTAGGTTTTTATCTGCGAGCTTGTGCTCGTGCCAATTAACGGCCAGTGTGAGTACAATGATCACTGCGACTGTCACAGCAAAAATAGTGACAATAGAGAACATGGTCGTTTCTATATTTTTATCAATCGCCGCTCTTAACACGGCAACTTCGCGAGCCACATCTTCTATGTACAACCCCGTACCAATCATCCAATCCCATTTGTCCAGCCAAGCGGCATAACTCAGCTTAGTAACAATTTCTCCAGTGGACGGTTTTTGCCAAAGATATTGGTGAAAACCACCCCCAGCTTGGGCTTGGAATAGCAACGTCTCAATAAGATGATTACCATCTTGGTCTTGCAAGTCTAAAAGATTTTTTCCAACAAGCTCAGGCAATATAGGATGAACAAGATTGGTCCCTGTTTCGTCATAAGCAAAAAAATACCCATCCGTCCCATAACGAAGTCGGTCAAGGATATCTCGAACCTGTGATTGCGCTTCTGCTTCGGACAGATCGGGGTCGTTGTAGGCATATTCAATGGCATCAAACGCTAACTCAACGGTGTCTTTGAGTGTCGATTCTTTTGAACGGATCAAGCTTTCGCGGAAAATTTCTATTTCATTTTCGCCAAAAGATTTGGCTTGGTGAAGGGCTATCCAGCTGACGCTTGCCGTTAAAATGATCAATGGCAATAGCGTCAGCAAGATGAGTTTCGCTTTGAGTGGCATAGAAGTCCTTTCTAACTACAACCGCCGTAATAGGCAATGCATCCCTTGGGATACATTACCATGGCAGTTAAATAAATGAACTGATATACACGACAACGATAATTAGATCACATTCCATAAAAACCAGGGAATGCCAATAACGACGCTAGGACCAAGACTTGAATTGCGATAAACGGCATCACTCCACGATAAATATCTCTCGTGGTCACACCATCAGGTGCAACACCTTTTAGATAGAACAAACTAAATCCAAAGGGAGGCGTCAAGAACGAGGTTTGTAAGTTCATTGCGACCAATATGGCAAACCAGGTCATGTTGATCCCCATAATCTCGGCAACGGGAGCGATCATAGGGACAATAATGAAACAGATTTCCACGAAATCAATGAAGAAGCCCAGAATCAAAATCACTAACATCGTAATGATTAAGAAGCCCCATTTTTCACCAGGTAACTCAAGCATCCACTCTTCAACGAGCATATCTCCACCGGTATAGGTAAAGGCCATCGAGAATGCTGTCGCACCCAAAAGAATAGCAAACACCATTGCCGTGACTTTAACGGTTTCTTTCGACGCATCGTAGAGCATTCGGAAATTAAACTGACCGTACGCTATCGCTAATAAAATCGCGCCTGCACCACCCAACGCAGCGGATTCAGTCGGTGTAGCGACCCCTGCAAAGATAGAGCCGAGTACAATCACGATCAACGCCAAAGGAGGCACTATCGCTTTCAAGGCGGTTCTCACCTCTTGAGAGCGTGATATGGAATCATCTCTGGGGATGGGTTGAGCGGCCTCAGGGTTCATTTTTGCGTAAATCAGGATATAAAGGACATACGCTCCAACAAGTACGAGTCCAGGCCAGATCGCCGCTTGGAACAAGTCACCAACCGGGACGCCCAGCACATCACCTAATAAAATGAGCACAATAGACGGCGGAATAATCTGCCCCAGAGTCCCAGACGCACAGATGGTGCCGCACGCTAACCCTTTGTCATAATTATATTTAAGCATAACAGGTAAGGAGATTAAGCCCATCGCCACAACCGACGCACCGACGACACCTGTTGACGCGGCCAGCAGTGCACCAACCAATACCGTAGAAATGGCAATACCACCACGTACTCCGCCAAACAAACGCCCCATCGACTCCAATAATTGCTCGGCCAATTTGGTTTTTTGTAACACCAAGCCCATGAAGACAAAGAGTGGGACTGCCATCAGTACCGTATTTTCCATAATGGATTGAATACGATATGGCATGAAGGCAAACATTTCGATCCCTTCAGCCCAGACACCAAAAATTAACGCGATTCCTCCGAAGGTAAATGCGACAGGAAATCCTAACAGTAGCGCGAATAAGGCTACAAAAAACATGACAATACCGATCATGGAAACAATCCTTATTCTTTTGAGTCGGTTGAATTAGCGTAAATCAAATGAGGGTTAAGCAGTTTGTTGAGCGAATGCAACACCAATCCCACCCCACTGACGGCCATAAAGAAAAACGAAATAGGGATCATTGCTTTAATCACCCATCGATAAGGTAAACCACCTGGATCACCTGATGTCTCTCCCAGTGCATAGCTTTCTTTGGCAAAATCAATTCCGAACCATGCGACGATGAGGCAAAAAGGGAAAAGGAATACGAATGCCCCAATAAGATCAATGATCGCTCGAGCCTTAACCGACAGTCTTTCATAAAATACGTCGACTCTTACATGACCGCCCGCCTTAATGGCATAAGGCACACCAAGCAAAAATACGGCGGAAAATAAATGCCATTCCATTTCTTGGAAGGCAATGGACACGTCATTAAATACGTATCGCATCACAACGTCATACACGACGTTGAGAAGTAGTAGTAAAAACAAAAGACTCGATAACACGCCTAGCATGTCCCCGACTTTGTTAAATAGTCTTTCTATATATATTAGGCTTCGCATTCCAGACTCCATCCCGTCGCTCATATTATTGTATGTTTGGTGTTGAACGTTCCGGTGCTTATAAAGTAGATAGTGATTAAGTGAGATAGTTATAATATTGAGATATTAGTCATCTGAGGCTTATCAAACTAAAAAGGACAAGAAAGTGGCGCTAAGCGCCACTATATTGGATCAATCATCAAACTTGTTAAGATAAGCTTTCGTCGCAATGTCGGTCCAAGAACGAACCTGCTCTAGGTACGCAGCTTGAGACATTTGGATTTCCTTCGCAGTTTCATCTTTTTCGGCATGCTCTTTAAGAAGCTTGTCGTTTGCATCACGCAGTGCATCGATGACTTCGCGTGGAAAGTCTTTCACTTTCACATCTGGGTAATCCGACTGGATCGTTGCCCAGTTTTTCCCACTTTCGTGAGTCGATTGGATATACATATCATAAGCTGCTGTTTTCATAGCAATCTGTAGGATGGCTTTCAAATCATCTGGTAATTTATTCCATGTACGCTGATTGACTAAGAATTGAAGCTCAGTAGCAGGCTCATGCCACCCTGTGTAGTAATATGGCGCGATTTTATGGAAACCCATACGCAAGTCTAGGGAAGGCCCCACCCACTCCAGAGCGTCGATTGTGCGACGTTCTAATGATGTATAGAGTTCACCTGATGCGATATTCGTTGGTTTCGCACCCACTTCCGCCAAAATCTCCCCTGCAAATCCAGGGATTCGCATTTTTAGACCTTGTAAATCATCAACGCTGTTAATCTCTTTTTGAAACCAACCGCCCATTTGTACATCGGTGTTACCACCAGGGAAAGACATCATATTATGGGGAGCATAGACTTTTTCCATCAGCTCCATACCTCCACCATGATAGAACCATGCATATTGCTCTGGCGCTGTCATACCAAATGGCATCGTCGTGAAGTACAACGTATTGGGTACTTTACCTTTCCAGTAATAAGAGGCGGAGTGGCCCATGTCATACTGACCTGATTTCACCATATCAAACACGCCAAACGGGGCTTTGTGTTTATTTGATGAGTCAATACGAATTTGCAGCCGGCCGTTAGACATTTCTTCAGCCATTTTGGCCATATTTTTCGTTGCATCACCAAAAATTGGGAAGTTGGGTCCCCATGTCTCAGCAAGCTTTAGGCGGTAAACTTTGTCATCTGCACTGGCAGAGCTTGCTACAAAAGCAAAGCATGTCGCAGCAATAATGGCGGTACTTTTTAATGCACGAGTGACTGATTTCTTGATTAAACTCATTTTCAGTTCCTTGAGTAGTTTCTTATATAGAGTGACTTCCAAACACTCCAAGTTTCACGTTCAAGGTAACTATGAATTGAATTATCAATATCGGGTATTCGTGCGAGCACGCACACAACCAAAGGTAACGATGACATACCAGACCTTGGTATTACGTATTTATACGTAGGATATTGGTGAGACAGACAAGTAAAATCATTCCAATCAATAAATTACAAAATAACTGATTCATTGATTTAAAATATACACGTACGTATTTTCATTATTAAAAGAATACAAAAATGTCACCTTAATCACATCTATCGCTAACAATTCACATAAATAAAGATGGCACGAACAAAAAAAGCCCCTCGAAAGGGGCTTTTTTTGTTTTTAAATAAAATGAAGTATTACTGTGCTTTATAAATCACTTTATTGCCAGCAAGTTGTTCTTTCGCAACTAAACCTTCATCTAATAACTTCTTAAGAGCACCCGTTGCCCAAGACGCTGCTTTTGCATCCTCTTGGCCGGCTTCCTGACCAATTCCTTTAGAATTAATGCCACCTGTGTGCTTAACAACAATATCTAAGACTTGTTGTTGCTTAGGAGTTAGAGCTACTTCCACTTTTTTTGTCGCAGTTGCTTTATCAGCTACAGGAGCTTTTTCCGTTACAGATGCTTTTGCTACAACAGGTTTCATTGTTTTTGTTGCAGCTGCTGTATTGGCAACTACCGCTTTAATGCGCTTTTGCAATTTTGATTGCACTTTGCGCTTATGAGCAAGTTTCATTGAGTTTTCTCTCCATTTCACTGCGCTGTAAGCAGTGGTCAAAATTTGAAGCGCGTTTTATACCAAAATTTTGACCACTTTTGTAGAGGCATGACACAAAGCGTCACGAAAAATGCCGACTTTCCATGTTTATGACTATTATTTAATCAATAACACCGTCTATTACGTATTATCATCAAGTCATAAAATGCACCGTCGATCATCATTTTCAATCATCACTGAAGGTTGCACTATCACAAATATGGAAACGATTCATATCAGTAACCACGATTATTCATGGCATTCCCCGAGTCTTCGTAATTTTGCGTTTCTAGGCTTGATAATCAGTATCGCACTCGTTCTTTTTGTGCCTAACTGGAAACTCGGACTCATTATCTCCGGTTTACTGGCGGTCGCCCTCGGATTCACATTTTTCACGGTAATCAAAAGTCGCGTCACATTTACCCTTACCGCTTCGCATTTTCAGCAGCATCTTTTTAAAGGTGGATGGGCATTGCGTTGGACTGATATCGAACGAGTAGGGATCTGCAGTCATCATAAAGATGGCTGGCATACCCCTCTTCCTTGGGTAGGCTTGCGAATCAACAGTTATGGCGCTTACCTGAATGCCATATGTCCGCGAATCGCAACCGATCTCTTGTTAAGCCAACGAGCTCTACTTTATGTCGGAATGCAACAAACTTCGCCACAGACAATCTTTGAAGATATTGTCTTAGATTCAAGTATTTATATAGATACTGATGGCACTCAGTACCACGGCCTTATGGCAATGCTTGCCAACCGAATGAAATATCAGCGAGAATTTTTTGGGTATGATATTTTTATTGCCGAAGCCGATTTAGACAGAAGTGCAGATAAATTCGTCGGCTTGGTCCGCCGCTATTTAGCAGCAGCAGACCAACAGCTATTTAAAGAATAAAACCTTGATTGAAGAAAGTAAGCCTTAGTAAAGCGGCATTTCATCGGCGACAAATGGGTTCGATACCCGTTCATGGCCAAATGTTGATTCAGGCCCATGACCAGGTACAAAAGAAACATCATTCCCTAACGGCCATAACTTACCTTTGATCGACTGAATCAATGTGTCGTAATCCCCTTGAGGAAAATCAGTACGTCCAATCCCCCCCTTAAACAAGACATCACCAACAAAAGCTTGTTTTGCAGTGGCATTGAAAAGTACCACGTGTCCTGGTGTGTGTCCTGGTGTATGGATAGCCTGCAAGCTTTGATTACCAAATGTCACAACGTCACCGTCTTCAAACCATTCGTTTGGTTCAAAAGCTTTGGTTAGCGGAAAGCCGAACATTTGGCTTTGATTCTCTAACCCCTGTAACCAAAAGTTATCCGCTTTGTGTGGGCCCACAATGGGTACGTTCAGTTTTTTAGAAAGGGGCTCAGTGCCACCAACATGATCAAGGTGACCATGAGTGAGAACTAATTTTTCTACTTGAACACCCAGCTCTTCGATAAGCACTTGCAACTGTTCAATATCACCACCTGGGTCGATTAACACTCCCTTCATGGTTTCATCACACCAAACAATGGAACAATTTTGCGAAAAAGACGTCACTGGGACGACTTGATACTTAAGACTCATCGTAAATCCTACTATTCAAATAAAGTAGCGAGACTATGACATTGTCTACTAGTGATGACAAGTATTCAGGCGTCACGAGCTAAGCCCGCTTTCTACGAACATATTGACTCAACGCGTCATCACTAGGAAGTCATGACGCGTAAATCAATTCTTTGTCATTGCTGTTTCTGTTACATCATCGCGGCGCATGTCATATTGGTATACATCCGCACGAAAGTGAGCTTTGCCATCTTCAAGCCACGCCGTCTGATAGATAATATGCACCGGAATTCGCTGCTTAAAAGAGATAGCCTTATTCGAGCGATACGTAGACAAATCATTCAGCAACTTCCCTTGATGCTCCAAGAGGACTTGGGCAAACTTGTCAGCATGTTCTACCCGAACACACCCAGAGCTGTATGCACGGCTGCTTTCATTAAACAAATGTTTACCGGGAGTGTCGTGGAGAAAAATGGCTCTGTCATTTGGTGTATTGAATTTATATTGCCCCAGCGCATTCGAGGAGCCCGCTTGCTGCCTCATTCGATAAGGGAAGCGCTTGGCTTGAACTTCTTGCCAGTTAATCATGGTCGGATCGACAACGACGCGGTTATGCCACCCTTCTAATATTTCAAAGCGTTGAGCAAATAAGTACGTAGGGTCGTTTTTTACTTTGGGGATAATATCCTTAACCATGATCTTCCAAGGCACATTCCAAGTAGGGTTGACAATCAGAGAGTCCATTTTGGTTTCAAAGATTGGTGTTTGACGAGTCAATCGACCAACAATCACTTTTGACTCAAAACGCGCCTGCCCTTCCCCCCAGTACTCGAGCTCAAAGCTTGGTACATTGACCAAGATAATATTGTCACGCTGCTGCGGCCAAAGTCTCGAACGCTCGGCATTCAGGGCTAATATTCTTAGCTTTTCCTTTGCCGATTTATTGAGCCATTGCAGAGTGTTGGGGCCGATAATGCCATCATCTTCTAGCCCATACAGTGCTTGAAACTGTTTTATCGCGGTTTCTAAAGAGTCATCAAATAGTCCGTTTTCTTTCTCTTCAACATAAAATTCAGAATCAGCCAAACGTGCGAGTAAGTGGCCATACTGCTCGAGATCAACAAGGTCTCCTTTCCTAAGTAACCCTGATTGTTCATAGGCCGTCACCTCTAACTGAGATTTAGCAAGCAAGTCGATATAGGCATTGTCGAATCCAGGTTGCAAAATCATCGGCGACGACAAAGTCCGTAAATAGCTTTGTAGCGTATTGTTTTCAATCGCCAAAACAAACAATTCGACTTCTGTCGCTGAAGGCCTTGGAAGTGCATCAACTAAGCTTTCAGAAAAATACCACTGCTTGCCCAATTCCGGCACATCAGCGATGTAGCTGATGTACAGCAACAAAGTGTCGGTCGCCAAACGATCGTATTCGTCAAATCGTTGAGCCTGATACAAAGATTGCATGCGAGTCACCCTGTCTTCAAATAAGGGACTAAAACCCGCGAGATTGACCATATCAAGTTGCAAATTTAATTGTGCATTAAGTTCGCTGTCCGACCAGATTTCATCGCTATCGGTTTCCGCGTAGATATAGTCAACGAGTGAGTGGTACAGCAAAGGGCTCACCGCCGATGTTGTCTGGTTACGAAGGGGAGAGCCCGCTTCCGTCGCCCTGTACTCATCACGTGCCAACGCTTGCGAGAAAGGCGAAACCGACGTAATCGTATCCCTTTCAGTCACAAGTTGGTCTGGCGCCGCATGCACAGCCGCGGCAATTGAGCACGCGCTTACGGCGGTCATCACCGTTAATAACTGCTTTGACATCTACCCACTCCTTTGTGTCCAGAGTTTAAGTATGGCAGAGATCAAAGCGACAACATGGCTATTTTGATCTGAAATTACCTCCGTCTCACTTATGTGATCATATGCCAATGGTTATCCCATTGTGTCGGCGAGGATTTTATGTGTTTTGTTAGTCTCGGTGTGATCTCAACCATTCTCCCCGCACCAGAACTGATAAAGAAATGATCATTTTTCACCACAACACCAGAAGCATCTGGAAGTACGTTCACTTCCAGCAGTTGTTTTGTGTTTTTGTCCCACACGCCATAGCAATTACCTCGTGGTGACGTTGCCACAATGTGACTATCATTGGCGGCAATACTCGCAATGTAGTGTTTAAATCGAGCCCAATCTTCGGGTTCACCACCCAGTTCTTGCATCGATTCACCACGTTTATGCATTGCCACTAATGGTACGTACCTGTCACTTTCTCCCCTATATTGTTGACCTGTTAACACCGTATCAGCGCCATCATGAGCCAAGTGACGGATACTTTTATGCGTATCACTTAAGCCTACTTGTTCAAGTACAGCGCCACTTGGACTGAGGTAACTAAGACTCGGCACCATAGAAATCAAGTTCAATGGCGTGCGGCCATCGGTATGCACTCCTCCCACACCTACCACTAGCGTGCCGTCTGACATCACTATAATTTCATGAGGCCCAATACCAAAGTCGGTAAATTCTTCAACTTTTTGATAACCTCGTTGCGCGTCATAAACCCCTATCACTCCCCGACTAGAGGCCGTTTCCCCCTCAGTCGCATATAGCCAATGTCCATCTAGTGAATACACCCCGTGCCCATAAAAGTGCCGACTTGGTGATGCGGGTATTAACGTTTCCATTTGACCAGATTGATAGTTCAATACCATGGCATACGTACCTGGACGACGCCCAAATACCACCGCAGTTTGAGAGCCCGGACGAATCGCGACTCCATGCCCTCGTTGTGGTAAAGGCAGATGATGCACAGGCTGTCCATTTTGCGAGGCAACCACAGCCTCATAGCCACCAGCAGTTCGTATCGCTCCGCCAATAAGCTTGGGGGCACGGTCTTGAGACCCCTCAAACGTCAGACGCTGTTGCGTCATCGCACAACCGCCTAACAACCCAGGAGAAACCAGGCTCAAAGCCCCCAGTTTTAAAAGGTTACGTTTTCCGTTATCAATCGCCATCAGTTGCATTAAACCCAATCACAATCCCCAGTTTTACCGCCGCTTCTTCACTTATCAAATACTTAAGTTGCTCGAGCTTATTGTATTGACTTAACGCCGCTCGGTAGCCGTCCTTATCTTGCAACAACTCAAATAAACTAGGGTTTTCAGGCCACGTGTCTAATAGAGTGACAAATTGTTGTTTGATACTGTCGGCCAAACGACTGTCTCCGGAGTGTCGCAAAATACTATCTAATCCTTGCCCATTGGCTAAATAAAGTGCTTGTAGCGCTTCAACATTACTTTTGATGTTCGTCATTGAGGTTTTTGCACGCCATGACTCAGCAAAATAAGGCTTGGCTGCGCCTATTTTTGCTAACGGACGCGACAATTTTTTCATCGTATAGTCGAGCTGATTCGTCTGCAGTGCCAAATACTCGGCGTGCCATGCTTTTTCGTCTAACGCTTGCCATGGATTTTCGGACCACGCTGTCAAAATTGTCGCTGAGCGCTCAGCGAGTGAGCCAGTAATCGCCGATAAAAGGGAGCAATTGGTCTTAGATTCGATGCTTGGGCGACCTTTAACATCAAACAACATCCACTCTACAGCCCCCAAGCCCTGTACCGTTACACTTTCATTTTTAACCTCACTAACTGACCACGAGCTTTGTTTACTCGCGGCTGCCATTTTTCGACCTGTGGTGTTTTTCTTATCGGGCCAAAACTGAATATTCCAGTTTTGTTCTAGAGCTAACATAGGGCCTCTTTCCTGCCCCTGTAACCACATCCACCTCTGCATCCCTTGTTGCCACGCTTCTTCAACGGACTCTAACGATGTGTCATTGTGACAATATTGCTGGGCCTGCTGGTGTAACGCATTCATTGCCACATTAAACTGAGCTGCAGAGGCATATTCAACCTCATACACCCCTTGACTGATATGTTGTGTTGACTGAGGTTGAGAAGACTCTATCGAGGTAGAACACCCTGCAAGCATAGCCGCCGATAGCACTATCGAAGTTATGGACACATTTGGTAGGCACTTAGTCGTTTTACGTTTATCCACAATGGTCTCCTACAACGAGTTCAAAAAAGCAAGTAGAGCGCTTCGTTCTTTCTTACTTAAGGTAAGTACGTTTTGCTTAGCCGCCTCAGCTTCTCCGCCGTGCCACAAGATAGCTTCCGTTAAGTTTCTTGCCCGGCCATCATGTAGGAAGTAAGTATGCCCATTGACCTCTTTGGTATAGCCAATTCCCCATAATGGTGGCGTTCTCCATTCTTGCCCTGTCGCGTCATATTCAGGACGATGATCAGCGAGAGCTTCTCCCATATCATGCAACAACATATCGGTATAAGGATGAATGGTTTGATTAGATAGTGCGGGTAAACCCTCACGCATCGAGGTTTGAATATTAGTACGGTGACAACTCTCGCACCCAGCTTGCGCAAAGACTTGCTGCCCTTGAATAACTTGAGGGTCTTGGCTGTTACGACGACTGGGCACGGCTAAATGTTGACTATAAAATTCAACAAAATTTAAGATTTTATCACTCACTTCAGGTGAACCACCGCTCACGCCATCATGGCAAACCTCTTTTTGCGCTGCTGAACAATTTTCGCTGGTAAATAATGTGCTCGTCAGCCCTAAGTCACCTTGAAATGCCGCCGCATTTTGCTGCATTAAGTTAGGCTGACCAGCCTTCCAGCCAAATCGACCTAAGACCATATTTTCAGTCCTAACATCCAAGACATAGTTAGGCTTTCCTGATATCGGCGTTCCGTCCGTCGCTTGCTCACGAGCGAATGCCAAAATAGTCTCTTCTGGAATAGATTCCAACAATCCTAATCCAATCATTGGAGGAGCGACTCTTGCAGACATCATTACATCGGGGTGTAAGTCGCCGTAAGCCAACTCAACAATTTTTAGATTCGGTTTTCTGAGCATTACCTGGGTTCCATCTTTAAACTGAACCGGATATTCACTGTAAGTAATACTGATTTGGCCTTCTGGCGTCATATCAGGCAGCGCAAAGTCTTGTAATTGCCCACCGTAATTAGGCTCAGGGATAACACCAGATCGCTTGACTTGCTTTTTTTGGGTATCCGTTTCAGCAGGAATACTAAGTCGAACTAACATAGAAACAGCGTGTTGGTCGCTGGCTTCTGGTGGATGACCTCGCCCATCTTTGATATGGCAGTTTTGGCAACCATTGGTGTTGAATAATGGCCCTAACCCATCTCTTGCATCAGTCGATGCTGGGGCTTGAACCCATGGGTTTCGAAAAAAACTGTTACCGACGCTGAAATCCAATCGCTTACTCATTGGTAAATTGGCTGCGGGTAAAGAAAAGGCATTAGGCCCTTGTTTATTTACAGAGGTTTTCCCACCCGAATGTTTATTGATTGACGATTCGGCATAGCTTTGCAGCGATAGCAATACACTTGCTATCGCAATTAGAAGTTTTAGGTGTGACATACGCGGCTCACTCATTTCCGATCAGAAAAGGGGGTGCTCCCCCTTTATTATTTTTATTATCTGTTCATTACTATCAACAAGTTATTGATTATTGGTCGCTTGTAACGTTGAATATACGATGATTTAACCACGACCAATCCTTCATTATTAGTGATTAGAACTCATGATCAGCGGTATCTGGATTTAGACTACTAATACCAATAATGCCCGCAGCGCGTTCGATGGAACCGGTCTGTGCAACCAAGGCTATAATAGTGTCATTGATCAATTTATTACCTTGAGGGTTATTGGATGCAATCAACTGATCGAAATGTTGGTTGTGTTTTTCTGCCGATGTGACCAATTGACCGACCTGTGCGCGTGCAAGGTCGAACTGTTTTTGGATTTCTTTGGCAGCCACTTTATCTTTCTGAGTCACTAAATCCGCGATACTTGCGCCGACGATGAGTGAACCATCAGTACGTACATAAGTACCGGTATATACGTTATAAATACCTTGCTCATTATAGTAATGCGAGTTGTGCGTATTATCGGAGAAACAGTCGTGCTCATCCTCGGTCGAATTGGCTTCTAACGCCACTTTCATGCGCTCACCGGCAAGTTCGCCTAATGACAACGACCCCATACCAAACAGCATTTTTCTCACACCATTGACCGGCTTGTCAGCCAATAGTGTTGCACGATAATTATTGCTCTCAGATTTAGCCCACTGCTTTTCCATCCAAGCCAGGTCTTGGATTAATAGTGTTGAGACTGCCTGTAAGTATTGTGCGCGTCGATCACAATTGCCGTTTGTACAAGCCTCTCCGACAACATAATCAGTGTAAGGGCGATCGCCCGCACCTGAGTTTGTACCGTTTAAATCTTGCCCCCACAGTAAAAATTCAATCGCGTGATACCCTGATGCCACGTTGGCCTCGGATCCGCCAACTTCGTTAAGATCAGCAATAAGAGCCGGTGTGATTTCTTTAACGTCAAGGGTGGTAGGTCCGATTTTCAGACTTTCATTAGCGACAATATTTGCCTGTGCTCCATCATTACCTAACTCGTACTGATAATCCGAGCTGACATAGTCAATCAGACCTTCGTCCAGTGGCCATGCATTTAATTGGCCTTCCCAATCATCCACAACCGCGTTACCGAAACGAAATACTTCCGTCTGTTGGTATGGGACACGAGAGGCAATCCACGCTTGTTTGACGTCTGACAAGCCTTTTTCAGATGGATTAGCTAGAAAAGTGTTAATAGAAGTGTCTAGCGATTTTGCAGTAATAAGCGCGTCTGAAAAAACAGCGTGAGCTAAATCGGCGTAATGTTCGACAACCTGTTCTTCTGATACTGCTGAAAACGCAGCGGTTGAGCTAAGTAAAAGAGAGGCGGCCACTGCACTCTTCATAAAAATAGTTACATTCATTGAAGCATCCTTGTTGAGCTTAATTATTATTGTGTAGTGCGAATTATTATCATTAACACTATCAATGCGCAATAATACTCAGTTACAATTTATTTTCAACGATTAATACAAAAAAACCCCACTTCCGTGAGGTTTTCTTAACAAGCGTACAACAGTCAGTGGCCGTCTTGGTGTTCTGCTTTTATATTATGGCTTAACAGAGATGACTGATGTTAGAGCACGGACCAGCCGCCCATCCGCCTACTCAAGCTCAGAGCTGAGTATTAGAACTTCAAGTTGTGTTTACCATGCGATACTTTCGCTTTTAAATAACTTTCATTACCTTCTTTTACGTGTGCGTTTGTATTCACCACTTCTTTCACTTCTACACCGTGCTCTTGAAGCTCTCGTACTTTTTTAGGGTTATTCGTCACTAACCGAATGGTATTAACATCAAGGGCTTTAAGCATTTGAGCCGCTTCAGAGAAATCCCTAAGATCATCGCCAAACCCTAAATGGTTATTCGCTTCGTAGGTATTCATCCCTTCAGATTGGAGCTTATACGCATCAATTTTGTTATATAGCCCAATACCGCGACCTTCTTGGCGAAGGTATAAAATAATCCCACCTTCCGAACCCATTTTTTGCACCGTTTCTTCCAACTGCTCACCACAGTCACAGCGAGATGAATGGAATACATCACCAGTTAAACACTCAGAGTGCATCCGCACCAACGGGGTTTCTTTTCGCTTATCAGCTTGCTGAAATATTACAGCTACGTGTTCTTTATCAGAATTCAGCCCACGAAAGGAAAGCATTTCAGCTTCGATATCACTGTTAAGTCCAACTTTTAATTCTATTCTGGCTCGTACTTCCGCCATAACTTCTCTCACTTGATTTTTGAGGCCAAAATCAACGTTCTTTCAGCCATTTCACACCACACTCTACCCATGACTATGGGGGCTAACCCATCAATTTTCAACGATTACTTCTTCATATCAATTGTTAT
>NZ_MCUW01000078.1:125946-216886 GCF_002873335.1 Vibrio sp. 10N.286.49.B1 | reverse complement strand
ATAACAATTGATATGAAGAAGACACTAAAAAACCCTAAGCGTTACCACTTAGGGTTGAACATTCAAAGGTAGACTGTATGCTCGCCGCAAACAAAGCTACGAGATAGAATTAGACTTGTTTTTGTTTCCACACCGCCAATTGAACCCAAACGTTCTCAAGCTCAGCTAATTCGTCTTGAGTCAGTGTCGACAATGTTTTTGAGACCATACCCAACTTAGGTTCATGAAACGATTTCAGGTGTGCGTAAAAGTCTTTTTTTAACTGATTGATTGCTGCTTCCACTGCGTTATCCACCGTCGTAACTGGTTAATCCATAATCATAAAATAATAATAACAAATTGCCGTTTTCGTACAGATTAAACCAGTTAAAATGGAAGGGTAGTCACGATTTAAGCCAGTGAAATGACATTGGGGTGACATCATAAAAAAATTAGACGGTATGAAATATGAAATTTCTTGCTGCACTATTTACTTAAATCGATACACTAATCCTGTTTACACTACCTCATGAGCCAAGCAATGCTAAAAATAATCAGTAATCAAGATTTCGATACATTCTCAAGTAACGCCAAAGCCGCACCACGTCAGCGCAGTCATCACAACCTTCACGAACAACTTGACGCTAACGTACAACGATTATTTATCTCTACAGAGCCAGATACTTACATGCGTCCCCACCGTCATAGTGAGTCCCACAAGTGGGAGTTATTTTTAGTGTTAAAAGGTCAACTTGACCTTTTGATTTTTGATAACGACGGGAATGTAACTGAGCGTCATAGCCTTTCTCCAGAGACCAACCGAGCGATTGAGATCCCACCGGGAACTTGGCATGGCTATGCATGTATGAGCGAGGGTACTGTCGGTTTAGAAATTAAAGAAGGCGCCTACTTACCTACTCAACCGGAAGACTTTGCTTCTTGGTCGCCAGTTGAAGGTCAAGACGGCGCTGACGTCTACCGTGACTGGATGAGAACAGCACAGCCTATCACTGAACAAAAATAACACCCTATTGGAAAACAGCAGGGCCGCTATTTAGAGGCAGCCCTGCATAACGCTTATTGCAGGGACTGTATGTATCGTTGCCTTCTACGGTATAAAACAGTTCCGCAAACCAATGTATAAAGACTATTCTAGTTAGAACTATGTCACTTTCTTCTGGTAACGTAGTCAGATATGTTGATAATACCCCCCTTGCCCTACGACCATTAAGGATCGCACTTGAACAGTTCCAATTTTTCCACCTTAAATCTTTCACCTTCTTTACTAAGTAACCTAGAAGGACTTGGCTTTACTGAAATGACGGAGATTCAAGCACAATCTTTACCACTCATTCTTGATGGTAAAGACGTTATCGGTCAGGGAAAAACCGGTTCAGGTAAGACCGCAGCATTTGGGCTTGGACTTCTTTCTAACTTACGAGTTAAACGCTTTCGTGTTCAATCACTGGTACTTTGTCCTACCCGTGAACTTGCCGATCAAGTTGCGAAGGAAATACGTAACCTTGCTCGTACCATTCATAACATCAAAGTATTAACACTGTGCGGTGGTACACCAATGGGCCCTCAGATTGGATCACTCGAGCACGGCGCTCACATTCTTGTTGGTACTCCTGGTCGTATTCTTGACCACCTTGAGCGCGGCCGTATCGACCTTAGTGAACTCAATACACTCGTCCTTGACGAAGCAGACCGTATGCTAGATATGGGCTTCCAAGACGCACTTGACGCGATCATCAATGAAGTGCCAAAAGAACGCCAAACGTTACTGTTCAGCGCGACTTTCCCTAAGCAGATTGAAGCCATTGCTTCGCGTATTATGCGTAGCCCTGAGATTGTCAAAGTAGAAAGCAAACATGATCACAGCAGCATTCAACAGTTTTTCTATAAGGTCGACTCACAAGCCGATAGAGATGATGCATTGGAAAACCTGCTTTTAACACATCAACCTGAGTCGGCGGTTGTTTTCTGCAACACGAAAAGAGAAGTGCAAAGCGTCGCTGATGAGTTACATCATCGCGGCTTTAGTGTGATTGATCTTCATGGTGATCTTGAACAAAAAGAGCGCGATCGCGCATTGGTTCAATTCTCGAATAAAAGCGTGACGATCCTTGTCGCAACTGACGTTGCTGCCCGTGGTTTAGATGTTGAAAACCTAGACGCCGTGTTCAACTATGAATTGTCTCGCGATCCAGAGGTTCATGTTCACCGTATTGGTCGTACAGGGCGTGCTGGTAACAAGGGCCTTGCGTTTAGCTTTTTCAGCGCCAATGAAATGCACCGTGTCGCTTTAATTGATGAGTATCTCGATATGCCAATCGAACCAAGCCAGCTTCCAGCGCCATCAAACAACCAGCCGTATCAAGCGAAGATGGCTACGATACAAGTGTCTGGTGGTAAAAAGCAGAAGCTACGCCCTGGAGACATTCTTGGCGCATTGACAAGTGATAAAACCATTCAAGGCGCACAGATTGGTAAAATCAATATGTTCCCCATGGCTTCATTTGTTGCCGTTGACAAGAACATTGCCAGAAAAGCACACAGTAAAATCGAAGACGGTAAAATGAAAGGGCGCAGTTTCCGAGCTCGCATCCTTTAAAATACGGGATTAGACTCAGGGATTAATCGCTAGCACTTAGATCTCATCGCTAATGGCTCATCACTCATAGCGATGAAGATTAATACCTGTTTTTATAATGACCGTATTGTAGACATAAAAAAGCCGAGCATACGCTCGGCTTTTTCTATTGCTTTGGAAAATTACTCTTCGTCAGCAGCGTCATCTTTTGGTTCAGATGCCTCAGGTGCGTTTTCGTCAGGAGCATCCGTTTGCTCACCGTCTTGAACATCACCTTGTTGAGAAACTTCGCCTTCTGCTAACTCACCGTCAGGTAGCTCACCATCAGGTAAATCGGCTTCGTCGATTTCATCAATACGTTGAAGGCCAACAACCGATTCATCTTCAGCCGTTCTGATAAGCGTCACGCCTTGCGTATTTCGGCCAACCTGGCTGACTTCAGCAACGCGAGTACGAACCAATGTCGCCGCATCGGTGATCATCATCATCTCATCGCCAATCTCAACTTGAACAGCGCCAACAACAGGGCCATTTCGCTCAGAGACTTTAATCGAGACAACACCTTGCGTAGCACGCCCTTTTGTAGGGTACTCAGCAAGCTCAGTTCGTTTACCGTAACCATTCTTCGTGACCGTTAGAATATCACCTTCGTTTGAAGGAACAATCAACGACACAACTTGGTCATCATCGGCAAGTTTCATACCGCGAACACCGGCCGCAGTACGACCCATAGCACGAACTTTATCTTCGCTAAAGCGAACAACTTTACCCGCTTTCGAGAAGAGCATAATGTCGCTTTCGCCATTGGTGATATCCACACCAATCAATGAATCATCATCACGCAGGTTAACCGCAATCAAGCCATTAGAGCGGACGTTAGAGAATTGGTCTAGTGACGTTTTCTTAACCGTACCATCACCCGTCGCCATAAAGATGTATTTATCTGAGCTAAATTCGCTCACCGGCAAAATAGCCGTAATACGCTCGTTTTCTTCTAACGGAAGAAGGTTGACGATTGGTTTTCCTCGTGCTGCTCGGCTTGCAAGCGGCAGTTGATAGACTTTCAGGCGATAGGTTTTACCGCGGGTAGAGAAGCACAAGATGTTGTCATGAGTATTCGCAACGAGCAAACGCTCGATGTAATCTTCTTCCTTCATCTTAGTCGCACTCTTACCTTTGCCACCACGACGCTGAGCTTCGTAATCGCTTAGGATTTGATATTTCACGTAGCCTTCGTGCGACAATGTCACGACAACATCTTCGCGAGCAATCAGCTCTTCCATATCAATATCGTGCACAGCTGCTGTAATCTCACTGCGACGAGCATCACCATAAGTCGCTTGAACCAATTCAAGTTCTTCACGAATAACTTCCATCAAACGCTCTGTGTCAGCGAGGATATGCAGTAACTCTGCAATTTCTTCAAGAAGCGCTTTGTACTCATCAAGTATTTTCTCGTGCTCTAAACCAGTCAAACGGTGTAGACGAAGCTCAAGAATCGCTTGTGCTTGCTGTTCAGTAAGATAATACAGACCATCACGAATGCCGTACTCGTCTTCCAGCCAATCAGGTCGAGCAGCATCGGTGCCCGCTCTTTCAAGCATAGAAGCAACGTTACCCAAGTCCCAACCACGAGCCACTAAGCCAGCTTTCGCTTCGGCTGGTGTCGGTGCATTACGAATCAACTCGATAATGTCGTCGATATTAGCCAAAGCAAGCGAAAGTGCTTCTAGGATGTGTGCGCGATCACGTGCCTTCTTCAGTTCGAAGATAGTACGGCGCGTCACGACTTCGCGACGGTGATCAACGAAACACTTGATCATTTCTTTCAAGTTAAACAACTGCGGCTGACCATTATTTAGGGCAACCATGTTGATGCCAAACGTCGACTGCAACTGAGTTTGTGAGTACAGGTTGTTTAGAACCACTTCACCCACAGCATCACGCTTACATTCGATAACGATACGCATACCGTCTTTGTCTGATTCATCACGCAGTGCACTGATACCTTCCACTTTCTTGTCTTTAACAAGTTCAGCGATTTTCTCAATCACACGCGCTTTATTTACTTGGTAAGGTATTTCAGTAACGACAATGGTTTCTTTACCATTTTTCTCTACTTCTATATCCGCCTTCGAGCGCATATAAACCTTACCACGACCCGTTTTATAGGCCTCAATGATGCCTTTACGTCCACTAATTAATGCAGCAGTCGGAAAGTCTGGCCCAGGGATGTAATCCATAAGCTCATCAATGGTAATGTCTTCGTTTGCAATGTATGCCAAACAACCATCCACAACTTCGGTCAAGTTATGTGGTGGAATATTCGTTGCCATACCGACCGCAATACCTGAAGCGCCGTTCACCAAAAGGTTCGGGATTTTCGTTGGTAATACTGCTGGTATTTGCTCTGTTCCATCATAGTTAGGAACGTAATCGACAGTTTCTTTATCAAGATCTGCCAATAGTTCGCCTGCAATTTTCGACATACGAACTTCGGTATAACGCATCGCCGCCGCTGAATCACCATCGACCGAGCCAAAGTTACCTTGACCATCGACCAGCATATAGCGCAGCGAGAATGGCTGCGCCATACGAACAATCGTATCGTAAACTGCGCTATCACCGTGTGGGTGATACTTACCAATAACGTCACCTACTACACGAGCAGATTTTTTGTATGATTTGTTCCAATCATTGCCTAGCACGTTCATCGCAAACAAAACGCGACGATGCACTGGTTTTAGGCCATCACGTACATCCGGAAGTGCACGACCCACGATGACTGACATCGCGTAGTCGAGGTATGAACTTTTCAGTTCATCTTCAATGTTTACGGGCGTGATCTCTTTAGCTAGATCGCTCATAGAGCCGATATCCCTCTATATTTCGTTCGTATATTTAATACGTATAAGGTCAGAAAATATAACATAATAATCGTAGCGGCGGCATCACTTTCATGCGGGTTTTATCATGTTGTGACCTTCGTGGCGATTCAACTGTCCACAATTTGCACATTTCAAAATCACCATCACGAAAAGCGGTGAAAAAACAATCAAATCATTCCCTAAACCACCTTATGTCAGGAAAATCTCACAAACCGCTTGCCTTAAAGTTCGTCGTAAAAAAAAATTACGGTATACTCCTCAAAAATAGACGCATACCACTCTGCGCGTTCATAAATGCCCATTGATCAGCGTTTGTATAGATAAACACCAGTACGTATATGTACCTGTATGGATAATCACCAGTATGGATAAGAACCAAAACGTCGATTTAGACGAAATAAAAAAATTCGAAGATATGGCAAGTCGCTGGTGGGATCTCCAAGGCGAATTTAAACCTCTACATCAAATCAATCCATTGCGTTTAAACTACGTGTTGGAAAATGCCAATGGTCTTTTTGGCAAGAAAGTTCTTGATGTCGGCTGTGGTGGTGGCATCCTCGCCGAAAGCATGGCTCACCAAGGTGCGACCGTCACTGGACTTGATATGGGAAAAGAGCCGCTTGAAGTGGCAAGATTACACGCATTAGAAACCGGCGCGACATTAACCTACGTTCAGAGCACAGTCGAGCAGCACGCAAGCCAATACGCAGGCCAATATGATGTGGTCACTTGTATGGAAATGCTTGAACACGTTCCTGATCCCGCATCAGTGGTCGCGGCTTGTTCAAAACTCGTCAAACCGGGTGGTCAAGTTTTCTTCTCGACATTAAACCGCAACCTGCAGTCGTATCTTTTCGCTATTGTGGGTGCAGAAAAGTTGCTCAAAATCGTGCCGGACGGCACACATGACCATGAAAAATTCATCAAACCATCAGAGTTGATAAAAATGGTCGACCGCACTGATCTTATTGAAAAAGGCATGACTGGCTTACAATACAATCCTCTCACTGACAGCTACAAGTTGGGTCGACGTGTAGACGTTAACTATATTGTCTTTACTGAAAAGCCATAATAGATAGATCGCTAACTCGATTTTTGTCCAGCATCACCTGCTATTAAGGTGATGCTGCTTGCGTTAACCCTACTCTGTCATCCCAACTTTTTGCTATTTTATTCAGCGGCATCGTTCATAGCTTTATTTAGGTGAGCCCGTCACATCAAAGCAACGTCAATGCATACACTTTCTTATCCAATTTGGCTCGTTATACTCCGTTAATTTTTCGACACAATTACGCTACAAAAACAAGACAAACCTGTGTATTTTGCAGCCGGATATCTCACTTTTAATTATCCCATCAATAACGTCCAAAAATTATCAAAGATCAAGGAATTTATTTTTGAAATGGTTAAAAGAAAACCGATTCGCTAGCACGTAATTTTCACCGCTAAGTCTGCCCTATCTTCAATGGTTAGTGTTTACTAACTGATTTTTTTCTGTCCCCTGTTTATCCACAGTTCAAACAAATTTGTGAACTTGAAAACTTTGGCTTATAGCACTATCTTGTAAGCCGGAATGCAGATAACCCCTATATCTTGTGTTAGACACAAAATGATTTAGGGCGACTTGGATCACGAAGTCATCGCTAAGACTCAACAAAATTTCATAAAAGCAAGACTTCACATTGTTTTGTTAGGGAACACCTCAGAATGAACCAGCAACTTACCGTTACCAAACGTAATGGCCGCAAAGAAACTATCGATCTCGAGAAAATTCACCGTGTAATCGCATGGGCAGCCGAAGGTCTTGAAAATGTATCAGTCTCACAAGTTGAGCTAAAAGCTCACATCCAGTTTTATGACGGGATCACGACGTCTGATATCCATGAAACGATCATAAAATCAGCCGCCGATCTCATCTCGGAAGAGACGCCAGATTACCAATACTTATCAGCACGTTTAGCTATTTTTCACCTTCGTAAAAAGGCGTATGGCCAATACGAGCCACCTACGCTGTTTGACCAAGTTTCAACAATGGTTGAAGCCGGAAAATATGATAAGCACCTGCTTGTAGACTATACAAAAGCAGAGTTTGACGAACTCGATAGTTACATTGACCATACTCGCGACCACGACTTTTCCTACGCCGCTGTTAAACAGCTGGAAGGCAAGTACTTCGTGCAAAACCGCGTGACCGGTCAAATCTTTGAGAGTGCGCAGTTCCTCTACATATTAGTTGCCGCCTGTTTATTCGCAAAATATCCAAAAGAGACTCGTCTTGACTACATCAAGCGATTCTATGATGCGACGTCAACCTTTAAGATTTCTCTGCCAACGCCAATTATGTCTGGTGTTCGTACCCCTACTCGTCAATTCAGCTCATGCGTTTTGATTGAATGTGGTGACAGCCTTGATTCGATTAACGCAACGGCAAGTTCTATTGTGCGTTACGTATCACAACGTGCTGGTATTGGCATCAACGCTGGACGAATTCGTGCTTTAGGTTCTGAGATTCGTGGCGGCGAGGCTTTCCACACCGGTTGTATCCCATTTTATAAATACTTTCAAACTGCGGTAAAATGCTGCTCACAAGGTGGCGTTCGCGGTGGCGCAGCAACCGTATTCTATCCAATGTGGCATGGCGAAGTTCAATCGCTATTGGTATTGAAAAATAACCGTGGCGTTGAAGAAAACCGAGTTCGCCATATGGACTACGGTGTACAACTGAACAAGCTGATGTACTCGCGCTTAGTTAAGGGCGGCAACATTACACTGTTCTCCCCTTCTGACGTGCCTGGCTTGTACGATGCGTTCTTTGAAGACCAAGATGAATTTGAACGCTTGTATCTTCAATACGAAAACGACCCATCAATTAAGAAAGAATCCGTCAAAGCCGTCGAACTATTCTCGTTGTTGATGCAAGAACGTGCTTCTACTGGCCGCATCTACATTCAAAACGTAGACCACTGCAACACGCATAGCCCGTTCGATTCTAAAGTAGCGCCAGTTCGCCAATCTAACCTTTGTTTAGAGATAGCACTGCCAACTAAGCCATTAAGCAATGTTGAAGATGACGAAGGCGAAATTGCACTGTGTACCCTTTCGGCATTTAACTTGGGCGCAATCAACGAGCTCGATGACCTCGCTGATTTATCGGACTTAGTCGTACGTGCGCTTGATGCGCTACTTGATTACCAAGATTATCCATTGCCAGCGGCGTATAAATCGACAATGAACCGTCGTACGCTTGGTGTGGGTGTCATCAACTACGCATACTACCTTGCAAAAAATGGTGTGAAGTACTCAGATGGGTCAGCAAACAACCTCACCCACCGTACATTCGAAGCCATTCAATATCATTTGTTGAAAGCATCCGTAGAACTATCAAAAGAACAGGGCCGATGCCCACTGTTTAATGAAACCAACTACGCAAAAGGGTTGCTACCGATCGACACTTATAAGGCTGATATCAATTCAGTTTGTGACGAACCGCTGCATTATGACTGGGACGCGCTTCGCGAAGAGATCATGGAGTTCGGCCTAAGAAACTCGACACTGACAGCATTGATGCCATCAGAAACATCGTCGCAGATTTCTAATGCAACAAACGGTATTGAACCGCCGCGTGGTTATGTTTCGGTGAAAGCCTCTAAAGATGGTATTCTGAAACAAGTTGTACCAGACTTCGTTAACCTCAAAGAGAACTATGAATTACTTTGGGATATCGGCAACAATGATGGCTACTTGCACCTAGTTGGTATCATGCAGAAGTTTGTTGACCAAGCGATCTCAGCCAACACTAACTATGACCCTAGTGTCTACGACAGTGGTAAGGTCCCAATGAAGAAATTGCTTCAAGACCTACTGACTGCGTATAAGTACGGTGTAAAAACACTTTACTATCATAACACCCGTGACGGCGCGAAAGACGATCAAGACGATAAGACAATTACCGTTGAGCAAGATGACGATTGCGAAGGCGGCGGTTGTAAGATTTAACCGTTTAAACAATATATTATTTAATAATCATATATTAGTAATACAGCCTCTTCCTATGTGAAGAGGCGAAGAAGGATTGCAGCACCATGGCTTACAGTACTTTTACTCAAACAAAAAATAACGCGCTCAAGGAACCAATGTTCCTAGGTCAACCTGTAAACGTTGCGCGTTATGACCAGCAAAAATTTGAAATTTTCGAGAAACTGATCGAGAAACAACTGTCCTTTTTCTGGCGTCCAGAAGAAGTTGATGTTTCCAGTGACCGTATCGATTACAACAAGTTACCAGAGCATGAAAAGCACATTTTCATCAGTAACTTAAAATATCAAACGCTACTGGATTCTATTCAAGGTCGTAGCCCAAACGTTGCGTTGCTGCCACTTGTCTCGCTTCCTGAGCTAGAGACTTGGATTGAAACGTGGTCGTTCTCCGAAACGATCCACTCTCGTTCGTACACTCATATCATTCGCAACATTGTTAATGACCCAAGCGTCGTGTTTGACGATATCGTGGAAAACGAGCACATCTTAAAACGTGCAAAAGACATTGCGCATTATTACGATGATCTGATCCAAGCGACTAACGATTATCATCGCTACGGCGAAGGTACTCACGTTCTTAACGGTGACGAAGTGAAGGTCAGCTTGTATGACCTTAAGAAGAAACTCTATCTTTGCCTTATGTCTGTCAATGCACTCGAAGCTATCCGTTTCTACGTGAGCTTTGCTTGTTCGTTTGCCTTTGCAGAACGTGAACTGATGGAAGGTAATGCTAAGATCATAAAGCTGATTGCTCGTGACGAAGCATTACATCTAACTGGCACACAGCACATGGTTAACATCCTACGGAATGGGCAGGATGACTTCACATTCATGCAAATTGCCGAAGAATGTAAGCAAGACTGTTTTGATCTATTTAAAGAAGCTGCAGAACAAGAGAAAGAATGGGCAGAGTACCTGTTCAAAGATGGTTCGATGATCGGCTTAAACAAAGATATCCTTTGTCAGTATGTTGAATATATTACCAACGTCCGTATGCAAGCTGTCGGTTTAGGTGTCGCCTACCCTGACGCGACTTCTAATCCAATTCCATGGATTAACGCTTGGTTATCTTCAGATAATGTACAAGTTGCCCCGCAAGAAGCCGAAATCAGTTCTTATCTTGTTGGGCAAATTGACAACGAAGTCAGTGCCAATGACTTTGAGGATTTCGAACTGTAATGCCAACCATCAAAATAAACTCTATCACTAAAATAGAGTCTAACCCTTCAAACACCGTTCTAGAAACAATGGAACAAGCTGGGTTAGAACCAGAGTACAACTGCCGTGACGGCCATTGTGGCGCATGTCGCTGTACTCTAACCTCTGGTGAAGTGGAATATGTAGGGTTTGCGATGGCCTATACACAAAGTGATGAGATTCTACCTTGCATTTGCCGTGCGAAGACAGATATCACGATAGAGAATATCGCCTATCAGTCCAAAGCCCAAAAGCGTGCTTGATGAGCTCTCTTAGGTGTGTAACCGCAGTATCGAAAAAACGGCTCTAAGAGCCGTTTTTTTGTGCCTTCTGTTTGCCAAAAGATTCAATCACTCGGTGGCGACAAGATAATCATTATACGTTGTTTCAATGTCTGATTGGGTGCGAACACATCCCGCCATAGCATTTTCCATTCAGAGAATGTCACGACAAATGGATTGAAACTGTTGACTGGCTTAGAGATGCCATAACGGACTGTCTCTACTTCTGGCTCAAACGTCCCGAACAATCGGTCCCAAATAATCAACACTCCCGCATAGTTCTTATCAATATACTGCGGGTTTCGTCCGTGGTGTACACGATGGTGTGAGGGTGTATTCAATACCCATTCTATTATTCCTAATGTCTTTATCCATTGGGTATGCACAAAAAACTGCACTACCAAGTTTAACAGCACTACCAATACGACCCATTTGGGCTCAAAACCAATGACCACCAGCGGCACCCAAAACAACCACATTCCAGCAAGCGGGTACATTAAACTCTGCCGAAAAGCCGTACTAAAATTCATATTCTCAGAGCTATGATGGACAACGTGCGCCGCCCACATCCAACGGACACGGTGGCTAGCGCGATGAAACCAATAATAAAAAAAGTCCTGTAAAACCATCAATACAATAAACAAAGATACTGACATCTCTATATCAAACCAACGCCACCCAAATACCGTTAGATACAGATTTGCGATCAACAGACCCGCTAGCAAGTCTGATAGTTGATGCATTCCCGCCAAACTAAAGTTACATACCAGCTCCTTTAATGAGTAATACCCTGAATTCGGCAAACGTCCTGATCGTTGACCAAGCGTATACTCCAAAACCATCATAATGACAAACACTGGTGCTAGTACTAATAGTAAGAGCTCTGGGTGATCCACGATATCGTTCATAGGTTCACTTCCTTACCATTTAGCATAGTGATCTTCAACCAACCCAAGAACCTTATCCAGCTGATGTACATGGCCGTTCGCATCACGCAACGTGCCAGAGAAATGACCAATAAACTGTCGAAAATTACTCTTTAAATACACTAAATTGAGCTTTTCTTTTCGAGCTTCAACGGGCTCAAATCGTAAATTGACTTTCCCTTCCTCGCCATAAATGCGCCAGGTTGCCTTAGGGTCAGAACGGTCAAAATCAAAATGAACACCACTCAAAAGCTGACGATGAGCGTTTATCCACAAGGTATTCTCAGTCGCACCACTCTCATTCACACCGACCGCTAGATTCAATCCGATGCGAACCCCGTTAATCAACGCATTAATGCTCGCCCACCGCCAACTCGTTTCTCTTCGCATGTAGCCTGCAGAAAAATCGTAACCTGCGAGGCACGTTGTGAGATCCACGGTCTCGCCGTTCACGGTAATATGACCTCTTATATCAAGTGCATTATGTTTTTGCGTATATGTCCATCCAGAGTAGCCTGTCGGGGTACACAGCATTAACGGCCCAGTGCCCGTCTCTGGCGGCAACAATGTTACATCCATTATCAACCAATCTGAATCAACAATAACTCGCCATAAGCCGTCATTAATCTCAATTCTCGTGCCATTGGAGTCGAAGTAACTAACACCTTTCCAAGGAGATGGCGTCAATTTGTAACGTAAGCCTAATGGGCTAAGCACTTTTTTTTCGCGAAAATTGTTTGTTTCGACATCGTAGACGTAGAAAAAGCTATTACCAACATAGCGAATATCCGCCATTGCAATCCCGATGATGTAACGTGGCGTACTGATACTGACAAATTGGAATTGTTTGTAATGAAAGTGCTTTGCAACTTTACTTGCTTTGCGGTCCATCGTGGTGAGATAGCAAAAGCGTTCTAATTCAATATATTTGGGGATAGCAGTAAGGTGCCCATACTCTGGCGCTCCCCTTTCGTTAAACAGACTTTCAATCTCTTTTATCGAAGATGCACTCATGGATCCTTCCTATCCCTAATCGATCAAATGATGTGAATCACCAAGTATGAGTCATGATTAAGAGGAACGACTAGAATTAGAGCAAAAGCACAAAATGGATCACATTAACGACAAATGAAATCTTGCGAGGATAGATCAGAGAAGTAAATCGAGAACGACGCCCAAAGAAAAACCGGTTTGATAAACCGGTCTAAAAATAAAACATCAAAAAGTATGTGAGCCAATCAGAATTTAATCGACAACAGCGAGAATCGTGTCTGCGGTGCCCATGGATACGGCTTTATCAGCCACGTGACGTCCGCCATCATCATACAGCGAGATCTTGAAACCTTCGTCAGTCAACAGCTCTTCCATTGGTGCTTTTAACCACATTGCTGCAATATCGCCACACGTTTTCCCGAAAGCTTCACCCAGCATGATTTTTTCATTTGCGACTTGGTACACCACGCGAATTTTTGATTGTTGTATCATTGTCATCCTCCCTAGACACTGCTGTTTCCAGAGTGAACATTGATTCTAATCAATTTGTTGAGAAGAGATACTCTCAAAAATGAGAATTTCTAATTATGCTTAAAGATCAATGTATTGTGATATAGATCAAATTTTCATATAGCAATAACTATTCGACATATAATCAATTGGGTGAATATTTATTACACTTTAGTTGATGAGTCACTATCGAAGAACAATGAAGACTAAGCGGATTCGTTTCTCGACAGAGACCTCTTAGCTCAACACTCTCCAACCTAACCCAACCCAATTAGGCCGTCATCGTCAGACAAACGAGGATCCCAAAGCGTGCGACTCACTTAAATGGAAATGAAGGTGGCCAGAATAGGCTCACAACGAGCTGATGGAGGTCCCCTGTTTCAAGGGGATGACGGTTAATTTTGTTTAGTGGGAGCAGTAGCGTACCAGAGGCTATTCTGCGCTGACGAGGCCCAAGCTGACACACCTTTGGACAGGGAGCCGACTTTCTCGCCCATCCAAATTAAGCCGCCACTCTCGTACACACGAGGATCGCCCAAAGCGTATGATTTGTTTAAATAGAAATGAATGAGGCCAGAATAGGCTCACAACGCGCTGATGGAGATCCCCTTTTTCAAGGGGATGCCGGTTAATTTTGTTTAATGGGAGCAGTAGCGTAGCAGAGGCTATTCTGCGCTGACAAGGCCAAAGCTGACACACCTTTGGACAGGGACCTCATAGTTCGTCACCTTTTAACCAATACAAATTAGGCCGTCATCCTTGTACAGACGAGGATCGCCCAAAGCGTATGACTCACTTAAATAAAAATGAATAACACCAGAATAAGCTCTCAACGCACTGATGATCACTGCACTTTGTTATCAAAGGCGTTTATTGGAGTACGCTAGACGGAACGTAGATTTCTTCTTTACGAGTTACGTAGCCATAATCAGGAAACATTGGCTTAGCGTCTAGGTAGCGACGGAGCATGTCGCCCGCCAGCGTGCTAATAATCGTCTTAACGTCTTTCGAAGAATACTTGCGTTGTAACTCTAGTATTTGCCCCCATTCGCCTTTTGGTGTGGCAAGCGCCACAGAAAAAACACCTTCTTCAAACTTTCCTGTCGCAATAGCAATGTCGGCACCACAATTACTTTTTGTCGCGCCCGCTAACGCTAACACCGCGCCCAACGGATCAGTATCGTGAGTTAATGGCGACGTCGTTTTATCCCCTAATACCCAAGTCGCGCCGCAATACTGCGCCAAAATATCATCGTCTTGTAACCACGCTGACAAGTAACCCTTAGTGGCATGCTCCGAGATCGCTAATGTCGGCTTATGTGTATCAACGAGGTGGCTGAGGCGTGCAAGCATTGGCTCATCAACGCTGACGACATTTTGATGCAACAGCTTTTCAATCATCGCAAGCAGGCGGATGCCTTTCTCTACATCTCGAGAAGGGCCAAATAATTTCACTTCAATAAATGGCAAATAAGAACGATAACCAAACTCATAATTGTCCGGTAACGCGATCACCGAGAGCGTATCGGCAATACCAGACTCCGACAATCCAAAAGTGTACAAACGACGACACTCTCTTCCTTCTTGTTGACCAAATTGTGCTTTTAGATCAGGTAGGATTTGCTCCAACGCCATTTTTTTAAATTCACTTGGCACGCCAGGGGTAAAATAAAACAAACAATCATTGATCCGCATTTTAAACCCGCACGCGGTACCAATAGGATTATCTACAATCGTTGCGCTTTGGGGTAGCATCGCTTGCTTGATATTGCTTTCCGGCATTGTTTTACCACGAGAAGCATAAAACGCCTCTAATGTGTTTAACCATTCTTCGCTGAGCGCTAAAGGTTCCTCAGCCGCTTCCGCCGCCACTTCTGCCGTGAGGTCATCTGATGTCGGTCCCAAGCCGCCATTCACAATCACCACGTCAAGGTTAAAGCTCAGCATCACCATTTCCTGAAGCAATGACGTACGCTGATCACCAACCGTAGACCTTTTATACATAGAAAAACCGTTCTCATAAAACACTCGGCTAAGCCACGCGGCATTCGTATCCACAATATCGCCATATAAGACTTCTTCACCGGTACTTAGCATTGCAATTTTGGTCATGGTTTTGATTTCCTAAATTTTTCTTTAAGAATGACAGCCAATCAAAAAATAGCAACACTATGACAATGGTTCCGGTCACTCAATTGTTTAAACGAAGCCTTGATCTTGCACTAAGTGCACTATCGATATTTTTAATCAGATAGAAAAAGCTAGACCAACCGGTTTGTTTTGTTTATTCTAGGCCACATCTGCTTGAGAACGGATACTCAATTACCATCAAAGAGGCCGCTTTTAATGACCGACTTTTCAGTTCCACAGTTCAACGGTAAAGCCCACAATAAATTTCAAGCACTCGCTAAACCCATCGGTGCCTTGTGCAATATCGATTGTACGTACTGCTATTATCTCGATAAACAACAACTCCTCGATTATGCAAGCCAACCAGAGTCGGTCATGAGCCATGAACGATTGGAGACCTATATTCGCCAATATATCGAAGGCCAAAATACCGCAGAGATTGTTTTTTCATGGCACGGCGGAGAGCCAACACTACTTGGTATTGAGTACTTTGAAAAAGTGGTTGAGCTGCAAAAGCGCTTCTGTCCTCCTCACTCTTCCATTAGCAACGATTTACAAACCAATGCGACCTTATTAACGCCTCAGTGGTGTGCATTTTTCAAACACCATAACTTCATCATTGGCGTCAGTATTGATGGTCCTGAATCTCTACATAATCGCTATAGAACCAATAAAGCAGGGCGTGGGACGTTTGATAAGACCATGAGAGGGATTCGTTTACTTCAAGAACACCAAGTCAACTTTGCGACCTTGACCTGTATTAACAACCTCACCGGCTCACAGCCACTTGAGGTGTATCGCTTTCTACGTGACGAGGTTCGTTCACCACAGATGCAGTTTATTCCGGTGGTCGATAAAGTCTCGGCTCCCACCAACAATCAATGGCTTAAATGGGGAGCGATGAACATTATTCCCGTCAAAGCAGCGGTCGAACCCTGGAGTGTCTCTGCCGACCAATGGGGAGCCTTTCTGATCACTATTTTTGATGAATGGTTCCATAACGATTTTGGTAAGGTGATGATCCCATACTTTGAAAATTTTGTGGGAGTCTGGATGGGGAAGCCCAGTACCATGTGTACCCTCAGTGAGATCTGCGGTAAAGGACTGGCAGTCGAACCTAATGGCGAAGTCTACTCATGCGATCATTACGTTTACCCTGAATTTTCAATCGGCAACATTCACCAGACAGAGCTCAAAAAACTTGCCTTTTCATCAAAGCAGCAACAGTTTGGTTTTGCCAAACAGAAATCACTCCCCAATCAGTGCAAACAATGTCCCTATTTATTTGCCTGTCATGGTGAATGCCCTAAAAACCGGATCGCTTACACAGAACAAGGCCAACCAGGACTCAATTATCTATGCGATGGCTGGATAGCTTTTTTCAAACACATCGATCCTGTCCTATCCTTGCTACTGGTCAACAACGGTTATCCATTGCTAAAAAGAGACGAAAATGGGCTTTGACATTAACTCGTACGCGGCCATTGCTTTCGCAATGGCGCTACTCAGTATATGGAAAACGTATTCAGGGCCGGCGCTTGCAGCAATGCTGTCATATAGCTACCCAGAAATGGTGCTATTTAATGTTCTCCCTGCATTGATGGCTGGCTATTTTGGGTGGTGGCTAGGGCCGAGACTTTTCAATCGAATGACGATTAAACAACGCGTTGTTTTCCGACCTAGACTACGCCGATTTCTAAGGATGTGGCACCGATATGGCCAATTTTGCATGGCGCTATTAGCGCCCCTTTTAATCGGTATCCCCATTTACACGCTATTGTCAAAACGTCTCAAGCAAAGTGCTGTGCGTACGTTTTCCCTTTTAACTCTTTCTATACTGCTTTGGAGCGGAATGAGTTATTTCGGATTCTTGTATCTAAACTTTGGCGCTTACATCGAATTGGAGACCTTAATCCCCAACACCATCGAGACTTGGCTGCACTAACGCCCAATTTTACTGTACTTGAATCACGATACATTAACCTACACGTTCGAGTTAACGACAAAAAATAAGTAAAAGCTGGCCTTCCAAACTTGAGACACCTAGCTTTTGTACTACATTGATTATTATGCGGATAAGAGGAAAGACTAAGGATGAAACCTGAAAGTATATTTCTACTCATTGCTAGCTCGGGGTTAGCACCTATTGCACTGTGTTACGGGCTATCGCCTGCCCTTTCTTTGCCTTTTCTTTTTGATATAGAGATCAACACAGTCAACACAACACATATTTTCCGCGCCATTATGGGGCTATATCTAGCAACAGGCATATTCTGGGTAGTAGGAGCTTTCGTTGATAAAATGAGACTACCCGCTCTTTATAACCTAGTAGTTTTTATGGTTGGTTTAGCGTTTGGGCGTATTGTCAGTATATCTATCGACGGTCCACCCAATGCCTTACTGATATTTTACCTTATTCTAGAATTCGGTTTTGGCTTAGTCGGACTCATTATGATCAGACGGTCGCATCAATAAGTTATACAAGGAACGTGTATGAAAAGGATTATTCATTTATTGGCTTTTGCGTGTGGTTACCTCGCGACATTTGGGGTGTCCGCCGCGCAAGATCAACCTAACATTTTTGTCATTTTTACCGATGATGTCGGCATCTCGAACTTAAGCGCTTACCACAACGGCGTCATGAGTAGCGATACACCAAATATTGACAGCATCGCCGAAAAAGGCATGTTGCTGACCGATTATTACGCTCAGCCATCGTGTACGGCGGGACGTTCTGCGTTTCTGACCGGACAATTACCCGTGAGAACGGGCTTACATTCCGTTGGGCTGCCTGGCGGACCTGTTGGTCTAAACCCAGATACGCCCACCCTGCCGGAAATATTACGCGAGCTTGGTTATACCACGGGTCAATTCGGGAAAAACCATCTGGGTGACCGAGACGAATTCCTTCCTACGATGCATGGTTTTGATGAGTACTGGGGCTGGCTGTACCATCTCAATGCCATGGAATATACCGAAGATCCAGATTGGCCTAAAGATGAAGCGTTTCAAAAATTTGCACCCAGAAACGTCATTCACGCAACGTCAGACGGTAAAGGTGGCCAAACCATTGAAGACGATGGCAGATTGACCAAAGAACGAATGCGAACGCTGGACGACGAGGTCAACAAGCACACAATAAGATTTATTGAGCAAGCCGTTAAAGATGAAAAGCCGTTCTTTACATGGTACTGCCCTTCAAGAGGCCATGTTTGGACACACCTTTCACCAAAATACGAAGCCATGCTGGGCCAAAACGGTTGGGGACTTCAAGAAGTGGTGATGAAGGATCTCGATGACCACGTCGGTGAAATGCTCGCCAAAATCGAAGAACTCGGCATCGCAGATAACACTATTATCATTTTCACCGCCGACAACGGACCCGAAATAATGACATGGCCGGACGGCGGCATGACACCGTTTCACGGAGAGAAAGGCACAACGTGGGAAGGCGGCGTTCGAGCGCCATTTCTTGTTCAATGGCCCGCTAAAATCCCCGCCAATACCGTAAATAATGGCATTGTTGATGGTATGGACCTGTTGCCAACTCTTGTTGCCGCAGCCGGTGGTCCATCAGATCTCAAACAGCAAATGCTTAACGGCTTCAAAGGCTATAAAGCGCACTTGGATGGCTACAATCAAATGCCGATGCTCACGGAGGGTAAGCCTTCGAACCGAAAAGAAATCTATTACTACGAAAGAGATAAGTTGCAAGCCGTTCGTGTTGGTGACTGGAAGGCGCACTTTGTTGTACAGAATGAGGGCTGGAGTGGCGCAAAAGAAGAACTCAACGCACCATTGTTGTTCAATTTACGTCGCGACCCTTACGAAAGAGCGGCCGAAGAGTCTGGAATGTACATCAAGTGGATGGGCGAAAAAATGTGGGCCTTTGGACCAGCCCAAGCCGCTGTCGCGCAGCTATTGGCTACATTTGAAGAATGGCCACCAGTTACCTCCCAGCAAGAAGGAGTTGATGCATCTGGGCTTGGACGTTAGCCTTTAATTTAATCGACACGTATATCTAATCAAAAAAAGGCTACCTTGTAGCCTTTTTTGTTCTTACAAAATTTTGTAAATGTATTAGCGGGTCTCTTTCACACCAATAATTTGCCTTGTAGTTGTCATCGCATCACTCAGTAAGACTCGATCTTTTTGTAGCGCACAGATCAACGTTGCACCTAGCCAATTCCCGTAAAGCATTCTTGATGTAATATAAGGCTCGTCGATAGAAAAATCGCCCGTTTGATTCCCCATGTCAAAGAAATCGCTCATCCGCGTAATAATTTTTTCAGATCCGATTGCCAACTCGTTTTGCATGCTCGATGACGTACCTGACATTTCTCCCGCTAACTTAACGACCAAGCATTGAATTTGAAAGTCTTCGGTCACTTTAGATTGTGACCAAAACTCAAAATAATTAATCACACGCTCAGGGAATGAAAATGCGGCATCATCAAGATATTGATTTAAAATCTCGAGATGTTCTTCAAAGTAATTCTCTAGCAGTACCCGTCCAAAATCTTCTTTAGACTTAAAGTGATGATAAAATGAACCTTTCGTCCCATTCGCTTCCTGAATAATTTTCATTATTCCAATGCCAGCGTAACCGTGTTCACTGATTAAGCGAAAACCGGCATCAAGTAAAGCCTGTTTTAAATCAACCATTATTGGGCTCCTAAATCTTGGTCTTTCGCACAGTATAAAACGCCACATACCGACCGTCCAGTCTATTTTCATGTTGCCAAAGAATTATCAATTATGATGTTCCCCCCTCTCATTGGTTAAAAAGGTCGTCATTGGTCAAAAAGGCGGACATACTAGGTAACAACAAGCAATGGGTGATCACGAACAACGACATCGTGACCACCCCGTTTCTTTTATAATTATTGACTTTGATAGGTCTATTTTTCGTTACAAAGAGGGGGACTATTTAACCACTTCAAACGGGTTCCATTTGTCATCAACAGGGATAATATTGTACGTCTCTTCATGGCGTTGGTAGTCCTTCATCATTTCATTAAATAATTCTGGATATTGGCGACGTAAATCGTTTTGCTCTGCTGGGTCTAACTTAGTATTGTAAAGATGCCATTCATTATCTCCCCCCATTCCAACTGAAATTCTTATGATTTTATGGTCGCCTTTCAATAACATGCCACTTCCAAAGAGTTCGAAACCGATTGGATTTTGGGACGAGTGAACCTCTTTCTGCTTACCTGCCATAAATGGCAACAAACTAACACCACTCATAGGCGCTACCTCTCGGCCTTTATATTCGGTTCCAGGGTGCTGAATATCTGCAATATCTAGAATCGTTGCTGCCACATCTTTGACTTGCGACATACTGTTGGTTTGCGACCCTGCTGCCAACGCCCCTTCTGCGTCAAGCACACCTTTTGGTGGCTTAACTATAAACGGCACACGAATGCCACCTTCTGCCGTATAAACTTTAAACCAAGATAACCCACCAGTAGATGCATTGGCCCACTCAGGCCCAAGTGACACACTTGAATTTTCGTTACCGATATTATCTGTCGAGTTATCGAAATGGTGCTCAGTCCATGTACGAATTAAATCGCTCATGTTTTCACCGGTCACGTCTGCGGCTTCTGGTCCATTATCCGCAAGATAAATAATGTAGGTATTATCATATTCACCAATGTCTTTAAGGTAGTCGGTGATCTGGCCTATTTGCTGGTCTTGAAGCTCCATCATACCCATGGCCACCGCCATCTTTTTACCATACCAAGCCTGTTCTTTGTCCGTTAATGAATCCCAAGGTCGACTCATGCTGTTTCGGCTTGCCATTGATGCGTCATTAGGTATGACACCCAGCGCCTTCATTTTATTAAAGCGATCTTCTCGTATGGTGTCCCAGCCATGCTCTACGTAGTAATTAATCTTATCTTGGTAGGTATGCTCTGGCGCCTGCAACGGCAAGTGTATTGCAGTGAACGGTACATAGGCTAAGAACGGCTTGCCATCCTCCTTATTAGCATCAATCATTTTGATGATTTCATTGGTATACACTTGATCGGAATACTCACCTTTGTATTGATCTTCGACTACTTGACCATTTCGATATAGTTGCTCTTGCTCAATGCCTGGCATCTGTCCTTTTTGTAACGCTTCAGCGGTTGCGGCACTTTTCGCTGGGAACATCATATTACGGTTAAAGTGATTGGATCCACCGGCTAATATGCCGTAACTCTCGTCAAAGCCCCTGTCGTCAGGTAGGAAACCATCCTCGTGTCCTAGATGCCATTTACCCGCAAGATATGTGTGGTAACCGTTATCTTGCAGTAACGTTGATACCGTTAGTCCTTTTTTCGTTAAATATCCTTCATAGCCAGGTTTACCAATCGAGTCAGGGTAGACGGCATAGTCAAACGTCCCTAGTCCCACCTCATGATTATTCGCTCCAGTTAACATCATAGAGCGAGTAACTGACGACGTTGGAGAGGCGTGAAAATTAGTAAATTTAATCCCCTCTTCTGCCAACGCCATCAAATTGGGCGTATTGACCTCAGAGCCATAAGGCTGCGTGTCAGCAAACCCCACGTCATCACCGACAATAATGACGATATTTGGCTTATCTGGATCTTGAGATGCAAAAACGCTACTAGAGGCGGCCAATATAGCGGAACATACCATAGACTTATTTAATGGTGCCATTATGTTTACCTTAATAAATAATTGAAACGTAATTGTGAATAACTAAGTGAATATCAATGTGCGGCCTGAGACATCCAATGCAATAAATCCAGAGCTGGCAAATAGTTTTGATTCGCCGCCTTCCCTAGCCAAGAGACCGCTTTTTTATCGTTCTGAGCAACCCCATTCCCCGAGGCAAAAAGAAGCGCTAACTGAGTCTGAGCTTCTGGGTTTCCAGCGTCTGCAGCCACTTGAAACCAATGGGCGGCTTTCGTTGAATTTTGTTCAACGTTATTGCCTTGCAAATACATATTTGCCAACTTAACTTGCGCCTTTTGATGCCCGTTATAGGCATTGTTGAGCACTAATTTAGCATCTGTTATCTCTTTATTATGACTTGTAAAATTAAGCGCATCGCAATCTATAACCGTTGTATTGCAATCTATAACTGTTGTATTACAATCCAGGTTTTCTGCATTCAAATAGTTCTCATCACTAATAACGCAGTAAGCACCACTCAATATCACACAAAAAGCCAATAACATACAAATCAATTTATTGAACAATTGAACTACCTTTTAAGACCACTATTTAAATAATAAACAGCTAGTAACGATGGGTTTTAAAAATATGAAAGTGTTAGAACCAAATATTTTGAAAAAAGCCAACACTTCATAACTGCCAATCCATTGGCTTAATTTAATGAAGACTTAAACTGCAGATTCAATAATATGTTCTATTTTTTCTTCAGGCATTGGGTAAAATTGAAAACTGATGTCTTTTTTTACTGCTTCTACAATAGCAACTTTATCTTGCTCACTGATAGACCACAGAGCAAAGCTCGTCATCGCTCCGATCTCCATTTGAAATTGTTTTATGAACCCCGTTACGCGCTGCAGCACCATTTCATCGGTGCCCGTCGTATCAACATTCAATGCGCGTGCTAATTTCTTCGCCTTGTTCAAATAAAACTCAGGTAATGCATCCATGACAAGTGGCAACAAGACAGTATTCGCATCGCCATGAGGGATATGACTGATCGCGCCAAACGCATGAGCGACGTTATGAATTGGAATGCCTCCCAACGAAGAATAGAAAGCTGAAATTGCCATGGTACTGGCCTGTAATAGGTTTGCTCTGGCTAGAATGTTGTCAGCATCCACTAATACCTTCGGCAAGTTCTCTATAATCAGTGACGCAGCATGAAGGCTAAATGCATCGGTTATTGGATTACTCATCGGTGACACAATGGCTTCTAGGGCATGTGTTAACGCATCCATTCCCGTTGAACGAGTCAATGCCGCTGGAAGCTTTACCGTCAGTAATGGGTCAAGTACCGCAATATCTGCCTCAATACCTGATACAACAAGACTCGCCTTAATATTTTCGTGTTCATTAAAGAATACAGCAATAGGAGAAGCCTCTGCTCCTGTTCCTGCCGTGGTTGGTACAGCAATGTGTGGGACCGTTATATCTTCATTGTTAGGCCAAACTTCCATATGCCCCCCACCAGCAATGACTTCACGAATATCGTTCACTCCTTTATGCAAAGCGTATTTCACACCTTTCGAGGCATCAATCACACTACCGCCACCAATGGCTAGGATGGCATCCGCTTCGATTGACTGAGTAAACCTAATCGCAGCGTTAATATTGTCGCAGGTCGCATCAGGCTGAATATCCGTATAAATACCGACAATTTCAACATTTGATTGTGATTCAAATATAGAACTAAAACGCTCAACAAACCCGAGCGACTCTAAACCTTTATCTGTAAACAACACCACTCGCTTAGCCCCTAAACGGTGGAACAACGCGGGAACATCCGTAATACCATTCTCTTTTGCATGAATGATGGTTTTTAGTTCAAATGTATAATTAGTCGTGGTCATAATATTTTCCTCGTTTAATTGATACCAAAATAATACCACAACAAACCGGTCGGTCTAGGTATTTAATGTCAATTATATGTCAGAAACACTATTCGGCAATGATATAAAAAAGCTAAATAAGAATAAGGCCCAAAGAATAAATATTCTTTGGGCCTTATTCAACTATATTATAGGCATGCCGAGATATATCTCGAAATAGTATTATCTAAGGTGCGCCGGCACTTTGTTTTTGTCTCTATTAATATAATAAAACAAATATACTAATGAATAGATAGTGACAAACGCGTCTAGTGCAAACACCCCACTCCAACCATAAAACCATTCGTAATCATTGACACAAACGTTGTATAAAAACAAACCAACAAACATTGCTTTTTCAAAACCACTATAAATCATCGTCGATGTACGTAGTTGTTTGAATTTAGCAGAGAACATAAGTAGCACGCCAATACAGCCAACCATCACTCCCCAATGTTGATAGGTCGCCTGCAAGTATTCTTTGCTTTGCATCATACCTTCAGAGTAAAAAAATAGATTTTGCATACTCCACTCTGGTGCCAAAAATGTTAAAAATGCAGTCGCGGTTAATGCGCCGGTGATGATTAAATACGCCTTCATCGTTTTTTCAAAAAACTGCTCTAACATGTCACTTACCTTATCACTAAACTGATGGGTTATGTTATTGACCAACAAGGTTCAATACCGCGGATTTAAAGGCATTATCGCCGTGAGTAAACAAGTGTTTAACCTGATGTTCAGATCCACTTTGTAATACCGTTTTAGCATGAGAAAATGTGAGAAAACCTTCATGCCCATGGTAATGCCCCTTTCCAGACTCACCGATCCCACCGAAGGGGGCGTCATCAACCGCAAGATGAAAAACGCAGTCATTGATGCACATTCCACCTGAATGTATTGTAGTTTTGACTCTATATTGTAGGTCTGTATCGAATGACATGAGATACAACGCTAAAGGGCGTGGCTTATCGGTAATGAGCGCTAATGCTTGATCAATATGTTGATAGCTAATCACGGGCAGTAAAGGTCCGAAAATTTCTTCTGTCATCACATTCGATTGCAAATCAGGATTGATGATGAGTTGCGTCACTAAACGATTCTGAGAGCTCTGAACATCATTGGGGTGACAAGGCTCTATACGGGTTCCAGCTTTACGCTCTTCATTCAATAATCGATCAATTCGTGCATATTGGCGACAGTTAGCAAGCGATGTTAAGTTATCTGAATCTACGCCATCGGGAAATAAATTCGCATACTGTCGTTGATACTCTGTAATAAAAGCCTCTTCTTTGCCTTCTGGCAGCAAGACATAGTCTGGCGCAACACAAACTTGGCCATTGTTTAAACTTTTACCATAGATAATCCGTTCGACTGCTAGTTCCATCGACACATCATCAGCAATGAGTACCGGTGATTTCCCCCCTAATTCAAGCGTTACAGGCGTCAAATTTGGTGAAGCGGCTTTCATTACCAATCGTCCAACCGATGTCGAACCAGTAAACAACAAGTGGTCAAATGGCATTGTAGTAAACGCACTTGCCACCTCCGTTTCGCCTTCCACTACGACGACTTCTTGGTGGGTAAATACTTGTGCGAGTATGCGTCGAAGTACCTGGTTGGTATGGGGAGTGAATTCGCTCATTTTAATCATGGCACGATTACCCGCCGCCACGGCAGAAATCAAGGGGCCAACGGAAAGCATGATGGGAAAGTTCCAAGGTGTCACTATGCCGACTACACCCATTGGTTGATAGATCACCTCAACCGTAGAGGTAGACAGCAGCGGCCCAGCACTTCTAACCGAAGGCGCCATCCAATCTTTAAGGTGAGCAACGGTATGATCGATATTTCCAATACAAGGTAAGACATCGGCAATGAGGGTGTCTTGTTTACTGCGTTGACCATAATCAAGATTCATTGACTCACATATATCATCACTGTGATGAATCAGTTTATCTTTCAAGGCGGTAAGCTTATCAATACGTTGTTCAAAAGAAGGCATAGGACAGCCCATAAATGCCGCCTGCATGGCTTCCAGTGAACATTCCATATTCTCGATTGTCGTGGTTTGAGTCATTGTGTCACCTTCATTGTTGAGTTGACGTCACTATACACAAAACAAACCGGTCGGTCTACATTTATATTTCAAGACATAGAATCACTATTACTGGATGACTCACGATACATTGTTGATTACCGAAAATGTGGGCGGAGACAAAAAATCAGATAAATGCCAAGGGTTTGATTAAATTCCTAGAGGTCCATCGTGCTATGTCATTAGAATAGTTCTAAACTACACTTAACTAATCAGTTAGTTATCTATGTTTACTTGTGGAGGTCATTGTATGATCAGTACTACTTTCATCGTCAGCTTTATCGGCCAAGCGACCCCAACCACGATTCAAAATTTGGCGGCTATTACCCATGAAAATGATGGTAAATGGCTAGTGAGCAAGGTCAATTTCTTAGAAAATCATGTCTCTGCGGTTATCAAAGTAGAACTACCGAGTGAAAATCAGGAGGTGGTTAAACGTGCCTTTCAAGACTATCCAAACCTTACTGTTCAGATTACGGACACTGACCCACATATTCATGATCAAGAAACCATTTATCATTTACGCTTAGATGCCAATGATCGTTCTGGGATTGTAAACGAGATCACTCAATATCTCGACGCCCAAGACATTCGTATATTAGACATGGACTGCCATCGTGTCTTTTTAGCAGGAGGGGGCGGTATCAGCTCAAGTCTGTTCACGGCAAACATTGCTCTCAAGATCCCGCAGGCCATGAAAATAAGTGATATAGCGAATGAGCTTGAAGCGCTGAGTGAAGACACTCGAGTCATAATGGAATCTTAATACCCCAGCATGTTAGAAAGCAAAACGCAGCCACAATAATGGCTGCGTTTTTAATTTAATGTCGCGGGTTATCACCTAGGGTCACTGATTGCTTAACCAATATCACATTACAATCGGTTGTCACCAAAGCCGAAGGCAATAATCTGGCTGATTTCGGACAATGACCGTCCAGATTCTTGTTGCCAATCTGCAAACGCAGAATTGGCCGCTTTCAAGGCCCTTTTAGTGCCTTTCCCAGAATCGATCACTTGCGTATTTCTCAAATAGTTTTCAACATCAGAGGACAAAATAAACGTATCGACACCGAGTTGACGCAGTGCGTACGGGCCGGTATTCCCCCCTAGCCTCGCGCCATGTTTTTTTAGGTATAGCCATAACTCCACCATCGACTCCGACGGCCAATTGGCAACCATATCGGCAAAAGAATCATGCTCAAAACGCGCTGATTGAATCATCTGTGCGTTAACTGGTATTGACATTACTTTCGTAAGATGACGAATAATTCGAGGGTCTTGAGCTTTTTGCTCCCAGTGTTCATCAGAAAGCATTAGCAACGGATCAACTCGAAATTGGAAAAACACGTCTTCAAAATTAGCCCATTTATTACGAACAACCTGCCAAGAAATACCACATTGAAATACTTTCATAGTAAATGCCGCAAGCCATCTATCATCAGGTATAGCTAACAGTTCTGAGGTGCTTAAAGGCTTATTCACTAATGACTCTAGTGCTATTTCACCACCTTTACGCTCTGCTGCGCGGGCATAAATCGAAGAAAACTTTTCCATATCACCATTCAATTCGTTGATTTATTTGCTCGTACTATAACACGCATTGGTAACGCAATTTTGAGCCCCCTTTAATCTGATTCTGTTTTAAATCCGTATGACTATTCCAGCACGGCTACACAACCGCTGCTACGCTAGTAAAGCGCAGTAATAATCGAGTCATCACCAGACCCTGTTCGAGATGGTGCTGACTTCTGATTCCAAAGATAACAAGGATGGTTCATGAAATTTTTTCTGCTGATTGCACTTTTTACTCCGCCAATTTTTGCCGAACAATATGGACGCGCAGAAATAAACGGTGAAGTCGAATGGGTACGCATCGCCTCCGGTGAAACAATGGACGTGTTGACCTCCACACCTTTCTCGTCGTTTGACGTAAAGGCCACCGTTCCTTACCAAAAAAGCAAGTTACGCTCTCCCATCGACAACGGCAACGTCTTCGCTGTTGGCCTGAACTTTCGTAGTCACGCAGGTAATGCTGGAGAAAAAAAGCCTGAAATATTTTTCAAATCAGCGCCATCAATACGGGTAGACGGCGATATCGTATTGCCAACTGACGCTCGCAATGTTCATTTTGAGGGCGAGTTAGTTATTGTGATAGGTAAACTTTGCGACGCGGTCGAGGCACAACAGGCAAAACACTGTGTATTTGGATACACCGTAGGGAATGATTTAACGGAACGCAGTTGGCAATCCAGTGACCTGCAATGGTGGAGAGCAAAAGGCGCCAAAGACTTCGGACCCGTTTCTGCCCTCATTCAAACGAATCTAGATATCTCGAATCAAGCCATCACCACAACGCTCAATGGCAAGGTTGTTCAACAAGAAAGCTTAGAAAACATGATCCACAGTGTCGAGGCGATTGTCTCTTACATCAGCCAATATATTCCTTTAAAACCAGGAGATTTAATCTTTGCTGGCACTCCCGGCAGAACACGAGCCCTTCAAGCCAATGATACTGTAAGCGTTAGTATTGAGGGTATTGGTGAAGTCACCAATACCATTCGTCGTTAACTGTAGTGAATAGGCAAAGACAAGTCAGTGGGATAGTGTCGGCCGATCAACCGGCTGACACAAAGGACTGAGTCGACCGTTCAATTATCGAAAACATGATTGGACGCTTATACCATCAGGCCTTTCTTTCGAAGTACTCTACGCCCAAAGACTTGTAGCTATCAATGACTTCTTGTCGTCGATAACAATCTTTGCTGTGGTCATTTATAAGGCCCGCCGCTTGGAGGTATGCGTAAATAATGGTCGAGCCAACAAACTTGAATCCACGCTTCTTCAAGTCTTTGCTTAGTGCATCCGATACTGGCGTGGTTACAGGGTAGTCTTCCAGTTTATCCCAGTTGCTAACCAGTACTTTGTTGTCGACAAACGACCACACATATTGGCTAAAGGACCCAAACTCACGCTGGATTTCAATAAAAAATTGAGCATTTGTCACCGTCGATTTGATTTTGAGTTTATTACGAATAATCCCTGTGTCTTCGATTAGCCTTGCTTCATCTTGCTCGGTAAACTTTGCCACCTTTTCTACATCAAAGTTAGCGAAGGCTTTGCGGTATCCTTCACGTCGCTTTAATATCGTATACCAACTCAACCCCGCCTGCGCAGATTCCAGTACCAGAAATTCAAACAAGGTCCTATCGTCCAACACAGGGACGCCCCATTCTTTGTCGTGATAATCGACATAGTCGGCTTTTGTTTGGTCGAGCCAAGGACAGCGTTTGCACATAATTATTCCTTCACGAGTTCACTTAAATCAATACACAGGGTCTTCACGGCATAATATTATTCATGAAGCTATCGCATTCACGACGTTATAGTATTCAAGACACGACAATATTTCTACATTAGTACATCGGCGTAATCATTACGTTGACCCATTTACCGTTATATAAAAAATAACACTGCCACCTTATTCGGTGGCAGTGTTTCGATAGTCGCTCAAAAAGGGGGGGGGGCCACGCGTGTTAAATCACTTTCACACGATGGAATAATCGATAAAGTACCGGTACCACGATTAACGTCAACACCGTCGCAAAGCCCAGACCAAACATTATCGTTACCGCCATGGGTTTAAAAAAGATGTCAGGAAGCAAAGGGATCATCCCCAATATCGTCGTAATTGCCGCCATACAAACCGGACGCACCCGACTTAATGCCGCGTCGACAACCGCTAAATACGGCTCTTTTCCTGATTTAATCTCTATCTCTATTTGGTCAAGAAGCACAATACCATTTTTCAACACCATTCCAGATAAGCTCAAAAATCCGAGTAAAGCCATGAAACCAAATGGCGTGTTTAAGGCAAGTAAACCCGTTGTCACTCCTATTATGGCAAGTGGCACGGTCAACCAGACAATCAGCGCTTCTTTTACCGCGTTAAACAAGAAGATGGTGATCAAAAACATAAACAAGTAACCCATCGGCATGGTTTGGAACAATGAAGCCTGAGCGTCGCCAGACGATTCATATTCTCCACCCCATTCCAAGAAGTAACCAGGAGGTAGCTCGATAGATTCAATCTGTGACTGAATACGTTTTTGTAATGTTGCGGCCGTTTCTTCTCCTAAAAGATCAGGGTCAGCCATCACGGTGAGCATTCTTTTGCGGTTTTTACGAACGATAATCGGGTCTTCCCAGCGAATGTCATACCCTTGCGTCACTTGTTGAAACGGAATAAATTCCGACAAGGCTGGGCTCCAGATCATCATGCCTTCGATATTACGAATGTCGACACGCTCTTCATCCGGAAGGCGCGCGACAATCGGCATGAGTGTTGTTCCATCACGATACAACCCAACGGATTTACCCGAAAAAGACATCATCAGTACATCATCGACATCAGACTTAGTAATCCCATAACGTCGCGCTTGGCTCTCGTTAAAAATAGGTTCCAGAACCTTCGTTCGTTCTCTCCAGTCATGGCGAATGTTAAAGGCTCCAGGGTCGGCGTACATAATGTCCATCACCTGTGTTGCAATGCCTCGCAGTACGGTAGGGTCAGAGCCAATGATACGTGCCTCAATTTTGGCGCCGCCGCCCGGACCCAACTCGATCTGTTTCAGCTTATAATTGATTTCAGGAAATGTACTATCGACATAAGACCGAAAACGCGTCATTAGCGGCTCTAACTGTTCGTAGCTTTTCGCCCTCGTTGTGATCTCTCCATACGCTGCGTAGCTTTTTTCCGGCGAGTACGTGAGCATAAAACGCTGTAAGCCTTTACCTGCCGTCGTCGTGATATGAGCGGTCTCTGGTTGCTCTGCAATCCAACGCTCTAACACCTCAAGCTTAGTATTCGTCGCTCGAATATCGGTCCCCTCAGGTAACCAAACATCCACCTGAAACATGGGTGTCGTTGATGCAGGGAAGAATGATTGCTTCACCTTCGTGAACCCATACAAGCTTCCAGCCAGACAAACAATCAGGAAAACCACGGTTAACCAAGCACGATGCATACAAAACTCTAAGAATTTTCGGTACATCGTAAAGACGAAACCATTATAAGGATCATTGCCCTCGCCTCCCTCTTCACCGCCTTTGATTTTTTGTCCGCGAAAGAACATATCAGCAAAAAATGGTGTCAATGATATGGCAGTAAACCAGCTCAACATTAATGAAATCAACAGTACGGAAAACAGCGTTCCACAATATTCGCCAGTGGAATCTTCAGACAGTCCGATTGGCGCGAAAGCCGTCACCGCTATAACTGTTGCCCCCAATAACGGCCACTTTGTTTGCGTCACAATGTCGGTCGCAGCTTGAAGCCTTGTCCTCCCACGCTGGGTTCCGATTAAGATCCCTTCCACCACCACAATGGCATTATCCACCAGCATCCCCAGGGCTATGACTAGCGCCCCTAGCGATATCCGCTGCAGATCTATCGCCATATACTGCATAAAAATAAAGGTGCCTAACACGGTGAGCAACAGTATCAAACCAATTAATAGCCCGGAACGAAGTCCCATGAAAAATAACAACACGATGATGACAATTGCCACCGCTTGCGCTAGGCTCACGACAAAGCCGCGCACCGATTTATCCACTTCCTTAGGCTGGCTGTACACTTCCGAAATATCGATACCGACCGGCTGTTGAAACTTCAGTTCAGCTAAGCGACGGTCAAAGCGTTCTCCGACTTCTACTACGTTGACACCCGTAGCAAAAGACACGCCGACATTAAGTGCAACCTCGCCATTGAAATTGATAATATTGGTAGGCACTTCAATGAAGCCACGTTTAATATTGGCCACATCTTTTAGGTAAATGAGCCCTTCTGCCCCGCCTTCGGTCAAGATTAAATCGCCTAGCTCGCCCACGTCGGTAAATTCACCCGTTGGTTGAATTCGGATGTATTCGTTTCCTATCCTCGTCGCACCAGCATCCGAGACAATGTTTTGTGTTTGCAATAAGTTAAAAATCGTACTTGGCGCAATACCCAAGGCGCTAATACGCTTAATTGAAATTTCTATGAAGACTTGTTCTTGTTGCTGCCCCGTCACCGAGACCTTACTTACGCCATCAATCAGCTCTAGCTCTCGGCGTAAATAATCCACGTAATCGGAAATTTCCTTATAGCTGTATCCCTCACCAGTGAGCGCAAGCAGCACCCCGTAAACATCACCAAAATCATCAATAACCGTTGGATCATTCACCCCAGGTGGAAGGGAACCTTTTAAATCGTTAACCTTACGTCGTAACTCATCCCATATTTGTGGTAAATCATCAGGACCATAATTGTTTTTCATGGTCACGGTGATTTGAGAAAGTCCGCGGCTAGAAATAGAGTTGATCTCATCCACATAGGTTAACTGTTGGATGGCCTTTTCAATGGGGTAAGTCACTTCCTCTTCAACTTGCTGAGGCGTTGCGCCTGGGTATGAGGTCACGACCATTGCGTCTTTAATCGTAAAGGCTGGATCTTCCAATCGCCCTAAGTCAAAAAAAGCAGACACGCCGCCGATCAAAAAGATCAATGACAACATCCAACTGATCACCTTGTTACGAATAAAATAGGCTGCTACACCGGTAATCTCATCGTCGCTTTGAGGCAAAGACTTCTTTTCTTCTTGGCTCATTACTTCGCCTCCTGCGGTAATACTTCTACTTCCATGCCATCTCGTAACCTGGCAACACCTGCAATCACTATCACTTGAGCGTTATCAAGTCCCTCAAGGATTTGAATCGTCGAACGCGATACTTTACCGGTCAGTACTTTTTGTTTCGTCACGGTGTTATCGCCATTCAGTACCCAAACAAATTTGTCCAAGTCATCAAGCATATCGCCATCTTGGTTAAACACCGCTTCAATCGGCACACTGACGCCCATATCCAACTTTAGTCCGATATCTTTAGCTTTAGATGTCACATCCACAGCCATGCCATCAAGTATGTATTCATCTTTAGGCATAGGCAGAATAAGCGTTGCCGTGAACGTCCCTAACGCAGGGTCTGGCTGGGTAGTAAACTCTTTGAGCCGTGCCGTATATTCATTCCCAGATGGAACCCGTATGATGGCTTCTATATGATCAATATCATTATCTTTAGGCTGATTCAGCGAAAAGCTATCGGGCAATTGAAGGATAATTTCCACCTCTTCAACACTGTGAATATTCACCACGTGTTGCCCTATTTGAATATTTTCAAATTGCTCAGCAGACACGCGGGAAATGACGCCATCGACAGGCGCAACGAGCTGGGTGAATGACAGGCGCAATTTTGCAAGGTCAAACTCGGCACGAGCATAGGCGCGCTGCGCGGCAATTTCATCAAACTGAGACTTCGCCAATAACCCTTTTTCAACCAACGGGCTAGAGCGGCGATACTGGCTATCAATAACGGCATACCTTGCTTGAGCATTATCCACATCTAATTGAAAGTCAGTTGGTTCCAAGGTGGCTAATATGTCTCCTTTTTTTACAAAGTCGCCTTCTTTTAAAGTGATATTATTAATTTCACCAGCGACACGAAAGCTGAGGTGAGAACGGTCTGCAGCCGACGCCAGAGCTGGGAAATATAACTGACTTTTTAGCTCAGACTTTCCAATCTCTGTTACCTTCACCTTAGGGATATCATGCCTCTCTTCTATCGATGCTTTATCACAACCAAAGACAAATAGAGCGGCACAAAGAAGAGTCGTGAATCGATAAATTCTCATAATCCTCTCTCCTTAATCCACTCTCGGACCTGAATGCCAGGTTTAATGCTTTGAACGCCCGAGATGACAATTTTATCTCCATCTTCAAGCCCTGAAATAACTTGTCGTTTGTCATTCAATTCCACTGCAACCTTCTCAACAATGCCGCCGCTCGTCACTCTCCAAACACACTGCTTATCGTTCTCAATGAAAAGGGCAGACACTGGAATGACGGTTGCTGCCGTACTACGAGCCAATATTCGGACCTGCCCAGCCATTCCAGGCAATACACCAAGGTCAGAGGGGCGTGCCATTATCATGGTCACTTTATAAGTCCCAGTCTTAGGGTCTGCCTCGGTATCGATTTCTTGAAATGTCAGTTCGTATTCATTACTAGGAAAGGCATCAAATGCCATCGACGCGTCGATTTGATGATCCCCTTGAAACCGGTTTAATAAATAGTCCGGCAATTGAAATATAACCTTGAGCAACTGGTTCGATTGAATGTTCATCACGCCTTCTTTGGCTTGGATGTATTCATAATTATCGGCAGGAATAATCGAAATGGTTCCATTGTACGGAGCAACTAAATTGGTGTAGTCAAGATTTGCCTGAGCTTGTGACCAAGCTGCTTTTGCTGATTTCATATTGGCATTTGCTTGATCGTAATCCTGCTCTGATACCACCTGACTTTTGCGAAGTTTTAATGCACGCTGGTATTGTACATCTGCCAAACGGAAGTTGGCTTTCGCTTGCTTCTCTAACAACTGATACTCATCAGGGTCAAGGCTCGCGAGTCGATCACCTTTCATCACTTGTTGCCCTGAGCGTACAAAAAGATTATCCAACTGTCCTGGCACTCGAAACGCCAACACGGCTTTATCACCTGCTTCAGACGTTGCAGGAAACGTGCGCTCGAACTGGCTGTTTCCCACTGAAACAGAGAACAATTTTGCAGGGCGCGACTCGGGTTCAGGGATGGGTGGAGGGGCTTTTCCACAGGCACTAAGCACTGTTACCACTAGAAATAATGCCGATAATTTCATGTTCATTCTTCAACTACCATGTTCTGCTTGTCTTTAAAAAGTAGTCTAGAGCGACAAGTAATACCAGCAAGTCATTAATTATTAATAGTTTTTATTAGCAAACCAGGAATGGCTTGTTAACTGTATAGTTACTATTAACTATTAACTATTAACTATTAACTATTTTAGTTTTCTGCGTCTCCTCTTCTTTTAGGAACTTACTAAGAGCATCAATAACAAAAAACCCAGTGTCCAAATGTTCACTGGGTTACTTATTAAGTGATTTACGTGCTGTATTACTAGGTGATTGATTAAGATTATTCGTACGCTCAGAGTTTACTGAATTCTCGGTTTACCGCATAGGTATCAGAGGTCACATAAGCTTCCATCGTTCGCAATGAATCTTCAATTTGATCCATGTCTTTTTCAATCGTACCGAGTAAGTCTTTGGCACTTTGACCTTGTTTCCAAGGCTTGTTTTTAAGGGAGTGCTCTTGCTTTGTCTTTAAGGCTTCCACAAAATTGTCTGGCTGCTTCTCAAGCATCAAACTCATTGCAATATAGGCAAGTAAAACTAAAAAACTCCCGCCCAACAATGCCGCTGAGATAACTAAGATTCTGATCAACCAAACCTCGACGCCGAAGTAGTTGGCAAGCCCAGCGCAAACCCCTGTCAATTTGCCGTTAATCGGATCTTTATAGAGCTCTCTATGCGTCATAATGTTGCCTCCATTTAGGCGACTCAGCATCAAGGATCTTTTCTAGACTCTCCACGCGTCGTTGCATTTTCTCCGCTCTTTGCGACAAGGCTTGTAGCTTTTCAAAATCTTGAGAAGACAAACCAGCCTCCGACTTTCGCTTGCTACGATAATGAAGAAATAGCCAAAGCGGAGCAACAAATATCAAGAATACAATGACGGGTCCGGCAATAAGAAATGTCGACATGTCTAACTCCTATTCGATGTTTATTTTTTGTTCATCTGTTCTTTAAGCTTAGCCAGTTCGATATCTATCTCATCTTGTGCTTGAAGCTCAGCGAACTCTTGGTCGAGAGATTTTGCATTGCCGGTATTCGCATACAAATCCGCTTCCGCTTCGAGCTCATCCACTTTACGTGAGTATTGCTCAAATTTTGCCATTGCTTCATGAGTGCGGCTGGTGTGCAGGTGCTTTTGCACATCACGGCGATTATTGGCCGTTTGCGAACGAATGATTAAAGCCTGTTGTTTGGCGCGAGTTTCCGTGATTTTCGCTTCTAGCTTGGCAATTTCACTCGTCAGCTTATCAATCGTCTCTTCAACCAGAGTTTGCTCATCATGCAACCCTTTCACTATTTTTTCTACTTTCTGCTTTTCAATCAATGCAGCACGCGCTAATTCTTCTCTTTGCTTGGTCAACGCGAGGGTGGCTTTGTGCTGCCACTCGACAATTTGTTCTTCTAGCGTTTTCACTTTACGCGCCAGTTCTTTTTTGTCCGCAATCGCCTTGGCGGAATTAGTACGGACTTCGACTAGCGTGTCTTCCATCTCTTGGATGATAAGGCGAATCATTTTTTCCGGATCTTCGGCCTTGTCTAAAAGTGCACTAACGTTAGAATTTACGATATCAGCGAAACGAGAAAAAATACCCATAATACATCTCCTAAATGAATGAACGTGGCTACTTACTTTGACTACTGCGTGGCGCTTTCTTGTCGCGATGTCGTCATAGCCAATCAATGTTGTAATCAGTATAGATAATCCAATTATCGTGCCAATTTAATAACTTTATACATAACAACCACCTATGAGAAGACTCGCGTTTTCACATCAAACTGCTAATATGGTTTTACCAACTATTGGTAAAAAAAACCAATCTTTAAGGACCCTACCATGGCTCAGAACCTTATTGGTGAATCCCCTTCTTTTCTTTCGGTACTTGATAAAGTATCAAAGCTGGCTCCCATTGAGCGACCGGTATTAATTATCGGAGAGCGCGGCACTGGTAAAGAACTGATCGCCCAGCGTCTTCATTATCTTTCCACTCGCTGGGATAAACCACTCATCTCGCTCAATTGCTCCACGCTCAGCGATGGCCTTATTGATTCTGAATTATTTGGCCATGAATCCGGGGCGTTTACGGGTGCTAAAGGCCGACATTTAGGCCGCTTTGAGCGCGCAGAGAATGGTACGTTGTTTCTTGATGAACTCGCGACTACGCCTTTATCTGTGCAAGAAAAACTATTGCGTGTTATCGAATACGGCCAATATGAACGCGTCGGTGGCATGAAAGCGCTCGAGGCCAATGTCAGGCTCGTTTGTGCCACAAACGAAGACCTTCCAGCCTTGGCAGAAAGAGGAAAGTTTCGCGCCGATCTGCTCGACAGGCTTGCTTTCGACGTTATCCAGTTACCTCCCTTACGTGCGAGACAAGAAGATATCGCATTACTTGCTGAATATTTCGCGATTAAGATGTGCCGCGAGTTAGGCCTACCTCTGTTTGTCGGATTTACGAGCAAAGCGTGGCAAAGTATCCATGCCTATCCTTGGCCAGGTAATGTCAGAGAATTAAAGAATGTCATCGAGCGTGCGGTGTACCAACATGGCACAAGCGAACATCCCATTGATTCGTTAGTTTTTAACCCGTTTCTCAATACGTTCTCTTCTCTTTCTCCCTCTGATTCAGACAATCGTGATGCCCCCCCTAAAGAGATGCCATCTCTTGATGGGCAGCACCGCGATGCTACTCAGGTGCTCAAAACAGCTGAGAGTATGCCTACCGCCGCATCGAGTCCACCAGCAGTGACGTTCCCAATTGACTTCAAATTGTGGCAAGAGGAACAATCCTTAACCATGGTTCGCACTGCGTTAGATGAAGCACAATACAATCAAAGAACCGCCGCTAAAATGCTGAGCTTAAGCTATGATCAGCTAAGAGGCCTCGTGAGAAAGCACAAACTAATATGAAGGCGCTCAAAGAGTCAGCATCAAAGTAAACAAAATCGTCGATAACTACTTGTCGTTATTGGTTAAACCATCCAATTAGTGGTAAATTACTCTGTTCTCAGTACAGATATTGCGTTCACTAAAATGAATGTAGCGTGTTTATGAAGGCATTACTAAAACTATCCATAGCAATTTGCAGCGTTGCACTAGTCACCGGCTGTGAAGATAAGGTCGATCATACAAAAATTCGTCAAGACGGTTTTGTGTACTGTGACCAAGGTCGCCCAAGTACATTTAATCCTCAATTGGTGGACGGTGGCATCATTGTCGAAGCGATCGCGCCTCAATTATATGACACGCTATTAACGCTCAACCCTGGCACTCACCAACCGGTACCAAACCTTGCAAAAAGCTGGACGGTTGACGAAACCGGCACGGTTTATCACTTTAACTTGCGTGATGACGTCCAGTTTCAAACAACCGAGTGGTTCACTCCGACGCGTCCGTTAAATGCTGATGATGTCGTATTTAGCTTCAATCGTATTTTAGACGAAAACAATCCCTATCATCAGGTTGGAGGGAGTGTTTACCCGTGGTTTGCTGGCATTAACTTTTCGGCACTCGTTACCAGCGTCACTGCACTCGACGCCAATACCGTACAATTCACATTGTCTAAACCCGACAATTCATTTTTGTCGAATATTTCCACTGCTCATGCCCCTATTTTTTCCGCTGAATATGCCAAGATATTGCTAGACAGTAATAGTAAGCAAAGGATTGATAGCTACCCTGTGGGCACCGGCCCATTCTACCTCGATGAATATCAAGTATCAGACTTAGTACGCTTAAAACGCAATGAACAGTATTGGCGTGGCCCTGTCCAGATGAAGCAGGTTGTTTTCGACATCTCCCACCGAGGGGCAGGCGCGCTAGCCAAATTGCTGCGTGGGGAATGTGATGTCCTAAATTCACCCGTATCAAGCCAAATACCAGTGATTCTTAAAGAAGACTCTGTGATTTTACAAGCCAAGCCCGCAATGAACGTCTCGTTTATCGCCATTAATACCCAACACGGCGCGCTAAGCGACGTGAGAGTAAGGAAGGCGATTAATCTCGCGATTAACCGAGATAGCATATTAGAAGCGGTTTATTACGGAACGGGGGAGAAAGCCTATACCCTACTTCCACCAAGCTCTTGGGCATACCAAAAAGACCCCACTCAAATTCGCTATGACCGAAACTATGCGATGGCTTTGCTGCGTGATGCTGGATATGCCAATGGCTTAGAACTGACGCTAGCGGTGCCACTTGAACCGAGAGTCTATAACCCGAGCCCGCGAAAGACCGCTGAGCTGATTCAAGCCAACCTTGCCGATGTCGGTATCACCCTTAATCTGCTCACCGACGAACGCGTTGACCGCAAAGAGTTGTCAAATATCAAAGCGGTCGATCTTCTGCTGACTGGTTGGGTGGGCAATACTGGCGACCCTGATAACTACCTAAGACCCCTATTGTCTTGTTCGTCAAAGCGTGAAGGACTTAACCTATCTATGTGGTGTAACGACGATTTTGATTTTTTGTTAGACCTAGCACTGGAGGTCAGCGAACCCCGTTACCGGGCCAACCTTTATCGACAAGCGCAAAATATTTTATATGACCAGATCCCCGTCATTCCATTAGCTCATGGCCAAAAATATCAAGCTCACAATGACGATCTAACCGGCTTCCGTACTAGCCCGTTTAATACTCAGCCCTTTGATCAAGTCGTGAGGTTAAAATAATGTTCTGGTATGCCGTTCGTCGACTTAATCTATTTGTTATTACGCTACTGATCTTGACATTGGTAGGCTATAACCTTATCCGCCTAGATCCAAACTCAATTTGGACGACCAAAGAGTTCCTACCTGGCTGGATAAGCTACGTAACACAGCTTACTAAGCTTGATTTTGGCCTTACCAAAGCCGGCGTTCCTATTATTGATGAGCTGTCTGCCGTATTGCCAGCCACATTAGAGTTGTGCTTTGCCGCCTTTATGATTTCGGTTTTTATTGGCATCCCAGCTGGTACCATCGCTGGCATGAAAAAAGGCAAATGGCTCGATAACATTATCTCATTCTCATCGATGGTAGGGTATGCCGCACCACTGTTTTGGATTGCACTGTTGATGATTATGTATTTCTCTCTTAATTTTCAGTGGTTTCCGGTAGCAGGACGCTACGACTTGTTGTACGAAATTGACCATGTCACGGGGTTTGCTTTGATTGATGCTCTACTGTCCGATGGGCCTTATCGACGTGAAGCACTGCAAAGCGTCATTGAACATATGATTTTGCCTTGTTTTGTCCTCGCGTTATCCCCAACCATGCAGGTAATACGCATGATGCGCACCTCTGTTACCGAGGTCATGGCGCAGAACTACATTCGTGCAGCGCGTATCAAGGGTCTATCTAACTATGAGATAGTAAAAGAACACGTACTCAGAAACGCCATCCCGCCTATCATACCGAAACTGGGTGTACAGCTATCCAGTATGATTACGCTCGCTATTATGACGGAATCCATCTTTAACTGGCCCGGCATAGGGCGTTGGCTTCTCGACGCCCTATCAAGTCAAGACTATGCATCCATTCAGGCTGGCGTAATGGTCGTGGCTAGTATCGTACTGACGGCAAGCATCTTATCCGATATTCTCGGAGCCATGATCAACCCGCTGGTGAGGAAGGAATGGTATGCTGTCAGATAATATTTACCAAGAAGAACGCATCCCCACTCAGCTTGAGCGTTTTTGGCGCAGCTATCGAAGCAACAGCTTGTCTATGTTTGGGTTATGGTGTTTTGCTCTTATCATTATCATCACCCTATTGTCGCCTTGGATCGTCCCCTACGACCCAATGGAACAAAGCTCTTACCTGCTCATCCCACCGTCTTGGGATCCTGCGGGTACCGTAGACTACTTTTTTGGTACGGATGATTTAGGTCGAGATATCTTGTCACGGATTGTCGATGGCTCTCGGTTGTCTTTTGGTGCTGCTGTATTCATTACCGTGCTTTCCGCGGTAATTGGCTGCTTCATCGGTATCCTTGCCGGTATGACCAAAGGCTTGTTATCCAGTATTTTAAATCATTTACTCGATACGGTTATGTCGATACCTTCATTGTTATTGGCCATCATATTCGTCGCGTTTTTGGGGCCTGGTGAATACAATATTTTATTGGCAATATGCTTGGCGTTAATCCCTCGCTTTGTTCGTTCCGTCTATGTGGCTGTTCATACGGAAGTGGAAAAAGATTACATCATGGCCGCTCGCTTAGATGGCGCGAACGACTTTTATTTATTGTGGAACTCTATCTTGCCAAACATTCTCTCTATTATTGCAGCAGAGTTTACCTTCGCCTTATCCATTGCCATTCTCGATATCACGGCACTAGGTTTCTTAGGCTTAGGGGCCCAACCACCGAGCAGTGAATGGGGTTCTCTGCTCGGCGATGCGGCTGAATTACTGTATCTCGCACCATGGACCGTGATTTTGCCAGGCTTAGCTATCTTATGTGTTGTTGTCGTCGTTAATATTGTTGGCGAAGGCGTGCGCAGCGCGCTGAACGCGGGGGTAGAATAATGCCTGTATTAGATATTCGTCACTTAACGATTGAGATCGAGACACCGCAAGGCTTAGTAAAAGCCGTTGACCGAATGAGCTTCACCATCAATGAGGGCGAAATTCGAGGCCTCGTTGGAGAGTCGGGTTCAGGAAAAAGTTTGGTGGCAAAAGCCATTCTGGGCGTCTGTAAAGAGACGTGGCGCGTATCCGCTGACCGAATGCGTCTTGGCAATATTGACCTACTGCAGCTCACCCCTCGAGAGCGTCGACGAGTCATTGCTCGAGACGTCGCGATGATATTTCAAGAGCCCTCCACCTGCCTAGATCCATCAGAGGAAGTCGGTCGACAACTTATTGAATCCATTCCGTCACGCTCTTTTGACGGTAAATGGTGGGAGCGATTTAAATGGCGTAAAAAGCAAGCCATAGCGCTTCTTCATAAAGTCGGAATCAAAGAACATACGCGCGTCATGCACAGTTATCCGTATGAGTTAACGGATGGTGAGTGCCAAAAAATCATGATTGCAATGGCCATCGCCGCCAAACCAAAACTGCTCATTGCCGACGAACCAACCAATGATTTAGACCCGATTACACAGTCGCAAATACTGCGTTTATTGAGCCGTATGAATCAACTCAATAACACGACGTTGATCTTGATTGGTCACGATTTAACGACCATCACTCAGTGGGCAACACGAATCACCGTGATGTACTGCGGACAATCCGTTGAATCGGCTGATACAAAAAAAATATTAGATACCCCTAAACACCCATATACTGTTGCATTGTTGAAAGCGATACCTGATTTTGGCGATTGGATCCCACACAAAGAAAAGCTGCAATCGCTACCAGGTTCCATTCCGCCGCTCCAGCATTTACCTATTGGGTGCAGGCTTGGACCACGCTGCCCTTATGCGCAGCGACAATGCGTTGAAATTCCGCCAGTAAAACGCGTTAAAAATCACAAATACAGCTGCCACTTCCCTCTGAATACGGAGAAAAAAGCATGAGTGCCTTGCTAGAAGTCACTGGATTAAAAAAAGACTTTGTCACTCGCTCAAAGCTGTTTCAGAAAAAAATACAGCATGCCGTCAAACCCGTAAGCTTTGAACTAGAAGCTGGACAAACGATTGGCTTTATTGGTAAGAATGGCTCGGGGAAATCGACGTTGGCAAGAATGTTAGCTGGCGTTGTAGAACCGAGTGCGGGTGAAATCAGGGTCAATGGCGACCTACTGGAACATAAGGATTACTCAACACGTTGCAAATTAATCCGCATGATTTTCCAGGACCCTAACACCTCGTTAAACCCTAGGATTCAGATTGGTCGGATTTTAGAAGGCCCGCTTAAACGAAATACGAATATGCCTCCAGAAGCCCGCATGCGCCGCGTAAAAGACACGCTGGTTCGTGTGGGGTTACTTCCAGAGCATGCTTATTTCTATCCTCAGATGCTGGCGACAGGCCAAAAACAGAGAATCTGTCTAGCGAGAGCGCTAATTTTGCAGCCATCGATTATCGTTGCAGACGAGGCATTAAATGGTCTCGATATGGCGATGCGATCGCAGATAATTAACCTATTTTTGGAACTCCAAGAAGAAATGGGTGTGGCTTTTGTGTATGTGTCACAGCATTTAGGCATTATAAAGCACATCACAGACAAGGTGATCGTCATGCATGAAGGGGAAGTAGTCGAAAGTGGCAGCACTCAAGACGTATTGACCAGCCCGCAGCACATTGTGACGCAAAGAATGGTAGAGAGCCATTTCAATAAGAAACCGGTATACCGCTAGGTCAGGTGCGTATCTTGTGCAAGAGATAACTAACCACGCGTAAAGTATTAGCAAATCTCGTTTTGGTACGATTGACGGTGATAGACGCCACTGGCAAGTACCTTTTGCACCTAGATACATTGAGTGACTGACAAACAAAAAGCCAGTTAGCGATGCTAACTGGCTTTTTTCAACTCTATTTAATAAAACGACGCTAGATTAGCGAGTTTTAGATCGTGCGCTTTGTTCGCCTGCACTTTTCTTATTACGTCTCTGCTGATTACTACGGCCTTTTGAAGGTGTATTCACACGCTCTTCATGACGACGTACTGCACGACGAATTTTTTGGCTACGTGAACGTTCACGTTGACGAGACGTATTCGCACTATTCAGATCAAGAAGCGTTTCTTTCTCTGGCTTTAGCTCAACTAATTCACGCAAGTAGTTAACATCTTTTAACGTTAACTCAGCCCAACCGCCACGAGGCAGTTTTTTATCTAAGTAGATATCACCGTAGCGAACACGCTTCAAACGACTCACGGTTGTTTCTTGTGATTCCCATAGACGACGAACTTCACGGTTTCGGCCTTCGTTGATCGCAACGTAGAACGTGTGGTTCATACCTTCGCCACCTGCGTAAACAACGTCTTCAAAACGAGCCATGCCGTCTTCAAGTTTCACGCCGTGTACCAAGTTACGGATCTTACTTTCTGTCACATCGCCGAATACACGTACTAGGTACTCACGTTCGACTTGACGACTTGGGTGCATCAGGCGATTTGCCAATTCACCATCAGTGGTGAACAGTAACAAACCCGATGTGTTGGCATCCAAACGACCGACTGAAATCCAACGCGAACCGCGGATTTTAGGTAAGCGATCAAATACCGTACGACGACCTTCAGGATCGTGACGTGTACAAAGCTCACCTTCTGGCTTGTAATAAGCCAAAACTCGGCAAACCACTTCTTCTTGTGCTTTTGCCGATACAGTATGACCGTCAATACGAATAATCGCACTGTCGTCTTCAAGGCGCTCACCCAGTTTTGCCACCTGACCGTTGACACTCACTCGCCCAGACTTGATTAATGTTTCAAGTTCACGACGGGAGCCATGGCCTGCGCGGGCAAGCACTTTTTGTAATTTTTCGCTCATCTACCTACCTATAATGTCGTCTTCACAGACGTCGAAACCAGATATTGCGATCGTTGAAATCGCGGTCGCGTATTATCGCAGAGAAATTGTGCAGAAGCACCCTATTTCTTGCGATAAGTCACACCAATACCCAACTCGATGCTTATTCAAAGGGTGCGGAATCGCCTGCACCTAAGCGGAGCACTTTCGCTTCATCGTCGCTAAAATCAATCACCGTCGTAGGTTGCTCACCAAGATAACCACCGTTTAAGATCACATCAACTGCGTGTTCAAGCTTATCTCGAATATCTTCAGGATCAGATTCGGTGACATCACTGCCTGGCAAAATCAATGATGTTGACATGAGTGGCTCACCTAAAGCTTCCAGCAAGTCCAACGCGATTCGGTTATCTGGTACTCGAATACCAATCGTTTTTCGCTTTGGATTCATCAATCGACGCGGTACTTCCTTAGTCCCTTTAAAGATAAAGGTATAAGGCCCTGGGGTATTACTTTTAAGCAATCGGAATGCAGTATTGTCCATTCGTGCATACAACGAGATTTCCGAAAGATCACGACACAACAAAGTAAAATTATGCTTATCGTCAAGACGACGAATCTGGCAAATACGTTCTAAGGCTTGTTTATTTTCAAGCTGACAACCAAGTGCATACCCTGAATCGGTCGGGTAAATGACAACACCACCGTTTCGAATAATGGCCACCGCTTGACTGATCAAGCGTGCTTGCGGGTTGTCTGGATGTACATAAAAAAATTGGCTCATTGTTATTCCTTCAGCTAAATACTCTCGTCACAACCTTCCTTGTTGTTCAACATCAAGAGCTTAAATAATTCTATTTTTCGGCACTCTGACTTTCAAGCGTCGTTGCCGTTTGTAAAGACAGTCTATCCCATACCGGTTCGACACCAGATGGCAGCCATAAATTACGGCCAAGCTCGGTCCAAGGTGATGGATAATGAAAGTCCGAACCTTGCGAAGCTAATAGATTGTATTGTATCGCATAATCTGCAAGGTTGCGCCTTTCTTGCATACTTTGTTGTGGCAAAGCGACTTCCATAGCATCACCATTCGCTTCAGAGAAAGCGGCGAGCAAACGCTTGAGCCACTTGGCCGTAAGTTGATAACGACCGGGATGAGCCAGGACAGCGACCCCACCAGCCTGATGAATGGCCTCGACGGCATCACTGATCAAACACCAGTTGGGCGGTACATAACCGGTGTTATTTCTCGTTAAATATTTCTTGAACACCTGCTGCATATTCTTGGCATAACCGTGCTCAACAATCCATTTAGCAAAATGAGAACGTGTTATTGGTGCACCATCGGCGATGGCTTTTACTTCTTCAAGCACACCTGGTCGAGTTGCCTTTTCCAATCGTTCCGCCATCAGTTCAGCGCGCTCGGCGCGTCGTGCCTTTTGCGCTTCAATTAAAGACAACAAATGAGGGTTATTCATATCGACACCAAGGCCCACCACATGAATATCTTTATTTTGCCATACCGTTGAAATTTCAATGCCATTGACAAGCTCAATGGGTAGTTGACGCGCCTCAATCAGCCGGTGAGCTTCAGGCAACGCATCTAACGTATCGTGATCAGTAATCGCGATGATTTTTACGTTAAACTCGATCGCTCGTTCTAGAAGCGCTTCGACGGATAATCGCCCATCCGATGCGGTAGTGTGACTGTGCAGATCTATCTTCATTTTATTTATAATATTGGTTGACTTTAATGCTATGAACTAGTTAACTAGTACGCAGGTAAAAATTAAGAGTAATGCACGTATGGTACAAGAAATTCAACCAATCCAAAAACCCCAAATCAGCGTTCAACGCTCTGTTGGTGATTGGTGGCGCACATGGAGTCATTCCAAGTGGGCTTTTTTACGTGCGTAAAAAACAAGTAGATTTAATACTAGCCCACTCAAACGAGTGGGCTTTTTTATTTTTTGGTTTAACTGATTAACTATGCGGCAATTTGGACAGATTCAACGTTGGGCAAACGTTTTAATTGTGCGAGTATGGAACACAATTGTTGCATGGACAGATTGAAGATTAAGAGGAGGTTTTGTGAACAAAGCCATTACAATTCAAAAACAAGGTCGTCTAGAGGTGCTTTCATTACAAGTACCGTACGCGAAAGACCCGACAAAGCTGTTTCATACACTTTGTGAAAACAAGACCGACAGCCTACTCCTTGAGTCAGCCGAGATCGAATCGAAGCAAGACCTGCAAAGTTTGCTTATTGTGGACTCTGCGGTTCGTATCGTCTGTGAGGGTCATATCGTTCGCTATGAAGCACTCACCACGAATGGCGAAAACTTGCTAGAGATACTCGCAGGCAATCTTTCTTCTGATATCCGACACATTTTAAAACCAAGTGAGCTAATCGTTCATTTTGAAATGCCGAACGATCAACTTGACGAAGACTCAAGGCTTCGAGAAGCATCTTCATTTGACGCACTTCGGTTAGTGCAACACAGCTTTGATATAACTGGACTGAACAAAAATGCGATTTTCATGGGTGGCCTTTTTGCCTATGACCTCGTGGCACAATTTGAACCTCTTGGCGATGCGACCCAATCGAACCAATGCCCCGACTACGTGTTTTATGTGGCGGAAAGCTTATTGGTTGTTGATCATCAGAAGAAGTCATGCGAACTGCAAACTACCTTGTTTAACCATGATGACGATGAACTCGCGCGCATTCGTAAAAGAATGAGTGACATCAGCACACAATGTGACAACCTCAAAGCCTTGCCGACTGCCATCAAGGTCACTGATAACCAAGAAGTCGCCAGCGTCTCCGATGAAGACTTTTGCCAAACGGTTAGAGACCTAAAAGAATACGTCGTGCGTGGTGACATCTTTCAAGTCGTTCCGTCACGCCGATTTACACTCCCGTGCCCATCGCCATTAGTGGCGTATAAAGAGCTGAAGAGAAGCAACCCAAGCCCTTACATGTTTTATATGCAAGATGAGCTGTTTACGTTATTTGGTGCCTCTCCTGAGAGCGCCCTAAAATACTGTTCACAAAGCAACCAAATCGAAATCTACCCAATCGCCGGTACGCGACGCCGTGGTAAAAACCCTGACGGTTCAATTAACAAAGATCTCGATAGCCGTATGGAACTAGAGTTGCGCTGTGACATGAAAGAGAACGCTGAGCACATGATGCTGGTTGATTTAGCTCGCAATGATGTGGCTAGAATCTCCGAACCAGGCACACGTCATGTCGCCAGCCTGCTGCAAACCGACCGTTACAGCCATGTCATGCACTTAGTCTCAAGGGTTGTCGGTCAGTTGCGACTTGACCTCGATGCCCTTCACGCCTACCAAGCTTGTATGAATATGGGCACCTTAACAGGCGCACCGAAAATCCGAGCAATGCAGCTTATTCGTCAAGTAGAACAGCAAACACGCGGCAGCTACGGCGGCGCGGTTGGTTACATGAATGGTATTGGCGACATGGATACCTGTATCGTCATCCGCTCAGCGTATGTTGAGAACGGTATTGCACAAGTCCAAGCTGGCGCCGGAGTGGTATTCGATTCCGACCCACAAGCTGAGGCTGACGAAACACGCGGCAAGGCCCAAGCGGTTATCTCTGCCATCAAAACTGCGCATCAGGAGTAGTAACGTATGAACATGACTTCCAATGCGACACCCGCACATTGCGCCAATATCGTGTTTGTCGATAATTTCGACTCATTCACCTACAACCTTGTCGATCAGTTTCGAAGCCTTGGCCATAATGTCACCATCTATCGAAACCACATCTCGGCAGAAACCATCGCACAAGCAGTGCTTCAACTTGATAACGCCGTGGTTGTTTTATCGCCAGGCCCCGGTGCGCCCTCTGACGCAGGTTGCATGCCAGCACTCATTCAACAACTCAAGGGGCAAGTGCCGATGATCGGTATCTGCCTTGGTCACCAAGCTCTTGTAGAAGCTTATGGTGGTACGGTCGCTGGTGCGGGTGAGATTCTGCATGGCAAAATTTCCATGATGGCGCATGACAATCATGCGATTTATCAAGGACTGCCTTCTCCACTGGCGATTGCTCGCTACCACTCATTGGTCGCGACCCATGTTCCCGATAGTCTTGAGGTGACGGCGCAAGTCGATGGTTTGGTCATGTCGATTGCTAACGAACAAGACCGCGTGTGTGGCTTTCAATTTCACCCAGAGTCCATTATGACCACCCATGGTGCGACGTTACTTGCTAACGCCATCGAATGGGCTCGCGCGCACCCATTGCGTTAATCAAACAACTCAACGAATTTAAGGCATCGTAATTATGGAAAATATCATTAATAAGCTTTATGACCAGCAATCACTGAGTCAAGAAGAAAGCCAACAGTTGTTTGATACCATTATCAAAGGCGAACTTGACCCTATTTTGATGGCAGCAGCGTTAACCGCGTTAAAAATAAAGGGCGAAACACCCGACGAGATAGCTGGCGCAGCGAAAGCTCTGCTCGCCAATGCTAACGCTTTCCCTCGCCCCGACTATGACTTTGCCGACATCGTAGGCACGGGTGGCGATGGCGCAAACACGATTAATATTTCCACGACAGCGGCATTTGTGGCGGCGGCATGTGGGCTTAAGGTTGCAAAACACGGCAATCGAGGGGTATCAAGCAAGTCAGGTTCATCCGACTTACTTGATTCCTTTGGTATCAATCTGGCAATGAGCCCAGAAGATACACGCAAGGCAGTGGATGATATTGGTGTCGCTTTTCTATTTGCACCTCAGTATCACGGCGGCGTTAAGCATGCGATGCCAGTACGTCAAACCATGAAAACACGCACGATCTTTAATATCTTAGGACCACTCATCAATCCAGCTCGTCCAAATATAGAGCTGATGGGCGTATATGACGCAAAACTGGTTCGCCCAATAGCGGAGACCATGTTACAAATGGGTATGAAGCGTGCTGCCGTTGTTCATGGTAGCGGCTTAGATGAGGTCGCCATACATGGCGAAACGTTAGTCGCTGAAATTAAAGATGGCGTCATCACGGAGTACACATTAACACCTGAAGATTTTGGTGTGAATCCACATCCTCTTGAGGCTATCAAGGGTGGCGAGCCAGAAGAAAATAGAGCCATCATCACCGACATGCTGACCGGAAAAGGTACAGAAGCTCAACTCGGCGCGGTCGCGGTTAACGTGGCACTTCTAATGAAGCTTTTTGGCTTTGATGATTTAAAAGCCAACGCTCAACAAGCCATTGATGCGATGAATTCAGGCAAGGCTTACGAACTCGTTAAACAACTCGCTGCGCGCGGTTAAGAAATAGGAACTAGGAATGGAAACGGTACTAGCAAAAATCGTCGAAGATAAACGAGTCTGGGTTGAAGCCCGCAAACAGTCACAACCACTTGCAAGCTTTCAAGCGCAATTGGAACCATCAGATCGCCACTTCTATGATGCACTGTCAACAGGAAAGACCGTGTTCATTCTAGAGTGCAAGAAAGCCTCACCTTCTAAGGGATTGATTCGAGAAGACTTCGATCTTGATTACATTGCATCGGTATACAATAACCATGCAAGTGCCATCTCTGTCCTGACTGATGAAAAGTACTTCCAAGGTAACTTTGACTTTTTGCCACAGGTACGCAGCCAAGTAACGCAACCGGTCATCTGTAAAGATTTCATGGTCGATAGCTACCAAGTCTACCTCGCGCGTCACTACAAAGCCGATGCTATTTTATTGATGCTATCGGTCCTTAGCGATGAAGAGTACCGTGAACTCGCCGCTGTCGCGGAGTCACTTAATCTCGGTATTCTTACTGAAGTAAGTAATGAAGCAGAACTAGAGCGTGCGATCAACCTACAAGCTCGTGTCGTCGGTATTAATAATCGTAACCTACGTGACTTGTCTGTAAACCTTGAACGAACGAAAGAGCTTGCGCCAAGCCTTCCGGAAGGCACGATCATTATTTCTGAGTCTGGCATCTATAATCATCAACAAGTACGCGATTTATCTCACTATGCAAATGGCTTCCTAATAGGTAGCTCGCTAATGGCAGAAGACAACCTAGAACTGGCCGTGAGAAAAGTGCTACTCGGTGAAAACAAGGTGTGCGGCTTGACGCACGCCGATGACGCTGCAAAAGCCTATCAGGCGGGTGCAGTAAAAGGAGGCCTTATCTTCGTTGAAAAATCGCCACGCTACGTCGACTTTGAATCGGCAAGAATGGTGATGAGTGGTGCGCCACTTGAATTTGTTGGCGTGTTTCAAAACCACACTACAGAAGTGGTGGCAAATACGGCTAACGAACTAGGCTTATCAGCGGTGCAATTGCATGGTGACGAAGACCAAGCCTATGTCGAGGCATTGCGAGCGCAGCTCCAATCCGACATCGCAATCTGGAAAGCTCACGGCGTGAAAGATGCCCTACCTGACTTTTCTGCAATAGATGTCGACCGCCATCTATTGGATGCTCAGGTCGGCAACCAAACCGGCGGTACGGGTCAACGCTTCGACTGGCAGTTACTTCACAACACAAACAACATCATGCTCGCTGGTGGGTTGTCTCCGGATAACATCAAAGAAGCGAGCCAGTTAGGCTGCATTGGGCTCGACCTAAACTCCGGCGTGGAATCAGCGCCAGGGAAAAAAGACGCCAACAAGCTAAGCCAAGCATTTACACTAATTAGAGATTACTAATACTTGCTCACCTGCGGGTATAACCAAAATTAATTAAGAGGACACTACCATGGCGAAACTGGATGCCTATTTTGGCGAATATGGTGGGCAATTTGTTCCACAAATTCTTGTACCAGCGCTTGATCAACTTGAACAAGCCTTTATCGATGCACAGGATGATCCCGAGTTCCAAGCTGAATTCATGGGCTTATTGCAAGAGTATGCAGGTCGTCCAACCGCTCTGACATTGACAAGAAACCTCACGAAAGGCACAAAAACCAAACTGTACCTAAAACGAGAAGATTTATTGCACGGTGGCGCGCACAAAACCAACCAAGTACTTGGCCAAGCCTTGCTAGCTAAGCGTATGGGCAAAAAAGAAATCATTGCAGAAACTGGCGCCGGCCAGCACGGCGTCGCAACCGCACTGGCATGTGCGCTGCTCGGCCTCAAATGCCGCGTTTACATGGGTGCTAAAGATGTTGAACGTCAAAGCCCGAATGTATTTCGCATGCGGTTGATGGGCGCTGAAGTGATTCCGGTTCACTCTGGTTCTTCCACGCTAAAAGACGCCTGTAATGAGGCGCTACGCGACTGGTCAGCAAGCTATGAAGAGGCGCATTACCTCCTCGGCACTGCCGCAGGTCCACACCCGTTCCCAACCATCGTGCGAGAATTTCAACGCATGATTGGTGAAGAAACAAAACACCAAATCTTGGCACGTGAAGGCCGCCTACCCGACGCCGTCATCGCCTGTGTGGGTGGGGGTTCAAATGCCATCGGTATGTTTGCAGATTTCATCGAAGAAGAAAATGTTCGCCTTATCGGTGTTGAGCCTGCTGGTTTGGGTATTGATACCGACCAACATGGTGCACCGTTGAAGCATGGTACAACCGGTATATTCTTTGGAATGAAGGCACCGCTTATGCAAGACCCTCATGGCCAAATCGAAGAGTCTTATTCTGTATCGGCTGGCTTAGACTTCCCATCAGTAGGTCCACAGCATGCGCATTTAAACGCAATCGGCCGTGCTGAATATGGTGCTATCACCGATGACGAAGCATTGGAGGCATTCCAACTTCTTGCCCGTCAAGAAGGCATTATACCTGCTCTCGAATCATCCCATGCGCTTGCTTATGCACTTCAGATGGCACATAACGAGCCAGAAAAAGAACAACTACTTGTCGTCAACCTATCAGGCCGTGGCGACAAAGACATCTTTACGGTACATGATATTTTGAAAGAAAAAGGAGTGCTATAATGGACCGTTATCAAGAACTGTTCCGTCGCCTTTCAGCAAAACAACAAGGCGCGTTTGTTCCTTTTGTTACCATCGGTGATCCTAGCCCTGAGCTATCTCTGAAAATCATGGAAACCTTGGTTGACTCAGGGGCTGACGCACTTGAGTTAGGTATGCCGTTTTCCGATCCTCAAGCCGATGGCCCAACGATTCAAGGTGCGAACATTCGCGCATTAGAAGCAAAGACCACCCCCACTATTTGCTTCGAGTTAATCGCGAAAATTCGAGCGAAATACCCTGAACTGCCTATAGGCTTGCTGATGTATGCGAACTTAGTGTACTCAAAAGGCATTGATGCGTTTTATCAAGAATGTGCCGCTGTCGGGGTTGATTCCGTACTTATTGCCGATGTTCCTACAGGGGAAAGCAAAGAGTTTGTTGCAGCGGCGCACAAGCATGGCGTGCACCCAATCTTCATTGCCCCACCAACGGCAACCGAAGAAACAATCAAACAAGTTGCACAACTTGGTGGCGGTTATACTTACCTACTGTCTCGTTCAGGCGTTACCGGTACTGAAACCAAAGCAAACATGCCAATGACGACCCAATTGGACAAACTCACTAAACACGATGCCCCTCCGTCGTTGCTTGGGTTTGGTATCTCAGAACCGCAACAAGTGAAAGAAGCACTGAATGCTGGCGCTGCGGGTGCGATTTCTGGTTCTGCCGTCGTAAAAATCATTGAGCGCAACCTAGAAAACCCGCCACAATTGCTATTAGAATTAAGCGAATTTGTTGCATCAATGAAAGCAGCAACTCAGCGCTAACCTGCCTAATAACATCCTTTAAAAAGTTGCACTTTGTGCAACTTTTTTTTTACATCCGCATCCTGTTGAAATATTGACACTCTCTATACACAACAGTCGAAACATACCAAACCCCAGGCGCAAACGTTTGCTATTGGCGGGTTTATCAGCAATCGAACTCTATTTTGTGCAGTTTTCTGCACTAATCGATTTCTAACGGTTGCTATGAGTGCTAATAAAGTGTAAAAAATCAATCGAAATATTAGTCTGCCATCTTCCGTTCAAGTGGAAGACTATACTGGGATATTAAATTTTTACAGCACAGAGGTTATGGAAGTGTTAAAAGACAAGTCATTACTAAAAAACATCGGAGTCCAAGTTGTCATCGCGATGATCTTAGGTACTCTCGTTGGTGCCATGATGGGTGAAACTGCAGCAATGTTTGCACCGCTTGGTACCATTTTTATCAATCTAATTAAAATGCTCGTGATTCCACTCGTTGCCGTTGCGCTTATATCTGGCGCTGCAGGGCTTGGTAATAGTAGTAATGCCGGTAAAGTGGGCATCACGACACTGGCATTCTTTGGTTTAACGTCTGCATTAGCCGTTGCTCTTGCCCTTTTCATGGGCGAAGTGTTTGAACCAGGTGTTAACATCGATACAGCTGGTATCGAAGGTATGTTCTCGACCGAGTATGCCGCTAAAGGTGACCTACCCTCTTTCTGGGCAACCCTAACCGGTATGATCCCAACTAACGTTTTTCAGTCACTAAATGAAGCGAACATCCTGCAGATTCTTGTTTTCTGCTTATTCTTTGGCATTGGCCTATCAAAGCTAACAGCAAATCGCCGTGACCCATTGCTTAACGGTGTCAACGCGATTGTTGATGTCATGGTTTGGATGATCAACAAAGTCATGATCATTGCACCAATTGGTGTATTTGGTCTAATGGCTGAAGCTGTTGGCACCTTTGGTTTCGGCGCATTGATGGTCGTATTCAAACTATTTGTTGTCTATATCGCTGCGATTTTAGTGTTTGGTTTTGTGGTGTACCCGCTACTCATTCAACTCTTCACAAAAACATCAGCGAAAAAATTCCTTAGCGCAATGAAGAAACCGCAAGCCGTTGCACTCTCTACGGCCTCTTCAATGGCAACACTGCCTGTGACTATGGATACGGTTGAGAAAGAGCTTGGCGTTAAAAACTCTACGGCTTCTTTTGTTCTGCCGCTAGGCGCAACAATCAACATGTCAGGTAACGCGATTTACTATGGCCTTGTTGCTATCTTCTTTGCACAACTGTTCAACATCGACTTATCGATGGGTGCGTACGTGGCGATCATCGTAACGTCGACACTGGGTGCTGTTGGTCAAGCTGGCGTCCCTGGTCCTTCATTCCTCGTTGTTGCCGTACTACTTGCAGCGGGCATTCCTATTGAAGGTCTACCACTACTCTTTGCTCTTGACCGAATCTTCGACATGATTCGTACCGCATTGAACATCACCGGTGATGCAGCGTGTGCGGTTATTGTTGACGCACTGGTTGAAGAAGAAGCGCAAGAATCTCAGCTACAAAAGCAAGAGGCTTAATCGTCTCGTTTTAAGTCATAAAACTGAAATAAACCACAATATAATTAAGGAGTTATAGTTATCTATTGCTCCTTTTTTTTCGCTGTTTATTAGAGTAATTTGGACTATTCAACTATGGTTAACATGAACGAAAAGGAATTTGAGGTTAACCAATGGGAAAAATTATTTTTTTTATGCCAACACCAACCAGCGATAGCAGAGCTTGGCTAGAGTACGGTGACATGCTGGACGACATTGGCAACCTGTCGACAAGCACAGTCCAACGGAAAAACTATCGTTGGATACAGCACCTATGGTCCACAAAAGGAAAAGAGGCCATCCAAGTCTGGTACCAACCTGGTGCCAAAATCGATGAATTAGTCAACATCGGTAACGATGACCAGATCTATATTCGAGGGCACGGCTTTCCAGGTACGGAAAATATTGCCATGGCAAAAATGTGGGGTACCAAAGTTGGTCATCGGTTTGTTGTGGATCGGTTGAAAGAGAATGGTCTCCCTAAAACATTTGCCGGAAAAATTAAATGTTATAACTGTAATAGCGCGTCTTGGTTTAATGGTAGCCGAAGCTTTGCCCAAGCCCTCGCCGATTACATGTATGGCTGGGGTTATAATAAATGCACTTACTATGGATACCGTGGAAAGCTTGATTCCTATTACAAAGAAGGGTTAGCAGGGCTTCATAAATATGTACGAGCAAATGGTGGTGACGTTGATGGTGTATGCCGTGCTAGTGATGCTAGAGTCCAAATAAAGCCACAAGATTTGAACCCTCCACAGTATGCCTCTATCTCTGGACTCAAAAAACCGATCTCAGATTAAAGCATTGTTGCTCAACCTCCTCGTCCCCAAGCAAACCTCTAAAGAGCGTTTTGTTGGGGATTGGACTCTACTCATTTTAATCATTCTTGTTCATGCATTTCAGGAATGGTTAAAAACCTAGGTGATACCCCCTCTGTCCTTGTTATTGTTTCTAATTGTCTCTAATGGTTTTGTATTGAGCTCATTTTCGTTACACTGTCGGCAATTCTTAAAGTAAGGTTTGCATGAAACATGAAGCAAGTTATTGATTTTATTCCTCTGATTATCTTTTTTGTTCTGTACAAAATGCAGGATATTTATGTCGCAACAGGTGCACTCATCGCGGCAACGGCTGTTCAAATTATTTTGACCTACTTCCTCTACAAAAAAGTAGAGAAAATGCAGATCATCACCTTTCTAATGGTGGCGGTATTTGGCGGAATGACCATTTTCTTGCACGACGATAATTTCATTAAATGGAAAGTCACTATCGTCTACACTATTTTCGCCATCGGCCTTGCTGTGACACACATGATTGGTCGCAGCGCCATTAAAGGCATGCTGGGTAAGGAAATTACGTTACCTGACCACGTATGGGCAAAAGTAAACTGGGCATGGGTTGCTTTCTTCTCGTTCTGTGCGGGCCTCAATATTTACGTAGCTTACGAGTTCCCTCTAGACGTGTGGGTTAACTTCAAAGTATTTGGCTTACTGGCAGCCACACTTGGCTTTACTGTTCTTACTGGCGTTTATATCTATAAATACATGCCGAAAGACGCCGAAAGCAAAGCCGTTAAAAAAGAGAATGAAGACCATACGTCTTGATTCATTGAGTGGATTTTGTATACTCCGCTCACTATCTGAATTGCAGCGACCTTAGGGTCGCTGTTTTGCTTTTTGGACACTTATAATCATGACAAATACAATCACAACGACCCCAAAAGGTCAGCTAATCATCCGCACACTGGCGATGCCTGAAAACACCAATGCTAACGGCGATATTTTTGGGGGCTGGATTATGTCACAGCTCGATCTCGCTGGTGGCATTCTAGCGAAAGAGATTTCACACGGTCGAATTGCTACCGTGTCGGTTTCCGGTATCACATTCAAGCACCCTGTTAAAGTTGGGGATGTGGTGTGTTGCTATGGTGAGTGCACCAAGATTGGCAATACATCAATGTCGATCAATCTAGAGGTTTGGGTTAAACCGGTGACACTAGACGGTGTTGGTGAGCGCTATCAAGTTTGTGAAGGCACCTTCCATTACGTTGCCATTGACGGAAATGGCCGACCACGGCCAATTAATCCAAATTAAGTGACAGTGGACATGACATTTACATAAAAAAATGACATCGTAGGTAGAGAATTTTATAACTATCGATTGTTATAACACTGCTTAACGATTTGAAGGATCCAAATATGTGGTATGTCATTTTTTCTCAAGACGTTGAAAACTCGTTAGAGAAACGTATGAGTGTTCGCTCACAACATCTAGCCCGACTTCAAGAGCTTCAAAATGAAGGACGCTTGTTGACCGCTGGGCCTATGCCAGAAATTGATAGCGAGGACCCTGGTGACGCAGGCTTCACCGGTTCGACGGTTATTGCGGAATTCAACTCACTTGCTGACGCGCAAGCATGGGCCGATAGCGACCCTTACATTGATGCTGGTGTCTATCACAGCGTCATCGTAAAGCCTTTCAAAAAAGTATTTTAGCCATTATGAAGACTCAATTAAAAAAACGCTTTCTTTGGATATCGCTTGCAGCGGTTGCGGCATTAACGGGTTGTTCGAGTAAAGGTGATGACGAACAACGTCAACTTGAAATGCTGGCACAAAGCCGTGCCAGTGTCCTGTCCTCCGGCTTGCCTATCGAACAGGGCCCACTCTCTATAATGAAAGCCTCCGCTAACAAAGGTGTAGTTGAGATCATGATGCTCTATAACACCGATGCGCAAGGCGCTAAGCCCATTGACCAAGTTCTACGTAATAGTATGAATTTTTACTGCACCGACCGGGAAGTGAAAGCCAACCTTGATCTAGGCCTGGCGTATCGAATTATGATGCGTAATACGCGTGGACAAATGATGGTCGACCAAATTGTCACCAAGCAATATTGTGATAAACCTAGCACACCTTAAGCATACGCTCATAAAAGAAAGGCTTGCTTCTGCAAGCCTTTCTTTATTTTTCGTCTATCAACGACCTTAAGCTAGCGTTGTTCTTAAACGCTTCGCCGCTTCCACAAGATGCGTTAACGCCGTTTCGGTCTCAGCCCAATTTCGAGTTTTTAATCCGCAATCCGGGTTAACCCATAAACGCTCAACTGGAATACGGGTCGCCGCTTTCTCGATCAGTTGCTCAATCCATTCGACTTCTGGTACGTTTGGCGAGTGAATATCATACACCCCAGGTCCAATTTCATTGGGATAATTGAATGCTTCAAACGCGTTAAGTAACTCCATATTTGAGCGTGATGTTTCGATAGTAATGACATCAGCATCTAGCGCAGCGACCGAATCAATTATTTCGTTGAACTCGCTATAACACATATGTGTATGAATCTGGGTTTCTGGTTTAGCACTTGCCGCGGAGATTTTAAATGCGTTCACGGCCCAATCCAGATACGTACTGTGGTCTTTTGCCTTAAGCGGCAGACCTTCACGGATCGCAGGTTCATCGATTTGGATAATATTAATACCAGCACTCTGAAGGTCGCTCACCTCATCTTGCAATGCAAATGCCAATTGGTTGGTGATCGTTTCACGGGAGACATCTTCACGAGGGAACGTCCAGCATAAAATCGTCACAGGCCCGGTTAACATGCCCTTCATCGGTTTGTCAGTCAATGATTGCGCATAGCATGTCCAATCGACTGTCATTGCTTGTTCTCGCTCAATATCAGCAACAACAATAGCGGGTTTAACACAGCGTGAGCCATAGCTTTGCACCCAACCAAATTGCGTCGTTTGGAACCCCGAAAGATTCTCTGCAAAATACTCAACCATGTCATTACGTTCCGCTTCACCATGAACCAGCACATCAAGACCAATTTTTTCTTGGCGTTCAACGGTATCTTTAATAAAGCCCTGGATCCTCTCACGGTACTGCTGTTGCGTAATATCACCACGTTTAAACGCTGCCCTTGTTTTTCTTACGTCAGCCGTTTGCGGAAACGAACCGATCGTCGTCGGCAACAACGGCAGCTGAAGCACTTCTTTTTGATGATGAGCACGCTCTGCATAAGCAGCGGATCTCTCGGAATCTTTATTTGTAAGACTGGCAATACGTTGCTGAACATTGGCCTTGTTGACCCAAGTAGACAATTCACGATCGATGATAGGCTGGCTATACTGGGCACAATATTCAATGGCGTCGACATCACCTTCCAAGGCACGCGCCAACCAATTCACTTCAGCGACTTTTTGTTTCGCAAAGGCAAACCAATTTTTTGTTTCCTCCGCTAGCTTAGTCTCGAGTTCCAGATCAACAGGGCTGTGCAACAATGAACATGATGTCGCTATCCAGAGTCGCTCACCAAGTTGTGCCTTCGCTTCTTTCAAAGCACTCAGCTGACTATGAAGATTAGCCCGCCATACATTACGCCCGTTAATTGCACCAGCAGAGAGGACCCAACCGTTTGGCAAGGCTTGTACAACCTCTGCAAGTTGTTCTGGCGCCGCAGCTAAATCGATATGCAAACCATCGACGGCTAAATCGGTAATAGTGGGAAGTACATCGACAACCGAATCAAAATACGTTGTTAGCAGCACTTTAACGTCACTTCGTATGACTTGATAAGCCAACTTAAAGCTATCCAACCATTTTGCATCGAGCTCTAAGGCCAAAATCGGTTCATCAATTTGCACCCATTCCACGTTGAGTTTTTCTAATTTTGCAAAGATCGTTTGATAAGCCGTCAGTAACCTCGGTAATAGTGTTAGGCGATCAAAGCCTTCCTCCACTTCTTTGCCCAAATATAAGTAGCTCAAAGGTCCAAGTAAAACAGGCTTAACGGTATGACCTTGTTTTTGGGCTTCACTAACCTCATCAAACAACTGTGCCCAACTCAACTCAAATTTATCTTCCGACGTAAATTCTGGCACGATATAGTGATAGTTGGTATTGAACCATTTTGTCATGTCTGAAGCCGCCTCACCTGAACACCCACAATTTACTTGTGATTGGCCCCTACCCACTCGAAACAGTGTATCCAGATCGGGAACACCATTTTGATGACGCTTTGGCACATGGCCAAGGAGCAAACTGGTCCCCAGCACATGGTCATACCATGCAAAATCCCCTGCCGTAGCAAACGATAGTTGGTTGTCTTTTTGTAGTGCCCAGTTTTTCTTTCGAATATCAGTGGCGACCTGTTGCAGTGCTTTGACATCGGTTTCACCTTTCCAATATTGCTCAAGCGCAAACTTTAATTCGCGTTGCTCGCCAACTCGTGGGTAACCTAGGATATGTGTCGTTGTCATGATGATGTTCCTTATTGAGAAGTCCAGATGGCCAAACTATCTCGCACTCACTATCATGAGACAAGGTAAAATGATTCACCTTGATTATGAATAAATTTCAACTATCTAGGAATGAGTATTTATTTTTGAATAGAAAACTTTAGCCGTCTAGACGTTTACATATTCCAAGAATCACGTTAAGTTAATCCTCAGGGAACAGATATTAGAGATGATCATGGTAGAGCTTAAGCACTTAAAAACATTAACAACATTACGAGATACGGGGTCATTAACGGCGACGGCGACATCACTTCATCTCACACAGTCTGCACTTTCTCATCAGCTAAAAGAGCTTGAGACAAGAATTGGTGCACCGTTATTCATCCGTAAGACTCGCCCAGTTCGATTCACATCTGAAGGCGACATCTTACTTAAACTTGCCAATGAAATACTCCCAAGAATTGCTCAGGCAGAAGGTGAACTCGCAGGGTTACGAGAGGATGTGAATGGTCGTTTGCATATGGCGATTGATTGCCACTCATGCTTTCAATGGTTAATGCCTGCACTGAAGGAATACCAACTATCTTGGCCTCACGTTGAGCTCGATTTTTCTTCGGGTTTTGGCTTTGAACCTCAGCCAGCGCTTGTCGCGGGAGAGCTTGACCTAGTGATTACTTCGGACATACAGCCTCGTTCAGAAGTCCATTATGAACCTTTATTCGATTTTGAAATGCGCTTGGTCACCTCAATCTCCCACCCGCTTGCAGAAAAAGACCAGATTAGCCCTAGTGATATTGCCGACCAGACCTTGCTAACCTATCCGGTTCAAAAGCAGCGTTTAGACGTCGTCAAACATTTTCTAATACCTGCCGGGGTTGAGCCACAAAAGTGGAAGCAAGCCGACAATACATTGATGCTTATTCAGATGGTATCGGCCGGTCTTGGAGTCGCTGCTTTACCGAATTGGGCTGTCAATGAGTTCTCAAGGCAGGGACTTGTGACGAGCAAACCACTTGGCGACGGGCTATGGAGGCGCTTGTATGCCGCGGTAAGACACAGTGAAAAAGACAAACATTATTTGCAAGCCTTCTTCACAACCGCCAGACAACAATGTCAACAGCACCTAGAAGGCATCCGAGTCGCCTAAAACTAGACGACTCGGTAGGCATTCAATAGATGATCAAGGTTTGAGGAACTGAACTATTTAACTTCTTTTCGGTTTAGCCTCATTCTCACTTATCCCCGACATCGTTGAACGGATAGGTCACTCAACCCTTTACATTATCTGGCAATACAATACCTAAGCATACTGGCTCTTCGGGGTCCTGAGGTGAGTCTTGATAAATGACCTCTTTTCGAGAGTCCAAGGCAAACTGAGGCCATTCTTTTGTAAAACGATTGAAGGCGCCTTCTTGACACCCTGATCCAACATTCCCCATCAAGAGCACACCATGTTTTGCAATCTTTTCCGCGGTGATGTGGCGGTTATAGACATTAGGCAAGGTATTATTGTCCCATTGATTCGTCATTTTAGGATGTGGGGCAATATAATAAGTAAACCACTGGGATAACTCCGTCCCACCAATATAACTTAGCGGCTCATCGGTATTGTCATACCAGTACTGCTTCGCTTCATCACTCAATGTCCTGATACCAGAAAAATTCTCACCGGCATTTCGCACATTGAATACCATGACTGAGACATACCCCATAATAATGACTAAGCCCATTACCGACAGCACTTTAAATGCTCGTCCCAACTGGCCATGTATTTGGGGTGCCAAAAATGCGACGAGCACAGCTGGAGCTGGCATAAAGAAAGGGTGTAGCCATTCAACCAAACGATCCCCTTTATGAAAAGTAAACCAACCCATGATGATGACAAGCGGCGCGAGCAAGACAAAAGTGTTGAGCCATACCTTTTCCGGTACCGCCTTGTTCAACCGAAATGCATGCCGTCCTAGCAGCCCTGACAGTAAAACAAATGGATAGAACACAGATAACAAAGCTAGCCAACTTCCCGGACTCAATTGAGCCGATACCTGACCGCTCACCCACTTAATCGAAGAGAAGTTATTAGCAAACAACCAAAAGAAATTGGGGAGTACTAAGGCAATAAACGCAAATATTCCGGCATAAAATCCAGGCTGCTTCCACGCACGGCGAACACTTGGTACCAATACACTGACAACAAACACCATCGCGACCGGGGCAAAGGTGGTGTATTTAGCCATAGAGGCACAGCCCGCTAAGATACCAAAAGGCACCCACCATTTAGGGTTTTCATAAACGGCTTTAGTAAAGAACAGTAACAACCATGACCATGACCCAAACAACAAATAGTTGTCATTATAAGGAATTGCTTCAAAGTTAATGACACCGGATAAATTAAGCGTCAATAATCCGAGCCAAGCCAGTGCCACTGAGTTGGAGAGCTTATAGGCAAGTCGGTAACACCCTAACATGCCCAATGCAATGACAGTAAAATGGCCGACATACCAAAATGCAGAAGCAAACTCCGTTGAATTAGACAGCAGAAGAAATCGGGCAAAAAAACCGACAAACCACGGGTTATTCGGGCTTCCCCACTCTCCATTGCTTGCCCAATTTAATGCTTCAATGGCGTCATAAGGAACCGTTGGATCCAACTGATAGGAAACAAAAGACCACAAAATGGCATACGCCACACACCAAACAAGCGCGAATCTATGGGAGCGCTCTACGTCAGAGGCATTGGTATTGGTTTGGTCAAAACTTAAAAGGGTTGCTAGCATTAGTAAACACCACTCCTCGACATCATCAATATCGTCTGTAAACTTTTTGGCTGTGAACTCTACGCAAGTTTTTAACGATACTAAACGAGCTCGCGTCAGGTTTCTGTAAAGATCGACCTGACGCATTCACAGTTAAAATATAGTGATAAATGATATAAAAATCATCAATAAAGTGATGTCCAAGCTTGTATGGATTTGTCAGAAAACAAAGGTGAGGTAATAAAGCGATGTATTATGTTACAGAGGAAGAGTATCAAATCCTGAATTTATATGGTCAAAATAATGGGGTAATAACCATATAACAAAGGTATTTTTGCAACGATAAAAATACTATTCAGAATTGAGGGTATGACTAAATAAAAATAAGCAGTATTAAGAGGATATTGAAAAACTGCCAATCAACTCATTGTAATTATTGATGATAGTTCCTTGCTGTGTATCTTCGCAGTAAGAAAAATCTATCGCCATTGTATTAACTTGTCCTTTCAACAATAAATGACGTAAAAGGATATCGCCATTAAGTTGATGTATTGTCGCACTCCAAGAGCACTGGTTTTCTAGTAATGTAAAATTGACGATCATTCATTACCTCTTTTTGTAGTGTGTTTAGTTTTGTTATTTTGGAACCAAAAGCGTTTACGACCCATTGAACGAGACATAAAAATCCTTATTATTTTTATAGCATTTAAGATGCACAAAGCATTAACTTAAAGGCATACTTAAGCTATGAGATTTAAAAATTGATTGTATTTATATTGAGATAACGAAGAGAGTAGAAACGTAACGACATGTGTGTGAAAAGCAGATGTAGGAATTGTTTATATTTTCTAGATTACGGTATAAATTATTGTATTGTTTATGTAAAAAGTAGCGAAAACAGCTATAAAGCTATTTTCGCCGACTTTCGAAATTAGATAGCTACAACGTTAGCTGCTTGAAGACCTTTTTGGCCTTGCTCTACTTCGAAAGATACTTTTTGGCCTTCAGCAAGAGTTTTGAAACCTTCTGAAGCGATAGCACGGAAATGTACGAATACGTCAGCGCCGCCGTTGTCTTGAGTAAGGAATCCGAAACCTTTCTCTTCGTTAAACCATTTTACTAGACCAGTTGTTTTAGTAGACATAATGTGTCCCTTATAAAGTTAAATTCATTGGAAAATATCGCAAAATTGCGATGTGCTGAGAGCTTGAATTATTGAATGTGACGATGAAGCTAAGGGAACCACTGAGAATAACAACAATAACGAAGAATACTGAGAAGTGCTTTTACTTGATGTATCATTAATAACCCTGAACAACAGAGCGAGGTGGATATTACTAGAACTTGCCACTATGTAAAGACTTTTTTTCGTGCTAACGACAATTATTTAGAATTAACGCCTTTAACAGTCTATCGACTCACCCTTGCCCTCTCGTAAAAACCGCATTTATTCCAACAAAATCATAAAGTTAAAATATCACACTCGCGAACGCGTAGCATAAATCAATAATAGGCGTAGCAGTAGCGGGTGCCATAGTGTTGAACACCCACCCACGCAGTTCGTTCTAAAATCGCACCGTTTTTAAAGCACTGAGCGACAGGCGCATTAGGCAACCGTCGCCCTGTGTTTCTCGGGATTATTTTTCGCTGAACATCACTTGATACTGTCCAATACCTTCGTAACTGATTGATGTAGGTTGATTAAACTCAACCTCTACAATGCCACAATATGACCCAGTAATAATGGCTTCACCCGCTTCAAAATCCACACCACGACGTGTCATGTAGTTAATCAACCAGTAAATAGGATGTTGTGGTAACGGATTAGGATGCGTGCCCGCAAATGTCTGTACTTGTTCACCTTGCTTAACTGCAATGTCAATTTTAGATGCAGTGAACGCAGCCTCTCGATCAATTTCAGGACCGATGTACATACCTTGGTTAACGAGACAATCAGCAAGTCTCTCGTAGAACTCCGCTCCACTGTCGTCAGCAAAGCGAGATTGCATCAATTCAAGCGCCATATGGCAAGGACCAATAGCCTCGTTTATTTGTTCTTCGCTATAACCTTCAGAACAAGCAGGTAACCGTTGGCTAAGAATGAAGGCAATTTCAGGCTCAATGCGGGCAACGTTATTGTCAGCGAACAATGCACAATGCTCTCCTCGTTGAATGCTGTCAGCAAAAATTGGCGCCACAACAAATTTATCTTCAGCGAGCGGCAATAAGCATTTCCATCCACCCACTTTATCAGTGTGCAAATCGATCATGGATGATTGAATTTGTAATGCATCTTCTAGGTTTAATGGGCGTTGTTGCTCTGCGATACGTGGCGCTTTAGTTCCTGCCACACGGCGGCTAAGCAGATCAGCAGCGACTTGTTCATATTCTTTCATAATATTGTATTACCTTTAAGTTAACTCATTAAAGTATATCGGAGTTTACTTGATGTTGATAGCGCTCAGCTCTCAGTCTACATAGTAATAACCTATACGATTCACCACCAATCAATCTAAAGGTATCACGACTGTCTAGCGTTGATTTTCCCCCATAGAACCAAAGCCTTCCGCTTGTTGGCGCCTTATTTTGATGGTTTGATCTGTTTAAACACGTTTTCCTGCTAATGTAGCGAGACCATCGATTTCACCAAAAGACCATAATGAATAAAACACTATTACTTGCTGCTATCACAATGAGCCTTTCAGCGGTCTCGCATGCCGATCAACTGGATGATGTTCTTAAGTCCGGGACCCTGCGCGTTGGAACCACCGGAGACTACAAGCCATTTTCTTACTACGATGGCAACCAATATTCTGGTTACGATATTGATGTCGCTAAGCATGTTGCGAAACAATTGGGCGTCGAACTCAAATTCGTTCAAACCACTTGGAAGGGATTACTTGCCGACCTAAACGACGATAAATATGACATCGCGATGGGTGGAATAACGCGAAAAATGCAACGCCAACTTAACGCTGAGCAAACCCAAGGTTACATGGCATTTGGTAAGTGCTTCCTAGTGGCAAAAGGCACAAAGGATAAGTTCAACACATTAGAAAAAGTCAACAAGCCTTCCGTTCGTGTCGGTGTCAATATTGGTGGCACAAATGAGTCATTCGCCGATACTCACTTGACTGAAGCGCGCTTTACGCGCTTTGAAAACAATCTCGATGTGCCAAAAGCTGTCGCGACAGGTAAAGTCGACGTAATGGTCACTGAGACACCTGAAGGGTTGTTTTACCAAGTAACCGATCAGCGTTTAGAAGCGGCACGTTGTGACAAGCCATTCACCAACGGTCAATTTGGATACCTCGTCCCGAAAGGCGAACAACGCCTGCTCAATACCATCAACTTCATTATGGATGATATGAAGCTCAAGAATATTGATGAACAGTTCATGATCAACAACTCGTTAAAATAACCACTTAGAGCTTTAGAAGCGAGATTAACTGAGCGGCTGTGATTCGGTTTACAGCCGCGCTTCGCTATACCAGCGACATTCACTTTGCGAGTTCACTCGCCACAAGCAATATCAACCTTTCCTGTCAACAGCACTTCTTAGGTGCAAAGTATCTTGGAAGTACTGTGACAACAAAATAACCACAATATTTATGGCACTACTATTGCAATCGCTCTTACTCAGTATTTATTAGAGGAGTGTTAACATGTCAAAATGGTTCCCTGTTGTCGTCTCGTTCACCCTAATTTCGACACTTATCTTAAGTGTCCTTATGTTCTTTTCTGGATTGCAACTCATTGTTTTTGCACTAGATGAATGGAAAAACAGTTGGTTTGTTATCTTTGGTATGGCTGCGTGGTTGTTTGGCTGCTTATTTGCAGGCTTTGGTGTTTTGGAATTCTCTCTCAACAAAACCAAATTGCACCTGTTAGGTGAACAGTGAGACAAAATAGGGCAACACTGACCATTATTGATGGCGCCGTGTTGTCCTATTGTCGAGCTCAAAAGAACCTCACAAAGAAAAACGTATCTAAACTGTCAGTCTAAACCTAGGCAGAATTAGTCGCTCATTCAAAGCCGTTACTGGCGTTATTTATCTTCAGAGGTATAGGCGGAATAAGAGCAGTAATAGCAACCGTTGGATTGTGGATAGATTTTCTTGGCCGCGTTGAGTGCCGTACTACAGGCGGTGTGATAACCCAGTGGATCGCAATCCTTCAGGTTTGGACTGTGAGTGCAGGTAGCGGTATGGACCTCGTGATCACCATTTTCTTGTGCATTTTTATCAACATAAAACAAACTCATAATTACCTCTGACAATTAGTGTTTAACTCAATGTTTACCGCACTACCCTACTCCTGCGCGATCGCTAACGAAAGGTGGCATTTTCCATCATTTGATGAGCGTCACTTATCATGGGCGTATTTCCATCGTGATTTAGATCCAGCTACCTATCCATCACCTGACATAGATAGACCCCCTCCGACATACCTTAAAGACTGAACGATTACAGCGTTTCTAAAAAAGCGAATCGTAATCACAATGCAAAACCAATGAGAAAATGACTCGCGTTCGAACGGCAGTGTTATGTTGGTCGCACTCACGACATAAAAAAACCGCGCTCGAGGCGCGGGAACTTGGGCTGTTTACGGGGGAAATGTGTACTCGAATAAGCCCCCCCAATTCAGTTGGTTCTTACCCATAGGTGCAACCTTGATTCAACACACCAACACGAATACCTTTTCGCTAGACGGTTTACAACTTTGCGGTCTGCGCTTTAAGCTTCAACCGCATGGCATGTAATACCGGTTCAGTATAACCACTAGGTTGTGCGCAACCTTCAAACACGAGTTGGCACGCAGCTGAGAACGCAATACTTTGGTCAAAATTTGGCGCCATATTCTTGTAGCTAGGGTCACTTGCGTTTTGTTCATCAACGACCGCCGCCATGCGCTGCATCGTTTCCATAACTTGCGCTTTACCGCAAATACCATGGCGCAACCAGTTCGCAATATGTTGGCTAGAAATACGCAACGTGGCTCGGTCTTCCATTAAGCCGACATCATTAATGTCGGGCACTTTTGAACAGCCCACACCTTGGTCAATCCAACGAACTACGTACCCAAGAATACCTTGAGTATTATTGTCCAGCTCATTTTGAATATCCGCTGCGGTCAGTTTTTGGTTGCCAAGTAGCGGAATCGTCAAGATATCATCCACATTTGCTCGTACGCGCTCACGTAACTCTCTTTGACGGCTCGGTACATTAACCTTGTGATAATGAAGGGCATGAAGCGTCGCCGCGGTTGGTGATGGTACCCAGGCGGTGTTCGCGCCCGCTTGCGGATGACCAATTTTCACTTCCATCATCTTGGCCATGTTATCTGGCTCAGGCCACATGCCTTTACCAATCTGAGCCTTACCTTGCAAGCCGCATGCTAACCCTAGATCAACGTTTTGATCTTCATAGGCTCCGATCCAAGTCATCGATTTGAGTTGGACTTTCGGCGCAAACGGTCCGGCTTCCATACTCGTGTGAATCTCGTCACCGGTACGATCTAAAAAGCCCGTATTAATAAATACCACTCGTTCTTTTGCTGCGCGAATACACGCTTTCAGGTTAACGGAGGTACGTCTTTCTTCATCCATAATGCCGACTTTAATCGTATTGCGCTCTAATCCAAGCGCTTCTTCAATGCGCCCAAAAAGCTCATTAGTAAACGCGACTTCTTCTGGGCCATGCATTTTAGGCTTTACAATATTGATGCTGTTGGCTGTAGAGTTTTGATGGGCGCTATTACCTTTTAGATCATGCATTGCAATCAAAGACGTGACCATGCCATCCATAATACCTTCTGGGACCTCATTACCTTGTCCGTCGATAATGGCAGGCGTGGTCATGAGATGGCCAACGTTACGGATAAACAACATACTGCGACCTTTTAAGGCTATTTCGCCTCCTGTCACGCTGGTATATTGACGGTCTGGATTCAGGCGCCTGACCATTGTTTTCCCATTCTTCTCAAGCGACTCCTGTAAATCACCTTTCATCAAGCCTAACCAGTTTTTGTAGGCAAGCGCTTTGTCTTCACCATCAACCGCCGCAACCGAGTCTTCACAGTCCATGATCGTGGTTAGGGCCGCTTCCACCACGACATCTTTAATGCCCGCAGCGTCAATACTTCCAATAGGGGTAGTTGGGTCGATTTGGATTTCGATATGCAAATTATTATGTTTAAGAAGAATGCAAGACGGCGCAGTTGCCGCGCCTTGGTAGCCAATAAACTGGCTCGCATCCATTAACGTCACTTCTTCGCCATTACTCAGCGTGGCTGTCAGCGTATTACCAATACTCACATCACTAATGCGGTATTGCGTGACCTCTTTATGAGACACGCCATTTAACGGCACCGCTTCATCAAGAAATTCGCGAGCGTAAGCAACCACCTTAGCCCCACGAACCGGGTTAAACGCGCCACCTTTCTCTGCGCCATCATTTTCACTAATGACATCAGTACCATACAGCGCGTCGTAGAGGCTTCCCCAACGAGCATTAGCCGCATTGAGCGCGAAACGAGCATTCATAATCGGCACCACTAGCTGCGGGCCTGCCTGTGTCGCTATTTCTGGCTCAACATTGGCCGTCTCTACTTGGAAATCACTACCTTCTGTAACCAAGTAGCCTATCTGTTGCAAAAACGATTTGTATTCGGCGGCATCTAACGCCTGTCCAGCACGCTCTTGATGCCAGGCATCTATTTGATGTTGAAGATCATCACGCTTAATAAGCAGCGCTCTATTTTTAGGCGCCAAGTCATTAAGAATCGTCTCAAAAGATTGCCAAAAATCGGCGGCATTAATGCCCGTTCCCGGTATAGCTTGTTCATTTATTAGTGCGTAGAGGGAGCTATCAATGCTCAAGCTTCCCTGTTGAATACGATTGCTCATAGGATCTCTCTCAGCTTTAACGATTACGTATAAAGAAAACTCTACGTAATGGATGATAATTTAGCTAATTTATGCCGCTTATATTGAACATTCACAATGTGAATACCCGTGATTTCACAGTTATTCAGTCACACCACTTTCAATTTCATTCGCCACACTCTTAATCAATCGACGCATCCATTGGTGGTCGGGATTACTTTGTAATAACGGACTCCACGCCATTTTTACCTCAAAGGGCTCAATAGCAAATGGCGCCGGTTTAATGAGCAGTTTCGGATTATTTCGTTGTGACTGAGCCGCTTTACTTGGAATGGTCAGGATAAGATTTTTTTGCTGAGCGAATAACACCGCCGACAAATAGTGACGAGTGAATACCGTAATGTTGCGTGTCTTGCCAATGCGCATTAACGCCTCGTCAATCCAGCCCAGCTTTTGCGCTTCGCTCGGGTTAATACCGACACCCGTTCCCATACCTGTTTTGCTTACCCAGATATGCTGAGCCTTTAAATAAGAAAAAATATCAAAGTTATCAGCGATTGGGTTATCCCGACTAAAAAGGCAAGAAAAGCCGTCATGCCAAAGGCTCATCTGGTGGAACGACTGAGGAATATCATCAAAACGGTTGATGATAATGTCGACCGTGCCCTGCTCCACATCTTGGTAACTAACATCACTGGGCGTCATAATATCGAGCCTTATTTTCGGCGCAATCTGATTCAACCGCTCAAGTAACGGTTGAATGAGTGTCGATTCAGCATAGTCACTGGCCATAATGCGGAACACTCGTTCGCTGTCTTCCGCGTTGAACTCAATCGTCGGTTGCAGCGCCTTTTCAACGTTCGCTAACACGTTTCGAATCATGGGCTGCAGCTTTTGAGCGCGCTCTGTTGGAATCATGCCCTCACTGGTTCGAACCAGTAGTGGGTCTTCAAATAAATCTCTAAGACGACGTAACCCATTACTCATTGCGGGTTGTGTGATCCCCAATTGATTCGCCGCACGTGTGACGTTTCGCTCTCTCAATAAGGTGTCTAAATACACAAGTAAATTAAGGTCTATACGAGCAATATTCATAAAATAAATACCGAATATAATAACTATAAATTAACAAAATTATCACATGTTCACGTACGCTTTGTCCATGGTTAAGATTTAGCCCAGGCCGGTTTGGCCACATATCCAACTGAAACTAAGGAAGAGTTATGTCGCAAATCACACAAGATATCGAAATGATCGAAGTTGCTAAACGCACTGCTGGTGCTCCGTGGGATGCTATTAATCCAGAGTCGGCGGCTCGAATGCGTGCTCAAAATAAATTCAAAACGGGTCTGGATGTTGCGCAATACACGGCCGATATCATGCGAGCTGATATGGCGGCGTACGACGCAGACAGCTCTCAATACACACAGTCTCTCGGTTGCTGGCATGGATTTATCGGCCAACAAAAAATGATTTCTATTAAGAAGCACTTTGAAGGTAAAACAGATCGTCGTTACCTTTATCTATCGGGTTGGATGGTCGCAGCACTTCGCTCTGATTTTGGTCCTCTTCCTGACCAATCAATGCATGAAAAAACATCGGTTGCTGGCTTAGTTGAAGAGCTATATACCTTCCTTCGTCAAGCAGACGCTCGTGAACTTGGTGGCTTGTTCCGTGCGCTAGATACGGCTCGTGAAGCTGGTGACGTGGCTGCGCAAGACTCTATCCAAGACCAAATTGACAATCATGTTACACACGTAGTGCCAATCATCGCTGATATTGATGCCGGCTTTGGTAATGCGGAAGCAACGTATCTGATGGCGAAACAGATGATTGAAGCTGGTGCGTGTTGTCTACAAATTGAAAACCAAGTTGCGGATGAAAAGCAATGTGGTCACCAAGATGGCAAGGTTACCGTCCCTCACGCGGATTTCCATGCCAAGCTGCGCGCACTGCGTTATGCCTTCCTTGAGCTTGGCATAGACAACGGCATCATTGTGGCACGTACCGATTCACAAGGTGCAGGTCTAACCAAAGAAATCGCCGTTGTGAAAGAGCCTGGCGACCAAGGTGATGTATACAATTCATACTTAGACGTAGAAGAAGTCGACGTGGCGGATATGGCTGAAGGCGATGTATGCTTCAACCGCGATGGAAAACTGGTACGCCCTAAGCGTCTACCTTCTGGCCTGTATCAATTCCGTCAAGGCACTGGTGAAGACCGCTGTGTATTTGACTGTATTGAAGCGATTAATGCGGGTGCTGACTTACTTTGGATTGAGACAGAAAAACCGCATATCGGTCAAATCAAAGAAATGATGGATGGTGTTCGCGCCGTTCACCCTGATGCAAAACTGGTATACAACAACTCACCATCATTCAACTGGACACTCAACTTCCGTCAACAGGCATATGATGCCATGGTTGAAGCGGGTGAAGACGTATCAGCGTATGACCGTGCAAGCCTAATGAGTGCCGAATACGATGACACTGAACTGTCGACTCGAGCCGATGACCGTATCCGCACATTCCAAGCAGATTCGTCACGTGAAGCGGGTATTTTCCACCACCTAATCACGCTCCCGACTTACCACACCGCGGCGTTGTCCACTGATAACCTAGCAAAAGAATACTTCGGTGACCAAGGAATGCTTGGTTATGTTGCGGGGGTTCAACGTAAAGAAATCCGTCAAGGCATCGCCTGTGTTAAACACCAAAACATGTCAGGCTCTGACATGGGTGATGACCATAAAGAGTACTTTGCCGGTGAAAACGCACTAAAAGCGGGTGGCGCATTAAATACGTCGAATCAGTTTAACTAATTCGTTGGCTAAGCTCACTTAAGCGACCCTATATAAGTCACTTAAGTAAATGTAAATATTAAGAGAAAAGCGACTTTCGGGTCGCTTTTTTATCTCCGCAACTTTGCTACAGTATTTTTTATCTAAACGTACAGCGATGAGACTAACGTCCATCGGAACCACCCTTATTATTTGTTGAGAGTGCCTATGACTGATACCCCTCTATACCTACAAGATGCGAAGCAATTGTTATCAACAGATGGTTTTGCGACAAACGATACTTGGTATCATGGAACATCTTCAGCCCTTCTGGTGTCGATTCAAGGACAAGGATTGAAACGCTCTGGCGACAAGGCGCTAAATGAAGCCGCAAAAAATACCATGGCCACCATCGGAAATGACTACACCGAGTCAGTAGAACCTGTATTCCTAACACAGAGTAAAGAGCTCGCGTATTACTGGGCGAAACAGACCGTAAGAGAGCGACTCGCACGATTTGATGGCAACGAACACCCGATTGTTCTCGAGGTCAATCTATCAAAAAAACAACAAGCAAGCGTCAGACCCGATGTTGGCGCAATGAGCCTATTACTTATGGATGCAGGTGAGCAATTCCTCGCACATGTCGCCGCCATTTATGAACGAAACGGCATTGCAGGGCCTGATATTGATCTACGCAACGCCGACCGCCTAGCGTTTCTTAACAAGCTGGGGATGGCTTATCTTGACCAAGACATTAGTTTAGCCTGTGTTTCTTTGGTTGCCATTCCTGAAGTAGAAGCCTAGAACGAGCACTTACTCATCAGGTAGTGATAACGCGTCGTCGTAGCCAATGACGAATTATGACCAATAATGACTGAAAGCAATACCGACCCATAACGATGACTCCGCTTAAACAGCCGTCCTAGCGACGGCTGTTTAAGCGCTACCTACCACGCTCCAGCAAACAACTAGGTAAGCAGGTAAGCAGGTAAGCAGGTAAGCAGGTAAGCAAAAACATCAACGCTGAAGATCTCACGCTACTTCAAATTTAATTTTTTCAAAAGGCGATGCAGGTTCGCAGGGTAGATCCCCAGCTGTTTCGCGGTCGCTGATAACTTTTGTTCATTGTCTTGATACGCTTGTTGAACAAACTGAAGTTGGAATGCTTCTGACGCTTCTTTGAGCGTCAAACGACTAAACTCAGTCATCTCAATTGAATCACTCGCGTTGCTATCCATATTGTCCGTCTTACCCATTTCAACGCCATGTTGCTCGCCAGACAGCAGAAAATGATGCGGTTTTAGCACTAGATGGGCGTCATTCGTTTCAGCTTTCGCTATCACCGCGGCACGACTGATTGCATGCTCTAACTCTCGCACATTCCCTTGCCAAGGGTGACGCTGCAATAATGGCAATAAGTTGCTGTCGAGTTGAATACTGGCGGCGTTGAGCAAATGCTGACTGCGCTCGGCAAAGAAGCCTGCCAACAAGATAACGTCTCTGTCTCGCTCTCGAAGTGGTGGCACAAACACAGGGAACACACTCAATCGATGGTATAAATCCGCTCTAAAACGGCCTTCTTTTACTTCCTCGTGTATGACTCGATTTGTCGCTGCAATAATCCGTACATCAACTTTTATGTTGCGATCTTCCCCTACTCGCTGAATATCACCATATTGCAGTGCTCGCAGTAATTTAGCCTGCAACCCTAGGGACAGCTCACCGATCTCATCTAAGAATAATGTGCCTTTGTTCGCCAACTCAAACTTGCCTTTTCGGTTACTGATGGCGCCTGTAAATGCTCCTTTGATGTGACCAAACAGCTCACTTTCTGCCACAGATTCCGGAAGCGCAGCGCAGTTCAGATACACAAACGCCTCTTCACTTCGCTTTGATTGAGCAAAAATAGACTGTGCCACCAGCTCTTTACCTACACCCGTCTCGCCCATGATCAATACCGATAAATCGGTTTCAGCGACGGCCGATATGTGCGATTTTAATGCCGACATACTTGAAGACTGACCAATGATGTCTTGTTTTTCAGAACTAAAACGTCGTGGTTGAGACTGATTAGCCTTAATTCCCGACTGTGCTTCAAGCTTTTCAACCAATAACGCCATATGCAAACTATTGGACGCCAACGCACTGATTAAACGCAGATGGTTCTCACCAAACTGGTCAAACTGACGGGGCTCGAAGGCATCAATCGTCACGGCACCAATCAATCGCTCATCATGCATCAAGGGCAACCCTACACAAGCGTGGACCTCAAGATTGCCATCATGATTTGGAATTAAGCCATCATACGGGTCTGGAAGTTCGCTATCAGGCGGGAAACGAACAATATCACCTGCGCGTGCAATCGCTTCAAACCTAGGATGATGTTCTATGGCAAAACGGCGTCCCAGTACATCGCTACTAAGGCCACTGGTTGCTAATGGAATAAAGTTCTGATCTTTATACAGCAACAGTGCCGAGGCATCACATTGCAACATTGTGCGAATAGTTTCGAGTAGACGTTCGAAACGGTCTTGTTCCGAGATGCCCGATGTAATGTCTAAGGTGACTTGCAGCAATTCACTACTGTATTGCACGATGCTCCCCCTCCTGATGTCAATCGACTTACCTACCTAAGTAGCATTCTTATCTAAATGATAATTTCATTGTAGTAATGATAACCAAGTTCATTATCAAATAGATATAAAAATAGTACTGATTTTATTATCTAACTGATATTTCTCAACAAATAAAGTTGGCATTGAATCTGCAATATTAAACGAAACCAAGGTGAGAATAAGACGCAATACTAGAAAATATAGCAGTGTCTTACATCATAATAACCCTACACACGCAGAGGCCCCATATGTATCAACTGTATCTAGAGAACCGAACCGCAGAGAGCTATCAGGAAGAATATCAGTGCCATCTAAATTCAACGTATTGCTCACGACACTCTGCGTGCTACTTAGCTATGAAAGCGTTACTTACGTCTCTTTCTTGTCTATTCAATCACAAGGTCACTCATAAAAACAATCGGTAAATAGCACTGATTGAGCTTCGTTAATTACTTATTCAAAGAAATTTAAACATTAAAATCAATACCTTATAATTATTGGAGAAATACCATGAGCCATCTACGCATCCCTAAAAACTGGACGATACAACGCTCAACACCGTTTTTTACGACCGAATCTGTCCCTGCCGCCCTACTTACTCATCACAATACGGCAGAGGATGTATTCGGCCAATTGTGTGTCATGGAAGGTACCGTCACCTACTTTGGCTTCGCTGATGCAGATGCGACCACACCTGAGGTCAAAGTTGTCATTGAGGCTGGGCAGTTTGCGACCAGTCCACCTCAATATTGGCACCGTATCGAGATGAGTGACAACGCACAGTTCAATATTAATTTTTGGTCCGATAAAGACAAGCGTGACGAAAAGATGTTTAACACGAAATAGTCGCAAAATAACACGACGTCGAATGCAAATTGCCTCACTACTGTGGGGCATTTTTTCATCCTCACCTAATCAAAATGATAATAAATTATCCATTCGATAATAAAACCATTTTTGTCAAAAAGATAAAATCACATATTAACCTTGTGATTAATTCAATAAAAACAGTTATTTAATGCAATTTCATTTATTGGCATGCTACCTGCTATAGGGGTATCAGTTCACCCAATTAATTTACGCTCTCTGAGCGCACACTATAGAGTAGGCCGTACTATGACAATTCATGTAAAAAACAACATTCACTGGGTAGGTCAACGCGACTGGGAAGTACAAGATTTCCACGGCACAGAATACAAAATGACCAAGGGAACCAGCTATAACAGCTATCTCATTCGTGAAGAAAAAACCGTTCTGATCGATACGGTCGATCATCGCTTTAGCCATCAATTTCTTCAAAATCTAGAAATAGAAATTGACCTCAATACCATTGATTATATTGTCATTAATCATGCTGAAGAAGACCACTCTGGTGCACTTTCCGCGCTACTTGAAAAAATCCCCAACACACCGATCTATTGTACTGAAGCCGCCATTGACTCCATCGTCGGTCACCATCATCATCCAGAATGGAACTTCAATACTGTCAAGACGGGGGATACTCTCGATGTTGGCAATGGCAAACAGCTGATCTTTATTGAAGCTCCTATGCTGCACTGGCCAGACAGCATGATGACTTACCTCACAGGAGATGCCGTTCTCTTCAGTAATGATGCTTTTGGTCAACACTACTGTGACGAACGCTTGTTCAATGATGAAGTGGACCAAACCGAGTTGATGGACCAGTGCCTCCGATACTATTCCAATATCCTGACCCCATTCAGTAGCTTGGTCATTGCAAAGATTAAAGAGGTCCTGAGCTTTAATGTGCCTGTTGATATGATCGCCACCGCTCACGGCATTGTATGGCGTGATAATCCGATTCAGATCATTGAGAAGTATCTTGAATGGGCCGATAACTACCAAGAAGATCGTATCACCATTTTCTACGATACGATGTCGAACAATACCCGCATGATGGCCGATGCCATCGCACAGGGCGTTCATGATGTGGATCCAGGTGTCGCGGTAAAAGTCTTTAATGTTTCACGCCAAGATAAGAATGAGATCTTAGCTAATGTCTTCCGTTCTAAAGGCGTACTCGTGGGCTCATCAACCATGAATAATGTCATGATGCCGAAGATTGCTGGCATGTTGGAAGAGATTACCGGTCTTCGCTTTAAAGAGAAAAAAGCAGGTGCGTTTGGCAGTTACGGATGGAATGGCGGCGCCGTTGACCGCATTCACTCACGCTTGACCGATGCTGGCTTTGAAACAACGGAAAGCCTAAAAACCAAGTGGCGCCCTGATGGTAAAGCGATGCGAGTTTGCCGTGAACATGGTCAGAGAATCGCAAAATTGTGGGCTCTTCACACCCATAATGTTGAACCAATTCAAGCAAATCAATCGGCTAAGGAAAACGTAGTCTCAGACAATGTAGCCAGTGAAGAGGCATTGACTACCGAATGCACAGCAACTGCCTCTGTGTCACCAGCGCCGCAGCCTACCTCAGCCTTATTTGACGGCAATAACACTCAACCGCATAAAAGCGACTGCCAGTGCATGTTATGTACTGTGTGTAACTGGGTTTATGACCCAGAGATTGGTGAGCCTAATCAAGGTGTTGAACCCCAAACGCCATGGTCAGAAGTACCGGATTATTTCCTATGCCCTGAATGCCATTTAGGAAAGGATGTGTTTGTTCCTCACAATAAAGAGGACGCGGCATAATGACACAGCCAATTGTCATTGTTGGGAGCGGCTTTGCCGCTTACCAACTCGTGAAAGCAATTCGTCGCCAAGATAACGACATCGCCATATACGTGGTTACCCGTGACGATGGCCATGATTACAATAAGCCGGATCTGAGTCATGTGTTTTCTAAGCAGCAATCTGTTGACGACCTGATCGTCACTCCTAGTGAAACGTTGGCAAAGCAACTCAATATTCAAGTCATTAGCCACACATCAGTAAGTGCAATAAATGTCGCGGGTCACTCGATTCAAGCGGGTAATCAAACTCTCTATTACTCGAAATTAGTGCTGGCAACTGGAGCGAGCCCGTTTATTCCTCCTATGCATGGCGATGCCTCATCTTCATTACTTACACTCAATAGCCTCGCTGAGTTCACTCACTGCAAAGACCGCGTCGCCTCGGCACAACGCCTCTTGGTCATTGGTGGTGGCTTAGTCGGTGTTGAGGTCGCACTTGACCTCGCTCATGCAGGAAAAGAAGTCACGATTGTCGATCCATCCGCCGCGCTCATGGCCAATCAACTGCCCGACTATGTGTCATTTAAGCTCGCGCAACAACTTGCTGCCGCTGGCGTTACCATCCGTACGGGTTGCACAGTAAAGCAACTCACCCATAACCCAAATGGAAGTAAGCAGGTCACACTCAGTAATACTGAAACATTCAACATCGACGAAGTCATGGTGTGTGCGGGGTTAAAAGCCAACACGGCCTTAGCGCTGCAAGCGGGTCTCACGGTCAACAGGGGGATCTGTGTAGATGTGACGATGGCGACATCTCATGTTGATGTATACGCTCTGGGCGACTGCGCCGAGTTTGATGGGCAAATAAGAGCCTATTTGCAACCCACACTCATTAGTGCCAATGCCTTGGCAAAAACGTTACTTGGACAACCTACTCCGGTCACACTGCCTAATATGATGGTGAAGGTAAAAACACCGAGCTACCCAATACAACTGGGGGGGATTACTTCAGGCGACCGTATTGCGCGCTGGGAGATGAATGTTCAACTTGATAGCCACTCAAACGGAATCGTTGCAAAAGCCCTAGATCAAGACGATAAATTACTCGGTTTTGTTGTCACAGAGCAACATGTCAATCAGTCGTTTATGTTGCTCAGATCTCTTAGCGCATAACAGAAACAACCCGCCTCTACATACTCGCTAACAATTTTAAATGGTTCGAGCACCACAGAGTTGACGTGAGGTATGACAATAAAATAAGGAGACCGTTACCATAAGGTATCGGTCTTTTATTTTAACGGTATTATCATGAACTTAAGACAAGGTGTGAGCCAATTCATCGCCATTCTCTCCACCATTTTAGTGATCGGGTTAGCCATCTACCTCGGCAACCTCGTCAAGTCAGTGGACAACATTGAAGAGAAGCTCAGTCATCAAGCACAACAAATTGAAAGAGCCTCAATTGCCACCGCTAGCAACGAGACAGTCAATGCCTATGTTCCTGTCTATTCGCATATTTATACGGATGGGGGCAAACCCGTTTTATTAGAGTCTACGCTTGTCATTCGAAATACCGATCCTACCCACAAGATTAATATACATAGCATCGATTATTACAACACCAATGGCGAGATTATCAGACAATTTATCTCGGAAGGGTATGAGCTCAACGCCATGTCTAGCGCCGAATACCTGGTCGAAAAACGTGAGGTTAAAGGCGGTGCCGGCGCCAACTTCTTCATTCGTTGGTCCAACCCCAACAACGCATCTGACCCAATTTTTGAAGCGGTGATGATAGGGTCTGGACATGATAAAGATATCTCATTCACCAGCCGGTCACCTCAATAAGTCATTTCAAATAATAATCTAAGCAACCAATGGCGATGGTGTATTAAACCATCGCCATTGGTCCAATTTCAGGTTTGGTTCTGTAATGAGTGAAGTTACTCATCGCCTAGAAGAAAATAGACCTGACTAGCTCTCCCTCCCTCCCTACCTACCTACCTAAAAATACACGCCTGATCAAGTTCAATGCATACGGAAAACGAATAGATTGTATTTATGCGCCAACCATCTCATTGGTTATTATTCAGCCAACAAAACGTAACAAGTTATTAATGGCGAGGTAATTAACGTGAATAGAAGTATAAGCCTTCTAATTTTGATTTCGATAATTAGTGGCTGCGGTGGTGGTGGCGATGGCGGTAGTGGCACTGCTCCCCCCACTACACCAACCAAGAAATTCTCCATCATTGTATTAGATGAAACTAAAATAGAACAAGGGCAACTACTATGAACCTGATTAAATCAATTATCGCAGTATCAATCTTAAGTGTAAGTTTGGCGAATGCTGGGGAACTCGTCACGTTTAAATCTGGTGATGTATTGACAGCAGTTGACCTAAACAATAATTTCCAAGCACTCAACACAACCACAACTGCCATCCCATTCTTGGGAAACTTTACATCATCACAAACCTGTAACACGACTCTTTCCGATGGCTACCAAGCAAACCAACGCACCTATCAGCATTTAAACGGACAGGAAGTGAAAGTAACCGCCCCATCCAATGCCGCGTACGATGGTCCTCAGACAGTTGCCGCTAGCTTTGATGTAGCTGGCGTTAAGTCTATACAAAATGCGACGATCAATGGTATCCCTGCTCAAATTAAAATAGACCAAAACCCGAATGCCTCTGGACAGGCCGTGACACAAGCTCATATTCGCTTAATGGCCACCGAACATGGTGAGCACATACGTCTGAACTTTGCGTTTGTCGAATCAATGCAGCAAGGAGAAGGTATCGAAAACTATAAGAAGCGTTTAATTGAATCAGCGGTAAACTGCATCAATATTCAACAATAACAACAGCAATGACGACCAGCAAAATACGTAACCTTTTCATTATGGAAAAGAAAAGGCATTAAAGTAAAATTGAGCACAAACGTACAATGGCGTGTCAGCAGTGAAGCGAAATGACCGCCAATAGCGCACTGACACAAGATTGTATTCTAATTGACTGTATTTACTGGAAACTCACTATTACGATCCTAGTATGAATGAAAGGTTATCGTACCCAACTTACACTGGGTTGAAACATTCATTTGGGGTCGCTATGAGTAAATATATTGTCTTGTTATTAGTAATATTTGGAACTGGCGTCCACGCTAATAGCCTTGTGTTAAACCAGCTTGGGTATATGCCGCAGGCCGACAAAAAAGTGTATGTCATTTCGCCGGAACAAAAAGACGTCGCCTTAATCGCCATGCCTGAGAACATCGAGATCGCTCGCTTTTCGCTCACCTATAACAACCAACTTCCCGATGGTCAGACAATACATGTCGCTGACTTTTCAAACGCATCAACTGCTGGATGGTATTATTTTCGTTCTGGCGAACATAAGTCCGTTCCCTTTGAAATACGTCCTGACGTGTATGAAAACCTGACCGATGGGTTAATTCATGCACTGTTCCTGCAACGATCTGGCGAAGCAGTGTATTCCCCAATCACGGGCATGGCCCGCCCGCCAAGTCACACCCAAGATGGCATTATTTTTAGAGACGATACGATCAACAAAGCTGGGACATACATCGATGCCTCAGGCGGTTGGTACGACGCAGGCGATTTTGGAAAATACATTTCTACGGCCACCATCACCATCGCAAGACTACTCGAAGCCTATCGCCAATCACCGACGTTGTTTGATGCGAATAACGACAATCAATTCCCTACGATCCTCGACGAAGCCAAAGTTGGCTTACTGTGGATGGAAAAAATGCAACGCCGAGATGGTGCGGTTTATCGCAAGTTATCAGGGAGTGCATGGCCTGCAAAAATCCCACCTTGGCTTGATACCCAAACTCGCTACATCTTTGGCGTGAGCACCCCTGACACCGCAAAGTATGCCGCTACCATGGCTTTCGCAGCAAGAATTTATAAACCCTTTGATGCAGACTTAGCAGCTCGATGGCTAGCCTCTGCTGAGGCTGCTTGGGATTATCTAGAAACACAGCCTACACAATACACCGACTGGACCAAAGCCGATGACAGTGGTTCGGGCCCTTATATTCGTAATGAGCATGACATGGAAGAGTCACTCGCTACGGATGTTGATGACAGAATGTGGGCAGCAGCAGAGCTATATTTAGCCACTAATGAAGACGTATTCTTTGATTACTTCGACACGCAATATCGTGAACTGATAGGCAGTGATATCTCGATGTTTGATTTTTTTGAATGGAAGAACCCGGCCATTATGGGCATCTGGCACATGATGCTCGAGACAGATACGCCATTGACTCAACTAATGAAAGACGATCTCAACGCCCTCGCGGCTCGTTATGCTGGACTCGCCGAGCAGTCGCCATTTTTTGTAGGCAATCAAAAATTTATTTGGGGCTCCAATAAGATGGTGGCGGAGATTGGCATCGTAATGGCTTGGAGCGATATGATCTCTAACACAACAAAGTATCGCTGGTTAATACAAACTCAGATCGATTACCTCCTCGGAGCCAACGCGTTCAATATGAGTTTTGTGACGCATTTTGGTACTCATTCCGTTCGCAATTTACACCACTTATATCGGATCGGCACCGGAGTCAGTTTACCCGGTTTTTTAGTCGGAGGGCCTAACATCAAGGGGCAAGCTGGCGTTGCTCCTAAGGATATGGGAATGCTCAGTTATGTGGACAGTGAAAAGTCTTACGCAGTGAACGAATTTGCCATTGATTACAATGCCGCACTTATCGGGCTTCTTGCGGCTCACAAGTATTACTTTAAGTAAGAAAACAACGCTGATGTCATTCTCATACAGAACCGTTGCGTCGCTGTGCAGGTTTAGATTCCTTTCTTCAAAGGAATGACGAATTATTGGATGTTTGCAGCAGCCACGTATCAAGTTTCATTCTGTGCTGTGAAGACTGAGCTGACTCATGTCTGAACAATGAACGCCTAACTCATCGCTCTTCAAACCACCCCAATTCGGCCGTCATCCTCATGCAAATGAGGATCTTCATCAGCGTGTGGCTCACTTAAAGAGAAATAAATGACACCCAAATAAGCTCACAACGCGCTGTCGGTAGATTCCTTTCTTCAAAGGAATGACGAATTATTGAATGTTTGCAGCAGCCACGTATCAAACTTCATTCTGCGCGACGAAGACTGAGCAGACTCATTTCTGAACAATGAACGCCTAACTCATCGCTCTTCAAACCACCCCAATTAGGCCGTCATCCTCATGTAAATGAGGATCTTCATCAGCGTGTGGCTCACTTAAACAGAAATAAATGACGCCCAAATAAGCTCACAACGCGCTGTCGGTCGATGCCTTTCTTCAAAGGAATGACGAATTATTGGAGGTTTGCAGCAGCCACGTACCAAGTTTCATTCTGCGCGACGAAGACTAAGCGGACTCATTTCTAAACAATGAACGCCTAACTCATCGCTCTTCAAACCACCCCAATTAGGCCGTCATCCTCATGCAAATGAGGATCTTCATCAGCGTGTGGCTCACTTAAACAGAAATAAATGACGCCCAAATAAGCTCACAACGCGCTGTCGGTCGATGCCTTTATTCAAAGGAATGACGAATTATTGAATGTTTTTGTTGCTGATTAAGGATAGCTTTTGTCTAGAAACGCTTTTGAAATTAATCAATCTGTATTGTCATGTCCTTCGGCTTGGTATTCGTGAACCACCTAAAAATGATCAAGCCTTAACATTCACATTGCTAAAAACTGCATGAAAAACCCACATTTCCAATCGAACGGTTTTGTTCGATGATAATTAAACGGGTACATCCAACAAAGCAACAAGTGACAGCGTCACCTATGATGTCATTACAGAGGCGAACATAATGTCGTTTTTGTTACCTATAGAAACGAAACCGACCGCTTGTTAAATCATCAAGCGACTAAAATTAGAGCGTCACTCGACTAAAACGCGACACGCCTTTTTAATTGCAACCAAAGCGGTTCATTTGGGTCTTTACTTCCCCACTCATGATCTTCACGAGCTTCCAAATACCATTGAATCCCATTGTAGAGCTGAAATGCTCTAGGCCCACCGAGATGTTCATGTTCTTCGAAAAAACGATCTTCGAATTGCATTAATACTGCAAGCGTCGCGATCCCTTTATTCATCGCCCATGCGATGGCTTCCGGTTCAACATTGAGCTGGTTCACTTGAACCGGTTTGATTGCCTGTACATCAATCGCATTGATCGTCGAATTGGAGAGGCTGGTCATCGCGTTGCGTTCCTTGATCTGCTGTTCAACCTCATCCAGCAATCGACTTCGAACGGCTCTGCTTGGGTTAGGATTTACCCGGGCGATTCTTAAGCAGTGTTCAAATTGCTCTTTGCCAAGCGCACTGAGCAGCCCTGACAGTAATAACTCATCAAGTCCTTCAGACTTCACATAAAATTCCATTGCGGACGTGACGCTCAGAAATCTCGTACCAAGAAATTCAAAATAGAACGTGTCATCAAATGATTCAACGGCTACACCATCAACCGTTAAAGGCCACCCTTGAAAATCGACCCGCTCTCGAGCAATTTCATACATTTTCCAAGCACTTACTCTAAAACCTTCAAAAATCGCCCCTTCCAGCTGCGACAGCTCTAGCTCTTCCTTAGTCCAAGTCACACCAATACCCAGATGCTTGGCATACCGATTAAGAAGGCGGTTCTTAATGTGTAAACGAAGTGGCCAAATACCCTTCATCGCTTTTTTATCCGCAAAAGAAGCGCACTCGGTACAAACTGGCAGCTCAACGCCTTCTCTTTGAGGAGCATGCGAGGCTAGCAGGCACCGCAAGGTTCCATTGCTTGGCTCGCCACAGAACCAACACTGATATCGCGATTCAAAAGGTATATCAATGGTTGTGTATTCGGTCACGTCGTGAGTTCCTGTGTGGTGGCCTATCAATAAGAGGGGCAAGTGCAGTGTTCCTATGAAGTGCGAGAATACATGAAGATGACCGGGTGTGTCGATGCGCTGAATCCGTTATACATTTCGCCCTCATCAAAGTTAGCAGCAACAATACGGCTACTTTGGGTCGCTCATTTTTAAAATAGAATGAAATTTGAACGTTTTGACAAGCAGCATGGACATGACCGAACTTAATTTAAACTAAATTAAAATCAATTAGTTAAATAGACATAGTAAGATACAAACATAGCCAAGCATCAATGGTGAGGTTATTTTTCACTCACCAACTGCCACATCTATAGTCTTAACGACCAAAACGTAACATGTGGCTTATTTCGTCTATTTATCAGTTGTTCGAGAAGCAATGTGGTCGGTGTTAACCTAATTCAATCTAATAATTGCCTATGTGTAGCTCCCATAAAAAATGAGCCAAAGAAAATAATTCTTTGGCTCATTTTAACGATGTGATAGACGACTTAACAACATTAGTCGGTTAGATTAAAAGGCAAACGCAAACCCTAATGTATAGTCATCGCCATTTTTTGCCGTGTATTCTTTGTCTTCATTGCTCGCTTTCGGGCGACATTTTTCATCTCCCTTAACTAAGCTTACCCAATGGCGGAGCCCAGTCCCAGTGTGCGTTTCCACTTGTCCAAACGTCGTGCAAGTTTCAAGTTGAATATCATCAATAGCGACCAGCTCAAGACATCCTGTTCCCTTGCGGCGACCCAGTGTCACTTCAACGTGAGTACCACTTTCATCACGAAGTAGAATGGAGTCCGGCGAACATTTGTCACCCGTATACGCCACAAAGCCTTTGGCATGTTTCAAACCACTGTGCTGTCCATTTTTGAAATAAGCTTGTACATGTCGGTAGTCAATTTCGTAGCTTACCACGTCTTCGTGAGAACCATTTTCTAATGGAAATAAGGTATCCAACAATTGTTTGGCCATCGTTTGCTTTTGCGTCAGCTCATCGGATTTGACCATTTCCACGGCAAACACGGCTTCTGCGATAAAATTAAGTGGGTTGTGTTGTTCAGTTTTATCGAATGTCTGCATATTCATAGTCTATTCCCTCAAAGCTAATGGATAACAATGTAAGCAAATCCCGTCACGCTTGTCAGTTTGGTCTTTGTCATTGCTTGTTAAACAGAATAGCGCGTTTTTAACAAGAATTTCACAACGGAATTTTTACAGTGTCAATTTTACAAAATCATTTTGTTTAATTGTTTATAAAAACCCCATCAACAACACAATAAATAAATACTAATCAAGTAGTTAACCGATAACATTCACCTTGCTACAACACAGCCCGCTATAAGCGGGCTGTGTAAAATCGAAAAATGAACGAGTAACCTACCCTCTCATTTACAAACCTCGCTGCCATTCCTGCCGTAATGGAATCTTATCGGGTTGGTGAATAGCGAGGTCAACTTTTTGCAATAACGTCGCTTTATCACGCCCTAATATGCCTTTTAATACCAGATAATTTGACGCGTGATCAGATCGAAAAATCGTCTTCTCTAACTCCAGATTGTCTAATAAACACCGAATCTCGGTAAACAATTCTGGCTGGGTTAACGGCCGAAACTCACCATTAAATCCAGCAGCAACTCGCTCTTCACCAAGTGGAAACGATACGACTAAGGTTGAAAGGTAATCAGGCTGAGCGGCGTTCATTAGTTTGGCAGAGTTAAGTGCATGTTGTTCGCTCAATAAAGGCCCCCCTAAACCATTAAGGATCATCACTGAACTTTTCATTCCAGCTGCTTTGATTTTATTAAGTGCCGCTAACGAAGATTCAAACGTTTCCCCTTTCTTTATCTTTGTTAGTACTTCATCGTCACCACTTTCGCAACCAATGTACATCAGGCTTAGGCCTAAATTGCGTAGTTCGGTCAATTGCTCGGTCGTTTTGTTGGTTAAATTACGTGGTAAACAATAACTGGAGATACGCTGAACATGGGGCAGGTACTGATTAATAAGCGCACAGATCGACTGTAAACGATGAAAAGGCAAAGTCATGGCGTCACCATCGGCCAGAAAGACTCGGTGAACCCGCGCACCCGAACTAGCGATGACTTGCAGCTCTTGTTCTATCTCTTCCAGTTTTTTTGGCCTGAATTTTTTCTGTGGCTGAGTATACATATCACAAAAAGTACATTGATTATGACTGCATCCGTTGGTCACTTGCAGTATCAGTGATTTCCACTCTGAAGGCGGCCGAAATACAGGTTCAATATAATTAAGCATGGGCTTGTCTCATTGCGTTATCGGGTAAGCTAAATTCTATCGTATTATGCTGTAAATAAAAAAGAACTGACGAAAAAGCCGTCACCTTAAGCACGTTAACATTCTTAGAGTACTTGATGGTCATCACCATAAGGCGTCATCTCGCTGGCAGTGATACTGTCACCATTGTCCACTTTGTGTGTGGTCTCGGGGCGCCCTTTTTTGAAATTCATGCAACTGCTTTGTTCTTGCTTTTTACTATAGAACTTTCGTTTCTTTTGCTTTCTAACAATTAAGCTTTCCAATGACATCATCTCCATCCTTGTTATTATTTTAGTTTATCCATGATCTTAAGCGTCCATTAATAATCAGCATAGAAATTATTGGATACCTCGAACAAACGTGTCAACTAATTTGCACATGAAAAATAGAAGTCATTCACACCGCAAATAAATACACACCGAGTTATATGAAACTCAACAAATAAAACAATAAGAAATCCATAAAAAATAACATTTATTAGCCGCCTGCCAATAATTATACTTACTGTAGTAAATATCAGAACACATGCTTACTCGTAATTTATAATGCCCGCACTGCAAGTGACAATTCTATCACTCACTAATAATGAGATGTTGACGCCACGACAATAAACCTATTTGTATTGCTTGTAGTCCCTATAGATTTTTTATGCGATATTTTTGTGAAAAGTACGAGAACCTGCAAAGCAGATCGCTATAAAAGCCTGCTTTCGCTTAATTACACACTAGAAATAAACGACACACGAGAAAAAGCCATGTTTATAAGAACGATATTTATGAGAGCTACGTTTATAAGAGCTGCATCTATAAGATCCATCATAACCACAAGCCTATTAACAATAGGTCTCAATGCTTACGCGGTAGAAACCTATTCTGATGTTTATGTTTTCGGAGATAGCCTGTCCGATGTCGGTAACCTTCGTGCTATGGACTTTGCTGGAGGGCCTGCCGAAGGACAAACTTACGGTTCACGGTTTTCGAATGGCCCGGTCATTGCCGAGTATGTAGCCAGTGAACTCCTTAATAATGACATCGAGCCCCTCAAACCATCGCTGCACTTAACTGGCCATATCTTAGGAAATAACTTCGCTGTTGCTGGTGCGAAATCATTGGACGATGATGGCTCCCCACTCACTCCTGACATCAATCTCCCGACGCAAATAAATGCTTATCTTCAAAGCACAAACGGGATAGCCGATAGCACGGCGCTGTACTTTTTGTCGACGGGTGGTAACGATATAAGAAATGCCCGAGAGATAATTACCAATGGAATATATTCAGGAACACTTCCAACCGATAGAATTGAAGCCTATCAATATATTTTTGACTCAGCAGCGTCGACAAAAAACAATGTAGAACAACTCCTTCGTTCTGGTGTTAAGAATATTGTTATATTAGGCGCACCGAATATTGCCGATACACCAGAGAACCATCTTATTACGGAAAACATGGCGGCTACTGTAGATGATTTCTTAAAAAAATGGCAAGTATGGGCACTTCCGTTTACCGTTAAAAACTTATCTACGACTTATAATGAATTGGTTTCCCGTCATATTTCCGACTTAAAAAATAAGTACCCAGCCTCAGTTATTCATCATATCGACATTATTGGCATCGTAAACACGGTTTCTGATAACCCTCGTGCTTATGGCTTCACTAATATTTCTGATGCTTGTAATTATACCCTGTCTACCTTTCCTGTTTCACAGCCAACCGAAGAATGCCTAACGACAACAGAGTACTTGTATTTCGATGAGCTTCATCCAGCAACCAGCGCGAATGCTATTGTTGCAAATGAGGTCTTAACACAATTATAGCCAATCCATTTATCACTATTCTAATGTCTGCTATAAGTGGTAAGGACATAAAAAAGACGCCCTAGGGCGTCTTTTAAAAGAAAGTAAGTGACCCGATTAAACGATACGCAGACCACCTTGAGCAATCGCAAAACGACGCGCCCGCGTGTAAGAAAGCGCGTTAGTGATGCCTTCCCCGGTTGGGCCAGCAATCGTAAATGTTGACGTTCCTTCTGCGTTGTAACCCACACCAGACAATGTTGGACCATTGTGAGCAAAAATCGTTGTGTTAATTGCACGACCAAATTTGGTTACGTTCTCGATATCGCCCGAGTAGATACAAGACGAATGCTTGTTACCACGTTCAGCCGCCACCGCGCGCTCAATCGCTTCATCGATATCTTTACAGATAACCACTGGAAGCACAGGCATCATTTGTTCTACATGAACTAATGGGTGATCATTTTCTACTAGCATGACCGCCAAACGGCTATCAGACTTAACCCCAATTGACTTCAGGATGTCACCCGCGTCTTGACCAACGTGTTGCTTAACCGGATGCCAAACGCGTGCAATTTCGTGTGCAGTACAAGGCTTAGCGCCTTCGAATTCATCCAACGTTAGAATTTGTTCTGTTAGCTGCTCCGCTTCTTCTGCCGTTAGCACATAAGCACCAACCGCTTCTAGCTTATCAAGAAATGCGTCTGCCACTTCTTCTTCAACGAAAACTTGTTTCTCACCAATACACAGTAAGTTGTTGTCAAATGACGCGCCACCATATACGCCAGCAGCCGCTAGGTCTAAGTTAGCAGAAGCATCGACAATAACAGGTGGGTTGCCTGCGCCAGCACCAATGCCTTTCTTGCCAGATTGCAGAATCGCCTTAACAAGACCAGGGCCACCTGTGCCCACTAGCATGTTGATCAGGGGTGAATTGGCGATTTCGTTTAATGTTTCAAGCGTTGGCTCTTTCACCATCGTAATGAGGTTCTCTGGCCCGCCAGCTTCAACAATCGCACTGTTAAGCATGTCAATCATGACCGCAGACACTACTTTAGAGGAAGGGTGAACGTTAAATGTCACCGCGTTACCACCCGCTAACATAGAGATCGCATTGTTCACGATCGTTTCCGTTGGGTTGGTCACCGGCGTCACTGCGCCAATCACACCATACGGTGCACGTTCGCCTAGAGAGATACCGTTGTCACCTGACCACACTTCCGTATCCAGTATTTCCGTACCTGGCGTTTTCATTGCAGTTAGGTGGTGCTTAGCAATTTTGTCTTCGACACGGCCAAGTTTTGTCTCTTCACGAACCATTTTAGCGAAGTCTTCTGCACGCGCTAATACTGCCCCACGAATGGCAGCAATAATGACTTCGCGATCTTCTTTAGTAGAGTTCACATAAAACTCTAGTTGAGCTTTGTGAGTAGCTTCAATCGCAGCGTCCACTGTCGCGAATACACCTTTAGCGTTGTTGATATCAAAAGACATGATAATTACCTCGTAAAATTGGGTACAGTGAAGAGGCTGACATCGTCTCGTCTCTCTTCGACTTAATTTGTTAGGGCTCAAGTGATTGGGTTAGAGCCTCACTTAAAACGGCTACAATCTATCCTGATTATTCAGTAAAACACTGTCACTGGGCGTCAGCTTATTTGACTCATCACCCTAATTTTGCAACGTCTGCGACTTGACGGCCCTTCATCTCATACTCAGTCCTACTAAATATCAGCACGTTACCGGCGTCCCTATCCATACAGAGGCTGTTTCAAGCGCGCCGTTGGTGACATAAATAATCGACAAATTTCAGCCTCTCTCAAAGTCGTCGCAATGATTGGCTCATGGTTATTTCTATTAAAGCTCAATAATTCATAACGTTAACGTTAGGTGTAAGATTAATTGACCCTGAGTGACGTGTTGAATTTTTAGCCTCAAGATAAAGTAGCGCTCATTGAGTACACCTAGACATTTAAACGACCTCGTGAGGAACGAATATGAAAAATCATGCGCTTTTAGAAGAATCTGTAAAGCAACTGAGCACTATTTTAGAGACGCAGCAGCAGCTTCTTGCCGAACACAAAGCGAATCAAAACTACGCTGAGCGCCTTGAGAATATTCTTACTCCGACTGACGAGCTCACAACGGAAGGCGACGACCTGTTGATCGGCGGCTGCAAAGCATCGGACCTTATCGAGCAGTACGGTAGCCCACTATTTGTATTGAGCGAAGATACACTGCGTAACAACCTTCGCCGTGTTAAAAGTGCATTCGGCAACTACTGGCCTAAGCCTGTCAACGTGATGTTTGCTATC
>NZ_MCUW01000078.1:124373-125070 GCF_002873335.1 Vibrio sp. 10N.286.49.B1 | reverse complement strand
CGCTCGTGAAGTGAAGCCAACGGAAACAGTACGCATCGCGGTTCGTCTAAAAGTCATCCCAGAAGATTTCTTCAACGATTTCGAACCTGACGCTTACCCATTCCCTAACTTCATTGGGGCGATGAAGTGGATCAAATTTGGTCTTCTAAAAGAAGAAGCAAAGAAAATCATTAACCGCGTAAAAGAAATTGATGTGTTTGAGTTCTACGGTTTCCACACTCACCTAGGTCGTTTCTCTAAACAGCCTGAAGGTTGGGATGCGCTTTACCGCGAATACGCACGTAATGTTATCGAGATCTCTCGTGAATGTGGTGTTCAACCTTTCCAAGTTGACCTAGGCGGCGGTTGGCCACGTGAGCGTGAGCCAGAATGTCGTAGCAAAGAGCACATGATGAACTCCAACACTATCGAAGACTACGCGAAAATCGTCTGTAACGGTATGCTTGAAGAATTCAACAAAGAAGGTTTCGAAGTCCCACAATTGTGGTTAGAACCAGGTCGCTACATTGCAGGTAATATCGGTACACTTCTAACATCAGTATACGTTGTTAAAGATGACCAAGAGATGGACTACAGCTACACTATGGTTGATGCATCGACTTACCTAGCAACGCTTGTTGAGTCTCAAGAATCTAAAAACCCTGTACTTCCTGCTAACAAGATGACTCAACCACTGGTGGCTCGTAAAACTGAGGTT
>NZ_MCUW01000078.1:0-123510 GCF_002873335.1 Vibrio sp. 10N.286.49.B1 | reverse complement strand
GCTAATCAAACGCGCTGAAACAGTTGAAGATGTATTTGCTACGCAAATTCTTCCAGAGCGTTTCAAAAAAGCAAAAGCGGAAATTGAAAAGAAAACAGCAAAGCCAGCGGCTAAAAAAGCAGCCACTAAACGCCGCGTCGCAAAGACACCGAGCTACGTGAAAGCAGCAAAGTCTGTGAAAGTTAAAGCAACAAAAGCGACGAAGTAAGTCAGTCAGCAACCGTTGCTAATATGAGTAATCAAAAGCGCCCATTGGGCGCTTTTTTTGCGTTTAGCGCATTGTCATTAACAGGACAACGAAACACACTACAAATTGGCCTTAAACGGCTCGCTTGTTACACCTCAGGTTTCCCGGTCACAAGAAAGACACGATAAAGTTACCCGCACATTAAATTAACGAATATTTTCTACTAATCAAAACGTTAGATTCACATCACCTTTTATTGATTGTTAATTGAGCTCATCGGCAAAGTTATTATTAAACACATATAAATCCAGAGTATAGTTTTATTCAATAGTCTATTTTTTCACTCAATTGTATATTGGTGCTAAATAAAAAATGATTGAATTAATATCTGCTTTCTATATTCACCTGCTTTTATTTATATTCAAACACCGGAATTCAATGTATTGTTAAGTTGATTTGGAGAAAAAATGTCAGCGCTAGCCACGATAAGTAATAAAGACAATCTATCATCCTATCTTTCTGAAATAGGCCGATATCCCGTCCTTACCGCGTCAAGAGAGAAAGAATTGGCCAGCAAAGTGTTTTATCATAATGACACCAATGCCATGCATGATTTAGCCCTCCCTCACTTACGGTTTGTCGCATATATTGCAAAGAGCTTTTCAGGATATGGCATGCAGATGCTTGATATTATCCAAGCAGGCAACATTGGCTTAATAAAGGCCATCAAACGATTTAATCCATCTCGTGATATTAGGTTAGTTTCATTCGCTATACATTGGATAAAATCAGAGATCCATGAATTTGTCATTAGAAATTGGAGTTTAGTTAAAGTTGCAACAACTAAAGAACAAAGAAAGCTATTTTTTAATTTAAGAAAAAATAAAAATGATTCTAGTTGGGTCAGTGAAGAACAAGCTAGCAATATCGCAAAAAAGCTCAATGTTAGTGTCAAAGAAGTATTGACGATGGATGGTAGATTATCTGGAAAAGATAAACAACTTGATAACGATGACTATGGTGAAAAGCAAGATGATGACATTTCAATTCGTCATGAGAATGACAATTGGAGAGAGCACGTTTCTTCCGAGTTACGTACCGCCCTTTCAAAACTCGATAATAGAAGCAGTGATATCGTATTCAACCGTTGGCTAACCAACGAGAAAGTAACGCTGTCAGACCTTGCGGACAAACACAACTTGTCTGCAGAGCGTGTTCGTCAACTTGAAGTAGCGGCTTTAGCAAAATTAAAGAACATGTTAGGTCATATTCCAATGGTGACAGCAACGTAATGAACCTGTGCTTGTTTCAAAAAAAGGCTCCATCTTACGATGGAACCTAGTAAGTCATAGCCATTGAGGGTGACCAAAATAAGTGGCTAGACAATAACCTTAAGACCACTCACTCATCGCGACCGTCGACAACCTGACCGCCTCAACATTAATCACTCACGATGGATTCAAGAAAGCGATTACGTCTAAATATTTCTCTCGCATCCGCTTCATTAGTTACGGCTAAATACGCTAACGTAAGCGCCTCCATTTCAGCGTAGGATAAGTAACGAATCACCGACTTAAAGCGAGCCCCACTCGACTCATTGATATAAAACCCTCGAATCCCCATACCGACGGCAAGTACAATTAACCGCTTATCTATCCGGCTCGTTATTTTAGCACTTACCGATTTACCACTCTTAACCATCGTCTGCACGCATTGATAGAGTGTTCGTAGCGACGACATCTCCCAGTCAGGTAGCTTATCCAATCCCTCAATTACGACGAAATCGACAGCAGAGAGAACCGATGGATCAAATGGCAGTTTTTCAACATTAACTTGCACGCCAAGAGAAAAACACTCGACTCCATTAGAGGCATCCGAATCGCCACAACGTAACGGTGTACTGGACTTTATTTGCTCGAGACTGACTAATCCCCTCACTTGACGAGCACTGTTTTGGGATTTCAAAACTGAAGCGACAACCCTCAGCTCTTCAACAATCTCCATCGGTTCTAATTCTGTTTCGCTGTAATCAATATCTAAACGAATGGCCTTCATATCGAACTCAAGAACCACGCTCAGAGCCAGTTTATCATTGCGATAAAGTTCCGAACTATTTACGAGTATGTTCGCTGGAACCAAAGATCTTTGCTTATCTTCACGTGAAAAGATCAAATCGATATCAATGTTATCGGTCGTTCGAGCATCTAGGCCGCGGTAGTATTCGGCCAAAACGGCACTGTTATTGACTCGTTCAAGTAATCCGGTTACGTCTAGTGTTGAGCTATCTCCAGCGTCACTATTACTGTCTCGGTGTTGTGGGTTGAAATCAGAGCCAAGCAACCTCTTAAGTAGGTCTTTCCTCATCTTTTCGAATCGCAACGCCTCGTGTGAATAATCGGCGACGTTGAGCTGCTGTATAATATCAACGAAGGAATGCACGAGTTCATCGACAATAGTGTCAGCGCTGTAAACATTGCGTCTGATGTTCTCCTTGATCACCGCTTGATTCTCTGATTTTAAAAGAACCTCAGCATGTCGTTCAAACACTTTAGCTAACTCAGGCTGTGCCTCATACTGAGCCTGACTGCCAAGCAATCCCATTTTCTGAAATAGTGTTCCCATGGCGACGTCATATTTATCAATTTCATCTTTGTAATGGGATTTTATGTGTGTACTCGTGTGCTTCTTGATTGCTTTCGCCAACGCGATGGGGGTAACTATTACGTTCATTGGTTGATCTCCCTGATGAGCCACCTTAATGATGTATCTGTACAATTATTCAGTTACTCGATAATCCGTTCGAGATATAATGTTGAAAGGACATAACTCATTGTTACTGGCATCACGCCCACTCAAGATACACGAACTTATTAATGGTTAATCTTGTGTTATAAAGGTCCTAATTAGAATTTTGGGGTGTTACATGAAAGCAAGCCAACGTGCTTATGAATCCATACTTAATATGATTCAAACGAATGAAATCAAAGATGCTGTCGTCGAAAACGACCTTACTGAGTTATTGGACACCAGTCGTACTCCTGTAAGGGAAGCCATAGCACGATTAATTGTTGAAGGCTGGGTAGAAGTCCTAGAAAACGGTGGTAAGGTTGTTTGTAAAATAACCGTTGATCAAGCACGTGAAATCTTTCAAGTCCGCATGAGTCTCGAGTCATTGTTACTCGAACTCGCTTGGTCTGAAATTGATCGAGAAAAAATCGCTCAGATAAAAGAGCAGTGTGAGCACGTTGCCTCAAACGGTGATTATGAGCACATGCCTCAAATAATGAATGACTTCTATCAAGAGCTAAATTCGAAATCAAATAACAAACTCCTAGCTGAACACATTAACGTCTTACATAACAAAGCCAATCTCATTAAAGTTGAACTTATTGACCAAGTTAAGAAAAAATCAGTCGAAGAAGTGATTGCCCTTCTCGAAGATATTTGCAACGAAGACCAAGAAAAAGCAGCTCACCACCTAAAATTCCATTTGGCAGCATGTTACTACCGACTATTTGGCGAGCTATAAACATTAGCCCGTACCTAGAACCTAGACCTAAACCTAAACCTAAAGTGCACAATCTCCATAACTGGAGGTTGTGCACTCATACTTACTTAAAGTTGCTACTAATCGACTTCACAATTTCACTTACCGCGACATCTTCATCTGCCCCGTCGGCCCAGATTGTTACTTTCCCTCCCCCTTTTACACCCAGCTTCATCAAAGCCATAATTGACTTCGCGTTCGCCTTTTTGTTGTCATATTCAAGGAAAACATCGGCATCGAATTTTTTTGCAGACTTAACCAATAGCGACGCTGGCCTCGCATGCAAACCGGCGACATCTTTCACGATAACTTCGTCAGTCTTCATACACTAACCCCTCCGAAAGTACCTGATACATCTCATCAACGCCTGCGCTCCTTGTTAACGCCTCTAACGCCTCTCGTGATTGCGCATAACCCATGATGGTTTGTAGTGTCTCTATCTGTGCATCATTCGAAGACATCGCGAGCATAAATACGACACTCACCAGGCACACCTCATCTTCTGACCCCATCATTACAAATTCAACGGGGTGAGATAAAACCGCCACCGCAATGGCATCCGTAATCGTATGTTCACGGTCGGTATGGGGGATAGCTAACCCTCCTAGCCCTGTCGGAAAAATACCTTCTCTAGCGACAATGGCATCCGAGAACGATGCTTTTACGTATCCATGCTCAGTAAGAACGTTTGCTAATTGTCGAAGTACTTCTTCACTGGTTGAGGCATTTAAAGAAGACACCAACAATTCTTTTTTAAACAAGTTGTTATTGTTCATCTATTGCCCCATCACCATGACATCAAATTTCCGGGTTCTTTCTCTGTTTTGATCGAAGTCGACAAAATAAACGTACCCGACACTCCCTAGGTTCAGCTCATTCCCTTTTAAGATGAATGTCTTACTAGGCCCAAAAAAACTTGCTCGTATATGTGCATCTCCGTTCAAAATAGTCCCTGGATCCGCAGGATAATTCGGATCATCAAGCGACATTAAGAAATCTAAGTGCTTGTCTCCAGGGTAACGATAATTTGTGTTCTCTGTTAATTCTCGAGGCACCACCTTGTCCAGGATCTTGTTCAGGTCTACCTGCAAAAACTCGTCTCCGTTAAAGTCGGTATCATGGACATATTCTTCGAATATCACGGAGCAGGTGGTGTGCGCCGTCTGAATAACACAAATTCCATCAGCGATGCCGCTTTCTCGAACAATGCTTTTCACTTCATTCGTGACATTGTGATAAGAAACCCGACCCACAACGGTGTCTAAAGAAATGGTTCTATTGTAGAAATTCATGAGACTAAACTCCTTCCTTTGGCCACAGCTTCTATCATCGAAACCATCGTTTGCATTGGATCTTCGGAAGCAAAAATACCACTTGTTGCGCCAGTACCATGTGCTCCGTTTTTGATGACATATTCAACATCTTGCGGTGAAGATATCCCTGCGGCCTGTAACCCCAGTGTTTTGGGTGATATCTCTGCGATCGCCGCCTGAGTGGACAAAATGTACTCTTTGCTCGCCGTTTGTCCCGTTCCAATAAGCTCAGTCGGCTCACACACCATAATATCTGGGTGAAGCATCGCGATTGCTTGTGCATCTTCTAGCGAGTCGGCACAAACGATAGAGAACAGACCTAATTCCTTAGTACGCTTTATGGTTGCGACGAGCTCAGCAAGCGTTAAAGGCCTCTCTGCATGATTCAAAAACACAGCGCCCACGCCGGCGTCGAGTAAAGCATTAGGAAGTATGTGCCCCATCCCTCGACCAACCGCGATAGGATCCATATGTTGAGCGGTGACAATAAGACGAGACGTATTCTCTTTGATCATTCGCAAGTCGATATGTTGAGCCGTAAAGAAAATATCCAGATCGTATTGAATCGCAAGTTCGTCGGCCTTCTTCGCCATAGTAAGAAGTTTGTCACCGTATAAATACGATTTAGGGTTTACCGTAAAAAATGGTGCTCTTATTTCAGTCATTTGTCTTCGTCCCATATACCGAGTAATAATGAGAGAGTGTTTCTCCAACACGCTCGTTAATCGCTCTCTTCATCGACAGATAATCGGGGTAATGTTCTTCATTGGCGGCATTTTGCGCCGCGATGACAAAGTCGGTAAAAATATTGATTTTTGATATACCAAGAGACGCGCAAGTAGAGAGGTTTTCATCACCTGTTGATGAACCGCCATGCAGCACGAGAGGAATACCGACCGAACCTCGTATTTCCTTTAATCGTTCGAAACTTATTTTTGGTGTACCCGAATAGGTGCCATGAGCGGTCCCAATAGAAATCGCTAACGAATCAGCACCAGTAAGATCAGCGAAACTCACCGCTTCTTGAACGTCGGTGTAGACTGAATCGTTGTGTTCATGATCTTCAAAGTTCTCTCCCGCGCCCACATGGCCAATTTCTGCCTCTACGGGTACGTTGTGCTGATGCGCGTATTCCACGACTTGCTTTGTCAGCGCCACATTACGGTCAAATTTCTCATCGGATGCGTCGACCATGACGGATGTGAATCCGCATTCGATGGCCTTTTTTATCACATCAAAGTTCATTCCATGATCGAGGTGCAGTGCTATATCGACGCTTGCCTTTGATGCAAGGAATGTTGCGATATTCGCGGCTTCTTCTAATGAGAGGAGATCCATGTGACACTCAGCAAAAGAAAGAATTAACGGCATCTGTTTCTGTTCAGCAATTTCGACAAATGTTTTGGCCATTTCATAGTCAATGAAGTTTGTGGAGGGGACGGCATAGCCCCCTTCACGTGCATCCATCAACATTTTATTTGTTGATACAAGCATGGTTTTAACTCCTTATCATCTGTTCCAGTTTGCCGTAAAATTCCTCAACACCCATACCTTGCAATAAAGGTAAGCTCATCAAACACCGATCATTGAAGCGGTCGGGTACCGCGGTCGTGCTGATGATGATGTCAAATTCTTCAAGCCTGCCGATTTCATCTGCAATCTTTCCTTGATACATATTGACCTGGTTAGAAAGATTATTGTCCGACAGCCATTCTTTTACTGTTGTCGTCACTAGAGTTGAAGTAGCGATCCCGGTACCACACATAACCATTAAATTCTTACTCATGCTTTACTCTCCTTAACAGATGGCGTCTTTTCAGACTTTCCTTTAATCTTATTTACATAAAAAAGACCTGCTAAACACACACCACCAATCGCGATAATGCCCGTCCAATTTAGGAGCTTGGTGACTAACACATAGAGGCCAGTAGTCCATAAACCACCTTCAGCTAATGCTGTTATGGTCGTATTGCCTTGTAGATCAAAATTCGATGCGACGGCGGCCTCTGTCACCAATGGAGCAACCCAAGTGGTGATGCAAAGAATCGTCGCCATATAGAATGTGCCTGCGATAATGGTTCTGATAATATTGCCATTGAAAACAGCAGCCATAAGACACACGACAAAGGGGATGGTTGCCAAATCACCAAACGGTAACGTGTTGTTAAAAGGCAGAACAACCGCCAATGCAATGGTGATAGGAACCAAGATAAGCGACGATGACAACACCGCTGGGTCACCAACACTCAAGGCTGCATCCATACCGATGTAAAGCTCTCTGTCTGGGAATTTTTTCTTAATGAAAGCATTGGCTGCTTGAGAAATAGGGGTTAACCCTTCCATCAACAGCGCCACCATTCTTGGCATCAGCATCATTACCGCGCCCGTCGTCACACCCAACTGAAGCAATTCTTTTATTTCATATTGTGCTAACAGACCAATTCCAAGACCGATTAATACGCCCATGACCGTACTGTCACCAAAAATACCGAGTTTTTCTTGAATCGTTTCAGGGTCTCCTTTCCAATCTTTAACGACTGGAATTCGGTCAAAGAGCCAGTTAAATGGCAGCGCAAATATATACCCAGGAATAGCGGTACCATGAGGAAAGGTAATATTAGGGAATTTATAGTAGCGGTTAATCGTGCCACCGAGTATGTCACCAAACAGGAGTATCATTAATACATAGGAAACGGTTGCCGCAATACTAATAGCAAAGTCACCGGTAATGATATAAACCAAGGAGGAAATAAACGCGGCATGCCATATATTCCATAAGTCGACGTTCATCGTTCTCGTTAAACCAAAGAAGATGAGGACTATGTTTATTCCAATGGCGATTGGTATTGATAAACCACCGAGAGCAGTACCATAACTAATGGCAGCAGCAGCAGGCCAACCTACGTCGATAATGTTCAAATTGAGGCCTAAATGCTCAACCATTTGCTGAGCCGCAGGGCCTAAACTGCTTCCTAGTAGTCCGATAACCAAATTCAAACCAATAAAACCGATACCAACGGTTAAGCCTGACTTGATGGCCTTTGACACTGGTGTACCAAGGGCTACGGCAAAGACAAATATAAGTATGGGTAAAACAACAATGGATCCTAAGTCCAAAAAGCTTTGTATGAGATCTAGCATAAGATAACGTCCTAATGTTAGTTAATCGTGATCATGCTAAACAACAGTCCCTCTATGTTTTTGTGTTGTATACATGATGTATACATGATGTATACATGATGTATACATGATGTATACATAGTATGACCATCATAAATCCAATGTGGTGATTTGCGTCACATTGGATTTATTTCGCAAGAGATAATAAATAACAACTTTGAAGTTAAACGGATTTAATCTAATTAAAACGAATGCCAACAAAATAAAAAGACGCCATTTAATTGCAACACTAAACAACGCACATTATATCAATCTCGGTCTCTTTATAAGATAATAATATAACTATCAGTTTGGTAATTACTGTTCATCATAGGGGCAAGTTACCTCAACAGCCGTAGCTTGTAACTTGTAACTTGTAAATTATGCTAGCTTGCAGTTTCTGGTTATTTAACGTGTAGCGGAGTTTAAGAATAAGTGAGTGAGTCACCAACGATTTTAAATTCACACATGACAGCGTTTATTTTGGCAACCACCATAACGTGGTTCAGTTTATGACGCATCTTATTACTACGGCATTGCTTAGCGTATAAGGCGCATTGTCTGTGTAGTGAAGAGTGCCTATCAAGACGTAGCGAGTATCGTAGAGCCTGGGTGGAGACAAAGATACATGTTCTGATGCGAGTTTGTAGAATTGATACCTGCGCCTACCTCATCATGAACCGTTGCTCTACACAATTATAAACAAGAAGTGTTAGATTCATCGTTATTAGGATTAGTTTGTCGTTACGGGGCCAAGGACACAAATGATCCCGATTATACCGCGTTGGTAAAATGAGCAACTCACGAGTCGGACAGCGAGGCTTTGACCTTTATCGAGTCAAAAGCCTTTAAATAACAAGCCGCGATGGTGTTCTAGATAACGCTTATGCTGGCTAACAATCGGAAATGACATGCTGTCATGAAGACCAATAACTTCCGGTTTTTCAAGATACTTAGAGATCATCACTTTACCTTGATTATCAAACGAAATGAAACCTAGGTCGAACGCCTTATCCAAATTCGCTAGTAACAGCAATCCATTGTATTTATCCAAACGTTCTTCGTTATTGGAATCGCGCCAAGGTTTTATATGTGATGCTAGTAGAAGCTGAGTATTTTTGTAACCTGTTAATGCGCAGCCACCCCACATCTGAATCAGCTGAGCCCTAAAGTTTCCTTGACCGACTCTTGTATTTACAAGTATCGTCTTTTCAGTTTCAGTGAGCTTCTTATCGGACATCACCTGTCGTATATCCGCATTGACATCAACCTGCGCTAAGTCAGCCAGAAAATTATTGTAGTGAACCAACGCAGCGCTATACATGCCTTTACCTTTACTATCGCACTGCTTAAAAATATCAAGCGTTCGAGCTCTTTCTTCCAATCGTACGAACTCTCTATAAGATCTCACCTCGGTTAGAGGTTCGCGAATCTCATTTGCATCCATTAACCAATTTGAAATTGACCCACGTACCGCCCCTAAATAATTACTCGCGGTCTTTTCCGATTTACCGAGATCCAGTAACCATTGATAGTAAAGCGACGCTATGTTGGACAAATTACTAACCAAAGCATCTTTTATCTCATTTGACACGATATAACTTTTCATAAAATCAAAAAGCTCATCGTCAAGGTAAGCATAAGAAACCGCTTTTGAGGAGTAACGTTTGGTGCTTTGTTCCGTAAACCCCTCACTATATTTAAGGTGCCAAAAGCCTTCACTTCTAAGATGAAAATATGGGTTTTCAGGGGTGTTTTTATCGTTGCCTTGGGCAAGGTTATTAAAATGGTGAGTAAATTGATCTTTAAGGGCTTGGTTAAATAGGATTTGATTGGTCGAAATACTACCCACATGAATGAGGTCTATCACCGCCAGTAGCATGCATACTTTATGAGGGCTCTTTTTACCACCAGCGCTGTTCATATTAAGGTTTCTAAACTTTTCCAAATACAATTCAAGCGCCATGTTTTTTCCCTTTATCAGCAGCGATAACCTTTTGCATGACCACAGTTCGCCAAACTATGTCCTGCCGGAGCTGTAAGTCATCTCCCTCAAATTCGTCTACCATCGCAAGATCAGCGTTATCAGCCAACGCCTTTAATTCCGTCACTGATACTGGAAAAGATTCTCGACCATCATTGAAACCGCCATAGCGTAACGAGATAACCAAAATACCATTGCTTTCGAGAAGACTTGCTAGGCTTTGGATTCCTTGTTGCCTATGTTTATTAGGAAGGTGCATCCACACCGCAGACAATAAAATCACATCAAACTTCTGTGCCAGCTTCGAAACCTTATCAACGCATGGTAGCTCATCATTCAGCCACAGGACTTCCCTTCCGGTTAGCCTTTCTCCTATTTCACGTAGGCTGTTGCAAGGCTCACAAGCAATGACCTGACACCCTCTATCATTCAGCCAGTGCGCATCACGCCCCGAGCCCGCACCGACATCGAGCACTCTGTCTCCAGTGTTAGGCCAGTACTTACACCACACATGATGTACCGATGTTGCTGACAAGCGGTTATATTGTTCAGCAAGTCTCTTTGCATTTTGTTCGTAAAAATAGGATGTTATCGACATAACCTAAGCCTGCTACATAATCCACACCATAGTATAAGGCTTAGTTTCATAAGGCTAGAAAGTGCTTGGATAGTATTAGGTGTTTTGATGCAAATCACAGTTTTTTGAATCAAAATTGTAGCTAAACAGCATTGTTTTTATGGCGTACTTAAGAACATGTATCAAAGAAAAGAGCCAAATCCGCATCCAATACTAGTGCCGCAAAATTTGCCATTACCTATTGGGCCGCATAGTGCCGATAGCTTATTGCCACGTTTGAGCGAGTCACTCGCTTTGGAAGATCCTCATGTTCATGAGGATGACGATATGGTGGGTGTTCAGAATACTAATGGGTGCAGCGGGTGTAGAAATAATTTACTTGGAGATGATGGGGAAAACACTTTGAGACGATAAAGCCCATACCTAACAAGCTATATAACTTTTCCCCCTTTTCCATGAAGTGTGTGTACCCATACCTCACACTGGGTAAGACTCCATTTAAAAATCTTTCCCACCTTTTCCCACGCTGATAAATCAATGTTCCACAGGGCTGTAAAGGGGTTATGAGATACACTCCCTAACCGTCTAGTATGCACTTCCAACGGTCAAGAAGGCTCTATGGGAGGCATTATGCATGCCTGTAATAAATGGGGAAAATAAAAACAAAACGATAAAAATGAACAAAGCCATAGCGGTGCGACACAGTAGTAAGCAATGGGCGCGCAGGGACTACTGTGACGCTCTCGGTGCTGGTGGACTAACTAGGCTGTTCGCTTAAGATTTTCAAAGAAACTACGCCCTTTCTCTGTTAATGAATAAGTAAAGCTATTAGTATTTTCTATCATGCCATACATCATCAAATCAGGTGCATACTCTCCAAACTGAGCATTATCCACGCCTGTTATTAGAGCTGGGTTTTTATCTCCCAAATATAAAGATGAAAAAATCTTCCGATAAACTTCTTGAGCTTCAATTTCTGCGTTGTGAAAAAAGGAAACATCTTGTTTCTTATCTACTTCAGGTAAATCTTTGTTCGTAGACTCATCATTGGTAGACCCATCATTAGTAGATGCAGATGATTTAAACTGCTCCCTCAAGCCATTTATCGCTTCTTTAGTCTTAGCTTTTCTTTCAGCTTGAGCATCATCATCTTTTTCATATCTAGTTCGATAGGAATCCAATTGCTTAGTAAGGTTCTGAGCTTCAGTAACTAAAGCTGCTTTTTCATCCGATGCATCTCCTAACGTACTTTCGAGCTGTCCTTTTTCAGTAATCAACGTATCACGCTGCGACTCTAAATCTGCTATTTCATTACGAGCATCAAGAACGTCCTTTCTGCTCTTTAACTTCGCTTGTTCAATTTCATTGAGGATTTCTTCCTTCTCTTCCTGAGTCAGAATGGCTGTATCCTGCATCGTCTTTCTTTTGTTATTGAGCTTAATCTGCTTGTCATAGCTATGCTCAAACACCTTATGAGAGAAGAAAGGAAAAACGTAGATATAGAAAATAGCGGTTAGTAACGGCATCACATAGACACAAAAGATGTAGTTACTCCAACCCCAACTTTCTCCCCCAAATGCCTCAGCAATAAAGAAGGTTTGAGAATAGAAATGGTCAATCTCCCATACCTTCACAGCATAAGATGCAGAGGAAAAGAAAAGCATCACAATCTTAAAGTTCCATACAAACAAACCAGCTATTATTGCCCCAAGCAATGGGCTAGATGTACGGTCATATAGGTACGCTTTAATTGAAGTCCAGAGTTCACCAACCACTAACACTATCTCCCTAAATAATAAGGGTATTATTGTACAACATATCGCCCAGAGATACTAAACCAAGCTCACATCAATCCATTAGGGTTAGCCTTGATATTGCATCGTGTTTGTTAGCGTAGTTGTAACCTGACATATAGACTTTACCAGTGGTCAATTTACCAATGCTATGCCCCATCAATGAACCGATTAATTCCTCTTTTATCCCTTCATTGAATAGCTTTGTTATCGTGCAATGTCTTATAGAGTGAAAGCTAATATCTTTAAGTTTCGGTGATGTACGGCACAAACTCCCAAACCACTTGCTAGGGGCACTGTTATAGCCATTGCTGGCACTGTAAGGCAAGTCATCAAACAAACGCTCACAGCCCTTTCTGTGGGCTAATAGAGGCATCATTAACGCCATTAGTGCATCGTTAATTGGCACTTATCTAGCACTAGCTTTGTTCTTGATTCTCTTATCTAACCCATTGTCATTTATAGAGATATAGGGCATATCTCCGATATTAATATCGCTAACATATAGTTGAGCAATTTCATTTAATCGACAACCAGTAAGGCATGCGATTCTTGGTAGGTAATACTTCCAACTACCAACATCATAACCGACTGATTTAGGCTTGAATTTCGCTGTAGCCTTTAGAACCTTCTTAACCTCACTATCGGTCATTGCTCGTTTTGGTCTAACAGGGTTTTCTTTCACCGTAATAGCAAACCACTTGGTATCGTGCTCTATCTCTAATCTGTTAAAACAACTAGAGAGCAATCTAAGCTTTTTCTTTAGCGTTATCTGACTGCAAGTCTGAGTATCTTTCCAACGCTCGATGTGCTCTTGTCTAACGCTTACTACGGTGACGTCATCGCCCTTCAATGATTGAACAAAACTATTCCAACACCCCCTGTACTCTACAATGCTCTTTGGAGACAAATCAGAGAGGCAAGATTCAATATCAATTGAGCTTATAAGAGTGGATTGCTTAGCGGATTGCCCTTTGTATTCACTGTAAACAGCTTTTACTTCGTCTAGTGAAGGATTGACGAGCTTTTGCAGTGTTAGAGCCAGTTTGGATGAGAGCTGTATAGCCTCAAGATAGTTTCTAGTTCGCAGTGAGAGCTTAGGTTGATGATGCTTACCATTGGAAAGAATATTCCATCTAAACGAATAGATGCCTGTTCTACTACGAACTAGATAAGTGCATTGACGGGTTGTATAGCTAGGTAATGTGGCCGTATTCATTGTCTGCTATTTTGTACCTTTCGGTTGATAGCACACAGCCCTAAAACGAGAAAAGGCCTGATAAATCAGACCTTTTAGAATGTGGCGGTGAGTGAGAGATTCGAACTCTCGGTACGTTGCCGTACACACACTTTCCAGGCGTGCTCCTTCAGCCACTCGGACAACTCACCGTTTTGTTGTCAGCCTTGCGTGCTGACGAGGCGCTAATTTAATGATTATCCGTGTATTGGTCAACCCTAAACTTGGAAAAAAGCGCTCTTTTTTAATTGTTTGCTTACTTTATGATTAATTCGATCAAATGTTCATCGATTAGATGCTTTGATGGTAACCGGGAACTCGGAACCAGCGACGGCAAGAATCTAAGAAGTAGCCATAAAGTACACCCATCCCACACGATACAACAGCATTACTCGATACGGCGGTGATGATTTGGTCCGTCGACGCGCCAACCGTGAGCAAGATAGCGGCATACACGGGTGATTGAAAGGCAACGTAGGCAATAAGGTCGGCGACCGCTTTCATAAAGCCTGAACCCGATACTTTTGCACCTTGCTTTAATGCCCAATCACGAAAAAGTCCGTAAGGCATGGCAATCGCAATGTTAACTGGAATAGACAGTAGACGTGAGGCAAGTGACTGCTCAAATGTCATACCGGACACCAGCACTTCGATCAACATGCCAGAAACAAAACAAAATACTACCATCGCGAACGTATCTGCTGCTGCGTTGCGAATGCAAAAAGGGGCTTTAGGTTTCACCGCTCAATTCCTACAGAATAAAAAACTAATGTAATAGACAAATATCAAACCAATAAACCAGACAAAACAAACCATCCAGTTATGTGCGCTATTAAAACACCATATTAGTAGTTTTACATTCCGTATTTTTACTGAGCAAGTAAATTAATCACCATTTTTCAGTACTAAGTTAGAGATATTCACTAGATTCCGTAATATTCCTACATTACTTGCAAATACCGCCCGCATTCAGTGAGTTATCGACCTGAATAAGTAATTTAATGACGTGGTAGGGATAGCTGGTTCAGTCAAAGCCAGAGGGATGAGACGGAGGCGATAGCGGAGCGTACGAGTGAATGGAAAGACGCGCTGCCTACCTTCAGAACAAAGGTAGACAAGATCGGTACATTAATGGATGAAAGTCGTTATTTTGGGCAACAACATATTAGGCGTTGCTCGAGGCTTTAACGGGCAATGCACCTTGGAACTGAAACAGCTTCTTGGCATGCTGGTACAAGGCGTCATCAAGGACGAGCTCATCAATCGGCTTAGCAATGATAACGTCTGCCCCAGCCGCTAACATGCGCTCTCGAGTCTCTTTAAACACATCTGCGGTACAACCAAATATCAGCGTGTCTTTTTCGCTACTCTCCATGGCTCGAATACCAGCGATGGCGTCAACGCCGTCCATGACTGGCATGTGATTATCCATGAGCACGAGGTCATATCGCTGCTCGGTAATGGCCGACAGGGCCAATTCACCATTAACGACGCTGAACGTGCTAAACCCTTTCCTGCGCATGAAAGCCTCAATAATGATGGTATTCGTGCGGTTGTCTTCCACGATAAGGACCTTCAATCCGCTGTAGTCCATTTTGCGTTCAACGTGGATCGCATCACTTTGAGGTTCGCAACAGTCAAGTTGTAAAGAGATATCAAACCGAGAGCCCTGCCCTTCTTCGCTCTTGAGTACAATGTTACCATCCATACCCAGCACAATCTCACGAACAATGGCAAGTCCTAAGCCCGTCCCTCCAAATCGGCGTGTGGTGCTGGATTCAGCTTGCTCAAAGGGTTTGAATATCCGTTGTTGTGCTTGGGGAGAAATACCAATGCCGGTATCCACTACCGTGATCTTCAAGATGTTTTTATTTTGCTGCGGTTCTTGCTGCAACTGTTCAGAAAAATAGACGTCTACCTTCCCTTCAGGGGTGAACTTGATGGCGTTGTTGAGCAAGTTAAACAAGACTTGGCGCAGGCGAGCCTTGTCACCCTCATACCAACGAGAATCGTCTACATCGGAATGAACGTTAAAGGTCAGTCCTTTCTCGTTACACAGCGTATGGTAGACGCTGTGTATGCTACCGATGATGGAGCTCAGCGGGAAGGGACTGCGTTCTAGCTCTAGATGGCCTTGTTCAATCTTCGAATAATCTAGGATTTCGTTAAGCAACACCATCATATGGTCGCCAGAGTCGTAGAGTGTTTTTAAATGTTTGCGCTGCTCTATTGATAACTCGGATTTAAGCAATAGCTGCGCGGTGCCTAACACGCCATTCATTGGCGTACGGATCTCGTGAGAAAGTGTGGCAAGAAAGGCCGTTTTCGCTTGTGTCGACGCTTGGGCTTTAATCCGTTCCTGTTCTAGGTACACCGTTTTTTGGTTAAACGAATCAATAAGGTAACGAATCTCATCGGGGCTTTCGTAGCGCATATCAATGTTGCCGCCTTGACGGGAAGCATCGGCTTTCTTTGCGATGATAGTGATCGGCTTGATCAAATACTGATTGATCAAGTAATACCCAAACATCACACACGCAAGCAAGACGGGCAGAATGCCTAATTCAACACTCATGACGATATCAAAAACCTGATCGGCAACGAGGTGACGAGCATTGACAACCTCCAAATGCCAATCAAAATCACCAAAGGTGCGCTTGCTGGTGTAGATGTCTCGACTGACACGAAAATTGTATTCGGTGATGACTTGTTTGTTGGCGTCTCTGACGACAATCCCTAAGTCACGCTCTTGCGCCTTGCGTTTTACAAAGCGAATGAGGTTATCTAACGACAAGTCAACGGTTGCAACACCAGCAAACTTATCATCGATGTAATAAGGCGATGAAGCGGTGATCATTTGTACGTGGGTATAAGGGTCGATATACACTTCGGACCAAGCAATCGTATTGGCCGGTTGTCCTATGACCGATGTGTACCAAGGCTCAACATTGTAGCCGTCCGCCTCAGGGTTATTCCATAGGTTTATTTTATCCACCTCCCCTTGTGCGGTTCGGTTATAAAATAGGCTCGATAGCCTTACATGGTCGTCAATAGAATACGGTTCAGGCCACAATCCGCCACTCACCACGATGCCTTCATTCAGTTTAAAGATTTGACGTAACGCGAGATCGAGTGAATGTGTGTCTTCAATTGCCTGCCCAATACCGACAATACTTTTCAGTACGCCAGCCGAGCTATGTAAAGGCGCCGAAATCTCAGACGCTAAAAACTCATTTTTGATATCTAGGTTTTCTTCGAGCTTTTCTCTTACTGGCGATTCCACCGCCCAATAAGCAATACTGCCAAACACAGCAAGAAAGATCGCAAGGTAGATCGTCAACGCAACGATACTTTTTTTCTTTAAAGACTTTCGAATCAACATAGCGTAAGAAGCAATCCTTTCTTCTATTAGTATCTAGAGGAGAGTATCAGGTATCTAGAGGGCACCAGGTATCTAAAAGGCATAGAGTAGGCGATATATTCGTAGATAGTTCAACGAAGCGATAGATCTACTCCGCGATAGCTTGATACTATTAGCTATCATTTACGTCTTAACGGTAAATCATTTTGGAATTAAAAGACATACTTTCCCTTCCTGAACTTGACGGAAAACTCTTGAACGAAGCGCAAACTCAAGGTTTTATTACTTCCATGGCGTCAGCGCCTCATACGCTACCACCAGAAGAGTGGTTACCCTTCCTATGGGGCGGCAATGAGGTGGCTCCGTTTACGTCCGGTGAGCAGCTTGAAACTTATGCTCACGCGGTCATCGAGCTATGGAATCAATACCGTCCGGCACTTTTAGACGGTGAATGGCAGTGGCCTGAAGCATGCCAGCTCGATGAAGAAGAGATCGTGACGCAACAGACCAAAGATTTCTGCGAAGGCGTTCTCCAAGGCTGGCAGCTTGCTCGTGACGATTGGGAAGTGCTGATGCCAGAAGACAGTGAAGATAATGCGCTGCTTGGGGGTGTTTTGCTGTCTCTGAGTATGTTATTTGACCCTGAAACGTCGATTGCGACACTTCAGGCGCAAGGAATCGAAGGGTTAGAGCAGTTCGAAGAGATATACAACGCAATGCCTGTCATGCTTTGTGGCATTACACAAAAAGGCGCGATGTTGGCTGACCAGCAATAGCAGCCTAGCGGCGTTTGACTCGCTTTCACAGCTTTAATAGCTTTAATCGCTTGCCTAAGCATTGAAAAGTCATCGTCGTGACGTACGAAAAAGCCTCGGCAATTCTCCGAGGCTTTTTTACAGGCGTTGTCACCAGATCAGTCTTTGGTTTAACCACTAAAAAGCTCTGAGCGCACTCAGCACGGCCGGTACGTTTCATCAACCTTTCGCGGATAGCGTTAGAAGGCTTCGGTAAAGTTAAAGTAAAACGCCGAGCCGTGTTTTCCCATGCCTAAGTCGAGTCGTATGTTCATTCTAGGTTGCAGTTCATATCGATAACCCACCCCATAAGAAATAATGGCATGGCCTGATAAATCTTCAACTGATTCGCCCACCGCACCAACACCCGTCCACACTGTCATGCCATGCGCGGAGAGCGCGCCATTATCACGACGGAAGGTATGACGATACTCTGCCGTCACCTCGGCTGTGGTTCGGTCGCGATATTGCCCTTGATAGTAACCTCGCATCGAGTTAGCACCGCCCAGCTCCGGCATATCATAATAGGGAACGTCACCAAACGCCTGTTGATACTGGCTGAGAACCGCAATCACTCGCCCCTCTTCAATACTGTAGTAATGACGAAAGTCGACGTTCAGCTTTTGGTACTCAGCTTGGCTGCCTAACGCTTCGCTAAATGCCAACGCCTCAGCTCGAAATAGTGAGCCACTCCACGCATTCACCACGACATCGCGGCTATCGTATTGCAGTGTCGCGCCCAAGCCCCAAGTAAATGGCTTGTCTTTAAATTCATTGTAATTACTGTCTAGAATGGCGGAGTCTGGATCCGTTGTCGGCTTAAAATAGTTCACTCGGATTGACGGACCAACAAACCAATTGTCGACCATTCTGAAGATCAACGCGCCATCGTAGTTATTAACCGTGGCTTTATATTGAGTGGTTTCTCCAAACTCAAAATCTTGCGCGTCATCGTAGCCGACACCCCAATAGTGTTTGCCTTGAGATCCGGCTTCCCATGCACCACGAAACTGAATATCGTTATTGTTCCAAAATAAATTGTGATTGGCTCGGAGCCCGTAACCCGTTTCAGAGTCCACGTAGTTCCCAATAAGGAACATTGATAAGCCGGAACGTTGCAAATCTTCTTGGTCACGATCGGTTTTAAAGGAATACAGTCCACCCGCCGCCAGAACAAGCCCTTGCTCTGGCGTATAAGCCGGGCCGCCAAGAAAGCTAAACATCGGCATACCATTAATTTCTTGGTAGTTCCGTTTGCCATACTTTAGGTCGGTAATGGTGTCTGCATAGCGATCGCTATCGGGTTCTTTTTTTAAACGATCGACCGCGGTGTCATAAGATTGAACCGCGTCTTGAGCTTTATTCACATCCGATTCAAACGCGATGGCATCTTTATCCACCTCAAGTTGTGCATAAGACGGGATCACGAGTGCATCACCAGCCTGAGCAGCGAAGGCAGTCGTGAGCAAAGATAAACAAAACGTAAGTGAAAGTGCGCGCATAACCTAAAGCATTCCCAGACTCAATGAATGAACGTTCATTCATTAGAAAAACGCGCGCATAATAAACAGAATATCTTATTGTATCAAGCTATATTTTGAGCCTAAATATTACTTGCCGCTATCGGTCCGGAACCAACGCCAATGCAGGCGTCGCGGTCGGTGGCTAAATGAGCATCTAAGCAAGCATCTAGGCAAGCACCAAGGCTACTGGATGGCATGCCAAGAAAAGCTATCAATACGCTCATCGGCAATATAAAACAGCTTACAACCCGCTTGAATAGGCTGTTCTAAATCCGGATTCAATGTAATGCCTGTACCTGAATCAATCGCAATGAGCGTGGCTTGATAATCTTTTTTCATCCAGTGGAATAAGGTATCAACCGTTGTCTCCGTGGCATCATTCGGGTAACGGGTTGAATATTGCGTCATACCCCGCGTAGAGCTTAATAGCTCTTGGTGCAAAGCACTTGATCCAGGGTCAACAGCCGCTTTAGCAAGCATCTCAGCCCCTACCGCTGGGATACACTCTGAGTTAGGACAATGTTGGCTCAATAACTCACTCAGTGCTTCATCTTTGAAATAGACCAGCAGATGAGCGGTCGGATTTCGGTTCGCGCAATACAATGCAGCGGATAAGGTGATGTCATCTTCTGGGTTATCAATCAAGATACAGCTGGCTTGTTCGATGTTCGTTTTTTCCATTTCCCTTCCGTCGGTGTAGCTGTTCACTTTGACGAAATCAATTTCTCCAGGTAATGGGTTTTCAATATCAGAACGGCTGCACAATACGATTGGCCGACGCCCGGTTTCTTCATGTTGCAGCATTCGAATTAAATGCATGGTTCTTTGGCCATTCCAGCCTAATATCAAAATGTGTTGGTCCACTTTTACTGTCCTTCTGCCTAACTGTCCTGAACGCCAATAATCTAACCCTAACGCCGCCAACCTTCCGAGTAGTGCAGCAAAAAGGCTTAAGCCTCCCGGTATAATAAAAAGTATCGTCGCCCACCGTCCTGCCTCGGTCGTCGGTGACAGGTCGCCATAACCAACCGTGGATGCCGTGACAATCATAAAATAGATAAACTGAGAAAAAGGAACGGTAAGGTCCGCTTCCCCACTGCCCCAAAGCAGCACCCAAGATAAGGCAACATAAAACCCAAGTATGAGCGCAAGGCTTTTTAATCTGAGCTCGAACAGGTGGGAATGAAACCACTTTCTTAGCTGTAACCAAATGACCACAACATTCCTTTTTATTCGTAAGTATTGCTATTAAGCATATATGAAAAAACCAGCCAAAAGGCTGGTTTTTAATAAAATTAACGATTCTATGTGATTAGCGCGCTAAGCGTTGCCTTTCACTTGAATCTGCAGCTGCTCAGCAAAATCTAGCATGCGGTTCAACGGTATCAGTGACTTCACTCGAACGGCTTCGTCAACGAAGACTTCATGCTCTTTTCCGCCATCAACCAAGGCGCTCTCAATCGCTTTCAAACCATTCATCGCCATCCAAGGGCAGTGCGCGCAGCTACGACAGGTCGCGCCAGCGCCCGCAGTCGGTGCTTCGATAAGTTCTTTCTCTGGGACCAATTGCTGCATCTTAAAGAAAATGCCTTTATCGGTGGCCACAATAAGCTGTTTATTCGGCAGTGCTTTTGCTGATTTAATCAACTGGCTCGTCGAGCCCACACAATCTGCTAACTCAACCACACTGGCTGGCGACTCTGGGTGAACAAGAATTGCCGCTTCAGGGTACACCGACTTCATGTCTTTCAGCGCTTTTGCCGAAAACTCGTCATGGACGATACATTCACCCTGCCAAAGCAGCATATCTGCACCGGTTTGATTCGCGATATACGAGCCAAGGTGACGATCTGGACCCCAGATGATCGGCTTGTCTTCCGCATCTAGATGCTCAACGATCTCGAGTGCGATACTCGAGGTCACCACCCAATCGGCGCGCGCTTTAACTGCCGCTGACGTGTTGGCGTAAACCACTACCGTGTGGTCAGGGTGAGCGTCACAAAATTCTGAGAACTTGTCTTCAGGACAACCTAAGTCTAGTGAGCATTCCGCCTCAAGCGTTGGCATCAAGATACGTTTTTCGGGGGTTAGGATCTTTGCAGATTCTCCCATAAAACGCACACCAGCAATAATAAGGGTTGATGCAGAGTGACGGTTACCAAACTTGGCCATCTCAAGCGAATCACCAACAAAACCACCGGTTTCTTCGGCTAATGCTTGAATTTCAGGATCGGTATAATAGTGGGCAATAAGCACAGCGTCTTTTTCTATCAACAATGCTTTGATTGCGGATATGTGCTGCTGCTTTTCCTGGTCCGTTAATAGAACGGGCTTAGGAGGGAATGGGTATACTGTATCAATCGAATCTAAGATGTGGCTCATAGCGGGCTCTATGCTACTTCCAAATAATCCGAGTATTGTACACGGAACTGAGCCCAAGGACAAAATTAAGGCGTGCTTATCTGTTGATTCGCCAATAGATGACAAACAAACCAAACACATTCAAAGGCAGATGAAAAAAGAGAGCTCAATCGAGCTCTCTTTTTCTGGAAGTAATGAAGTGGCAAGCGTGTGGGATAAAAAAATCTCCTCACGAACTCGCGTCACTATGCCTTACTGCAGGTTAGTCTGGGCGACTTTAGCAGAAGAGCTAGCCGGGTATTCATCCACGACTTGCTGATAATACTTTTTAGCTTCCGCCGCTTTATTACCACGTTTTGCGAGATCGCCTAGTTTTACCAGCGCATCGGCGCGCTTATTAGACTCTTTAAACGACAGTACCGCTTTAAAGCTGGCTTCGGCTTCGCTGTCTTGACGCTTAGCAAAATACAATTGGCCTAGCCAGTAATGCGTATTAGGTGCGAAGGTCGAATCAGGGTAATCGGTTTGAAACTGCTTAAATGCGGCAATCGCACCGGCGTAATCACGCTTCTTCAGGATCAAATCAACCGCGTTTTGGTAGGCGGTTTGCTCATCAACATCGGTACTAAACTTCCCTGTTGATTCTGCGGCTTTGCCCGCAGGTGCAACCGCGGCGGCAGTGCTGCCTTGTGAGCGAAGTTTATCAATTTCGATAAAGAGCTCTCTCTGGCGCTGCAACATTTGATCCATGTTATAGCTGTTTCGCTCTAGCTCACCACGAAGCGTTGCGATTTCTTGCGTCATTTCATCGAGTTGTTGCTGCATCTGCGCTTGCACTCGATTACGGTTTTGAAGCAAACGCTCCAAACGTTGAATATCGGTCTCGTTGGTCGCAGCGTGTGCGGATGCAAGAGAAGCCACCGTCGCCGAAGATGATGTTGCAGTGCTCAAGTCGGTAACCGGTGCTTTCGCAGCGAGCACTGAGCTCGCTGCGCCGGCTAGTAACGTAAGCGTAACTGCGCGCTTAATGTTACTTGTCATAAAGGTTAAACCCTCAGTGGCCGTTTTTAAATTAGTAGACTAGAACTGCGCGACGATTTTTTGCATATGCATCGTCAGACTGACCTAGAACTAATGGTTTCTCTTCGCCGTAGCTAACGATAGAGATTTGGTCTGCTTGAACACCCAGTGCTTGGATGTACTTAGCAACAGCTTGTGCACGACGCTCGCCTAGTGCGATGTTGTACTCAGGCGTACCACGTTCGTCGGCATGACCTTCGATAGTCACTTTAAGCGCTGCATCTTTGCTTAGGTACATCGCGTGAGCCGCAAGCATGTCTTCGTAGTCACCAGCAATCGTTGAGTTATCAAACGCAAAGTAGATAGTTTGATTTTCACGAAGTGCTTTCTCTTTCATTTCTTGCTCAGAAAGCTGTGCACTTTGGTCAATAGGCGTTACAACGGTTGTTTCTTGTTGTTGATTTGTTGTTTCTGAACCTGTTGTTGATGCGGCGTCGTCACTTGAGCTACAAGCCGTCATAGCAAGAACTGGTAGTGCGATTAGCAAACCCTTAAAAACTTTGTTTAGTTGCATTGTTTTTTCCTTAACCTAAAATTTATTTGCTATAAAAACGGTGACCATGCGGGCGCTCGAACACGCCCATTTGTTGCCGGTAGTCTAGCTTTAAATCGTCCATCAATTGAAACCATTGAAAGAACGTTAGTCTTGTTATAAATGGAGCTATATATCACCATGCCGCCATTTGGCGCGATACTTGGTGACTCATCCAGCAGTGTTTTCGTGAGGATTTGTACTGAACCCGTTTCTAAGTCTTGTTTAGCAAGATTAAAGCCCGTGTTCGAGCGATTGACCATCACGAGGTAACGACCATCGGGGGTGATCTGCCCACCAAGGTTTTGGCTACCCTGCCATGTGATTCGTTTTGTTTTACCGTCGGACAAATTTACTTCATAAATCTGAGGGTTACCACCCCTATCCGACGTAAAAATAAGGGAATTTCCACCTGGTTTCCAATACGGTTCTGTATTATTTGACCGACCGCTAGTTATTTGACGAAGTTTTCTCGTTTCTAGGTTGAGCGTATATACATGCAGTTGCCCAGTCTTTGATAACGTGATCGCCAGCGACTTGCCGTCAGGAGAGAATCTTGGCGCACCATTGTGACGAGGGAATGACGTAATCTTTTCACGCTTACCGGTATAGATATTCATGATAAAGATTTCAGCTTGACCATTTTGGAAGCTCACATACGCCAGCTTCTTACCATCGGGTGACCATGCTGGAGACATTAATGGCTGTTTTGAACGAAGCACGAGCTTTTCGTTGTAGCCATCGTAATCGGCAATACGCATTTGGTACGGGTACTGGTCTTTATCGTTGACAACAACATAGGCAATACGTGTTAAAAAGGCACCACGCTCACCCGTCAGCTCTTCGTAGACCAAATCGGCAATACGGTGCGCATATTCACGTAAACGGTTGGCCGGGACAGTCGCTTTCTTTTTAAATAATACATGGTCATTAGACAGGACCAGCTGGCCATCGTCGCTTAACGCTTTAGACTGACCACCAGTTAATTGACCACGAACGACATCAACCAGTTGATAGCTAATTTCATAGTTACCATCGGCTTTTTTGACTATGGTGCCGGTCAGCAGTGAATCAACACCGATCGGTGTCCACGATTCAAAGTTGATGTCAGCCGCATCGTAAGGCGTTTGCGGCATTTTACTGGTCGCAACCGGACTAAATTTACCACTACGCTGTAAATCGGATGAAATAACACCCGACACATCTTGCGGTAACTCACCCTCGCCTGCCCATTTGAATGGCACAATCGCGATAGGACGCGCGGAATCAATACCATCGGTAATGACAAGTTCTAAAGCGGCATTGGCTGTTTGCGTCGTAACGCTAAACAACAATACCATTCCCATTAATATTCGCTTAATCACGAGCTCTTCCTTATTACTCTGGAACGACGGTCAGATTGATGTTCTTAAGTTGTGCATTTACATCGGCTTCTTTGGCAAGCGGGAAGGTTCCTACTTGCGTAATCGCCCTTCTTGTTGCAGCGCATAATCGGTTGTCCCCATCGAGTACCTTTACCTCACCGGCAATAGCGCCATTACCAGCAGGAATCAACTTCAAATTAACTCGACATTGCTTTCCCCGAAAACTGTCCTCAAGCAACAGTTTTTGTTGAATAAGCTGGGTGTAAATCGCTCCCATTCTCTGCAACTCAGATGCAACATGCTGTGAGCGTGCTGATGTATTCAACTCAGATTCGCTTTCAAGCCCTGCAAAAATATCATTCATTGCGGCTTCTTGTTCTTGCCTCTCACGTTCAAGTTGTTTCAAACGTTCTTGCTCTTGACGTGCTTTCTCTGCCGCGGCTTTGGCTGCCTTTTCTTTTTCGATGCGTTGTTGCTCAGCTTTCTCTGCCGCTTCTTTTTCACGGCGAGCTTTTTCTTGCGCCTCTTTTGCGGCTTTTTCTCGCTCAACACGTTCTTGCTCAGCCTTAACAATCGCCGCTTCTTTGACGAGACGTTCTTGTTCGGCTTTGCGAACTGCCGCTTCCTGAGTTTTTCTTGCTGCTTCGGCTTTGGCTGCACGTTCGTTTTCTTGCTTAGCGCGTTTTTCAGCTTCGCGTGTCGCTTGTGCTTGCTTAGCTTGTTGCGCTTTCAAGGTGCGAATACGCTCCTCTTCCGCTTTACGGTTTCTTTCAAGCTGCTCACTTTCTCTGCGCAGTTTATCTAAGCGGTCTTGCTCTTTCTTTGAGGCGGTTTCGCGTTGCTTACGAATTTCTTGAGCTTGCTGCCGAACTCGCGCAGGGTCAATGACAACAGCCTGAACCATGCCCGTAGGCTCAGGTTCTTCCATTGTAAAATCCGTACCCAAAAGCAGTGCCGCAATCAAGAGCACATGCGCCAATAAAGAAATGGCAATCGGCTTTCCGTAACGGGTGGCGTTGTTTTTATTATTTTTCTTCATACTGCTGCGATGACTATTCCCTGATATCGGTCAACAGGCCTACTTTAGGTATCCCTGCTTGACTCAACTCATCTAATAATAAAACCACTTCGGCGTAGGGTGTTGCGGCATCGCCGCCCACAGCCACAGGCGAATTAGGATTAATGGACAATTCTGCACGCACCCTAACAATTATGTCTTCTAGGCTTAAACCGCGTTGTACGTCTTCGTTATTGACACTAAGGCCAAAATTTCCATCACGATCCACTTCAACAATAATAAAGCTCGCGTCGGTATCGCCGGCAAGATCAGACGCAGGCTTCGCCGTTGACGTTTTTGGCAATTCCACATCCACCCCTTGAGTAACAAAAGGTGATGTCACCATAAAGATAATCAGCAGCACCAACATCACATCGATGTAGGGGACAACGTTTATCTCTGCGGTCAGTTTTCTTTTCTTACGTTGGTAACCTGCCATTACTGTTCCTTACCGGCCATCGCTTGACGGTGCAGGATTGAGTAAAACTCTTCTGAGAACGTTGCGTAGTTATGCTCTAGCTTACCTACTTTTGTGCTCAGACGGTTATAGGCCATGACGGCTGGAATAGCGGCAAACAGTCCCATCGCGGTAGCAATCAATGCTTCAGCGATACCCGGCGCCACCATTGCGAGCGTTGCTTGCTTGACCTCACCAAGGGCAATGAAGGCATGCATGATGCCCCAAACAGTACCAAATAAGCCGATATATGGGCTGATAGAACCCACGGTCGCTAAGAATGGTAGGTTTGCCTCAAGATCATCCACCTCACGAGCCACCGCAACACGCATAGAACGGCCAGTCCCTTCCATGATGTAAGCTGGCGAATCTGAATTAGATTGTCTTAATCTTAAAAATTCAGTGAAGCCGCTGTAAAAGATCTCTTCGCTTCCTGAGAGTTCATCTTTACGTTTCTTCACGTCTTGGTAGATCACCGACAAATCGGCGCCCGACCAGAATCGGTCTTCAAAGACATCAGAGGCTTTGGTCGCTTGCGTTAAAACCTTACTACGCTTGATGATCATAGCCCAAGACACGACCGACATTCCCAGCAAGATCATCATGACAAGCTTTACAAGCAAACTGGCTTGTAGAAAAAGATCCAAAAACGAAATTTCAGCGTTCACGTTTTAACTCCAATAAGATTGACGAAGGTATTGCCTTCGGCTTCATTTTAACATTATCAATACATGCCACTTTAACCAGTGCCTTCGAGAATGTCACACCCTCTGCATCGACTATTTCTTGTTGAAACGTTAATGAGGCGCGTTTAAATTCTGAAACAACGGTTTTGACGGTGAGATGGGCATCTAATCGAGCACCTCGAACAAAGTCGATATCCATGTGGCGAACGACAAAACCAATATGCTCTTCTAGTAAGACATTTTGACTCACGCCGACACTACGCAGTAGCTCGGTACGTGCACGCTCAAAAAACTTCAAATAATTGGAATGGTAGACCACGCCTCCCGCGTCGGTATCTTCGTAATACACGGTGACCGGGAATTCAAAATACGATGGTAAGTCAATCAAATTGATAATTTCCTATAAACAACAACGCCCTAATATAGCGTAAGTCGATATGATTGTTATTACTGCTGACAAGAAATTTGGGATAAAGTGCGAAAATTTACACTCAACTGATTAAGTTGTTACCAAAAGTGTCCGTTTGGTGTGGTTTATCAATAAAAACGGTATGCCAGAAAACAAAAAGCCCGAGCGAATGCTCGAGCTTTTTCCTAACTGACGGCTTTAGTCACTAACGTATGTTTTCTAACTTACGTACAGTATCGTCAAGTAACTCAATACAGTGAGCGGTATATAGGGGCTAAAGACGATCTGCCAAAGCCAGAATCTTGGTTTAAAACCAACGCCATATACCATGCTGGAACATAGAGCAAAGACAAAAACCAGCCCTAAGCCCGATGGAAAGCCACCGATTTGTTCTGCGTACGCATCCGGTCGCCACATGAATATCCCAACATGACCAAAACCGAGCAACAATGATATAACGCGTAACCACGTTTTATCGAGCCACTGGTGAAGGTTCGCAACCTGCGCGTTGAGACTACTCACTGTCCTTGTCCATCATTTCACTGTGTTCTAGCCACAATGCGTTAATGATGCCGAACGCACACGCTAGAAGAACACCTAAAATCCAAGCAAAATACCACATTCTATGTGCTCCTTAATAAAGTGAGTTTTTGTTTTCTTCGATGAACTTGTCATCAAGACGACCAAACATTTTGTAGTAGGTCCAAGCGGTGTAGCTAAGAATCACCGGTACCATGACAAACGCAACCCCAGTCATCAAGTTCAACGTCAGTTCACTTGAGGTTGAATCCCACATCGTCAAACTGTGGCTTGGATTCAGGCTGCTTGGCATCACAAACGGGAACATCGCAAACCCTGCGGTAAAAATGATACCGCCATTCGCTAAACTTGAAGCGATGAACGAAAACGCACATTTTTCAAAACGAGAAGCAATCGCCGCGAGTAATGGCATGAACACGCCTAGTGCAGGTGCAATCCAAAGCAATGGATACTTCTCGAAGTTCGCCATCCACGCACCCGCTTCACGTACTACTTCTTTATTGAGAGGATTCGACGCTGCGCCTGTATCAAGGCTACTTACAATTACGTAACCATCAATGTTTTGAATCCAGAAGCCTGCTGCAACAAAGGCACCGACAACGAGTAGACCCATAACCTGAGCGATACTGCGAGCTCGGTCATGTACCTCACCAGTGGTTTTCATCTGCAACCAAGTAGAGCCTTGCAAAATGATCATGAACAAGCTAACAAAACCACATAGCAATGCAAACGGGTTGAGCAAGCCGAAGAATGAACCGTGGTATGTCGACATCATGAATTCATTCAGCTGGAACGGTACGCCTTGTAACAGGTTTCCGAATGCCACACCAAAGATAATCGGCGGAACAAAGCCACTGATTGAAATGGCGATATCCCAAGTATTACGCCATCTTGGATCTTCGATTTTAGAGCGGTAATCTAAGCCCAAAGGACGTAACCAAAGTGCTGCTAACGTCAAGATCATGGCTAAGTAGAAACCAGAGAACGACGTTGCATAAACCAGTGGCCAAGCGGCAAACAGTGCACCACCCGCGGTGATCAACCATACTTGGTTTCCATCCCAGTGCGGAGCGATGGAATTAATCATGACACGACGCTGCGTATCCGTTTTTCCTACGAATGGGACCAGTGCGCCCACACCCATATCAAAACCGTCGGTGATAGCGAAACCAGCCAGTAGTACGCCGATTAGTATCCACCAGATAAATCGTAAGACTTCGTAATCAAACATTCTATTTCTCCCTGCTTACGCTTCGACTTGTCGATTAACTTTATCTTCAGCCGAGTCGCCATTTTGTTCAAAATGATAACGGCCTGTCTTCAAGCTACTTGGTCCTTTACGTGCGAATTTCACCATGAGGTAAACTTCAGCAACAAGGAATACGGTATAGAGCGCTATGATGGCAAACAACGAGGTCCATAACTGACTCATTGTTAATGCGGACGCCGCTACGTGGGTAGGAAGGATTTCACCCACCGCCCATGGTTGACGACCGTACTCTGCGACAAACCAACCGGCTTCAATTGCAATCCAAGGCAGTGGCATACCAAATAGCGCGGCTTTTAGAAGCCATGGCTTTTGGGTGATCTTCTGACGACACGTTTGAACAAATGCCGCACCAAAGATGAATAACATGATAAATCCACACGCTACCATCACACGGAACGACCAGAATAACGGCCAAACGGTCGGGATTGAGTCATCCGCGGCTGCTTGAATTTGGTCTTCCGTCGCATCAACCACTTGATCGGTATAACGCTTCAGTAGGAGACCATAGCCGAGGTCTTCTTTTACTTCATCAAACGCAACAAGGTTCTCGTCACTGCGGTCACCGGCGCGAAGTTTTTCAAGCAACTCATAGGCGTACATACCCGTACGAATACGGTCAACGTGCTCTTCACGTAGGTCGCGTAGGCCCGTCACTTCAGTATCTAGAGAACGCGTGGCGATGATGCCCATCACGTATGGGATCTTGACGGCAAAGTCTGTATGCATTTCGTCTTGATTTGGCAGGCCAAACAGGGTGAATGCGGCTGGAGCAGGTTCGGTGTGCCATTCAGCTTCGATTGCAGCCAGTTTAACTTTTTGAACGTCGCCTAACTCATAGCCAGACTCATCACCTAGGATGATAACAGACAGGATTGCCGCCATCCCAAAAGAAGCCGCGATAGCAAATGAACGACGAGCGAATGCTAGATCGCGGCCTTTCAAAATATAGTATGAGCTGATACCAAGAACGAACATCGCACCTGCGGTGTAACCAGATGCCACGGTGTGAACAAATTTCACCTGAGCAACCGGATTCAATACCACATCAGCGAAGCTCACCATTTCCATACGCATGGTTTCGTAGTTGAACTCAGCACCTACCGGGTGTTGCATCCAACCGTTCGCGACCAGGATCCATAAAGCAGAAAAGCTTGAACCCAGTGCAACTAGCCATGTTACTGCTAAATGCTGACGCTTGCTTAGCCTATCCCAGCCAAAGAAGAAAAGACCGACAAAAGTGGACTCTAGGAAGAAGGCAACAAGGGCCTCGATGGCGAGTGGCGCACCAAAAATATCACCCACGTAATGTGAATAGTACGACCAGTTAGTACCGAATTGGAACTCCATGGTCAAACCGGTGGCAACACCAAGTGCAAAGTTAATCCCGAACAGCTTACCCCAGAACTTTGTCATGTCCTTGTAGATTTGCTTATCGGTCATTACGTACAGAGACTCCATTATAGCGAGAAGAAACGCCATACCGAGTGTCAATGGAACGAACAAGAAGTGATACATCGCCGTGAGTGCAAATTGCAATCGCGACAGCTCCACTACGTCTATCATGGTAACTCCTTTTGTGTCGGCTGAACGACACGTTCTATATTAAGCGACAAGGATGACTGTTTAATTTACATTAAACTTGTTGAGACTTAGCATCATCCTTGTTGCGAATATGTACCCTAATGGTTAGTTATTTGTTAAGCTTGCGCTAATATAGCTGCTGCTAATATTACTGGTAAATTGAATCAGTTTCAAAAGGTTTATTTACTGGCGTGCTTTGATTTACATCAATAAAGACAAAGAGTTGATTGTACGATCTTTGCTCACAATGACACAGATCAAATTTAACGTGGATTTGTAACGAGATTGGGGAATGGGTCAATGCGGAGGTAAAGCTTAAGCAACCCTTTAGTGGTAAGGGTTATAGCTAAAAACATGCTCAAATCGAATGAGTCACTGTTTACTATTCAGCAACATCAGCATGCCACGCCATATCAACGGCATGCCGATTAGTAGGTGTAAAATTGAAAAGTTATTTTTTATTTATCGTCGATGGGCGCGACTAACATTACGATGCGTTTACCATAATCGCTGACGTTTATTGCCCAATCCGTTTACATTGATTACTTATCAACACCAAAATGCAAATAGGCGCGGTCAGAAGCTATTCTTCCCCGCGGCGTTCTTTGCAAATAGCCTTGTTGAATCAAATACGGCTCTATCACATCCTCAATAGTGTCTTTTTCTTCACCAATGGCTGCGGCTAAATTGTCCAAACCAACTGGGCCGCCTGAAAACTTCTCCATAATGGCCAAAAGAAGTTTACGGTCCATATAATCGAACCCTTGATGATCGACATCGAGCATATTCAAGGCTTTATCGGCAATATCAGAACAAATATGGCCATCGCCTTTTACTTCGGCATAATCACGTACGCGACGCAATAAGCGGTTGGCAATTCGAGGCGTTCCTCGGGCACGACGCGCAATCTCTAATGCTCCCTCAGGCTCCATAGACAGATTTAGGCAGGCTGCACTTCGCTGAACAATACGTTGTAAGTCAGCGATTTTGTAGTATTCGAGGCGTTGTACAATACCGAAACGATCACGTAACGGAGACGTTAACGAGCCCGCTCTTGTGGTCGCGCCGATCAAGGTAAATGGGGGTAAATCGATCTTGATTGAACGTGCCGCTGGGCCTTCGCCAATCATGATATCCAACTGATAATCTTCCATAGCAGGATACAAGATCTCTTCAACCATAGGGCTCAGTCGGTGTATCTCATCAATAAATAGGACATCGTTTTCTTCAAGGTTAGTGAGCAATGCCGCCAAATCTCCTGCCTTTTCCAATACAGGCCCAGACGTGGTTCTGATACTCACTTCCATTTCATTCGCAACGATATTGGCGAGTGTTGTTTTACCTAGGCCTGGAGGGCCAAAGATCAATAAATGATCAAGCGGTTCATTTCGCAACTGCGCGGCCTTAATGAAAATTTCCATTTGGTCGCTAACATGCTGTTGTCCTTCGTAGTCGGCTAATTTTTTGGGCCGAATTGCTCTATCGATCACGTCTTCGTCTTTGAAAACTGGATTTTCTGGAGCAATTAAGCGATCAGCTTCAATCATATATTCGTCTCTATTGAACCGTTATCAAGCTTAAACCATGGTACGCAATGCTTCTCGGATAAGCGCTTCGCTGCTCATTCCAGGCTTTGCTACTTGTGACACCACTTTGGATGCTTGCGCAGATTTATAGCCTAGCGCAAGCAGCGCACTCACCGCTTCATCTTCTGCGTTATTCGACGATGACATGCCATCAATTGGCGCTGCATCGGTTGCCGGAGTAAATAGGTCACCGGCCCCCCACCCTTTCAGACGGTCTTTCATTTCAACCACGAGGCGTTCAGCGGTTTTCTTACCGACACCAGGAAGCTTCACTAATGTGGAGATGTCTTCACGCTCAACACAAGAAACAAACTGACTCGCCGACATACCGGAAAGGATACCTAGGCCCAGTTTTGGTCCGACACCGTTGGCCTTAATGACCTCTCTGAACAGCGCTCGCTCGCTCACCGAGTTAAAGCCATACAAAAGTTGCGCATCTTCTCGCACGACAAAGTGTGTATAAATAATGGCTTCTTGACCGACTTCTGGCAATTCATAGAAACAGCTCATTGGCATTTGGACTTCATAGCCAACACCCCCTACCTCAATCAATAATTCAGGGGGCTGCTTCTCGACTAGAATTCCGCGTAATCGTCCTATCACAGTGTAATTTCTCATGCTTATTGTAATAGGGCTTAGGATATAGAATAACTGGATGGGTATCCAGTTATTTAGGCGAGACCGTTCGAAGCGGCAGCTACCGCGTGATTAAGCTAATACGGTACGAAGACGCTCAGACAACTCTGTTCCCTCATTGATCTGTTGGTTCAGTTTTAGGGTAATCGATTGAATATCTTCCGCGACCGTTTTACTGTCCGCGACTGAATGTGCGACCTCACTACTGGCTTGATCTAGCTCGCTAATTGCTTGGTTCTGTTGGCTGACCAGTTGGCTTAGGTTGCTAATCTCAGTCGAAATCACCTGAACTTGCTCAATCATCTGACTTAATTCCGTCACCGTCGTCTGAATCGTTTGCTGGCCAGAAGTAATCTCTCTTTGACTATCCCCAATGAGTGCACGGATCTCTTCAACCGAGTTACTGGTTTTGGATGACAATTCCCGTACCTGCTCTGCCACCACAGCAAAACCTCGGCCGTGCTCACCAGCGCGTGCCGCTTCAATGGCAGCGTTAAGTGCGAGTAAATTGGTTTGGTCAGCCACGGTCGTGATCAGCGCCATCACCGAGACCACTTTTTGGTTACTTTGGTCTATGTTAGCGATCGCTTGGGTTGACGCGCTTAGCATGTCACTGCTGCTTTCTGCCTGGGATTTTATGGCTTCCGTTTGCTGCGTCACTTGTGACATGAAGGCCACCGAATCTTGAGTAAACGCGGAAAGCTGCTCTAGCTGTTGACTCATTTCTTCCGCAGCGCTCGCTTGAGAGGCGCTATTTAACCCTAAGGATTGCACATTGTCAGTGAGTTGCGACGACTGCGTATTCACATGGTGGATGACCTCATCCAGCTCTTCCACACTCTCATTCACCACCACAAATGTCGCATCGAGTTTCGATTGTCCCTCGGCCGATTTCTGCGCTTCATGCTCACTTTGTTGTAACGATTTTTCTGCGCGGGCAATGGCGCGCTCTTTTTGTTTTGAGGTAAAGCTTTGCGCAAAACAGATCACCAACAGCGGCAATATCATCCCAGACCATATCTCGATAGTCTGCTTACTCGCGGACAACTCAATCTGGGGATAAGCATAACCCGTCGTGTGAAGATACGTCATCGCACAGGCGACGAGCACGATAGTCAGGCTCCAGGTTAACGCCATCACGCGTGATGCAGACAGGTAAAAAGCCACAATAAGTAACGGCGCCCAAAATGATTGAGTGGAATCAACAATACCACCACTTTGGTAAATGATATTCAGTGCATGCGTGGTCATGCCAAGAAAGCCAACATTTAGCGCGAGGGTAATGCCGCGTGTCCAGCGTAACAGCGCAACAGAGATACACTCCAACACGATTAGAATGAGAGACGTCATGAACAAAGCCGCATGTCCATTGCCATGCCACTTAATTGCGCTATATAAACCCACAATAAAAGCCACAACAGCAAAAACAGCCGTAATCTCAGCCCTTCTTAATACCGTATGGGACAAACGAGAAGCATCAAATATAAAGGTGTGCCAGATGACATTGTTTTTCATTCTAATTGGTCCGTTGACATGACTCATCGGACCAATTATATATAGTAACAATAATTTAACAATACATTCACTCGGGTTTGCCACAAAAGTGTGGGGTGCTTATCGTTAAAAATATCATCGGCAACAAGGGCGACGCTTTCTAGTGCGCTAGCCACCAGCTTAGCTAGATAAGCCACTATGCATAACACCATGTATAACATCGGAGAAGGCGCTATGCATCGCATCTGAGAAGGCGGCGAATCAGGGGAATACGGGGTATCAAGCAATAAATAGTCAGGTAGGACAGTATATGATCGGCTGAGTGAATCAATAATTGATAGGGCAATACGCCCTATCGATAGCGTCCACGCTTAGCACCAGTGGCTTTACCCGCCAATGCAATGAGCGTTTTATTGGTGTTCGCATGGCAAATCGCGACACCCAGCGCATCCGCTGCGTCCGCTTGTGGTTTTGCTGCAAGCTTGAGCATACTCATCACCATATGTTGCACTTGCGCTTTATCTGCCCCACCCGTACCTGTCACGGCTTGTTTGATTAAACGCGCCGCGTATTCATGGACCGGAAGGTCGTGATTAACCGCCGCAACAATAGCACTGCCACGCGCTTGTCCAAGTTTAAGCGCTGAGTCGGCGTTTTTAGACATAAACACTTGCTCAATGGCAAAAACATCGGGTTGGAACTGAGTGATAATTTCACTCACGCCGGCGTAGATCTGCTTGAGGCGTCCAGGCAACTCTTTTTCAGACATACGAATACAGCCACTGCCGAGATAGTATAAATGTCTGCCTTGTTGGCGAATGACACCGTAACCTGTAATTCGAGAGCCGGGATCAATACCAAGAATAATCGACATGGTTATAACGCAGCCGCGACATCGTCAGAGATGTCACCATTGTGATAAACCTCTTGGACATCATCTAAATCTTCTAATGCATCGATAAGGCGCAAAAGTTTCGGGGCGGACTCTATATCCAGATCCGCTTTCGTTGACGGTACCAACGTTACTTCAGCGTTCGCTGCTTCTAATCCCGCTGAATCGAGTGCATCTTTTACCTGACCAAATTCAGCAGGTGCTGTATAGACATCAATGGCTCCATCATCGCCCGTTTCAATATCATCGGCACCGCTTTCAAGCGCGACTTCCATGACATCATCTTCATTTAGGCCCGGGGCGTAGGAGATCACACCTTTCTTTTCGAATAGATAGCTGACGCTGCCGTCCGTTCCCAGGTTACCACCTGACTTTGAAAAGGCGTGGCGCACACCTGAAACGGTTCGGTTTCGGTTGTCGGTCATGCATTCAACCATGACTGCGGTGCCCGCGGGTCCATAGCCCTCATAGATCACGGTTTCCATATTGTCGTCGCCTTCGCCACCCGCTCCACGACTGACGGCACGATTCACTGTGTCTCGCGTCATGTTGTTGGATAATGCTTTATCAATTGCCGCTCTTAAACGCGGGTTGTTCTCAGGCTCTGCGCCGCCTTCTTTTGCTGCAACCACAATTTCACGAATCAGCTTAGTGAAAATCTTGCCACGCTTTGAGTCTTGCGCCGCTTTACGATGACGTATGTTCGCCCATTTACTATGACCAGCCATAAGGAATCCTTTGAATTCTATTTAATTGGATAAGATTGAGAAGGTGATTGTCATTACTATACCTAAATTAGGTATAAAAAATCCCGCCGGAGCGGGATTATTTGTTTGATTTCATTGTATCTATATATTCATAGCCTTACAGGCGCTTGAATCGATATATGCGCGTATGGCTAATCTGTACACCAGAAATCATCGGTACAAAAAAACGTCTTATGCGTCTTTCTCTTTGGCAACTTTCACCGCAATCGCAAGCTCATCAAGTGAAGCAGGGTTTGCAAGGCTAGGCGCATCTGTCAGTAGACATGCTGCTGCCGTCGTTTTAGGGAACGCAATAACGTCACGGATATTGTCAGTTCCACACAGTAGCATCACCAAACGGTCAAGGCCGAACGCAAGACCAGCATGAGGTGGCGTACCGTACTTCAATGCGTCAAGTAGGAAGCCAAACTTCTCGCGTTGCTCAGTTTCTTCAATACCTAAGATGCCAAATACCGCAGACTGCATTTCTGCATTATGAATACGTACAGAACCGCCACCCACTTCGTAGCCGTTAATAACCATGTCGTATGCATTTGAAATCGCCGCGGCAGGGTTTGCTTTAAGCGTTTCTGCATCCATGCCTAAAGGTGATGTGAATGGGTGGTGCATCGCGTGCAAGTTACCTTCGCCATCTTCTTCAAACATTGGGAAATCGATAACCCAAAGTGGTTTCCATGCTGATGTATCTGTTAGCTCTAGGTCTTTACCCAGTTTTAGACGCAACGCGCCAAGTGCTTCAGAGACGACATTCTGAGTATCAGCACCAAACAAGATAATATCGCCAGATTCTGCTTGAGTGCGCTCAAGGATACCGTTGATCACTTCTTCGTTTAGGAACTTAGCCACTGGAGACTGAACACCATCAATGCCAGCGGCACGATCGTTCACTTTCATCCATGCCAAGCCTTTCGCTCCGTAGATACCAACAAACTCGCCGTAGCCATCAATTTGCTTACGAGTCAGCTTCGCGCCACCAGGAACACGAATAACCGCTACGCGGCCTTTTTCGTTGTTCGCAGGGCCAGAGAACACTTTGAATTCGACATCTTTAACAAGGTCAGCAATATCAACAAGCTCTAATGGGTTACGTAGATCAGGCTTATCAGAACCAAAACGACGAATCGCTTCAGAGAACGGCATGATAGGGAAATCACCCAGATCGACTGTCAGCAATTCCTGCCACATGTCACGAACCATTTTCTCTGTCGTTGCACGCACTTGCTCTGCTGACATGAATGAGGTTTCGATATCGATTTGAGTAAATTCAGGCTGACGGTCAGCACGCAAATCTTCATCACGGAAACATTTAACGATCTGGTAGTAACGGTCAAAACCAGACATCATCAGAAGCTGCTTAAATAGCTGCGGTGATTGCGGCAATGCGTAGAATGACCCTTTATGTACGCGGCTTGGTACCAAGTAATCACGCGCACCTTCTGGTGTTGCTTTCGTCAGTACTGGTGTCTCAATGTCGAGGAAGCCATTGTCATCTAGGAAACGACGAACAAAGCTTGACGCTTTAGCACGCAATTTAATGCGGTCGCTCATCTCTGGACGACGAAGATCGATATAACGATACTTCAGGCGCTGCTCTTCTGAGTTAGTTTGGTTGAAATCAAGAGGCAGTACATCTGAACGGTTAATGATTTCTAGGCCTGATGCTAGAATTTCCACTTCACCCGTTGCCATGTCTTTGTTCACTTGGCTTTCTGGACGAACGCGAACTTCACCCGTCAGCTTAATGCAGAATTCGTTACGAAGTTGGCTTGCCACTTCGAACACATCCGCCATATCTGGATCGACAACTACCTGAACGATACCTTCGCGATCTCGCATATCAATAAAGATAAGACCGCCTAAATCACGGCGACGATTAACCCAGCCGCACAAATCTACAGTTTGTCCTGCAAGGGACTTGTTCAGGTGACCACAGTAATGGCTACGCATAGTGAATTTCCCAATTTCCAATTATTAAAAGAATCAAATTGCCCGTGAACTGCTTATTGAATAACCACAATTACCACGCACAAAATCAAAGGTTCATTTATACTCGGAAAATCGTCTAAAATCGACCTAAATTGACAGTTTTGTTGTGTTTAATTACCGTCAGACTTCGTCTATTTGACCAAATGGACAAAATATCAACAATCCAGCAGCGGACGCCAGAATGAACGAACTGAGTTTACGATTAGGCCTAACCATGTGGTCCCACAGTGACTGGCTTCATTCCTTATATGGCTCTGGCACTAAGCCAAATGAACGCCTAGAGCGCTATGCCTCGGTGTTCCATACCGTGGAAGGGAATACCACGTTTTACGCCACACCCAGCGCCAACACGGTGAATAATTGGCATGCTGCCACGCCTAACAACTTTCGTTTTACTTTCAAGCTTCCGAAAGCCATTACTCACGATCAGCAACTTAAACACTGTAAAGCGCCACTTAAAGCATTCTTAGATACCATGCAGCCGCTACAAGAAAAACTGGGTATGTTGACGATTCAGTTACCGCGTAGCTTCGGTCCCGATGCATTTTCTGCATTGCAGACCTTTCGCCAACAACTCCCTTCCGACATGCCCTTGGGCGTAGAGGTTCGTCACCCTGCTTTTTTCGATAAAAGCGACCATGAGAAACGCTTGAATCAATGGCTCGTTGAACAAGAGATAGATCGAATCATTATGGACAGTCGGCCTGTTTTTTCTGCCAAACCAGATACGCCAGCGGTCATCGACGCCCACAGCAACAAGCCTAAGGTACCCGTACACGCTATTGCTACAGCTCAGCGTCCAATGATTCGATTCATCGGTCACCCTGATCTTGCGAAAAACGATGCTTTCTTTAAACCTTGGCTATCCAAACTGCCTCAATGGATAGCAGAAGGAAAACAGCCGTATTTAATGATCCACACCCCCGATAATCAGTTCGCACCAGAGCTGGCTAAGCGACTTTATTTACAGCTCAACGACTATGTCGAACTGGCGCGCCTTCCAACATTTCCACCGAAGGAAAATGAGCAACAAATATCGATGTTTTAGCCATGTTAACTTGAGTCATGTTCATAGTTAATATCGCTATAAAGCAGGCGTCTTCATGCCGACATAAAGCATACGCCCCACAAGTAAAACAGAACATTGCGTCTGAAAAAGTTTCTCATCTTTGCAGCCATACAATAGGCTTTATTGACCTTCTGTTACCCCACTCTTTCTTCTCATCGTCTGCGCTTAATTTGCCCATTCTTTTCTTCTAATGACAAGCTATAGTGAATAGCGTAAAATGCGCGCCTTTTTATTACGTCTACAGAATGAGAGAGACGACATGGAAAACAAAGATACGATATTCTCTGCGCCTATCAATAAAATTGGTGATTTCACGTTTGATGAAAGGGTTGCAGAAGTCTTCCCAGACATGATTCAGCGATCGGTACCAGGCTACAGTAATATCATTTCAGCGATCGGTATGTTGGCTGAACGCTTTGCCAAACCTCATTCTGTTGTGTACGACCTTGGCTGTTCATTAGGGGCGGCAACCTTGTCTATGCGTCGCCATATTCATCAAGAAGGTTGCAAGATCATTGCCGTCGATAACTCTTCAGCTATGGTCGAACGATGCAAGCTGCATATCAATGCTTACCGTTCGGATACACCGGTTGATGTGATTGAAGCCGATATCCGCCACATCGAAATCGATAATGCGTCCGTCGTGGTACTGAACTTTACCTTACAGTTCCTATCGCCAGAAGACCGCCTAACGCTACTTGAAAAAATCTACCATGGCTTGCGTCCTGGCGGCATTTTGATCCTCTCTGAAAAGTACATCTTTGAAGATGAGGCTGCTCACGAGTTATTGATCGATTTGCACCATGATTTTAAACGAGCCAATGGCTATAGCGAATTAGAGATCAGTCAAAAGCGAAGCGCCATTGAGCACGTCATGCGTCCAGATTCGATCGCCACTCATAAACAACGTTTTAATGATATCGGATTCAGTAGTTCTGAAGTCTGGTTCCAATGTTTCAATTTTGGTTCTATGTTCGCCATTAAATAAGTCAACCCTATCGAGATTCCCATGTTTAACTTTGCAAATTTTTACCAACTTATTGCCCAAGATACACGCTTACAGCCATGGTTGACCGTACTGCCACAACAATTGACTGATTGGCAAAACGCACAACATGGTGACTTCGACCGTTGGTTGCGAGCACTGGCAAAAATCCAAGACGGCACGCCAGATCAAATCGACCTTAAAAACAGTGTGAGCTTATCTAATAATGACGCGCTGCCGGTTGGAGAAATGAAAAAACTCGAAAGCCTGCTTCGAACATTCCATCCATGGCGCAAAGGTCCGTATACTGTCCATGACATCCATATTGATACCGAATGGCGCTCAGACTGGAAGTGGGACCGAGTACTTCCTCATATTACCCCTCTAAAAGACCGCTCTGTTCTCGATGTCGGTTGCGGTAATGGTTACCACATGTGGCGCATGCTAGGCGAAGGCGCACGCTTGTGTGTGGGCATCGACCCTTCTCATCTATTTTTGGTGCAGTTTGAGGCGATTCGTAAACTCATGGGCGATGACCAAAGAGCCCATTTGTTACCGCTCGGTATTGAGCAATTACCAGAGCTTGAGGCCTTCGATACCGTCTTTAGTATGGGTGTCTTGTATCACCGCCGTTCTCCGCTCGACCATTTGATTCAACTAAAAAACCAATTGGTCCCAGGTGGTGAGTTAATCCTTGAGACGCTGGTTATCGACGGCGATGAAAACGCCGTATTGGTGCCATTCGATCGCTATGCGCAAATGCGCAATGTCTATTTTTTCCCGTCTGCACTCGCGTTAAAGGTATGGCTCGAGAAAGTAGGCTTTGAAAATGTTCGCATTGTTGACGAAAACGTCACCTCTGTCGGCGAACAACGAACCACGGAATGGATGACCCATAATTCACTACCTGATTATCTAGACCCTAATGACCCAAGCAAAACAATCGAGGGTTATCCAGCGCCACGTCGCGCAGTACTAATCGCCGATAATCCAAGCAGTTAAATCGATTTTTGCGCGGTTTTTCTACGATCAATACCGGCAAGTAATAACTCTGACGTAGCGCTGACAATAGGGAGTATCATACTCCCTATTTGATGCGTTAAAATTCGCGTCGACCCATTCCCACTGACCACTTACTATTTAGGATTTAAGATGTACAAACGCTTGGTACCGCTTGCCGCCATCGCTCTGCTCGCTGGCTGCACTTCCGTAAACCACCAAGAACTTCACCAAAGTACCTTAAACGCGATTGAGACCTCAGAGCAGCGCATTGATAATCGCCTGACCAACTTAGATTTACAAATCAGCAATCAAAGTGACTACATCGATAGCCTTGAATCCGAAGTGATTGCGCTCACCGAACGCATCGACACATTACAAAGTAATCAAAAAAGCGCTGTTGAAAAACTTGCAGAGCCTCAGAAACAACCTGCCCCTATCATTGCTTCTAATTCATCGAAGCCCGTATTGTTAGGTTCAGTGGAGAAGGTTGAGCTGGATGCCCTAAAACGCGGCTTTGACGCTCGTGTGGATACTGGTGCCGCGACCTCTTCATTAAACGCGGTTGATATTCAGGTATTTGAGCGTGATGGAAAAGAATGGGTCAAGTTTCATCTCATCGACGATCACGCTAAAGAGCAAGAAAAACGCTGGATTGAATCTCCAGTAGTACGTTACGTCAAGATTCGCCAACCAACAAATGACAAAGCTGAACGCAGAGCTGTCGTTCAATTATGGATTCGTGTCGGAAAAATCCATGAAAAAGCGCAATTTACATTGGCAGATCGCTCTCAAATGACCCACCCTATATTACTAGGAAGAGAATTCATCAAAGATATTGCTTTAGTAGACGTAAGTCAGCAATATATACTTTCTTCTAACGAATGAATCTCTTTTGAATAACACTTTCAGGGAAAGTAAATTACAATAATAAGGTTGTTTATGACTTCACGTATTCCATTTTTTTTATCAGTTGGCGTACTGATTGCAATAGGTATCGCGCTTAGCGTCTTAAGACACGACACCTATGGTGTGCCTTGGACCCCGGGCGAAGCTCGTCAAGTTTGGGATATTGAATCTCGTGTCGAGTTCAATGGAACGGGCGAACCAGCTAAAGTGTCCCTAGCCGCTCCCTATACACAAGACGGTTTCACTCTAATCAGTGAGTCAGCCTCTTCACCTGGTTACGGCATCTCTTATGTAGACACCGATGCTGGTCGACGAGCTGAATGGTCTATCCGTGAAGCTAACGGGCCACAAACGATATACTATAAAACACAGTTTTTAGTCGATGACCAAGCGGTTGCACAATCAGAGCCACCCACTGGCGACATGGTTATCCCAACCTTTGACGGCCCAGAAGAAGCCGCGGCGATTGCTCTAATTGATCGCGCAAATGGCCGCTCTTCTGACAACATCACCTTCACTCGCGAACTCATCAAAACCCTTAACGATGTCGATAGCCAAAACTCGGCACTTATCCTCAATACGATGAATAAAACCCAAGCGGCGGCTAAGCTGTTAGCGTTTGCTGAAGTTCCAAGTAAAACGGTTGGCGTGATTGAGCTAGAAGATGGTCGTCGTAGACAGTCGATTCAGCAAATGATCCAGGTCTGGGACGGCGCTAAATGGCAAATTTTTGCGCCCGAGTCTGCAGACGGTCTCAAAAAGAACAACCTACTGGTTTGGGATGCTTCAAACGTGTCATTACTTGACGTCGTAGGCGGTAAAGACAGTAAAGTGCACTTTACTATGATCGCTCAAGAAGTCAGCGCGCAAGAGGCAACAAACAGTAAAGTCGACTCTGATGGTCTATTAAACTTCTCTATCCACAGTTTGCCGCTCGAAGAGCAGGCTATGTTTAAGACCATTATGTTGATTCCGATTGGTGCGTTAATCGTTGTGTTATTGCGCGTTCTCGTCGGATTAAAAACATCGGGTACTTTCATGCCGGTACTGATTGCGGTCGCATTTGTGCAGACTCAACTGGTCACTGGTATTGTGGGCTTTTTGCTCATTGTCGGTACAGGTCTTGTCATTCGTAGTTACTTATCCAAGCTCAATCTCTTGTTAGTCGCACGAATATCTGCCGTCATAATCACGGTTATTTTGATTATTTCCGTCTTTACCGTTGTCGCGTTTAAGATTGGCCTTACCGAAGGACTCTCTATCACGTTCTTCCCGATGATCATCCTGTCGTGGACGATTGAACGTATGTCTATCTTGTGGGAAGAAGAAGGTGTGAAGGAAGTCGTGCTGCAAGGCGGTGGCTCTCTAGCAACGGCTGTGATTGTCTATCTGGCAATGACCAATCCATACATCCAACATCTAACGTTTAACTTTATCGGTTTACAGCTGGTCATCCTTGGAGCGATTTTATTAGTCGGTACTTATACAGGTTATCGCCTAACAGAGCTTCGTCGATTCAAACCTCTAACGGAGGATTAATCTATGTTCGACAAGATTACTAGCCCGTTTAAGCTACGCGAGCGTGGCATTATGGGAATGAACAAGCGAAACCATAGTTACATTAGTAAATACAATGATCGCTCTAAGTACCCCTTGGTTGATGATAAATTACAGACCAAGATTATTGCGGAAAAAGCCGGAGCTACCACACCGGCTTTGATTGGCGTTATTCGCAGCCAAGCCGAAGTAAAGAAAGTTCATAAAATGGTCAAAGAGTGGCCTGGTTTTGTTATCAAGCCTGCTCAAGGCAGTGGTGGTAAAGGCATTCTGGTGATCATTGACCATAAAGATGGGGTGTACACCAAACCATCAGGGGCAACGATCAACGAGGTCGATGTTGAGCGTCACATCAGTAACGCGCTAGCAGGTTTGTTCTCTTTAGGTGGCAAAAATGACGTAGCGGTCGTCGAGAACCTCATCAAGTTTGATGATTGCTTCGACGGCTTTAGTTACGAAGGTGTGCCTGATGTGCGTATTATCGTCTTTCAGGGCTACCCTGTTATGGCCATGATGCGCTTGTCGACCTCGATGTCAGACGGTAAGGCAAACTTGCACCAAGGCGCCGTAGGGGTTGGTATTGACATTGCCACTGGCAAAGCCGTTCGCGCGGTTCAATACGATCAACCTGTACTACTTCATCCTGATACAGGAAAAGAGTTGTCTCAATTGGTGGTTCCGCATTGGAAGCGCTTATTGACGCTTGCCTCCAGTGCCTATGAGATGACAACGCTCGGTTACATGGGCACAGACATGGTGCTCGACCGTGAAGAAGGGCCAATGGTGCTCGAGTTGAATGCTCGACCAGGGCTTGCTATTCAGATAGCGAACGGCAGTGGATTGCTTCCACGCCTTCAACACATCGAGTCACTGGGAACACCAAACCCATTCGAATACCCTTCTCCGGAAGAACGAGTAGAGTACGCGGCGAAGATGTTTGGTCACCCAAACGACTAACAAACTAAACAAGAACGGTGAGTTTTATACTCACCGTTTTTTTTTTGAGAAAAATACAGGTACGCCTGATAGATCACTTCATGCTTACACTAGCTGTCGCTTACAGACGAGGGATACCCAAAGCGTGTGGCTCACTTAAATAGACACTAATGACTCCAGAATAGGTTCACAACACGCTGACGAAGATCCCCTTTTTCAAGGGGATGACGGTTAGTTTTTATTTGGGATAGCACTAACATGCCAGAGTTCATTCTGCGCTGGTGAAGACTAAGCCGACTCATTTCTGGGCAGTGACTTCCTAGCTGATCGCTCTTCAAACCATCTCAATTACGCCGTTATGCTCGTGCAGACGAGGATCGCCTAAAGCGTGTGGCTCACTTAAAGAGATACGAATGACACCAGAATAGGTTTACAACACGCTGATGAAGATCCCCTTTTTCAAGGGGATGACGGTTAGTTTTTATTTAGGATAGCACTAACATGTTAGAGGTCATTCTACACTGGTGAAGACTAAGCCGACTCATTTATGGGCAGTGACTTCCTAGCTGATCGCTCTTCCCCCCCTATTACGCCGTTATGCTCGTGCAGACGAGGATCGCCCAAAGCGTGTGGCTCACTTAAAGAGATACGAATGACACCAGACTAGGTTCACAACACGCTGATGAAGATCCCCTTTTTCAAGGGGATGACGGTTAGTTTTTATTTGGGATAGCACTAACATGCCAGAGTTCATTCTGCGCTGGTGAAGACTAAGCCGATTCATTTCTGGGCAGTGACTTCCTAGCTGATCGCTCTTCACCCCCTATTACGCCGTTATGCTGGTGCAGACGAGGATCGCCCAAAGCATGTGACTCACTTAAATAGACACGAATGACTCCAGAATAGGTTCATAACACGCTGATGAAGATCCCCTTTTTCAAGGGGATGACGGTTAGTTTTTGATATTGGTTTGGTTCAGTGAGCGCTGTCGGTAGATTTCTTTCTTCAAAGGAAGGACGAATTGTTGGGTGTTTTCGTTACTGATAACGCTAGCTTTTGTCCGAAAACGTTTTTGAAATACGTCTCTGCTGACCAACCAGAAGTAGAATGTCGAAATCACCCTAGACCGATACCGTCTTATACGAACGGATAACAATCCCGTGAGCACTCTTCGGCGTCGCCCAAAGAACGATTATCACCGTCATTGAATAAGGTTAAAGAGTGACAACACAAAAGAGGCGTGACACTTATCGTGCCACGCCTCTTTGTATCTATATCCAATTAGATCTTAACCTAAGATCTGCTCTTCAAGCTCTTTTATCTGTTCTGCTTGCTTATTCTCACCAAACCCTCGCAGACCAACGACATGCACATGCTCGTGATCTTTAAAGACCTTACGAACGAGTTTATACGTTGTACCCTTCTCTGGGCTGATGTTTTCAGGTGCCGCTATCAATAACTGCATGCCTTGACGATCACATAGCTCAAACAAGGTAGCGATAGACTTCGCATCTAAACGCGCCGCTTCGTCCAAGAACAATAATCGGCAAGGAACAATGTCCTTGCTACGTAAGCGTCTCGATTCTTCTTCCCAGCTTTGTACGACCATCAATAGGATAGATTGGCCAGTACCAATGGCTTCACCTGTCGACAACGCACCAGACTCGGCTTGCAACCAACCATCGGACCCACGGTTCACTTCAACGCTGAGTTCGAGATAATTACGATAATCAAGAAGCTCTTCACCTAATACCTGTGGCGAACGTTGTCCCATATCGATATGTGGATTAACGCGCTGGAACAATTTCGCCATAGCTTCAGAGAAGGTATAGCGCATGGTTTCAAACAAGTCAGTATGCTCACGCGTCAATGCCTCGAGCAACTGCTCATGGCTTTCACGAACTTTCACGTTGAGACGCACACCCTTGACTTGCCCAAAGTGGATATTGGATAAGCCTTGATTGAGCATTCGAATACGATTTTGCTCTCGTTGGATGGTCTTTTTAATGATGCTAGAGACAGAATCTGAGCTCAATGCAAGGCGGTTTTCACGCTGTGTCAGTTCTTCAGTCAGTCGAGCAAGCTCCACTTCCATCTCTTCAATCGCTTCTACCGGATCATCGGTGCGAATAATATCTTGGCGAATTCGTTCACGTAAGTGTTGATAAACTGCGATATAGAATAAGACCTTACGCTCAGGCTTAGCATTGTCTTCAGACAACCTTAGCGCATCACGTAAGTTTTCATTATCAGCAACCGCTAAACGTAGCGCACCTAGCGACTTATCCGACATAGAACGCAGTTCATTTGCGCTAAGATAAGCCAATTCACGACGATGCAGTCGACGTTCTACATCATTTTCTTTTGCTAGACGTAGGACGCTGCACCAACCCGCCTTGGCGGCAACCACATAAGTGCGCAGTTCAACATACTCTTTTTGAGCCTTTTTCAGGCGCTTCACCAGCCCCTTCATTTCGAGCTCTGTCGCTGTCATGGTTTTTTCATACTCGCTTTTACGAGTACGTGAGGTTTGCAGCGCTAAATGCAGCTCTTCACGACGCTTTTCTGCACGCTCAAACGCGGTTTCATCCGCAACCACACCGTAGTCTTGCAACTCAACCTTAAATTCTTGAACGGTTTCTTGCTTCGCTTGATATGAACTTTTCAGCGAGGCCATGACTTGGTTGTATTGATTCGATTGCTCTTGAGCTTGTTTCAACCCTTCACGCAGGCGACCACGAGCGGCTTCTGCTTGAACCAATTTAGCCTTGAGTTGCTCACTCAATTCGCTGCTTTTACTTAGCATCTCCACGGAATCTGCATAAGCGAAATGTGGACGACGCTCTACCAAATCGGCGACGGCAAAAATCTGACCTTTCAGGGTCTGCAGCGCGACATCAAGTCTGTTGTACTCACCTTCTAGCGCATCAAACTGTTCTGGATCGCTATCCAACGCATTCGACACTTCCGCCAATTTAGCAAGTACCGCTCCATGAGCAGAGACAAATTGCTTCGCTGAATTCAGTTCTTCAATACGAACCTGTAAGGTTTCAAAGCGCTCAACAAGCGTCTCATCAAATAACATGTTCGCTGCCATGGTAAGACGGTCAAGTAACACAACCGTCTGTTTGGCTTGTTTAAATTGTGAGACCACACTCTGTTCTTGTTGCTTCAGATCGTTGTTCTGACGATTACATTGCCCTAATTGCTCGCGCAATACGGCAATCGCCTGCTCAGGATCCTCGTCAAAAGCGAGCTGCATGTGTTCGGCAACAAATGCATTGAACGCTTGATAAAGTCGTTGAAGTTTCTGAGCATCAAACGCAGCTTTTGCATGTAACTCGACGGTCTCATCTCTTTGCTCACGCAACAACTCTAAACGCTGATCACGCGCAGCGCGTCCAAACAATGGAATGGTTGGAAAACGTGAATAACGCAGTTGGCGTTCATTTAACTGAACGCAAACCGCGCCGCCGAGTTCGTCTGCATCAAAGGTGCTGTCATCAAAGGCATCAATATCACCTTCAATGATATAGAGGTCTTCCGGACAATCATCCAGCTCGACTAACTTTTCTTTAATACCGTCTAGGTTCGAGACCACAATAGCGTGACGAGCTGGACCATACATGGCACTAAAATACGGGGCGTCATCTAAGGTAATATCGTCATAAATCTCTGACAATAGAACGCCACCTAATGTATCGGCTAATCCCTTGAGACGAGGATCGTTTGAACCACCCGGCGAAGCCAGGCGCTCGATCTCTCTTTCAAGCTCTTCACGTTTGATCGCTAGTGTGTCTCTAGAAGACGCTGTCTGGCGTTCAGATTCATTGATCTGTTGCATTGAGGCAATCACATCAGAGCGGTCGACCAACTCCAGCGCCGATTGTTCACGTAGTGCTTCTAAGGCGTTAAACGAGCGAATCCATTGTGGTGCGTGCGCTTCTAATTTTGCGATGTCAGCACTGTAGGTTTGTGCTTTCTGTTTTGTATCGCGCTGCGTATCTTTTAGCGTTTCAAGCTGTAGCTCTGTTTCCAGTACGCGTTCGCGCTGACTTTCTGACTCTAGCTCTAAATCGGCTTCATTGGTAATGACGACGCCTTGCTGCTCGACATCGGTTAGCAACTGCTTTGCTTGCTGCTGCTGTTCCATTGATTTCTCAACATCACGATACTGAGCGCGCAGTTGATTTTCATCTTTTAGCGTTTGCTGATGTTGGTTGAAATCTTTCATCAACCCTTTCGCGACACTTGACGCTTCAGCACGGCTCACGTTAGCTACAACCTGTTTGACCAACGCCAAGGCAGACTCGAATTGTTGCGCGGCTGCCGACGATAAATCGACACGATGCTTAAGCTCAAGCAGGGTTGTCGTGGTCGTGGTTTCTTGCGCTTTTAATGCCGTAAGCTGAGCCGCGGCCGTGTTTTCATCAAGATCAACTTGACCCAACAACTGACGAGCTTTCTCCAGCGCTTGCACGGCTTGTTGATACTGCAAGGTTCGTGTTTGCTGAACATCAAGCGCTTGTTGGTAATCTGCGAGTTGAGTCTTAAGGCTATCCACCTCTTCCTCAGCTTGAACACTTTGTTCTTCTGCGATGAGTTTACGCTCTTGCGCTTCCTCAACCACCATCACCTGCTCTTCTAAACGCTCGCTTAGCTCTTCAAGATCTTCCTGATAGCGAGCAATTTTTTCTTGCTGGCGTAGGGCGTTTTGCACCAGTTGTAGATGGTCTTGCGCCGCTTGATGGTCTTGTTCTAAGCCAGACTCACTTTCCACCAGCATGGTCAACGCCTGCTGAACGTTGTTGAGCAATTCGTTTTGAGAAATAAGACTTTGACGCGAACCAAATAATTCACCACGTAGAGCCAGTGTTTGCTCTAGCTTATTACGCCTTTCATTTGCATGACGCATGTAATCAGCCGCAACGTAATTCGTTGACTCGGTGATCAGATGTTTAAACAGATCTCGGTCGGCTTGTGTGGTTTTGATCGCCTCTAGGGTCATGCGGTTTTCACGCAGCGCCGACTCCATATCTTGGAAGGCTTTCTTCACACCACCATTCTGCGGTAATAGATAATCACGAAGCGAACGAGTAATCGCGCTTGAGATCCCGCCGTATAATGAGGCTTCAATTAATCGGTAAAACTTAGAGCGGTCGCTGTTATTACGCAACTTTTTCGGCAATACGCCGAAATCAAACATTTGCGAATGGTATTCAACAATCGAGCTGAAGGCTTTGAATTGAACGCCTTCCATCGCACTCACGACGTCTTTGACTTCGTTGATCTGGCGAACGCGAGCATGGTTGTCTGACACATTTTCGATCAACACATCGGTCGGTTTAACATGACTTGGCAAACCCTGAATAATAAAGGGCTTGATATCCACTTTCTTATCGCGACCCGCGACTTGCTGCAGCTTAACCACAAACAAAATGCGTTGATTTCGTGAATTCACCACGTCCAGCGCTGAATAACAGGTACCCGGCTGTAGTTTTCCGTAAAGCCCTTTGTCACGCGAGGCTTGGGAGCTCCCTGCTTCTGTGGTGTTTCTAAAATGCAGTAAACTTTGATCCGGGATTAATGCCGTAATGAACGAGGCCATCGCCGTCGATTTACCAGCACCATTTCCGCCGGATAAGGTGGTTACAAGACCGTCGATATCAAACGTACGAGCAAAGAACCCGTTCCAGTTGATCATGGTCATTGATTGATACTTGCCTCTTTCAATCATACGTCAGCCTCGAATTGTCCTTGCTCGTTTTCGTTGTTACTTAATTGCTCATCATTACTGGTCGATTCTTCGCTAGGAATCAAGCTTTGTTGCATAGGCGCTTGAGAGTGAGCAACCGCTTCACCATCTCGAATCAGGCGAAGTTGTGCATCTCGCATATCGTCACCCAGCCTCACGTCTGCACCAAACCTGAAGACCGCTTCGCTGATACGAAACTTGCCAGTATCACCGATAGAAATAGTCATACCTAAACGGCGTAAACGACGAAGAGACGTTTTCACCTTATCAAACAGTTTTTCTTTATCGAGATCAGAGCCGGTCGCGCGATTCGTTACGAGACGCATTAGTTTGGTTTCATCTGCCAATGATAGAATCTCTTCGTAGAGTTCTTGATTGGTGAAGATACCTTCATGCGCAAGACGCTCAGGGCTCAGATAAAGGAAACACAATACTTTACCGACCAGCATATCGAGCTCTGAAAGCACGCTTCGTCCAATCAACGTTGTAGAACGTGGTCTTAGGTAGAAGAAGCCTTCTGCGGCTTTCACCAGTTCGGTGTTATAGCGTTGATAGAATGAGGCAAGCTCTAATTCAAAATCACAAAGTAATGCGTGGTTGTCTAGGTCTTCCGACGAGACGTGTCGCCCTGCTCGAAGAGCACTATCGAGTGCGGGGAACAGGGGATTAGTGATTGCTTTTGCCAGTTTCTCTGACATGTATTCGTCAATATTTGTCGATGACATTTGCTTGTACCTTTGCGCCAAAATCGTTGATCGCTTGCCAGTCGGGCTGAATAGCCGCGTAGTCAGATTGTGAATAACCGAGTCTGACGGCTTGATCGATCACGATTCTTGCTAAATCAAAATGATGTGTTTGAGGATGGGCGGTTAAATAGTCTCTTAGCACTCGGCCTAAATCGATGGCCGCACCGCGTTCTCTGTGCACTTTCAACATCTCAGCGATGCGCTCTGCAAGCTCATCATTCACTTGTTCAAATTCTTCGTATTCGACGTCTAATGGTACGGCACCCGTCACTTCTTCGTTACGCAGTACGAGGGCATCATCACGTAGGTCTGACAGTTTCTCAGCGTCAGCGTAGGTCAGATACCAAGGCGCATCAAAATAGTCCGTCACCGATTGGCGTAACCGTTGGCTAAACGCTCTGTTTTGGTCCATATCAATCGCGGTTCGGATGAACTTGTGCACATGACGGTCGTAGCCGATCCAAAGGTCGATGGCCTGCTGTCCCCAGCTAATAATACGGTCAAGCTTCATTTGAAGCCCAAACAGTGCCTCACCAACAAATTCGAGCTCATCATCACCGTAGACGATCTCTTGAATATCAAGAATCTGGGTTTGTAGTTCATCACCAGCTGCCTGCAGCGTATCTTGCAATTCTCTAAGATTCGCAGACGTTTCTGATAGCAATGATTCACAGTTATTGATCGCCTCTCGCCAATCTTTATTTAGTAGCTCTGCGATCTGCTGCTTCACTAATTGCTGCTGTTCATCCATGACACGTTGGTTAAGATCAATCTGGTCGAAAATCTCCCCAACCGAATACTTTAAAACGCCAAAGACATTTTTACGCCAATGACCAACCGTGCCACCTTCTTGCGCAGACACAATGGCCTTCGCCATCTCATCAGCCACCATAGACAGCTGAATCGATAAACGTAGCTTAGAAAATTCGCGATGTCTGACGTAATAGTCGGTAATACCAATCGCCAATGGACTCAAGCGATAAATGCTCGCCCCATCGGTCACTTCACTGGTAAAACGACTCATGAGCTTCTGTTTTACGAGCTCATTAATCGCATTATTTGCGCGGAATGCAGATGCATCACCGGTCTCATCAAACTGCTGGGTTACGATCTTGAACGCGTCATGCAATTCTCCTTCGCCCAGCTCTTCATCAAACCTTTCGTTACTCAAAACTGCGATGGAAATGAGAAACGCCAACCGTTCTGTTGACAGATTTAATGAAAAATCATGCTGTTTAACCCATCCGACAAGTTCGTCAATAGGTTTGTCTCCAGCAGGAAGAGCGTGTTCACTCATGATCTTTCCTGTTCATTTTTTTGTGCCCATACATGAATATATCGACCCATAGAGAGATAAGGCTCTTGCCGACACAACTGCTGCTCTAACTTCAGAACCTCTTCAGCCGTGTGATCTCCCATATACTGCATATTGCCGATGTAATCACTAAATGAGCGAATGCCAGATTTACCATGAATCGTAAATCCCGCGTCCTCAATCCACTGATACACCTCGTCTGGCTTCAACCCCTGTTGCGGCTGAAGCTTAAATCTTTTTCTATGAGGCATTCCATCCAACACATGCGGGATATTGCCACAAATGACATTCTTAAACACCAACCCATGATGGTTATAGAACATAATGGAAGCAACGCCACCTGGTTTGACTTGCCTTAATAGGGTTTTAAGCGCTGATTTAGGGTCAGCTAACCATTCCATAACGGCGTGAAACAACACGAGATCGACGGGGCCTTCTAACTGCTCATCAATATCTTGGACCGCACTGTGGACCCAGCGATACTGTGCCTGAAGACCCTTTTTTTCCACGTCAGATCTCGCAAGTTTCAGCATCTCGGACGATAGGTCACATAAGGTGACATGATGTCCCCTCGCCGCAAGCCTTTGCGAAACTTGCCCTAATCCACCACCTGCATCTAATATTTGCAGTGTTTTTCTAGTATCATCCAACACGGCAAGAGCGTGGGTTAAGTCTTCCCAAACAATAGTTTGGCGTATTTCTCCCTTCTCTGAGCCGTAAATATTTTTTGCAAATTTGTGGGCGATATCGTCGAAATTACGGTCTTGCATCACGGTTTATTAAGTTAAGATAGCCAATCGGACTGCTATTCTGTCATATAAGTGACAGGAATAAAGGGGCAAGCTCCTTTTTTAGCGTTAAGTGGTGTTTTTTCGGACTATTAGTTTATGTTTGAGCTGAAAAAAATCGTGTCATCCCTTCTAATGCCTTTGCCAGCTATGCTGATCCTAGGTTTTTTGGGACTCGCGCTTATTATGTTTACTGCAAGGCGCAGAATAGGATGCATGATTATTCTTGTATCTCTTTGTGGGATTTTTCTCATCGCCTTCCAACCTTTATCAAGCCGATTATTGATGCCATTAGAGCGTCAATACAAGCCTTTCTTACCGATCAACGAAACGATCGACTACGTCATGGTGCTCGGTGGGGGTCATACTGTTGATGATGACTTGCCTCCGACTTCGCAGCTTAGTCGAACCTCACTTATGAGGCTCAGCGAAGGCATACGAATTATGCGTATGTACCCTGGTGCAAAAATGATCCTCTCTGGCTACGCAGGTGGCACCGATGTCAGCCACGCAAGAATGATGGCGAAGGTCGCACTGGGACTTGGTGTCGCTAAGTCCGAGATTATTTTGCTTGAAACCGCGAAAGACACCTGGGAAGAAGCGAGACAAGCCACCGCATTTGTCAAAAACAGAAAATTGGTTCTTGTGACGTCAGCCAGTCATATGCAAAGAGCGATGTACGAGTTTGAATCTGCAGGCTTAGTACCCTACCCTGCGCCCACTAACTTTTTGGCCCAAAAAGATATTGAGCAAGCATGGCAAAAATATACCCCGCAAGCTCGCTACCTCGAACAAACAGAGCGATACTGGCATGAAACCATGGGACTGGCATGGCAAAGGTTACGTGATTGGGTTGCGAGCGAGGGAGTGTCGTCTACAGATGAGCTCACGCCTGAAGATAATCCACTTTCAACGTTAGAAGGTGACGACGATGCAACTGTTGTAGGAGAGAGTAACGTTGAGGGTGAACAGGGAAATGAAGGCATGCCAGTGGATACCAGCACTGACAAAGCCCTTAGCCCACCCGCAGAACCTGCTCAACCTTAGCTAGAGATAATATCATCTCGCTCTAATTTCTCTGATTCTAAGTGCGCAGCTCCCAATTTCTCTGGTTCTAAGTGCACTGGCTCTAAGTACATTGATGTAAAAAAGCCAGGCTGTGTTAAACGCCTGGCTTTTTTAACGATGAAGCACTGTTTTTAATGATGAGACACGCTATTGTTGTGAAAGAGTGCAACCTACATCGTTAAATTAAACGTAGTCGCTAGTCACCCGCAAACATATATCCTTCACCATGAACTGTGATGAATATTTGTGGGTTTTTCGGATCCGCTTCCATTTTAGTGCGCATACGTCGGATTAATACATCAATAGTGCGATCATTTGGCGCGTCAACTCGATGACTGATCATGTTCAAGATTCGCTCACGACTCAGAACTTGATTAGGGTAAGTCGATAACGCGACTAAAAGCTCATACTCGGCTTTTGTCAGTTTTACTGGTTCACCATTGCAACTTAATGAGCGGCGCTGTTTATCGAATAACCACTCCCCAAAGTGCACAACATGCTCGTTCTCAGCACTTTGCGATATTAACGGCTGCTTTCGAGCTTGGGCAATACGCCACAGTAAGTTTTTAACTCTGACCAATAATTCTCTTAATTCAAACGGTTTCGTTACATAGTCATCTGCGCCCATTTCTAGGCCAACGATCCGATCAATACTATCAGTACGACCTGTTACCAATATAATACCGATATCAGACTGGCTACGTAACTCTCGAGTTAACATCAGACCATCTTCACCAGGAAGATTGATATCAAGCATGACAAGGTCGACGCTGGAAGACTGCAATACCTGTCGCATCTCTTCACCGCTTTCAGCCTCGCTTACTAAATAGCCTTCACTCTCAAAGTAACCAGACAACTTGCTACGCGTAACGACATCATCTTCAACTACTAATACGTGATAACTCATATTCACCGTTTCTATTCTATCTATGACCGAAGCCATTCTATTCATAATTAGTCACAATTCTAGCGGACATTACGGTATTGTGTAGAAAGTCGTGTTTTTATTGATTCAAGACAAGAACACTTTTTATCCACCATATGCAATCAGAACCTTGCCCATCTGGTGTCGCTTTAAAACCATCAACCGCTCTTTTATTCATTTATCTTCATAAACGTTCGATTATTTTCATTATTGCCCTTACTGCTGTTCATTTTTATTGTCTAAAATAAGGGCAAGACTTTTGGAGAGAACAAGATGCAAGAATTGAAAGCATTTAATGAACAACGTGCAGAGATATACTGGTGGCTTTCTAGCCTATTTGCCAAAGAGCTCACGCAACAAGAACTGGATAAATATCACAGTGTCGAAATACGTTCTTTTTTGAGCGGTCTCGGTGAAAACCCATCACTCGAAGCGCCGATCAATACACTCATTGATGGCTTGAATCGATTACAGACTCGAGAAGACGCCCAACTTGAGCTATCCGCAGATTTTTGTGACCTATTTCTTAAATCAGACAAACATGGCGCATTGCCTTATGCCTCAATGTACATCGGTGAATCAGGTCTTCTCAATGATAAACCGGCTAATGACATGACCGAGCTGTTAAAAAAACACAATGTCGCCGTCTCTGAAGACTTAAATGAGCCAGCCGATCACCTCGCGATAGAGTTGGACTTTCTCGGCAACCTTATTATTCGTTCTAATGAACTGGAGTCCGAGGCACACATCAACAACGCATTATTAGAGCAAGCTGATTACCTTAATCAACACTTGATGACATGGCTGCCTCAATTCGGAAAAAAATGTAAAGAGTATGATGAATTTGGATTTTACGCCGCGGTAGCAACACTCCTCATTGCATTTTGTCAGTTAGACCTTAACTATTTAACTGCTGAGTAACCGATGCCGACACCGCTATCAATCAAGGTGGCGGTGTCACTCCATATTAATTTTAATTTATCATCAAATTTGTCGGTTGAAACGTTGCTAGAGTCACCGACTAGCATTACAATCCGCCGTTTCAATGCGAAAACCAAATTTTAGTGCCCCATGCTTTCCTATCTTTAGCTATTATGTCCTTGTCAGGAGAATAGCTAACCCACAATTGGAATCCAATGTTTCACTAGGTTCACTTACTCGGTACGCATTCCATACACCAAAGCGCTTTTTTAATTAAACAAAGCTGCATTACCGCAACGACGTTTTTGCTGACCATACGCAAAAGCCGTTACTAATAGGATAAAGCTATGGCAACAATCAAAGATGTCGCCCGTCTAGCTGGCGTTTCAACTACTACTGTGTCTCACGTTATTAACAAAACACGTTTTGTTGCCGAAGCCACACAAGAAAAAGTCAACGCCGCCGTAGAAGAACTCAATTACGCGCCAAGCGCCGTTGCGCGAAGCTTAAAATGTAACTCAACGAAAACCATTGGTATGTTGGTGACACAATCAACGAATTTATTCTTCTCCGAGGTTATCGATGGCGTTGAAAGCTATTGCTATCGTCAAGGTTACACATTAATTCTGTGTAACACTGGTGGCGTGTATGAAAAGCAGAGAGATTACATTCGGATGCTAGCAGAGAAGCGCGTCGACGGTATTCTCGTCATGTGTTCAGATCTCACAGAAGAGCTTCTTAGCATGCTTGATCGTCACTCCGATATTCCTAAAGTGATCATGGACTGGGGTCCTGAGAGCTCGCAAGCAGATAAGATCATTGATAATTCGGAGGAAGGTGGTTATCTCGCCACAAAATACCTAATTGATAAAGGTCATACGGACATCGCATGTTTGAGCGGTCACCTAGAAAAAGCGGTGTGCCAAGAACGCATTATTGGTTACAAGCGTGCGCTATCAGAAGCCGGCATCGAAATGAAAGAAGACCGTATATTTGAAGGTAACTTTGAGTGTGACACAGCGGTCATCGCAGCGAATCGTATTGCCGCAATGGAAGAACGACCAAGTGCCGTGTTCTGCTTTAACGATACGATGGCGTTAGGCCTAATGAGTCGTTTACAACAACTCGGTTTGAACGTACCAGAAGATATCTCTGTGATTGGTTACGATAACATTGAGCTTGCTGAGTATTTTTCTCCACCACTGACGACGGTTCACCAACCGAAACGTCGTGTCGGAAAGAACGCCTTTGAGATTTTGCTAGAACGCATAAAAGATAAAGGTCATGACAAACGTATATTTGAGATGCACCCCGAGATAATTGAACGCCACTCTGTCAAAAACCTGACAAAAAAATGACAAAGGCGCCTAGTTAGGCGCTTTTTTTTGATCTTGTTCCCAGATTTTATACGCCTTATTGTTAGTTTATGTTACCTCTTAAGCACAAATACCCGTCTAATTTTTGAAGCAACATCACACTTTAGTTATATCTCAATGCAGATTAGCGCATTTTTTCTTTATTCTAACAAAGTCACGCACAGGGCAAACCATCTGAAAAGTTGGGACGCAAAGCCTCCGGCCTAAACCATTTATGGTAGGTAGCGGGGTTACCGATGGCAAAGGACACTGAATTCTTGTTTTTAATTTAACAAGGAATTGATGCCTGTTTGCTACACTCTCGGACCTGATTTTGGTGACACAATCAAATAACACCGAGAAAAGACAAATATGGACAATCCAATATTAAAAAATTCGATGCAGTTGTTCGCTCAACTTGGAAAAGTCAAATCCCGCTCTATGTTCGGTGGATTTGGCATTTTTGTTGACGATACGATGTTTGCATTAGCAGTGAACAGTAAATTACACATCAGAACTAACCCAACAACCGTCGCGACATTCAAGCAAAACGGCTTCAAACCTTACGTTTATAAAAAGCGCGGATTTCCAGTAGTGACAAAATATTTTGCCCTACCTGAAGATAGCTGGGATGACAGTGAAATAATATTGAGCTACGCACGCTCAGCGTTGGATTACGCAAAAGATGAAAAAGTAAAACAATCTGACTGCAAACCAACCCGATTAAAAGATCTCCCGAATTTACGTCTTGCAACAGAGCGCATGCTCAAAAAAGCGGGGATAGAATCGGTGAACTCACTTCAAGAGCATGGATCCGTTGAAGCCTTCAAGGCCATTCAGAAAACACACTCGACAAGTGTCGGCCTCGAATTACTTTGGGCGTTAGAAGGTGCGATTAATGGTACTCACTGGTCTGTGATTCCACAAGCCAAGCGCGACGAGCTAGCCAATCATATCAATTAGCACTTGTTCTCTCTTACTTATAAAAAAATCAGCCCATTAGCTGATTTTTTTTTATCTGTTTGAAAGTTAAATTCCGATGTTCGTGTCTTATACTAAAGATGCATTATCGACATGGAGTAGGACATGAGTAAAAAATTGTTATTGGGCTTAGGATTTATTGCCGTTATTGTTTTTCTAGGCGTAGAGTTTGGACAATACCTGACGTTAGAAAATGCCAAGGCACAACAGGCAGCGCTTGCCACTTATATTGACAATAATTTTTTGGTTGCCGCGCTTACCTATTTCTTTCTGTATATCACCATCACCGCCTTCTCTGTCCCAGGCGCCGCTGTCGTCACTTTGTTGGGCGCCGCGTTATTTGGTTTTTGGGTGAGTTTATTGCTGGTCTCTTTTGCAAGTACTATTGGCGCTACGCTCGCTTTTCTTAGCAGTCGTTTTCTTCTACGTGATTGGGTACAAAAGCGGTTCGGCGGTAAACTGGCGACGATCAACAAGGGCGTTGAAAAAGATGGTGCTTTTTACCTTTTTTCTTTGAGACTCATCCCTATTTTCCCATTTTTTCTAATTAACCTACTCATGGGGTTAACGCCAATTCGCGTTTCAAAATACTATTTGGTCAGTCAACTTGGTATGCTACCGGGTACCGCGGTTTACCTTAATGCAGGCACCCAACTCGCCAGTATTGACAGTTTATCAGGCATAGTATCACCCGCTGTTCTCGCTTCCTTTGCATTGTTAGGGTTATTTCCTTTAATCACGAAATGGGCGATGGCTAGGTTTTCAAAATCACCCCAGGTACAGACTAAATGAAGATATACATAGGTAATAACCCTACCGAAACGCATATCATGCAACAGCAACTGTTTGCCGAAGGGGTTCAGTGTGAGGTACGTGGCGAGGGGGTATTTGGATTGAGAGGCGAAGTGCCTTTTGATGAAAGCTCCCTACCTTACATCTGGTTGCACGAAGTATCCCAAGAAGCGAAAGCTAAATCGTTAATCTTAGCGGTGCAACAACAAGAGAACAATCGCGACCAAGCTAGCTGGCACTGCCCACAATGCAATGAGCTCAATGAAGCGCAGTTTGGAGCATGCTGGAACTGTCAGCACTTAGCACTTAGCACTCAACGGTTAGCACTTAACCATCAATTAAAGTACTTAGGGTTATTTTATTGTACCGATTTGATAAACGCGATGGAGTGTTTATTAAATTCATCTGGCCTTTCGACATTACAGACATGCCCGCAGTTTTCAATTTCAAGCAAGCGGCTTGATTCATGCTCTGCTACCATTTCTTTTACTGGGTGGATGAACATATAGTCTTTATCCCCCATTAAATACAATGTTGGAATAGGGAGTTCTTTATCCTTGAAATAACGATGGAGTGGATTAACCTCTGTCGTTAGCGTGTACCATCTCTTAAATTCTTTCTGGCACAGCTTCTTCGCTTCTCGCACAAATAAAAGACGAGACTCTTTTTGTCCACGCTGAGGCATAACAATATAGGCGAATAAGCGATATAACCACATATAAGGGATAATATGCTTACTCCAATTCCCTAGGTTCACAAGCAACTGTGAGCGGGTATTAAACCGTGTTACAGCGCCTCCTAACACCATAGAACGAACTCGAGGTGAAGCCAGTTCAGCAATATTACGGACGATAATTGTGCCAAGCGACATACCAACAAAGTGTGCCGATTGAATTTTAAGGTGATCGAGCACTTTAAGAATATCAATAGTCACACTTTTAAACGTGTAGCCACTTGCCATAATATCTTTAATCAACTCGTTTGACTTACCATGCCCACGTAGATCGACAAACAGCAGATTAAAGTGCTCTCTGTAGGCTCTGATTTGTTTAAACCAAATCGAGGAACTTCCACCCGCACCATGTACAAACACCACCCACTCTTTACTCGTAGGATGCGCGTAAGTTTTATGAAACAGTAGATTCTCTGACATAGGATCTTTTAGGTAATGGCGATGAGCATTACGGTATCACAATTCACGGAACGGCTGTTAAAAACTGCACATAATTTATTTGAAAATTATTTCGAAGTGTTAACCAGCTAGAGCGGTTCTTGACAAAAGCAACGGAAAAAATAGGCAGGAAATAAAAAAGGCGACCCGAGGTCGCCTTTTCGACTTGGAACGAAATTAATGTTGATGCAGCGCTATCTCATACATTTTATTGTATTCTTTTGCTGATTCTAACCAACTGAAGTCGCGACGCATCGCTCTTAGCTGAATATTATGCATTTCATCTGGTTGTTGTAGATAAAAAAGCAGCGCCCTTTGCAACACAATAAGCAACGCATCATGACATGGCTCTTCAAAACCAAAGCCAGTAGCTTCTGATGGGTTATCATCAAAATCAATCACTGTATCTTTGAGTCCGCCAACCTTACGAATGATAGGCAAGGTGCCGTAGGCCATACTGTACAACTGGTTTAGCCCACAAGCTTCAAACTCAGATGGCATCAAGAAGAAATCCGAACCCGCTTCTACGAGATGAGCAAAGCGATTGCTATAGGCTTCTACAAATGCCAATTTGTCTGGATACTCGGCGGCAACATCACGTAAATGGGACGCAATCTGAGACTCACCCGTTCCAATAATAACCATCTGCACATCGTTTTTGAGAAACTTCTCTAAGATAGGCAAGATATAATGAAACCCTTTTTGGTGGGTCAGACGACATACCATCCCGACCATAGGAACATTAGTCTCAGGCAGGTTCAGCTCTTGTTGTAATAACGTTTTGGACGCGAGTTTACCTTTTAGCATACTCGCTAATTCGGCTTCATAGCTAACCGGTAAGAACTCATCGTTCCTCGGATCCCACTCCGAATAATCACAACCATTTACGATACCGTGTAGGTCTTTGGCACGATGAACAAAATCATCGACTAGACCATGAGAACCCAGAGGGGTAACCAGCTCGGCAGCGTAATTTGGGCTAACCGCGTTCACTTTGTCGGCAAACGCAATGCCAGCTCGCAACATACTGATCCAACCTTCGCCGTATTGCAGGAACTCCATGCCGGAAAGATTAAGTTCAGGGATGATTTCTAGTTGGCTATAAGAAAAAATACCTTTGAATATTGCATTGTGAACGGTCAGAACTGACTTCACATCCTTGAAACGGTCGTCGCTACCGTATCGAGTTTTAAGCAAAAACGGCACCAAACTGGTATGCCAATCATTCGCATGCACTACCGCAGGTTTAATACCAAGCTTAGGCAATACATCGAGGCTCGCGGCTGAGAAAAAGCTAAATCTCTCGCCATTGTCAGCGTACGCTCGGTTATGTTCTGCATACAACTCTGGACGGTCAAAATATTTATCACATTCAATGACATAAACATCGACACCGTCGAGCTCAGTTTTCTTGACCTGATAGGCCGTATGAGGCCAATGCTCTAACTCTGTCGATAGAACACACTCATAATCTTGCTTATTCGGTAAGGTTTGATAACCAGGTAATGTGATAGCAACTGATTTCCCGAGCTCTTGCAATGCCTTAGGCAGGGCTTTGGCAACATCAGCCAAGCCCCCACTTTTTACAAGTCCTTGAGCTTCTGAAACTGGAAACCATACATCTATGTTTCTCATTCTAGAATCCAACTTTTGTCCCTTTTTTGATGACAACAATGCCACCTGGAGACACGTGGAAGCGTTTCGCATCCAACTCTAGATCTTCGCCAATCACTGTCCCAGGGGCAATCTCTACATTTTTATCGATAATTGCGTTCTTGATTGTACACCCTGCACCGATTTTTACATCACCTATGATGACCGATTCACTGATCTTAGTGCCTGCAGCAATATTACTTCGGTAACCGAGCACCGACTTATAAATGGAAGCACCTTGAATATAACTTCCTCCAGCAATTAAGCTGTCAGTCACTTTCACTTTACGGTCTTCTGCATCGATAAATGTGGCTGGTGGCAGTGGTGGATAAAAGGTATGTAGAGGCCATTTACGGTTGTACAATGAAAAATCAGGATCATGTTCAAGTAAATCCATATGAGCTGACCAGTACGAGTCAATCGAACCTACATCACGCCAATAAGTGGTTCCTTTTTCACCGCTAATTTTATTGGTTGAGAAGTCATAAACATAGACTTCTCCTTCAGGAAACATCTTAGGGATAATGTCTTTACCAAAGTCATGGCTTGATTCGGTATTGTCCGCATCAAGCTTTAGCTCTGTACACAGTGTGTCCGCGTCAAAGATGTAGTTACCCATTGATATTAATGCCATATCTGGATGGCCTGGAATCGATTTCGGGTTCGATGGTTTTTCTTCAAAGCCAATCATCTTGCCTGTTTCGTCCACTTCAATCACGCCAAACTCTGAGGCTTCTGACAGTGGCATACGCAATGCAGATACCGTCAGCTTCGCATCGACTCTTTTATGGAAATCGAGCATTTGGCGGATATCCATTTTATAGATATGGTCAGAGCCGAAGATGCACACTTGGTCTGGGGTAGACAGCTCAATAAAGCTAATATTCTGATAGATAGCATCCGCTGTACCTTCATACCAACGTTTACCATCACGCATTTGTGCAGGGATTGGGTCGATGAAGCGGTCTGTAATACCGGCAAGATTCCAACCCTTTCGCATATGCTGATACAGCGACTGAGATTTGAATTGCGTTAATACGTAGATACGCATTAGATCTGCATTGATAAAATTATTAAGAGCAAAATCGATTAAACGATAACTGCCTCCAAAAGGCACCGCAGGTTTCGTGCGAGATTCAGTTAAAGGACGAAGGCGAGACCCCTCACCACCAGCAAGAATCATTCCTAATACACCAGCCATTATATTCTCCGTTTTATAGCGTTATCATTGTCGCCAGACTTGTCTCTTGGACGGGGGAGTCTGACTTTGTTAGTCACGGATGATGATGTCGATGTTGGCATCGAACACTCAAACGTTGAATCTGTATATCAAAGTGCGCGATGCTAAAGGTAGTCGCACAAATAGAGTTTCTTAGCACCATAATCTGCGTATGGTTTCGTTCTAAATTATCGTGTTGAAAAAAGATTACAACCCGAAATATGTCATTATGCTTGATAGAACCTAATTGCATTTCAACACTTGGCATTGGTCACAAAATATCATTGTTAAGTCACATTTTAAACACAAGAGGGTAACAGCAGAGTCACCTTAACATGATTTATTGTTATAGATATACCGACTTATGTTTTATAAAATAATCGATGATATGCGGACTGTATCGCTACGTCTTGATCCCTAGCCTACGTTTATTACGGACATAAAAAAACAGCACCCTAAGGTGCTGTTTTATAGTTATCTACGCTTCTTTTTTGGGTTTCTTACGTTTATCCGTAATCTCCCACTTCCCGTCCACGAACAATCCGGTCCAACCTGATGGTTTACCCTCTTCTTCGGAACGTACATAGTTCTCTTTCGTCTTACGGCTAAAACGAACAACAGCTGGACGGCCATCAGGGTCTGCTGCAGGCGCATCGGCTAAGTAATGGAACTTAGGCGAGATACGTTCTTTATACTGCGCAAGTTCACTGACAAGCGGCGCACGTGTTTCCCTTGATTTAGGGAAGTTACTCGCTGCCATGAACAAACCAGATGCTCCGTCACGTAACACAAAGTACGCATCTGAGTTTTCACAAGGTAGCTCAGGGAAATGAACCGGGTCTTCTTTAGGTGGCGCAACCTCACCGTTCCTAAGAATTTTACGAGTATTTTTACATTCCTCGTTCGTACAACCCATGTATTTTCCGAATCGGCCGTTTTTCAGCACCATTTCAGAGCCACATTTGTCACATTCAACCGTTGGGCCATCATAACCCTTAACCTTGTACTCGCCATGCTCAACAACATAACCTTCACAATTCGGGTTATTACCACATACATGAAGCTTACGCTTATCATCAATGAGGTAAGCATCCATCGCCGTTTCACAGATTGGGCAACGTTTCTTCGCTCGCAACGCGGCCGTTTCAACATCTTCTTCTAGAACGTTGACGACGCCCTCTTCATCACCAAGGTTGATCGTTGTTTTACAACGCTCTTTGGGTGGTAAAGCATAACCAGAGCATCCCAAGAACACACCCGTCGATGCGGTACGTATACCCATTGGACGAGAACATGTCGGACACTCGATGTCGGTTTCGACGATATGGTTAGGCTTCATTCCTCCCGTATCTTCATCAAGCTCTGCTTTCTCAAGATCGGTGGTAAACTCATTAAAGAAGTCGTTAAGAACGCCTTTCCAACTGGTTTCACCTTCAGCGATTTGATCGAGCTTTTGCTCCATTCGAGCCGTAAAGTCATAGTTCATCAAATCATCAAAGCTGTAGTTCAGGCGATCGGTAACAATCTCTCCCATCTTCTCAGCATAGAAACGACGCTGTTCTACTTTTACGTAGCCACGGTCTTGAATGGTCGAGATAATCGATGCATACGTCGATGGGCGACCAATGCCTTTTTTCTCTAACTCTTTAACCAACGCCGCTTCAGTGAATCGAGCAGGCGGCTTGGTAAAGTGTTGCTTTGGATCCAAAGCAACTAAATCAAGCTTATCCCCTACTTTTACCGCAGGTAGAATCGCATCTTCGTTTTTACCCATTGGGCGTTGAACACGAGTCCAACCATCAAACTTAAGAATACGACCTTTCGCTTTCAGGGTGAAACCCTCTGCTTTGACGCTCACGGTTGTTGAGTCATATTTTGCAGGTGTCATTTGACACGCGACAAATTGGTTCCAAATCAGTGAGTACAGTTTATGAGCATCTGCTTCCATACCCTGTAAATCATCAACTTTGACCGTAACATCTGAAGGACGAATCGCTTCGTGCGCCTCTTGCGCCCCTTCTTTGCTTCCGTAGCGTAGAGCATTGTCCGGTAAGTACTCTGCGCCAAATTCACTGTTGATATAATCTCGTAGTGTATCGACAGCTTCTGAACTCAAGTTTGTTGAGTCGGTACGCATATAGGTGATGTAACCACCTTCATAGAGACGCTGCGCCAACATCATGGTCTTTTTAACACCGTATCCAAGACGGGTACTCGCAGCCTGCTGAAGTGTTGACGTAATGTAAGGTGCCGATGGCTTACTCTGTGTTGGTCGGTCTTCTCGCTTACATACCTCATAAGCGGCCTTTTCCAACACGGAGGTCGCTGCGCTTGCCTCGGTTTCATTCGTCGGCTTAAACGCTTTGCCATCTTTTTGGGCAACCAATAAACGGAAATCCGTGTTATTAGCTGTTTTCGTATCAGCGTGAATATCCCAAAACTCTTCAGGAATAAACGCGTTGATCTCGCGTTCTCTTTCAACCAATAGCTTAACGGCAACCGATTGAACACGGCCTGCTGACAAGCCTCGAGCCACTTTTTTCCAAAGCAGCGGCGAGACCATAAAGCCAACAACACGGTCTAAGAATCGACGTGCCTGTTGTGCATTAACGCCATCCATATTGAGCTCGCCTGGAGTCTCAAAGGCTTGTTGGATTGCGTTTTTAGTAATTTCGTTAAAAACGACTCGCTTATATCGCTGTTCATCGCCACCGATGATCTCACGAAGGTGCCATGCGATAGCTTCTCCCTCGCGGTCCAAATCGGTTGCGAGATAAACGTAGTCTGCGTCTTTCGCTAATTTTTGGAGCTCAGCAACCACTTTTTCTTTGCCAGGCAAGATTTGGTAGTTTGCGTCCCAATCGCTGTATGGGTCGATACCCATTTTTTTAACGAGCGCTTTTTTATCTTTTATTTTTTTAATTCGTGCCTTTTCTTCGACACTTAAACCTTTGGTTGAGACTGCCGCTGCTTTTTTACCAGTACTTTGACCTGCGGTAGGTAAATCACGTACGTGACCCACACTCGACTTCACTACAAAGTCTTTACCTAGGTATTTGTTGATGGTTTTAGCCTTAGCGGGTGACTCCACTATAACCAGTGACTTTCCCATAATGACACTAACGTCCTATATCACATTGCGAGTATTAATCGCACGATGTTCGAAATTTATGCTTCTTTTTACTATTGAGCGAGAACAAAAGAAGATCAACCTGTTTTTTTACAATTGTATTCTAATCGCTCGACAAATGTCCGATCGAACCGAGTTTACACGTTGAAACACTGGCGCCATACTAAACGCCATACCCTTGCTGTGACTAGTGTTGATAATCAAAATTTGTTTCTTATCACATAATACCCGGCATTCTAGGCCGCAACTTAGCACTTGCAAACCCCCTACACCTCAATACACTATCGGATATTAACTAATGATTGAGAGCGCTTATATGTCCGAGAAACAACCCATTTCCGAGTTTGATTTATTGCTAATCGCAAACCAAATAATTCAAGAGCATGACGACTATTTGGAAGGCATGCGTGCAGAGAGTGTAGAAGAAAAAGAAGAGGTTCTGGTTTTCAAGGGGCATTATTTTCTCGATGAGCAAGGATTACCCACGCCAAATACCACCGCCGTGTTCAACATGTTTAAGTACTTAGCTCACCATCTCTCTAAAGAATTCACCCTGAAATAATAAAGCGCCCTGAATGGGCGCTTTATTTAAATCATATTCGTTAGTGGCTCAATTCGGCCAATTTTTCGAAATAATCCGGGAATGTTTTCGATGTGCACTTAGGATCATTAATCGTGACAGGTGTATCACTAAGCGCCACCAATGAAAAGCACATGGCCATCCTATGATCATCATAAGTGTCAATCGTCGCATGCGTCAATTTAGCCACAGGTTCGACAATGATATAGTCCTCCCCCTCTTCAACAACAGCCCCTACTTTTCTAAGCTCAGTGGCCATCGCAGCTAAGCGATCGGTTTCTTTAACACGCCAGTTATAAACGTTACGAATCACAGTCTTACCCGTTGCAAACAACGCAGTTGTTGCGATAGTCATGGCCGCATCGGGAATATGGTTGTAATCCATATCGATGCCAACAAGTTCGCCTCTACGACACGTAATATAATCCTCTCCCCATTCAATTTCTGCGCCCATTTTTTCCAATGCGTCAGCAAAACGAATATCACCTTGAATGCTATTTTTACCGATACCTGTGACTTTTATTTCGCCACCTTTTATCGCTGCCGCCGCTAAAAAATAAGAGGCTGAAGACGCATCGCCTTCCACTAAAAATTGACCAGGAGAGCGGTATTGCTGACCGCTTCTAATGACGAAGGTTTGATAATTATTATTCTCTACCACAACACCAAATTGCTGCATAATATGCAGTGTAATATCGATGTAAGGCTTGGAAACGAGTTCACCGTCAATTTCGATAGTAACGTCTGATTCAGCAAACGGCGCTGACATTAAAAATGCCGTAAGAAACTGACTAGAAATAGAGCCATCAATCGTCACTTTTCCACCTTTCAGACCGGTACCATACAGTTTTAGCGGTGGATAATTTTCGTTTTCTAGATACTCAACTCGCGCACCAGCCTGAGTCAATGCTTCAACCAAGTGTCCAATTGGGCGCTCTTTCATTCTTGGTTCGCCAGTTAGGACATACTCACCCTGCCCCAGACATAATGCTGCAGCAAGTGGACGCATCGCAGTACCTGCGTTGCCCAAGAATAATTCCGTCATTTGACTCACAGAAAAAGGTCGACCTAATCCGTTCACAACACACTGTTTTTTATCATCTGACAATTCATAGCTGACACCGAGCGCCGTTAATGCGTTCAACATGTGCTTGATGTCATCACTGTCCAAAAGATTGGTTAATGTCGTCGTACCTTGAGCTAAAGCCGCCAACAGCAATGCGCGATTGGAAACACTTTTTGAACCAGGAAGGTTTACGGTTCCGGAGACTTTATTGATGGGTTGGAGTGTTAAACTTTCCATTAGCTGTATCTAATCCTTTACTGACATCGTATGTCCTGCAACGAATGTCATCGTCATTCTTCGTAAAAGCAGCGTACCCAAATTACACGGATAACACCAGCTTTTATCCGCTGAAACCGCCTACCTTTTGCGCAATCAGTACTAGCTAGCTAGTACTGATTGCGCGCGTATAACTTGCGAAAATAACGTATAATTACGGCAAGAGCATCTAAACTTATTATCATGACTATCTATCTACCTGAACTCGGCCCTGACTGCTTTGACTTTCCTTCTCCGTTTGAAGCACTGCAAGACCCAAATGGGTTACTCGCTTTTGGTGGCGATCTCAATCCAAAAAGAATTTTAAATGCCTACCGTCATGGTGTGTTTCCATGGTTTGGGCCTAACGAACCTTTATTGTGGTGGAGCCCAGCCCCGCGAGCGGTGTTTGTCCCCACCCAATTCACACCGTCGCGAAGCCTGAAGAAATTTCAAAAAAAAGCGCAATATCGCATCACGATTAATGCAGCAACAGAACAGGTCATCAATTATTGTTCCAGCACCCGTCCTGCAGAAGAAACGTGGTTAAACCAAGACATGCGGCGCGCTTACATTGCATTGTCTAAGCAGGGGCATTGCCATTCAGTCGAGGTTTGGGACGAGGATACCTTGGTGGGTGGCCTTTATGGACTCTCCATCGGCACTTTGTTTTGTGGCGAGTCAATGTTTTCCCTAAAAACAAACGCATCCAAAATTGCACTTTGGTATTTTTGTCAGCATTTCATGCGTCATGGCGGCACACTCATTGACTGCCAAGTAATGAATCCTCACTTAGAGTCACTGGGGGCAATAGAATTGACGAGAGAAACGTTTATCGAAAATCTCCATCAACGTAGAGAAGTGGCAATGGACAAAGGCTGCTACCACCGTCAAGAAATCAAAGTCAGCCACTCAACGACGTCAATAAAACGTGAGGAAGCAAGCAAATGAATATGGCTTCACAGCAAATCCGTATTGGCTTAACGACCAATCAACCCTGTAGTTACCTCAAAGGCCAGGATGAACGCGTTGCCATCGTCTTAGAAAAATATTGTCATGACGAACAACACTTCGAGATGTTACTGGCTAACGGGTTTCGACGCAGTGGTGATGTGATTTATAAACCCCAATGCGATCACTGCCAATCTTGTCAGGCACTGAGAGTCGCTATCCCTGATTTCAAACCAACAAAAAGCCAAAAACGCCTTTTGGCCAAGTCTAAGCACCTCTCATGGAGGATTAATTCAGAGCTCGATGAAAACTGGTTTGAGCTTTATGCTAAATATATTAACGCTCGCCACACAAGTGGCAGTATGCACCCTCCTAAAAAAGAACAGTTCTTTGACTTTGCAAAATGTGGCTGGATGACAATGCATTTTTTGCATATTTATGACGGTGACACACTTGTGGGTGTTGCCATTACTGATATTTTAGAAAACAGCGCTAGTGCTTTTTACACCTTTTTTGACCCTGACATCTCGTTGTCCTTAGGAACGCTTGCCGTACTCTTTCAAGCACAATACTGCCAACAATATGATAAACAATGGCTATATTTGGGGTATCAAATCGACCAATGTTCCGCAATGAACTATAAAACCCGCTTCCAACGTCATCAAAGGCTAGTAAATCAGCGGTGGCAAGGGTAGAATACGCGACAACTTTACTTATAAAGATTTTGACGGCACAATGCAGACCGTTAAAAGCGCCACATTTCGAAAGAGGGTTCAATGGCTAAAGAAGACGTAATTGAGTTGCAAGGCACTGTTCTTGATACTCTACCAAACACAATGTTCCGTGTTGAACTAGAAAACGGTCACGTAGTTACAGCTCACATCTCTGGTAAGATGCGTAAAAACTACATCCGTATCCTTACTGGTGACAAAGTAACTGTAGAGATGACTCCATACGACCTATCTAAAGGTCGCATCGTCTTCCGTGCTCGTTAATCTCTAGGTTTAACCGATCACAAAAAAACGGAGCTTAGGCTCCGTTTTTTGTTTTTAGTAGTACAAGCCATCATCTTAGGTTTAGCGTAAGCAGCCCCAAGTATGGTCAAAAAAAAACGTACGATAATTCGTACGTTTTTTTCTTTGGCAAACGGATGCTGACTAGTGAAGAACTTCTTCTTTCGAGCCAATATACTCAAAGTCTAAGTCGTCATCTTTTAGCGATACTCTTACCGTGCCACCATCTATAAGCGAGCCAAACAACAGCTCATTAGCCAACGGTTTCTTAAGTTTGTCTTGCACCACTCGTCCCATTGGACGCGCGCCCATCGTCTTGTCATAGCCTTTAAGAGCTAACCAATCACGCGCATCTGCAGAAACCTCTAAAGATACCCCTCGTGAGTCTAGTTGGGCCTGGAGCTCAACGATAAACTTATCGACCACTTGATGGATAACGGTATCGTCGAGACTATTAAACCAAATAATTCCATCAAGGCGGTTGCGGAATTCAGGTGTGAATACACGCTTAATCGCTCCCATGGCATCTGGTTGGTGATCTTGTTGAATAAGACCAATCGATTTTTTCTCTGTCTCAGAAACGCCCGCGTTACTTGTCATGACAAGAATAACATTTCGGAAATCGGCTTTACGGCCATTGTTATCCGTTAATGTACCGTTATCCATGACCTGCAACAGCAAGTTAAAAATATCCGGGTGCGCTTTTTCAATCTCATCCAATAGGACAACTGAATGCGGATGTTTAATCACTGAGTCTGTGAGCAGTCCGCCTTGGTCGTAGCCAACATAACCAGGAGGCGCACCAATCAACCGACTAACGGAGTGGCGCTCACCGTACTCAGACATGTCAAACCTTAGCAGCTCGATACCCAGTAATTTGGACAACTGAACGGTAACTTCGGTTTTACCGACCCCTGTTGGGCCTGCAAATAAGAAAGAGCCGACTGGGCGATCATCATTACCTAAGCCCGCACGAGTCATCTTGATTGCTTCAGATAGAACATCGATAGCCTTATCTTGACCAAAGACAAGCATCTTCATTTTTTCATCTAGATTTTGAAGAATGTCTTTGTCCGATGAAGACACTGACTTTTCTGGAATACGGGCCATCTTCGCAACCATTGACTCGATATCGGCAACCCCGACGGTTTTCTTACGTCGGCTCGCTGGGACTAACCGGCTACGAGCCCCAGCTTCATCGATAACATCAATTGCTTTGTCAGGCAGATGACGTTCATTAATATATTTGGCCGAAAGCTCAACCGCGGCACGAAGTGCTTTGTTGGTATAACGAACCTCATGATGCGCTTCATACTTAGGTTTCAAACCAATCAATATCTTAGTGGTATCGTCTAATGATGGTTCAACCACGTCAATTTTTTGGAAACGACGAGATAATGCTCGTTCTTTATCAAAGATATTACTGTATTCCTGGTAGGTCGTTGACCCAATACAACGTAGTTTACCGCTGCTCAGTAATGGCTTGATAAGGTTTGCTGCATCAACTTGCCCGCCAGAAGCAGCACCCGCGCCAATAATAGTATGGATTTCATCGATAAATAGAATTGCGTCGTCTTCTTTCTCAAGTTGCTTCAATATGGCTTTAAAGCGTTTCTCGAAGTCCCCTCGATATTTAGTGCCGGCCAGCAAGGACCCAATATCTAAAGAATAAATAACACAATTTTCAATCACGTCAGGCACCAAGCCTTCAACGATTCTCCATGCCAGTCCTTCTGCGATAGCGGTTTTACCGACTCCAGCTTCGCCGACAAGCAATGGGTTATTTTTACGACGACGACACAATACTTGTATGGTTCTTTCAAGCTCTTTGTCTCGACCGATAAGCGGGTCGATATCACCATCTTTGGCGACTTGATTCAGGTTGGTCGCAAAATTTTCTAAGCGATCTTCACCATTTGCATCTTCAACGGGTTCACTTCCTCCGCCCAATGAGCCGCTTGTTGGCTCACTGTCCGACGCACCCGAGTTTTTGGTAATACCGTGAGAGATAAAATTAACGATATCTAAACGGCTAATGTCGTTTTTCTTCAGCAAATAGGCAGCATGTGATTCCTGCTCACTAAATATGGCAACGAGCACATTGGCCCCTGTCACTTCGCTACGACCAGAAGATTGCACATGGAAAACAGCGCGTTGCAACACTCGTTGAAAACTGAGTGTTGGCTGTGTCTCACGGGTATCGTCGTTATCAGGAATTAACGGCGTAGTTTGGTCGATGAATGCGTCGAGCTCTTCACGCAAATTGTCGAGATTTGCGCTACAAGCCGTTAAAGCTTCTTTAGCAGAATCGTTTTCTAACAATGCTAAAAGGAGATGCTCTACGGTCATGAATTCATGTCTTTTGTCACGGGCACGAGCAAATGCGCCGTTGAGACTCGATTCTAATTCTTTATTCAGCATAAGTACCTCCTAAGGAATGACAACTGCCATTCATTCGAAAATTAGGCTTTTTCCATGGTACACAAAAGTGGATGTTCATTTTCCCTTGAATACATGGTCACTTGAGCAACTTTTGTTTCAGCGACTTCGGATGTATAGGTGCCACATACGGCTTTACCGTCATAATGTACCTGTAGCATCACTTGCGTCGCTTGATCTTCGTTGAGTGAAAAAAAGCGTTCCAAGATTTCTACAACAAAGTCCATCGGGGTGTAATCATCATTATTTAAAACAACGTGGTACATGCCCGGTGGCTTAACCTTAGTTTTTTCTTTCTCCAGTAAATCTGAGTCTGGAGTCACCCATTCAAAATTTTTACTCATGGCCAGAATGTTTGAGAGTTTTCGTTAATATTCAAAAGACTGTATAAACAACATCGTTACCTTACTGTTACAGAGGTACATTGTCGCTACACTCGAAAAGCATCTCTATATTAGAGACTAAGACACCAATTGTATCGCTGCAAACAAAACAATGCTATTAGTGTGTGTCACATATGAGCCAAGTAGAAAAAACATTTCCCCCTCCCCATTAAGAATACATCATCACGCCCCAAACTAAAGCCACCGTTTACGACATTGTTAAAACCAAAGTGAATATGTTTAGAATATGTAGTTATTTATGTGACATTCTTATTGACTAAGTTTAATGATTGACTAAAGTGGTTATTTAGTGACTAAAATTTAACAAGTTTATCTTGATACTCACCCTTGGGTAGGAATTTACTTACTGTGGATTTTTATCCTAGCCGCGATGAGATAATGAAAAGAGCTTTGAAAATTTAAGTGACCGATAAGGAAGTGTCGACGGTGAAGTGGTAACCCGTGTCTTCGAACAACTTCAGAAAAATGCATGAGGGATGTATAGCATGGCTACAGGTACAGTAAAATGGTTTAACAATGCCAAGGGATTTGGATTCATTTGTCCAGAAGGTGGCGACAACGATATTTTTGCACATTATTCAACGATTCATATGGATGGTTACCGCACATTAAAAGCGGGACAACAAGTCAACTATGAAGTAGAAGAAGGGCCTAAAGGATACCATGCAAGTTCTGTGACCCCTGTGGACGGTGACATGGCCAAATAACGTTTAAGCTCACACTAATAAATATTTAATCGAAGACACGATGTTTCAACAACCTAATGGGTTCAACAATATATTGGGTATCAACAGTCTAATTGTTCTGCGGCTTAGATGATTACCACTCATTTGTGCAATATAATGTTATACGGCTTACAATTTAGTTAGGTGATTTACCGCACTATCGACGTAGATTCCATAAAAAAACCCTCTGTAGAGGGTTTTTTTATGCTTTGTTTACTGGGTCATACTGAGCCAGCTATTTATGACGCTCTTTCAATTTGTTAACAACGTCATTAAGTGATAAACCTTGGTCCTGCAGTAAAACAAGTAAATGGTAAATTAAATCGGCAGATTCACAGACTAATTCCGCCTTGTCACCCGACGTTGCCGCAAGCGCGACTTCAACGCCTTCTTCGCCAACTTTTTGCGATATACGCTTGGTGCCCCTAGCATAGAGGCTCGCGGTATAGGAGGAGTCAGGATCAGCATTTTTTCGGTCGGCGAGCAATTGCTCAAGCTGATGAAGCCACACCATTTGTGATTCTTCTTGTTGATCGGCGTCGAAACACGTTGTGGTCCCAGTGTGGCAAGTTGGTCCAATAGGGTCTACTTTCACCAATAGCGTATCATTATCGCAATCTAACGCGATCGATTTTAGTTGAAGAACATTCCCAGATGTTTCTCCTTTGGTCCAAAGTCGCGCTTTTGTACGGGAGAAAAACGTGACTTGTTGAGTCTCAGTCGTTTTATCTAGCGCATCTGGTGTCATGTAACCCATCATCAGCACTTGGCTTGACTGAAAGTCCTGAATGATCGCAGGGATCAGTCCATCTACTTTTTCCCAGTCAATACGTTCTTTTAATGCTGCAGCTGTATTACTCATAATCTGATCTCCACACCTTGACCAGCTAAATATTGCTTTAGCTCACCAATATTAATAATTTGCTTGTGGAAGACAGACGCGGCGAGCGCCCCATCCACGTTTGTTTCTTTATATACTTCAGAAAAGTGTTCCATCGCCCCAGCTCCGCCTGAAGCAATGAGAGGGACATGGCAAACTTCGCGAACCATGTTGAGTTGAGTCAGATCGTACCCACTACGAACACCATCTTGGTTCATCATATTAAGAACGATCTCTCCAGCCCCACGCTTCTGAACTTCTTGCACCCAGTCGCGGGTTTCCCATTGCGTCGCTTTGGTTCGGTTTTCATCACCCGTAAACTGGTAGACCTGATATTTACCCGTCTCTTTATCAAAGTAGGAATCTATGCCCACCACGATGCACTGGACACCAAATTTGTCGGCTAATTCAGTAATCAACTCAGGATTCGCTAAAGCTGGAGAGTTAATTGAGACTTTATCAGCCCCGAACTCCAAAATGCGAGCAGCGTCCTCTGCAGACTTGATGCCACCAGCAACACAAAATGGGATATCAATTACTTCAGCGACTCGAGCAACCCAGCTTTTGTCAACAACACGGCCATCACTCGATGCGGTGATATCATAAAAAACCAGTTCATCTGCACCTTCTTCTGCATAACGAGCCGCAAGAGGGACAATATCACCTATTACTTCATGGTTACGGAACTGGACACCCTTCACCACTTGACCATCTCGGACATCCAGACAAGGAATAATTCTTTTTGCTAACACTACTTGCTCCCTACGGCATAAAACGGAGTTATCGTTCCCTTTTAACCTTCAAACCTTCACTTTCATGTGATTTAACACCGTCGCTTCACACCGATTAGAAGCAACTCTAATGCGAGTGTATTGTTCCACTTCAGTCATGTAACTAAATCGTACGTCAAAACACTATATAACAACCTTTTTTACATTTCATTGAAAATGATTCAAGAGATAGCTTATGAATTAGATTGTTTTATTCAACCCTTTTAAAGGATTCAGGAAATCCTATCAAGCTAATAGACTGCAAACGTATAGATAGAAAGGAAAAAGCCCCTGACGTGAGGGGCTTACAGTGGTAACAATAAGTCGGAATTAGCTGTTTGGTCTCAACAACATCAACGTTTTAGTTTGCAAAATGTTGTTTTCGATATCTCTCATTTCAACCAAGCTTTTTAATACACCAATTTCATCTTTTGCAATCTTAGATTCCGAGTGACTGTATTGACTCATGAACTCCGCAATAGAGACATCATTACTGTTTTCGGTAAACAAGTAACTCTGATGGAACTGTGAGCTATTGGAAACCACGAGGTCTTTAGAGGCCTCCCCAGGAATTGAGCCGTACTCTAGTTCAGGTACTAAAACTTGAGGGCGTATTTCAGTATACAAAGTATGTCTCAATACATAAGGCGTGGTCCCTACCGTAGTCCCCTGCTCATAGGTCACTCGTTGAATACCATTCTCGTCCGATACACCAATACTTGCTGAGACGTCGATAACCCCTGATGATACAGAAGGGTTTGAATCATTAACACCCGAGGCATCAAAGAGATTAATGTCATCAACCTTCAATATCCAATCCATATCGCTAATTGCATCACTAAATGAACTTTCCCAGTTTGGCGTAGCTATTCCACCTTGAACATCAAATACCCAAGTTTCTGCGTTAGTTTGTTGAGGGTGATAAAAGCTAGCGTTTTTGTCGATCGTTGCCAATGCGTACCGAAAACCCGAATATATTAATGATATGTCGATATTCTGAAAATCAATTTGAGAGTAGTTACTGTATTCCGGTGTTTTCTGACTTCCAGCAAAGGACATCACATCGTTGTTCCAACCGGAGAAGCCATACTGAAAAAGTTGGGTGCGATCGCTCGTTCGGTATTGTGTAATCATCGTTTTTTCAGCGGTGATTTTTTTTAGGTTCGTGCTACCAAGCTTTGGATTCGTCAACGTCACTGTGTCAAGCTGGGAATCAAAGTAGTAATTTGAATCCTTGCTCCCTGATGAGTCCGGCGCGTTGTCGTATTCAAGGTTGTTCACGCTTGTTTCAACATCATTAGATCCGGAGATACAACTTGTTGTTTGCGTATTTCCAGTAATAGACAAATCTACGCTACGTAAGCTACTTGAATCTGTTGATAACAAGCTCTTACTCAACGTCGTCGCGTTAATAATGGTACCGTTAAACTCTTGAATCGTGACGTAACCATCGTCCGGCATACTTTCAAGCACTATGCTTAACTTACCAGATGATGCGTAAATTGAATCTCCAACCTTTACTCCATTTTCATCAGAATAATAAGCAATAATGCTCTGGTCCAACGCATTACCAAGAGAGTAATAATGCAGAACCATATCTTCTCCCTGCTCTTCAAATTCTTTATAGATGCGACACTGTAAGTTCGTTGCCGCCGATTCCGACTTGGCTTTCAGAAAGTTAAACGTAAAAGTCGTTTTCGGTGTTGAGGGAGAACTATCGCCACCGCCGCCTCCACCACACCCAACCATCACTGTGGAAATCGCGGCAACAAGCGGCAACATTAGTCTTTTTTTCATCATTCTTTCCTAGCTGATTTTTGTGCGGCAAAGCGTTGCCATGCCAATCTATTACCTTAAAACAAGCAAGGAATATGCCACCTATTAGTTTTATTGCAATAGATTGAGTTATTTCTGCTTAGTAAACCTGACTCATATTGTTAATTTGTGAAAGTGACTTACGCAGAATGTTAATCAAGTGCGCACATTCAAACATTGGTTGTAATTTTCTTTCACAATTTTTCGTAAAGTGATCAAGATCAATCAAGCTCTTAGCGTTGCTTGCTAGACTCGGCTGCATTGATATAGCACGAATTATTCGCCTATTTGTTATAGATATCGTCTATTCTTAAGCACGCTAGTCGCGTGTAAGTATCCATTTCATATTTTGCGAATGTATTCTTCTATCAAGCCAAACGACTAAAACGCCAAACGACTAACTTTTTATAAATGAGGAATCTATGTCAGACGCCGTTAATAAAGCGCATTCTGATTCAGATATTGAGACTAAAAGCTATCAAGAGCTTCACCGTCCTGCTTCTGAGTTTGCCAGCCGCTCTGAATACCTAGACCACGAACTTCAAATCATGAAACCACGCCGCTATGGATTAAACCTACCAGGTCGTGATTTCCGCTTTGAACTCGAAGACTTAGTACCTGCCCTGGCGGGTACTATTGGTATTATCGCCATGTATTCAGCGGTAATGATGTCTTGGGCTGACGGTTTAACCGCAGCATGGGACCATGTAAACCTTGGCAAAGAATTTGCAATTGAAGTTGCACGTGTAGAGATGCTGATCCCTGCTCTGTTGTTCTGTATTCTTGCTTCTGGCTTCTTCAATCCAAGAGCCAACCTTGCCGGTAACCACGGACCAATGATTCCACTGATTGGCTCAATTGCTCTTGCAGGCGCTCACCCTCTCGCTCTTGCTATTTTATTGGGTGTCTTCGGTCTACTATTGAGCTACTTCAAAGGTGGGTCCAAGCTGGTGAATCTCACCTCGCAAGGTACCGCTGGTGGTCTATTGATTTTCTTAGGCTTCACCGGAACCATGAGTCAAATCGGATCGATTCAAGAATGGGCAGTAGGCCTTTCGTCTGCCACGGTTGACGCTGGGAGCATGGGCTATGTTGGCTTAGTGGTTCTTGGTATTAACATTGCTGTGTATGCCTATCTTGCGAAAATCAACAAGCGTTGGTTAGCGATTCCAGTTTGTGCGATTACCGGGTTATTGATTGCGCTAGGTTTAGGCGCCGGCTTTGACCTAACATTTGAAACACAAATGGGGATCCCGAACCTGAACCCTGTTTACTGGTGGGGCAGCACAGAACAAGGTTGGCAATTAGGTTTACCAAATCTTGCACACTTCATTGCTTCATTACCATTCGCGATCTTAGCGGTAGCAATGTGGTCCCCGGATTTCTTAGGTCACCGTATCTTCCAAGAACTTAACTATCCTCGCAAAACTGAAAAAGTATTGATGGATGTTGATGACACTATGACGATGTGTTCAGTTCGTCAAATGGTTGGTACAGCGGTAGGTGGTGGTAACATTACCTCTTCTTGGGGTACGTACATGATCCCTGCAGCTATCGCAAAACGTCCTATCCCAGCGGGCGCGATTCTTCTTGGTTCTTTGTGTATCATTGTTGCAATCCTAGGCTTCCCGATGGATGTTGCAGTGTGGCCACCAGTGATGCGTGTTGCGTTGCTTGTGGGTGTATTCTTGCCGCTACTTGAAGCAGGTATGCAAATGGTAAGAGAAACAAAAGACTCTCAAGCAGCAGGCATCTGTATCTTTGCAGCTGTGGTAGCGAACCCTGTACTTGCTTGGGCGCTAACCATGTTCCTCGATAATAATGGCCTTATTGGCGACAAAGAGCGTGCATCTCGTCTATCTTTTGTAGACAAGATCGTGATCCCTGTTGGTGTCTTCGTCGTATGTCTGATAGCAATGCTTGCTGTTGGTATGCTAGAAGGCCAGTATGGAATCCCAGCATTCCTATAGAAATGCAGTGAAAAATTTGGGTAGTGCCCGTCGCTACCCAAATTTTTATTATGTTTTTTTAATTTTTATTGATTTAGTTTAAGTTTTACAATAAATTTTTAGTGTAGACTTGATTTCAACCTGATGAATAACAATATTTATGATTAATTGGTACTATGATTGACCATAAATATTTTTATTAATGTGTGTACTGGTTCCCCATTCGGAGAACACTCGATTACCAGAGAACAGTACGTGTTTTTTCTACTAACAAGGTAGGTATGTCATGGCAGAGCAATTTGCTAAAGCTTGGGAAGGTTTTGCGGCAGGTGAGTGGCAAAACGAAGTAAACGTTCGTGATTTCATCCAAAAGAACTATGCACCTTATGAAGGTGACGAAGACTTCCTAGTTTCTGAAGGTACTGAAGCAACTAACAAGCTTTGGGCTAAAGTAATGGAAGGTATCAAGCAGGAAAACGCGACTAAAGCACCTGTAGATTTCGATACTTCTGTTATTTCTACCATCACTGCACACGATGCAGGCTACATTGAGCAAGACCTAGAGACTATCGTGGGTCTTCAAACTGAAGCACCACTTAAACGTGCCATCATCCCTAACGGTGGTGTACGTATGGTTGAAGGTTCTTGCAAAGCATACGGTCGCACTCTCGACCCAATGGTTTCAAAAATCTACTCTGAATACCGTAAAACACACAATGCTGGTGTTTTCGATATCTACACGCCTGACATCCTAAAATGTCGTAAATCAGGTGTTCTAACAGGTCTTCCTGATGCATACGGTCGTGGTCGTATCATCGGTGATTACCGTCGTGTAGCACTTTACGGTATCAACTTCCTAATGAAAGATAAGCAAGCTCAATTTGCTTCTCTTCAAGAGCGTTTCGAAAACGGCGAAGACCTAGCAGCAACAATGCAACTTCGTGAAGAAATCTCTGAGCAACACCGTGCACTTGGCCAAATCAAAGTTATGGCTGAAAAATACGGTTTCGATATCTCTGAGCCAGCTCAAACTGCTCAAGAAGCGATTCAGTGGACTTACTTCGGCTACCTAGCTGCAGTTAAATCACAAAACGGCGCAGCAATGTCTCTTGGCCGTACTTCATCTTTCCTAGATATCTTTATCGAGCGTGATATCGCTGCTGGTAAGATCACAGAAGTTGAAGCACAAGAAATGATTGACCATTTCGTCATGAAGCTACGTATGGTTCGTTTCCTACGTACTCCTGAATACGATGAGTTGTTCTCTGGTGACCCAATCTGGGCAACAGAATCAATGGGTGGTATGGGTATCGACGGTCGTACACTAGTGACACGTACTAACTTCCGTTTCCTAAACAGCCTATACACAATGGGTCCATCGCCAGAGCCAAACATCACGGTTCTTTGGTCTGAGCAACTGCCTGTAGGCTTCAAGAAGTTCTGTGCAAAAGTATCTATCGATACTTCTTCTATCCAGTACGAAAATGATGACCTAATGCGTCCTGACCTAGAATCTGACGACTACGCAATCGCTTGTTGTGTATCTCCAATGATTGTTGGTAAGCAAATGCAGTTCTTTGGCGCTCGTGCTAACCTTGCTAAAACAATGTTGTACGCAATCAATGGCGGCATTGATGAGAAACTGAAAATGCAGGTTGGTCCTAAAGAAGCACCAATGACTGATTCAGTTCTTGATTACGACAAAGTAATGGACCGTCTAGACCACTTCATGGATTGGCTAGCGAAGCAATACGTGACTGCGCTAAACAGCATTCACTTCATGCACGATAAGTACAGCTACGAAGCGTCTCTAATGGCTCTACATGACCGTGACGTTCGTCGTACTATGGCATGTGGTATTGCAGGTCTTTCTGTTGCTGCTGACTCATTGTCTGCTATCAAGTACGCTACTGTTAAACCAGTACGTGACGAAGACGGTATTGCAACTGATTTCGAAATCGAAGGCGATTACCCTAAATTTGGTAACAATGATGCACGCGTTGATGACATCGCATGTGAGCTTGTTTCTACGTTTATGGGCAAAATCCGTAAGCTTAAGATGTACCGTGATGCAATCCCTACTCAGTCTATCCTTACTATCACTTCAAACGTGGTATACGGTAAGAAGACAGGTAACACTCCAGACGGTCGTCGTGCTGGCGCTCCTTTCGCTCCTGGTGCAAACCCAATGCACGGTCGTGACGAAAAAGGTGCTGTAGCTTCACTTACTTCTGTAGGTAAACTACCGTTCGCTGACGCACAAGATGGTATCTCTTACACTTTCTCTATCGTTCCTAATGCGCTAGGTAAAGAAGAAGATAGCCAACGTGCTAACCTTGCAGGCCTAATGGATGGTTACTTCCACCACGAAGCTGGCATCGAAGGTGGTCAACACCTTAACGTTAACGTTCTTAACCGCGGCACTCTTGAAGACGCAGTTAAGCACCCTGAGAATTACCCTCAGTTAACAATCCGTGTATCAGGTTACGCAGTACGCTTTAACTCTCTAACACCAGAGCAGCAAGCAGACGTAATCGCACGTACATTTACTGAGTCTCTATAATTTAACGTTATAATGATTTAGACATAAACCTCGCTTCGGCGAGGTTTTTTTTAGCCCATAATAGGCTTATTTTGCCATTTAGTATTAATGGTTACGTGTAAATATTGCTTACAACTCTCCCTCTCTACACCGAACTTTCGCTCCTAATATCCAACCTTCCCCTTCACAAACATCACACTATCGTCTTAACTTAGATTAACTCTATCCGTTGTACTGAAAGAGAGTGGGTCATGAATTATAGTGTTGTATTCCCTTTAGTTTTGTTATCTGTAAGTGCACTCGCGTCTGAACGCTCTACCCTTGCGTTCTCAATAGACAATGACAGTGTGTTTGGTACTGACGAAGACTATACTAATGGCCTATTCTTTTCCTATACGAGTGGAAAAATCTCACCCTATCCTGCTTTTAAACCATTGAGTTTGTCGTACTGGAAAGCATCATCACTTGATAAGATAGAAATCCAACTCGGGCATAAGATGTGGACACCTTCGGATATCAATTCTTCCAAACCCGTCGCCAATGATCGCCCCTATGCGGGCTATTTTTACGCAGAACTAAACTATATCAGCTTGCACCCTCAACAAGCGCAACGGTTCAACCTTACCATAGGCGCTACTGGCGAAAGCTCATTTGCTGACCGAGCTCAGAAGCTTGTTCACTCAATAACAAGGTCAACCGAGCCTAAAGGCTGGGAATATCAAATTGAAGATCAAGCCGCCGGCAGTATCGGCTATTTAACACATTTCAATTTACAAAGGCAGTCCCTGTCTGAGCATACCTCATGGGAAATATCGAACGTCACAGAGACTAACATTGGTAACTTTAGAAGTGATCTATCTACAGGTGCGATGTTCAGGTGGGGAAAGGACCTAAGTGGCAGTTTTGGGTCCGCCAATATCAGCAGTGAAAATCCATTTAAGGCTGGCATGATTGGCGCTTCAAACACCGGCTGGTTTGGCTATTTGGGAGCAAAAGCCCGCTATCGATTTAATGATCTGACCATTCAAGGCGATCGACCTGGTATTCCAGAGCCAAGCGCCGCCTATAATGTCACATTAGAACCACTCCAAGCAGAGGCTATTGTTGGAGTAACTTGGTATAACCAATATATTGGTATCAGTACCTTTCTAGCGACTAAATCCTCGGAATATAAAGAAGCACCTCGTTCGATTTACACTAACGGCGGGATGTCTATGTTTGCTTTTTTTTAAGTGGCTACGCCGCGTACCTAATCATTACCTGCAGTTGCCGCAGAGTCGTTTCAAGACTCGTCACAATCAATAAAGCCCAAATGAACGTGACGGGTACCACTATTCCAGCATCTAACAGTTACCTATTATTAACAACATCATACGCTGTATTCACAGGATGAAGGTTTCCGCCAGTTTTCCTGTTAGGCGCCGCTGTTTTATAATAAAATAGCGGGTAAAAATAATTAGTAGAGAAAGAGCTCATGTCAATATCTGGACGCATTCACTCATACGAATCCTGTGGCACAGTCGATGGCCCTGGGATACGCTTTATCGTGTTCTTACAAGGCTGCCTTATGCGCTGCATGTATTGTCATAATCGCGATACATGGGACACTCACGGCGGGAAAGAAGTAACGGTTGATGAATTGATCGCTGAAGCGAAATCATACCGTCATTTCATGAATGCCTCAGGCGGCGGTATTACATGTTCGGGTGGCGAAGCGATGCTTCAACCTGAGTTTGTCCGTGACTTTTTTCAAGCAGCACAAGCCGAAGGTATCCATACGTGTTTAGACACCAATGGCTATATTCGAAAGCACACCGAGGTGGTGGACGAAGTGCTCGCCGCAACTGATCTCGTTATGCTAGATATCAAGCATATGAAAGACGAAATTCACCAAGATTTCATTGGGGTCTCTAACCGACGAACCTTAGATTTCGCTCGCTATCTACAAAAAATAAATCAGAAAACTTGGATCCGCTATGTCATTGTTCCTGGGTACACCGACGACCCTGAATCTGCGCATTTGTTAGGCCAATTTATTCAAGGTATGGATAACATTGAAAAAGTGGAGCTATTGCCATACCACAAACTCGGTGCACATAAGTGGGAAGCTCTGGGGTATGACTACCCATTAGAGGGAACGCAACCACCATCAAAAGAAGTGATGGATAGCATCGTTGATATCCTTTCACAATATACAGATGTCGTAAAATACTAACCGATATGCACCTCAGAACAAAAACGCGCAGGATGCGCGTTTTTTTGTCACAATTTTGTGTTGAGATCATGTTCCTTATTGGCCGTAAGCTGGTACCCTAACTAAAATTCAAATGCGGTACACCGCATATAATAAAAGACTATCTGTAGTGAGGCTCCAAAGATGGAAATGACTAATGCTCAACGTCTAATTTTGTCGAATCAATATTACCTAATGGCTAAACTTAGCCCTGAAAGTGAAAACAAATATAAAAGACTACAAACCATTGTTGAACGTGGCTATGAACTTCAAATGCGTGAGATGAACAAAGAGTTCGGTTGTCTCATTGAAGATGAATGTCGTGAAATTATCGACATCATGGAGATGTACCACGCCATGCAAGAATCAAACAAAATGCTCGACCAAAATGAGCGTAAAGACGTCGATCAACGTCGTTTGTTATTCCTAGGCTTTGACATTGCAAGTGAGGCTCAACTTGTCAATTATGTCCGTTTTTTAGTTGACTCTGAAGGGTTATATCCACAATTTGATAAAGCAGACCATCATTTTAACAGCCAAATGCCAATGCTTGAAAAATATCGTCGTATGCTGGTTACGTGGAAAAATTGCCCTCGTCAGTACCATTTATCTAGTGCTGAATTTAAGCAAATATTTAACGCTTAATCGTCTACACGAAGTGTGATAGCTCAAATTTAATACGCCTCGCAACTATCAAGCGGGGCGTTATTCATTCAAGTACCCCAATAGAAATACCGACAATTCCCAAAAACAAGACCGTTGTTTAATACCTGAGACTTCCACTGATTTTCATCCGCCCCTCTCCACTGGTTTACAAATAAACACATAATTGTAAAGCATAAATCTCAAAAGCCTACTAGTCTTTAAATTGACATGGAGTCGCATTATTTGTGTGTTATCAGTCAGCTTTGCCGGTTTAAGGGGAATCAGCTATGAGTATTTTCGACCATTATCAATCGCGGTACGAAGCCGCAAAAGATGAAGAGCTATCAATTCAAGAATTCTTGAGTCTATGTAAAGACGAAAAAAGTGCTTACGCTAATGCAGCTGAACGTCTGTTACTTGCAATCGGTGAGCCTGAGGTCATCGACACGGCACAAGATCCACATTTGAGCCGCCTTTTTTCAAATAGAATCATATCGCGCTATAAAACCTTCGAAGACTTTTATGGAATGGAAGACGCCATTGAACAGATCGTCTCCTACCTCAAGCATGCCGCTCAAGGCTTGGAAGAAAGAAAACAAATTTTATACCTTCTCGGTCCTGTAGGCGGAGGGAAATCATCACTTGCTGAAAAACTTAAAGCATTAATGCAAAAGATGCCTATCTACGTTTTATCTGCAAACGGCGAAAGAAGCCCAGTAAATGATCACCCATTCTGTCTGTTTGATGTGTCTGAGGATGGCGATTTACTTAAAAGTGAATACGGCATTGAAAAGCGCTATGTTCGTTCAGTGATGTCTCCTTGGGCAGCAAAACGTCTGCACGATTTTGGTGGTGATATTACCAAATTTAAAGTGGTGAAAGTGCGTCCATCGATTCTCGACCAAGTCGGGATAGCGAAAACCGAACCCGGCGATGAAAACAACCAAGACATTTCATCGTTAGTGGGTAAAGTCGATATTCGACAACTTGAGCATTTCTCACAAGATGACCCTGATGCCTACAGCTACTCGGGTGCACTTTGTCGGGCGAACCAAGGCTTGATGGAATTTGTAGAGATGTTCAAAGCGCCAATTAAGGTGCTACACCCATTATTGACAGCAACGCAAGAAGGCAACTACAACGGTACTGAAGGGCTTTCTGCCCTGCCCTTTGACGGTATGATTCTGGCGCACTCGAACGAATCAGAATGGCAAACGTTTAGAAACAATAAGAATAACGAAGCATTCCTAGATCGTGTCTATATTGTGAAAGTTCCTTACTGTTTACGAGTCTCTGAAGAAGTTAAAATTTATCAAAAACTTCTTGAACACAGTGAGCTGACCAAAGCACCTTGTTCACCAAGTACGCTAGAGTTATTAGGTCAGTTCAGTGTCCTTTCACGCCTAAAAGACCCAGAGAATTCATCGTTATTCTCTAAAATGCGAGTTTATGACGGCGAAACGCTTAAAGACACGGATCCTAAGGCAAAAAGCTATCAAGAATACCGAGACTACGCTGGCGTTGATGAAGGCATGTCTGGGTTATCGACACGATTTGCCTTCAAGATCTTGTCTCGCGTGTTCAACTTTGACCAAACAGAAGTCGCGGCCAACCCGGTACATCTGTTTTATGTCATCGAGCAACAAATTGAGCGAGAACAGTTCCCTCAAGAGGTGGGCGAAAAATACCTTGAATTCTTAAAGGGTTATCTTGTACCTCGCTATGTTGAGTTCATCGGTAAAGAGATTCAAACTGCTTATCTCGAATCTTATTCTGAGTACGGCCAAAATATCTTTGACCGATACGTCACGTATGCCGATTTTTGGATTCAAGATCAAGAGTATCGAGATCCAGAAACTGGGCAGTTATTTGATCGTTCTTCACTCAATGAGGAACTCGAAAAAATTGAGAAAACAGCAGGGATCAGCAATCCAAAAGACTTCCGTAACGAGATTGTTAACTTTGTTCTTAGAGCACGTGCAAACAATAACGGTTCGAACCCAGTTTGGACGAGTTACGAAAAATTACGCACCGTAATCGAAAAGAAAATGTTCTCTAACACTGAAGAACTGCTGCCGGTCATCTCTTTCAATGCCAAAACTTCATCAGACGATCAACGCAAGCACGACGATTTTGTCAACCGTATGATGGAAAAAGGCTATACCGAAAAACAAGTAAGGCTATTGTCTGAGTGGTACTTGCGCGTTCGTAAGTCCTCTTAAACACACCGAGCTTTTTACGCAGCCCCGAGTGAACGCTCGGGTTCTGCTTGGTGAGGGGAATACAGGGAGTAATAGCTCATGTCTCAATTTATCGATAGACGCCTAAATGGTAAAAATAAGAGTGCCGTTAATCGACAACGATTCTTGCGCCGACATAAGCAAAAAATCAAAGAGTCCGTCACTGATGCAGTGAACCGACGCTCAATCACAAATACGGAAACCGGCGAAGATGTCTCGATACCCAATACTGATATCAGCGAGCCAATCTTTCATCAAGGTAAAGGCGGATTAAAAGAGCAAGTGCATCCGGGTAATGACCAATTCATTACTGGAGACAAAATTGAACGTCCCCCGAAGGGAGGACAAGGCGGTGGCGCGGGTCAAGGCGATGCCAGTCAAGATGGCGAAGGAGAAGATGAATTCGTTTTCCAGATCTCAAAAGATGAATATCTCGATATCCTCTTTGAAGACTTAGCGTTACCTAACCTACAAAAAAATCAAATCAATAAAATAAAAGAGTGGAAAACGCACCGCTCTGGCTACCAAACGGCTGGTATGCCATCCAACATCGCTATTGTACGTTCATTGCAACAATCATTAGCACGCAGAACGGCTATGACTGCCGGAAAGCGTCGATTGGTTGAGGAACTATATCAACAGTTAGACGACATTCAAATGAGTGAACCCGCTCAACCTATTGAAGAAAAACGTATAAAAGAAGAGATAGCCAACCTTCGTAAAAAAATCGAAAGCGTGCCCTTTATTGACACCTTTGATCTTCGCTTCAAGAACTATGAAAAACGGCCAGTTCCTTCAAGCCAAGCTGTTATGTTTTGTTTGATGGATGTGTCTGGTTCGATGGATCAAGCCACCAAAGACATCGCTAAGCGCTTTTATGTATTGCTCTATTTGTTTCTGACGCGTACATACGAAAACGTTGAAGTCGTGTTTATTCGCCACCACACTCAGGCAAAAGAGGTGGATGAGCATGAGTTTTTCTATTCGCAAGAAACCGGTGGAACCATTGTTTCAAGTGCATTAAAACTGATGCAACAAATTGTACAAGAACGTTTCCCTCTTGAGCAATGGAACATCTATGCGGCACAGGCGTCCGATGGCGATAATTGGGCGGATGATTCGCCACGATGCAAAGAACTGCTCGTCAACAGCTTACTACCTGCATGTCAATATTACTCTTATATCGAAATCACTCGTCGCACTCATCAAACACTGTGGCATGAATATGAAAAGCTCGAAAATGACTTTGACAATTTTGCGATGAAAAACATACGTTCCGTTGAAGATATTTTTCCAGTGTTCAGGGAATTGTTTCAAAAGGAAACGACATAGGGAGATGTGTCTATGACCACCGAAGCTAAAACGACATCGAAGGTACTACCTGATGGTCCTGATTGGACATTTGACTTGCTTGAACGCTATCACACTGAAATCAAGCGCGTCGCAGCTTTATATAAATTGGATACGTACCCCAATCAAATCGAGGTCATCACGTCAGAGCAAATGATGGATGCCTATTCTAGTATTGGGATGCCCATCAATTACAACCATTGGTCTTTTGGTAAAAAGTTCATCCAAACTGAACAAGGTTATAAACACGGTCAAATGGGGCTAGCCTACGAGATCGTCATCAACTCAGACCCTTGTATTGCCTACTTGATGGAAGAAAACTCTGTCACCATGCAAGCCTTAGTCATGGCTCACGCTTGTTACGGTCATAACTCATTTTTCAAAGGCAACTATCTATTTCAAACTTGGACAGATGCCGGTTCAATTATCGACTATCTGTTATTTGCCAAAAACTACATCTCCGAATGTGAGCAAAAATACGGAGTAGAAGAGGTAGAGCAAACCCTCGATTCCTGCCATGCTTTAATGAATTATGGCGTTGACCGATATAAAAGACCGGAAAAAATATCCATCGCTGAGGAAACGATCCGTCAGCAGCAACGTGAGGCTTACCTCCAATCTCAGGTCAATGAACTATGGCGAACAGTGCCACAAAATAAAGAAAAAGAATCCACACAAAAAAGCCGATTCCCTAGCGAGCCGCAGGAGAATATCCTGTATTTCATTGAAAAAAATGCCCCACTCCTAGAACCATGGCAGCGTGAAATTGTTCGTATTGTGCGTAAAGTCAGCCAGTATTTTTATCCACAAAAGCAAACGCAAGTCATGAATGAAGGCTGGGCGACTTTCTGGCATTACACCATACTCAACCACCTTTATGACGAAGGTTTGGTCAGCGATAAATTCATCCTCGAATTTCTCCATAGCCACACTAGCGTGGTTGCTCAACCTGCCTATAACAGCCCTTATTTCAGTGGTATTAACCCTTATGCGCTCGGGTTTGCCATGTTTAGAGATATTAAACGCATTTGCGAAGAGCCCACCGATGAGGATAAAGAGTGGTTCCCAGACTTGGCGGGCAGCGATTGGTTAGAATCCATGCATTTTGCGATGCACAACTTTAAAGACGAGAGTTTCATCAGCCAGTATCTTTCACCTCGATTAATGAGGGAATTTAAGCTGTTCTCTATCCTTGATGACGATAGAAAGAACTTTATCGAGATCTCAGCTATTCATGACGAGATGGGCTATCGAAAAATACGAGAAAAATTGGCGGCTCAATACAATCTAAGTAACCTTGAACCTAACATACAAGTGTTTAACGTTGATGTTCGCGGCGACCGATCGTTGACATTACAACATGTGCCTCACAATCGTATCCCACTAGACGGTGGGCACGAGGAAGTTCTCAAGCACTTGTACCGGTTATGGGGCTTTGATGTCATATTAGAGGAAGTGAAAGAATCAGGGCGACGCGAGATACTTGCCACTTGTCCAAAACGAGAGGCATACAACTCGACGATCTAAAGCTTTTGTCTAAACACGTGAATAGCCTATATCCTCACTCTTTAAACAGCTCTTCAGAAAATAAAAAAAACGGTCCTTAATAAGGACCGTTTTCATTTAGGTACTAATCATCGTCATTGGGTTAGTCACCCCACGATTCAAAAGCCCTAACGATTGACGATTGCGTTCAGTGTTGAGCTTGCACGCATTAATGGTGAAACTAAGTCATCATTAAGTAGGTAGTAACCACCAAGATCTCCTGGGACACCTTGAGCATTATTAAGCTCAGAGACAATCACACTCTCGTTGGATGCCAGCTGCTCTGCAATAGGTGCAAATTCACTCGCCAAAGCCGCATCTTCAGTCTGAAGCGCAAGCGCTTGAGCCCAGTACAGCGCAAGGTAGTAATGTGAGCCACGGTTATCTAATTCACCGACTTTGCGAGACGGGGACTTGTTCATATCCAAGAATTGGCCTGTCGCCAAGTCTAACGCTTTCGCTAATACATTGGCACGTTCGTTACCGCTAACCGTGCTCAGGTGCTCTAAAGAGGCCGCTAATGCTAGGAATTCACCTAATGAATCCCAACGCAAGTGGTTTTCTTTTTGAACTTGCTGTACGTGCTTAGGCGCTGAGCCACCCGCACCTGTTTCAAACAAACCACCACCGTTCATGAGTGGAACGATAGAGAGCATTTTCGCTGAAGTGCCCAACTCAAGAATAGGGAAAAGATCGGTCAGGTAATCACGTAACACGTTACCAGTGACAGAAATGGTGTCTTGCCCTTGCTTAATGCGGTCTAATGAGAAAATTGTTGCCTCTAGCGGCGCAAGAATTCGAATATCCAAACCACTCGTATCATAGTCTGGGAGGTACTGATTTACTTTCTTAATCAGCTCTGCATCATGTGCACGAGCTTCATCTAGCCAAAAGACCGCTGGCACGCCTGACGCGCGAGCACGCGTGACCGCCAGTTTTACCCAATCTTGGATTGGCGCGTCTTTAACTTGGCACATACGGAAAATATCACCGACTTCGACGGTTTGCTCTAAGAGCGTTAGACCTTCGCTATTGATGACTTCAACTTTACCTGCATCGTCTAGAATGAATGTTTTGTCATGCGAGCCATATTCTTCGGCCTTTTGGGCCATAAGGCCAACGTTAGGTACACTACCCATTGTCGTTGGATCAAACGCTCCATTCTCAATACAAAAATCAATCACTGCTTGATAAATGCTTGCATAACTACGGTCTGGAATCAGAGCTTTGGTGTCTTGTTGCTTACCATCCGGGCCCCACATTTGACCAGAAGAGCGCAGCATTGCTGGCATTGACGCATCAACGATAATATCGCTTGGTACATGCAAGTTGGTAATGCCGCGGTCAGAGTCAACCATCGCAAGTGGCGGTTGTGTTTCATACACAGCCTCAAGGTCAGCTTCGATCTCAGCTTTTTGAGCCGCAGGCAATGATGCAATTTTTGCGTACACATCACCGATACCGTTACGGACGTCAACACCAAGCTCGGTAAATAACGCACCATGCTTGGCAAACACATCTTTGTAGTACACTTTAACCGCATGACCGAAGATAACTGGGTCAGAGACTTTCATCATTGTCGCTTTCAAGTGAAGAGACAGCAGCACACCTTGTTGCTTAGCTTCCGCAATTTGTGTTTCGAAAAATTCAACCAAGGCATTCTTATTTAGAACCGATGCGTCGATAATCTCACCAGAAAGCAACGCTACGTTTTCTTTTAGCGTCGTGACCTTACCGTCAACCGAAGTGAATTGAATCTTAACGTTTGTTGCCTCGGCAACGGTGACTGACTTTTCGCTACCGAAGAAATCTTTATCCGACATACTCGCAACATGCGACTGTGAGTCTTTCGACCAAGCACCCATTGAATGCGGATTTTTCTTCGCGTAGTTTTTCACTGACAATGGAGCACGACGATCTGAGTTACCTTCGCGTAATACTGGGTTTACCGCACTACCTTTAATTTTGTCGTAAGTCGACTTGATGGCTTCTTGCTCTGGTGAGCTTGGATCTTCTGGGTAGTCAGGCAGTGCGTATCCGTTAGCTTGTAGCTCTTGGATTGCCGTTTTCAATTGTGGAATTGATGCGGATATATTCGGAAGCTTAATAATATTTGCTTCAGGCGTTTTAGCAAGCTCACCAAGCTCACTCAGCGCATCGCCGATACGCTGCTCATCATTCAGATATTCAGGGAAGTTTGCAATAATGCGCCCTGCTAATGAGATGTCTCTCGTATCAACGTTGATACCAGATGAGGCAGTGAATGATTGAATAATCGGTAGTAGTGAATACGTGGCAAGCGCTGGTGCTTCATCCGTAATCGTGTAAATAATGGTCGGCTTTTCTGTAGGCATGAAATTTCCCTATCGTTCTAATTGGGCAAGGTTACCCTTATCAATTAACGCATACCGAAAGAGGCAGCGTAAACGTTATAACTCAAACTCGCTACTCTAGTTACTGCACCCAAATGTGGTGCATTAACGAGCAATTAGAGGCATTTAGTCAAGTTTAACGAAATCCTGAGCAACTATAATTAAACAAAAATGAGCAATTAGTCTATTATCTTGTGCATAAATCCTGTTTTTGAGCGCGCTTATGATAGCTCAAAACAGCGTTAGGCAAAACTAATGCAAACAGTTTGTTTACATTTTTGCAGGGTAGTTAACATGACATTTAAAACAACGCGCACTCAATCCAAGCCGCGCGCGAAAGCAAAATCAACACATTTCAAACAATCTTCAAGCTCATCTTCCTCATCAAATCGTCGTCCTTCACGCCGTTACAAAAACGATGACAGTAAACCAAGGGTATCGCTTGAGGATCGCCAGGTAATCGTATTCAACAAGCCTTACGATACGTTAAGTCAATTCACTGATGGGGACGGACGAAAAACCTTGGCTGATTTTATACCAGTCAAAGAGGTGTATGCTGCGGGTCGATTAGATCGTGATAGCGAAGGGTTACTCATCCTGACGAATGACGGTGTATTACAAGCACGCTTAACCCAACCTAGCTCTAGGTCTGAAAAAACATATTGGGTGCAGGTAGACGGTGCGCCTTCAGATGCAGAGCTCGAAACGCTAGCCAATGGCGTGACATTGAAAGATGGGCCAACGCTGCCGGCTAAGGTAGTACGAATGGAAGCGCCCGATGTATGGGAAAGAAATCCACCAGTACGTTTTCGAGCGAACATTCCAACCACTTGGCTTGCGATCACGATTATTGAAGGGCGAAACCGGCAAGTAAGACGCATGACGGCCAATATTGGCTACCCGACACTGCGTCTTATCCGGGCTTCAGTGGGTAAGTTTACACTCAACCAATTACAACCTGGCGAGTGGGAAAGCCTTCCGGCTGACCACCCCGCTCTAACCGCTTACCCTTCGAATTAGTTGAGTAAGGCTTAACGTTACGGCGTAGGTTGCTCAGCAATCAATTGACGTACATGTTCGAGATCCTCTGGCGTATCTACACCCGCTGGAGGAGCTTCCAACGCCAATTCAACATGAATTTTTTCGCCATACCAAAGTACTCGAAGCTGCTCTAAACACTCGATCTTTTCTAATACACTAGGCTTCCACGTAACGTAGGTATTAATAAACCCAGCACGGTACGCATAAATACCGATATGTCTCAATAGTGGCTGCGCAGGTGACTGTTTTGATGGCGTACTGTACGCGTCTCGATCCCAAGGAATGGTCGCGCGACTAAAATACAACGCATACCCTTTCTCATCAGTCACCACTTTAACCGCGTTAGGATTAAAGGCTTCTTGCTCCGTCTCTATATTCACACCCAGCGTTGCCATCGGGGCGACACTTTGCTCTAAGTTATTGGCAACTTGCGTAATAATGGACGGTGGAATTAATGGCTCATCGCCTTGGACATTAACAACGATGTGTTCGGGTTCAATGCCCATGAGCTGAACAACCTCTGCCAGTCGTTCCGTTCCCGATTCATGCGATGACGACGTCATACACACCTCAGCACCAAAACCCTTTGCTGCTAATTCAACGCGACTATCATCGGTGGCAATAATGACGCGTTTCGCCCCCGATAACATGGCTTTATCGTAAACATGTTGAATCATCGGCTTGCCCGCAATATCCGCGAGAGGCTTACCCGGTAGACGGGAAGACTCGTAACGCGCAGGAATAATGACCGTAAATGACATTAACGTCCCTCATCCATGCCCATGGTTCTGGCTTCTGGCTCCAGTAATACTGGAATGCCTTCTTTAATTGGGTAGGCAAGCCTGTCTAACTTGCAGACTAGCTCTTGTTTATCCTTATCAAACGTCAGCTTACCTTTACAAATTGGGCATGCCACAATTTCCAGAAGTCTATGATCCATAACTTTCTATAACCTTTCTAATTTTTGTCAGTATTTGTGTACTATCGTTGTCTGAAAAATGCGCGGACACAGGCAGGTACCACCAATTCTCACGAGCAAAATGTCGACATTTGACCGCGTCTTTTTCGGTCATGATGACATTATCCACGCCTTCTTCTAAGGCGATAAGTTGCGACAGTTCAAACTCTTTATGATCAGCAAACCCTTGGGCACATAAAACATTAGCGCCAAGGTGCTTCAACGTAGCAAAGAAACGGGGCGGATGTCCAATGCCAGCAAAAGCGGCTAGTGACCCAAGCTCATGAACCGGCATTTTCTCACCTGACCGCAAATTTACAGCGCAGTCAGGCTCCAATTGAAACACTTTCTCTCTCTCACTTTTCGCTTGAGATCCATTGACGACAATGAGATCAACCTCATTAAGCCGAGAAAGTGGCTCTCTCAATGGACCAAGAGGAATAAGGGATTCATTGCCGAAACGACGCTGTCCGTCTACGACGACAATCTCAAATGCGCGGTCTAGTGCATAGTGTTGAAGTCCATCATCGGTAATGATGACATCAACGTTTTGTTTCTCTAATTCTTGTACGGCCTGAGCACGCACAGGGTCAACGACAACGGGCGCCCCTGTTCGTTCGAAAATCAATTTAGGCTCATCACCACAATGCGCCGTTGACGAGTTTTCATCGACTCGAAATGGGTAATGCGGCGCTTTTGCACCATAGCCTCTGGAAACTATACCAGGCTTAAAACCAAGCGCGGTTAGCTGTTCAACTAACCATATAACCATGGGTGTTTTGCCATTTCCACCAGCGGTAATATTACCCACAACCACCACGGGTAATGAGGATCGATAAACCGCTTTTTCACCTTGTTGATACGCGTGTCGACGCCTGTTTGAAATGATTCCATACAAACGGCTTAGTGGCCACAACAGCACCCATAATAAGAATCGAAGCGGGTGCTGGTTGAACCAAAGCTTTTCTATCACGAATGCTCACCAAACTGGATACGGTGTAGCTGAGCATACGCGCCTTGATGAGTGATCAATGCTTCGTGATTGCCACGTTCGATGATCTCACCCTCGTCGACGACGAGGATTTCATCCGCCTCTTCAATAGTGGATAAGCGGTGCGCGATAACGAGCACTGTTTTGTCTTTTTGCAATTCATCAAGGGCAGATTGAATCGCTCGCTCTGATTCTGTGTCCAATGCAGACGTTGCTTCATCGAGAATCAATACAGGCGCATCGCGCAGCAGGGCGCGGGCAATAGCAATTCGTTGACGTTGACCGCCAGAAAGGCTCGCACCGTTCTCGCCAATAACCGTATCAAGACCATGCTCGAGTCCCTCGATGAACTCCATCGCATGAGCTTGTGTTGCCGCGTGCTCTATTTGCTCACGACTATAATCACCTTGGGCAGCGTAAGCGATATTATTGGCAATAGTGTCGTTAAATAAATGGACATTTTGCGATACTAGCGCAAAGTGCTGGCGAAGGTTTGTCAGTTTTAAATCATCAATTTTGTGGCCATCAAGAGCAATATGACCACTGTCAACATCGTAAAAACGAGTAAACAAATTGGCGATGGTACTTTTACCCGAACCCGAGCGCCCTACTAGTGCAATCGTCTTGCCTGCCGGGAGTTCGAAACTCACGTTTCGTAGTGCGGGTTTGTCCGTGCCTTGGTAGGTAAAGGTGATGTCATTAACATGAATATCACCCTTCACTTTTTGTAGTTCTTTCGTTCCGCCATCTTTTTCCGTATCAAGGTCAATTAGCGCAAACAAGGTTTGGCTGGCCGCCATTCCACGTTGGAATTCTGCGGTCACACTAGTTAGAGCTTTAAGAGGACGCATAAGCGCAAACATGGCAGAGAAAATAACCGTAAAGGTACCCGGTGTGAGTTCACTTCGGATAGAGTCAAAACTGGCGAGATACAACACCGATACCAATGCGAGAGAAGCAATCATTTGAATCACTGGATTCGCAATCGCAGATGCACCGACCATTTTCATGGTTTGTTGGCGCATTTGATTACTCATATTATCAAAGCGTTCGCTTTCGACTTTCTGGCCACCGTAGGTTAACACCACCTTGTGCCCCTTCAGCATCTGCTCTGCTGACGTCGTCATCTCACCCATAGAGGTTTGCATGTTGCGCGAGATTTTTCTAAAACGCTTTGATACAAAACCGATCGCCCATGCCACAATAGGAGCCACCGCAATCAAAACCAAAGACAATTGCCAGCTATTCCAAAACATCAAAAATATCAGCCCGATGATACTCGCGCCTTCACGCACTATACTGACAAGAGAACGGCTCGTCGCCCCTGCCACTTGTTCCGAGTCGTAAGTAATTCTTGAAAGCAGCCCGCCTGTTGATTCTTTGTCGAAAAATGAGACAGGCATATGCATAAAGTGACGGAAAATCGTCCTACGCAGCTGCATGACAACGTTGCCTGATACCCAGCTCAAGCAATACGTCGATACAAAACCGCTCAAACCTCGCACAAACATCATACCTAGTATTATGATCGGCAAAATCTTCAAAAAATTCGATTCAACGTCGCCAAAACCTTCATCAAGAAGCGGTTTAAGCAAAGAAAGCATGTAAGTATCAGCGGCGGCGTTAATCACGAGGGCGATAACGGCGACGGTCAAGCCTGTTTTGTATTTGCGGATATAAATCCACAAGCGCTTAAAGGTTTGCAGCGTTGTTTCGTCTTGATTTAGCGACATAATTTATCAATCATTTTTTCTTCATTTCCCTTTATTCTACTCCGCTTCTCAACATCTGCCTATACCAAGGCGCAAGCTTATCGCTCCGAAGCGAAGAAGCGCTCACTTCTTGACCATTAAATCGATAAACCACCTGTCCCGCCGATCCAGTATCATGCCAAATACTGCCGCGTCGTTGATAGCTTTCTTTAATCGCCGGATTAGGCAAGTTCCATCGTCCACCAAAGCGAGTCGAGGCGACCGCATAATTCGCGGTCACTTTGTTCATCAAGAACCTCGACGACGACGTTTTACTACCGTGATGTGGAACAATTAACACATCAATATTCTGCAAAGACAGATCGCGAAATAATAAGATTTCGCCAATTTTGTCAACATCACCAGCAAACAGTACTCGATAGCTGGCCCCTGACTCCGCGGCATAATACGTCATGAGTACAACACACGAATGTGGGTTGTATGCTCGTGTCACGAGTTTCGGAGGCCATAAGGCCTCAAAGGTTACAGACTTCCAGTACCACTTCTCTCCCTTTTTACAGGGACGTACACGATCGCTCACATCGGGACGACGTATCCAGGTCAACGGCCATGTATTAATAAGGGTTTGCGCTCCGCCAGCGTGATCATTATCTGAGTGACTCAATATCAAACCTTCAACGGAGTCTACGCCTAATCGTGTTAACGTCGGTGTAATGACACGCTCAGCAATGCTAAACCCGTTAACCTCCATCCCAGTATCATATATCACCGCTTCTTTACCTTGCCGGATAATCACCGCAAGCCCGTGGCCTATATCCAAGACATTGACCTGAAAACCAGACTTTTTGTCCGATTCTATAACCGTTATTCCAGCAGTGACGCCAAGGCAGACGAGTACCTGAACATTCATCCAAACGCGTAAATACCATAAACAAATCAACGTCATCAATAGCCAAACATAAAGCACCTCAAGCTCAAGCCAAAACCAATGTGAATAAGATAGCGCGACATCCACAACCGACAATAACGGATCCATCACAGCGCCATATAACCCGTTATGACTCACGACAAGAGAACATAACGTAATGACTAACAAACTTGGGATAACAACAAACGTAAACCAAGGCACGAATACGAGGTTGTAAAAAGAACTGCCCAGCGAAACCCCATTAAAAAGAAACACCAAAAGGGGTAAAAACAAAATGGCTAATCCAAGATGAAAATACACCCAGTGGTGCTTTTTATCGCTCTCACTCCGTTCGGGAGCATGACGGCCAACCGATAAAATAATCAAAGCCGTCACGGCGTAATAAGATAGCCAAAAACTCATACTGGCAGATGAAAACGGAAGCAAGGTTAATATTACGCTCGAACTGATCAACACAATGACGATGGTGTCCGTCTTAACCTTTCTCGCATAAAAAAAATAAAGGACCACGAGCATCAACAGCGCCCTCACCGTGGGTACAGAGTAATTGGCAAGCGCACCATATCCACCCGCAAGCATAAAGCCAATAGTCACACCGCCCCACGCCTGAATCACTGATAATAAAGGGCCTGGCTTCAATAGCTTGCTACACACGACTCGTACACATCGCCCAACAAGCACACCAATAGCAAATACAATTCCAACGTGTAACCCAGAAATCGCCATCAGATGTGATAACCCACTTTCACGAAGCTGAGCCCAGTCTCTCGGCGTCAGCAAGGAGCGGTCACCAAAGATGAGGGCCAGGTAGTACGCTTGGTAACGACTTGCTTCTGTCGCCTTATGGATTTGACGATAGGTAAATGATTTCCAGTAACGGGGACTCGATATGAGTACATGTGATGAGGGGGCAATATCCGCTTGGGCAATCATGCCGGTCGAGAAATAATGCTTTTCCTTATCATACCCTACTGAGTTTAACAGCCCGACAATTCGCTTTAAACGAACGGGTGCCGACACCACTGAACCAATCTCTATCGGCGTCGTTACTCTAAGTTTAATTTGCGGTCGATTAAGCCGATAAGTTGGCTCATCATTTATCTCGAGGATGGTGACGTCAACTTCATAGCCTTGACTTATTTGTTTAAAATAGCTGTCAACGTTCGCTTTTATGGTAACATCTGTGCCGAATCGAAAAAGCTGTTCCGATTGGTGCTTAAGTAGATTTCCTTGAATTAATGCCACGGATAGTGCGATGAATACCGTTAATGCTACGAAGCGACGTTTTATCACCCAGGCGACACTGATTAAGGATAAAGGAATCAACCAATAGATATTCGGCATTACTGGCCAAAAGGTTGCACTTACTAATATTAGGGTGTAAACCAAAGGTACGGTGATGCTTGTAAAGAGAGTCATGTTTTCCTATGCCAAGAAAGTTCATTAAACGTTTCATGCCCGATCACGAAGTGATCAAAAAACAAAAGGCGTTGAAAATATTCGGCAATGTCCTCTATAACCCCAATCTTTGGTGTTTGAACCGCCGATCTGCCGCGGGCGCATTTGCCGTCGGCTTGTTTATGGCTTTCGTCCCACTTCCAAGTCAAATGATTATGGCCGCTGGTCTCGCGATATTATTTGGCGTTAATCTGCCGTTATCGGTGGCTTTAGTTTGGATCAGTAACCCCGTTACCATGCCGGTGCTGTTTTACTTCGCCTATAAAGTGGGTGCATTTTGTTTGAACACACCGACACAACCCTTTCATTTTGAACTTTCATGGCAGTATCTGGCAGCACAAATGTCTACAATCGGGCCTCCCTTTTTGTTGGGATGCATGCTTTGTGGCGCGCTTGCAGCCGTTGCCGGCTATTTTGGCATTCGTGGCTTATGGCGCTATTCAGTAGTAAGAAGCTGGCAGCAACGTTCCCTGAGGTAGTCAACTCCGATATAAGCGGGTCGAATCCTCGCGACGGTACCTTGAAAATGCATAGCGACGACCACTGAGGCTCTAGCCTAGTGGACATCCTAAGATTAAGCTGACAACCGCTAAATTAGAGCGGCTTTGAGGTGTGCACAATGATCGAGAGTCACGATACGAGCAATGTAGCGAAGGTGTGAAATCGTTCTGTATGTCAGTAAGCAAAAAAGGACCACTAGGTCCTTTTTTATTGGTCTCTCGCTTAAATAATCAAGCATCAGTTAGGCCATCGAAACCCATCCAGTATCTATTTTGCACTGAGTACCGAAGCAGGATTGAGCTGACTCGCTTTTGATGCTGGGTACCAGGTGGCAATTAAGCTCAGCGCAATAGCCGTACCTGACACTAACGCCACATCACTCCACATCAACTGAGACGGTAGGAAATCGACAAAATAAATATCACCTGACAAAAACTGATGACCCACAAGCTTTTCTAAGGCCGAGATAGTTGGAGTAAGATTCAATGCCAATAAAGCACCCGCTATACCACCAACAATACTGCCCACGACGCCCGAAAAGACGCCTTGCCAAATAAAGATTCGTCGAATCAATCGATCGGACGCCCCCATCGTTCGCAAAATCGCAATCTCACCAGAACGGTCTTTTACTGCCATCATCAACGTCGAGACAATATTGAAGCAAGCCACGCCAATCACCAATACCATAACTAGGTACATGATCGTTCTAACTAGCTCAATATCACGATATAAAAAGCCATACTTTTGTTTCCAGCTTCTCAGGTAGACATACTCTGAGAGCGAGTTACCGACTTGTCTTACAATCAATGGGGCATTAAATACGTCATCCACTTTAATCGAAACGCCGCTGACTTTATCCCCCATTCGGGCGTAGCTCTGAGCATCTTGCAATGGCACAATCACCAAGCTATGGTCAATCTGCCCATTCAACTCGAGCAAGCCTGCAACTTTAACCCGAACTCGCCTTGGAGACTGTACCTTACTGGTATTGCTGGTCGACGGGATCATCAAGGTGACAAAGTCACCAATTTTCGCATTGACTTGGTCCGCCACGCCTTTACCCAAAATCGCTTGCTGCTCTCCGGCCCGAAAAGATTGCCAACTTTGCTTGTTCACAAAGCTTGGTAAAGACGACACTTGCTCTTCCAGCTTCGGATCAACGCCTCTCACCTCCACCGCTTTTAGCTGACTGCCTTTTTCAACTAATGCTGTCATGCGAATATACGGCGCCGCCGCTTCCACGCTGGTATGATTGAGAGAAGTCTCCATGATCTTTTGCCAGTTTTCGATAGGTTGATTCACCCCCTCGAACTCGCCGTGAGAGATCACTGACAGCACGCGATTTTTTAACTCACGCTCAAACCCGTTCATTGCCGATAAACCGACAATAATCACCGCGACTCCAACCGCTATACCGACTATCGACGATATCGATATAAACGACACCATGCGATTTCGTTGTTTAGCTTGGCTAAATCGTTTGCCAATAAAAAAGGATAGTGACACGTTGATTCCTTAACTCTGCGCTATATCGATCAATAGACCATCTTGCATATGAAGCTGTCTATCCATTTTTTCTGCTAGCTCGTTATCATGCGTTACCACTAAAAAGGCGGTGCCGTACTCCTTGTTCAACGTTCGCATCAAATCGTAAATTGACAAAGCGGTCTTGTGGTCGAGGTTGCCCGTTGGTTCATCCGCCAAGACAAGTGAGGGCTTATTCACTAATGCGCGAGCAATGGCAACACGCTGCCTTTCTCCTCCCGACAGTTCTGAAGGGCGGTGCGTAACACGGTGGCTCAAGCCAACTCGCGTGAGTAAATCATTCGCTTCTTCTTTCGCCTGCTTGGTATTCATACCACCGATAAGCAACGGCATGGCGACATTCTCAAGCGCCGTAAAATCGCTAAGAAGATGGTGGAACTGGTATACAAAACCCAGATGTTGATTTCGAATCTTAGCTTGTTGGTTGCCATTTAAAGATAACAAAGATTGACCTAAGAACTCGACATCACCTTGCGACACTTCATCCAATGCACCTAACACATGCAGCAGTGTTGACTTCCCCGAACCAGATGAACCAATAATCGACACCAGTTCTCCTTTTGCCACTTCAAAGCTCACGCCTTTTAAGACCTCGGTATCGACCGCGCCATCGTGGTACGTTTTTCTAATATCATGGCAAGCGATTAATGTATTACTCATATCTTAAAGCCTCAGCTGGTTTCACGGACGACGCACGGTAAGAAGGAAACAATGTGGCAACTAGGCTCAGTAACACCGCGCCAACAACAACGATAACAATTTGAGCAGGGTTAACCAAAATCGGCAACTGACCACCAAAACTAAACAAAGCAACCCCCATCGCATCAAGTAGTGCATTAAGGTTATTCGCCATCAAAACACCCAATACGCCACCGACCAAGGCACCGATGGCACCACTACTGGCCCCTTGTACCATGAAAATGGCGAGTACTTGCTTATCAGACATCCCTTGAGTTTTCAAAATCGCCACTTCTGCCTGTTTTTCCATCACGACCATGATCAGCGCCGAGATGATGTTAAATGCCGCAACACCGATGATCAGGCCTAACATCAACCCCATCATGTTCTTTTCCATTCGTACGGCTTGAAACAGCTCACCACGCTGGTCTCGCCAGTCGCTCCATTGCCACTGCTCGGGTAGTTCCGTTTTACTCAGATCAGAAACGACAAACGGGTCATTGAAGAATAATCGCCAACCACTCGCCTCTCCCGGTTTAAACCGCATCAGTTTGGCGGCATCGGTAATATGAGTCACAATCAGTGAGCTATCGATATCTGAGCCCGTACTATAAAGTCCCGCAATGGTAAACATGCGTTGACTTGGAATGCGACCAAGCGGCGTATACTGACTGGCGCTGGTGACCATAAGACGAATCTTATCCCCGACTTGTACATCCAATTCGCGCGCAAGGGTATGCCCAAGTAAGACCTTATACTCCCCCGCTTTCAATTGATTAACACTGCCACTCACCATCCGGTGACGAATGGGATCATCACTGTCAGGCTCAATACCCAACATCATGACAGCTGCAAGCCCTTGGTGACTCTGCACGACGGATTCACTTCGAACAATAGGAACCGGAGCCTGACTTGTTGGGAAGTCAGTTAAGAAGCTGGGCGGTGGCTCGTCGATTGAAATCGTACCGCTGGAATGTGTGATGACAGCTTGAGGCAATACACCTAAAATGCGCCCTTTAAGTTGCGCTTCAAACCCATTCATCACAGACAAAACCGTCACCAAAGACAAAACACCGATCGTAATTCCGGCCGTAGACATATAAGAAACAAAGCGGCTAAAGCGATCGCCTGAACGACCTCGCAGATAGCGTAATCCGATAAAAACGGGTAATGGGTGAAACATAGCACCAACCATAGAAAAAAATCTAAGGCTAATGTAACGAGAAATGCGCTTAGGTTGTAGCCCTGAATGTGATTTTCGTTTTAAATGACAGACTTTTAACGATTTGATCGGTCAATTTCTTGATAACTCAGTGATAGCCAGAGATAATTAACACAATTAAACAGGAATTATCTATGTCACAGAATGACTTCTTTACCGTAAACGGCGCAATTAGAGCAAACATTGAACCCCTAGACGTGGGGGCAGTGTTACCTAGCTTAGAAGAGTACCTTGCGCAAATCCCTGCTCCGTTTGTCGCATCCTGTGAGTTTAGCCAACTTGATCAACAACGCGACGCCGCTAAACACGAACTGCAACAACAAAACCTAAAACACGTCGCCGAACTCATCGAACAACAAAATACCAAACTGAACCTCCTGCTCAACTATATGATTGCTCAGCAAGACCACGCAGAGTATCGTCAAATCACCACCCATTTTGGGGCGGGCGAGATAGCTTATAGCAGCAACGCCCCGTTAGAGCTTGGGCAGTTAGCTACCATAAAACTGTTTTTGGATTCACCACCTGCTGGTATCTATTGTTACGGTGAAGTCACCAACGTCCAACAAACAGATTCGTCATTTTCAATGACACTCGCATTCGTACGTATTCTTGAAGACCATCAAGACATGCTAATTAAAGCCGCGCTGCACCATCAGCAAAAATTATTAAGACAGCGTTCGCTTGACCGAGAAAAAAGTTAAACACTATGACCAATTCTTCGTTACTCCCCCTAAACATGCCATCAGGTGCGGGCGATAAAAAATATCTGGGCAACCTACTTGGTGGCTCACTTGCACTTGCTATCAGTGAGCACGCACAAGCACATAATAGTCATACGCTCCTCGTCGTTCCAGACCCGCAGCTGGCGATTAAACTGCAAGGTGAGATTGAGCAGTTTTATCCAGATAATGTCGGTATATTCCCTGATTGGGAAACCCTGCCGTATGACAATTTTTCGCCACATCAAGATATTATCTCTGAGCGAATAGCCAAGCTTTATACACTGCCGCAGCAAAGTTCTGGCATCACCATTATTCCGGTCAGTACATTGCTTCAAAGGCAAACGCCACGCGACTTTTTATTGCAACACACCTTAATGGTGAAAGTTGGTGATTTATTTTCGCTACAAAAGTTACGCCATCAGCTTGAAAATTCGGGCTACCGCCAAGTTGAGCAAGTCTTTGGTCCGGGTGAATATGCAAGTCGCGGTTCCATCCTTGATTTATACCCGATGGGCAGCGATGCGCCTTATCGAATCGACTTTTTCGACGACGAAATTGATACCATTCGAACGTTTGATCCCGAAAATCAGCGCTCAGTGGAAGACATCAACGAGATACGCTTACTGCCTGCGCATGAGTTCCCGACCACCAAAGAAGCCATCGAAGAGTTTCGCGTACGCTGGCGTCAGCAGTTTGAAGCACGTAGAGAGCCAGAGTCGATCTATAGCCAGGTCTCTAAAGGGATTTGGCCGGCTGGTATAGAGTATTGGCAGCCATTGTTCTTCGATCATACTGAGACACTGTTCGAGTACGTCAATGATGACTCGCAACTCATTATGGTTGGAGATATTGACGCTTCTATCGAGCATTTCCTCAATGACGTTGCACAACGTTATGAACAGAGAAAAGTTGATCCTCTTCGTCCACTATTGCCACCGGCCGCGTTATGGCAACAAAAAGATGAGTTTTATACTGGGCTAAAACAGCACGCCCAACTTATTGTGTCTAGTGACACGATTGACGCTAAGGCAGGCAGAAAAAACGCCGATATTAGCCCACTGCCTGACATCTCAGTCCAACATCAGCTCAAAGAGCCGATGGCACAGGTTCGCCAGTTCACTGAGCAATACCAAGGCCAGATCATTTTTTCTGTTGAATCAGAAGGAAGACGTGAAGCACTCATTGAACTACTGCATCGCATTAAGCTGCGCCCTCAAGAACACGAAAGCCTCGCGTCAGCCCTTGCCAGTAAAGACAAATTCAGTCTTATCATTGGTCAATGTGAATACGGCTTTGCCCAAGGAAAACAATTTGCCCTTGTCTGCGAAAGCGACATGCTTGGTGAACGCGTTGTGCAACGCAGGAAAAAAGAAAAACGGTCCGTTAACAGCGACACCATTATTCGTAATCTTGCGGAATTAAAACCAGGTCAACCCGTTGTTCATGTGGACCACGGGATTGGTCGATACCTCGGGCTTCAAACCCTTGAAGCTGGTGGAATCACTACAGAATACGTCACGCTAGAATATCAAAACGAAGCCAAGCTCTATGTTCCGGTCGCCTCATTGAACCTCATTGGCCGGTACTCAGGTGGCGCAGAAGACACAGCGCCGCTCAATAAGCTTGGCGGAGAAGCCTGGACGAAAGCTCGACGTAAAGCAGCGGAAAGAGTACGCGATGTCGCGGCTGAATTGCTTGACGTTTATGCCAAAAGAGAGCTCAAGCCGGGCTATAAGTTTGTGCTCGATAGAGATCAATACGCCACGTTCAAAACCGGCTTCCCGTTTGAAGAAACGGACGACCAAGCCCAAGCCATCAATGCGGTACTATCTGACATGTGCCAAGCGAAGGCGATGGACCGACTTGTATGTGGGGATGTAGGCTTTGGTAAAACCGAAGTGGCGATGCGTGCGGCCTTCTTATCAACCGACAACAATAAACAAGTGGCGGTATTGGTACCAACCACACTCCTTGCCCAGCAGCACTTTGAAAACTTTCGTGACCGATTTGCCAATTTGCCGATTCGTGTAGAGGTGTTGTCGCGCTTCAAAACTGCGAAAGAGCAAAAACTCATTTTAGAGGATGTCAAAGAAGGCAAGGTCGACATTCTGGTAGGGACACATAAGCTGCTTTCAAGCACGATCAAATTTAGAGATCTTGGCCTACTGGTTGTCGATGAAGAACACCGATTTGGTGTTCGTCAAAAAGAAAAAGTAAAAGCCATGCGCGCCGACGTCGACATCTTAACGTTAACCGCCACACCTATCCCACGAACGCTTAATATGGCAATGAGTGGCATGCGAGATTTATCGATTATCGCTACCCCGCCAGCACGTCGCCTCGCGATTAAGACCTTTGTTCGCGAGCGTGATGACAGCGTCGTTCGTGAAGCCGCTCTGCGTGAGATTATGCGTGGCGGACAAGTGTACTTTCTGCACAACCAAGTGGAAACCATTGATAAGGTGGCCGAGGACCTCGCTAAACTTATACCTGAAGCCCGCATCACCGTGGCCCACGGACAAATGCGAGAGCGCGAGCTTGAGCGCATTATGAATGATTTCTATCATCAGCGCTTCAATCTGCTCGTGTGTACGACAATCATTGAAACGGGCATCGATGTTCCGACCGCCAATACCATTATTATGGACCGAGCCGACAACCTCGGTTTAGCTCAATTACACCAATTACGAGGCCGTGTTGGACGTTCGCATCACCAAGCTTATGCTTACTTACTCACGCCACACCCTAAAGCGATAACCAAAGACGCCATTAAGCGACTCGATGCAATTGCATCCCTAGAAGACTTGGGCGCCGGATTTACGCTTGCCACGCACGACCTGGAAATTCGAGGGGCTGGTGAACTACTGGGCGACGAACAAAGTGGCCAGATTCACTCGGTTGGTTTTTCTTTGTATATGGAAATGTTAGAACAAGCCGTAGAAGCACTCAAAGAAGGCAAAGAGCCATCACTTGACGACTTATTGCGTGAGCAGACAGAAGTTGAATTACGCATTCCTGCCTTGCTTCCTGACGACTATATACCAGATGTTAATATGCGACTGTCTATGTACAAACGCATAGCAAGTGTGGCCGATCACGAAGAACTCAGTGAACTAAAAGTCGAATTGATTGACCGATTTGGTTTGCTACCCGATGCAGCCAAACACTTGCTGGCCATTTCAGCAATGAAGCTACGTGCGGCTCAACTAAAAGTGAAAAAACTGGAGGCGCACGACAAAGGGGGTTACATCGAATTTTATCCTGATGCTGACATAGACCCAGCCTTCTTAGTTAAACTGCTACAAGCTCAGCCACACAAGTTTGCCATGGAAGGGCCGACAAAATTCAAATTCATAGAAAGCTTGACGGATCGTCGCAAGCGTCTAAATTTCCTAAATAATATGTTGGAAGAATTTGAAAAAAATCAGGGCCCGAAACGTTGATTTAGGATTGAAACCAATCAAGACAACAACGTGCTAAAGGGTGTTGAGTAACGTGTGATGGAATTGTCTCGGCAACACCCTGTATTAGTTGATATAATGTGGTTGAACACAACGATAGTGTCAATCAATGGAGAAAGAATGAAAAAGTTGATCCCACTGCTGCTCCTATTAGTTTCTATGCCAAGTTTGGCACAGCGACAGTTTGATATTGAAGTGATCATTTTTAAGCGTGCCGTGAATCCTGAAAAGGTTAATGAGTCTTGGCCAAATGACCTCACACAGATCGACTTTAAACGCAGTGGTGCCATGAATGATGCCAATTATCGGGCGTCAAAAGGTGTGAAAATGCTGCCTTATTCCGCCTATCAGTTAAATGACGAAGTGGCAAAGCTGAAAAAGCATGCTGGTTACTCTGTCCTCTTACATAAAGCGTGGCGTCAAGGCGATCAAGGAAAAGCCTCGGCGCCTAGTTTTCATATTCGAGCTGGCAAAGACTATTCTTCGACGTTCAACACCAACGGCAGCGTAAAAGGCAGTAATGACAATCAGTCTTCTCCCGTTGACGGCGTCACAGAAGTGGCCATCGATAAACCGCTTTATGAACTTGATGGCAAACTGCAAATCTACGTTCAGCACTACTTGTACGCAGAAGCCCAACTCGATTTAAAATCGCCAAGCAGTAAAGAAGTCGTGATAGCGGGCCCTACCCCTATTCAAGAGAGTGATGCCGAACAGATGGCTCCATTGGCAACTGGCGATGCTTCAGAGCCAGACAATAATGTCATCGCCGGTAACCTGCAAGAAGTCGAAGTACAGACCGAGGTGCAAACCTTTTTGAAAGACTATCGCCTCGATCAAAAGCGACGCATGCGCAGTAACGAAACTCACTACTTAGATCACCCTCTGTTAGGGATGATCATTCAAGTAAGAAGAGTGGCTAACTAGTAAGAGGCCCAAATATGGGCCTTTTCTTTATTCCGCAACACACGATATTCAGCCCGCTATGACTATCGTCATCAATCGACATCCCACACTATGAACACCAATTATTGTATCTATACCCCTAGATTGTGCTTACGCTTACTCACACAAGAGGACGCAATAGAGGTCGCTCATGCCATTCGTCATTCACCATCACTGCACCGCTGGATTGATTGGTGCCACGCTGGTTTTAGTACTCAAGAAGCGCAAGACTTTATTGGGGCGACAAGAGTCAATTGGATTAAAGCTCAATCGTTCGGGTTTGGACTTTTTGAAAGAGATTCGGGTTCATTCGTGGGCATGGTGGCACTCAATGAGTTCTATCACACCTTTAATATGGGCAGCTTGGGCTATTGGTTGGCCGATTCAGCGCAATCCCAAGGCTATGCCAAAGAAGGACTTGAAGCATTAGTCGAGTTTAGTTTTGTCAGTTTATTACTCACGCGATTAGAAATAGTGTGTGACCCAAACAACCAACCCAGCCAAGATTTAGCAATACGTATTGGTGCGAGCTATGAGTGCCAGGCCGAAAACCGATTCATTTTTAATGGACAGCCTAAAACCGGACTCGTTTATTCTCTAGTACCGCCAAAAAAATAAGGCACCCAAATGGGTGCCTTATTCAATCATCTGACTTATTCAGGGTTCCGAAACATGTTGACCACGACAGCACCGCTAAATTTATGAGCTTGATTAGTGCAGCTTAAGATTCGGTCTCAACACTCGGTTGATTCGGCCAACAAGCATCATAAGCCCAGTTTTCACCACACCATGCAGCGCCACTTGGTGCATTCGATAAAGCGAGATATAGACAACGCGCGCAATACGCCCTTCTACCATCATAGAGCCTTTCGTCAAGTTACCCATCAAGCTACCCACTGTCGAGAAACGGCTCAATGAAACCAGTGAACCGTGATCGCTATATTCATAAGCTTTGAGGTCACGGTTTGACAGCTTCGCTACAACGTTACTAAATGCTCTGCTCGCCATTTGGTGCGCCGCTTGTGCACGCGGCGGTACAAATGACCCATCCGCTTGGGTGCATTGCGCTAAATCACCAATAACAAAAATGTCATCATCGCGAGTGGTTTGTAGCGTGTTTTTAACGACCAGCTGGTTAATACGATTGGTCTCTAAGCCTGCAATATCCTTCATGAAATCGGGCGCTTTGATACCAGCGGCCCACACCATAATTTGTGCAGGTATACGCTCACCATCTTTTGTCGTTAGACCTTCGGCGTCCGCCTGAGTCACCATTGTAGAAGTACGAACCGTTACACCAAGCTTAGTAAGCTCGGAGTGCGCCGCAGAGGAGATTCTAGGAGGTAATGCAGGGAGTATGCGCTCTCCCGCCTCAACGAGGTTTACATTAAGCTTACTTGAGTCTAAATCACCGAAGCCATAAGTGCGCAACTCTTTCACTGCGTTATGCAACTCAGCTGAGAGCTCAACACCCGTAGCGCCCGCTCCAACAATGGCAATATCGACGGTACCCTGGCCACTTTTAGCGTGCAGTTTTAAAAATTCGTTGTTCATTTCGGTGCGGAAACGGTGAGCTTGCTCTGGGCTATCCAAGAAAATGCAGTTATCACGTACCCCTGGAGTGTTGAAATCATTGGAAGTCGAGCCAATTGCCAACACGAGGATGTCATAATCAATATCACGAGCAGGCATTAACAATGAGCCCTGTTCGTCTTTAAGTTCGCTAAGTTCAATACACTTTTTTTCGCGGTTGATAGCTTTCAAGCTACCCATTTGAAAATCAAAATGATGATTTTTTGCGTGAGCTCGGTAGCTCAACGCATCAACGCCTTCATCTAACGAACCGGTTGCTACCTCATGTAACAGCGGCTTCCACAAGTGGCTCGCTTTACGATCAACAAGCGTGATATTCGCTCGTTTCTTTCTTCCAAGTGTACGACCTAATTTAGTCGCAAGCTCTAACCCGCCAGCGCCTCCGCCTACTACGACAATATTTGTCAAAATGGCTATCCTCTAAAAAGTGAAAAAATGGGGTGTAGCTCGAGTAACTCAAACCACTAAAAATTCTTTCATTATGAGCGAATTGCTCTGGGTCTTCAGCGACCCTAAATCGGTACAGCAGCTGCTTAACGTCACGTTTTCGTCCAAAAAATTATGATCTTGAACATCTCGGGGCAAGTTTTCTTCTTGCTCTAAACTTTTTTTGATATTTATCAACAAATGTGGAGTGGATTTATTATATAGAGCAAATTAATGACCGCAACTAATGAATGGAATTATTTTTCAGATCACCGATCGTTTGTTGAGTTATTAATCAACAAATACGCCATCGATCAGTGCAAAATGCCAGACAACAGACAAAAAAAAGCAGCGAAAAACGCTGCTTATATCGATTGCACATCTCACGTCTGAGAAGCAAATATCAGGCTATGCCCCTTTAAATGCTTTCATTACCTGTAAATGCTGCGAGATTTTTTTGAATTTATGAGGTTCTATTTCGTCCCAGATGACATCGTAGAAACCGCCTAGTGCATCGGCCGTTTTTTGATTGTCATGAATCTCATCATTGCGAGACAAAATGACCAAACATTGGCTGCCATTCTTAGCACGGAATTCATCAACACACTTGGTTGCAATGTCTTCATATTCTTCTGGACGATCGATTCTTCCTTGCATATTGAGTTGAGGACGCAAGTTAGGATTGAAAATCACCTGTTTTATGCCACATAAAAAACCAATGCGCTCAGCCCAAAACCCCCCAAGCCCCACACCACAGATTAAGGGTGCTTTGTCGTCAGATTGCTCAATCAGTTTATGGACTTCTTTAAGCAAATGCTGCATGTCATGCTTAGGATGCAATGTGCTGTAATTTACGAAACGGACATCATCATCGATGAACTGTAGCTGTAATATTTTTTCGTGGTTGCCCGGGCTACTCGAGTCATAGCCGTGAAGATAGATAATCATAGTACCTCTCAATTATTCCTATATGGTACGCATTTTTTAAATTTACCACGCCCAACGTATTTTAAAAGTGAATTTCTATGTATTAATCAGAGAGAAACGACAAACAGTGATCACTTCTGCATAATCGGCGATAAATATGCTCTGCATTGAATAAAAAATCGTCATTATTCCACAACTGAGCAGCCAATACATACCAGAGCAGTGCCATCATTTGAGCATGATCAGACCACACTCGCATATCATGACGCCATTGTGCTTGAAAGCTTGAGTCTTGAAAGCAGCGCTCTTGTAAGTCTAGATCCTGTAAATCGAGTCTTTGCAAATCAGGCGCTTGTAAATCGTGTGCTTGTAAATCGAGAGCTTGGGAGCGTTGTTGCCGTGTGTTTCGGATTAAACGTCGCTGCTCACGCATGTACAATTCAAGCCCCTCCTCATGGTTCATTCCCAACATATCAAGTGTAAGAACAAGATCAAGTCGTGGGTCAGCGATCGCTGCATATTCCCAATCAATCACAGCGATCGCATTATCATCGCAAATGATACCACCACCGCTAAGCGTACTGGTGTTGACTAAATTGTGATGACCAAAGTCGAAATGGCAAAGTGCCGATGGGTGGCTCATTAGCGAGGGAGGTAACCTCAACTTCTGATAGAGCGTGCTATAGCGTGATTTTTCTTCACACTCTTTTATCTGCTGCCAATAATGGTCGACTTTTTGCGTATAATCGAAACGACGAATGGCCTCGGTATGATAATGACAAGCATGCACCCTCACTAACAAAGCAATGACATCTTGTGCAGATAGTGCCTCAGATACAGGAGAACCTTCAACCCAAGCAAGCAACACGCCGTGTTCACTGTAACCTAAGACCTGATTGGTCTTGATGTAAGGCGATACCAAGTTAAGAACCGCTTTTTCATTATCTCGGCAAATATCAAACGCTGCGCTAATTTCGGTGTGACCTCGCCACACCACCCAACCTCTCGTTTGAGTGGCTATTTTCCAAGTACGGTTTGTTAACCCGCCAGAAAGCTGAAGTGCCCCTAAGGGCACTTCATTTAGCACAGTTTGCGCATGCAACAGCTCTGGTTGCTGTTGCAGCGCATGTTGCCAATCTATCATCAATTAATTTGGATGTTAGAAGCCTAACACTGAGCGAGATTCTTGTTTACGAATCTCAGTCTCATCAGCCCATTCAATAAGCCCCGTTTCTAGGTCCATAAGACGCATCGTCATCTTGTAGTACACATCTTTATCGCTGCCCGCTTCTTTCACGATGCTGCTTAGGTTGCCATAAAGCATGTATTGTGCACCGACCATTTTACCAAACTGAATGGCCGTACTTTGATTGACTAGCTCATCATTGTTTTGGAAATCAAGTTGCTCACGAACCGACTCAACACGATCCATATCAACGAAGCGGAATTTACCTGAGTTCAACATTTTTGTACTAATGCTGTCGGTAATAGACTCAGTATCAATATGTTCTGTTGTTTTATTTTTGATTCGTTCAACGAAAACGATTGGACGTGAGTCCCTTGTAATGGCAGAGACTGAACCAGACATCAACATGCTATCTACCATATCGCCAGCAATTTTCTGCAAATCGGTAGAACCAAAATCGATCGTTGTGGTTTCAGTGGCCTGTGAATCACCATAACTAACTTGATTTGAACAACCACCTAAAATGACGGCCAACCCCAACAAAGCAATAATACTCTTTTTCATGTTTTTTCCTTAGTCTCGCTAATTTTTCCAACTCTTACTCAACTGAGTAATTAAAAGGTGGCTACGTTATTCATCTGCTCCGCGCAGTTGTACGCGAAATTCTTTACCATTCGGATTTACTGACACTTCTGACAGGGTAACCGTTTCGTCACCGCGTAAAATTGCTCGCTTCCAAGGCGCTTGTTTCGTATTCACTTCCAAGCCTTGTTCGTCGTACCAATAAAACCGATATTGTACAATTTGATCAACCGATGTTTTGTTTGCCAGCTTAACAATACCTCTGGCGTGCCCATTCGTATCAATCGTTGAAATGTCATCAATAGAAAATTTACTGCCCATACTCTCATCGCCATACAGTACAGCTTGAGTTTGACCTTCTATCTTGATTCCTGATGTATTGTTAGATGAACAGCCTACTAATACAAGCAGTACACCGATACTCAATAGCCATTTTTTCATTACAACCTTCCTAATTGTTTATGCCAAATGGTAGCACTGCCACCCTGGCGTGACAGCCAAACAAGCGTGGTTTGTTTGTCTCTTACATCAAAAGTATAGTCTTGCCCATCAACAATGATGGTATGAGTGCCTGCCTTGACGATATTACTTGAACTGTTGACGGTACTTGGTAGCGTCTGCCAGCTTCTCGTATCTGGTTGTTCAGTCAGTGTGTTCCAAACATTAAACAATAGATTGCCAACATCATCATCTTTAGCCGTACTTTTACGAATCTGATCTTTTGCGTACACACGCAATGCCTGACGGACTAAGATGCTTGGCATATTTTCAGTCAACTGTTGCTGCGCCATCAAATTAACATCGACAAGCCCATCGCCCTTCAGCGATTTACCATCTAATGTCATCGCGGGATACGCTGGTTGAGGGCTTGGAACATAATGAGGCAAGGCAATACTATATATTGCCGTATTACCTTGACTGTCATAAACAGGCAAAGACAAATTCCATGATTGCATCGCACTGACTGCACCACGCTCTTCAAGGACAATAACGCGACCTTGACCCACCTCTAACGACGCTGGCTCACCATATTGTTTTTTCAATTCATCTAAGGCTTGTCGTCGACCCGCACGTTTTGCCACTCGCATAACAGCGTCAATCACGGCTTTATTGTCTGGGGCAACCGCTAATGCACGCGTATAGTCAATATAAGCACCATTAAGGTCGTTAGAAGCCTCATAAAGCAACCCAGAAAGAAAGAGGAGGTAGCCATTTTGTACCGCTTGCAGTTTACTGCCTGCGTCTGGGTAACGTGATAGCACAGAACCTAAATTCGGCGAAATCCCTTTTTGTTTCAGCTCTGACTCTGCGGATTTCAGGTCTTTCTCTCGTGATTGTCTCGCTCGCTCTTGAACCTGATTTGCTCTGCGAACCTCAACAAGCGCACCTTCTAGATCATTCTTTTGGATATAGTTTAAACCAAGGTAAAGATGTAAAAAACCAAGCTCATAATCAGGAGGAACATACTCGGTAATATTATCGTTTACGGCCAATGCTCCGACGCTTGTCGCTGCATCAGAAATAGACAACAATGCTTTATCTTGTTGCACTCGTACCGCTTTGTCACTGACCTCTAAGGCCAATTGACTCTCAGGATAAGCTTGACCTAAAAATTCGACACGCCCTTTTTCTAGATTATCTAAGATGTCACCGGCAACAGGCTCTGGTGGTAACGCAGATTGAGCTTGTTGGTACTGTCCATTTTTTACTGCTTGATAAACGGTGGCATTTTGTTGCGAATAATGGCTGAACAAATTACCGGCTGTCAGGCCAGCACAAGCGGTAACATTGAGAGATAGGAAAGCGACCAAGGTGTGTTTAACACGACGTTTTAGCATAGACACATCAAATGAATTTAAGTATTACAAAGTACTGGTTACTTTTGCGAACCAAAGTAACCAGTACCGCTATCGGTAAAGGCGCTGTTAGCTCATTAGCAATGGGCCCAAAGGTCGACCGCCCACTAGATGCATATGAATGTGGTACACCTCTTGCCCACCGTGCGCGTTGCAGTTAACGATAAGGCGATAGCCATCCTCGGCAATCCCCTCTTCTTCAGCGATTTTTCGAGCCACGGTAAACATACGCCCCATCATCGCTTCATCATCAGCAACCACGTCATTGACTGTTGCAATAAGCTTGTTCGGTATGATCAGCACATGGCTTGGCGCGCGGGGATTAATGTCACGAAAAGCCGTGACGAGTTCGTCTTGATAGACAACATCTGCTGGGATTTCTTTACGAATGATCTTACTAAAAATGGTTTCTTCAGCCATGAAGACGCTCCGAATTGATTACGGTTTAATGAGAGTCGGCATATTATTGTTGCCGTTACCGTGAAGTATGCACTAAGGGCCGTCTGATCACAATTTTAAGCGATTCGATAGGCAACTGTTTTTATTATGATTCACCCTCAATGACTTCGCACACTTATTAATCGAATGGACAATTTAGCATTTGAATTTCAGTACTTTCTTATATTTTTGCAGTATGCGTCATAAAACGTAGCACCGCATCTCATTTATATTTCAGTTTTTGTTATTTCTAACGATAAAGAAATTAGAGACAAAGAGACAAAGAGACAAGTACCCAAAAACATTACGTGGCCAATGACAATGCAACACTTTTACTTTGTCAGCCGGTAGGGTAACGCGTCCAAGGTTGTTTATTTTATATCGCTGCACAACATAGAAGAAGGAACAGGTATGCAAGGTTCAGTTGTAAGGCGGATGTACGCGGGATTCACTCTCATCGTCATCCTATTTGTCATCACCATTGCCATCATGCTCAACGGGATGAGCCAGATTTATCAATACTTCGGTACCGTCTCAAAAACCTCACTGCCCTTGGTTTCTTTATCTAATCAAACGAGTGTTGAACTGCTCTCTGCAGACAAATCGTTTAAAGACTTTTTGACCACTCAAAATGAAGAACGCATGACCATGAGACGTCAGGACTTTTCGGAGTCAATGGCGGTATTTGGCTCTGTACTTGACCAACTTGAACAGGCGAGTGCTTCCGTTCCCGCACTTGAAGCAAGAATCGGTGAACTACGAGATGTACAAACCCGTTATAGCCAAGAAGCTCAAGAAGCGATGGACAACTATCAATCCATGTTTGTCGCCCAAGAACAGGTACAACAATCTTCACGTCGCTTCCAAAAATTGCATACCGACTTATCCGTAGGCATGAAAGAATACGTCGATGACGTGTCGAGCATCTCCGTTAAGGTCATGGCAAAAAGCTATTTTATTAAGCTAAAAGATGCGGAACTCATTACCTCAGATGCGCTAGCCAGCAACGACACTCAATTTGTGCAAGAAGCCGTCGATAAAAACCGAAAAGCGGTAACTCACCTCAACTACGCTTACCGAGGCTTAGTTACGCAAATGCCGGAGCTAAAGAAAGTGTTTGATGAATCTGTCGAACAATTTACTAAAGACGTCGGTCAAAAAGGTGGCGTGCTTGATCAACACAACAACTACCTCATCGCTCGTACCGCTTTGTATCAAAATATCGAAAACCTCGCTCAAGAAGTCGATGGTGCGATGGTCACACTCAACGGATTTACTGAAACGGCAACCGCCAACCTCAATCGCTCTCTTGCTGATGCAGGTACCATTTATGACGAAGGTGTCTTAAAAGCGATCGGTATTGGTATGTTGGTGAGCGTCATCGCGATCGGTGTAGGCTATCACATTGCTCAAAGTGTACGTCAACCGCTAAACAGCACGTTAAAAGCACTGGAAAGCCTGACCGAAGGTGACATGACACAGCGCATTGATATCAAATACAATAATGAATTCCGCCGCTTGGGTAACCATATTAATACCCTTGCTGACAGCTTACATAATGTCCTTGTTCGGTTAAACGATGCTTCTGATAACTTGACACAAACCGCCAGTAACAACCAAAGTACCTCAACGACAGCGCAGACAAAACTAAGCTCTCAGCGCGAGCAAACCGCTAATGTTGCGACGGCCATGACCGAAATGTCGCATTCGGTACAAGAAGTTGCCAACAGTGCCCAAAGCTCACTAGAGAAAGTGCATCAGGTTGAAACTGCGTCTGAGTCCGGTCGCCATATTATGAGCACCAATATCAGCACAATCAATCAACTTGAAGTGCGCCTCAATGAATCGGTAGAAGCGGTGGGCGAGCTGCAAAAAATGAGTAGCCATATTGGCAGTATTCTCGATGTTATTCGCAACATTGCCGAGCAGACTAACCTTCTTGCGCTGAATGCGGCCATAGAGGCGGCTCGTGCGGGCGAACAAGGTAGAGGGTTCGCGGTCGTCGCTGACGAAGTACGAGTGTTAGCGCAACGGACCACAGAATCGACAAGCGAAATCGAGACCATGATCAGTAACCTGCAAAGCAGCTCAAAAAGTGCCGGTAAGGTGATTGAAAGTTGCATGCAAGACATGGAGCAATCTGTTGAACAGGCCTCGAGTGCTAATGGCGCAATGGAAGAAATTCAAGCGTTGATCATCGAGATTAGCCAGATGAGCACACATATTTCTCAGGCTGCCGCTGAACAAAGTGAAACCACAGCAGACATTGCCAAAAACATTGAAGAGATCAATCACATTGCCGATGAGAGCTACCAGGCAATGTCAGAGATTGCCTCAACAAGTGAAAGCCTAACCAGCCTAGCAAATCAGCAAGGTGAGCTAGTTCATCGCTTCAAACTGTAGCTCTTAACCCCTTTGCTAGAGTGTAAGCCTCATACCCGCCAAAATAAGAAAAAGGGGGGGAGTGAGCAAAAATAATACAATTAACGTAAGAAACTCGTTAAATATTGTCCAAGAGCAGGCTTTCCTAACAGCCTGCTCTTGTTTTTTATGTGAAGCGGCGTTATATCTTGAGAATGGCTTGCTCCACTTTTTAATGACTTACCTGTCATCTCTCCCTCTTCTTTCAGCAAGCCAAACGTTGAAGGAAACATTATGGCTGTTCATGTTGGTATTATTGACAAAGACCCAATTCGTCTTGTCACCCCACTTCTTGATGATCGAACGGTAAGTAGGCACATCATCTTTATTGGTGATGAAACTCAATTTGGTATGTTTGAACGGCTGAGCTCAGTACTGCAACAGCGCGACATTACGTCCGAATTCTTTGAGATCCCAAATATTGCGAACACTTCTGCCATTAAGCAAACCGTGCTGGAATTGGCGAAAACACTAAAAGACAAAAACGTCGAAGTAAAACTTAACGCCAGCTGTGGTTTGAGACATCGATTGCTGTCAGTGTATGAAGTATTTAGAACCTTTCATTGGCCTATATTTGTGGTAGAGCCAAGTAGTGACAGAATGTGTTGGTTGTACCCAGAAGGTGCTGAAGATGCACAGGTGCAAGACCACATTACGATTAAAGATTACCTTACGGTGTTTGGCGCACGTGCTGAATTTACCGAGTATGACATTCCACCACAACTCGATAAAAAGCTGTATGCACTCGGCGAGCGTTGGGCAGGAAATGCACTCGAGTTAGGCCCTGGCCTTGCGACGCTGAATTATCTCGCAACAACGTGTCGAAAAGAACAAAGGCTAGACGTTGAACTGTCTGATAAACAACAAGGCTACCGCGAACTTAATATGTTAATTAGCGATCTTGTTGATCTAGAGATCGCCTCGTACAGCAACGGTACCTTAACTTTTATCAGTGAAGACGCAAGACGTTTTTCAAACGGTGAATGGTTAGAAAATCTGGTTCACAGTACCGTTAGACAAATCCAAGATGATATGCCGACAATTCAAGATCGTTCGCTCAACGTTCAGGTCTATCGCCAACTTGGAGAGCGGGAAGTAAGAAATGAGCTCGATGTCGCCTCCGTCGTTAACAACAAACTGCACATCATAGAATGTAAGACGAAAGGGATGCGCGATGACGGTGACGATACCCTGTATAAGCTTGAATCGCTACGTGATCTGCTCGGTGGATTGCAAGCTCGCGCCATGCTGGTGAGCTTTCGACCGTTACGCCATAACGATATTACACGCGCGGAAGATCTTGGACTGGCACTTATTGGCCCAGATGAGCTAAAAGAGCTTAAACATTATCTTAGCGTGTGGTTCAAAGGCGCCGGCGGTGCCGATGAGCACGGGATTCTCTCTTAAGCCTATTTAGGAATAGACACCTTTAGAACAAAAAAAGCTTGGTCATTGCCAAGCTTTTTTTGTTCTATTTATCTTAAACGACAATTATCATCTACTGCTCAAATTTTGCTGTCATTTTATGCTTCGCACCAACAATAAGGATGCAAACATACGCTGCAATCGTCAGCGCCAAAATGGCAAAAGGAAGCGCTGCCCAGCCCCAACCATCAATAGCGATACCACTGATCACACTGCCTAAGCCAAAACCAAGTGAGATAAAGAACATCATCAGACCTTGTGTAAAACCACCACCTACAAACGTCAGGCGAGCAGCAATAGCAGGAGAGATCATATCAGTCACGGTAATACCTTGAAGATAAATTAAGACCAGTCCAAGAGGAATAATAAAGCCAAGTGATAATCCCGACTCAGCAATGAAATACAGACCAGCCATCACAATAATAGAAGCAACAGTGCTCAGCTTAAACAAACTTAACGCACCAAATTTAGTCACGTATTTCTCCGCTCCCACCAGCACAAATAAACCTAACACGGAAGCAATGGATAGATTCGCGGCTGACATTGACTGAACAACATCATAAGCATTTTCCATCAAGTTAGGATACTGAGCTTGAAACGCGCCTTGGCCTGCACATAAAAGACCAACGGCTAGTAGGAAAAGGCCAAAGTTGGAAAACAAAACCTTGGTCATACTCACTTTTTCCACGCTTTCTTCGCTATTTTTTTGAGCCACCATTTCAGCATTATCGACAATACGCTGCGCTGCTTTTTTATTGGTCATCATCGTCACAACCAGCAGTACCGCAACCAACACCATCATAGCGATAAACCGTGCTTCATAGCTCCAGCCCATTCCCGTTACCGCCGCTAACGCGACCCCTGCCAATAATGAACCAAAGATCAGAGTCTGAGCCATTCGGCCTAGCTTCATCGCTTCTGTTTTTTCATCATAGCCTGCAAATGTAATAAATACGGGGTTAAGCATCAGCAAAATTGCAGAACCGGTTCCGAAAAGAACCGAACCGATTGCCATAAAAATAAACGCCTGGCCTGCTACAAGAAAAAATGCGCCTGCGAGCAAGTACGATACCAAGCCCAAACCTTGGGCCAATCGATGTGCCTTAAATTTGTCCGCTAAAATACCGATCAACGGAGCAAAGAGTCCGGCTAAGCCAAATAATCCCATCGCGAGGCCGGCTTGAGTCGCACTGCCCGTTCGGGCCAGAATAAATGATGGCAACATAATTGGAATAAATACGATCTGAACAATACCGTATGCAAAGTGGGCAGAGAACCACCCTTCTAGACCAAGTTTTTTCAACATGTGACGACCTCTAATATAATTGCTCTCGCCTATTTCAAGAGAACGAATACCACGAGTAAAAGGCGAACAATAAAAGTTAGGTTCGCTTTATTACAGCGACCAATTTTCTAAATGAGGCGATTATAACGAGCTTTCTCGGCCATATAAGTAACACGGGGGAACCCCTTATTTCACATAGTATGTTACCTTGAGTGTCGATAACGAAATCATAACGATTCATCTCCAACCCCCACCGCACCCTTACATTATCAACACTTCCGTAACCCTCAACATCTCGGTTTGCCCCAAAAAAAAGAGCCTGGCAAACGACTGGGGGTCAGTTCAAACACCGGGCTCTTTTCGCTAAACACTGAATCTACACTGTGGCTTCGTTACCTACTGGCACCTTGCCAAGTTGCTTCTTTTGTTTATAGGCAACCACAAGAATACAAACATAAGAAATCACCGTTAAGCCAAGAATCGACAGCGGTAATGCTGACCATCCATACCCGTCAACGGCCACACCACTCACTACGCTTCCCAACCCAAAACCGAGCGAGATGAAGAACATCATTAGGCCTTGCGTATATCCTCCACCAACTAAGGTCAAACGTGCAGCAATCGCAGGAGAAATCATATCTGTAATAGTAATGCCCTGGAGATACACAAGCACGAGTGCCAACGGAATCACATATGGCAACACCATGGCAGCCTCAGCAATAAAATAGAGCACGGCAACGACTGCAATCGAAATTAATGCACAAAGTTTAAATAAGCTGATGGCGCCATACTTCGCGACAAACTTTTCAGCTAATACAAGAACAAACAAGCCCAAAACGGCCGCAACTGACAACGTCGCCGCAGATAAAGATTGCGCCACGCCATAACCATTCTCCATTAAGTTTGGATACTGGGCTTGGAATGCACCTTGGCCTGCACAAAGAATCCCTACCGCTACCAAAAAGAGGCCAAAATTAGAGAACAGCACTTTAAAAAGGCCAGTCTTCGGAGCAGACTCTTCTTGTGCTGCCGCCGCCATCGCATCGGCATTATCTATGATACGCTGCGCGGCTTTCTTGTTGGTTGTGATCGTGATAACAAATAGAATGGCCACCGCGACTATCATGGCAATAAAGCGTGCTTCATAGGTCCAACCGGCCTCCGTAACTGCGGCTAAGGCAATGCCCGAAAGCAAAGAGCCGACGATCAACACTTGGGACATTCGCCCCAATTTCATGGCCTCTGTTTTCGTGTCATGCCCAGCAAAAGTGATGAAGACAGGATTAAGCATGAGCATAATCGCGGAGCCCGCACCAAATAATACCGACCCAATCGCCATTGTGATAAAATTCTCCCCGGCAATAACAAAACATGCGCCAGCGAGCATATAGGCAATAAGCCCTAACGCTTGTGTTAATCGGTGCGCTTTAAATTTATCGGCCATAATGCCAATTAAGGGCGCTAAAAGCCCTGCAATACCAAATAGGCCCATTGCAAGACCGGCTTGAGTCGCACTTCCAGTACGAGCAAGAATAAAAGATGGCACCATCATTGGTATAAATACGATTTGAACTATGCCATATGCAAAGTGTGCTGAGAACCAACCTTCTAAGCCAAGTTTTTTCAACATATTACAGACCCCGTAGGTAAATCACTATTAGTAGATAAATCGTCATTAATAGTGGATAGATAGAAATAAACCGTAAAAAAATCCATTTTTACTAGTTATAGAAAAGCGTAACAATTTATAATTGAAGTTTATAATTCACTGGTTATTGCTATTCTCAACATCGAAAATAAAACCACGTAGTTACTGTGCTTATTAATCAAAATCATCTTAATCACTCTATAAATAAAGTGATATAGGGTCTGCGCACCAGTGCCAATATAACGCTTCACTCAGTGCCAACATTGCTATACTCTAAGTGCAATGATAAAAACAATAGCAGCGATTAAGAAATGTCCCTTCATTTAAGAACGGAGCCTACCTCATGAACCTGACAAAATTACGTGTATTTACGCTTACTGCGGAACACGGTTCTTTAACCAAGGTTGCCAATATCATGGGTAAAACTCGTACGTCGCTAAGCATGGCTCTGTCTAGCTTAGAGGATGAGCTTGGTGTCGAATTGTTTGAGCGTACACGCAATAGGTTAGTGCTGAACGAGGCTGGCGGTGCCTTACTCACCGACTGTAAAAACATATTGAATATGGCTGAAAGCCTCTACTCTAAAGCAGAGCAATTTCGCCAAGGTGACAGTGATAAAATACGCATCGCGTATGATGACACGCTTCCTTCCTCGTTTTGGCGTCAACAACTGGTCGCGCTCTCCGACAACTTCCCTCACCTCTCGCTCACTGTGATTAAGGCTTCCAGCGCGGATATACCGACACTGGTTAAAGAAGGTCACGTTGATCTGGGCTATGGACTTGTTTTTAGCTCAGGTGATGACCCTCAGATTAAAGTGCGTTCCCTACACAGAATCCGCATGATGGCGGTATGTTCACCGAAGCATCCACTAGCGCAATCAACGAGCGTGACGTCGACCGACATCAGTGCACACCGACAAATTGTGTTATCACACTTGTTTGAAGAGATTCATGAGGATTTCCGTCCTATTTCAAGCAGCACAATCAGCTTTTCGAACCACCAAGAAGTGCTAGAAGCGGTCGTTGATAATCTTGGATGGGCCATTATTCCGGAGACACTGGTCAAGCATGAACTCAGACAAGAACACCTTGTCGTCGTGAAACATCCGAACGGAATGTATTTTGAAAGCTTTGGTGAAATGTCTCGTCCCAATGACCACGCGGTGGAAACTCGCCAGTCACTTATTGATGGGATAGAGGAAAGCATTTACGATTTATTTTAGGTTCCCAGTTCACCCTCAATGTGTAATCACATTTCAGGACAGGACAGACATTAATTAGCATGGGAAATACAACAAAAAAAGCCGAAGCAATATTGAAGTGACCCCGTAAAGT
>NZ_MCUW01000077.1 GCF_002873335.1 Vibrio sp. 10N.286.49.B1 | reverse complement strand
TACTTACAATTTAATCCGATATCAGATGGTCGAGCTCTGCTTCAATTTAAAGGGAAATTACCTTCCTTATCAACTGAGTTTTAACGGCACATTAGCTCATGTATCTGCGTTACTTGTAGGCTTACCTTACTCAACACCAGGAGCAATACCTCGTCAGTTAAAGGGGTTCCACAACATGGCTGAAAGCTTAGTACTTGAAGGGCGAAGGGAAAGGACATTCCCTAGAACAGTAAAACCTAGACCACAACGGTATGCTAAGAACAAAAATGCCGTTCACTCTTAAGTGAACGGCATTA
>NZ_MCUW01000076.1 GCF_002873335.1 Vibrio sp. 10N.286.49.B1 | reverse complement strand
TCACGGTCACCGTAATGGTGTGCTCGGTGCCGTCGGCGCTTTTCACGATAAAGGATTCCGTCAGCGTATCGCCCACATCCAAAGATTGGATCGGCGTGGAGCTGTTGTCGACTTTATAGGTCCACTGACCATCGCTGCCGATGGTGAGGGCGCCGTAGGTTGTGCCCACTGGCGTGCCTGCGCCAGCCATGAAGGTCTCTTCATTGGCGTCGGTATCGCTGATCACTAAGGTGTTGCTGGCGACCAAGTTGCCGTCAGTGTCTACGTCGACCGCCGCGTCTTCGGTGGCGTCATCGCTGGCGCCACTGACAATGCTCGGTAAGTCGTTAACACCGGTGATGGTAATGACGATGTTGTGCGTGGTGCCATCTTCGCTCAGTACTTGGAACGTCTCGGTGCGAGTTTCCCCTTCACCCAGTGATTGCACTGAGCTGTCGGTGTTGTCGATTTCGTAATTCCACGCGCCTGTGGCATCAATGGTTAAGGTACCAACCGGCGTGAGGCCGTTGCCATCATCGACTTTGGTGATGCTGGTTTGGAATTGGCTCTCGCCTTGGTCGGTGTCGGTAATCGTGAGCTGGCCGCTCTCTTTGAGCAGATCAACACTTTGGACTTCAAAGTCTTCTGTCACGCCACCGATGTCAGTGCCCGCGATAACAGGCGCATCATCAGTCCCTTGAATAGTCACTTCGATGACTTCTGTCTTCGTGCCATCAATCGAGGTGACTTCAAAACGCTCTATTCGAGTCTCACCGTCACCCAGCTCTTGAACCCCTTCAAGGCTGTTCACGACGCGGTAAGACCAAGTACCATCCGCTTGAATGGTTAACTCACCTAGCGGTAGTTGACCATCGGCATTCGCAACCTTAGTCACCGCTGTACTGAAGGCATTCTCGCCCGCGTCCAAATCAGCGATGTCGAGCTTGCCGCCGCCGATGAGTTCACCCGCCACTTCGTCGGTGTCTTCTTTGACGCTGTCTGGGGCATAATTGGTGATGAAGGTTTCATCTTCCGCGCCGTTCACGGTCACATTGATCGTGTGCTCGGTGCCGTCCGCTGAAGTGACCACAAAGGACTCAACTAAGGTGTCACCCACATCAAGCGCTTGCACCTGCGTTAAGGTGTTATCGATGGTGTAGGTCCACGTGCCGTCCGCCAAAATAGACAGGCTACCTAATGTGGTGCCAACCGACGTTCCTACTCCAGCATTAAAGACGTTTTCACCGGCGTCTTCGTCACTGATGACCAGCTGCTCAGTCGCAATGAGGTTATTGCCCACAACCGCGACATCTTCGGTGAGTTCATCGCTATCACCACTGACGATGGTCGGCGCGCCGTCCAC
>NZ_MCUW01000075.1 GCF_002873335.1 Vibrio sp. 10N.286.49.B1 | reverse complement strand
TCAATGACGCCTCAACGTTAATCAGCGATCCATCGGAAGCAGAAGGGACCGTTGTTGAAAACGATAACCTGGTTGAACTGACAGATAATGGCACGTTGCAACTGTCGGATGTGGATGGCAGTGATGAAGAATCGTTCCAAATTGACCCAGATACAATCACCTCAACGAGTACACTCACAGGTTCAACGGGTGAGGCGTTAGGTGAACTGACAATCAATGCCATTGGTGAATGGGAGTACGATATTCCCAATGGCTACGTGGAGTATTTAGGAAAAGACGAAACTGCCACCGAAGTCTTTACGGTTCAATCATCTGATGGAACTACTCATGACATTACGATCACCATTGTCGGTACCAACGATGCAGCTGTAATTATAAGCGGTGATACATCTGAACTCACCGAAGATGTCGCAGTGGTAGGTAGCAACCTTGTTGCTTCAGAGCAACTGGTCATCAGCGATGAAGACGCGGGTGAAAATGTCTTTAACGCAGGTGCTGGCACTTCGGTAGGCACCACTTTAGGCAGCCTGTCTATTTTGGCCGACGGCACGTGGACGTACACCATCGATAACACCTTAACGCAGGTGCAAGCCCTTGATGTGGACGACACTTTAGTTGAGTCCTTTATCGTGACCTCGGTGGATGGTACCGAGCACACCATCAGTGTGACGGTGAACGGCGCGGAAGATGAAACGTTTATTAGCGGTGCTACGACAGATGTTGTAAAAGAAGACACAGGTGCTGTCGCGGGTGAGTTGCTGGGTGATGGCAAACTTGATATAGCCGATTTGGATGCGGGTGAGAATGCCTTTAGTACAGCGGTGACTAAGGTTGAGAATGCCGATGGCCAACAACCGCTGGGTGAGTTAACCATTCAAGCCGATGGTACTTGGTCTTACCGAGTCGTGAACAGCCTTGAAGGGGTTCAAGAGCTGGGTGACGGTGAGACTCGAATAGAGCGCTTTGAGGTCACCTCGATTGATGGCACGAAGACAGAAGTTATCGAAGTGACCATTCAAGGGACTGATGATGCACCAGTTATTGCTGGTACTGACATCGGTGGCGTGACAGAAGACTTTGAAGTCCAAAGTGGTGATCTGCTCAAAGAAAGCGGCCAGCTGACGATTACCGACACCGACCAAGGCGAGAGCCAGTTCCAAACCAGCGTCATGACAGTCGATGATGGCAACGGCCTGACACCAGTGGGCACCTTAACCATTGATGCTACAGGTGCATGGAATTACGAAATTGACAACACCGACAGCTCAGTGCAGTCGCTTTCTGAAGGCGAAACGCGCACCGAGACCTTCCAAGTACTCAGTGAAGACGGCACTACCCACAACATCGTGATTACCATCACCGGTGTTAACGACTTACCGAGCATTGTCAGTGGTGCCAGCGATGACGCCACTGAAGACGCGGCGGTCGACTTAGATACTGACGGCAACTTAGTCGCCAGCAATACCTTAGTGATTAGCGATACCGACGCCAATGAAGAGACCTTCATCGCAGGTGCAGGTACGCCAGTGGGCACGACTTACGGCGCCCTCACCATCGGCAGCGATGGTCAGTGGACGTATAAAGTCGACAACAGCTCCACGCCAATCCAATCCTTGGATGTGGGCGATACGCTGACGGAATCCTTTATTGTGAAAAGCGCCGACGGCACCGAGCATACCATTACGGTGACCGTGAATGGCACAGAAGATCCAAGCATCATCAGCAGTTACGAGCCGGGCTCGGTGATTGAAGATACGGCGGGCATTTTGACCGACAGTGGTGATATTGATATTGCGGATGCCGACAGCGGCGAAGCACAGTTCGATACTACACGTGTCGAAGGCCAACAAAATGGCAATGGTGACTCGCCACTGGGCAACTTAACCATTACCGCGGATGGGCAATGGAGCTACAGCGTTGATAATTCATTAACGGGCGTGCAAGAGCTGGGTGACGGCGACAGCCGTGACGAAGTGTTCCGCGTGTACTCGATTGATGGCAGCAGCTATCAAGATATTGTTGTGACCATTCAAGGGGTGGACGGCGCGCCGACCATCATCAGTGGTGATAGCGATGAACTCACCGAAGATGTCGCGGTTGTGGGCAATAACCTCATTGCGACCGAGCAGCTGGTCATCAGTGACGAAGACGCGGGTGAAAACGTCTTTAATGCCGGTGCGGGGACGTCGGTAGGCACCACATTAGGCAGTCTGTCTATTTTGGCGGACGGCACGTGGACCTACACCATCGATAACACCTTAACGCAGGTGCAAGCCCTCGATGTGGGTGACACCTTAGTCGAGTCCTTTATTGTGACCTCAGCCGATGGCACCGAGCACACGATTAGCGTGAC
>NZ_MCUW01000074.1 GCF_002873335.1 Vibrio sp. 10N.286.49.B1 | reverse complement strand
TCACCCGTGATGTACCGGAAGGCTCTGATGTCGATGGCACCGTGGCGTCTTACGCCTTAACCAGCGATGTTCCGGATGGCAAAGGCTCATTGAGCTTCAACAATGGCACCTATACCTTTGATCCAGGTGAAGACTTCCAAGACCTAACCGATGGTCAGAAGGAAGACGTGACCTTCACCTACGTGGCGATTGATAACGAAGGTTTGG
>NZ_MCUW01000073.1 GCF_002873335.1 Vibrio sp. 10N.286.49.B1 | reverse complement strand
TGGTCGATGGTGTGCCATCAATCGACGTGACGGTGAAGGTTTCTTCAACCTTATCACCGACATTCAACTGATTAAAGGCGCTGTTGGCGGTGAACGTCCAGTGGCCATTGGCGTCAATGGTTAGATTACCGTTTGTGCCTGTGATGACATCTGGCGTGAACGTGTTATCTGGATTATCGACATCGGTGCTGGTTAACGTGCCTGACGTTGAGATGGCCGTATCGGTTTCATCCACCGCAACAGTGGCAGTGCTAACCGTCGCTTTGTCGTTAGTGCCATTGATCGTCACTTTGATGGTTGATGGGGTACCGTCAACCGACGAAACGGTGAAGGTTTCTTCTACTTTATCGCCAACGTTTAGCTGATTGAAAGCGCTATTGGCGGTGAAGTTCCAGTGGCCATTGGCATCAATGGTCAAATCACCGTGGGTACCTGAAATCGAATCTGGCGTGAATGTGTTATCTGGATTGTCGACATCGGTGCTGGTTAAGGTGCCTGACGTTGAGATAGCCGTATCGGTTTCATCCACCGCAACAGTGGCAGTGCTAACTGTCGCTTTGTCGTTAGCGCCATTGATCGTCACTTTGATGGTCGATGGGGTGCCATCAACGGAAGAAACGATGAAGGTTTCTTCAACTTTATCGCCGACGTTCAACTGATTAAAGGCGTTGTTGGCGGTAAACGTCCATTGCCCATTGGAATCGATGGTTAAGTTGCCGTGGGCACCCGTAAGTGAAGCCGCGGTAAACGTGTTGTCTGGATTATCAATATCGGTGCTGGTTAACGTGCCTGATGTCGAGATAGCCGTATCGGTTTCATCCACGGCAACGGTGGCAGTGCTCACTGTCGCTTTGTCGTTAGTGCCATTGATCGTCACTTTGATGGTTGATGGGGTACCATCAACTGACGACACAGTGAAAGTCTCTTCG
>NZ_MCUW01000072.1 GCF_002873335.1 Vibrio sp. 10N.286.49.B1 | reverse complement strand
GTGATGGTTTGTGGCTCGCTCTCCAAACCCTCGTTATCAATGGCAACGTAGGTAAAGGTCACGTCTTCCTTCTGACCATCGGTTAGGTCTTGGAAGTCATTGCCAGGGTTGAACGTGTACGTGCCGTTATTAAAGCTCAATGACCCTTTGCCATCTGGAACATCGGTCGCTAAGGCGTAAGACACCACGGTGCCATCCACATCCGAAGCCGCCGGTACATCACGGGTGATCGAGGTGTCTTCATCGGTCATTTCA
>NZ_MCUW01000071.1 GCF_002873335.1 Vibrio sp. 10N.286.49.B1 | reverse complement strand
AGGGCGCACAATGTTGCTTTTTGTATGTGTTGCTTTCGTGCGTATCACTACACATCAGGACAATGCCCTTTTTATTGAACAACCCGCTAAAAAACTAATTCAGTTTATAACCCATCGTTCTAATTAGTGGTGCGCCCTGGAGGATTCGAACCTCCGACCGCCTGGTTCGTAGCCAGGTACTCTATCCAGCTGAGCTAAGGGCGCACAAAATGTGAAGACCATCACATTGCATTGTCTTAGAAACAAAAAAAATGCCCTAAGGACAATAATGGCGGTGAGGGAGGGATTCGAACCCTCGATACGGCTATAAACCGTATACTCCCTTAGCAGGGGAGCGCCTTCAGCCTCTCGGCCACCTCACCGTCTTGTATTGCTAATCTTCCTGTGCAAAAGGAAGTGGTGCGCCCTGGAGGATTCGAACCTCCGACCGCCTGGTTCGTAGCCAGGTACTCTATCCAGCTGAGCTAAGGGCGCAACATTTACTTAAATCATGAATAAATCCAATCAATTAAGTAGTGCAAGAATGGCGGTGAGGGAGGGATTCGAACCCTCGATACGGCTATAAACCGTATACTCCCTTAGCAGGGGAGCGCCTTCAGCCTCTCGGCCACCTCACCGTCTTGCGGAGGCACATATTACGATTTACCAAAAATAAGTCAAACACTTTCTTGGCAAAAACTTGAAAAAACAGGTTAACCGTTGGCAATTTAATCAAACGGCCACATAAGCACATTTTTGCTGTTTAAATTTCGAACGAAGACAAGAACATGATCACAAACTATCGTTAATAAAAAGGCCAGCAAAATGCTAGCCTTCTTTAAAAGAAATTAGTAGTTGCCTGGTGCAACATTACCATTTCCTTTCTCTGCCTGAATGCGCATGTAAATTTCTTCACGGTGCACTGAAACTTCTTTAGGAGCATTAACACCAATGCGAACCTGGTTACCCTTTACGCCCAATACAGTAACAGTGACTTCGTCACCAATCATTAATGTTTCGCCAACGCGGCGAGTCAAAATCAGCATTCTTTGCTCCTTGAGTAATCTCTAATTATCTTGCTACGAAACTCATTATCCAACAAAAGTTATATTTTCGTAAACTATCTTATGACAAATAATTACCCCAAACAGACCAGTTTCTCTTCTCTTGAAACCATTTCATTGGGGATAATGTAGTTATCATGCAGTACGTTAGTTGCTTTGTCGATAGTCCCAGACTCTATAACTAGGGTAAATGAGTGTTTATCTTCACAAAAGTGTAGGACAGATATTTCAGCTAAGTTGAGAAGTTGTTGAGATTGTGAGGAAAATGATGACATTACCTGACCAACAACGCTCACTAAGCCCACTTCTTGTTTTTTGATAACCAAACCATCTAATAGCGACGTTATCTTATCAAAGGCCTCTTCTTTGATAATCAGTGCGCAATGCTCCGCTTTCTCGACCCAGCATTCAATCTCAACGCCACATAACATCGATTGCTGAACGATATGTTGTTTGTTCCTTTGCGGGACCGTTAAAGAGAGTAATTGTTTTTGTACAGCAATACCTAAAATGCCCGATGTCTGTTCATCACCTTGGACAAGTGTGCCTTTTCCAGGCTGAAAGCTTGAAAGTACTCTCAAAGGAACTTGATGCTGCCACGCATACTCTACACAAGGTAAATGTAATACTTTAGCCCCCTTTCTCGACATTTCGGTCATTGCAGGAAAATTAATACTCTCTAGACGTTGAGCCTTGTTAACCACTCTTGGGTCGCCCGTATAGATGCCATCAACATCGGTATAGATTTGGCATTCATTCGCCCCAAGGATACCTGCCAATGTCACTGCTGTCGTATCCGAGCCGCCTCGACCTAGCGTGGTGACATCGTTTCTCTCATTGACGCCCTGAAAGCCAGCAACAATAACGATCTGGTCGTCATTTAGATATTGCTTTATTACTTGGGGGTTAATATCGCTAATCGTTGCATTGTTATGCTGATTATTGGTCTGAATCTGAGCCTGAGAACCCGTCAAAGAAATCGCACGATAGCCCAGCTTACTTAATGTCATTGAAAGAAGCGCCATTGATACTTGCTCCCCCGTAGACAGTAGAGCATCCAGTTCACGAGCGTTAGGGACACTGTCTATCTGCTTTGCTAGGTTAAGCAATCGATTTGTTTCTCCTGACATTGCTGACACAACAACAACTAATTGACTGCCCGCTTTCTTTTCTCGAATAATTTGTTCAGCGACATGTTGGATTCGTTCAATAGACCCAACTGACGTTCCACCAAATTTTTGTACGATTAACGGTTTTTTCACCGGTTTCCACCTTCCCAAGACAACAATCAAGTGCCCTTTATCAAAATACGACCGTAGAGAGGTCGTGATTTAATCCGAGATGCCTCATCAACCTCAAGGCAACACCAAAAATCAATCACACGTTAATATGACGGCATTAATCCGTAATACCCACATGCCTTTTTTATTCATACCTAGACGTAACAATGCCCAATTAACCACCGTTAATTGGGCATTGTTATCATGTTATGAGATCGCTACAAACGTTCTTCTAACCAACCACGAATAGACTGGAGTGCGTCAGGCAACGCCTCAACATCCGTACCGCCAGCTTGTGCCATGTCAGGGCGACCACCACCCTTACCACCAATCTGCTCAGCAACCATTTTAACAAGATCACCCGCTTTAACTTTACCGATAAGATCTTTGGTTACGCCAGCAATGAGGCCAACTTTTCCATCCGCTACGTTGGCAATTAAGATAATACCGCTACCTACTTGGTTTTTTGCATTATCTACCATTGTGCGTAGGTTCTTGTTATCTGCGCCTTCAATTGCAGCAACAAGCACCTTGGTCCCAGCGATATCTTCAACTTTACCCATGATGTTTGCGCTTTCTGCAGCAGCCATCTTGTCTTTCAGCTGTTGAATCTCTTTTTCTAGAGTCTTAGATTTTTGCACAGACTCAGCCAACTTATCTTCAAAAGCATGTTGTTGAGCTTCCAGCGCATCGAGAGCCATTTCACCGGTAACCGCTTCAATACGACGGATGCCAGCGGCAATCCCGCCTTCTGAGGTGATCTTGAATAAACCGATATCGCCAGTATTACGAGCGTGGATACCACCACACAACTCTGTCGAGAACTCACCCATTGTTAATACGCGAACCTCATCATCATATTTCTCACCGAACAGTGCCATGGCACCTTTCTTTTTCGCTGATTCAATATCCATGACTTCAGTATCAATGCTGTGGTTCGTACGAACTTGTGCATTAACCAGACGTTCGACCGCCTTAATTTCATCTTTTGTCATTGCTTCAAGATGAGAAAAGTCAAAGCGTAAGCTATCTGCTTTAACTAAAGACCCTTTCTGAGCAACATGCTCACCTAGTACTTGGCGCAGTGCTGCATGTAGTAAGTGAGTTGCCGAGTGATTCAATGTAATCGCTTCGCGACGCGACGCATCAACGATAGCTTCTACGTCATCGCCTTTAGCGAGTACACCTTCAACCAACTCACCGTGGTGTGCAATCGCATTACCCAGCTTCTGGGTGTCTTTAACGTTAAACACCCCTGTCGATGTTTTTAAAATACCAGCGTCACCACATTGACCACCTGATTCGGCATAAAATGGGGTCTCTTCAAGAATAACAATCGCGCTATCACCAGCCGACAGTGTTTCTACCTCGTTGCCTTCAACAAACAATGAAGCAATCGAGCTTAAGCCTTGAGTTGCGGTGTAACCACAGAAATCAGTATGAGTATCGACTTTGATGGTTGCATTGTAGTCAGTACCAAACTGTCCCGCTTCACGGGCACGTTGACGCTGCGCTTCCATCGCTTTCTCAAAACCTTCCTCATCAATCGCAAATTCTCTCTCACGAGCAACATCATTGGTTAAATCAGCTGGGAAGCCGTAGGTATCATATAGCTTGAATACCGTTTCGCCATCGAGGGTTCTTTCTTCGCCTAATGCATCTAATGCGTCGTTTAGAATAACCATGCCACGCTCGAGCGTGCGACTAAAGTTCTCTTCTTCAATGCGCAATACTTTTTCAACAAGTGCTTGTTGCTTTTTGAGCTCTTCGCCAGCGGTACCCATGACCGTTGCCAATGTACCGACCAACTTGTAGAAAAATGCACCCTGCGCGCCTAGCTTGTTACCATGACGAACCGCACGACGGATAATGCGACGCAATACATAGCCACGGCCTTCATTTGATGGCATAACACCATCAACAATTAGGAATGAACATGAACGAATGTGGTCAGCAATAACACGCAAAGACTGGTTAGATAGGTCTTCGTAGCCAATCGTCTCAGCCGCATCTTTAATCAATGTTTGGAAAACATCAATTTCATAGTTTGAATGAACGCCTTGCATAATCGCAGAGATACGCTCAATACCCATGCCAGTATCGACGGATGGCTTCGGTAGCGGCTCCATCGTCCCGTCAGCATGACGGTTAAACTGCATAAATACGTTATTCCAGATCTCAATAAAACGGTCACCGTCTTCTTCAGGTGTCCCCGGGCGTCCGCCCCAAATGTGCTCACCGTGATCATAGAAAATTTCAGTACAAGGGCCACATGGTCCTGTATCGCCCATCTGCCAGAAGTTATCTGACTCGAACGCTTTACCACCTTTTTTGTCACCAATACGAACAATACGATCGGCAGGTATACCAATTTTCTTATTCCAAATTTCAAACGCTTCGTCATCAGTCTCGTAAATCGTGACGAGTAAGCGCTCTTTTGGCAATTTTAGTGTTTCAGTCAGGAATTCCCAGGCAAAACCAATCGCATCGTCTTTGAAGTAATCACCAAAACTGAAGTTACCCAGCATTTCGAAGAAAGTATGGTGACGAGCAGTAAAGCCAACGTTCTCAAGATCGTTGTGTTTACCACCAGCACGTACACAGCGTTGTGATGTGGTTGCACGTGTGTAGCTGCGTTTCTCAGAGCCTAAGAAGCAGTCTTTAAACTGGTTCATTCCGGCGTTAGTGAAAAGCAACGTTGGGTCATTGTGAGGAACCAATGATGAACTTTCTACGATTTGGTGCCCTTTGCTCTCAAAGAACTTAAGGAACGCGTTGCGAACCTCATCTGTGCTCATGTACATGCAGCTTTTCCTGAAATAATTCGAGTTAGATTTTGGGGACATATTGTAACCCCATGAATAAGGATTCGCCTAGTCTTCTCATAAAAAAGGCCAGAAACAAAGCGATTTCTTCGGACAAACTTGCTCACAAACGTGATGTATGCTGACACAAGCTTTAACAGTGTTTAAACAAGAACGATTGTGGTCAATTCGAAAGGCAGACTTGAAAGCGCGCTAAAATGAATGAGGGAATCGGTAGGGTAATCGATAAAAGCCAAAGGCGACAAAACAACAAAGCCCCGCAATGCGAGGCTTTGTTAATAAAAGTTGAGGTTAAAACTCTTCTTCAACTGGCTCTTCGCCCGCTGTTGGTTCTTCTGGTACTGCTGGTGTTAACAGCATTTCACGTAGCTTCGTGTCAATAGCCAATGCAGCTTCTGGGTGCTCACGTAGGTATTTACCCGCGTTTGCTTTACCTTGACCAATCTTGTCACCATTGTAGCTATACCATGCACCCGCTTTTTCTACGAGTTTGTTCTTCACGCCCAAATCAATCAGCTCACCTTCACGGTTAAATCCTTTGCCGTATAAGATTTGAGTCTCAGCTTGTTTAAATGGTGCAGCAATCTTGTTCTTAACAACCTTGATACGTGTTTCATTACCTACGATTTCATCGCCTTCTTTGATAGAACCTGTACGACGAATATCTAAACGTACCGACGCGTAGAATTTCAGTGCATTACCACCTGTCGTCGTCTCTGGGTTACCAAACATCACACCAATTTTCATACGAATTTGGTTAATGAAGATACACATACAATTTGACTGTTTAAGGTTACCGGTTAGCTTACGCATTGCTTGAGAAAGCATACGCGCTTGAAGGCCCATGTGGCTGTCGCCCATTTCACCTTCGATCTCAGCTTTTGGCGTCAACGCTGCCACGGAGTCAATAACCATAACGTCAATCGCACCGGAGCGTGCTAAAGCATCACAAATTTCAAGCGCTTGCTCACCCGTATCTGGTTGAGAAACCAATAGTGCATCAATATCAACACCCAGCTTTTTAGCATAGATAGGGTCAAGAGCGTGCTCGGCATCGATAAATGCACACGTTTTTCCAACACGTTGCGCAGCCGCAATGAGTTCAAGCGTTAGCGTTGTCTTACCAGAAGATTCAGGGCCGTAAACCTCAACGATACGTCCCATCGGCAAACCGCCAGCTCCAAGAGCGATATCCAGAGAAAGCGAGCCCGTTGAGATAGTTTCAACATCCATCGTACGGTTATCACCAAGACGCATGATAGAGCCTTTACCAAATTGCTTTTCAATCTGACCTAGTGCTGCTGCTAATGCCTTTTTTTTATTCTCGTCCATTACTTTCTCCACAATTATCCGGCTGGGATAACACGCTATGCGCAATTCTTAAAATAAGTGAGCGGCTCGTATTAAAAGTGACCGCGATATGGTTTTATTATACTGTTGATTCATACAGTGTCCATACCTGTATGATATTTTTATTCGGTTTATTTCAATGCTGAGCCTTCGAGCACGGAATGATACAAGATGAGCAGCGCGTGTAATACCGCTTGCTGCCTGACTTGTGCTCGGTCTCCATTAAAACAACATGTCTGTGTCAAACGCCACCCATGTGACGATGCCCAGGCAAAGCATACCGTCCCAACGGGCTTATCATCACTTCCACCACCTGGGCCAGCGATACCGCTGACAGCGACGCTCAACGTACCATTAGAGTATTGCAATGCACCATCGGCCATTTCAATAACGACAGATTCACTGACAGCCCCCTCTCGATACAACGTTTCAGGCTGCACCTTTAACATTTCAAATTTGGCTTCATTACTGTAGGTTACAAACGCTCGATCAAACCACGTTGAGCTGCCAGCAATATCGGTAATAGCCGTAGCAACCCCACCGCCAGTACAAGATTCTGCCGTGACCAATACTTGTTGTTTGTCTTGTAACAACATACCGAGCGTTAAGCTGAGTTCTTGAATGTTGTGCATAAACTTAATCCTTCTACGCGCTTAAAGCCAATCCATCTTTTACGATAGTATACTTACTTTCAATGCACCTCTAACTCGCAATCGTCTCTTTCCGCTCACGATGGTTTCACGTATCCTAGCAACACTCGAAACCAGCAGCAAAGATGTCACAGTGAAATCGGAACAAAAACACACGCCAATGATGCAGCAATACCTGAAACTCAAAGCTGAGAACCCAGAGATATTGCTTTTTTACCGCATGGGAGATTTCTACGAGCTATTTTATGACGATGCTAAAAATGCCTCGCAGTTGCTCGGAATTTCTCTCACCAAACGTGGTGCTTCGGCTGGTGAGCCGATCCCAATGGCTGGTGTCCCTTTTCACGCCGTAGAAGGTTACCTAGCCAAGTTAGTCCAATTAGGTGAGTCGGTTGCTATTTGCGAACAGGTGGGAGATCCTGCCACCAGCAAGGGCCCAGTCGAGCGTCGGGTTGTTCGTATCGTGACACCGGGAACCGTGACTGACGAGGCGTTGCTATCCGAGCGTCTTGATAACCTAATTGCAGCGATCTATCACCATAACGGTAAATTTGGTTACGCGACGCTGGATATCACCTCAGGTCGATTCCAACTTTGTGAACCAGAAACCGAAGAAGCCATGCTTGCGGAGTTACAACGAACGGCCCCAAAAGAACTGCTCTTTCCAGAAGATTTTTCGCCCGTCGACATCATGGCCAACCGGAATGGCAATCGCCGCCGCCCAGTTTGGGAGTTTGAAATTGACACCGCTCGCCAGCAACTCAATCAGCAATTTGGAACCAAAGATCTCGTTGGTTTTGGTGTAGAACACTGTCTTTTAGGGCTTTCAGCTGCAGGCTGCTTGATTCAGTACGTCAAAGACACTCAGCGAACTGCATTGCCTCATATCCGCGCTCTGACGCTTATCAGCCAAGAACAATCCGTGATTTTAGATGCCGCGACGCGACGAAATCTAGAGCTAACGCAAAACCTGTCTGGTGGTTACGACAATACACTTTCTGAGGTGCTTGATCACACTGCGACCGCAATGGGCAGCCGTATGCTTAAGCGTTGGATCCATCAGCCAATGCGCTGTCAGAAAACGCTCAATTATCGTCTTGATGCGATTGCTGAAATTAAAGAAGAGACGCTATTTGGCGAGCTGGCACCTGTCCTTAAACATATTGGTGATATTGAACGGATCCTTGCTCGCCTAGCATTACGCTCCGCAAGACCTAGAGACATGGCCCGCCTTCGCAGTGCGTTACAACAACTGCCTGAGCTTGCCACTTGCTTAGAATCAGTATCACACCCGTACTTACAGCAACTCGCGCAATTTTCTGCCCCGATGAATGAGGCATGTGAATTATTGGAGCGGGCAATAAAAGACAACCCACCGGTCGTTATTCGAGATGGTGGCGTCATTGCTGATGGTTATCATGCTGAATTAGATGAATGGCGCGACCTGGCCAACGGTGCCACTGCGTATTTGGATAAGCTCGAACTGGACGAGCGTGAACGTCACGGTATCGATACGTTGAAAGTTGGCTACAACAACGTGCATGGATTTTTCATCCAGGTCAGCCGTGGTCAAAGCCATTTAGTGCCGCCTCACTACGTACGTCGCCAAACCTTAAAAAATGCCGAACGCTACATCATTCCTGAACTAAAAGAGCACGAAGATAAGGTATTGAGCTCTAAATCAAAAGCACTCGCGATAGAAAAAAGGCTGTGGGAATCCCTGTTCGATTTACTGCTTCCTCAGTTAGAGCAGTTTCAAAACCTTGCGTCTGCACTTTCTCAGCTCGATGTACTACAAAATCTAGCGGAACGAGCTGAAAGCCTCGATTATTGCCGACCAACCATTAGCGATAAAGTCGGGCTTCATATCCAAGGCGGTCGCCACCCGGTTGTTGAACAAGTCATGAGCGACCCGTTTATTGCTAATCCGATCTCACTCAGCGCTGAACGGCAAATGCTGATCATCACGGGTCCGAATATGGGTGGTAAATCCACTTATATGCGCCAAACCGCACTGATTGCCCTACTTGCCCATATTGGTTCTTATGTCCCAGCTGAAAGCGCTGACATTGGTTCTATTGATCGTATTTTCACTCGAATAGGGGCATCTGACGATTTGGCATCTGGACGCTCAACATTCATGGTTGAGATGACCGAAACCGCCAATATTCTTCACAACGCCACGCCCAATAGTTTGGTGTTGATGGATGAAATAGGACGCGGAACCAGTACCTACGATGGCTTATCTCTCGCATGGGCAAGTGCAGAATGGTTAGCATCTAAAATCGGTGCCATGACATTGTTTGCTACGCATTATTTTGAGTTAACCGAGCTGCCGAATCAAATGCCACACTTAGCCAACGTTCATTTGGACGCCGTCGAGCATGGCGATTCCATCGCTTTCATGCACGCCGTTCAAGAAGGTGCCGCAAGCAAATCGTATGGTCTCGCCGTTGCTGGGCTGGCTGGTGTCCCTAAAACCGTGATTAAGAACGCCCGTCAAAAACTGAATCAACTTGAGCAGCTGGCCCAGAAGCCAACGCCTTCATCCTCGCAGGTTGATATAGCGAATCAACTCAGCCTGATCCCCGAACCGAGTGAAGTTGAAGAGGCCTTGGCTAGTATCGACCCTGATGAGCTCACCCCAAGACAAGCGCTGGAAGCTCTGTATCGATTAAAGCAGTTACTGTAACGAGTAGCCTGGTTCAGACGCCCAATAAAAAACGACCTCAGGGGTTAATGCCGATCAGTTAA
>NZ_MCUW01000070.1 GCF_002873335.1 Vibrio sp. 10N.286.49.B1 | reverse complement strand
TATAAACATCACAACCGAAGTTGTGGTGTTTCCAAGAACACTTGAATGTGTGTTGGTACCTAATTCTTATCTCTTAATAAAAAGAGTCAGAAATAGGATTTGAGAACTTTTATTTGAATAACAATGAAATCACATTGTTATTCGTCAGCTTTCCAAATTGTTAAAGAGCATAAAGCACAAAGCTTTAATCAATGAGTAATCATTAATTAAAGCTCTATTGTTTTTAACTAATCAAACCTAATCAATCTGTGTGA
>NZ_MCUW01000069.1 GCF_002873335.1 Vibrio sp. 10N.286.49.B1 | reverse complement strand
AAAACTAACCGTCATCCCCTTGAAAAAGGGGATCTTCGTCAGCGCGTTGTGAACCTATTCGTGTGTTATTCATTTCTATTTAAGTGAGTCACATGCTGATGAAGATCCTCGTTTGCACGAGGATGACGGCCTAATTGGGATGGGTAGAAGAGCAATAAGCTGAGCGCTTTATGTCCACAAACGTGCCAGTTCGGTTGTCATCAGCGCAGAACAAATTCCTGATTGCTCCCACAAATAAAACTAACCGTCATCCCCTTGAAAAAGGGGATCTTCATCGGCGCGTTATGAGCCTATTCTGGTGTCATTCATTTCTATTTAAGTGAGTCACACGCTGGTGAAGATCCTCGTCTGCACGAGGATGACGGCCTAATATAGATGGTTTGAAGAGCGACAAGCTAAGTGGCCTCTGTCCAAAATGTATGGTACGCCCCGTTTTGCAAGTGAAAATTCAAAAATAACGGAGTTGGTTTGCGCTAATGTATTCAGAGTCTATTTGAGACTTTCATTAGTCCCAGCTCTACGATGAGATCCGCGCCAGATTGTCCTCAAAAACGTGAAAGCATACTAGTTGCTGTTCTGGACATCAGGTCTTCAATCTGGTGGTCTAACCGTTTTGTCATCTTTCATTTTCATATGCAAACTTGATTTATACTCTGATTTCAAATGTCTTGTGAGTGGTCATTACTGACCAGGCGATCCTAGCCAGTTTATTTGCCAAGGCCACTAAGGCAACATTGAACGGTTTTCGACGCTTTAAGTCCGTTAGCCATGGACCAAAATATTTCTCTGCAGTTGTATCACGCCACAACACAGACCTAGCTGCATGAACAAAAAGCTCCCGAAGTTCTTTGTTCCCTCGCTTGGATATCCCGAGTAGTCTCGGTTTTCCTCCTGTTGAATACTGGAATGGAACTAAGCCTATCCAAGCTGCAAAATTACGACCATTAGAAAAGTCTTTAGGATTTGATACGGCAGATAAACAACATGCTGCGGTCATTGGACCAATACCTGGTATTGTTTGCAGCATAGTAAACAGCTCATTATCATCATTTAAAGTTTCGATTTTTTTGTCTTGTTCCTTAATTTTGTCATTAAGGTGGTTGTAATGATCGAGTTGTTCTTTTAGCTCAAAGATAAGTAATGGAGGAACGGGTTGTCCAGTGTCAGCAAGCCACTGAAAAAGCTGCTTCATATTTGCATGTCCTCGAGGAAAGCTGAAACCAAATTCAGTAAGGATAGAACTGATACGGTTCATAACTGCCGTTCTTTCCCTAATGTAACCAGTTCGAATTCGTCGAATAACACTGCCTAACTGTGCTTGTTCAGATTTAGGTGTGACGAACCTCATTTTAGGTCTCGTAGCAGCTTCAGCAATAGCATCGGCATCGATGAAGTCGTTTTTATGGCTTTTAACATAGGGCTTAACATATTGTGGGGGGATAAGTTTAACGTTATGCCCGAACTCTTGGCAGCGTCTTGCTAACCAGTGAGCACCACAGCAAACTTCCATTGCTATCGTTGCAGGTTCATGTACAGAGATAAACTGAATCAGTTTGGCTCTAGTGAATTTATGTCGATAGAGCTCTCGCCCTGAATAATCGTGACCAACTAAATGGAATGTAGATTTACCAAGATCTATACCAATCGTTTTGATAGTCGACATGATGGTACCTCCTGAAGTTCAGCGACTATGCTGAGTTTAGCTTAGGTTTGGGGCGTACCATCTAATTAACGTGCTAGTTCAGTTTTCATCAGCGCAGAATAAATCCGGCATGTGACCGCCTCTACAAATAAAAACTAACCGTCA
>NZ_MCUW01000068.1 GCF_002873335.1 Vibrio sp. 10N.286.49.B1 | reverse complement strand
TTAATTTTTAGCAAAATCTTGCGAATACCGCACTGAAAAAGAGGAGCTTAGGCTCCTCTTTTTATTTGAAGTAGTACGAGTACTACTGGCCCCTAAGACTGATATCGCTGCCCTGATTTCCCCTGCAAAATCCTTTCCTTATTTATGTGCTGATTATTTTTTCTCCTCCTATTGCAAGTCCGCTGATGTTCTGTATAATAGCGCGCTCTGGCCTAGCCAGTTGTGAACCAATGAGCACTGAGGAGTGAACGCCTACTCACGTAGATGTTTAGTAACGTAGACTCAGCTTATGTTCGCAGTTAATACAATTACTTTTTATTTACTAGCGTATTTATACGTTAAATAGGTTTAGGGTAATCGAAAATTAGCTGACAATGCATTCAATTAGAATGCTACGGTTTCACATAAATCAATCGACATTCTCTCGCTTTAGCGAGCATGAGTGGCGATATTGTTTGTGTAATAATTAATTTTGGAGCTCTGTCTCATGCAGAACCAACGTATTCGTATCCGCCTAAAGGCTTTTGATTACAAGCTAATCGATCAGTCTACTGCGGAAATCGTTGAAACAGCTAAGCGTACCGGCGCACAGGTTCGTGGTCCTATTCCACTTCCTACTCGTAAAGAGCGTTTCACTGTTCTTACCTCTCCACACGTCAACAAAGATGCACGTGATCAGTACGAAATTCGTACTCACAAGCGTTTGATCGACATCGTTGAGCCAACAGATAAAACTGTTGATGCTCTAATGCGTCTTGATCTTGCTGCTGGCGTTGATGTTCAAATCAGCCTAGGTTAAGGGAGATAAGAATAATGATTGGTCTAGTCGGACGTAAAGTGGGTATGACCCGCGTATTTACCGAAGAAGGCGTTTCTATCCCTGTAACAGTAGTTGAGGTTGAAGCGAACCGTGTAACTCAAGTTAAATCACTTGAGACTGACGGTTATGCTGCAATTCAAATTACTGCAGGCGAGAAGAAAGCTAGCCGTGTTTCTAAGCCACAAGCTGGCCACTTTGCGAAAGCAGGTGTTGAAGCAGGTCGCGGTCTTTGGGAATTCCGTTTGGAAAACGGCGAAGAGTTTGAACTTGGCGCTGAGCTAAACGTAGAACTATTCAACGACGTTAAAAAAGTAGACGTTACTGGTACATCTAAAGGTAAAGGCTTCCAAGGCGCTATCAAGCGTTGGAACTTCTCTACTCAAGATATGACTCACGGTAACTCCTTGTCTCACCGTGCACCGGGTTCAATTGGTCAATGCCAAACTCCAGGTCGCGTATTTAAAGGCAAGAAAATGGCAGGTCACATGGGTGCTGAGCGTGTAACGACTCAAAACCTAGAGATCGTACGTGTTGACGCTGAGCGCGGTTTGCTCCTTATTAAAGGTGCGGTACCAGGCTCAACAGGCGGCAACGTGATCGTTAAACCAGCTATTAAAGCATAACGTCTAGGAGTAAGTAATGGAATTGATGGTTAAAGGTGCTGATGCACTAACTGTTTCCGAGACTACTTTCGGACGTGACTTCAACGAAGCTCTTGTACACCAAGTAGTTGTTGCTTATGCAGCAGGTGCTCGTCAAGGTACTCGTGCTCAAAAGACTCGTTCAGAAGTATCTGGCGGTGGCGCTAAGCCATGGCGTCAAAAAGGTACTGGCCGTGCACGTGCTGGTACAATTCGTAGCCCAATCTGGCGTACAGGTGGTGTTACTTTTGCTGCGAAACCACAAGATCACAGCCAAAAAGTAAACAAAAAAATGTACCGCGGTGCTATGAAAAGCATTCTTTCTGAGCTTGTTCGTCAAGAGCGTCTAGTTGTTGTAGACAACTTCTCAGTTGAAGCACCAAAAACAAAAGAGCTAATCGCTAAGCTTAATGATCTTGAGCTAACGGACGTTCTTATTGTGACTAGCGAAGTAGATGAGAATCTATTCTTAGCTGCTCGTAACCTTTACAAAGTTGATGCTCGTGACGTTGCTGCGATTGATCCAGTAAGTCTAATCGGCTTTGACAAGGTTCTAATGACTGCTGACGCAGTTAAGCAAGTTGAGGAGATGCTAGCATGATCACTGAAGAACGCATCCTAAAAGTTCTACGTGCTCCGCACATTTCTGAGAAAGCAACTATGGCTGCAGAGAAAGCGAATACTATCGTTTTCAAAGTAGCGAAAGATGCAACGAAGAAAGAGATCAAAGCAGCTGTAGAAAAGCTATTTGAAGTTGAAGTTAAGTCTGTAAATACTCTTATTCTTAAGGGTAAGACTAAACGCCAAGGTCTACGCCAAGGTCGCCGCAGCGACGTTAAGAAAGCGTATGTTACTTTGGCTGAAGGTCAAGACCTTGACTTCGTTGGCGGCGCGGAATAACAGGAGTAGTTAAGAATGGCTATTGTTAAATGTAAGCCGACTTCCCCTGGTCGTCGTCACGTTGTTAAAGTTGTTAACACTGACCTGCACAAGGGTAAGCCATACGCACCACTTCTAGAGAAAAACTCTAAGAACGGTGGTCGTAACAACAACGGTCGTATTACAGTACGTCACATCGGTGGTGGTCATAAACACCATTACCGTTTGATTGACTTCAAACGTACTAAAGACGGTATCCCAGCGAAAGTTGAGCGTCTAGAATACGATCCAAACCGTAGCGCAAACATTGCTCTAGTTCTGTACGCAGACGGTGAGCGCCGCTACATTATTGCACCAAAGGGCATCCAAGCGGGTGACTCTATCCAATCAGGTGTTGATGCGCCAATCAAAGCAGGTAACACTCTGCCGATGCGTAACATCCCTGTAGGTTCTACAGTTCACTGTGTTGAATTGAAGCCTGGTAAAGGTGCACAAATTGCTCGTTCTGCAGGTGCATACGCACAACTTATCGCTCGCGATGGTGCTTATGTAACTCTACGCCTACGTTCAGGTGAAATGCGCAAAGTATTATCAGAAGGCCGTGCTACGCTCGGTGAAGTTGGTAATGCTGAGCACATGCTACGTGAACTAGGTAAAGCTGGTGCTAGTCGCTGGCGCGGTGTTCGTCCAACCGTCCGCGGTGTGGTAATGAACCCGGTAGATCACCCGCACGGTGGTGGTGAAGGTCGTACATCTGGTGGCCGTCACCCAGTATCTCCTTGGGGTCAGCCTACTAAAGGCTTTAAGACTCGTAAGAACAAGCGCACTGACAAGTACATTGTACGTCGTCGTAATAAATAATCTATAAAGAGGAATCGCCATGCCACGTTCTCTCAAGAAAGGTCCTTTTATTGACCTACACTTGCTGAAGAAGGTAGAGAAAGCGGTGGAAAGCGGAGACAAAAAGCCTGTTAAGACTTGGTCCCGTCGCTCAATGATCATACCTACTATGATCGGTTTGACCATCGCTGTCCATAATGGTCGTCAGCACGTACCAGTTTTCGTTACCGAAGAAATGATCGGTCACAAACTGGGCGAATTTGCACCAACTCGCACTTATCGCGGCCATGCTGCAGATAAGAAAGCTAAGAAGAAATAGGAGTAGATGATGGAAGCTATCGCTAAACATAACTTTGCTCGTATTTCTCCTCAGAAAGCTCGCTTAGTTGCAGACCAAATCCGCGGTAAAAACGTGGATCAAGCGCTAGAACTACTTACTTTCAGCAACAAAAAAGCTGCTGAATTAATTAAGAAAGTTCTAGAATCAGCAATCGCGAATGCGGAACATAACGAAGGTGCAGATATCGACGATCTTAATGTCGCTAAAATCTTCGTAGATGAAGGCCCTATCATGAAGCGTATTATGCCTCGTGCTAAAGGCCGTGCCGACCGTATCTTGAAGCGTTCAAGCCACATCACTGTTGTTGTAGCAGATCGCTAAAAGCTAGGAGATAAGCAATGGGTCAGAAAGTACATCCAAATGGTATTCGTCTTGGCATCGTTAAGCCTTGGAATGCTACATGGTTTGCTAATACCAACGAATTCGCTGATAACCTAGATGGCGACTTCAAGGTACGTCAGTTCCTTACTAAGGAACTAGCAAAAGCGTCTCTATCACGCATCGTTATCGAGCGTCCAGCGAAGAGCATCCGTGTGACTATTCACACAGCTCGTCCTGGTGTTGTTATCGGTAAGAAAGGCGAAGACGTTGAGAAGCTACGCACTGCTGTAGCTAAAATCGCAGGTGTACCAGCGCAAATTAACATCGCTGAAGTACGTAAGCCTGAGCTAGACGGCAAATTAGTTGCTGATAGCATCGCGTCTCAACTAGAGCGTCGTGTGATGTTCCGTCGCGCTATGAAGCGTGCGGTTCAGAATGCTATGCGTCTAGGCGCTAAAGGTATCAAAGTGCAAGTAAGCGGTCGTTTAGGCGGCGCTGAAATTGCACGTGCTGAGTGGTATCGTGAAGGCCGTGTGCCTCTACACACTCTACGTGCTGACATTGATTACGCAACTTCTTCGGCTCACACCCAATACGGTGTGATCGGCGTTAAAGTCTGGATCTTCAAAGGTGAGATTCTAGGCGGTATGCCGGCAGCTAACGCTGTTGAGCCAAAAGGCGACAAGCCTAAGAAGCAGCGCAAAGGCCGTAAGTAAGGAGTCGACAGATGCTACAACCTAAACGTACTAAGTTCCGCAAGGTTCAAACAGGCCGTAACCGTGGTTTAGCTAAAGGTACTGATGTAAGCTTCGGTACTTTTGGTCTTAAAGCGGTTGGCCGTGGTCGTCTTACTGCTCGTCAGATCGAAGCGGCACGTCGTGCTATGACGCGTCACGTTAAGCGTCAAGGCCAAATCTGGATCCGTGTGTTCCCAGATAAGCCAATCACAGAAAAACCACTTGAAGTTCGTCAGGGTAAGGGTAAAGGTAACGTTGAGTACTGGGTAGCCCAAATCCAACCTGGAAAGGTTATGTACGAAATGGACGGTGTACCTGAAGAGTTGGCACGTGAAGCGTTCCGCCTAGCGGCTCGCAAACTGCCGTTCAAAACTACATTTGTAACTAAGCAGGTGATGTGATGAAAGCACAAGATCTACGCGAAAAAAGCGTTGAAGAGCTTAACGCTGAGCTTTTGAATTTGCTACGTGAACAGTTTAACTTGCGCATGCAAGGTGCAACTGGTCAACTTCAGCAAACTCATACTCTTAAAGCTGTACGCCGTGATATCGCACGTGTGAAAACTGTTTTGACTGAGAAGGCAGGCGCATAATGAGCGACAAAATTCGTACCCAACTAGGTCGTGTACTTAGCAACAAGGCTGACAAGTCTATCGTTGTGACAATCGAACGCATGGTGAAACACCCAATTTACGGTAAATTCGTAAAGCGTACGACTAAAATACACGCACATGACGAAAACAACGAGTGTGGCATTGGCGACACTGTTGAGATTCGTGAATGTCGTCCAATGTCTAAGATGAAATCTTGGACTTTGGTAAACATCGTAGAAAAAGCGAAATCTTAATCAGATTTTTAGCTTAAAAATCAAGCGGCTCCGATTTATTTTGGGGGCCGCTTATTTTTTGTCTACCCAATCTCGATAAAGGGTGATATAGTTCGCGTCCCTTTAAAGAGGCAGCCCGACCCGAGAGGGTCTAGTTTTTATTATTTAGCGGAGCACTAACATGATCCAAATGCAAAGTACACTCGACGCTGCGGATAACTCCGGCGCTCGTAGAGTAATGTGTATTAAGGTCCTGGGTGGCTCTCACCGCCGTTATGCACACATCGGTGATGTCATCAAGGTTACTGTGAAGGAAGCAATTCCTCGTGGTAAAGTTAAAAAAGGTGATGTCCTGAAGGCGGTGGTAGTTCGCACCCGTAAAGGCGTACGTCGTCCAGATGGCTCTGTCATTCGCTTCGACCGCAACGCTTGTGTATTGTTGAACGACACTACTGAGCAACCAGTCGGCACACGTATCTTTGGTCCAGTGACGCGTGAACTTCGCAATGCGAAATTCATGAAAATCGTTTCACTAGCACCAGAAGTTCTGTAAGGAGCGGCACATGGCAGCTAAAATCCGTCGTAACGACGAAGTAATCGTTCTTGCTGGGAAAGACAAAGGCAAGAAAGGTAAAGTAACTAAGGTTCTAGCGACCGGTAAAGTTATCGTTGAAGGCATTAACCTTGTTAAGAAGCACCAAAAGCCGGTTCCGGCTCTAGGTCAACAAGGTGGCATCGTTGAACAAGAAGCAGCTATTGATGCTTCCAACATTGCAGTCTTTAACGCGGCTACTGGTAAAGCAGACCGCATCGGTTTCCGTATCGAAGATGGTAAGAAAGTTCGTTTCTTTAAATCTAACGGCGAAACTGTTTCTAACTAATTAGAAGTAATTTGGAGTTCTACTATGGCGAAACTGCATGATTACTACAAGTCGTCTGTAGTTGCTGAACTGACCAAAGAGTTCAGCTACTCAAGCGTCATGCAAGTCCCTAGGATTGATAAAATCACCCTAAATATGGGCGTTGGTGAAGCAATCAACGATAAGAAACTGCTAGAAAACGCAGCTGCTGATATGGCAACGATCTCTGGTCAAAAGCCACTTATCACTAAAGCGCGTAAATCTGTTGCTGGTTTCAAAATTCGTGAAGGCTACCCAATTGGTTGTAAAGTAACCTTGCGTGGCGAACGTATGTGGGAATTTTTAGAGCGTTTAATCTCTATCGCACTTCCACGTGTACGTGATTTCCGTGGTGTTAGCGCTAAGTCTTTTGACGGACGCGGTAACTACAGCATGGGCGTTCGCGAGCAAATCATCTTCCCGGAAATCGACTACGATAAAGTAGACCGTGTTCGTGGCTTAGACATCACTATTACGACGTCTGCTGCAAACGATGAGGAAGGCCGAGCTCTGCTGGCTGCCTTTAACTTCCCATTCCGCAAGTAAGGTGAAGGGTTACTGTTATGGCTAAACAATCAATGAAAGCACGTGAAGCAAAACGTGCAAAGCTTGTAACTAAGTTCGCAGAAAAGCGTTCAGCGTTAAAAGCAATCATTAGCGATGTTAACGCATCAGAAGAAGATCGTTGGAATGCGGTTCTAAAACTGCAATCTCTTCCACGTGATTCAAGTGCATCACGTCAGCGCAACCGTTGCAACCAAACTGGTCGTCCACACGGTTTCCTACGTAAGTTCGGTCTAAGCCGTATTAAGGTTCGTGAAGCTTGCATGAAAGGCGAGATTCCTGGACTTCGTAAGGCTAGCTGGTAATTGCCGCTTAATCATTTGGAGTAAATCATATGAGCATGCAAGATCCGATTTCGGATATGCTGACCCGTATTCGTAACGGTCAGGCAGCAAATAAAGTTGCTGTTAAAATGCCTTCTTCAAAGCTTAAAGTTGCAATTGCTGCTTTGCTGAAAGCTGAAGGTTATATTACAGATTTCGCTGTTGATGGCGAAACTAAACCTGAGCTAGAAGTTACACTTAAGTACTTCCAAGCTAAACCTGTAATCGAGCAAATCAAACGTGTATCTCGTCCTGGTCTTCGTGTTTACAAGAAGAACAACGAGCTACCATCTGTAATGGGTGGTTTGGGTATTGCAGTCGTATCTACTTCCAAGGGTCTGATGTCAGACCGTGCTGCTCGTAAAGCATGCCTTGGCGGTGAAATCATCTGTTACGTCGCTTAAGGAGTAGACTATGTCTCGTGTTGCTAAAGCACCTGTCGCTATTCCAGCTGGCGTAGAGGTGAAACTAAACGGCCAAGAAGTTACTGTTAAAGGTAGCAAAGGTGAACTAACTCGCGTTCTTAACAATGCAGTAGTTGTTGCACAGGAAGAGAACAACCTAACTTTCGGACCGAAAGAAGGTGTTGCTAACGCTTGGGCACAAGCAGGTACTGCTCGTGCACTAGTTAACAACATGGTTGTTGGTGTTACCGAAGGCTTTACTAAGAAACTGACTCTTAAGGGTGTTGGTTACCGTGCTGCTATTAAAGGCAATGCGGTTGGCCTAACTCTAGGTTTCTCTCACCCAGTTGAGCACGAGTTGCCAGCGGGTATTAAAGCCGAGTGTCCTAGCCAAACTGAGATCATCATTACTGGTTGCGATAAGCAATTAGTAGGTCAAGTTGCAGCTGACATTCGTTCTTACCGTGAGCCTGAGCCTTATAAAGGCAAAGGTGTTCGTTACGCAGATGAAAATGTGCGTACCAAAGAAGCTAAGAAAAAATAAGGTAACACTATGGATAAGAAAGCATCTCGCATCCGTCGTGCTACACGTGCGCGTCGTAAGATTGCAGAACTGGGTGCAACTCGCCTAGTTGTACACCGTACTCCGCGTCATGTGTACGCTCAGGTTATCGCATCAAACGGCTCTGAGGTCATCGCTTCTGCTTCTACTGTAGAAAAAGCGATCCGTGAGCAAGTTAAGAACACTGGTAACATCGAAGCAGCTCAAGCAATAGGTAAAGCTATTGCAGAACGCGCTCTTGAAAAAGGCGTTTCTACAGTTGCATTTGATCGTTCTGGTTTCCAATACCACGGTCGAGTAGCGGCGCTAGCAGATTCTGCTCGCGAAGCTGGTCTGAAATTCTAAGGTAGGGTTGGAAGATGGCAAGAGAACAACAACAAGCTAGTGATTTGCAAGAAAAACTAATCGCTGTTAACCGTGTTTCTAAAACGGTTAAAGGTGGTCGAATCATGAGCTTCACTGCACTAACAGTAGTTGGTGACGGTAATGGTCGTGTAGGTTTCGGTTACGGCAAAGCCCGTGAAGTACCTGCAGCGATCCAAAAAGCAATGGAAAAAGCGCGTCGCAACATGGTTACGATTTCGCTTAACGAAGGCACTCTTCACCACGCGGTGAAAGGTCGTCATTCGGGCTCTAAGATCTACATGCAGCCAGCTGCAGAAGGTACTGGTATCATCGCCGGCGGTGCGATGCGTGCAGTACTTGAAGTTGTAGGTGTTCACAACGTATTAGCTAAAGCTTACGGTTCAACTAACCCAATCAACGTTGTTCGCGCAACGATTGCTGGTCTAGTAGACGTTAAGTCTCCAGAAATGGTAGCAGCTAAACGTGGTCTCACTGTTGAATCGATTTCGGAGTAAGAACCATGGCTAATACTATTAAAGTGACTCAAACTAAGAGTTCAATCGGTCGTCTACCTAAGCACAAAGCGTGTCTTAAAGGTTTAGGCCTTCGTAAAATCAACCATACAGTAGAACTTGAAGATACTCCGTGTGTACGCGGTATGATCAACAAGGTTTACTACATGGTTAAAGTTGAGGAGTAATCAGAATGCGTTTGAATACTCTATCACCGGCTGCGGGTTCTAAGCCTTCTAAGAAGCGCGTAGGTCGTGGTATCGGTTCTGGCCTTGGTAAAACAGCAGGCCGTGGTCATAAAGGCCAAAAGTCACGTTCTGGCGGCAGTGTTCGTCCAGGCTTTGAAGGCGGTCAAATGCCTTTGAAACAGCGTCTACCTAAATTCGGTTTCACTTCTCGTAAGAGCCTAGTGTCTGCTGAAGTTCGTCTAGCTGAGCTAGCGAAAGTAACTGGTGACGTTGTTGATCTAAACAGTCTTAAAGCGGCTAACGTTATCACTAAGAACATCGAATTTGTAAAAGTTGTTCTTTCAGGTGAACTAACGAAAGCTGTGACTGTTAAAGGTCTACGCGTGACAAAAGGCGCTAAAGCTGCAATCGAAGCTGCAGGCGGTAAAATCGAGGAATAATCTCGAGGGACGAGGTACAGATGGCTAAGAAACCAGGACAAGATTTTAACAGTGCTAAAAGTGGCTTAAACGAGCTCAAATCGCGCCTTTTATTCGTACTTGGTGCGCTATTAGTGTTCCGTGCCGGCTCTTTTGTGCCGATTCCTGGTATTGACGCGGCTGTACTTGCCGATTTGTTCGAACAGCAAAAAGGTACCATCGTAGAAATGTTTAACATGTTCTCCGGTGGTGCTCTAGAGCGTGCATCTATTTTAGCACTGGGCATCATGCCGTATATTTCGGCATCTATTGTTGTCCAGTTGCTAACTGTAGTTCATCCAGCGTTAGCCGAACTCAAAAAAGAGGGTGAGGCAGGGCGTCGTAAGATTAGCCAATATACGCGTTATGGTACGCTTGTACTTGCAACATTCCAGGCAATAGGTATTGCAACTGGCCTTCCAAACATGGTCAATAATCTGGTTGTTATCAACCAAACCATGTTTACGCTGATTGCTACCGTAAGTTTAGTAACCGGTACCATGTTTTTGATGTGGTTAGGTGAACAAATTACAGAGCGTGGAATCGGGAATGGTATTTCCATTCTTATTTTTGCAGGTATTGTTGCTGGATTGCCTTCGGCAATTGGTCAAACAATCGAGCAAGCGCGTCAAGGTGAACTGCACGTACTTCTTTTGTTGTTTATTGCTGTGTTATCTTTCGCAGTTATTTATTTTGTGGTGTTCATGGAGCGTGGTCAACGTCGTATCGTCGTTAACTATGCAAAACGACAACAAGGCCGCAAAGTATTTGCTGCTCAAAGTACGCACTTGCCGTTGAAAATCAACATGGCAGGCGTTATTCCAGCAATTTTCGCATCGAGCATTATCCTGTTCCCAGGAACATTGGCTCAGTGGTTTGGTCAAAACGGAGAGAGCAGCGCATTCGGTTGGTTAACTGATGTGTCTTTAGCTCTTAGCCCAGGTCAACCATTGTATGTAATGCTTTATGCAGCAGCGATAATTTTCTTCTGTTTCTTCTATACGGCGTTGGTTTTCAACCCAAGAGAAACAGCAGATAATTTGAAGAAGTCTGGTGCATTCGTACCCGGTATCCGCCCAGGAGAGCAGACAGCGAAGTATATTGATAAAGTAATGACTAGATTAACCCTAGCTGGTGCTCTATATATTACCTTTATCTGTCTGATTCCCGAGTTTATGATGGTCGCTTGGAACGTACGTTTCTATTTTGGCGGCACATCACTACTAATCGTAGTGGTTGTTATCATGGACTTTATGGCACAGGTACAGACTCATCTGATGTCTCAACAGTATGATTCTGTGTTGAAAAAAGCAAATCTGAAAGGCTCAGGCCGTTAATTCAGATTTAATTTACGGAGTTTAGCAATGAAAGTTCGTGCTTCCGTTAAAAAAATCTGCCGTAACTGTAAAGTTATCAAGCGCAACGGTGTTGTGCGCGTAATTTGCAGTGAGCCAAAGCACAAACAGCGCCAAGGCTAATAAAGCAGAAATTTTTACTTGAAATATGAGGTATGGTCGAGTATATTCCTCGACCTACCTTTTGCGTGCAAAAGAAGTAGTATCCCGCAACGTATCCTAAACGGGCTTTGTTGCGGATAATTCTTTTACGAAACACTTTATGGAGTGAATAATGGCCCGTATAGCAGGCATTAACATTCCTGATCAAAAGCACGCTGTAATCGCACTAACTGCGATCTACGGCATTGGTAAGACTCGCTCTCAAGCTATTCTAGCTGAAGTGGGTATTGCTGAAGATGTTAAGATCAGTGAACTAAATGAAGAACAGATCGATCAACTGCGTGATGGTGTTGCAAAATACACTGTAGAAGGTGATCTACGTCGTGAAGTCTCAATGAACATCAAGCGTCTTATGGACCTTGGTTGTTACAGAGGTCTTCGTCATCGTCGCAGTCTACCACTACGTGGACAGCGTACTAAAACCAACGCTCGCACCCGCAAGGGTCCGCGTAAGCCGATCAAGAAATAGTCGGGAAGGTAGAGTACAATGGCTAAACAACCAACACGCGCTCGTAAGCGCGTACGCAAGCAAGTTGCTGATGGCGTAGCGCACATTCATGCTTCTTTCAATAACACAATCGTAACCATTACTGATCGCCAAGGCAATGCTCTTGCTTGGGCTACAGCAGGTGGTTCAGGTTTCCGTGGCTCTCGTAAGTCTACTCCGTTTGCTGCACAAGTTGCTGCTGAACGTTGTGCTGAAATGGCGAAAGAATACGGTCTAAAGAACTTGGAAGTTATGGTTAAGGGTCCAGGTCCAGGTCGCGAATCTACAGTTCGTGCACTGAATGCTGCTGGTTTCCGCATCACAAACATTGTTGATGCTACACCAATCCCTCATAACGGTTGTCGTCCACCTAAGAAACGTCGCGTATAAACGTATAACGTTTCTGGGATAATTGGAGAAGAATCATGGCAAGATATTTGGGTCCTAAGCTGAAGCTTAGCCGTCGCGAAGGCACAGACTTATTCCTTAAGTCTGGTGTACGTGCGATCGATACCAAGTGTAAAATTGATAACGCACCAGGTGTACACGGCGCTCGTCGCGGTCGTCTATCTGAATATGGCGTTCAGCTTCGTGAGAAGCAAAAAGTTCGTCGTATTTATGGCGTTCTAGAAAAACAATTCCGTAACTATTACAAAGAAGCTGCTCGCCTTAAGGGCAACACAGGTGCAAACCTGCTTCAGCTTCTTGAAGGTCGTCTTGACAACGTAGTTTACCGCATGGGCTTTGGCGCAACTCGCGCAGAAGCACGTCAACTAGTTAGCCACAAAGCTATCGTAGTTAACGGTAAAGTTGTAAACGTTCCTTCTTTCAAAGTTTCGGCTAATGACGTTGTTACTATCCGCGAGAAAGCTAAACAGCAATCTCGTATTAAAGCGGCTCTAGAAGTTGCTGGACAACGTGAAAAACCAACTTGGATTGAAGTAGATGCTGGTAAGATGGAAGGAACATTCAAGCGTATGCCTGAGCGTTCAGATCTATCTGCTGACATTAACGAACACTTGATCGTCGAACTTTACTCTAAGTAAGGTTTAATATAAAGAGAGGACACAATGCAGGGTTCTGTAACAGAATTTCTTAAGCCACGTCTTGTTGATATTGAACAAATCAGCACGACACACGCAAAAGTAACTCTTGAGCCATTAGAGCGTGGCTTTGGCCACACTCTAGGTAATGCACTTCGTCGTATTCTACTATCTTCTATGCCAGGTTGTGCTGTAACAGAAGTTGAAATAGAAGGCGTTTTGCACGAGTACAGCACTAAAGAAGGCGTTCAAGAAGATATCCTAGAGATATTGCTTAACTTGAAAGGTCTAGCTGTTCGCGTAGCCGAAGGCAAAGATGAAGTATTCATTACACTGAATAAATCAGGCTCAGGCCCTGTTGTTGCAGGTGACATCACCCATGATGGTGATGTAGAGATCGCTAACCCAGAACACGTTATTTGTCACCTAACGGATGACAACGCTGAGATCGCTATGCGTATCAAAGTAGAACGTGGTCGTGGTTACGTTCCAGCTTCAGCTCGTATCCATACTGAAGAAGATGAGCGCCCAATCGGTCGTCTACTTGTAGATGCTACATACAGCCCAGTCGATAAAATCGCCTATGCTGTTGAAGCAGCTCGTGTAGAACAACGTACTGACTTGGACAAACTTGTCATCGACATGGAAACGAACGGTACTCTGGAACCTGAGGAAGCTATCCGTCGTGCAGCTACTATTTTAGCTGAACAACTGGATGCATTCGTAGATCTTCGTGATGTACGAGTTCCTGAGGAGAAAGAAGAGAAGCCGGAGTTCGATCCTATTCTACTGCGTCCTGTAGACGATCTTGAACTAACAGTTCGCTCTGCTAACTGTCTGAAAGCAGAAGCGATTCACTACATCGGTGATCTTGTACAGCGTACTGAGGTTGAGCTACTTAAAACGCCAAACCTTGGTAAAAAATCTCTTACTGAGATTAAAGACGTACTTGCATCACGTGGTCTTTCTCTGGGCATGCGCCTAGAAAACTGGCCACCAGCGTCTATCGCTGAAGATTAATCGATACTAGTTAGAAGGATTAGGTCATGCGCCATCGTAAGAGTGGTCGTCAACTCAACCGCAACAGCAGTCATCGCAAAGCGATGTTCAGCAATATGGCTAGCTCTCTTGTACGTCATGAAGTAATCAAGACTACATTGCCTAAAGCAAAAGAGCTACGTCGCGTAGTTGAGCCTTTGATTACACTAGCTAAGACTGACAGCGTTGCTAACCGTCGTCTAGCATTTGCACGTACTCGTGATAACGAAGTAGTTGCGAAACTATTCAACGAACTAGGTCCACGTTTTGCTACCCGCCAAGGCGGTTACACACGTATCCTAAAAGCTGGTTTCCGTACCGGCGATAAAGCTCCAATGGCTTTCATTGAGCTTGTAGATCGCCCAGAAGCTGCTGAAGAAGCTGCTGCTGAGTAATAGTTCGAAGCATTAAAAAGCCGAGTATTTATACTCGGCTTTTTTGTGTCTGAAATCTGGCTTATTTATCAGTACGATTTATTGCCATAAGCTCGTTAACGATCCTAATAACTCAGAACTTGCACCTTGCGTACCTAAATAATCGAGCACGACAGGCGCGAATTGCGAGATCATGCTAGGATCTAGCCCTACCGATGCGAAAATATTCTTAACGCTTTCCATATTTTCAACTGACGTTAATAAACCACTGCTGCTTAACGATGACATTCCTGGGATCAGTGAACTCAGTTCAGATGCTTGTCCACTTCCTAAACTATTTTGAGCTAACGATAACAGCGCACCTGCGCCAGTCGTTGCTTGCTCAGGTGTAATCGATAAATTATCGACAAGGTCACCGACAACTGCAGAATTTTGTGTCTGGCTTAGCGACGCTGCGCTATTGAGCATGCTGTTTGTTGAATCTGAATCTAATGTTGGCAAGTCAAACTCGGCCATTGCAGGTAAAGTAACGAGAGAGAGTGCGAGCACGGCAGGGGTTATTTTGATCATGATATAGTCCATTTTGTTGTTCATGACCGTAAGTTTAGACAATAAAAAAAGCAGTGACGAATCACTGCTTAAATAATTTTATGTTTATGGAGATTAACCTAGGATTTCTAGAAGCTCTACTTCAAAAACAAGTGCTGCAAATGGTGGGATTGCAGCGCCAGCGCCACGCTCGCCATATGCAAGGTCTTGTGGAATGCAAAGCTTCCATTTTGAACCAACAGGCATAAGTTGAAGTGCTTCAACCCAACCTTTGATTACGCCTGTTACTGGGAATTCAGCTGGTTGGCCACGAGATACTGAACTATCAAATACAGTTCCATCAGTTAGCTCACCGTGGTAGTGAACTCGTACTGTGTTGTCTGCAGTTGGGATTTCACCAGTACCTTCAGTGATTACTTCGTATTGAAGACCAGACTCAAGAACGGTAACTTCTGGACGAAGTGCGTTGTCTGATAGGAATACTTCACTATCAGCAGATGCCGCTTTAGCCGCTTCTTGGCGAGCTGATTCTGCACGAGTGTGTAGGTCTTGAAGAGCATTGTTAATCTCATCAATTTCGATTTCTGGCATGTCACCAGTAAGCGCAGTTGCAATACCTTTAGCGATTGCATCAACGTTAAGACCTTCTAGGCCGCTTCCTGCTAGTTGTTGGCCCATTTGTAGACCAATACCGTAGCTAGCTTTTTGTTCTACAGTTTCTAATTTCACGTCAGACATGACGGTCTCTCTTTGCTTATCGAATGAAGCGCAAAGGATACCAGTTCTTAAATAAAACCGGAATGCTCTTAAGAAGTTTTACTATTTAATTTGAGTAAGTTGTAAAACTTGTGACATTAGACTGCTATAAACAGGTTTTCCTACGATTTTCCTATACTCTGATCGTGGGTTTTTTTAAACTGGACCCGTTGTTTAGTAGGAGACGGATAGGAATGAATCGTCGTCAAAGGAAGAAACAAAAAATCGATCATTTACAGCCATTAAAAGCGCTGTGGGCTAAGATGGATTTTTCTAAAATCAAAACCAAGAGTCAAGCGCTTGGTAAACCGAATCTATTGGCGTTGAAAGCAAAATTTTCATCCTTTTGGTTCAACTTGCCATTGTTGCACCGTCGATTACTAAGCGTGATTGTACCCATCGTAGTCATGTTATTGCTTTGGCCTAGTCATAAGACAACATCACCTATTGAGCCTAGTCCAACCAACCAACGTGTGACCGTCAGTGTTAATGCGCAGTCGTTGAGTGAACAAAGTGCTCAAAAGGATTTGGAGCAAGTGACTGAGACCGATTGGAGAGAATATACGGTTAAGAAAGGCGATACCCTTGCTCAGGTTTTCAGAAAAAACCAATTGCCGATGGCGGATTTAAACTCTCTTGCTCGAGTCGAAGGGGCTGACAAACCACTAAGCCGAATTAAACAAGGCCAGCTCATCCGCTTTAAATATAGCCAAGAGGGCCAGTTGGACATTCTGCAGATCGAAAAAGGCGAACAATCTATCATGTTCTTCAGGTTGTCTGACGGCGGATTTGGCCGGAGTAAATAAGGCAATCAAGTCTGACGCTAGCGCGTCAGTCTCATATCTACGTGCGGGATATCATCTTCCAGATATTGCTCTGAGCAAGGCTGAAAGCCATGTTTACCATAGTAATTTTGTAAATGGTATTGCGCGCCAATTGTAATATCTTCATTTGGCCATAAATCTTCGCATGCTTTTATCGCATAGCTAATGAGTTCATGGCCTAAACCATTGCCACGATGATTACTATTTGTGGCAACTCGGCCAATACTGACCTCCTCATAGCTGATGCCTTTTGGCAAAAGTCTTGCGCAAGCAATGAGTTCATCCTCGCGGTAGCCGGCAAGATGATAGACACCGGCTTGGTGGTCTTTGTCATCAAGTTCTGGATAAGGGCACGTTTGCTCTACGACGAAAACATCAATACGTAACTTTAATAATTGATAAAGTTCTTGTGTGGTTAGCTCGTTAAATTTTTTTATTTTCCAGATAAGCATTGCTTTGTCTCTTATGTGGTGTGTTTGATTTAGAGTAAACTGCGGGTATAAAAAAAGCCACGCATTCGCGTGGCTTTATACTGATAGCTTAGTGGTTATTTCTGTAGATCAATACGATAAACGGCAAAGCCAACATCATCTGTTGCCACTTTTTCCATTGGGTACTGACCTTTATCTTTGATGAATTTCGCGGCTTTTTCTGATGGCGAAGTTTCAAAGCGAACATCGAGTTTTACATCAGATTGAAGCGGAGCAAATGTCCAGTTGTTATCCGCGCTCGGGGTGACTTCACCTTTGTCTTTACTGACATTAGTGATGTAACTCGCCACAACGGTGCGGTTCTCATCGGGTGAATCAAATGCAATGAATTCGCTACCAGTTCCAGGGAATTTGTTGCTGTAAGCACGATAATTGTTAGTCGCAACAAGGAACGTTTGGGTTAAGTCTATAGGCTTACCTTGATAGGTTAAGTCGACAATACGCTCGCTGTTTTCATTAAGCGGCTGACAGTTAGCATCATAACGAGCGGCTTGGCTTACATCGATCTGGTAGTTAACTCCGTCCATAACGTCGAAGTTATAGGTACGGAAATTATCCCAATCGATCAAAGACTGTGGTTTATCACTGCTAACATCAATTTGATTAAATTGACCCGCTGAGCATTCCAGCCATTCCTTGACCTCTTTTCCTGTCATTTTCAATGCAACTAACGTATTCGGATAAAGGTATAAGTCCGCCGCATTTCGGAAGGTGAGCTGTCCAGATTCAACTTCGGTGAAGTTCGCTGGGTCATTTTTTCTTCCACCGGCTTTAAAAGGTGCAGCGGCAGATAATACTGGTAATCCATCAAGATCAGGATCGCCTTGAATCATGGTTTCAACATAATCTATTTGCGCAAGATTGACGATTTGTACGGTAGGATCGTCCTGAACCAGAGCTAGGAAGCTGTACATAACATCATTTGCTTTGCCGATTGGCTGGTTAACAAAATCACGTGTCGCATCATGATCGGTTTTAACCGCATCGACGATGCCTTTATCGGCATCAACCAACGGTTTCTTACTGACCGCATCAAAAATTGGTCGAGCTTCGGTTTGCGTTTGTGTTTGTGCGACTTTCCATGTGTCCCCATCTTTAGTCAGCATGAGATCCATCACACCCACATGGCTACCCCAACGACCCGGCATCACTGCCGCAACACCATTGATGGTGCCTTTTTCGTTATCGACGCCTTGGATATTTTCAAACCCTTTACCTGGGAATACCGCATGGGAGTGACCAAACGCGATCGCGTCAATGCCTTTTACTTCTGAAAGGTAGTACGTTGAGTTTTCAGCGCCTGCTTTATATGGGTCGCTAGATACGCCTGAGTGAGGAATAGCGATAATGATATCGGCTCCCTCTTTTTTCATTTGAGGCACTAGTTCTTCAGCGGTCGTCTTGATGTCTTTAGCAAAGACTTTGCCTTCTAGATTTTTTTTATCCCAAACCATGATTTGTGGTGGAACAAAACCAATGTAACCAACTTTTACTTGTTGTGCATTGCCATCGGTATCTTGGAAGGTATGTGTCTTGATGAGGTAAGGCTTAAAGTAGTGCTCACCGGTTGCTTGATCAAAAACGTTAGCATTGACATACGGGAAGTTAGCGCCCTTCAATGAAGCCGCTAAGAAATCTAAACCATAGTTAAATTCGTGATTACCGATGTTACCTACATCATAGCTGAGTTGATTCATCGCTTTGTAAACGGGGTGTATATCGCCCGGCTTCACGCCTTTATCTGCCATGTAATCGCCCATAGGACTACCTTGTAGCAGATCACCATTGTCCACGAGCACACTGTTGTTGACTTCATTGCGTGCTTCTTTGACCAGTGTGGCAGCACGGGCTAAGCCGATTTTTTGTGAAGGCTTGTCTTTGTAGTAGTCATAATCCATGACATTAGTATGAATATCAGTTGTTTCGATTATTCTTAATTTAATTTCATCTGCCATTACCGGGCCTGCTATTGCTAGCATGCCGCCAAGCACTGCGATTGAAATAGGTTTCACTGCCACTTTCATCTTCATATCCTTTCTATGGAATTCTGTTTCAAAACATGCCAATTGTATCAATTTGTTATGAAAGATATTTTTCATACATAAAGAAAGTGTGATCTAAATTGGTTGTTATTGTGAGTTTTGATTCGTATGTCTCATCTCGAGGCCACCCCAATATCAATAGTAGAAGGGAACGCGTGAATGCGTCCTTTTACTTCGGTAAAAAGTGGCAAATTCGTCCTATAGTGGTTTTTGGAATAAAAAATGAAATTTTAGAATTTCAGGTAATATAGCCAGTTGGTCATAATGCCAACATCAGATACGCGATGGACTGCCAATATGGACCAAGCTCATAACCACTCGACAGACTTAAAACCTACACCTCAGTTGGTGGCGAGTACAGTCAAACCTAGATTGCCTTCTTCAAAACTAAAAGCCGGTGAAGTGGCTTTGGTTGGTGCTGGCCCAGGCGATCCTGAGTTACTCACTCTCAAAGCTCTGAATTTTTTACAGCAAGCTGATGTGGTTTTGTACGACTACCTTGTTTCCGAAGAAATTATGGCCTTGGTACCGGATAGCACTGTGCTGGTATGTGTGGGTAAGCGAGCAGGGCATCATAGCGTTCCTCAAGATAAGACCAATCAATTACTGCTCGATTTTGCTCAAAGTGGTCATAAGGTTGTGCGAATTAAGGGCGGGGACTCCTTTATGTTTGGCAGAGGGGGAGAAGAACTCCAGGTTCTTGCTCAAGCCGGTATTCAATTTCAAGTGGTTCCCGGTATTACAGCTGCAGCTGGCGCGACAGCTTATGCAGGTATTCCTCTGACTCATCGTGATTATGCCCAGTCTGCGCTATTTGTTACTGGCCATCTCAAGCCTGGAAGCGACGATATGGATTGGTCGACACTCGCAAGGCCCAATCAAACCTTAGTCATTTATATGGGCCTAATGAAGTCAGAGTATATTCAGCAGCAATTGGTGCGTCATGGACGACGTCTTGATGTACCAGTGGCGATTATTGAACGTGGCACTCAGCAAAACCAAAAAGTATTAATAGGTCAGCTAAAGGATCTTTCCGATCTTGCAAAGAATGCACAAGCGCCATCATTGATCGTGGTGGGCGAGGTGGTTGAACTAGCAAGAGAGCTTGCTTGGTTTGGTGATACAAACAATACCGGAGAGGCAACGGGTCTTAATAAGACTGTTAGCTTCGGAAACAAAATCAATCACGCGCTTAGTGTAAAGAGTGCATAGGAATTCAGTCTTGTGGAGATGCAATGAGTCTCCACTCGCAAAAAAGGAAGCACAACAAATGGACCAAGAAAGACTCACTCACCTTAAGCAACTTGAAGCGGAGAGCATTCACATTATTCGTGAAGTCGCTGCTGAATTTGATAACCCGGTCATGATGTATTCAATCGGTAAAGATTCTTCCGTCATGTTGCACCTGGCTAGAAAAGCCTTTTACCCAGGAAAAATCCCATTTCCTTTGTTACACGTGGATACCGACTGGAAATTCAAAGAAATGATTGATTTTCGAGATCGTACCGCCAAGAAGTATGGGTTTGAGCTTTTGGTTCATAAAAATCCAGAAGGCCTGGAAATGGGGATCAATCCCTTTGTGCATGGCTCATCAAAACATACCGACATCATGAAAACCCAAGGTTTGAAGCAAGCACTCAATCAATACGGCTTTGATGCGGCATTTGGTGGAGCTCGTCGCGATGAAGAAAAGTCTAGAGCAAAAGAGCGAGTCTATTCGTTTAGGGATAAAAACCATACATGGGATCCTAAAAATCAACGTCCAGAATTGTGGAATACCTATAACGGTCAAATAAATAAAGGCGAAAGCATCCGAGTATTCCCGCTATCGAATTGGACGGAGCTGGATATTTGGCAATATATCTACCTCGAAAATATCGAGATGGTACCACTGTATTTAGCGGCAGAGCGTCCTGTCGTTGAGCGAGATGGCATGCTGATCATGGTTGATGATGAGCGTATGGAGATCCAACCTGATGAAAAAGTGGAAAATAAGAGCGTACGTTTTAGAACGCTTGGTTGTTACCCACTGACAGGAGCGGTCGAATCAACGGCATCCACACTGACTGAGATCATTGAAGAAATGCTTGTCGCGACCTCAAGCGAACGGCAAGGTCGGGCGATCGATCATGATCAGTCAGGATCGATGGAGCTTAAAAAACGTCAGGGATATTTCTAAGGATCGAAGGGACACATTATGAATAGCGTAGTTGAAACACAACTTGCCGAGCTGGGTATCGAGGGTTACCTCAACCAGCATCAGCACAAATCTTTACTTCGATTCCTGACCTGTGGCTCAGTGGATGATGGCAAAAGTACCTTAATTGGACGCTTGCTCCATGACTCGAAACAAATTTACGAAGATCAACTAGCCGCGGTGCACTCGGATAGCCAACGAGTGGGAACCACTGGCGACAAACCTGATCTCGCTTTATTGGTTGATGGCTTGCAAGCTGAGCGTGAACAAGGCATCACCATTGATGTGGCGTACCGTTATTTCTCTACGCAGAAACGAAAGTTCATCATTGCTGATACACCAGGGCATGAACAATATACGCGTAATATGGCTACGGGAGCATCAACGTGTGATCTTGCGGTTATTTTGATTGACGCGCGTAAAGGCATGTTGGATCAGACTCGTCGTCATTCCTTTATTGCTAGTTTACTCGGGCTTAAGCAATTTGTTGTTGCCGTGAACAAAATGGATTTAGTGGACTTTTCTCAAGAGCGATTCGAGTCCATTCGTGATGATTATTTAGCGTTTTCTGAGAAACTCGGTAAAGGCATTGATATTCAAATTATTCCGTTATCAGCGCTTGATGGCGATAACGTGGTCGACGCGGGTGAGAACATGCCGTGGTATCAAGGCAAGCCGTTGTTGGAGTTATTGGAAACCGTCGATATTGACCAAGATAAACGCTACGGCGAATTTCGATTCCCCGTGCAGTATGTGAATCGCCCTAACCTCGATTTTCGTGGGTTTGCTGGTACCGTTGGCTCTGGAGAGATCCGTGTAGGCGATGAGATAAAATCGCTGCCGTCTGGAAAGACGTCGACCATAGAAAGCATCGTGACATTCGACGGCAATCTCGACGTAGCATTTGCAGGGCAAGCCGTGACGTTAACCTTGACGGATGAAATCGATATCAGCCGTGGTGACCTTATCGTCAAACAAGATGCAAAAGTGACATCATCGAATCGTCTGCTAGCGGATGTCGTCTGGATGACGGATGACGCATTGACGGCAGGCAAAACCTACGACATTAAAATCGCCGGCAAGAAAACACAAGGACAGCTAGAAGCGGTTCGTCATCAATACGATATCAATACGCTGGCATCTTTCGATACTGAAACCCTGCCAATTAATGGTATTGGGCTATGTGAGTGGTCACTTACTGAATCGGTAGCCATTGATAATTATGATGCCGTGCAAGATACAGGTGGCTTTATCATCATCGATCGCCTCACCAATGTGACAGTAGGGGCAGGCTTAGTTCGAGATGCACTTGCTGAGCAGCAGCGTTCTCCTAAGGAGCGCATGGGGGCGTTTGAAAGCGAGCTTAAATCGCTGATATTGAAGCACTTCCCTGAGTGGGATGCCAAGATATAAGCTTGTGGCCATAGCTTATAAGGCGTAGCACGAGCAACAGCACACCGAATGGTGCGTGACAAAATGGTCAGTTGGCGAGGATAAGGATTATGTGGGAACAAGGAGTGGTTTTAGCGCTATTGATGTCAATCATTAGCTGCTTAGTGGCCACTAAAATTAAACCCAGCCTTATTTTCGCTGGCGCGGCATTTATTTCCTTCATTACAGGAATGACGGAGTTAAGCGTCATTGCGACCAATTTCACCAACTCGTCATTACTGACATTGGTGCTGCTCATCATGTCTTCTGCCGCTTTGGAGAAGACACGCCTGATCAGTTGGGTTAGTCGCTCTATTGCGACAGGGAAACTGGGTTCCGTTGTGGCGAAGCTTGGTATTTCTACGGCGCTTCTTTCATCATTTACCAATAATACTGCTGTTGTTGTTTCTCTTATCGGTGCGATAAAACGGAATCAGCGCCACGCCCCTTCAAAGTTACTGATCCCCTTGTCCTACGCTGCAATATTAGGAGGCACACTAACGCTGATTGGTACCTCAACAAACCTAATTATTAATAGCTTTGTTGAGGACGTTGGGCTGCCCAGTTTAGACTTTTTTGCACCGACTTGGATTGGTTTGAGTGTATTGATTGGTGGGGTGATTGTGCTTATCCCCTTGAGCTATCTCCTGCCAAACTATGACGATATTAGCCAAGATGATTTACCGTATTTCTTGGAAGCTAGAGTGGAGCCTGGGTCGCCTTTAGTCGGAGGCAGTATTGCCGAAAATAACTTGAGAGCACTGAGAAAGCTATTCTTAGCTGAAGTGGTGCGCGATGGTGAAACGCTGGCTTCTGTTGATCCGGACTTCGTACTCAAGGCAAAAGACAGGCTACTATTTTGCGGTGATGTAGAGAGCGTCAATACCTTACAAGAAATCAATGGCCTGACTTTCTTTGGGCAGCATCATCTAAACGGTCAAAACCTGTTAGAGGTAGTGGTGAGTTCCTCAGCTACTTTCTGCAATAAAACCCTAAAATCGAGTCACTTTCGCGATAAATTTGATGCCGTGGTCGTCGCAATTCGTCGTGGACACGAACGCTTAGAAGGCGGATTGGGTAATATTGTACTGCAAGCTGGCGATACCCTTGTCTTGGCGCCAGGTAAACGATTCGACGATGAAAGGCGCAAGCACCGAAAAGAGTTTGTGTTAGTCAACGACTTAGATTCGAGCGCTAAGCTTGATTTTGCCAAATCGAGCTATGTGTTGTTCGGCTTCATTACGGTGATAGTGTTAGCGCTTACTAACGTCCTTCCTATCATTAAGGGCCTAGCACTCTATCTTATTGCTATTTTAGCGTTCGGAATTGTTAATTTCGGAGAACTAAGACGTCGTTTTCCTACCGATATCGTGGTCATCGTCGGCTCTGCATTATCTATTGCTCAACTGATGATATCGACAGGGCTGTCCGAACGGATGGGCGAGATGTTTATGGAGTTGTTCAATGGTTGGGGGGTATTTGGTGCGTTAGTGGCGACTTACTTCGTTACTCTCATTCTAACCGAGCTCATCACCAATAATGCGGCGGCGGCCCTAGCGTTTCCTATTGGTTATAGCATGGCTGTGGGCTATGGGGTTGATCCCATGCCATTCATTATGGCCGTTTTATTTGGCGCCAGTGCTAGCTTCATTTCTCCTTACGGATATCAAACTAATTTGTTGGTGTACAGCGTGGGCAATTATCAGCTTAAAGATTACCTTCGGATCGGTATTCCTATTTCAATCGTCTATTCCGTATTGGTATTAGCACTGATTCCGTATTTTTTCCCATTTTAATGTTTTTATGATTCGTGACAATTAAGGATTTATATGTCAGATACTACTTTAGAAAAAGATGAGAACGTCATTTGGCATCAGCATTACGTAACAAAATCGGAACGCTCTGAGCTGAAAAAACAGCAGCCTGTCGTCCTTTGGTTTACTGGTCTTTCTGGTGCTGGTAAATCGACGGTAGCGGGGGCATTAGAAACTGAGCTGATTCGCTTGGGTCACCATACGTATCTATTGGATGGTGATAACGTTAGGCATGGTTTATGTCGTGATCTTGGCTTTTCAGCACAAGATCGACGAGAAAATATTCGTCGTGTTGGTGAGTTGGCAAAACTGATGGCGGATGCAGGATTGATTGTCCTATCGGCCTTTATTTCTCCGCATAGAGAAGAGCGTGCTTTGGTTAAATCCTTACTTCCAAAAGGAGAATTTCTAGAAGTGTTTGTTGATGCAAGTTTGGCGGTTTGCGAATCCCGAGATCCAAAAGGATTGTACAAGAAAGCACGTGCGGGAGAGATTGCCAATTTTACTGGAATTGATTCTAAGTATGAGCAGCCCCTTCAACCTGACATACACCTTCAAGCGAGTGATCACGATGTGGCAACGTTGGTCACTGAGTGTTTAGCCGTCTTGAAAGCAAAGAATATCATCGCTTAATTTAAATCGATGTCGCGTATGTGGGTCAATATGCTCTTTTCATCGCAGCATATTGGCGGCGCTGTCCGTTATACCTTGTGATGAAAAGAAGTGGCGGCTTCGCCAGCAACGGTGAATTTCCTATTGAGTAGGTTCACCAACTTCTCTTGATACTGCATGTTTCCGCGGTGCCCCAGCAGTTGGCATAGTTCGTTGCCTGTTGGGGTAAAACGATAATAGGTGAGCCTAATGCCTTTTAACTTAGATTGCAGTTGAAACTCGCTACCTTGGTAATTGAGATTTAAGGCTGGCTCTTGCGCAATCTCGCCGGATTCGAGTTCCGTACCGAGAAGAATACCTAGCTCGATTAACAATAATAGACTGGAGTAGGGAAGATTAAATTCACCCAAGCTCAGTTCATCGAAACTGTCTCTTTTTGAAAAACTAAACAGCCCGGCATGATGCTTGATGCCGAGTAGTAATTTTCTGCTGCTGTCAGCACCAAAGCTGCAGGCAAGTGAGGCAGCGCGTTGCAAGGTTTGCGCCTCTTTAGGCGTCATATCTTTGAGGGTTTTTAAGGCTTTCATAGAGGTGGAGCCAGGATTGGTTACCTCTCGCTTCAGTACCTGTGCCCACAGTTTTTGCATCGAGGTATTATGGATATCCTGAGCCATATCAAAAAACCGCAGTAACCAATCAAAATCTGGCTCACTAGCCACCTCACTATTACACGCTTGCAGTGCTAGCTTTACGATATGCTCTAGGTTTTTCTGACGTTGCTCTTTTCGTTGCTTATCCCGCAAAATAGCACGCTCGAAGACACTTTTTTCTGACGCTTCTTCAGTAATAAGTGCATCAAGGATGTGAGTCTGTGCAATGGCTTTGATTCGACTGGCGCTGTCGCGCATCGGCGAACTCTTTTTTTGATTTTTTTGCTCATAGTGATGAGCGGTAGGTTCAGCTGTTGGAGATGAGCTGCCGGCCGATAGGTTACTCATAGTTATGCACTTAACCGTCTGAATAAGAGTGAAGGGAAGTCATAAATTTAACGGGGTTTGCTCAAAATGACTAGTGCTATTTATGTGAGCTATTTTCCGCTTTAATAATTAGAGGGGTTAGGTTGTAAAAAAACCTAGGATAAATGATAAATATTTGTTAAATTTAGTGGGTGAGTAAGGAGGGAGTTTATGAATTACTCAAGAGAGTATAAATTCAAGAAACACATCTCAACAGCCCTGTTGCTCTGTGTTTACATTGGCGTGCTAGCGTATCTCTCTACCTACATTGGCTAAATGAGATACACTAGCAAACTGTTGTTTTCGTTACGCAATTGTTGCGTAGATTCTAGTTGTCATCGTAATCTTCAATGCTGAGGCCTTCAATTAAGTAGCCAGTTTCGGCTAGCTCTGAATTGACGGTCTCTGTTTTCAATGTCCCCACGACGTAGATGACATCCCAAAGTCGATGCACAGGGGCACCTTGTTTAAATTTCACGTAAATGATTTGGTTTGGTGGCGGTGGCGGTACATGAATACATGCGCCAAAGTATGGCACCAGTAGAAACTCGGTAACCGTATCCTCATCTCCTTCTAGTGGAACCACAAATCCAGGAATTTTTACGGTACTGCCATTTAATTCTGGCCTGACTGAGCCAATCATGGATTGCTCCATCTGCCCGCCAGAGTGATTCGTCACCGGCATACCGATCGCATCAAATTGATTACGCTCTGCTTCTGGGATTAAATCAATCCAATCTAGCGTTAAGATTTCACTATCGGTCTGCGCATCCTCTTGTGCGATTGCAGGAGCCTGGAGCCCTCCAAATGCCAGGGTGAAGACACACATCGTTCGAACTAATAGGTTCATAAAGGTCTCATCATACACGGATGGTCATACCATCACTTAAAGATTGTTGGTAGGCGCGTAAAGCAGGGAAGAAACCAATAATGATTCCAGCCAACTGCACAAAACCAAGTAATAGCCATTCATGGCTAGTGATGCCTGTTAACGCAATATGGATGCCATAATGCGACGCAATGACCGGACTTGCAATGGCTAATAATGCATAAGTCCCTGCAACACCCAATGTGATACCAATGGTTGTTAACACAGTGGCTTCGCTGACCAGTAGGGCAAAGACATGCCTTGGTCTGGCTCCCATTGCTCGTAAGATAGCCATCTCACGTCGACGTTCTTGTAAACTCGTTAGTAGGCTAGACAGCATACCCATCAACCCTGCTATCACTACAAAGATCGACACGATGAGCAAAGCTTGCTCAGCGACACTCATGAGTCCCCATAATTCATGCAAAGCAATACCCGGCATGATGGCACTCAGTGGTTCTTGTTTATAAGTATTGATTTGTCGCTGCAAAGCAAAAGTCTGAATCTTACTCTTTAGACCAACCAACATTGCGGTGATTTGTTTTGGTTGAAAATCCATTTTTTCTAACTGCGCTTTGCTCGGGGCATTGCCTAGGTTAGCACCGGACTCCCACCCAACATGAATCGCCTCAATGGCACCCAGTGAGACATGGACCGTTTTATCGACGGGTGTACCGGTTGGCGCTAAGATACCAACAACGGTAAAGGGAAGGTTATCATGACGACTAAAGCTCACATCGCTGATGCCGTGTGCGATGATGATATCACTGCCTATGTCGTAGCCTAATGACTTTGCGACATCCGATCCCAAAACGGTTTCAAATACCGTATTGAACTCGTGGCCTTTGGCAAAGGTTAATGCTTGTTTTTGGCCATACTGGTAATGCTCAAAATAACTGTGGTCGGTACCCATGACCCTGAAACCTTTATGAGAGTCACCCAGAGAGATTGGAATTGTCCAGTCCACAGCCTTGTGTTGGCTAAATTCTTCATAGCTTTTCCAGTCAATATTATTCGTGGCATTGCCAATACGGAAAACAGAATATAGCAATAAATTTATTTGACCCGAACGTCCACCTACTATGAGGTCTGTACCAGAAATAGTATTGGCAAAGCTGCTTTTTGCTTGCGTTCGAATACGCTCAACACCCATTAATAAAATCACTGAGATAGCGACGGTCAAGACCGTTAGCATGGCGGTGGTTTTACGATTGAGTAGGCTTTTCCATGCCAGTTTAATCGTGATACTCATGATTGCCTCGCTTGATTGAGATCGGTGAGGTTTTCACTGCGACTAAACAGTGATTCCAGACTCGGATCGTGACTGACAAACACTAGAGTTGAGTGCGCTTTATTGGCTTGTTCCATGAGTAACTCGATGAATGCTTCTCGGTTATCATGATCAAGGGCAGACGTGGGTTCGTCGGCAATTAAAAACTCGGGTTGACCAATCAAAGCACGTGCCGCCGCGACTCTTTGCTGCTGTCCTATGCTCAGTTCAGTGACTGGCTTAACCCACAAATCTTTTGATAGCCTCAATTGTTCAAGTAGATGCTTGGCTTCGTTTTGAATAGAGCCAGAGACTTTATTGCGACGGTGTTGAGAGAACTCGCAAGGTAGGGTCACATTGTCAATCACCGACAAATATGGAATTAAGTTAAATTGTTGAAATATGTAGCCAATGTGGTCGGCACGAAAACGATCACGGTGACGAGACGATAATTGACTCAGTGATTGTCCGAGTGTTTTTATATCGCCAGATGTGGCCGTATTAATACCGGTTAGAAGACTCAACAATGTGGATTTTCCACTACCACTTGGTCCTTTTAAAAACAGGTGTTCGCCTTGCTCAATGATGAGCTCTGGAATCTCAAGTGTTGGAGGCTGATTTTTTTGCCAGCAAAAGGTGACATTGCTGAGCTCAATTACTTTCGTCATAAAGACCTCATTGACGACGCCCTGCATAAAACATACAGGGCGAGGTGACTCAAACGGAATGCGTTTAAAATTTGATTGTGGTCGATGTTGAATTCAGTTCGCGAGCCGACTGGCCTTTATCTGTAAACAAGTTGACGGATATCTTCTCAGTTGAAGGGAAATGAGTAAACCATTGCGTTTCAATTTCTGAGAGGTCTGTCAGGTTCGAACAAGTAAATTGATATTGCACAGTGAATTCACCGTGTCCATCATGCTGGTCGTGGTCGTGGTCGTGGTCACTATGATCGGCGTGATTATCGTGCCCATGGTCGTCATGTCCATGATCGTCATGCTTGTCGTGTTCATGATCGTCATGTCCGTGATCATCATGGTCACTGTGTTCGTCGTGAGCGCTTAACCCATGCTCAATGTGAGTATCAACACTAGTACAGCCGAGTGAGCTAGGTAGCGTGAAGATATTATCAGCTTTTGCTAGGAGCATTTCTGCGTTTGCGATCTTCTTTTTTTCAGCCTCAGTATTCGCGGTATGCTCAAATCCGACGACATCAGCACCTGGTGCAGTAATTTCAAACAATAAATCTTGACCGTCTTGAGCAATGTTCATTGCTACTTGCCCGTGGACATGAGCATCGTGCTGGCGAAATTCGTCATTTGCCATTGCCGTAGAAGAGACAATCATCGTTGCCAGTAAAGTCATACGTAGTTTCATGGTGAGTCCTTGTTAAAAATCTGAGTAAATATATTTATTGGTGTCGGCCGTATGGTTTACAGCGTAGAAGGTGGAGATCGGGCTGAAACAGAAAGAGGCAACGTGTTATCGATACCATGATTCAACACTATCGTTGAGACTGTGTAGGTGACGATAGGCGATACTTTGAGGTCAACAATAGGAAGGGAATGTGTGCCTTTTGCATAGAGCGCGCAGTGATGATGTTGATGATCGCCATGAAAATCATAGCGATGGTCGATTGAAATAAAGTTGATCGATAGTAAGAGCAGGCTCAATGCGAGCGCATAATACAAATGTGTACTCGATGTTGTGGCTGGAGTATGTGGCACGAATTACGCTCTTCCATGAAAAAGTGAGTGTTATAGTATAACAATCGATAGAATTTGCCAGATGAAACGGTAGGATTGTTTTTATTTTTTGTGAATATAAAAGGGAGACATACTCCCTTTTACCAATGACGCAGGGACTATAAGCTTTGTGTTATTAAACCGAGAACGGATTTAATCTCGTCATCGCTCAGTACGCCTTCTTTTACAAACAGGACTTTACCTGACTTATCTTGCAGAATGATGGCAGAACTTTCTTCTTGTAATTGCCATGCATTGGCAACGAGGCCATGCTCATCGAGTACCATTGAAGACCAAGGGAATTCTTTTTTACTGTCTTCTGCTGAAGACTTAACGAAGGATCCGGTTCCCCAAATCGCATCGTCTTGATTGATAATAGTGGTGGTTTGATAGCTGTCTTCGGGGAATTTAGCGTCGGTAATGGCCGTCATTAACGCTGCATTCATTTTTTTAGAACTACTGCGCCCAGCAATGGCTTGGATGACGCGTACTTTACCGAGCATTTGTTGGCTTTTCCACTCTGTATAATTAATGGTATCACTGTCTAAAATAAGTTCACCGTGCGCTTTGACTGAAACGGAGCGAGCATTGCCACCCACTTGTACATTCGTCGCCATTGCAAGAGTAGGTATAAAGATAAGTGTTAATGACAGGAGAGACTTTAGTTTCATTATTATATTTCCATATTTTTATTAGATTTCGGGCTAACCATAGGCGAGCCTTAGGTTAACTACAACTTATAGAGTTCGATCTGACCAAGATATGTCCTATACTTGATAAAATCACTACAAGCATAACAGTGATTTATAACTTGTTGCAAAGATGTTAATTTTTGTTTTGTCTAATACAAAAGTTCAGGTATACTTCTAGTCAGACGCAAAAGATATTGCGAGACACTTTAAAGGTGTTTGACACTAGATTTACTCAAACGGATATTGAGGTTAGGTTATGCTGCGAAAATTTACGGTTTATCGTCCCAAACAGATAGCAAAATTTGTCAAAACGTTATTCAAAGGGCAATTTTTTATTGCAGGGCTAGGGTTGTTCATGTTTGATAATGGCAAGGTATTGTTGCCCGGCATGGAAGACCGACGCAAATTGGATGCTTTTAAAGAAATTAATGGAGAGATTGCTGCCTTAGCTTTGTAAGTATAAGGCGGTCTCATCCCGAGCGTTAAAACGCCTCAGACTTGTTCTGAGGCGTTTTTGTTTACTGGGCATCCCTTTGGGTTTACGCATCGTTATTCTGGTGGAAAACAAACGCCAGTGCCGCCTATGCCACAATACCCATTTGGATTTTTAGCAAGATACTGCTGATGATACACCTCGGCAAAGTAGTAGTCACTCGCTAGGGCTATTTCTGTTTGAATCGGTCTTGAGTCCCCCAGCGCTGTCTGAAACAAACGAACGCTTGTCTCGATAATATCTCGCTGTGCATCATTGTGGTAATAAATAGCGGAACGATATTGAGTCCCCACATCATTACCTTGACGCATGCCTTGTGTCGGATCATGAGTTTCCCAGAACACTTTAAGAAGCTCCGAAAGACTGATTTGTGTTGTGTCAAAAACAATGCGGACGACCTCTGTGTGTCCTGTCATACCGGAACAAACCTCCTCGTATGTCGGATTAGGCGTATACCCTCCCGCGTATCCAACGGAGGTATTGGTGACCCCGGGTAGTTGCCAAAACACTCGCTCTGCTCCCCAAAAACACCCTAAGCCGACAATGATGCTGTCTTCATCATTCGTTAAAGGCGCCTGTAAATCATTATGATAGATATAGTGTGGTTCCATTGTCGCGATGGCGCTTTCCCTACCAGGAAGGGCTTGTTGTTTGGTGATCATGTCTGTTTTTCGCATGAGTTCTTCCTTTTTTGGACTACTATAGTGAGACAACATCGCTAACAGTCGTATGAAAATGATACTTTTCGATCGGTATGGGTTGTTAGATAAAGACTTACAAATTGAACAAGGTTATCATTCAAACTAATAACAAAAATAGCGAATTTCAGTCTCGATAATAAAGCATGATAAAGAGAGTTTTTCCACCGCTAATGTTTATGCTAGCGTCCATGTCAGTGATGGCAAAGGATGAGATTAGCCTGAACATCAATGGATTGAGCGGCCCCTTGCAAGATAATGTGGATGCGTATGTGTCTGCCATTTCACCGAGTGAATATTCAACATCACTGCGTTTTCAGTCACGCCTGACCAAAGACATTGATGTTGCTCTCAGTGCTTTAGGCTACTACCACGCCAAAAGTGATTTCTCAGTGAACGACAAGCAAGATGAGTTGACGGTGACAGTAACGCCGGGCGAACCTATGCGCGTCAAACTGATGGATATTGTTTTGACAGGTGAAGCGAAAGACGATGCCGACTTTTTGCGTCTTATCAGAGTGACACCGCTCAAAGAAGGTCAAGTTCTTAACCATAGTCAATATGACTCATTGAAATCTAGCATTCGTAACCTCGCTTTGCGAAAGGGGTACTTTGATGGTACTTATTCGTTGAGTCGCCTCGAGGTCGTTCCTGAGCTCAACCAAGCTTTTATTCGTTTGCATTTTGATAGTGGGATTCGCTATCAATTTGGGCAGGCAACGATTACAGGAAGTCAGATCGATATTGATAGAGTGCAGTCTTTACAGCCTTATAAAAGTGGAGATTTCTACCAAGTCGGGAAGGTGGGAGAGCATAACCAAAACCTGTCAAATACAGAATGGTTCTCTTCGGTTTTCGTTGAACCTGATCTCACTCAGGTGGGTAACGGCCGTGAAATACCGATGAAGGTATCCTTGGCGCCACAAGTAAAAAATCAATTTGAAACCGGTTTAGGCTATTCAACCGATGTTGGCGCTAAGGTTAAGTTCAAATGGAAGAAACCGTGGATTAACCAACGCGGGCATAGCTTCAATACCAGCCTCGATCTTTCTATTCCTGAGCAACAGGTCACAGCAGCTTATAAAATTCCGTTAGACGATGTATTAAAGGATTATTACGTCATCCAATATGGCCTAAAAAATGTCAATCGTAGTGATAAGAAAACCTTGGAATCTAACCTAGCATTTGAGCGCCATTGGGTGCTTGACCGAGGTTGGCATCGTACTGCCTATATCCGTTACCTTGTTGAAGACTACGAACGAAATTTAGAAGGTGATGTTGGGCAGTTTGTTTTGCCGGGCTTGTCCTACTCACGAGTCGTCTCTCGAGGAGGCGTATTGCCGATGAGTGGTAACAAGCAAACCATAATGTTTGAGGTCGGCGACAAACGAGCACTCTCCGAAACCTCAGTATTCAGAATGCGAGGCACCTCTACCTGGATCAGCAGTATTGGTGAAAATCATCGTGGTCTCTTTAAGATTGACTTGGGTGCCAATATCGCCGATGACCCTTCTAAGCTTTCTCCATCATTGCGTTTTTACGCTGGTGGTGACAACAGCATTAGGGGTTACGATTATGAAAGTATTTCTCCAGAAGATTCTGCCGGTAATAAAACGGGTGGCCAATACTTAGCAACCAGCTCATTAGAATATCAATATCGAATATACAACGATTGGTGGGCGGCCACATTCTTTGATATTGGTGATGCCTTTGACGATTCGCCTGTTTGGAAGCGAGGGGCGGGTGTCGGAATCCGTTGGGTCTCTCCGGTTGGTCCAATTAAATTTGACTTTGCAAAAGGGTTGGATGACAAACCGCAAGCAGAATGGCGAATTCACTTTAGTTTGGGGCCAGAGTTATGATGTTAAAAGTTTGGCGCGTAACAAAGTGGGTGTCATTGACACTGACAGCGCTACTGGTATTGCTCTTGGCGTTGATTGCGTTTGTTCTTTTTACAAACAAAGGATTAACCACGATTTTATGGGGGACGAACCAAGCCCTACCAGAATTAAAGGTAGAGTCGGCAGAAGGGGCGTTGTTTCCTAAGTTTACACTGAACAACGTCTCGTTTAAGGATGAGTCGTTGTTTATTGACCTGAAGGCCGATTCATTAACTCTTGCCGTGGATTTAAATTGCCTTAGCGATCCCAGAGTCTGTGTTAACGAGTTATCTGTTCAAGGTTTAGACTTCTCGATGCCTGAGGTTGCTCCTAGTGATACTCCTCCAGAGCCTAGTGAGCCGTTAACGTCTATCTCGACACCCATTCCGTTGGCCATTGGTACGGTGAACTTAAGTGATATCAAACTTAATATTTTGGGCACTAACGTTAGCTGGGGTACCTTTACTACCTCATTAGCAATGACGGGTTCAAAGCTTTCGATTGGTAAAACACAGCTTACAACACCAGTGGTGTCTTTACCTGCGAGCGATGCCGCGCCGGAGGTGCCTGAACCGACAACTGCGCAAGCGCCTCAAGAAGAACAAACGAAACAAGCAATTCAGCTTCCAGAAGTGCTCATACCCTTGTTAGTCGAGATTACACGTATTGATATTTACGATTTTACTCTTCAACAAGAAGAGCCTATGATCGTTAATCATTTGGGGTTGCAGGGCTCTGCTGGTAAGCATGATGTGCGTGTCAAAACCCTTGAATTAGATATGCCGCAGATCGACGCATCGCTGTCAGGCAATATTGCTTTAAACAATGATTATCCACTCGACATCGTATTAAACGCTCACCTAAAAGAAACCGATTTGGCTGGACAAAAGCTGGCGCTGACTGCGGATGGTAGTGTAGGAACGTTACGTTTAAATAGTGAGTTTTCTGGCATCATTGATGCAGAGTTATCTGGTGATTTGCAACCCCTTGAACCGACATTACCTTTTGATTTCATCTTAACCGATGGTAAGGCTTCGTGGCCATTAAATGGGGAAAGCGAGTATAAAGTTGCAATAGATAAGCTACTGGCAAAAGGCTCACTGGATGGCTATGAGATTAATTTGCAAACACAGGCGTCGGGAAAGCAAATACCGGATGTCAGTGTTGATGTACAAGGTCGCGGTGATCTGACACAAATTAGCCTTGAAACCTTAAAGCTGGATACATTGGGCGGCAGCGTTGAGGGGGCCGTGATGGCGAATTGGGAAGCGCCAGTGAACTGGAAAGCGGATGTGGCGCTGTCCCACATTCAACCCGGCTTACAGTGGCCTGAAGCCGAAGGTGATATCAGTGGTCAGTTAGTGACGTCTGGTGAATTGACCGATGCTGGTGGCTGGAAAGTTCAAGTTCCTAAATTAGATATAGTCGGCATATTACGAGAGTATCCTTTATTGATTAAAGGCCAGCTTGATGCTTCAGATGTTACAGGAAAAGGACAATTTAAAGTCGATACGAAGGGATTATCGCTTGCCCATGGCCCTAACCAACTCAGTGCTAAAGGGAATCTCAACAGCGCGTGGAATATGGATGTAGCGATTAACTTTCCTGATATAGCTAAGACTGTACCAGAGTTACAGGGCTTGTTAATGGGGAATATCGGCCTAAAAGGCAAGATGAAAGAGCCTAATATCTCACTTGGTCTTCGAGTCGAAAAGGTGAAATGGGAGCAAGAGGCCAGTATTGAGCAGCTGTCACTTTCTGGTGATGCCCAACCGCTACCGATAGAGAAGGCTAAGGCCAATATTCGCCTTCAAGCTTCTGATATTCAATATCAGGATCAGCGTATAGATTCGGTGGATTTAGCCTTACAAGGTACACAGGCTGAACATGAATTAAATTTGGATATGGTTTCAAGCTTATTATCCGCCAAGTTGAAAGTCATTGGGACCTTAGTCGATAAGCCAAGTCTAATATGGAGCGGAGAGTTGGCAAGCGCTCACTTTGAAACGGAGCAAGGACCACTCGATCTTCAACAACCTATCCAAGTAAAAGTGGATGTTGAGAAGCAGGTTGCTGATGTGAGTGCACACTGTTGGGCTCAGTCGAGTTCGCGGATATGTTTAGAAAAAGATATTCAAGCAGGAGCCTCTGGAGAGGCGTTAGTGACACTGAAAAACTTCAACTTCGAACAAATCAAAGCTTATGTACCCAAGCAAACGGATCTTGAAGGAACCGTGAATGCCACTGTTTGGGCAAAATGGGCTCCTGATGTCTCCCCAGAGCTGAAATTGGATGTCAATATACCCAAAGGACAAGTGACACAAAAGTTAGAGTCGCCGCTTGTATTAGGGTGGGAAAGCATTCAATTAAAAGCCGACTTAGCCAATGATGAACTCAATGCGTCTTGGTTGTTGGATGTAACGGATAATGGCGACCTATCTGGAAAGGTCACCCTGCCGGATGTCTTAGCTGAAGATAAGCAGATTGACGGTGAACTGGACCTCACCACTTTTAATCTCGACTTTTTAAAACCGATAGTCGGTGAGTTCAACCAACTTAAAGCCAACTTGAGTTCTTCAATTAAGATCAAAGGTGATGTTCTTCACCCTCAAGTGTACGGTGACTTCAAGATCGCTGATTTGTCGCTTCAAGGTGATATATCACCAATAGAGGTGGAATCGGGTGACGTCGTCCTTAACCTCGATGGGTATGATGGGACTTTAGATGCCAAGATCCAAACCAATGACGGTGAGTTGTTGGTGAACGGCGATGGTAACTGGCGAGACCTTGATAATTGGCGCAGTAAGATTCGTGTGTTTGCAGATGAATTGAATGTTGACGTACCGCCAATGGTCAAAGTCAAAGTCGTGCCTGATATGACGATTGAAGCCACGCCCAAGCTCGCTAAGGTGACGGGGACCATTGCTTTGCCATGGGGCCGAATAACCGTTGAAGAGCTTCCACCAAGTGCGGTTGCTGTATCGGGCGATCAGGTGGTGCTAAATGCTGATATGACACCACAAGAAGATAATGAGCAGGTTCCTTTCAATATTGAAACGGATGTTGCCATCTCCATTGGCAATGACTTTACGGTCTCTGCCTTTGGTCTTAAAGGTGGCTTACAAGGCAAGCTGCATGTGTCCCAAAAAGACAAAGGGCCATTTGTTCAAGGTGAGGTGAACATCGTCAACGGTTCCTACAGCTCATTTGGACAAGACTTACTGATCGACGAAGGTAAGATATTGATGACGGGTCCAGTGGACCAACCCTACGTAAATATTAAAGCCATTCGAAACCCTGATACGACAGCGGATGATGTCACGGCTGGTGTTAAAGTCACGGGGCTCGCAAGTGAACCTAAAATAGAAATATTCTCCGATCCGGTCATGCAACAAGCCAATGCGTTGTCATATTTGCTTCGTGGCCAAGATATTGATGGTGAAACAGGAGGCAACGCCCTAACCACGACCTTGATTGGTTTAAGCTTAGCAAAAAGCGGAAAAGTGGTGGGTGAAATTGGCCAAGCATTTGGTGTGAAAGATTTACAGTTGGATACGGCCGGATCTGGGGATGACTCTCAAGTGACGGTGAGTGGCTATGTATTGCCTGGCTTACAAGTTAAATATGGCGTGGGTATCTTTAACTCTTTGGGCGAATTCACCGTCCGTTATCGTATAATTGAAGACTTTTATGTTGAAGCGATTTCTGGCCTGTATAGCTCTGTGATATTCCTGTATCAATTTGAAGTGGAATAATGCTCGGTGTGGACTGAGTGGCTATTTAGATTCAGTGCTAAAGTTAAGGCATGTTTACATAATTAGCGATGGGCGCTTTCACGGAGTGAATGATGAAAAATTACATTGTGATGGTCGTTGGATTTATGATGGCGGGGTGCGTACAACTGCAGCCACCAATAGCCACTGAAAGCCAAGCATGGCAAGATTTTGGTCAGGCTTGGGCGCTGAAAGGTTACGTCATCAAAAGTGACAATGAGCTGAAAGAGGACTCTCCGCCCTTGACCAGTGCGCAGTACAAGGCGTACCAAGTGGGTTATCAAGCGGGCAAAGATGAGTACTGCCAACAAGATCCTTTTGTTATGGGATTGAATGGTAGGATTTATTACGGTATCTGCAACGATGTTAATCGTCGTTTCTCAGAAGAATATAACCGAGGAAAGCAGTCTAGAGCTAAGCGATGAAACTCGTGACGCCACTCTGGATGATTACCTGAAAACGGTGATTAGCTTAACCGACAATTACTCGAAACGATAGCTACTCGAAACGATAGCTACTTGAAACAATAATTACTTGAAGCGATAACTGCTCACATCGGTTTTCCATCAATTAAAAGCGCTCGTCCAGAGCGCTTCTTTGATCAATCTATTTCTTTTGTGCTCGCTCGTAAGAGGAGAGGATTTCATCACGGGCAGCCTGAGCATCAGCCCAACCTTCTACCCTCACCCATTTCCCCACTTCGAGTTCTTTGTATCGTTCAAAAAACTGTGTGATCTGAGCTTTAAGTAACACGGGAATGTCATCGACGTCTTGAATGTGCTCATACTCTTTTGAAATTTTACTGTGCGGAACCGCGAAAATCTTTGCGTCTTCGCCAGACTCGTCGGTCATCTTCAACACACCAACAGGGCGACAACGAATCACGGCACCAGGGATGAGTGGGTATGGGGTTGGCACTAACACGTCTACGGGATCACCATCGAGTGAGAGCGTGTCATTAACGTAGCCGTAGTTGCATGGATAAAACATGGGTGCAGACATAAAACGGTCGACGAATATGGCGCCAGAATCTTTGTCGACTTCATATTTGATAGGGTCTGCGTTGGCAGGGATCTCAATGACAACATAGATGTCATCAGGTAGTGATTTACCTGCAGGTACATGGTTTAAGCTCATTTGGACATTCCTTCTTTATTCTAAATCCCTATAGATACTAAGGATAGGCGTTGTAGTTCCAATGGGTTAAACAAAGTATATACGCTTAAAATACAAACAAAAAGTGCCTCATTGAGAGGCACTTCGAATTTATATTACTCAGAATTAAATGATTATTCTGGGTATTCAGTTAGGAAAGATTCGACTTTCTCTACCATGACCTTAGAGCCTACAAAGAACGGAACGCGCTCGTGTAATTCTGTTGGTTTTATGTCCATGATACGTTGCTTACCATCGGACGCGATGCCGCCAGCTTGCTCCATAATGAACGCCATTGGGTTGCACTCATAAAGCAAACGAAGCTTACCGCTTGGGTGGCTTTGTGTGCTTGGGTACAGATAGATGCCGCCTTTCAAAAGGTTGCGGTGAAAATCTGACACCAATGAGCCAATGTAGCGAGAGGTATACGGGCGATTTTCCGAAGGTTCATTTTCTTGGCAGTACTTAATGTACTTCTTTACGCCCATCGGGAATCGAATGTAGTTCCCTTCATTTATTGAATAAATAGAACCATCTTGAGGAATCATCATGTTTTCATGAGAAAGACAGAACGTGCCGATGGATGGATCGTAAGTAAAGCCATTAACGCCCTTACCTGTGGTGTAAACCAGCATGGTTGATGAACCATAAACCACATAACCCGCAGCAACCTGTTTATTACCTGGTTGTAAAAAATCTTCTTGTGTTGGCGGTGTACCAATCGGAGACACACGACGATAAATCGAGAAGATGGTGCCAACCGATACGTTAACGTCGATATTTGAAGAACCATCAAGTGGGTCCATCAGTACAACGTATTTTGCATTCTTATTAAGTTCTTTGTTGAATGCTACGGCTTCATCTTCCTCTTCACTGGCTACGCCACACACTTGGTCACGAGCTTCAAGTGCTGCTTTGAACTTGTCATTAGCATAAAGGTCTAGTTTTTGCTGAGCTTCACCTTGAACATTCTCCGTACCGACGGCTCCGGTAATGTCGACCAAGCCCGCTTTGTTGATTTCTCGGTTTACAATCTTAGCGGCAAGTCGAATTGAAGAAATTAGGGATGATAAATCACCACTGGCGTGGGGGAAGTCGTGCTGTTTCTCAACAATAAACTCGCCTAGGGTGCGCATTTCAGACATGGATTTTCCTTTAATCTACTAACTATTATCTTGGGGGAGGAGTGCAGATGGATGATTTGGGGGTATTCATCTACACGCATGAAATATTGTAGGGCTCAGAACTTTTTAATGGTAATGAAGTAACCGTTATAAACGGTCTATTTGTATGATGAATGTCACAAAACGCCGCGTAACTGTTAACTTCCTCGCTTTTATAGCGTGGTTTGGGTATATATAGCGAAAGCGAGAAAGACGCACACGAACAAAAGAGAACTCGACATGCATATTCATATTCTTGGTATTTGTGGCACCTTCATGGGTGGCGCTGCCGTTTTAGCTCAACAATTAGGTCATAGAGTGACCGGCAGTGATGCCAATGTTTATCCACCGATGAGCACGCTCCTGCAATCTCAAGGAATTGAGATTATTGAGGGCTTTGATCCAAGCCAGCTAGACCCAGCCCCCGACTTAGTAGTGATTGGCAATGCCATGAGCCGAGGTAATCCTTGCGTTGAATATGTATTGAACAGAAACCTAACATACACCTCGGGCCCGCAGTGGTTGCAAGAGTTTTTATTGCATGATCGCTGGGTTATTGCTGTCTCGGGAACGCATGGAAAAACCACGACATCCAGCATGTTGAGCTGGATTTTAGAAGACTGTGGTTATCAACCAGGCTTCTTAGTGGGGGGGGTATTAGGGAACTTTGGTCAATCGGCTCGCTTAGGGGAATCGATGTTTTTTGTTGTCGAGGCTGATGAATACGATAGTGCATTCTTTGATAAGCGTTCTAAGTTTGTTCACTATCATCCACGTACGCTCATTATGAACAACCTTGAGTTTGATCATGCTGATATTTTCGATGATCTAGAGGCAATAAAACGTCAATTCCATCATTTAGTTCGAACGGTTCCTGGTAATGGCCGTATCTTAGCGCCCTCTGCCGATAGCGGAATTCAAGATGTCCTTGGGCGTGGCTGCTGGAGTGAGGTGGAGCATACCGGTGAATCGGCGGATTGGCATGCTGTTAAGCAACAAAAAGATGGCTCTCATTTTGACGTATATTTGCACGGCGAAAAAGTGGGTACCGTGCGCTGGGATTTAGTGGGCGACCATAACGTCGACAATGCACTGATGGCCATCGCGGGCGCGAGGCACGTTGGTGTGACCCCTGAACTTGCTTGTGCAGCCTTAGGTCAATTTATTAACACTAAGCGTCGACTTGAGTTTAAGGGGGAAGTGAACCAAATCTCGCTTTATGATGATTTTGCTCACCATCCAACCGCAATAACGCTGACCCTTGATGGTTTGAGAAACAAGGTCGGTGATAAGCGAATTTTAGCCGTGTTAGAGCCTCGCTCTGCCACAATGAAGCGTGGTGTACATAAAGATAAATTGGCCGAATCTCTTAAGGATGCGGATGAAATCTTCTTGCTCCAACCCGATAATATCGATTGGTCCGTTGCTGACATCGCTGCGCAATGTGCTCAACCTTGTGAGGTTAGAGAGAGTGTAGATGAGCTGGTTCAAGCCATCCAATCGAAAGCTCAGGCTGGCGATCAAATATTGGTTATGAGCAATGGCGGTTTTGGTGGTATTCATCCCAAGTTATTGGAGGCATTGGCGTAATGAACCCTAACAGCATCACTGGTGTTAACGGCACTCATGATAAAGCCATCACCCTTGCCTTTACTGGCGCGTCAGGCGCACCTTATGGCATGCGACTACTAGAGTGTCTATTGGGGGCGGATTACACGGTTCATCTGCTTATCTCCTCGGCCGCTCGTGTCGTATTGGCAACCGAGCATGATATCAAGTTACCCAGCGGGCCTGAAGCGGCGCATAAGGTACTGGTGGCTCAACTCAATTGTCAGCCTGAAAAATTGATAGTGTGTGGCAAGGAAGATTGGTTTTCACCCGTAGCGTCTGGGTCTGCCGCGCCCAAGCAAATGATCATTTGTCCTTGTTCTGCGGGGAGCGTAGCGGCGATTGCACATGGTATGTCGGATAATCTCATTGAGCGTGCGGCTGATGTCGTACTCAAAGAGCGTGGGCAACTGTTGTTAGTCGTGCGTGAAACACCGTTTTCGACCCTGCATTTAGAAAACATGCACAAGCTATCGCAAATGGGAGTGACGATCATGCCGGCCGCTCCTGGGTTTTATCATCAGCCTAAAAGCATCGATGACTTGGTCGATTTTATTGTCGCCCGTGTCTTAGATCACATGGGGATTGCGCAAGCGTTAGTTCCTCGCTGGGGATATGATCAGAGGCAATAGAATAGCGTTGGTGAATTTGTGACGTAACAGTTACAATTCAGCGTCGATAATGTTGCCCAGCGCAAGCTGCGGTGAGATCAGTCACCAAGCTGTTGCTGACTGATCGCTGGGCAATATCACGAGCAATGGCAACGAAACGACCGATATTAAGGTTGTGCTTATGGAACGCAGAATAATAACTAAGGACAGAATCAGTGAATTCCCCCCGCTTATTTAATTTTACTATTTCCAAAGTCGCGATGGCGGCTTCTCTTCTTGGTGCCGCCCAGCTGGCGAATGCATCAACACTAACCGTGTACACGTATGATTCTTTTGCATCAGATTGGGGCCCGGGCCCAGCAATAGAGAAAGCGTTCGAGGCACAATGTGGTTGTGATTTGCAATTTGTTGCCTTGGATGATGGTGTCTCGATACTGAATCGATTACGTTTAGAAGGCGCATCGACGAAAGCCGATGTTGTGTTGGGGCTTGATAACAATTTAATGAGCGAAGCCAAGTCATCCGGTTTACTGTCAGAACACCGAGTTGATACTAGCGCACTGACGCTCCCAAATGGTTGGACAGATAAGACGTTTGTCCCATTTGACTATGGCTACTTTGCGTTTGTTTACAACAAAGAAAAAGTGAAAAATCCGCCAACAAGCCTGAAAGCACTGATTGAGGATCGTGACGATCTCAGCGTGATTTATCAAGATCCAAGAACCTCTACGCCTGGTCAAGGCCTGCTGCTGTGGATCAAATCAGTTTATGGTGATCAAGCAAGTGAGGCATGGCAACAGCTCGCGAAAAAAACAGTGACAGTAACCAAGGGTTGGTCTGAAGCCTATTCCATGTTTTTAGAAGGAGAGGCCGACTTGGTGCTGTCGTATACCACCTCTCCTGCCTATCACGTTATCGCTGAAAAAGATGAACGGTTTGTGGCGGCTAACTTCTCAGAAGGGCACTACACACAAGTAGAGGTGGCGGCTAAGGTCGCAAGTACTAAAAACAGTGAACTAGCGGATGCCTTTATGCAGTTTGTGGTATCGGAAGACTTCCAATCTCAGATACCGACAGGAAACTGGATGTACCCAGTTATCGATAGCGAGTTACCTGCTGGCTTTGATACGCTAACATTGCCGGCCAAAGCGTTGGCTTTTAGCCCAGATGAAGTGGCAGAAAATCGAAAAACGTGGATTCGTGAATGGCAATCTGCGCTTATTAAGTAGCGCCACCATTGACTCAACTCATCATTATTAAGCGGCCCATATTAGGCCGCTTTTTTCGAGGTATTTGTGATACGTACACCTAAAACCGGTATCGTGATTGTCTTCATTATTGCCGCTTATGTATTGGCATCGCTGTGGGCATTATTATCCTATTCGTCGTTGGGCAATTTCAGTGACTTGATGACCGATGCTTATTACCTGCATGTTGCCAAATTCAGCTTCTATCAAGCCTCGCTATCCACGTTATTAAGCGTGGGTTTTGCTTTACCAGTGGCACATGCACTATCACGTCGGCAATTTATAGGTCGAGGATTACTACTTAAGGTTTTTGGTACTACGTTGGTCCTTCCGGTATTGGTGGGGGTGTTTGGTATCATTGCCATGTACGGCAATCAAGGCGTTCTTGCACAATTTTTGAGTGTGTTTGATGCCAAGCTCCCTTTCTCAATCTACGGTTTGAACGGCATTCTTATTGCGCATGTTTTCTTTAATCTGCCTTTTTCAACTCGTTTATTATTAATGACGATTGAAAGTGTACCAACAGAACAGCGGCGCCTTGCTAAGCATCTAGGAATGAGTAGCTGGACATGCGTCAAGTTGGTGGAATGGCCGAGAATAAAACAACACCTTCCCCATATTATCGGGCTGGTATTCATGCTTTGCTTCACCAGTTTTGCCACGGTGATGGCGCTGGGAGGGGGGCCTAAGGCAACGACGATTGAACTCGCGATATATCAGGCAATTAAATTCGACTTTGATCTACAGGTAGGCGCTGTATTAGCTATTTGGCAAATGGCGATATGCTCTTTATTGGTGCTGTTCGTTGGGCGCTTTAGCCGAGTTGTTGAGGGGGGCAGTGCATTTGGTGTTGCCTCTTTGATTCAGCCTTTGGATTCTTGGCGAAAAAGGGTGTGGGATACCTTTTGGATCATGGTAAGCCTTTTACTTGTCGCCCCGCCGTTATTGATGGTGATCATCGCAGGACTCAATCAAAAAATATTCGATGTATTGACAGACGTGGTGTTTTGGCAGTCATTTTTTTCGTCAATTCAGGTTGCCTTTGTATCCGCGACTATTGCGCTCGTTGCGGGTGTGTTGATACTAAGCTCGACGCGAATGTTAAGGCTGAAAGAGCAATTACGCTTGGCGGATAAGATTGAATTGGTGGGGACGGTAATTTTAGTCACACCAGCATTGGTATTGAGTACGGCAACGTTTCTTATGCTTCGCGGGGTCACGGATGTGTTTAGTTTAGCCGTGGTTATTGTTGTCTTGGTGAATGCGTTAATGGCGCTACCTTTTGTGATTAAAACCTTGAATCAACCTATGCTTCAACTCGCCACACAGTACCATTTACTCTGGCAAAGTCTTGGTATTCTTGGTGTCGCCCGGTTTTTCAGTATGGAGTGGCGAGCGCTAAGAGCGCCACTGATGCATGCTTTTTCAATGAGCTTTATTTTATCGCTGGGGGATTTAACCGTGATTGCATTGTTTGGTAGTCAGGACTTTAAAACATTGCCGTTATACCTTTATCAATTATTGGGCAGCTATCAAATGCAAGCCGCGGCCGTGGTGTCGTTAGTACTTTTTACTGTCAGTATCGGCATGTTTTCATTGACCGAGCGATTAGTCGTGAAAGATAAGCAAAGGAGCGCATTGTGAGTATGATGTTGGAGCTGAATCAAACGAAATATCGATATCATCAGGATTGGTTTGAGTTCTCCTTATGTGTCAATAAAGGCGACATTGTGGCTTTGATTGGCCCGAGTGGAGCGGGGAAGTCGACGTTATTGGCGATGGTCTCTGGTTTTTGTGAACCTGAATCAGGGGACATTCTTGCTGCCGGAAAGTCATTGCTACCGTTAGAGCCCCATCAACGCCCATTAGCGATGCTATTCCAGGACCATAACCTTTTTGACCATCTAACCGTACAAGAAAACATTGCGTTGGGTGTGCGCCCTTCTTTAAAAATGACGCCAGAGGTGGTTCAGAAGGTGACGGAGGCCGCCAGTAAGGTGGGATTACAAGATTACCTACATAGACTACCTGGTGAGCTTTCTGGGGGGCAAAAACAACGCGTGGCGTTGGCGAGGTGCTTTGTTCAGTCTCGGCCTATTTGGTTGCTAGACGAGCCGTTCTCAGCGTTGGATCCATTGTTAAGAAAGGAGATGCTTTCGGTCGTCAAAACACTGGCTCAAGAAAACGAGATTACCGTAATCATGGTTACCCATCATTTAAATGACGCTAAGGCGATTGCTCATCGTTTTGCTTTTCTGTCCAATGGCAAGATTTCTGAGACGGGAGACATCAATGAACTGGATAGCCTGCATGAGAATACGGAACTAGCGGAGTTTGTGCTTGCTGCACATCATTAATGGCGCGCTATCCATTTTTTAGGTGCTCAAGACGAACGTCACAGGAAGAGCTGGCAGTGAGTGATTGTCCCGCTCACTGCCTAAATCCATATTACTCGGCTTGGTCTTGTGCTTGGTCTTCTTCTTTCGCGACTTCTTCCGCTTTCAGTGCTTGGAAAATTTCACGGTAAGCCTTAGCCGGTTTAGATGCTGACTTTTCTTTCTTGGCTTGGCGAGCCAATTGGCGTAAACGATGGCGGTCAAGGTTTGGATACGTCTCCATTGCTTCTGCAATCGCGGTATCGCCTTCTTCGACAATCTTGTCTCTGAGCTCTTCCAGTTTATGGAAAGCCGCGGTCAGTTGAGAGTGCTTGTTACGTAGCTTATCTAGCGCGGCTTGAATTGGCTCAGGGTCGATATTACGCATGACCTTACCAATGTATTGTAACTGGCGACGTCGAGCTTCATTTTTAAAGCGCTGCGCGTCTTTGATTGCATCTCTTAGGTCATCGCTTAGTGGGAATTTTGCCAACGCGGAAGGCTTCAACTCTACAAGCTCTTCGCCTAATTTTTGCAACGCTTCCATGTCGTTTTTCATTTCGGTTCTACTTACCCAAATGATTTCTTCTTCCTCTTCCCAAGGTGCTTTCTGATTTTTGCGAGCCATGTTTTCTGCCTATATCACTATCTCGTTACGAATATTGGCTATTTTAGCAAGAAATCTGGGGAGAAAGCGAAAAGCTTGTTATTCTAGACGAAGATAAATGATAAAAGTTAGATGGATTATGGACGTAAGAGAGCAAGTCGCACAGCAACAAGCGGAGCTAGAAGCCGCAGTAGCTAAAGCTTTGGACATGGCATCTGTAAGTGCAGACGCCGCTGAAGTCGCTATTACAAAAAGTACTGGATTAAGCGTTTCAACACGACTGTGTGAAGTGGAAAACGTCGAATTTAATAGTGATGGCGCATTAGGCATCACGGTATATCGTGGTCAGCGCAAGGGTAGCGCTTCAACCTCCGATTTGAGTGAAAAGGCCATTGCGCAGACTGTCGCTGCCGCTTTGGACATTGCTCAATATACGTCTGAAGACCCATTTGCAGGTCCTGCACCTAAAGAGCTGATGGCCTCGAACATCCCTGACCTTGATCTTTTTCACCCTGATGAGCCAAACCCTGACACCGCTGCGCAACGCGCTATTGCAGCAGAAAAAGCGGCGTTATCTTACAGCGACCGAATCAAACAAAGTGATGGTGCAAGCTATGACAGTCATTACGGCGTAAAGGTGTACGGCAATAGCCATGGGTTGCTTGCAGGTTACGCCTCGAGTCGACACAGTATTAGCTGTAGCGTCATTGGTGAAGGCAAAAATGGCGATATGGAGCGTGATTATAGTTACACGTTAGCTCGCCATGTTGATGATCTTTGGTCGCCAGAGCGAGTTGGCAAAGAAGCGGCACTGAAAACCGTACAAAGGCTCGATCCGCAAAAAATTAAAACTGGTCAATATCCAATCATGTTCGCCAATGATGTGGCAACAGGATTGATGGGGCACCTAGTGATGGCGATCAGTGGGGGTAACCTATACCGGAAATCGTCTTTCCTTCTTGATAAGCTGGGTGAGACTATCTTACCAACATGGTTTCAGGTTGAAGAAAAGCCACACGTATTACGTGGGTTAGCATCGAGCCCATTTGATAGCGAAGGTTTATTCACTCAAGATCTTGAGATTATCAAAGATGGCCAACTCGCGACTTATCTACTGACCAGTTATGCGGCGCGTAAAATGAACATGACCCCTACTGGGCATGCTGGTGGTATTCATAACTGGTACGTGAAAAATACGGGCCAAGATTTTGATGCAATGTTGAAAACACTCGGTACTGGACTGCTTGTAACAGAAGTTATGGGGCAGGGCGTGAATACCGTAACGGGTGATTATTCGCGTGGAGCCGCTGGTTTTTGGGTCGAAAATGGTGAAATCCAATTCCCTGTCTCTGAGATCACGATTGCTTCTAATTTAGAAACCATGTTTAAAAACATTGTTGCTGTCGGCAGTGACGTAGAGACGCGTTCGCAAATTCAAACCGGTTCAATCTTGATTGAATCAATGAAGGTAGCTGGCGATTAATCTTCACGACTGAATTGTTGCCGGATTAAACCGATGCTTCTCGTAGGCATCGGTTTTTTTATATCTGACATAATATCTGTCCACTTATTGCGGATTTGCTGATTCGTTTTGCTGAGATTAGCGGTAGGGCGATATCACGAGTAAATCAATGACAAGGAAGGTGACGGCCATAAAAAATGCCAGTCACGAAGGAACTGGCATTTGAGTAACGATAGGCCGATTGTGAGAGCGTGGCTTTATTCGAAACAAATTTCGATAAAAGCATTACCCCAATCAGAGGTAAACGGCATGATGATAATGGCGCCATCGCATTTGTGTCTGATGGTGTGCCCTTTACCTGAGACAACAACAGGCGTCGCCATATCAAAATCAAACCCTTTCTCAGCAAGGATACGTTTCGCTCCGCCTGTGACCATATTCGTAATCTCGCCGACCATATCCGTCACTTCTTCATTCAAGCCGTGAGGTCGCTCACCGAGCATATTTTGCATAATCTCTAGCGCCAATCCTTCTTCAAAGGTAATGGACATTGAACCTCGAGATTGAGTGCCAACCATGCCGATCAGCCCAGACACGTCTCCACGTGCGACTTCATCTTTCTTTATTCTAGGCTTCAATGGTTTTATCTCCATTGATGCCATCGTTTTTAGCACATTGATGAGTGAGGCTAAAAACGGATTTACAAATTCAGCGCGCATAACTTCTTCTATTTATGTGTGATCTTCCAATGACGAACACGTCTGACAGGTACCATGAGATTCTATAACGTGGTTGGAATATTGAAAGCCATATTTATCAACGTTGCTATTCAACAAGGCTATCAGACTATCATCTTGTAATTCAACGACATTACCGCATTTGTCACAAATAAGGAGATGAGAAAAGTGCTTGTGTTCACCAAATGAACAGCACGAGACAAAGCTATTTGTGGATTCTACGCGATGAATAAACCCCTGTTCCAAGAGAAAATCTAGAGCTCGGTATACAGTCGGAGGCTTAGCTTGGGGTTCGCTGGCTTTTAACTGTTCCAGTAACTCATAAGCACTGGATGCTTTTTTATTGTCGCATATGAGTGTAAATACCTGACGTCTCTGTGGGGTTAAACGAACGCCACGAGCGGCACAAATATCTTCGACTTGCTTGATTAACGGTTGATTCACGTGGTCACCTGCCTAAGCGATATCCGTACATCTTATACTATTTCGTTCAATGCCCCTAGCAGTGGGCACCTAAAAAAACACGAAAAAAGCGGTGTTGTTACCTTTTGAAAAATCATCGATGTACAGCTCTAGTAGTAAAAAGAACATCATAGGCCAAATGCTATCTGTACAGGATTTTCAAAACGAAAAGTTGTGTTTTTTATGATGTGGTTTTGGTTTTATTTATTATTATTCAATTGCTTATGGCTTGTTGTTCTTACGATAGCTTGAATCGATGAGTAGCAGGAAATCGTGATGCATGATGGGGGGGCAGTAAAAGGACTATAGTAACCCTTCCTTTAAAGGGTTTAACCAGTTGTTGTCTAGCAGCATGATTCGAGCCTGGTTAATAGGTGAGATTTTAACGGTTATGGGTGTTTGACCATCATCGTTCATATACGTATATGAACAAGGCATTCCTCTTCATATTGTCTGCTGATGCATTGAGGTTTTCTAAGAGAATTGGGGTTAAAGCTCTAATTTGAGCTGTAATTGTGTGGTTTTATAAATGGAGCACACATTTTGTTACATTTATGAAGTGTAAGCGTTTTCAAAGTATCGATTTCATGTATATTTTACACGACCTTTATTAAGTTGAAGGTTATCTAGCCAACTGACGTTGTTAGTGAATACTCATTGTTCACATCTTGTATAAGCCAGTTATGATTAATGGTAACTGGCTTATCTTTTCTTATTCTTTCCCAAGGCAAACGATCGTTATGCTTTTAGAGTTCTGCGTAATGGTCAGTTCTACTTGCTAAAGCGGATGCGTAGCAATGTCCCATCACTAAGTTGGCAGCGACACTATCATGGGATCATTATCGTTATGGTATTCCGAATGAGATACTCAAATACTCTTAATGTGTATACACATTAGAACACTCAAACTTAACGTGTCGTCAAAAAGGGGCAGCATGGCCAGTAGATTGAGCATCTTGGTGCGCTTGGCTATCACTTAGTTGAAAATAGAGCGAAGGTATGACCCAAAAGCCCTGCACTGCAGGGCTCTATATTTATCAAAGCATCACGTCTAGTAGACCGAATTAATCCGCTAATGTTTCATCCCAGTGAATGCTGTATTTTATGGATTCTTGATACTTATTTTCTGAAGTGCCAATTACGCTGTATACAGTATTGGTATCCAATGCAAACCTGCTTGGGATGTTAACTGAAACAATGCCTTGAATATCGCGACTACATTCCCACTCATAATTAGCGCTATCGCCAGAGCTTAACCAAAAACCGTCAAAGTAGTCATGAATTATTTCACAACTCATCTCATCACCATCGATTTCTTTCTCAAACGTTATATTTGCATTAAACGGCGTCAAACTGATGCTGATTTTACCCAGTTGAGAGTGGTTCATTTGCTCCGTAGGTAAGTAGAAGCCAAAGCTATTACTTGCCTCACCATTGGTGCTGGATTTGGCATCCAAACGGTCTTCAACAGAGCTTTTATCTGTGAAGTAGGTGTAGCGTTCACCGTTAGATATGACAGAAAGCGCACCTTGTGAGATGTCACTCGCATCCCCAATGACGGTATGAGTTGCGGAGTTAATACCATTCTTAACAACTAAGCGTGAATTTTCCTCATCAATGGAGTACGAGCCTTCGTCAAGGAGATCCGCGTCTGTTGGGCAGGCCGTTCTGTTCGACGGATTACGTTGACTAAAATAATAATTACCGTCTTCAAACTTGACGGCATCACACCATACAACATGATGTTTTAAGGACTCGCCACCACCTGTAGCGGCGCCATTTTCAGTAAAATAGAACGTCTTCCCTTCGAGTAGGCTTGGATTAAGAGGGGTTGGTTGCGCAGGTTGTGGGTCCCATACTGCATTGATACGTCGTAATAAAGCTAGATCGTTCGACTCTAATACGATATCTACTTTTTCACCAACTTCGTCACCATGCTGTGCAACAAGAATGCTCAACTCTCCACCATTAAATTGGCGCATATAGCGCTGTTCGTAGCTAGCAGCGTGATGTGCGTCATAGCTCAATAGCTCTTGATCCTCTCCTGGTTTGGAAATCTCCCAGGTGCCGATCCAAATTAACGGGTCATTGACATCGAGTTCACGTCCGAAAAATGTTCCAGACTTTGTTACGTCTGAGGCATAAATATTCTGTTCGTTAACGGTAAAATCTGCACTACGTAGGAGTACCTCAACACCAGAACCTTCGGTCCAATCAATACTCTGATAAACCGTTTTATCCATTGGTGGGACAGGTAACATTGCCGTAAATGGTAAATCTTGGGTGGAATCTAACCAGTACAAGTCGCCTTCAATTTCAAACACAATCTGATAGTCACCATCTTTTTCTGAGGTGTAGACTGGGGTGTAAATCTTACCTTCGCCCAATAATGTGCCATCAGGTTGGATATCGACAGGCCTGCAATCCTCACTGTTTGGGTTGATTATCAGCTTTTTGTTTTCTGGTGTTTCTAACTCTTCAAGTTGCTCTGGGGTTTGGATATCAAGACTCTTGTCCCAACAAAAATAGTGCTGTTCTTGTTCTTTCAGCAATGAGGCCCAACCCATTTCTAGGTCACCGTTAAAATCGTGTTCCAGGCCGATATCTTCGCCAATCTCACCCATACGCCAATAGCCACCAATAAAGTGTTTCTCTTCAAAGAGTGGGGTAGGGGCTGGTGTAACAGGGTCTACCGGATCAACGTTGTCCTCTTCAGCAACAAATATGTCAAAATAGGCAGATACAGGAGTATTTACGCCATCATCAGCAGTGATGTCTAAAGCAGGATAACCTTGATTGCCTTGTTCTGTCGGTGTGCCTAATAGGGTGAGAATAGCACCATCGATATTGGTTTCGACGCCAGCGATCTTGTCTTGTACAGTGAGTGTTAATTCATCATCATCGCTAAACAGTTGCTCAATGTTAATATACCCATTAACAGCAGTACCGACTCGCAATTCAAGCGCGGTTAGATCATCAGCCACACGTTGGTGCTGAGTAGGCTCTAATATAGGGGGAGTATTTGGCGCTTTGGTAACATTGAGAGTAAAGGTCTGGCTCACTGCTGAGTGAACACCATCATAAGCGGTTATATCAAATGTGAATGCTCCTTCTTGGCTTGGGGTGCCAATAACATGCAGTTCAGTATTGGCGTTGTTTACGTTGATACTCAAGCCACTTTCTGTCACGTCGGTGACAGCATAAATCAGAGGATCGTTATCAGCATCTGTAAATAAGCCACTAATCGACAATCGTTCATCGGTGCTTACTGTTGCTGTCAGCCCTAGAGCATCAAGATCCGCTTGCAAGGTATTTTGTTCATTCAAAATTGGTGCGGTATTTGGTGTAACGGCTGTGACTTTTAGCACTAACGGGTAAGAGCGAGATACTTCATCAGATGCATACGCTAATACATCATAAGTTCCTGCTAAAGTGGGGGTAATAGTCAGCATCGACGTGTTTGTAGTAATAGCGGCGCCAGCGGCTTCTGAGGCATCGACGGTGTAACTTAAATCATCACCATTATTATCAATAAATAACGTGTCTAGCGCATAGTTAAGTGAAGTCCCTAAATCGATAGTCTTTGGTTTACTAACTTCTTTTGTTACTGGGCGATTATTTGGAATGATGCCAACATAACCATTCTCACCGGTTTCAATAACAGGCGCGTAACTATTGTCTAACGCTTGTTCTTCATCGGCAATAATATGCGATGTTTCTTCTGAAATATCATAAATGACTTGTAGTTGATCATTTACCTCAAGCACATCATTATTATCAACTAAAGCTTCACCTACAATATTAATGGTTTTCGCCTTTTCGGTCTCTTTACCTTCACCGTCAGCTGCATCAATATAATCACCAAAGATATCTTCATGTGTATAAATAACATCTTCGTGGGTATTGAAAGAATCAATTACAGCTTGTTCCGCTTCTTCTTGTGTCACTTCAATATTGCTTGCACTTGCTAAATTGATTTGCTCAACAACCAGATTCGTCATCGGACTAACAATAATGGATTGACCAGAATTTTCAGGTGCCGCAAGTGCAAAGTCATCAACAACGACACCACGAGTCATATCAATAGTTTCACCGGCTACGGCTTTAATACAAACTTTTTTGTTAATGGTTTCATTAGTTAGTGTCAGTTGACCTTCTTGGTTAGTCTGGTCAATAAATTGGTCACAGTTATCACCGGTATAGACATTAGCTCTATATAGGTACCCATCAATTGCGGTGATAGTGAACGATGTGCTTATTGGGGTACTAGAAGAGCTTGAATCATCGCTTCCACAACCCGTTAAAACCACTGTAATCGCTGCTGCTAGCAAGCTGATTTTTTTCATTACTCGGACGTCCTTCGTATTTAAAATTATTGTGCTTTATTTAAATTATTGTAATTAAGATATTAAACTCATGAAGTGTACTTTTTTGAGAATAAAATCTGGTACTATTAGATATAAAAATCTTTATATCCTAATGAGAACCATGAAATTTAATGAATATCACTTATTAGCTATTTTTGCTGCTGTGGTAGAGGAGCGAAAGTATACGAAAGTAGCGAAGAGATTAGGTATTAGCCAGCCGTCAGTCAGTCAGAGTATTTCTAAGTTGCGGGATATTTATAATGATCCTCTTTTTATTAGGGAAAAATCAGGTGTTAGGCCAACCCCATTTGCTTTAGAAATATACCCAGATATTGCAGATGTAATATTAAAGCTAGACATGCTATCAGCAACAAAAACTCGATTTGATCCCGCTTCAAGCAAGCGAGTGTTCAAAATATCAACCATGAGTCTATTTGAACACTCTTTAATACCAGAGCTTTTTAGGTTGGTTGAAAAAGAGGCGCCAAATATCACTATTTACGTGGATGATCATAGCGCTAAAAAGACGAGAGATATGTTGAGGCAGGGGATTATTGATGTCTCAATCGAAGGGTCGATAAAAACGGAACCTTTCATCAAATCACAGGTGATTTATAAGGATGAATTGGTGGTGGTCTGCAGGAGTAATCATCCTGATTTTTCTGGAAGTCGGATACTTGAAAGTGAATTCTTAAATCATCATCACATTACGCTTTCAAGCCTCTCTGACAATGATAAGTCTTTTGAGAGTTTTTCTAATGCGACAGTAGAATTGTTAAAAAAAAGGCAAGTTAAAAGACAGGTCGCAAGTTATTGGGGGCTATTATCGTCAATCAGATATGGTGATAATTTGGTTGTGTTTACTAGAAAAATGGCCGTTGAAAACGCAGACTTATATAAGTTAAAAGTACTAAGTAATAGTTTCCTTGAACAAGAAATTGAGGTCGGTGTACATTGGTCAACATCGAGAAATCGTGATCCATCGATTGTTTGGCTAAGAAATAAAATTAATGAGGCTGCCATGAATACCGTATCTGCATAAGAGTTGAACATTCTTTATGAGGGGAAACCTAGAATCTTAGGTAATGGATTGCTGGAATAATATCAGTAATCCATTTTCTGATAGTGACTTGTTCGCTCACCGTGTGTGATATTGGTGATATCACGCCCTACCGGATGCAAGATAGGCTGTAGATTATTGATATCAAGTGTCTGAAAAAGAAAAGTAAATACCACAAAAGTAGTGTGGTTAATTGTCTTGTTGTCATGTAAATTCGTAGATGACCCTTTTTAAGCCGAGGGTCACCTAGCCAACTGACGTTGTTAGTGAATAACTTTGTTCACATCAATTTATTGACCAGTTACCGCCTTGGTAACTGGTTTTTTTTAGATTCTTTATCCTGACACTATCACCTCACCGGCGGCCCAAAACCGGTCCCTTATATTTCTTTCTTTTCAAGCGCGGTGATGCCTCGCCCTGCAATCAATTCACGATACATTCGTTTCAGTAAGGAACCAGGTAACCCAGATGAACTGTATTAGGATCTTGCTATTGCCTTAGAAGATTCGGTGAAAGTAAACACAACGAGATTGGTTGTAAAACACCGGAGCAAACAAGATAGAACTCAGTCTGAAGAAAAGCCGCGGCCTCCTCTAACTAATGGTTGCACTGCCAGTTTGCCAACGGTGTGTGAGTTGACTATGAGTCGAAACAAAATTAGAACGATTAAGTATTTGGCCTATCATAGGCCAAATACTCTATGAGCTAAACTGCACCAACGAGATCATCGGGGACGTTGGGCGCCAAGCAATCAAAACGACACCGCGAATTACTCGCAGTTCGTGGCAAGGCAATTGAATATCTCACCAAACGCCGCGCTCAACCTAGCCGATAACGAATTGCTCGCTCGCTTGGTTCACGCTATGTCGATTATGGAAGTCGGGCGCTATTACTCGCTACCGGATGCGAAACAAAGAGTCGCCCTGGTATGAATCAAAAAGAAATGATGCAACGAGTCGCGGTGGGCATTTTCACCGCTTTAATCAGCGCGTATATCTGGAAGCGTATTAATGGCTAGAGTAGGAGTAACCCAAATGAAAATAGACTTGAATCAACCATCAACAAAAAAAGGGTTAGCGTTAATTGGTGCGGGTGTTGCCCTTGTCACTGGTCACCCTGAGTTATTGACGGCAAGCGTTACGCCTGACGGTGTGCAAATGGGTGGGGTGATTGGCGCAGTGGCGCCGTTACTGCTTGGCTTGTGGGAAGCGATACGGGATGAGTTTAAGGGATCTGAATGATTGATTTACCGATATTACCTGTCCTTGCAGAGTTGGGTTTAAAACCGACTGAAATTTTGATATTGGGAATGCTTTGGCAGAATATCAGAAACACAAATGTTCTTCTGGGAAAGCTAATTCAAAAGGTGAATGAGCTTGAAAAAAACTCAATAGTATTTAGATGTAGCTAACCGTTGTGGTCAAAGAGAGTCTGTTTTGACCACAACGTCACTTAGCTGCAACTATGCATTAAGCTATAGGGAACTCTAGTGAGTGTAAAACTACTCTCAGGATTTCTGTGCCAAGCCCAATTAAAACGATTTTTACTATTGAGTCGTCACTGCTCCTTTTAGTTTGTAGATGTCTGCTTTTAGGTCTTGTAGCTTTTGAGTAATATAACGATAAGTTGAATGTGGTCGTAGGGCTTCGAAGTGATATTTTTGCAACGATGCTGTTACGAAAAGCTTCAATGTTGCCCCTTTTCTTTGTGTTTTTTCGGTCTTTTGGCATTAGAAATACCTCATAAGTGAATATGATATTTTTGTATTTGCCAAAGTAAGGAGGAGAAGTTAAGCTTTTACTGTTCAAGTCGAGCTGAACGTTCACCTTTCGATACTGGTAATATCGTACTTTGGTAAATGTGACGGTCGCACTACCCCTAGCGACCTAGTTAGGGGTTTTTATTATCTTAAATGCATAATTGACCTCCGAAACCCTATATATGGTTGTTTTTGTTTTTCTGGGTACAAGATAAGCACCCTGCAAAATAAATTCAAGTTCACAAATTGCTATTACTGTGGATAACTTACGAAAGGGAATATAAAGGTTAGTAACCACTTACAACTCAGCTAAGTGGTTGTCATATCTTAAAATTAATTTGCGAGCAATTCGGGTTATTTTTGCTCACTTCAAAAATAAAAACCTTGATTTTTGGTGAAAATAAGACAGTGGCCGTTGGTTGTTTAAAAGCGTGACCTTTGGCTGCAAAACGATAAAAAGTGATTTGTATTGTACAGAGATGCCGGTTAGCTCATTCAAAGCTCTTGCTATGTAACTTATGTGGAAACAACTGCGTATAAACTTGCCACAAAATATTCAAGTTCCGATGACCAGTCACTTGGGCTACTTCTTCAATAGAGTAGCCTTTTTCAAATAGCCTACTGGCACCCTCACGCCTTAAATCGTGGTAGCGCAAATCTTCAATCTCTAAACTATTCCTAACGCGCTGAAACCCTGCCGTCACACTTCCAAAGTTATAAGGGAAATAGGTCTTCGCAAGCTCTTTCTTTTTGAAAGTTCTCGATTCTCTGTGTATTATTGCCTGCTTTTTCTTCACGATGATGGTTGCTTTGTAGCTGCCGTTTTTCAATTGATAGAGAAGCCATTCCGTCGTCCTACTCTTTGAGGGGTACTACAGGACGAATTTGGGCGAAATATCCATGATATTCAAAGCGGATTTGAATGGTTAAAAACTTAGGTAAAACAATGATGAAGCCAGACAACACAAGCGATTTCCATTCAAGCCGTCTTTCCATAGCACCCATGCTCGATTGGACTCACTTTTAAGCTATATCAGGCTTCAAAGCGAGTCATACGTACTAAGTCCGTACTACCTTTGTTTTATATGTTTTCTCTATCTTTTTGTTCTATGTCATGTAATAACGAATAAGAACAGCGCACAACCCTAAAGTGGTATGGAGGTCATTTGGCTTTTCCTCTAGATTTCGATACGACCCTTATTAAGCCGAGGGTCACCTAGCCAACTGACGTTGTTAGTGAATACCTTTGTTCACATAGATTAATTTACCAGTTACCCCCTTGGTAACTGGCTTTTTTCTTCTTACATCCTTTGCCCAGACCAAACCACCTCACCGATGATCTTAAAATCAGCCCCTTTAATATCTTCTTTCCCAAGTTCCCAAGGCTCATAAGCGCTGTTATCACTCACCACTTTTATGCCGTTCGGTAGGAATTGGAGTCTTTTAACCATCAAGCGATTGTCATAGCGGAATACGTAAATACCATCTGTAGAAAAACCATCAACCCGATTCACCATAACGATGCTTTGATTTTTTAGAGTGGGGATCATGCTGTCACCACGGACAGGCATTAAGAAAATGTCATTAGGGTTAAATCCAAGCTCTTGTCTAATGAACCGCTCACTGAAAACCATTGCGCTAGATTCTTCTTCTTTCTCGATAAGTGCTCCTTGTCCGGCACTTACTTCAATATCGAAAAATTTTAATGCGAGATAACCGACGGGCAAACTAACGGATTTTTGTGATAGCTGTCGTGCTTTTAAGAATATTTTTTCAGGGATATTTTGGCGTTCTCTCCACGTATAAATTGTCTTTGGAGAAATCTCTAAAACCTTTGCTAGCTCTGCATTTGTCGAGGTATTTGTTACTTCTTTAAGCTTCCTCAAACTTAACTCAAACTCGCTCATAGTCGCCTCAATTCTTCAAAAATAGGTTGAATTAGATAATTAATGCCTCATAATTAACTCAAATCGACTTTGAGGGATTCTGAGGAATTGTGAATTAATTGCAGTTACCTCAAGTGTACTACATGGAGGAATTATGAACACAAAATTTGCGCTATTAGCACGATTTGAAAACCCGACTGTTGAACTTAAACAGATAAGCCAAGAGTTTTTTGGCGTTACCCCCAAGACGGCAGAGCAGAGAGCGAAAGCCTGTGACTTCCCCGTTCCCACCTTTAAATTGCGCGATTCAGAGCGCAGTCCATCGCTAATCAAAATTGACGATCTTGCCGACTACATCGACCAACGCCACGCCGATGCAAAGCGTGATTGGCTTTCAGTAAACGCATAGGGAAATAAATGATGAATAACGTATCGACACCAATCCATAGCACCAGTATTGATTTTTCTCATTCGAGTGAAGCAAGAGAACTGATGAACATTGTTCGTACTCGCTTGAACTGGTTATCGCCATGCTCACCAGAATTTAAGTTTCTACACCCGATTTACGATCAGCTTGTTGCCGATGCTGAACTGTTAGAAAGCTTGGAGGATTAACGATGGAAGTGACTAACCCTATTCACAAACCATGCCCCGATATGGCGGGTATGGTTAATCCCGACCCAAAGAAGCGTGAACGTTCAATTTACTTACTGGACAAGCTGCGTGATAAACACGGCATTGGCCGTTCAAAACCGAAAAAGGTACGCCCTCTGCAATACGTGTGTACGGCTTCTGAGTGTTTGGGTTAACCATATGACGAAAGCTATCAATGAAGTGGCAGCGTTGGAGGCGGCAGACGTATTACGCCTTTCAGCGTTTACCCGCCGATTCTTTCCGCGCTTGCCTCAAATGGTGAAAAACGATGTGAAACGTAAAGTCGAACAGCGCATGACTCGCAGTAACCCAACTACTCAAAACCTTATTCGTGCTGCAGAAGATGCGGTTAAGTTTGGTTTGAAGCGAGCGAGTTTCATTGAAGATAAATTTTCGTTTGTGGATAGCCGATACAAGGCCAGTGCTGAACCATTAAGCCATGATATTTTGATGCGCGACGATGCCATTGAAAAGCTCGCAAAAAATTATGCCGATACGTGCTCAACGATGCTAAGTGATGAAAGCCTACCGGAGATTTTTAATAGCTATCTTGAAGCGCTCAAGCATGTTTATGAGCGTCAATCCTTCACCTTGCAAGAAATCCATATCAACCCACCGAAGATAAATTTCAGGAAGGAACAGGATAAGCCTGACGAACTGGAATGCGATCTCGAAATAGCCGCGCTCAAGATGCAATCCGACGAATGGATAGTACGCCGACTTTTGCATTTGCGATCGCAGTACATCGAATATGTACAAATTGCCCTAGAACGTGTTGGTGAAGGTAAGCACCAAGCGCCGGTGATTAGTGCCATGTCTTTTTCAAACTGGAAGCAAAAGCAACGCGAAGCGAAACAGTACATAGAGGCCATGTCAGTAATGAATACGGAAACGGGGGAAGCATTCGATTTAGAGGAAGTGATCAAAAGGACTACGGCAAACCCAGAGAATCGACGCATTGAAATGATGGTGCGTTCTCGCGGTTTTGAGGAATTTGCACTGGACTTAGGGTTTACTGCTTTGTTCGTCACTTGGACATTACCAAGCAAATATCACCGAGTGTCGAGAAAGTGGAATGGCGCCTCTGTGAAAGAAGGGCATCAAGCGCTCATGCAAAAGTGGGCGGTCGCTCGTGCTCTTATTGCTAAAGAGAATATTGAGTATTTTGGTTTCCGTGTGGCTGAACCTCATAAAGATTCAACGAGCCATTCTCACTATTTTTTGTTTTGCTCACCGAAGGACAAAACCACGATCACCAATATTCTAAAAGGGTGCGCGATAGGGGAAGACCGGAGCGAGTTAGGCAAAGATATTTCACCACGCTTTGATGTGAAAGAAGCCGATCCAAAAAAAGGCGGGGCAACGGCCTACATCGCTAAGTACGTTTCAAAAAACATTAACGGCAAGCATATGCCTGAAACGGAATCGGAAGAATATGCCTATCGTGCTCGCGCTTGGGCATCCACTCACCGTATCAGACAGTTTCAACAATTTGGTGGTCAGCCTGTTTCACTGTGGCGCAATCTTCGTAGGGCAACCGCAGAGCAAACCAAGATAGACCCAAAACTGGAAGAACTAAGACAAGCGGCGGATTCATCAAAGTGGTCGTTGTTTTGCCAGCTCGCCAACGGTGCGCGAGTCGAATACGAATCGAAGCAAAATCAGTACGGTGAAACCAACAAAAAAATCATTGGCTTTTCTTGGCTTGGGGCTCTCATTAAAACCGCAAGCGAGTGCTATAGCCTCGTTCGTAAAAAAGACGTGAAGCGTCTTCAAAAGGCACGGAGTGCCGTACCTTGGAGCACTGAAAATAACTGTAACTCTCCAATAATTAAAGCGCTTATGGACGCGACCGGATGGAGCATGAAGGGGGTGGAATGTCTTCTCAAACCATTATCAAAAGGGGGAACGGTCACCATTGACCAATACTGCAAAATTAGGCTCAAACAAGGTCGATTAATCACTTACTAAGCATTTGGCCTATCGTAGGCCAAATACTCTTAACCCACTGTCAACGTTGAGAAACAGGGACTATTTATGAAAACACTGACACAACAAGAGTGCCAAGCTGAATTGGCACGCATTGAAACCATTGACGCGCTAGAACTAGAGCTAGAAAGCGCGTTTGATAAGGTCAAAGACTTCTCACCCACTGAGCTTTTGTCACTGGCACCTAAAGTGATCATGGGTGGCGCTGACCCGCTTTCCGTCCTTGGTCTTGATCCAAAACTCGTCGATAAAGCAAAGCTGGTCGCCAAGGCAAACCGCATCATTCGAGAGCAGCGCAAGCAGCAACTTAAAACGCAATCAACAGTGGTCATTGAAGAGGCGGCAACCGATGAGTAAAACACCCAACCCAGTACGGGGGCATGTGTCTTGCCCTGTCTGCCATACAAATTCAACCGTTCATATGATTGGTGAAGGTAAACTCATTGATTCTGGCGAAACCGTTAAGAATGGGCGCAATTTGGGATTGCTGTACTACAAGTGCCCAAACTGCGGAAACGCATCAATGAGCAAGAGCGTTAGCGCCTATTGTACCGAGCACATGCAAGCGTCCCCTGATTTGCTCCCAGCCGCGCCCGATAAGGTTGAAACCTCTATTGAGCCACCGGAAAAAGCCGAAATCAGTGATGAGTCAGAATTGGTTGAATCAACCGACGTTACCCCCATTGAACCAACGCTTTCAACCGAAACGACAGCGGATAAAGCACCATTACCAGAAAACCGTCTTCAACCGCAATTTCTAAAGGTTGGCGCGTGTTTGGGGCTCGTCCTTGTGTTGTTGTTTGCGGTTAAACGCATGTTGGCAGCGAATAAAGTTAACCAGGGGGAAGCTAATCATGAGTGATTCAACGGTTGAAAGCTGTCCTGATAACCTCGCCGCGCTCGATGTGTATGTGGCTAACCTTCAATCTGAAGCGCCAGCGTCCGTTGACGGTCAGCCCAATGCGACAGAGCAAGAGCAGGAAGCCGATGTAAGTGAGGCGTTCGACGCATTGGTGACGACTGGTTTAGTGGTGGTTGAGCAAGCGGTCTCCATTATGAAAGACATTGATTTTTCATTTGATGAACGCGCCAAGCAAAGCGTCATTGCAGCGGCTCGCCCTGTTGCCAAGCAATACGGTGGCGCGGTGTTGGAGCAATGCGGCGACTACATGAATGTCATGACCCTAGTCTTGGCTATCTTGGGTTTGTGGTGGGCGTCTAAAAAACAAATCACCGCATTGGAAGTGAAAAAGGTTCAGGAGGATAAGCGCGATGCCGTTACTCGTAAATCCGATTAATTCTAACCCTGCTCTTGATGCTGAACATACGGTTTATTTAGGGGGTACAGGCAGTGGCAAAACCAGTGCAGTAAAACACATTGGATTGGTTCCCAAGAAAGCACAAACGCTGTTCTTTGACCCATACCGAAATTATGCAGGGAGTAAATTTCACGGGCAAATGTGCCATGGGTTTTCCGACCCAGCCCAATTCATTAAAGCGGCGGTGCAAGGGCGCCGCATGGGGTGCGCGTTTAAGTTGGCTTACATTCCTCCAAAAGGGGCGTGCATGTCTGAGCTTGAGTTATTTAGCACGATAGCTTGGGCGCTAGGGGATGGATTCAAACCTAAATTGCATGTGGTGATTGAAGAGTTGGCAAGCTGCGCGGAAACCTCGGGCAAACTGGAGGGAAAAACGGGTGAATTGCTGCGTGGTGGGCGTCAATTTGGGCATGTGGTACACACTATTTTTCAGCGTGGGCAAGAAGTGCCTAAAACCGTGACCAACCAATCATCCATTTGGTGGTTAGGGGCGGTAAATTCCGGTGTTGATGCCGATTGGGTAGCCAAGCAAAAAGGGATTCACTCCAATGAAATAGCTGATCTCAAAAGCGCGAAAGTAAACAAGCAGCGAATAGGCAAGGCTATTGCTGAATACTTAATTGTACGTGATGGTATTGGCAACCTAGAACGGGGCGCATTGAATTGTGAAACTGGAAAAATGCTCTCTAGAAACTACCGTTAACGCTCATTCCAACCTATAGGTTGAAAGTTCTACCTATAGGTTCAAACATCGTGACGATATGACATTTTACTGTTTTTATTAAAACTCATTTTATTTCCAACGTTGTGAAACAGGGGAAACCATGCAAGCAAAACACAAAACCATGTTGTTCACGGTTGTGGCCGTTCTGGTCGCATTAGCGATGATCAACAATGTGAGCGCACTTAACCCGCTCAAAGAACAAATCAATGGTAAATCAGGGTGGTTTTAAACTATGGAACTACTCACGACACCATTTAACCCACGTCCTCGTGATTTAGACCCTGTTGAGGGTGTGAATTGGGGCAACCAAGCCACACTGCGCCTTGTTAGTGGTCCTACTTATCAGTCTATTGAGTTAGTTACTGATATTGCTGACCCTGCCGATATTGAGCGTGTGCGTATTACCTTGAACGGTAAAGAGGTGTACAACCTCACCGGACAAGATCTTGTTGACCTTCAGGAACATCGTAAGCAATACCAATCGTCCGGTCGTTATGTCATTCCATTTGCTGATCTAAAACTGCGCACAAAAGCGGGCGTTCGTACGGGTGAGCTAGTGACACTGAACGGTGAAATTTGGTTTGTTTACATTCAGCTCGCCCCTAAAGCGGGTGGCGTTAATCCACCAAGTATCCGTGCTCGTGCCCATTCAACGGCGGCGCAATCAACACGTATCTACTTGCCTCGTATTTACTCGCTGACGTGGTTTGCGAGTGCGACAGGTCGAACGCCGTTTGATTTTTCAGAGCGTTCCCCTGCCTTATCGCTAAAACGTATTCACTTTAAAGACAGCTCTATCGACCGTGTTCGCGTACTGCGTGATGACGTGGAAGAAATGAACGTCAATAAAGTCGATAACGCCTTTGACCTTGCCCTTTCTGAGCTTGAACAAAATGAAGACTGGTTTTCTTTGGACTTCGTTCGTACCGGCTTTGGTGTTGAGGGGCGCTTGCCAACTAACGCCTATAAACAATTGCAGTTTGAGATCGAGAAATCAGCGGCGGGCAGCATTCCGGTATTGATTGAAGCGATCGAGCAAGTGGGCGTGATTTCTCAACCGAAATAAGGGGGTGACTCATGGCATACCCTGACGAATATCTTTCGACAGGCGCGGCCACCTCGACCAGTTCGGGGTGGTGGGACAGCTTAGTGGAAAGTACGGGCGAGATTGTAGGCGGTGCAGTCGATGTGGTCGGCGGCTTTGGTGGTGATTGGCTTGGCATCAAAATGGATGACGAGTTAGACCGCGCTAAAACGTCCAACCCTGACGAAAACCGATCCAACAATAACGACTATCAGCAACCCAATGGTGCCCCTGTGCAAACAGGTGGGCAAGGGGTGCAGTGGCAAACACTCATGATTGTGGTGTTGATCATGGTGGTCGTATTGGGTGGGGCTTATGTCGCCATGAAAGGAGGCAAGTAGTGCCTTTTCTCTATTTAGGCGTGGCGGGGGTGGTGTTTGCCAGTGGTTATTTTTCCGCTCAAGGCGTGAATAAAACCGCTTGGCAAATCATCGCTATTCTTGCGCTGATTATCTGGTTTAAGAAGGGTTGATATGTTTGGAGCAATGACCAGTTTAACGGGCGGTGGTGGTTTAACGGGTGGCAGTGCTGGTCCCTCTACCGCAAAAAGTAGTAACCAATCAGGGCAATCCATTGGCGGCATCAACATGGGCGGCGGCGTAAACCCGTGGCTGATTGTGGGTGTGGCGTTGATAGCGGTATTTGCGCTCAAGGTGCTGAAATGATCTCAATTGTCACCGAATCACCGAGCGCGATTGAACGCCTCAAACCTGCCTTTCGTGCCTGCCCGAATGACTTTGACGTGATGAAACACGAAATCAAAGGCGGTCGTGTCAGCGTGTATGAATTGTCCGGTGACGATTATCGGTTAACGGTGGCAGGGGAAGTAATGGGCAATGCCTATTTCATTTGGGCGGTATCAGGCAATGGTGCGGTGGATGCCACGCGAGAGCTTGCCGAATATGTCAAACGTTCTGGCTTGAGTGCTATTTCAACCCGCACCTATTTTCCATTGGTCGCACGGCTATTAAAGCGTCTTGGTGATGTGAAGATTAGCCAACACGGTGACCACGAATTTTTACGTTGGGAGGTGTAGCGCATGGGCGGCAGTTCCAGTTCAAGCAATAGCACCAGTACAAAGAACACCAGTAGTCAAAATGCTATTAGCGGTGACAACTTAGGCGTGGCGCTGAGTGGCATTGAAGGTTCAACCATTAACGCCACGGTCACCGATCACGGCAGCGTTGCCAAGTCATTTGAGTTTGCAGGCGATGCGCTTGATGAGTCCTTTGAGTTTGCAGGGAACACGGTAAGCGAATCCCTCGACTTTGGTAAACAGTCACTCGAATTAGTCGACAGAAACACCGAGAACTCATTGAAGTTCGCCGCGGGAGCGCTGGAAGAATACAGCGCATCAAACAGCGAACACTTACAAATGATGGCAGGGCTTGCGGGGAATCAGGCCTCACAAAACAGCGAGAACCTGAACAAGTTAACCGAGCTTGCCAAGTTCAAACAAGACAACGGACAAAGCGAATTGAACCAACAGCAATTAATCCTCATGGGCATCATTGTGTTGGTACTGGGCTTTGTTCTAGTGAAGGCGATGCGCAAATGATTGTAGAACTTATTAAAGGGCAACCTATCCCTGTCACCTTGGAATCAACGTGGCTGTTTGTGGAATCCATTAGCGGCAAACTCACCGTTGAAATGGATGAAACAGGCGAGCGCGTGACTTTGCTTAATCGTTCTGTTTTTCGATACGGCAAAAAATTGGGGCGCGTTCTGCTCAGTGGTGAAGGTCGCTTAAGCCTAGAGCATGGCGTGGGGGATTTCACTGCGCCTATCGAAGGTCAAAAGCTCGATATTCAAACCATGCCGAAAATGCAGATTGATGATGATCAGCAAATCGAAGTGAGTGCGTTACCTGCCGTTGAAATTGCGCAGGGGCAACAGGTCACCATTAGCTCAATGCCAAAGATGCAGATTGAAAACAATCAATCGCTTGGTGTGGATTCTCTGCCCCCAGTAGAAATCAAAGCAGGGCAAAGCCTCGCGGTAAGTACCTTGCCGAAAGTGGTGCTTGAGGTCAGTGGCAACCTAAATGCTCATATCGGTGAAGTCCCGCTTTCTATTCCCGCCAATACCATGCGTAAAGGCGTGTGGATAAAAGCGAAATCCACCAATACAGGGCTTATTGATTTGATGGGCTTTGAATTGGCCGCAGGTGAGCAAATCCGTTTAGACAGCACCGCGCTAATTGAACTAACAGGAACGGCGCCGGATGCCGTTCAAGTCTTGGAGTATTAACCATGTCCAACCTTCCAGAGCTGCCAACGGGGAGCAGCCGCAACAAAATTGAATTTCTCTATGGCCTATTGAGTCAATTTGGTGGCTCTGCGCCACCGGATTTGACGGCGGCGGTCAGCCTTAAATCGGTTTACCCGTTCTCGATACCTTATCCAATTGAGTACCGTTTAGGCCGTGACTATCAAGATGACGCGAGTGGCTATAACCAACGCCTCTACGAACATGACGATGACGGTTTGTATTTTAACTTGTTTACGGCGTTTGAAGATATGCAGCAATACGTATCTTCTGAGTGGTGGAACGTGATGGGCTTTGAGATCTCATTGCATGTGAGCAAATCTATCGGCTTGTCGGGTGACGCATTAGCCGCTGTACAAAGTTGCGCGGACAGTGGCGGCAATCTTGTTGTTGATTATGAATTGCAGCTAAGTGGTCAATATCAACAAAATGCAACGTTGGCGCAGGTACCAGCCGTCATAAATGAGGGTGGTCTTTCAATTGTCGGGAGCGTCCATTTCAACCACTTTGTTGAGCGAGCGCTTTATTCCGATACAGCACAAAACGATTTTAATTTAGTGCTGCGTACCACTGTTTTAGGGCAGGGGAATAGTGTTGATTTGGGCGCGGCAAGTGGTACCACGGTCTATCAAAACGATGTGGACATATCCATCAGCAAAGTTTGGGTAGCCGTAAAATTTGACGAGCCAGAGTAACCCATTATGCGAGCGTTAATCATCATTGTGCTAATCGGTGCGCTAATGTGGGGCGCGCCGCAAGGAGTAAAGATCGTGAAATCACAACTCAATCGCGGGATACGCAATAACAACCCGCTCAATATTCGAATCAGTAACAACGCATGGACGGGCAAAGTCACCCCATCGCAAGACAAAGCCTTTGAGACTTTTTCCGATCACAAATACGGTTTTCGAGCAGCGGCCAAACTCGTGCGCAATTATCAAATGCTCTATGGCCTAAACAGCATCAACGAGATTATCGGGCGTTGGGCGCCAAGCCATGAAAACGACACGGCGAATTACTCGCAGTTCGTGGCGGGGCAATTGAATGTCTCACCAAACGCCGCGCTCAACCTAGCCGATAACGAATTGCTTGCTCGCTTGGTTCACGCCATGTCGATTATGGAAGTCGGGCGTTATTACTCGCTATCAGATGCGAAACAAGGAGTCGCCCTGGTATGAATCAAAAAGAAATGATGCAACGAGTCGCGGTGGGCATTTTCACCGCTTTAATCAGCGCGTATATCTGGAAGCGCATCAACGGCTAGAGTAGGAGTCACCCAAATGAAAATAGACTTGAATCAACCCTCAACGAAAAAAGGGTTAGCGCTAATTGGTGCGGGTGTAGCGCTTGCCACTGGTCACCCTGAATTATTGACGGCAAGCATTACGCCTGAGGGTGTGCAAGTAGGTGGCGTGATTGGTGTGGTAGCACCGTTACTGCTTGGTTTGTGGGAAGCGATACGGGATGAATTTAATGGCTGAGTATCAAGCGGTGATTATTGCCGCTGTCAGTGCGCTATCTAGCGGTGTTGGTGTAGGGATAGCGCTTAAAACGGATGTGAAGTGGTTGCGGCTGATGATGGAAAAGATGGATGAGCGTTTGACTAGGCTTGAAAATAAAAAAACTAATTTGTAGGTTCTTTTGATTAAAGAAAATTGTTCTGACTTCTTTACATGAAGTGGCCCAAGATTGGTGAGCACGTTCTTGTGAGGCTGCCTTTTGTTGTCGAGTGGTGTATAGTGATGCACTGTGAATCACTATACATAAAATCCTAGTTTAAATATGAAATCTGTTCGTACGACATTCTCATTATCTCAAACACATCACCAAGACTTGCAACAATTAGCTAGGGTTAGTGGGGTGTCTATTTCATGGATAGTTCGACATGCTATATCTGACTTTCTGGTTCAACATAAGGATAGGGGCTTTAATCCTTTAGTAAGGTTAGAAAAACCTGAGGATAAGAAATGAAAACAGTCACTAGCTCAGATCAATTAAGTCAATTGTTAATCGAAAACTACAAGTCTATTAAACATTGTGACATTAAAATGGGGTGTCTTAATGTTCTAATCGGTGCTAATGGTGCTGGTAAGTCGAATTTTATTTCTTTTTTAAAACTTATTCCCTCTATATTAGACCATCGTTTGCAATTAACGGTGAGCAAATCAGGGGGGCCTGATGCTCTTCTTCACTTTGGTAGGAAAATATCTGATAGCATTACAGGTGAGTTCTACTTTGGGAATAACGGATATAAATTTGAATTAGAGCCTACAAATGACAACAGAATGGTCTTTTCGCGTGAAGCTCTATGGTGGAACGTGAGTGGTGATATAGGTGTATATTCGGGTCATTTCGAGTCTCAAGTAGAAAATCATCGTTCTGGTGTTAAAAGTTACACGTTGCCAATTATGCGTCGATGGAGAGTTTATCATTTTCATGACACCAGTGATTCTGCCAAAGTTAAGCAAGTCCATAGAATTAATGATAATGATTATCTAAGGGAAGATGGAGCAAATTTGGCTGCATTTTTGTTTCGACTGAAGGAGAATCATCAGAACAATTACAAACGAATAGTAAAAACTATACAGATGGTTGCTCCTTTTTTTGGTGACTTTAACTTGAGGCCGACACCTAACAATCCTGACTTCATTGAACTGGAATGGACCGAAAAAAACCAAGACATTCCATTTAAAGCAAATGAATTATCAGACGGGACGCTACGTTTTATATGTTTAGCTGCCGTATTACTCCAACCTGAAGAGTATAAACCAAGTGCAATCATAGTTGATGAACCAGAACTAGGCCTTCACCCTTATGCTATTTCGGTATTAGCTTCATTAATATCTTCTGCAAGTAATAATCATCAATTAATTGTTTCTACTCAATCAGTAGAACTTGTGAATGAGTTTGACATTGAAGATTTAATAGTCGTAGACCGAGTTGGCAGCGCATCTACATTTAAACGCCTAGATGAAAATCTGTTAACTGAATGGTTACAAGAGTTTAGTCTTGGTGATATGTGGAAGAAAAATCTATTGGGCGGGAGGCCACAGCGTTGATCAGGGTTAAGATTTTTGTCGAAGGCCAGACAGAAGAAACTTTTGTTTATGAAGTTCTAACGCCATATTTTTCTCAGAGAAATATCTTCTTTACGCCAATTCTAGCGCAAACCAGTAAGGGGTATAAAGGTGGCATAGTTAGCTATGGTAAAGTCAAACACCAAGTTGAACGATTGTGTAAGGAAGATAAGGACGCTTATGTTACAACCCTAATTGACTTCTATGGTTTGCCTACAGATTTTCCAAACTTTAAGTCGCAAGAATATCAAGGTAAAAATGATGCTTTCGATAAAGTGAAGTATCTAGAACAGGCTTTTGAAAATGATATTAATCAACAAAACTTCATCGGAAATCTGTTACTACATGAATATGAAGCGCTCTTATTCTGTGACCCATCGCAGTTTGAATACTGGTTAGACAGTACCGACCCGATAGAAAGGCTATTAGAAGTAAAGGCATCTTTTATCAGCCCAGAACACATCAACAATAGCCCTCAAACCGCACCATCAAAACGTATACTCTCTATTATGCCTAACTATAAAAAGACATTACACGGACCATTGATAGCTTGTGATATCGGATTAAATGAGATGCGTAGTCAATGTAAACACTTCAATGATTGGTTAGTGCGTATTGAAAACTTGAATGCAGGCTAGTTCAGATATAAGGTTCTGTCAGTAGTGAGTAACCCCCTGAAATACTGGGTATTGATTTTATCGACTGCATAGCAAAACGTATTACTACATTTTGCTATGCAGCTTATGCGGAAATAACTGCGTATAAACCTGCCACAAAATATTCAAATTACGATGACCAGTAACTTGTGCTACTTCTTCAATGGAGTAGCCTTTTTCAAATAACCTACTGGCACCCTCACGCCTTAAATCGTGATAGCGTAAATCCTCAATCCCTAAGCTATTCCTAACGCGCTGAAACCCTGCCGTCACGCTTCTAGAGTTGTACGGAAAAATCAGGTCACCTTGTTTCGGTTGGCGCATAGCAATATCAAACGATTCAGCTAAGAGCGGCACAATCATATGATTACCTTGTTTCTTGCGTGGGTCTTTGCGATCGCGTACCCACACGGTGCGATGTTCTTCGTTTATGTCTTCCCAACGAAGCGCACACACTTCACCAATCCGCATACAAGTAAGAATACTGAAATCCAGTATGTCGATGAATGGGATTCGAATCTGGCCGTTCGCGCGGGTGTTTTGTCTTTCTTCTAAACCGTTACGTAAATCCGCAAGCTCTTCACTGGTTGGGCGCCTTGTTCGTTTCTGACTTTTACATATCAGCCCCATATCGGAGAGAACGGGGACGGCCTCCTCAAAAATTTGAAAGTTAGCGCGGATATTGAATACGGGTTTTGCCTTTTTCATCACTGATCGCAAGTAAGCCACATCATGATAGATAGTCGCGCCACCTGCACCCGCTGCTTTGCGGTGTTTACAGTGCTGAATTAAATCACTGGTTTTGAGTTGGTCAGTTTCAACATTACCTATGTCGCAATCGCGGAGCATCTTGATGACGTATTGCTTCGTTCGGCCGGTTTTATCCCATAAATCAGACTCTTCCATAAACTGATCGAGCAGTACGTATATTGGTACGGATTTTTGCTGCTCTGAGTACGGATTTTCTAGCTCGCGAACCCTTTTCATAGCATGGGTTCGGGCATGTTCTTTTTTCCTGAATGTTTTTGATTCTCTGTGTATAATCGCCGAATTCTTTTTAACCACAACGTCTACTGTAAAGCGAGATTCACCGTTTTTCAGTGTGCGTTTTTTAATGCTGAATGATGCCATTCGTCCTACTCCTCGATACGTACTATATCCGTACTGATAGGGTAATTTAGGGGCAATTCTAGCAAATTGCTGTATGTATATACAGTGTGTAAATGTAGAGTAAACCGTTATGACACCTGAAAACCCTAGTAATTACAGCGCAGCTCGCCTTTCAATTGCACCCATGCTCGATTGGACGGATAGGCACTGTCGTTATTTCCATCGTTTGCTTTCCTCGCAAGCCTTGTTGTATACCGAGATGATTACGACGGGGGCAATTATTCACGGTAAAGGTGACTTTTTAGCGTTCAATACTGAAGAGCATCCTGTCGCATTGCAGTTAGGCGGTTCAAACCCAACCGATTTGGCAACGTGCGCGAAGCTTGCTCAAGAGCGTGGTTATGATGAAATCAACCTCAATGTTGGTTGTCCGTCAGATCGTGTTCAAAATGGTCGCTTTGGGGCTTGCCTCATGGGGGAGCCTGAGCTGGTGGCTGAATGTATTGCGGAAATGAAAGCTGTGGTCTCTATTCCTGTGACGGTGAAGACTCGAATCGGGATTGATGATCAGGACTCGTACGAGTTTCTTACGCGTTTTGTGTCTCATGTTTCAGAGCAAGGGGGTTGTGAGGACTTTACCATTCATGCTCGTAAAGCATGGTTAAGTGGCTTGAGTCCAAAAGAGAACCGAGAGATCCCGCCGCTAGATTACCCTCGTGCGTATCAAATTAAGAAAGATTTCCCGCACTTACAGATTGGCGTTAATGGCGGGATAAAAACGTTAGCTGAGTCGTTAGAGCATTTAGAGCACTTAGATGGAGTGATGATTGGGCGCGAAGCTTATCAAAACCCGTATTTACTGGCTGAGGTTGATCAAACCATCTTTGGAATGGACACGCCTGTGAAGAAACGCAGTCAGGTTGTGGAGGCGATGTATCCGTATATTGAGAAGCAACTTGCTAATGGCTCTAATCTTGGGCATATCAGCCGACATATGATTGGTTTATTCCAAGCTTTACCTGGTGGCAGACAATGGCGTCGTTATATTAGTGAAAATGCGCATAAGAAGGGCGCAGGCGTTGAAGTGATTCAAACGGCACTGACTAAAATTCCGAAAGAACTCGACGTTTAAATTTACCAAGTTAGTGGTTAAAAATACCAACTCCAGTTGATTTACCGATCAGCTGGAGTTTTTTATTTTATAAGTGCAATACTATCAATGGCTTGAAAAGTTGGAACGGTTCATGCTTTATCATAAATATTACGGTGTTAGGTCTTACACCACTATTATTTTTTCAGTGCCTAAGGAGGCGATATGTTTGAACTGATTTTCATCATGGTCTTTATCGGAGTGTTAGTCATGACGGGGGTAACGTTTGTCACCGTTTCATTGGCAATCGTTGCGTCATTCACTGTGCTATTTATGTTAGGAATGGTGGGTGTCCTTTTCCAACTTCTGCCGTGGATTGTCGCGTTTGTTATCGCCTTATGGGTATATAACCGCTTTATTGCACGCTCTAGTTAACATATTGGTAACAACGAATCCGACGAAAATGATCCAGCTTGCTATAGTTAATGAAGGAGCTGACGCCAACAGGCTCCGCTATAGAATTTTGGAGGAAGCATGACCATAACGGAATTGAAGTACCTTTATCATCAAGACTTACTTTCTGAAGCGATTATTGAACCATCTGAATCGGAAGGGGGCTGGGTAGTTGAATTTCGCCACAAGCAAGGCGGATTCCTTATGCTGACAGACATTCACGGTGCCGAGTGTCAGTATATTGATCTTGATAAAGCCTCTAAATCTGCGCTGGCTGTTGGCTTTTCTCAGGTGCGTATTGAAGCGAAATAATCCCCCCTCAAAACATTCCTTTCTTCCAAAAAGTTATAAAACATACATATCTATTCTTTCTTGTTATTAAAATGGTTGGTTAATCTATCGTCACGCAATGTTTAGGGATGTCGTGACTATGTCATCAAATGGAAATACACAACAAGAACTTCCGGGCTTAGCTGCTCCAATCAATGATCAGCAGCTATCGCAATTACAACAAGCATCAACTTCTTTATCGTCCAACCAATTGGCGTGGGTGAGTGGTTATTTTTGGGGATTGAGTCAAGCACAAAACCCAACACCGTTAACACCTGTAGCGAGCGCGGTCACCACCGCCGTAGCCTCTCAGCCTGCTGGCAAGCTTACCATCATTTACGCGTCTCAGACCGGGAATGCGAAAGGCGTAGCTGAGGCTCTTGAGCAAGAAGCGTCAGCGCATGGAATCACAGCACAGCTATTTGATGCCAGTGACTACAAAGGTAAAAACCTCGCTAAAGAGACGCATGTGATTTTTGTGGCGTCAACAAATGGTGAAGGTGAAGCACCCGATAATGCGATTGAGTTGCATGAGTTTTTGCAGTCAAAGAAAGCACCTAAGCTTCCTAACCTGAAGTTTGCCGTGATTGGTTTAGGCGATTCAAGTTACGAGTTCTTTTGTCAAACGGGTAAAGACTTTGATGCCTTTTTAACTAAGCAGGGCGCGACGCCATTTGTTGAAAGGTTAGATTGTGATGTTGATTACGATGTCGTAGCGGCAGAGTGGCGACTTAAGGCGCTTGAAGTCATTAAAGACGATTTATCTTCGCAAGCAGCGGATGTGGTTACGTTACCTGTTGCCACCGCTGGTGCAACCACGACATACACAAAACAGAACCCATACACGGCAACGCTATTAACTAGCCAAAAAATCACAGGCCGTGACTCAGGAAAAGATGTTCGACACATCGAAATTGATCTCGAGAATTCAGGCCTGACGTATCAAGCCGGCGATGCATTGGGGGTTTGGTTTGAAAACAACAGTGAGCTGGTGGATGCGATTCTCGCTCAAGCGCAACTTTCTGGGATTGAAAGTGTGGATGTCGATGGTGAGAGTATCTCGATACGTTCGGCACTGATTAAGCACTACGAGATCACGGCGTCAAACCCTCAGTTTGTCACTAAGTACGCCGAGATATCGGGCAGCAAAAAATTACTTAAGTTGGTCGACAATAAGGACCAGTTGCGTGAGTACTCAGGCGAAACTCAAGTCGTCGACGTGCTTCGAGAGAAGAAAACCAAGCTTGATGCTTTGCAACTCATCTCACTATTACGCCGCTTAACGCCACGTTTATATTCTATCGCTTCCAGTCAGTCAGAAGTTGAAGAAGAGGTGCATCTAACGGTAGCGCTTGTTGAATACAACAAGGGAGATGAAAAGCGACATGGTGGTGCATCGTACCATTTAGCAAAAGGCCTTGAAGAGGGCGACGAAGTGAAAGTCTTCGTTGAACATAACAAGCAATTCAAATTACCCGATGATAATGACACACCGATTATCATGGTTGGCCCTGGCACTGGCATTGCGCCATTTAGAAGCTTTATTCAAGAGCGAGAAAATCGTGATGCAAAAGGTAAGAACTGGTTGTTCTTTGGTGATCGAACGTTTACTCAAGATTTCCTATATCAAGTTGAATGGCAGAAGTACCTTAAGTCAGGTGTACTGAATCGTCTAGATGTGGCGTTTAGCCGTGACCAGCATGAGAAGGTCTATGTTCAGCACCGTCTACTCCAGCAAGGTGAGCAAATTTGGCAATGGCTACAAGAAGGTGCTCATCTTTATGTTTGTGGGGATGCGACGCACATGGCAAAAGATGTGAATACTGCGCTGATTGAGATTGTAAAACAGTATGGCGGTAAAGATCTTGAGCAGGCTGAGGCATACGTAAGCGAACTAAGAAAAGCAAAACGTTATCAAAAGGATGTGTACTAATGAGCAAACAAGAAGTATTAGGCCAAGTATTGGGCCCATTAGCTGATAACGAGCGCTTGAAGCGAGAGAGTAATCACCTACGCGGTACGATTGAGGCTGACTTATCCGACCAAATTACTGGTGGCTTTACCGCAGATAACTTCCAACTTATTCGTTTCCACGGAATGTATCAGCAAGATGACCGTGATATCCGTAATGAAAGAACGAAACAAAAGCTAGAGCCGCTCCATAATGTGATGCTTAGAGCTCGCATGCCGGGTGGTATTATTTCGCCAAAGCAGTGGCTAGCCATTGATGAGTTTGCAACTGATCATAGTTTGTATGGCAGTATTCGTCTTACTACCCGTCAAACCTTCCAGTTTCATGGCGTGCTCAAGCCTAATATTAAGCTAATGCACCAGACACTCAATAAGATCGGTATTGATTCTATTGCTACGGCAGGGGATGTGAACCGAAACGTGTTATGTACCACGAACCCTGTTGAATCAGAGCTTCATCAAGAAGCTTATGAATGGGCAAAGAAGATCAGTGAACATCTACTACCGAAGACGCGAGCGTATGCCGAAATTTGGCTAGACGGAGAGAAAGTAGAAACAACAGATGAAGAACCGATTTTAGGCAGTAATTATCTACCGAGAAAATTTAAGACAACCGTCGTTATTCCGCCACAAAATGATGTGGATGTTCACGCGAATGATCTTAACTTCATCGCGATAGCGGAAAACGGTAAGTTGGTTGGGTTTAATGTCCTTGTGGGAGGCGGTTTGGCCATGACGCATGGCGATACGTCTACTTATCCAAGACGCGCCGATGATTTTGGCTTTGTGCCACTCGCACATACCTTAGACATTGCGGCGGCGGTGGTGACAACACAGCGTGATTGGGGTAACCGTTCTAACCGTAAAAATGCCAAAACCAAGTATACGTTAGACCGTGTTGGTATCGATGTCTTCAAGGCTGAAGTAGAGAAACGCGCTGGCGTGAAGTTCTCCGCAAGTCAGCCATATGAGTTTACTGAGCGTGGCGACCGTATCGGCTGGGTTGACGGCATTGACGGTAAACACCATTTGGCATTGTTTATAGAGAATGGTCGATTACTTGATTATCCAGGTAGGCCCTTAAAAACGGGCGTAGCTGAGATTGCTAAGATTCATAAAGGCGACTTCCGAATGACGGCCAATCAAAACTTGATTGTCGCAGGGGTAAGTAAAGCTCAAAAAGCGAAGATTGAAAAGATAGCTCGCGCTCATGGCTTGATGGATGACTCAGTGAGTGAGCAGCGCAAAGATTCGATGGCGTGTGTTGCCTTTCCAACCTGTCCCCTTGCCATGGCAGAAGCCGAACGCTTTCTTCCATCTTTCGTGACTGATGTGGAAAACGTACTTGAGAAGCATCAGATTCCAAAAGAAGAAAGCATCATCTTACGTATTACGGGCTGCCCAAATGGCTGTGGTCGAGCGATGTTGGCTGAGGTTGGTTTAGTTGGTAAAGCACCAGGTCGGTATAATGTCCACCTTGGGGGGAATAAAGCCGGTACTCGTGTCCCGAAAATGTATAAAGAGAACATAACGGAAAAACAAATTTTAGAAGAGCTTGATGAGCTGGTGGGGCTATGGGCTAAAAACCGCCTTAATAAAGAAGCATTCGGCGATTTTGTTATTCGTACGGGAGTAATAGAGGAAGTTAAAGTATCAAAGAGGGATTTCTATGCTTAAGTTCCAAGAAAGCCAGAAGCTTGAAGCGTTGCTCTCTTTAACTAAGACGGAACAAATTCTGAAGTTAGCTGAATTGAATGGGCAGCTAGAGTTACTTAATGCGGAGCAAAGAATTGCTTGGGCTATTGAGAACTTGCCAGGTCAGCACGTATTGAGTTCGAGTTTTGGCGTTCAGGCGGCAGTGATGCTGCATTTGGTGAGCAATGTGCAAAAAAACATTCCCATCATATTAACTGACACCGGTTATTTGTTTCCTGAAACGTATCAGTTTATAGATGCTTTAACGCAGCAGCTCGATCTTAACCTACATATCTATAGCGCTAAACTAAGTCCTAATTGGCAAGAAGTCAGATATGGAAAATTGTGGGAGCAAGGTATAGAGGGAATTAAGAAATATAATCACCTTAATAAAGTCGAACCAATGAAGCGCGCTCTTGCAGACCTGAATGTTAAAACATGGTTTTCAGGGTTAAGACGAGAACAAGCAGAGAGCCGTTCGAATTTACCTGTGCTTGCGATTCAAAATGGACGATTTAAGTTTCTGCCGATTATTGATTGGTCCAACAGCCAAATTGAAGAGTACCTGCAATTACACGGTCTACGTTATCACCCGCTAAAAGATGAAGGTTATCTATCTATTGGAGATACCCACTCAACAAAAAGATGGGAACCGGGTATGAAAGAAGAAGAAACAAGGTTTAATGGGCTAAAGCGTGAATGTGGCCTCCATGAAGAAGATAACGAGCAAGATGGCTCAGGAATTTAAACAAGAGTTAGATTAAAAAATCAAAAAAAGGGGGCGAAAGCCTCCTTTTTTTAATAAGTCTGTGGATAACCTGTATGTGGTGTGAGGGTAAAGTGGGATAAATAAGGCTTTGAAGTTAAAGTTAATTAAAAAGGCTTATTTTTGCAATTTATTCAAAAAAACGCTTGCCAATGTGAAGCTGATCTCTATAATGCGTCCTCACTGACACGGCAGAGCCCACAAGGGTTCAAGGCAATAATCAGTAAGGCTTCTAGCCAAAAGATAGTTTAAGATTTGTTTTCGAAAGAATTGAGAAAATAAATCAAAAAAGTGTTTGACACTAACAATTATCTCGCTAGAATAGCCGCCTCTTCAAAGGGAAAGCCCAGCGCTAACCAAGAAGAGATGCTCTTTAACAATATAAACCTATATCAATCTGTGTGGACACTTGTTGATGATAATCATTACGTTTGCTTCTGCTGCAAAGTAGAAACGAACACTTCTTCGGAAGTAAAATGGTTTTCAATGAACACGTGACCTAAGGGTAGTAAGCTCGCTTACTGTCACACAGTCAAAAATCATTATCGTTCTGTTGGAACGATAAT
>NZ_MCUW01000067.1:1070-1525 GCF_002873335.1 Vibrio sp. 10N.286.49.B1 | reverse complement strand
TCATACAGCATTGATGAGGACAGCGTTCTAACATTCAGCGAATCTCAAGTGCTTGGCAACGCGTCTGACATAGAAGGCGACGTATCCTTAGTGGGTATCAGCTACGATGGACCGGACGGTATCTTCTCAATCAATGGTGATGGAACCTGTAGCTTTGCGCCAAATGAAAATTTCAATGGCGAAGTTCAACTGAACGTTACGATTCAAGATGAAGATGGCGCGACGGTTGATACCGTCATTAACGTCGATGTACTGCCTATCAACGATGCGCCGGTATCCGGCGACCTGGCATACAGTGTTGATGAAGATGGAAGTGTGACATTGTCACAAGAGCAACTTCTCTCACAAGCGTCAGACGTAGAAGGTGATGACCTAACAGCAGCTAACCTAAGTGCTGGCGACAATGCCACCGTCACTGCCAACGAAGATGGTTCATTCACCATCACACCTGATGC
>NZ_MCUW01000067.1:0-268 GCF_002873335.1 Vibrio sp. 10N.286.49.B1 | reverse complement strand
AATGCTGACCTCACTGTGAACCCAGTGAATGACGCAGCGGTTGTCGAAGATGTCGGCTACACCATCCAAGAAGATGGTTCGCTGACCTTCACTGATGAACAGCTTCTAGCAGGTGCGTCAGACATTGATGGCGATGACTTGTCAGTAGCAGATGTCAGTTACTCAGGCACAGAAGGCGTGTTCACCGACAACGGTGATGGTACGTATACCTTTGCTCCAAACGAGAACTTCAATGGTGAAGTTGACCTCAGCTTCTCAGTAAGTGACG
>NZ_MCUW01000066.1 GCF_002873335.1 Vibrio sp. 10N.286.49.B1 | reverse complement strand
CAGGGCAAGATTACGAAACCCCTTGCCCCGCAAGGACTTGAGAAAGATAAGCGTTACTTCGATTTGCTTTCTTCTGCTTCCTCTTGATCCCACCGTTAAATGATTTTTCTGCTGTAAGTAAATTCAAAGCTATATGACGCACCACAGCAAAATTTTCTCCCGCTTGCTCTCTGCGTATTCGGCAAGCATCTTCATTGAAGCCAACATCCAAGCGCCAGTGCATTTGATTTTCAATGCTCCAATGCGCTCTAGTAC
>NZ_MCUW01000065.1 GCF_002873335.1 Vibrio sp. 10N.286.49.B1 | reverse complement strand
CGACGCCAAGAAGCGTTAATCTATTCCACTGGGGTAACTTTGCACTTTTAAACCATGACGTAGTCATTCGCTCAAAGACCGCTTTAATTGCGTCTTCACCCAACGTCTTTCGACGTTGAGTTAACGCACTCGGTGCGACAAAAGCTTTACCTGTACGGTCGACAATATCAAGTTGGTTTACTAAATCTTTCATGGACTTACTGTTATAGATAGCCATTCCAACAAGCAGCCACACCATGGACTCTAAAGTTAATTTCCTCTTTCTCATCGTGACAGTATCAGTAAGAGAATAAGCTTCATCGATGAGTTCAATTGGAAGTAAGTCAGACAAAGTCTCAACGCTG
>NZ_MCUW01000064.1 GCF_002873335.1 Vibrio sp. 10N.286.49.B1 | reverse complement strand
GTATTTAATGCACTTGGATTTTTTTATGGATGTTTCTCAAGCTCTAAACATAATTAATGATTGGAAACCTAGCAGCGTTGAGACTTTGTCTGATTTGCTTCCAATTGAACTCATCGACGAAGCTTATTCTCTGACTGACACTGTCACGATGAGAAAGAGGAAATTAACTTTAGAATCCATGGTGTGGCTGCTTGTTGGAATGGCTATCTATAACAGTAAGTCCATGAAAGATTTAGTGAACCAACTTGATATTGTCGACCGTACAGGTAAAGCTTTTGTCGCACCGAGTGCGTTAACTCAACGTCGAAAGACGTTGGGTGAAGACGCAATTAAAGCGGTCTTTGAGCGAATGACTACGTCATGGTTTAAAAGTGCAAAGTTACCCCAGTGGAATGGATTAACGCTTCTTGGCGTCG
>NZ_MCUW01000063.1 GCF_002873335.1 Vibrio sp. 10N.286.49.B1 | reverse complement strand
CTTTAACTGATCGGCATTAACACTCAGTGTCTGCTTTTTTGTAGGTCAGAGTATAACCTATAGTTGTTTATCTTTACTTAGCGATAAGAACCATAATGAAATGGCGGCAACCACGGCAAACCCTGATAAGATGATAACTGGCATGGCTGCATAGCCAAGTACGTGCCAAATGACCGACTCTAATGTACTCATTTAATGCTCCTTATTGCCAACCTTCAACGCCGTGCATGTCTGGTAGTTTGTGTGCGATACCTTTGTGACAATCGACACAGGTTTTCTCACCAGAAGCTAGGGCTGTTGAGTGTTGTTTTACACTACGTGGGCCTTGTTCTGAGAAATCCATAAACTCAAACTCATGACAGTTACGACACTCAAGAGAATCGTTGTTCTTTAAACGAGCCCATTCCCGTTCCGCTAAGTGCGCACGACGCGCCTGAAATTTCTCAGGTGTGTCGATAGTCTTCGTAACGTAGTGGGCAAATAACTCTTTTGATGCTTGCACTTTACGAACGATCTTATCGGTCCATTCATGAGGAACGTGGCAATCTGAACATATAGCACGAACACCAGAACGGTTGGAATAGTGAATAGTCTCTTGGATCTCAGCAACGATAGGGGCATGACAGCCAGAACAGAATTCTTCCGTGTTGGTTGCCTCCATACCCGTATTGAATGCACCCCAAAAGAGTAAACCGCCAGCAAAACCCATGAACAAAACAACACCAGCGGCCGCTTTGCTAGGGGATTTTAAACGCATCCAAAACGCTTTTAAAAATTTCATAGATAGCCTCTCTTAACGCCTATGGCTATTTATCACGCAGTGAATCAACGCGTTCAAAATCATTAGCAACTAATGGTTGAGCATCAGCCTGTGGAACGTGACATTGTAAGCAGAAATAACGTCTAGGAGAGACATCTGCAAGTACAGCGTCTTCACGATTCATATAGTGAGTTACGCTGATTTTTGTCGCGCCCATTTCTTTTGCATTTTTCCAGCTGTGGCAAGCTAGACATTTGTTGGCATTGAGTGATACCTCGTAGCCACGAATCTGATGAGGAATCAGTGGTGGTTGGTATACAAAGTCACTTTCAATGACTTGGTCTCGTGGGTATTTCTTAAAGTCGTCGGCAGGACGAGTATCTTCGAGTTGGGATGCACCGCGAAGTGATTCTACACCACCGATACCACCAGGATTATTCAGTTCCGCTTGTGCAATGCCAGTAAGCAATGCGCCAACAGAAAGAACAGCGACTAACAGTTTTTTCATCTTATATTCTCCGCCATTTGGCTAATTTATTGATGGCTGCCGGTACATGCCGTACAGCCATTAAATTGTTACTCGTTGTTTATTATGCAACTTTAGTGATTTTTACCGGACATTTCTTGAAGTCTGTCTGTTTAGACAGAGGATCAGTAGCGTCTAGAATCAGCTTGTTGATCAAAATACGAGCGTCGAAGAATGGAACGAAAACCAATCCTTGAGGTGGGCGGTTACGGCCACGAGTTTCCACACGGACGCGAACTTCCCCTCGTTTGTTTGACATTACCACTTCATCACCACGACGAAGACCACGTGTTTTTGCATCTTCAGGGTGGATGTAGCAAACCGCGTCTGGAACTGCTTTGTACAGCTCAGGAACTCGGCGAGTCATAGTGCCTGTGTGCCAATGCTCTAAGACACGGCCTGTACATAACCAAAGGTCAAACTCTTCATTCGGAACCTCCGGTGGCGCTTCGTATGGGGCAGAAATGATCCATGCTTTGCCGTCAGGCTTACCATAGAAATCCCAACCCGATCCTTTTTTGGCATAAGGATCTGAACCCTCTTTATAGCGCCATAGTGTTTCTTTTCCGTCGACCACTGGCCAGCGAAGACCACGAACTTGATGATAAGTGTCATAAGGTGCCAAATCATGGCCATGACCACGTCCAAATGCGGCATATTCTTCGAACAGTCCTTTTTGCACGTAGTAACCAAAGTGATGAGCGTCGTCGTTCAGCTCACGCGCTTCTTCAATCGGAAATTTGTCGACTTGACCATTTTTAAATAGCATATCGTACATCGTCTTACCACGATACTCAGGCGCTTTTGCAAGTAGCTCTTCAGGCCAAACATCTTCCATCATGAAGCGTTTTGAGAACTCCATGACTTGCCAAAGATCAGATTTTGACTCTCCGACAGTACCAACTTGTTGATACCAAGCTTGAGTACGACGTTCTGCGTTACCGTAAGCACCTTCTTTCTCAATCCACATAGCTGTAGGGAGAATAAGGTCACCAGCTTGTGCAGTAGCCGTTGGGTAAGGGTCTGAAACGATGATGAAGTTTTCTGGATTGCGGTAACCAGGTAAACGTTCTTCATTAATGTTTGGACCAGCTTGCATGTTGTTATTACATTGTACCCAATAACAATTAAGTACGCCGTCGTTTAGCATGCGATCTTGCTGTACAGCGTGGAAGCCTGGTTTCGGTGGAATCGTACCTTCAGGTAGTTTCCATTCTTTTTCCGCGATCGCGCGATGTTTAGGGTTAGCAACAACCATATCTGCTGGTAGACGGTGTGCAAATGTACCCACTTCACGGGCGGTACCACACGCAGATGGTTGGCCTGTCAAAGAGAACGGGCTGTTACCTGGAGTAGCAATTTTACCTGTCAACAAGTGGATGTTGTAAACAAGGCCGTTCATCCAAACGCCGCGAGTATGTTGGTTCATACCCATTGTCCACAAGGACATGACCTTGATATTCGGATCGGCGTATTGCTTGGCTAGTTGGATTAATTTGTCTTCTGAAACACCTGAAATCTCAGACGCTTTTTCAACAGTATAAGGCGCAACAGACGCTTTATATTGTTCAAAGTTAATTGCACTCATTTTACCCGAGTTTGGATTCGCCGCTTCTTGTTGAAGAGGATTATCGTCTCGTAAACCGTAACCAATATCGGTGTCAGCTTGCTTGAAATTAGTATGCTTATTAACAAAGTCCCAGTTAACTGCATCGTTTTGGATGATGTAGTTTGCAATGAAGTTTGCGATAGCTAGGTCAGATTGTGGCTCAAAAATGTAACCTTCGTCGGCAAGCTCAAATGAACGGTGGTAGTACGTAGAGAGTACATTCACTTTGACATGCGGATGGCTTAAACGACGGTCAGTGATGCGCGTCCATAGTACTGGGTGCATTTCTGCCATGTTCGAACCCCAAAGCACGAATGCATCAGCGTTCTCAAAATCGTCGTAACAACCCATTGGTTCGTCGATACCGAAAGCTCGCATGAAACCGACAACGGCAGAAGCCATACAGTGACGAGCGTTCGGGTCAATGTTGTTTGAACGGAAGCCTGCTTTCATCATTTTGGCGGCAGCGTAGCCTTCCATGACAGTCCACTGGCCAGAACCAAACATACCAACACTGGTTGGTCCTTTCGCTTTCAATGAGGCTTTCCATTTCTCAGCCATGATATCAAAAGCATCGTCCCAAGAAATTGGCGTAAACTCACCTTCTTTGTCGTACTTACCATCGGTCATTCGAAGGAGTGGTTGTTGCAGGCGGTCGTTACCGTACATTATTTTTGAAAGGAAGTAGCCCTTGATACAGTTTAGGCCTTTGTTTACTGGAGCCTCTGGGTCACCCTGTGTGGCCACAACCTTACCATTTTGAGTCCCAACTAAGACTGAACAGCCTGTACCGCAAAAGCGACAAGGGGCCTTGTCCCAGGTGATTTTCGTTTGATCTGAGCTAGCGATCAGGTTAGTCGCAGAAGCGGGTAGGGTTATACCTGCTACCGCGGCCGCTGATGCCGCTGCATTCGCTTTCACGAATGCTCGTCTTGTCATTTTCATACTTCACCCTCAAGTTGGGAATGGTTACTTCCAGTGTTAGTGTTTGAATCCTCTTCCAAGCCAGTCTCAATTTGGTGATAAACTAAAGCTGTGTTGAGGACATTTGGTAAGTTGTTAATAGCGTCAATGGTGTCAGTAACGTAACCTTGGTTCTCGGTTTCTAGGACAACGATAATCTTGCCGTCCTCACTGTCGCCATAAATTTCAGCGTTGTCGTATGATTCGATTTTCGCTTTCACTTCTGCAAGCGCGTCAGCCTTGCAATGCACTACTAAACTTGAAATGTGCACTTCATTTAGTGACATAAATAGTTTTTCTCATTGTTTTTATAAATTGCTCACAGAGATTGATGAAGCAGGGCAAGTAGACACGCACGCGCCACATCCATTGCATTCATCTAACTCGATTTCTGGTAAAGCTACCCCACCAATTCGTAATTTAAAGCGGATTGCCATGGTTTCACATGCATCTCCACAGCTTCGGCATTCGACATTTTTATGCGCGAAACATGAATCATCGATGACTGCTTTGGCTTCCCACGGTAGGGTGTCCTTGCTATTAAATATAGGCTGTGGACAGATTTCTGCACATTTATAGCAAAAAGTACATTCGTCGATTGTGAAGTCGATACTTGGGTAGCCGCCGTCGCCATTTTTAATAATTTTCGTTTCGCAGGCTTCAACACATTTTCCGCATCGCGTACACAAGTCTGTAAAGTCTTGAAGATTTTTAACCCAAGGCAAACGCGCTTGTTTGGTGTCTATCTGTTTTCTCGTGAAAAAACGACGCTTTGAAATATCAACCATTCACACCACCAATAAAGACAGTCTTGTGACCCCATTTATACTCTGAAAGAGTGTAAATCGATCTGTTAACAATCTTTAATTAATAAACATATAAATTGTAGTTTTTGACACATTTGTATAAATACCCCTTAGGGGTTAATTTTAGGCTATCATTGTTTTAGATCAATAAATTACAGGCTATAAATCGAGGCAGTGTGATCTACAATTTCGATAGAATACGATAGTATGTAAACTTGTAGACGAGATGAAGAAAACATGAGACGAGTGACTAAGTCGTTAACAGGGACCATTGCTAAAGCAATGATAGGTATTCTACTACTTTCGGTGGTGACCACTAATTTTGCGATCCTGACGTTAGCGTCTAGTCTGAACGACGCAGAAGCGGTCAATGTCTCTGGTTCGATGAGGATGCAGAGCTATCGATTAGCCCATGATATTCAAGCCGACTCCACTCTTTATCACTTGCATGTACAACAGTTTGAAGCCTCGTTGTATTCGTCCTCTATGTTGGCATTACAAGCTTGGGATGTACCCGAACACATCACTCATGAATATTATCAACTCATTTATCGCTGGCACGATTTGAAGAAAGTCTTGGATGGTGACGATAGGGCAGAATATCTTCTTTTAGTTGCTGATTTTGTGGACCGAATCGATCATTTTGTACTGAACTTGCAAGAGCACTCTGAAAATAAACTGATTCGTCTAGCGTGGGCGGGTGGATTTGGACTTGGTGCGATTCTACTTGTCGCAATTTACGTTGTGTTGTTTGTTCGCAAGCAGGTTGTTCGTCCGCTTGGTCAACTCATATCCGCAAGTGAGCAAATTCAAAATCGATCTTTTGATGTCATGGTTGATATTCAATCGAACAATGAGTTAGGAATCTTATCGCGCGCCTTTCAAAACATGGCCACAGATTTGGGCAAATTGTACCGAGGTCTAGAGTTAGCCGTTAATGAAAAAACGCATAAACTACAACATGCGCATCAATCACTTCAAGTGTTATACAAGTCATCGCAAGAGCTAGCAGGGACTCGAATTTCCCATGAAAATTTTCGCGCCATATTAACGTATATATACAGCGTCGAGGGAGTGGTAGCTGTTGAGCTAAAAGTAGACGAAGTAGAAGGACGTCCTTGGGTCGCGACGGAGGGTGAGTTCACAGACCAAGCCGTCCACACCAAACTCTTGTACTTAGATGGTGAAACCCTAGGTACGTTGCGCTATCAACCTGGGATCCCGTGCGCCGATGAAGACCTGATTGATAACTTTGTGATGATTTTGTCTCGTGCTGTTTATTATAACAAGGCACAACGGCAGAGTGAGCATATTCTTGTAATGGAAGAAAGGGCGACAATAGCTCGGGAGCTGCATGATTCATTGGCTCAATCGCTATCGTATTTAAAGATTCAGGTCACGTTATTGAATCGTTCTTTATCCAAAGAACTGACAGACGTTGAGCGCAGTCGCTCTCAGGTGGTTCTGAACGATATTCGAGCTGGATTAGACAGTGCTTACACACAGCTACGAGAACTACTGACAACGTTCCGATTATCAATAAAAGAAGGGACGTTTGGAGAAGCGGTGTCGGAGATGTTACACCAACTTGATGAGCGCACAGATGCGGATATTAAGTTAGACAATCAATTGTCATCGCTTGAGTTGGGAGTGAACGAACAAGTTCACTTGCTCCAGTTGATTCGTGAGGCTGTGCTCAATGCCATAAAGCACGCACAAGCAGGAACGATCACGGTATCCTCGATTGAAGATGATAATGGCGTTGTTACTGTTAAAATAATTGATGATGGTGTAGGGTTCGACCAAAATACTGAAAAGCTAGACCATTATGGCATGAGCATTATGCAAGAGCGAGCAGCGCGGCTAAATGCACATTTAACGGTAACGGCAGAGCAAAATTCAGGGTGTGAAGTGGTATTAATATTTCAAAGAAGTAAGGAGCCACAGAGTGAGCGAATGTAAGGTCTTGTTAGTTGATGATCACCCGTTGATGAGACGGGGTATTGGGCAGTTGTTAAGTTTTGAAGATGAGTTTGATGTCATTGCTGAAGCCAGTAATGGTGTCGATGCGGTTGCGTTGGCGAAAGAGCATGAACCTGATCTGATTCTTCTCGATTTAAATATGAAAGGAATGTCTGGATTAGATACCTTGAAAGCCCTGCGTGAAGATGACTTTCAAGGACACATTGTGATCCTAACGGTATCAGATAGTCCCGCTGATATCGAATCACTCGTCAATGCTGGCGCTGATGGGTACATGCTTAAAGATACTGAGCCAGATGAGATGATTGAACGATTAAACGGGTTAGCTGTGGGGGCTAAGGCGTTCAGTCGTGTTATAGAAAAATATCTCGAAGAGAGAGGCAATACGGAAGACGTCTTTAGTTCTCTAACAGAACGTGAAACCCAGATCCTGCAAGAAGTGGCAAAAGGGTTCCGAAACAAGCAAATAGCCGATCGATTGTTTATATCTGAATCCACAGTTAAAGTGCATATGAAAAGTTTACTTCGAAAGCTACAAGTACCGTCACGCACGGCAGCGACGATCTTGTATCTTGAGCGATATGGCGACCTAAAATAACACGTACCTTACCGACAGCACACTCAGGTAAAGAAAAGGCACTCATAGGAGTAATGCCGTTCACTTAAG
>NZ_MCUW01000062.1 GCF_002873335.1 Vibrio sp. 10N.286.49.B1 | reverse complement strand
GAGGCATTGAGCTAACCTGTACTAATTGCCCGTGAGGCTTAACCATACAACACCCAAAGGGTTTTGATGGACTCAAAGCAAGAACAGATTGAATGTGTATTAAGAACTTTTATTAGCTTTCCAGATTATTAAACTGGCCGAAAGGCGAGTTTATAAAGAATTTGCTTGGCGACCATAGCGTTGTAGACCCACCTGATCCCATGCCGAACTCAGAAGTGAAATACAGTAGCGCCGATGGTAGTGTGGGG
>NZ_MCUW01000061.1:2444-7150 GCF_002873335.1 Vibrio sp. 10N.286.49.B1 | reverse complement strand
CCGCGCTAAACGCACTGACCACGGAAACCGCATGAACATCCCCGCTACGTAAGGCTTACAAGAACCTTGCTTAGGTAGTTTTCGTCCATTGCACAGTTCATCCGTTTACGTTTAATGCCACCTTTAAACGTGGTCTCACTCTTTAATAGGTTCAAACACATCTGCCTGATCCTTGCAAAAGCCTCTGCTCGATCGTCCGCTCTAATACGAGAGTTATCCTCACAAAATGCAGTATCAAGGGACCAGTGCATCACCTCTACGCCCCAGTGAGAACGAGTTGCCTCAAGTAGCGTTTTAGCTTCTAATTCTTTAGAACATATGTAGTAGCGAATACTTACATCTTGCTCTGTCGCTACAGCCGTTTCTTGGCGAACTGAAGCGACGATACCCATGGACTTCAACTCAGGCCATTCATGTTCAATGTCACCCAAGACCGACAAATCTCGATTCACTAAAGCCACTCTCGTTTCCATTCTTCCGTGACTTTTTTCTTGAGTACTATAAGAACTGCCGTCGAAGTCTTGAAGCATGTCCATTCGAAAATAATCATCAAAGGCTTGCTCAAGCATTCCCTGATTGCCTTTGACCGCTAATAAATAATCCGCTTCTTTATCGAGGATTCTCTGCGCTATTTTCTTTTGGCACCCCATTGCATCAATAGTAATCAAGCAGCCTTTTACGTCTAGCAAGTCAAGTAGCTTAGGGATCGCCGTAATTTCATTACTCTTACTATCAACCTTCTGCTGACCGATACTCATTCCGTTTGCAGTAGCAAAAGCATTCACCATGTGGATCGTTCCTTTGCCTTTCGAGCGGTCGTAAGACCCACGTAATGTTTTGCCATCGATGGCAATGACTTCACCATCCGTCAGTGTATGGCAGTCCTTCATCCAGGCAATAAAGCTTCTTTGCAACGCTACCGGACTAATCATACCCATCACACGAGACAGCGTATCTGCAGAAGGAATACCCGCCTCAAAATGACCATATCGTTTGAGGAAATCTAAGCGAGCATTGCCAAAATCGATAATACCATCCCAGCCATCATGACCCGACAAAACGCCACAAATTGTCAGCAAAATAATGTCTGATAATTTGTGTTCAACTTTGCTTTCTTGTCGGTAGTCTTTAATGATTTGGAAGTGCATAAATGGGTTGGTTAACTCGCTCATATTTGGGCTCCTATATTATCTAGGAGCCATTACAAAACAACGGAAATGATCTACAAGACGATCTTTAGTTTCATGTGATTACATTTAAAAACTGAGATTAACGAGGCATTAACAACAAATCTTTAGCACTCCGAAGCCCTTATATATCAACGACCTTCATGCGGTTTCCCTGGGGGAATATTTCATCACGTCTGAACCCTTATTCCATAACGGGTTTTCATGATCTTGCCCTGGGATGACGATGTAATGGGAAGGTAGTGTTTGAAAATAGGCTGCTACGCCTATTTCTCATCACTCGTATACGCGTAGTTATAATAGCCGTACCCGTAACCACTAGACGCCTTCTTCTCTAACGCATTAAAGATCACGCCTTTTACTTCAATTCCCGATTGTTCAAAGCGCCCTTGCGCGACTTCAATCTCTTTCAGGGTATTTTGGCCATAGCGTGCCACCATTAAGGTTGTGCCTGCTAAGGCGCCAACAATACTTGGGTCGGTGACAGCAAGCACTGGTGGGGTATCAATAATCACGAGATCATAATTTTCAGAGCTCCACTCAACAAAGTCTTTAAAGCGTGGGTGCATTAATAACTCTGATGGGTTTGGCGGTACTTGACCACGGGTAATAACATGCAGGTTTTCAATGTCTGTAGGTTTTACCACTTGTTCTGTGGTCAGTTTACCACTTAACAGTTCAGACAAGCCGTCATCCCACTTTAAGTTAAATTGCTTCTGTAGGTAGCCTTTACGCATATCCGCATCCACCAGCAGCACTTTTTGGCCTGTTTTCGCTGCCACTGCCGCGAAGTTAGTGGATATAAATGATTTACCAATACCTGGCGCTGGACCAGAGATCATTAGAATGTTGTTTTTGGCTTCCATCATGGCAAAGTGCAAGCTGGTACGCAGGCCACGCAGTGCTTCAATGGATAAATCGGCAGGGTTACTTTCTGCCAGCAGTTTATCTTTTCCTTTATGACGTTTTGCTAGCTGAGTGAGTTGCAGCTGCATATCCGACTTAGGTACGCTGGCATACACTGGCAGGCCAATCGCTTCAATCTCGTCTGGGGATTCTATGCCTTTATGGAACGCGGCTTTTACTAATACAAACGCCACACTTAGCATGCCGCCCAATAGGGTTGCTAGTACTACAATCAGTGGTTTCTTTGGTTTCACTGCGTTGGTGTGTGATTGTGCGGAATCGACAATGCGAACATTGCCCACGGTGCCCGCTTTCATAATGCGTAGCTCTTGCACTTTATTAAGCAGCTGCACGTAAATTTGCTGGTTCACTTCTACGTCGCGCGTCATACGCAGTACTTCACGTTGCGTTTTTGGTAACTTTTGAATCTGTTTGTTTAGGCGCTCTCGCTCACCGAGCAAGGTTTCACGCTTTTCTAATAGCGAACGGTAGGCTGGGTGATCTTTAGTGAAACGCTGGCTAACTTCACTTTCTTTGAAAGTCAGTTCATTAAGCTGTGCCTCTAGCTCCACCATCACTTTTAGCGTGGATTGTGCTTCTAATCCTAAATCGATCGACTCGTTGTCTTGGCGAAATTGATTAAGGGTATCTTCCGCAGCCGTTAAGCTAATTTTAATATCAGGTAAATGGCCTTGTAAAAACTCTAAGCTTTTTTCAGCTTCTGCCGATTGGCGTGCCACATTTTGTAAGAAGTAGTTTTGGCTAATATCGTTAACAATGCGCTCGATAATAGGCTTATGCTCGCCTTCCATAGAAAGTTGCAGTATACCCGTTTGTTTGCCGCGCTCAGAAATAGCCAAAGCCGATTGTAGGGAACCGATGGCGTCAATTCTTGCACGCTTACCTAACGTGTACTCTTGCCCTTGTTTACCTTTTAGGTAAGTGACAAACACGCGGTAGCCATTGCCTTCCGCTAATTCGCCTGCTTTCCCTGTTAGTAGTACGTTATCTTGTGCATCACGTAACTCAAAACCTTGATTATTGTCATCAGTTTGAACCAGCAATAACGTTTTGTCGTCCAGGTAGTGCCAACGTTCCGATACGTCTAAACGGCCGATATCAATATACGCTTGTTCACCCATTAATCTTGCAAGGCCCTTACCAATTTTAGGTAAATACTTAGGTTGTGCAATCGTAGTCAGGTTAAGCTTGTCCACCGTTTGGCCCAACACCATGCGCGACTTAATTAATTCAATTTCTGTCGTCGCAGACGATTCCTGCGCAAACATGTCACCTAAGCCATCACTAAGCAATGAAGACATACCACCGCTTTTTTGTTCTACCTGAATCAGCGCATCCGCTTTATAGATCGGCGTGGATAGCAACGCAAATGCGATACCGAAGCAGGTGAATACGAAGGTGGTGACGATGATGAGCCATTTGGCGTCTAGAAGGATGCCGAATAGTTTACCTAGATCGATTTCGTCGGAGGAGGAGGTAGACATTTGCGGTGTATTTTGGTTTTGCATTGGGGGATAGGTTCCGATTAAAGCGTTGAAAGTTTGGTCCTTGGTCCTTGGTCCTTGGTCCTTGGAAGTTCTATTTGATTTCAGTGATATAGTCTGGTTCTTCTTCTTTTACTGAACCTCGACGAATCTTAATCATCTTAGCTAACATCGCTGAGATGTGTTTTGCTTCATTTATAAACATCTTCGCTTTATCTTTTTCAATATAATTTAATTCTGCTGCAATATAGAGTTGTGTGATCATTTCACCACATGACCCTTTCGCTATGTAAAGAAAACGGGCCGATTCTTTTATCGTCTCTCGTTCTTCACCTTCTGCAATATTAGAAGGTACAGATAGTGAACTTCGACATAACTGATCTTTTAATCCGTAGTTTCGACAAGACTCGAGTTGTCGGCAAATGTCTACACAAAGCCTTGAACTTTTCTTCCATACTTCTAAACGTTCGAAATCCATTTCTGGTCCTTGGTCCTACAGGTTGTGTTTTTAAAGTTATTTTTGTCCATCAAAAACAATCACAATAACGGTCATTATCGACTTACTTGAAGCCTTCACCACCTAGGATCTAGGGCCATCTTTTCCTAGGACCACTCTTATCTATAACTTCTTCACCCATTCCTTCGCGCTCTGCTCTATCAACTCATACGCATGATCGAACGCTTCGCGACTTTGGCGGTAGGGATCGGGGATGTCTTTTTGTCCTATCCATTGGCCGAAGAGCATGGTTTTGCCGCGTGCTTCTGGGGCGATGCTGGTTAGGGCTTCTAGGTGACCTTTCTCCATGACTAAGATTAAGTCGTAATCTTTACACAACTCGCTGGTGAGCTGCTGTGAGGCGTGGTTTTCTACGTCTACACCGTGCTCGGCGGCTACTTGGATGGCGGTTTGATCTGCGGGTTTGCCGACTAGGCCGCTTTTTGCGCTCGCGATGCCTGCAGAGGCGACGGTTTTGTTGGGTAGTAGTTGTGCCAGCATGCGCTCACCTATTGGGGAGCGGCAGATGTTGCCTACGCAGACGACTAAGATTTTGTTGAACATGTTATTAAAGCGGTCCTTGGTAAAAGCGGTCCTGGGTCCTGGGTCCTG
>NZ_MCUW01000061.1:0-1718 GCF_002873335.1 Vibrio sp. 10N.286.49.B1 | reverse complement strand
CTGGGTCCTGGGTCCTGCAGGCTTTTGTTCTTTGAGCAATTTATTGTCAATAAAAAATAAGCAATTGAATTGACCTACATCTAGAAACTAGGAACTGCTCTTTCCCTAGGATCCTTCTCTATTTACTAATTCCCCCACGCGCGGTAAGAGTTACCTGTATCAGCAATGTTCTTCATGCCCGTTAGCGTTGGGAGCAATTGGGTCATTAAACGATTCCAACGTGCTAGTGGCGTAGCAGTGACATAAACTACGTCGTATGGTTGGAGTTCAAATTCAGTACCTAAGAACAATGCTGTAGCATCTTGCATGTTGAGTTGGTAGATGTTGGCTATTTTTTCTTGCTCATCAGCGCGAGTGGGGCGAATAACAAAAATTCCCGTCGCTTCTGCTGCGACTTCATTTATGCCACCAACACTACTTAATGCTTCTGTTAGGCTCATGCCGTTACGTTCCATCTTAAGTGTTTGTGGTTCACCGACCTCGCCCATCACGAATATTTTCTGTGCATCGTTACGTGGCACGTGGATAATATCACCCGGTTGCATTAAGCGGTTTTGGGTTAAATCACCTTTTTGCATCAATGCGTACAACGAAACCCGTTCTTCCACGCCATTTCTGGTTAAACTGACATTACGCCAGTCTGCATCGGTTTCTAGACCACCCGCTAAATTAATAGCATCAAGGAGGGTCATGGGAATATTAGTCACAGGTTTCTGTCCTGGGCTATCAACCTCGCCCGTTACGTATACTTTTTTAGAGCGAAATGCCGCCACGTTCACATCAACCTGTGGGCTTTCTATGTACTGAACTAGTCGAGCAGTTATGTCTTTGCGAATTTCACGGACGGTTTTTCCGGCGACTTCAACAAAACCGATGTAAGGGTAGAAAATGGTGCCATCGGCGCTTACCCAATTACCGGCTTCGGCAGAGCTACGATAGGAACCGGCAGGAATCGTTAATTCTGGGTGGTCCCAAATGGTGATATTCAGTATATCGCCAGGCCCAACACGGTACTGATAGTTCGCCACTTCAAGATCTAAGGTTGGGTTTGGTGTTGAGACAGGCTCAGGAATTTTAAACGATGCCACACGCTCGGGCGTTAACGGATACACGTTAACACGCTCAGATAAGTCGGTGGTTTCACCTTCCGCTTGAATGACGTTTTTACCACTGGTCGAGATGTGTCCACCAGGTAAGGTACAGCCGGCAATTAATAGTGGGAATAGTGCCGTAATGGTGAATTTTTTAACGTTATTCATGAGGTGTATTAAGTTCCTGGGATTGGGTTCCTAGTTCCTGGAATAGAGGAAAAGCTCGGCATTCCTGGAAATATTGTCCTTTGGGGTCTATTGTTCTGGGGATGGCTTTTATTATCAAGGGTTACGTGATATTTGCTTACGAATTTGAGCAGCAGATCGTCATGCGTTGAAAGACGCTACCGCCCGAAGGTGTTAAGCATATAACCCTATTATGCATCCATTCTCATTGGTCACTTCCTCCAAGGAAGTGCGTGCCCTACTAGCGTAATGAGCTAATATGACGATGTTGTGTCATGTGTTTCGACATCTAAGTCCTGAAATCGATACTACACGAATAGTCATGCGATCTAGGTTCAATTTCTTGGGCTGTATTATCCACACTCATCTATCTATTACAATGAATAAGTTACTGGTTGTATATCTTATTTTGTTATGAATCTGGGTCCTGGGTCCTGGGTC
>NZ_MCUW01000060.1 GCF_002873335.1 Vibrio sp. 10N.286.49.B1 | reverse complement strand
CGAGCACACGATTAGCGTGACCGTGAACGGCGCGGAAGATGAAACCTTCATCACCAATTATGCCCCAGACAGCGTCAAAGAAGACACCGACGAAGTGGGTGGGGAACTCATTGGTGGTGGCAAGCTCGACATCGCTGACTTGGACGCGGATGAAGCGGCGTTTAACACCACGGTGACGAGTCTAACCAATAACGACGGTCAGTCGCCATTAGGCACGCTGACCATCCTTGCGGATGGCACGTGGACCTACACGGTTGTTAATAGCCTAGCAGGCGTGCAAGAGCTTGGCGCAGATGATACACGTGTTGAGCGCTTTGAAGTGGCCTCGATTGATGGCAGCAAAACGCAAATCATCGAAGTGACCATTGAAGGCACCGACGACGCGCCAGTGATAGCGGGCACTGACATCGGTGGCGTGATTGAGGACACCGAGATTCAAGCGGGTGACTTACTAAAAGAAAGCGGCCAGCTGACGATTACCGACACCGATCAAGGCGAGAGCCAGTTCCAAACCAGTGTCACCAAAGTCGATGATGGCAACGGCCTAACGCCAGTTGGCACCTTAACCATTGATGCTACTGGTGCATGGAATTACGAAATCGACAACACCGACAGCTCAGTGCAATCACTCTCTGAAGGGGAAACTCGCACCGAGACGTTCCAAGTACTGAGCGAAGATGGCACCGCGCACAACATCGTCATTACCATCACAGGTGCTAACGACTTACCGAGCATTGTCAGTGGCGCCAGCGATGACGCCACCGAAGACGCGGCGGTCGACGTAGACACTGACGGCAACTTGGTCGCCAGCAATACCTTGGTTATCAGCGATACCGACGCCAATGAAGAGACCTTCATAGCGGGTGCTGGCACGCCAGTGGGCACGACTTACGGTGCCCTTACCATCGGCACGGATGGTCAATGGACGTATAAAGTCGACAACAGCTCAGCGCCGATCCAATCTTTGGATGTGGGCGATACGCTGACGGAATCCTTTATCGTGAAAAGCGCCGACGGCACCGAGCACACCATTACGGTGACCGTGA
>NZ_MCUW01000059.1 GCF_002873335.1 Vibrio sp. 10N.286.49.B1 | reverse complement strand
CTTAAGTGAACGGCATTACCTCTATTGGGGGGTGCTTTTATTTTTCATTACTATCACTCACAAACCATGACGCTCCAGTGCTTTATCCGTCAACGCCATCGTGAATTCATTCACTTTCCAATGCGTTGGACACCAACCCAGTAAAAATCGCTGAAAGTCCGCCCAAGCCAAATCAAAAATCCTCGACCACATCTCACAGACTTCGCGACTTTCCACTGTGGGTTGATAGACCTCTAGCGCATGTTTTAATGACGAAAAATAATGAGATAGATAAGGCGCAAGATCGATATCACTCTTATTAAAATCGAGCACACTAGTCAACAACAGCACAACATCTTTGACGCCAACTCCTGCTCCGACATACTGAAAATCAACACCAGAAACCGCGTCGCCTTCCTCTTCAAAGCAGAAATTTGCGAGCTTAGCGTCACCATGAATAATCGTCTTGTATGGGCATTCCTCTAACAGTTTATCTAATGTTCGAGCAGCTCGTTGATAGCGCGTATTAGTCATAGAAAGAAGCTCATCTGGACGTGTAGACAAGTGCCAGTATGACCCTTGGTCCCACAACCCGTCAGGCCGCTCACCAAGCCAAAAAGCATGAAATTGGGCTAGCCAATTTAGAACAGACATTATCTCACTTTGCGTCGCTTGGGTGACAACTCGTGCTCGGCCTATATCTCTAAGGTCTTGCAAGACTAATAAATAATGACTGCCCTCTTTGAAGGACGAAAGGCATTCTGGTACCCAACCTGTGGGCATTCTTTTTACATAATTAGCATACCAATGGAACTCTACTTGGTATGACATTAACTTACGCTGATGAGATAGCGGAGTGTTCCAGCCTCTTGGGTGTGCAAGCTTATCAAGTTCTGGTAACTGAATATATTTGGCGATAATGCTATTTCTTTGTTTATTACCCGTCAAAGTAAGGCGCAACAGTTGGCCATATCCTCCCCACAACTCTTGAATAACTTGCATGTCATCGATTGAACTGCCTTTACCTAGCAGCGTGAGAATCTTGTGGTTTAACGAATTAACACTGTCATCCATAAAATAAGTTCCCTAGTAAAGGATAGAGAGTTAAACATGATCTGATTACTGTAAGCATGCAAAGATGGTAGCGGAAGGTACGATTAAAAGCAGCGATTATTGAAGAAGTACGTTGGTAATAGTTAACAGTTAACTGTACAAATTTTAGATAGCAAAAAGCCCGCTGAAAATCAGCGGGCTTTTTTAATAGTGGCGGAGGGATAGGGATTTGAACCCTAGAAGGGCTATTAACCCTTGCCGGTTTTCAAGACCGGTGCTTTCGACCACTCAGCCATCCCTCCGCAAATTGTTACCTAGCTAAAGTCTTATTGATTTGCTTTAGTAGATATTTGTTCAAAGCCTGGCGATGTCCTACT
>NZ_MCUW01000058.1 GCF_002873335.1 Vibrio sp. 10N.286.49.B1 | reverse complement strand
GACAAGTCACGCATACGTTGCAGGATGTTTGTCGTTTCATTCATCGCGCCTTCAGCGGTTTGAGCAATCGAGATACCATCGTTAGCATTACGCACGGCCACATCAAGACCACGGCTCTGTACGTTTAAGCGGTTAGAGATTTGCAGACCAGCCGCATCATCTTTTGCACTGTTGATTTTAGAACCCGAAGCCAAACGCTCCATTGACGTCGCTTGCGCTTGACTTGCATTGTTTAGGTAACGCTGAGCGGTCATTGCCGATACGTTAGTATTTACGTTCACTGCCATGTTGTTTCTCCAATTGATTTTCCGGTGTAGCGGTTTCCGACGTCTCGGAAAACCAAGTAGTTCTCTCAAAGTTA
>NZ_MCUW01000057.1 GCF_002873335.1 Vibrio sp. 10N.286.49.B1 | reverse complement strand
GTTTGCTTCTGCTGCAAAGTAGAAACGAACACTTCTTCGGAAGTAAAATGGTTTTCAATGAACACGTGACCTAAGGGTAGTAAGCTCGCTTACTGTCACACAGTCAACAATCATTATCGTTCTGTTGGAACGATAATAGCTTTAAAATTACTTCTTACTTTTTAAGTAAGGGACAGTTTTGAAGTCAGTATTCATTGAGCCGACAAAATCTTAAATTGAAGAGTTTGATCATGGCTCAGATTGAACGCTGGCGGCAGGCCTAACACATGCAAGTCGAGCGGAAACGACAACATTGACTCTTCGGATGATTTGTTGGGCGTCGAGCGGCGGACGGGTGAGTAATGCCTGGGAAATTGCCCTGATGTGGGGGATAACCATTGGAAACGATGGCTAATACCGCATAATGCCTTCGGGCCAAAGAGGGGGACCTTCGGGCCTCTCGCGTCAGGATATGCCCAGGTGGGATTAGCTAGTTGGTGAGGTAATGGCTCACCAAGGCGACGATCCCTAGCTGGTCTGAGAGGATGATCAGCCACACTGGAACTGAGACACGGTCCAGACTCCTACGGGAGGCAGCAGTGGGGAATATTGCACAATGGGCGCAAGCCTGATGCAGCCATGCCGCGTGTATGAAGAAGGCCTTCGGGTTGTAAAGTACTTTCAGCAGTGAGGAAGGTTCATACGTTAATAGCGTATGGATTTGACGTTAGCTGCAGAAGAAGCACCGGCTAACTCCGTGCCAGCAGCCGCGGTAATACGGAGGGTGCGAGCGTTAATCGGAATTACTGGGCGTAAAGCGCATGCAGGTGGTTCGTTAAGTCAGATGTGAAAGCCCGAGGCTCAACCTCGGAACTGCATTTGAAACTGGCGGACTAGAGTACTGTAGAGGGGGGTAGAATTTCAGGTGTAGCGGTGAAATGCGTAGAGATCTGAAGGAATACCAGTGGCGAAGGCGGCCCCCTGGACAGATACTGACACTCAGATGCGAAAGCGTGGGGAGCAAACAGGATTAGATACCCTGGTAGTCCACGCCGTAAACGATGTCTACTTGGAGGTTGTGGCCTTGAGCCGTGGCTTTCGGAGCTAACGCGTTAAGTAGACCGCCTGGGGAGTACGGTCGCAAGATTAAAACTCAAATGAATTGACGGGGGCCCGCACAAGCGGTGGAGCATGTGGTTTAATTCGATGCAACGCGAAGAACCTTACCTACTCTTGACATCTAGAGAAGCCAGCGGAGACGCAGGTGTGCCTTCGGGAACTCTAAGACAGGTGCTGCATGGCTGTCGTCAGCTCGTGTTGTGAAATGTTGGGTTAAGTCCCGCAACGAGCGCAACCCTTATCCTTGTTTGCCAGCACATAATGGTGGGAACTCCAGGGAGACTGCCGGTGATAAACCGGAGGAAGGTGGGGACGACGTCAAGTCATCATGGCCCTTACGAGTAGGGCTACACACGTGCTACAATGGCGCATACAGAGGGCAGCCAACCAGCGATGGTGAGCGAATCCCAAAAAGTGCGTCGTAGTCCGGATTGGAGTCTGCAACTCGACTCCATGAAGTCGGAATCGCTAGTAATCGTGGATCAGAATGCCACGGTGAATACGTTCCCGGGCCTTGTACACACCGCCCGTCACACCATGGGAGTGGGCTGCAAAAGAAGTGGGTAGTTTAACCTTCGGGAGGACGCTCACCACTTTGTGGTTCATGACTGGGGTGAAGTCGTAACAAGGTAGCCCTAGGGGAACCTGGGGCTGGATCACCTCCTTATACGAAAGATTGTCTTGATGAGTGTTCACACAGATTGATTAGGTTT
>NZ_MCUW01000056.1 GCF_002873335.1 Vibrio sp. 10N.286.49.B1 | reverse complement strand
CAAGTAGTTCTCTCAAAGTTACTTTCTTTATCGTCTTACAAAGCAATTACTTGAGTTTTTTTTTAAGATAATTACGTTTTTTAATGGCTAACAACATGGAGTGTGATGAAGTAAGGAAAAGCAGAAGTTTTTACTAAAAAAGCCTAAAGTTCTTTAGCGTTAGGTCGAATGCCCGACCTATGATTGGAGTAATGTCATGGCGAGGCTGGGCGATTGCTTCGCCTGTGCCAATATCGTTGTACTGACCTGTTGCAGAATTTGTTGCTTAATCATCTGTGTCGTTTCTTTGGCATAATCAGTATCACGAATCCGCCCTTGTGATACCGATAAGTTTTCTTCCATATTGGCTAGGTTATTAATAGTATGCCCAAGGCGATTCTGATTCGCGCCCAATTCCGCACGGTGGCTATCAACAAATTTTATAGCCTTGTCTATTACCGATATGGACATTTGCGCCCCTCCGACAGAACCAATCGACAGATCGTCGACGGTCAATCGGCCGCGAGTCTCAACGTTGAGTTCTTCTGCCAACGCCCCCGAAAAAGTGACTTCACTAGTGACACGATCTGAATCAGCAAACAGTTGTAGCTGACCATGCTCATTGACTGACGCGGATAACACTTGGGTTTGGCCGTTAATATACGTCGCTACCTGTTCAATATCATCGCCGGGTTTTGCCTCAATAGTTTGGGTGATGTCTCGTCCAATTGAATCTTGATAACTAAAGCTAAAAGTTTGCTGATTTGGATCAACACGCCACATATCCGGCGCACCTTTGGTAGCTTGGTAGGCGACGCCCCCCATTTGTAGCTGATCAGTGCGCATACTTTTCAGTTCAATTTGCAGTGCTTCTCCTGCACCCGATCCAATTTGAAATGATGAACTGCCAAACTGACCGTTCAGTAGCTTTCTACCACCAAAAGAGGTCGTTTCCGCGATGCGGTTGAGTTCATCATTAAGTGCAGTAAACTCCTCTTGTAAGGCACGCCTGTCATCGGGTGAGTTAGCGCCGTTCGAGGATTGCAATGACAAATCACGCATGCGCTGCAAGAGCTGAGATGTCTCGTTCATCGCGCCTTCTGCAGTCTGCATAATAGAAATACCATCATTGGCATTGCGCTGTGCCACACCTAATCCAGAGATCTGTGCTTCTAATCGATTGGAAATCTGTAGGCCCGCGGCATCATCTTTAGCGCTGTTAATACGACTGCCTGATGCCAACCTTTCTAGGGATTGGTTTAAGGATTGAGTCGCTTTATGGAGCTGATTCTGCGCCATCATTGCACTCACATTGGTATTGACAGTAATCGACATAGCTATCCACAGATAAGGTGATTATTAAACCTATCGGCAAGCTTGAAAAAAACTTAAGAGAAAGAGTGAGGCGGGAGGAGGGGTCAATGTAGGTTTCTTGCTGTCAATAATATTGCTTCACAAGAAACCCAGTATTAATAGGTGAGCTCGTTATTTAACGCTTAGCGTCGCAAGCATCGCCTGTGATGGTGCAAAGAAGTACGCCCCCGTCACCGCTTTGGTGAAACGCAACAGCTGATCCGTTTTACCATCAGTGACGCCGTACATGCTTTCTAACATAGCGTCGAAATTATGGACCGTGTTGCAGTATGCAATAAATAGCAGCCCGTGTGCACCACTGACACTGCCGTATGGCAAGCTATGGCGAACAATTTTCAAACCAACGCCGTCTTCTTTAAGATCAACGCGACCAACGTGAGAAGCCGCGGGAACATCGTCTAGCTCAATGGAGTCAAGCTTCGTTCGGCCTATCACTTTTTCTTGTGCAGACACGTTGAGACGATTCCAAGCGGGTACGTTGTGCTCAAAGCGTTGCACCATGACATAACTACCACCAGCAAGCTCACCATCGTTAATGATGGCAACCTCTGTACGTTTTTCATTTTTAGGGTTTTCCGTCCCATCAATAAAGTCCGTCATGTCTCTTGAATCCATAAAACGAAACCCTTGCGTCTCGTCGACAATGGTGACTGAATCTGCAATTTGAGACATCAGTTTACGTAGGACATAGAAATGCAAATCGTGACGCTTAGAATGACAGTGAATTAATACATCCACGTCGCTAGATGGCGCATGAACTTCACCCTCCCCTAACTCAGGAAAAACTTTGAGTTCACTGGGCATCGCTTGTGTCAGTCCCGTCCAAAATTGATGGCTAAACGCCAACGACAATGTCAGTGCTGCATCGGGTTGCGATTGATTTAAGTCGTCCACTAGTTGAGGTAGCGATTGTAATGCGGTAAGCACCTGTTGCGGATGTTGGTTCACTTTCAATTGTGTGTACAGCGCGAAAGGTTCCGCTTCTGGAATAATGGCACTTTGTGGTAAAGACATGCGAGTTCCTCTATTTTTTCTCAGTGTATTTTCAACTAGTCAGCGGAGTTATGATTCTGATCAGTAACGGGACGGATATCAACGGGTATTGCCAAACAATCGACGACACTGCGACTGTTGGCTAAATAAATGGCAAACCAGAGTAGTAACACCAACGTAATCGCATTGGCCCAGCTAAATCCCCAGTGTTGTAAATTAACAAGGTAAATGGTTTGTATCAACTGCCCAATAACGACAATGAGCGTGATTGGCTTACAGTAATTGACCATGCGATTAATTTTTTTTGTCTCTGGTTTTCTTAAACCAATTAACCACATAGATACAACAATGGGCAGCCCCATAGCCAACCCTAGATAGAGCATTTTTTGATCCGGGTAGACATACTCCAAAATCGTGACCCCGTCATTTCGGCTTGCGCCAGCGACAATAAATACCACCCATGCTCGCGTCAGAAAAAACCATCCTAGCCATAACCAAACGGGGGCTTTCAAAAAGCCATCTTTGTCGTATCGTTCTAATGCATAACGCATATTTATTTCTCTGCTGGGTGCTTATCACAATATATTGAGCTGACTACAGGAGTATTCAAGATCCAGCACGACATTGTGATAAAATAAAGAAAACGTATTAACGAGTAAGTTATGAAAAACCAACAGCCTGTCCCTTCAGTCGAGACACAACAAGAAGCAATGCGAATTGCAAAATCCACACAGAAACCTGGTCAAACCAAAGAACAGACACGAATTGTCGCCCAAGGTATTGAAAAAGGAATTGCACTGTATAAAAAACAACAAAAAGAAAAAAAACGTCAGGCAGATAGGGCGCTAAAAAAACAAAAGAGAGAAAAACTCAAACCTGTAACGACAGCTGTCGACAGTCACAATGACGTTGCGGAGTCAAACACCCCGACACCTTTCATCGCTTCGATTCTTCCTTGGTGTTTACTTGCTGTTAGCTGGATAGGATTTATAACGTATGTCTTTTATTAGCAAACAGAACACAATGCTTGTCATGATCGCCGTCAGCATTCTATCTGGTTGTGTGTCACCCACTCACAAGCTATCAACCCAATCTGAAACCGTAATATTGCGCTTGGATCAAGACCTGACGATGTCAGATTGTCGATGGAAAGGTGAAGTAACTGGGTCTGAAGGTCATTGGTATAACTCTTTATTTTTTACAAATAGTGCGATGGTAAGGGGCGCAATGAATGACATCAAAAATAACGCAACGGCCATAGATGCCAATACGGTACTGCTGCTTTCTCCCGTTGATTTTCAGACATCAGTAACCTTATTTGGCACCGCTTACCATTGCCAAAAAATAAAGCTAGAGTCTGAACTCTAGCTTTATTTTTATTTACTCTACACCATTGATATTTAATTCACGTCCAATAGCCCCAAAGACCTACACCCCTAAAGTTGATTCAATATCCACTTTACGCTGTACAACCCATTGGCTATCGAACGGTCCCCAGTCTGATAACTGGTAATAACCATCGTTGTGTCTACGCCCATCTTGAACAAACATGAGTTCAATACCGATACCGGGTAGCGCTTTAATGACATCTTGTATGGTGCGACGAGGCCACCCCGTTCTTTCGATCAGTTTTGGCACATTCGGTCTGTCTAAGCTTTCGACGAGCAGAGCAAGATAGAGACGACGTGCAAATACAGGACTCAGTTCCATTGACACCTCCTATTTATGTGCATATCCAATATATTGAATTTCACCACAATCGTGTTGCGCTTGATCAAGTTCTCGATAATCCTTTCTGTTTCAATGATCTTGAATTTGTAACGAGTCTTTAGAACTTCGCTCCGATATGCGTTGATTTGTACTCGTATTCAGGTGGCGAACAAGCGGAAATCTTCAATGGCTATTGACAGGCTTTGTCTCTCAAGAGACTTCTTGGTAGGATGCTGAGAACCATAACATTAATCCCCTCAGAGGGATCCTCAGCGCTCAAAGGAAAACACTATGTCGATAACTATGTTTGGCATTCCAAATTGCGACACGATTAAGAAAGCCAAGAAATGGCTGGACGCCAACAACCTTGAATTCAGTTTTCATGACTATCGAAAACAAGGCGTGACACCAGAACTTATCAACGACTTCTGTGAGCAGCTTGGTTGGGAGTTAGTCCTCAACAAGCGCGGTACCACCTACCGCCAGTTATCTGCAGAGCAAAAAGAACAGCTTAATGCAGACAATGTGGTTGCGCTTCTTGTTGAACAGCCAGCCATGATTAAACGCCCTATTCTTAGTATCGATGGGCAGTATCACATTGGTTTTAAAGCCGAACAATACCAACAGATTTTCAATCTTTAAATCGATTCAATTTTAAAATTAAGAGACAAGGATCCTCAAGGATGACAGACAGCCCCGTTTTGGCACTAGCAAAAGACTTAATTAGCCGCCAATCAGTAACACCAGAAGACGCAGATTGCCAAAAAGTAATGATTGAGAGACTCGAAGCACTCGGGTTTGAAATTGAAATCATGGTATTTGATGACACTACCAACTTTTGGGCTCGCCGTGGCAACAGTGCCCCATTGTTTGCTTTTGCTGGTCATACCGACGTAGTACCTGCAGGCCCTATTGAACAATGGCATACGCCCCCGTTCGAACCGACCATTATAGATGGACACCTGCATGGTCGTGGCGCAGCCGACATGAAAGGCTCACTGGCCTGCATGGTCGTGGCAGTGGAGCGATTTGTTAAAAATAATCCTAACCATGATGGTTCGATTGCCTTTCTCATTACATCAGATGAAGAGGGCCCATTTATCAATGGTACGACTCGCGTCGTTGATACCTTGATGGCACGTAATGAAATTATTGACATGTGTATCGTGGGTGAGCCATCCAGTACCGATCATGTCGGTGATGTGGTCAAGAATGGTCGTAGAGGCTCGATTACTGGCGATCTCTGCATCAAAGGTATCCAAGGGCACGTGGCCTATCCACAACTTGCACGTAACCCCATTCACCAATCGCTAACAGCACTTGCTGAACTGGCGGCGACAAAGTGGGATGATGGTAATGACTACTTCCCTCCGACTAGCTTCCAGATCCCCAATCTCCATGCGGGAACTGGTGCAAGTAATGTGATACCAGGGGAGTTTAATGTGCAATTTAATTTCCGCTTTAGCACAGAGCTTACCGATGACGATATCAAACGACGCGTCCACTCTACTCTTGACCTACATGGGCTAGACTACGATTTACAATGGACATTAAGCGGGCAGCCATTCCTTACCGATACCGGTAACTTGTTAACGGCGGTTGTCGATGCGGTTGCCACAGTCAATGAACAAAAACCACAACTGCTGACAACTGGTGGGACATCCGATGGACGATTCATTGCCAAAATGGGGGCACAAGTTGTTGAACTAGGTCCTGTTAACGCCACCATCCATAAGGTCAATGAGTGTGTCAATGTCGCGGATTTAGAAAAGCTAACGGATATGTATGAGCATACCCTCATCAACTTATTAGGTAAGTAGTTATGACAAACCTGTCGCTTGTGGGACAAGATGAAACTGTGTTAACTGAGTTACAAATTGGGCAACGCTTTTTTCAAGTCCACCCGAATGTCCAAGAAGACTTAAACGGATTAACACAAGCGGCATCAGACGCTGGCTTTGTTTTATACATTGCCAGTGGCTACCGAAGTTTCGAACGTCAACTGACTATTTGGAACAATAAAATGACGGGTAAACAACCAATTCTGGACAGTCATGGCATTCCTCTCATTTCAGAACAATTAACAGAGAAAGAAAAGGTATATGCCATATTGAAATGGAGCGCACTCCCAGGCGCGAGTCGCCACCATTGGGGGACAGATTTCGACGTATATGCGGGTAACTCCCTTCCTGAAAATACCCCTTTAAAGCTAGAGCCATGGGAGTATATAGACGGCCATCAATCAGCATTCTATCAGTGGCTTAAAGCACACCTTCCCGCATCAGGCTTCTTCTTACCTTATCAACAAGATTTAGTAAACGGGGTTGCCTTTGAGCCTTGGCATATCAGTCACCAAAAAGCTTCTCAAAGCATGCTCGCCGCATTAAGCCTTGAACAACTGCATCGCGCAATAGAGCAATCCGCGATTTTGGGACGAAATACCATACTCTCCGAGCTGAATAACATCTACAATCAATACATCCTTAACATCAGCAAGTGAGAACAAAATATGATTGAGTGGCTATTTAATCCTTGGGTCATCATTATTGTTGTACTCGCCGTGGTATTTGGCAACATTGCAGCCTTGAAATACACGGCCCATATGAAATTCGACCAACAACAAAACCCCGCTAAGAAACGAAAGTATGAGCTGGACAGGTTGAATGAACTGGACAAGAAAAAATATGACGAGACAAAGAAAAAGTAAAAAGGACCATAAAGGTCCTTTTTAATTATTTGTTGTTTTTACCTTGTTGTATCACCGTTGATATCAATGGCTCAAGTGATCGCAGAAGATTTTCATTGACCGGCTTACCATCTTTATCGGTAACATTGATTGAGGTACGGTTCCCTAAATCCCCGAACAGGAATGTGTATTCCCCAGGCTCCAAGTCAATCGGTTTCAGACCCACATCGTTCCAAAAATCATCATCAGGTGATGCATATTTAGCTTTTGCGGTACCTTGTGATTGATTTCTTGAATCAATGGTAAAGCCCATTCTTGGAAGCAATTCTGGCACTTCTTGCCACATCACGTTGTAAGGCGTACGCGCAATAATAACCGGTAAACCGCTTCTATCTGTCCCCATACTAATCGGGATCGACTTGACCAGTTGTTGCGCTTTTAGGGCGGCTTCTTCTCTTAAGTCGCGATCGTAGCGGGCCGTGACGAGATTGGTCATTAGCGTATTATAGCGCTCCTCGTTCGTACGCGTCACTGGTTTAACCGTATTCGCCTCCCGCCAATCAATGAGCTTCATTTTGAACCCAAAGCGACGATTGGCTTCAAAGCGTGTGATTTCGTAGCGGCTGCCTATTTCAACATCTTCATCCGCCGACACCCATGTCACCCAATCCGTTTCGATAAGGTCATCGGTTTCTTTGAGTGGTTTCACATCGATCTCGGTCAGCATTTTTTGAACCGTTGCCCAGACCTTATCCATCTCATCTTGCTTTAAGAGCCAAAGGGTCACTTCAGAGCCTTGACGTTCAACACGAGCTCCAGGGATCAGTTCCAATACTTGCTGTGGTGGACGAATATCAACCTCGCGTCCAACCCCACCTTTATAGTCACCTTTAGGGATTTCATAATTGGGATAAAACTGAGGGGTTGCGCCTTCGGCAAGCTGCCAGCTTTGAAGCGCTGGCGCATCTAGATAATTGAAATCATCTTTAGCTTCACGGCGAGTGTTGGGATCGCTTGAACAAGCGGCTAATACCATAACAGCTAACGAAGACACTGTTAGCTGACGAGAAAATTTCATTGAGACTCCCTTAAAAGAGGAACCTTACGCTCCTCTTATTTATTCTATTTTAGTAGATGCAAGCTTCCGACATTGCTTGGGCAACAATAGGTTTGGCTTGCTCTGACAACTCTGTTAACGGCAGACGCAGGTTGCCTTCTTCAATTAAACCCATTTTGTGAGCAGCCCATTTAACTGGGATAGGGCTCGATTCTACAAACAAGTTTTTATGCAGTGTCATTAGGCGCTGGTTAATCTGATGCGCTTCTTCAAACTGACCCGCTAAGGCGAGTTTCATCATTTTAGCCATGTCAGCCGCTGCAATGTTATTAGTGACAGAGATAACCCCTTTACCGCCTTGTTGGACAAAATCCAACCCTGACGAATCATCACCACTTAGTAAGATAAAATCTTCGCCACAAAGTTCACGATGAATTTGAATACGAGATAAATCACCTGTCGCATCCTTCAATGCAACAATGCCTGGGATCTTAGATAATCTTGCTACCGTTTCAGGCAAAAGATCGACGCCAGTACGCCCTGGGACGTTGTAGAGAATCTGTGGAATGTCACTTTCTTCAGCAATCGCTTTGTAATGCTGATATAGACCTTCTTGAGTCGGCTTATTGTAATACGGCGTAACACTCAAACAACCTGCAATACCCACGTTATTTAGCAAGCGGCTAAACGTGATGGCTTCATGTGTCGCGTTTGCTCCCGTACCCGCAATGATAGGGACTCGGCCCGCGGCGAATTCAACCGTCTTAGCGACAACCTTGACATGTTCTTCTACAGTTAATGTTGCAGACTCACCCGTAGTACCAACCGCAACGATACCGTCGGTACCTGCGTCAACGTGAAAGTCGACTAGCTTCTTTAAGCTAACAAAGTCCACTTCACCATCTGGAGTGAATGGGGTTATTAATGCAACAATACTTCCTGAAAACATGGCTATCTCCCTAAATTGATACTTCTTGCATGGTACTGTAATGATATTGATAAACACAAGAGATTAAAAACAGTTCCCACAAAGAAGTGAATGATTAATTTCAGATTTCAGATATGAGGCACGTGTAAGATGCGCTTTTGGTATAATTTGGTGTCAAACAATCGTCAAATATGTCACGCAAAATACGTCGATATTGAAAGATTTACGCCAATTCCATCACGGCTACTACAAGAGCTTTAATTTGAGTTGTGCTACCATATCAACAAACAGGGAATAGAAGTGACGTTATGAATCAATATTTAGTGATTACCGCCGTTGGTACCGATCGGCCAGGGATATGCAATGAACTTGTGCACCTTGTCACTCAATCAGGATGCAACATTGTTGATAGCCGTATCGCCATGTTCGGTAATGAATTCACCCTCATTATGCTGATTTCTGGTACGAGTAGCTATATTACACGTGTCGAGACAACACTACCGCTGCTTGGTCAAGAACACGACCTCATCACCATGATGAAACGCACGTCAAGACATGACCACCTGACCAATCAATACACTGTTGAGGTCTTTGTTGAATCGGAAGACCGTGTCGGCCTTACAGAGCAATTCACACAGTTTTTTGCAGACAAGGATATCGGCCTCGCTTCATTGAGTGCACAGACTATTGTCAAAGAACGTGCTGGTACCGACATTGATCAGTTCCAAATCGCACTCAGTGCCAATGTTGAAGAAAACTGCAATTTAATGCAATTACAAGAAGAATTTGAAGCGCTATGCCAAACCCTTTCAGTGAAAGGCTCACTCAACTTCATCAGCACCAATAAACAATAAAGCGCTCAATCGATTGGTCTAAAATAATGCGTTGAGTAGCCACAAACTCGATGAATACGAAACGCATATATACACCTCTTACTCACAGCGTCTGTGCTCACACGGCTGCTTAATCAGCGATACGGTTACGCTAATTGGTCATAAAAATAGAATTCACCGTATATAAAAAGTTCACCACTGACAAAAAGCTCATCACTAATAAATAGAAACCATCACTTCAAAGGAATCAACATGAATACGTTGACAGCTGGCTCACCAGCACCCAACTTCAGTTTACTCGATCAAGACGGAAAAACTGTTTCATTAGGCGATTTTAAGGGTAAGAAAATTCTCTTTTACTTCTACCCTAAGGCAATGACCCCAGGCTGTACCGTTCAAGCACAAGGCTTGCGTGACATCCAATCTCAACTCGCGGAACACAACGTCGTTGTGCTTGGCGCTAGCATCGACCCAGTAAAACGTTTAGGTAAATTTATTGAACGCGATAACCTAAACTTCACCCTATTATCCGATGAAGAGCATGTCGCTGCAGACCAGTTTGGCGTCTGGGGAGAAAAGAAGTTCATGGGCAAGGTCTACGACGGCTTGCATCGCATCAGTTTCTTGATTGATGAAAACGGTGTTATTGAGCATGTCTTCAACAAGTTCAAAACAAAGACCCATCATGACGTGGTTTTGGCGTACCTAGAAGAAAATGCTTAAGGCTCACTTTCGACGCTAAAATAGCATCGACCTTATTTAGAGCGGGTCACACCAACAAAATAAAGCCTCGCTATTTGAACTGACCCCCAATAGTTG
>NZ_MCUW01000055.1 GCF_002873335.1 Vibrio sp. 10N.286.49.B1 | reverse complement strand
CTTCATCAGCGCGTCGTGAATCTATCCTGGTGTCATTCATTGCTATTTAAGTGAGCCACACACTTTGGTCGAGCCTCATCAGCGAGTATGACGGCGTAAAAACTAACCGTCATCCCCTTGAAAAAGGGGATCTTCATCAGCGCGTCGTGGATCTATCCTGGAGTCATTCATTTCTATTTAAGTTGAGTCACATACTTTGTTAAATCTCTTTCCAAAAACAGTTTCAGTGTGCGCGGAAGTAGTTGTGATTCCGTAGACGTTGTGAGTAGGTCCCTGCTTGTGCAGGAATGACCATATTTGGACTTGTACCTCTTTCGGTATATAACACCGAAAGAGGTACAAGTACGTTAGCTTACCTGCCTTGATATAGCCCCAAAACAATCAATCTTTATTGGAGCGGAACCAACTATTTTCCTCGGGTCATACTGAATGTGGAACAACGTTATATAAGAAGAAGGGCGTGACGACTTGCAGGCTAGGAGATAGGGATGAAGTGAAAACGGCAATAGAACATCTAACCGCTATCTCGGCTAGATAACCGTCGTGTTCAGCCGAGTTGCGTTTGTATAGAGATACAAGCCATGAAGTAATAAAGCATTCACCCCTGAGTAAACAGGGGCTGATTATACCACCACTCGCTACGTGATTACGTGTTCGAGTATTATCGCTGCAAGTGCATTACGCGCCTGGTGGAATCGCTAAACTGTCGGCAATAAGCTGAATTAATGTGTCTTCTACTTCAAAGCGAAGCTCAAGGATTTCACCAACTTTAGACATATCAGGCTCAAAGTTTGGTAAGTCATGATCGTGTGCCAGCGCAACGTATTTATCATTGAACTCGAGCAAGGGCTCGGTCGTCAGAACAATCTTCGCGTATGCACCATCAATCTCTTCGTTGGTTTTAAACCCAGTGGCTTTCCACTTGTCCATGACCATCTCATAGATCTTGAAGTGACCTTCGGAGATATAGTCAACGAGGTGATCGCAAAACGAACCAATATCGGATGGTTTTGGTAGCTCAATGACATTAGATGGTGCTGAAGCCGGTTGTAAGGAAGCCAGCTTACAGTACTCAACGATAAGCGCTTGTCTTGTTTCTAACCAATGATCGATGACCTCACTTGAGCCACCCCATTGTGCTTGTGCGTTTTTGAATTTATTTAACATGACCATGTCCTCATGATCTGGACCACAATGTGCAGTCGCAAGCTTTGTCATAACAAAGGTTAATGAGAAATCGTTTCTCTTGGTACCAGATTAAGAATTTCTAGTTTTCCCGCTGGTATGAATTTAGATTGCCAGTAAAATGGATGAACTGCAAGCGCTGAGGATTCAAGATGTTAAAAAAAAGTGAAGAGACTATTCACCCAGCTTATTGGTGTGTGGTTGCGGGAAGTGAGCTTTGGCTACAAGATGGTCAGATCCCTTTTGGGCTTGCCGAAACCTTTTCTTTGCCAGCATCGCAAGCCATTCAGATCGGGGAGTATCAAGGTGCTCCAGTCATGTGGATTAATGATGCTGACGTAGACGGCTGTCGTGAATTAACGTCGTTACGTGAATTGTTATCGCTACCCGAAGCCCTTTTTTGTCAGTTATCCAAGGCGATTCAGTATGGCCATATGACTCAGTCAATGCGCTTTTGCCCGCAGTGCGGTGGTCGGGCTCATCTCAATCACAATCAACTAGCGATGCAATGCCAAGATTGTCGAACCCTACATTATCCTCGTATATTTCCGTGTATTATTGTTGCAGTACGCAAGGGCACACAAATATTATTGGCACAGCATAATCGTCATGCTGGCAGTATGTATACGGTGATTGCGGGCTTTCTTGAGGTGGGTGAAACGCTAGAAACATGTGTGGCGAGAGAGATAGAAGAAGAAACAGGCATTAAAGTAAAAAATATTCGTTACTTTGCCAGCCAGCCTTGGGCATTTCCTACCAGTATGATGATGGCATTCTTGGCCGATTATGACAGCGGTGAGGTTAAGCCTGATTACAGTGAGCTAAAAGATGCGCAGTGGTTTGATACCGAGGCATTGCCTCATATAGCGCCAGAAGGCACGATTGCGAGAGCGTTGATTGAAGAAACAGTAAACCGAGTATCGACTGAAAACGACTAAAAAAAACCCTCCGCAAGCGGAGGGGGTAAGTAAGATGTCGTTATGAGATGCTGAGTTCAAGACTCAGTATATTATTGTAATTTTCGCTAGCAGACTGATTTTTAACATTGCTACTAGTGGGTTGCAAATCCATCCCCAGTTTAGTTGTTAATAATATGATCTCGCTTGCAAAGTGTTGTATTTTTGAGCGATGGCGCAGGCAATCAGACCCCCCTCAAATTTTGGTAAAAGAAATGTTATCTATGGCTGCAAACCATCAATGATTAGCGTTAAACTATGGCCTTTCGAATTGGAGAAAAATGAATGACGGAATTGAAGAACGATCGCTATCTTAGAGCGCTATTAAAAGAGCCAGTAGACCACACGCCTGTATGGATGATGCGTCAGGCAGGCCGTTATCTCCCAGAGTATCGTGAGACGCGCTCGGTTGCTGGTGATTTCATGTCTTTGTGTAAAAACGCAGAGCTCGCTTCAGAGGTGACACTTCAACCTCTTCGTCGTTTCCCGCTTGATGCGGCCATTCTTTTTTCAGATATCCTAACCATCCCTGATGCCATGGGCTTAGGGCTGTATTTTGAAACGGGTGAAGGACCGAAATTCGAGCGACCAATTACTTGTAAAGCGGACGTCGAAAAAATCGGTCTGCCTGATCCTGAAGGTGAATTGCAATATGTGATGAATGCGGTTCGTCAAATTCGCAAAGACCTGAAAGGCGAAGTGCCACTGATCGGTTTTTCCGGTAGCCCGTGGACGCTGGCGACTTACATGGTGGAAGGTGGCAGCTCTAAAGCCTTCACTAAGATTAAGAAAATGATGTATGCGGAACCACAAACGCTGCACTTGTTGCTGGATAAGCTTGCAGACAGTGTCATTGAATACTTGAATGCACAAATCAAAGCTGGCGCGCAGTCGGTAATGGTATTTGATACGTGGGGCGGTGTGCTAACTCCTCGTGACTACAACCTGTTCTCTTTGCAATACATGCATAAGATTGTCGATGGCTTAATTCGTGAAAATGAAGGCCGTCGTGTTCCTGTGACACTGTTTACTAAAAATGGTGGCATGTGGCTAGAGCAAATCGCGGCTACTGGTTGTGATGCGTTAGGCCTAGATTGGACCATCAATATCGCCGACGCTAAGAAGCGTGTTGGAGATAAAGTAGCCCTGCAAGGCAACATGGACCCATCGATGCTTTATGCCCAGCCAGAGCGTATTCGTGAGGAAGTGGCAACTATCCTTGAAGGATTCGGTGACGGTGGTACAGGACATGTATTCAACCTTGGTCACGGCATTCACCTTGATGTGCCGCCAGAGAACGCGGGTGTGTTTGTTGACGCGGTGCACGAGCTTTCGAAGCCCTATCACAAATAATCATCGGGCGTAGTCAAAACGCGTGATGTACATGTTTAAACGCCCGAAGCTTGTCTTCGGGCGTTTTTATTTGTGCATGGAAGCTCTTGAAACATTGGACATCTTATTACTGAGAATACTGAATAAAGATTAGGAACCTTCAGCGAAGTTGACTACGCTTAACGTAGCGAGATTGAACAATGGCCCTGACTGATATGAATTTAAAACCGACTCTATTTATTTCTTTGGTACTGCTTACCCTCTCTGGGTGCGCCTCCGATGTTGCTACCGATTATGATTCTGGTGTGAATTTTTCTGCTTTTAAAACCTATCAATATCAAGAAAACCCCGATGTACCCATTGGTCTCGATGCGGCACGTATAAAGAAAGCGGTCGATTCAGAAATGGCTCAAAAAGGTTTTCAGAAGGTGGCGGCAGACAGCGATGTGCTCGTCCGATATCGAATTTTAGAGGGTACTGAACTTCAGACAACTGGCCCAACGTTTGGATTTGGCATTGGAGGAGGTAGCTACGGTGGTGGCGGTTATGGTGTTGGGGTAAGAACACCTGAGCAAATAAAAGAGAAAAAGTTCGGTAAGCTTAATGTTGAATTGATTCAAACGACCACCAATGAAGTGGTGTGGAGTTCAGTGTCGCAGAGGCAATTGACCGAAACCATGGATACCGCCGACCGCGATGTATTCGTGGCAGAACAAGTGCACAAGATGTTTGAGGAGTATCCGAAATAAGAGCGGTTAAAGTTAAAGGGCGGTAAAAGAGCGGTCCTAGGTCCTGGGGAAGAGCGGGTTAAGAGCCGCTCTGTGGTCTTTGGAAGATGGCGTGTTGTCACTATTTTCCTTTGACATGCAATGATGGTGGTTTTTTCTAGAACCATAGAACCATAGAACCATAGAACCATAGAACCATTAATATCCCTTATCAAAATCCACCAAATTCTGCAGCTGAAAACCATCTCTCCAACGCAAATAGTTCTCCGCAAAAATATCGATTACTTGATCTGGAAAACTCAGTGCAGCAATGTGCGGTGTCACGGTAACTTGGCTATGGTGCCAATATGGGCATTCTTGCGAGAGTGGTTCATTGATAAACACATCGAGAAAAGCATGCGCGATATGACCTTGCTCCAATGCTCGCAGAAGCGATGGCGTATCGACATTGGCACCACGGCCGACATTGAAAAAGAGCGCCCCTTTGCACGGTGAAAAGAGTATTTGGTTAAACAAACCAAATGTCTCGGGGGTGTTAGGCAATGTTGAGACAATAACATCAATGGCGGACAGCGCCTTGTGTGCTTCATTGATGTGATAGGTTTCAGTAAATGCTGATTGTCTCGGGGGAATGCCTGTGCGATTGATACCAACAGGAATGATACCCAGCGCTTTTACAACGTTGGCTAGATGACTGCCAATAGCACCAGTACCGAAAATTGCCATTCGCTTACCATGCAGCGAATGGTAGTGGTGAGGTTGCCAGTCACGATTGGCCTGCTGCTGTTTATATAAATCGAAATGACGATAATGATTGATGGTATGGCCAAGTACGTACTCACTGATTTGTTGCCCGAAAATACCCTTCACATTGGTGAGTTGAAAATGCGGGTTAGACGTCGTGTCGAGTAAGGCATCCACCCCGGCATACGTTGATTGAATCCACCTCACATTAGGGTAATCAGTCAGTGTTTTAGCCAGTTTTGGAGGGGCGGCCAACACGATCGTTGCGGCTTGGCTGTTTTGGCAAATTTCTAAGTCGGGCAACTGTCTTTGCTCAAGTAAAGACAGGTATTTATTATTGTCTTCGGTAACAAGCGCTAAGGCATGCTTTTGCATCGTCATTACTGGCTATTCCTCATCCGTGGGGTTACACTTTCGCTGTCTTTATTCACCACAGCAGAGCGACCATGTTACAGAACCCTATTCAGGTACGTATCGAAAAACTTGAGCCTTGGCAGCATATCACTTTTATGACCAGCTTGTGCGAGCGCATGTATCCTAATTTTGCGATGTTTTGTGAAAACACACAGTTTGCCGAAGCACGAATATACCGTGATATTTTGGATAGCGTGTGGGAATTGTTGACTGTGAAAACGGCGAAAATCAATTTCGAAAAACAGCTAGAAAAGCTTGAAGAAATTATTCCAAGTTCAGAAGATTTTGACTTCTACGGTGTTCATCCTGCTATTGATGCTTGTGTGTCTCTATCGACATTATTGCACGGTCTACTTGACCGCGACTACCTGATGGAATCGTCATTGAAGGTGAGTCAGCAGTCAGTCATGACCGTCGTTCAGCTTGAAGAAATCCAACAAGACATTGAGATCACGAACGACAATCAAAAAGACAATGAAGTCGTTTGCGAAGAGTGGGATGTCCAATGGGCAATTTTTAGACCATTACGCGAATGCACAGAGCGCGACGTTGAGCTAATCAAAGAGCTGCGTCTTGAGCTGAAAGAGCAGGGCGTAAGCAACATTGGTATTTCGCTTTAGTTTCACTAGCATCAAAAGTTTCACTAGCATTAAAGCGCGCATCGTTTAGTACGGTGCGCGTCTAACCTGCGGGTGCTAGGGCCTTTGAACGCGAAGTCATTGCGCCTGTCTTATCTGTCGATAGTAGAGGGTATCCTGGATACGATCACTTCGGCTCGTGATAGGTAATTTTATTCACAAACCATTCTTTTGCCCCTTCCGGCGTTTCCACCATGAACTCATCATCGACTTCTTTTTTTAGTAGTGCGCGAGCCATCGGAGAGTCGATCGAGATGTAGCCTTTCGCTCCGCCATAGATTTCCTCCGGGCCAACAATACGAAAGGTCTTACTTTCGCCAGCCTCATTCTCAATCTCTACCCATGCCCCAAAAAAGACCTTGCCTTCTTGTTGTGTTGAATAGTCAACAATAGTGACATCAGGTAAGTACTTTCTTAGAAAACGGACGCGGCGGTCAATTTGTCGAAGGAGTCGTTTGTTGAATGTGTAATCAGCATTTTCTGAGCGATCACCTAAGCTCGCCGCCCATGTGACAATTTTCGTCACTTCCGGGCGTCGTTCATGCCATAAGTAATCATGTTCGGCTTTGAGTTTGTTGTAGCCTTCTCGAGTAATTAATTTGGTTTTCATTTTCAGCAATGTTCAACACAAGATAGTGATTGTATTTCAAGGTTATGGTTATATTGCCATGAAACTGGAAAACCTCAATCTATGCTATGTATGAAATATCATTCTGAACAACGGTACGTTTATCTCGTTGAACCTTTTGATGGTGGCTTAGTAGTGACACGGTACGAGCATCAGCAAAAAGCTGCTCAAAGAATGGGTTGCTGTTGAGTGTGTCTAGGTTGCATTCATAAACCGTGATATCACCATGATGGTATTTAATCGGCACGTAAATGTCTTCAAGCATTGTTTTTGCGAGCGGTAAATAGGCGCTGACTAATATTGTTTTGCCTTTGAACAGCTGACAGATGTATTGGTGAACTTCTTGGTAGCTTGGCTTATCAATCGCGAGATAACTCAATAAGCATTCTTGACCGGATTTGTTTTTACCGAGAATGGCATGACCGACTATTGTCTGATTATGCATTGCTAAGGCAACACTGATCTCATCAATTCTCAAGCACTCAATTAATGCCGGGAGCGCAAGGTGACGATACAAGTTGTGAGCTTGTGTGATTTGCTCTTGATAGTCACTTGGTAACTCTTCCCAACGATAGTGCTTAAATGCATCAATACGATAGGGGTAGATGGAATCATGTCCGGTGAAAAAATCATCATATTTGTCGACGCCTTGAATAATACGTTGTTCGTCGGCTTGATACTGATAGTTTTGACTAAACAGTGCAGCGACTCCGATACGACGCATTAATGATGGCTGCCCATTGCCGTGCTCCCACTTGCTGAGCATGGGCTGGTTAATACCCTGGAACGCGCGATGAGATAAACTCAGTGCTTCTACAAGCTCGAGTTGTGACATCCCGTGATAGTTGCGCCAATACTTTAATGCCTGCGCAAAATTGTGTTTGTTAAATTGTTCACCGGTGTCTTGTCTCAAGTCCTCGTCCCCTTCGTTGGTATTGTTAATACCGTATAGTTTACCGAGGGAATGTTGCTATGAAATTTTTAGCGTCACAAAAGCGGATGTCAAAGTGTTACAAACGGTTAGTGAGAGAAACGAATTTGACGACATTGTTAAATTCGTTTCGTACTACCCAAAGGTCATAACACAAAAAAAACAACATGAGAGTGACGGGCTTTGTGACCAGCGTAACAATCATGGCCCTTAATTCATAAACGCTAACAATTCTGTGCGCAAATTTTGCCCACGAAATGTTACATTTACCTCTTATACTTATATCGTTCTCATTTGATGTGAGTATGTAGATAGCTTTTTTAGTGGTGGAATCGAATATGCAAGAAAATCACAAGATTTTAGTTGTTGATGACGATGCGCGTTTGCGTGCATTGCTGGAGCGTTACTTATCAGAGCAAGGATTCCAAGTACGCAGTGTTGCTAACAGTGAGCAAATGGACCGACTGTTAACCAGAGAAAACTTTCACCTAATGGTATTGGATTTAATGCTACCAGGTGAAGATGGTTTGTCGATTTGTCGTCGTTTACGCAATGCTAATAACACATTGCCTATCTTGATGCTGACGGCAAAAGGCGATGAAGTTGATCGTATCGTTGGACTTGAAGTCGGCGCTGACGACTATCTCCCGAAGCCATTTAACCCGCGTGAATTACTAGCTCGCATTAAAGCGGTACTTCGTCGTCAAACGATCGAGGCACCTGGCGCGCCAAGCCAAGAAGAATCATTGGTCGAATTCGGTGAATTCCGTTTGAACCTAGGCACCAGAGAAATGTTCCGTGGTGAAGAGGCAATGCCATTAACATCGGGTGAGTTTGCTGTGCTGAAAGCCCTTGTTACCAATGCTCGTGAGCCAATGTCACGTGATAAATTAATGAACATGGCACGCGGACGTGAGTATTCAGCAATGGAGCGTTCCATTGATGTACAGATCTCTCGTTTACGTCGCATGCTCGAGATTGATCCAAGCAAGCCTCGGTATATTCAAACCGTCTGGGGTTTGGGTTATGTCTTTGTGCCTGATGGCAAAGAAGCATAACAAGAAAACCAAAAAGGCTCTGGATGATTTCAGGGCCTTTTGTTTATTATGAGCCACCACTTTTCATTTCATTGTCCTCAAAGGTTGTCCTATGCGATTTCGCAGCTCATTCACGCAATCCATCTTGTTGTTTTTTACCTTGCTGATTGCGAGCCAAGTCTTCTCTTACTATGCCGTCTACAATTATGCCTTGGTCCCAAGCTTACAACAGTTCAATAAGATCCTTGCGCATGAGCTGACGTTTATCTTGGAAGACCATAAAGCGATTGATGAAAAAATTGAGATGGATGCGCCATTGAGGCGACGCGTTCTCAAGCAACTGGGCGTGACCATTCACGCCAAAGACAGTGCGATGGCCAGTGAATTTCATCATGCGATGCCCATTGATTTGATGAGTGAAGAAATGAGCGATGAGCTAGACTCACCGACTGAGGTTCGTCTTATTCTCGGAGCGGAGAGTTATATCCTCTGGATGCAGATTGACGCGCTGCCTAACTCCCTCATCCGTATCCCGTTGTCCGAATTACAAGAAGAAGACTTTGCGCCGCTGTTTAGAAACAGTTTGATTATGGCGTTCCTTGTTGTGATGGGAGGGTGGCTATTTATTCGTTTGCAAAATCGTCCGCTGATGGCGTTAGAACATGCCGCTAAGCTGGTGGGTAAAGGGGAAATTCCACCACCACTTCCCGAAAAAGGGGCCTCGGAGATCCGCTCAGTAACGAGAGCATTTAACCAAATGGCGAAAGGCATTCAAGAGCTTGAGGAAGACAGAACCTTGTTGATGGCTGGGATCAGTCACGATATTCGTACTCCCTTGACTCGAATTCGTCTCGCAACAGAGATGATGTCACCGCAAGACAGTTACCTTGCCGAAGGCATCATCAGTGATACCGAAGAATGTAACGAAATCATCGGCCAGTTTATGGATTACCTGAAGCCAGTCGATACGCAAACCTTTGAGGCATTGAGCCTAAACGATATCTCATCGGATATTGTCTCTTCAGAAGGCGGCTATGAAATACAGATCGATTTTGAGCCGATGGAAGCGATCAAAGATATTAACGGCAGCCCGATCGCGATTAAGCGTGCTATTACCAATTTGGTGGTGAACTCGATTCGTTATGGTAACGGCTGGGTTAAGGTCAGTACTGGCATGACGGCGGATAAAAAATTGGCATGGGTGTGCATTGAGGATAATGGCCCTGGTATTGAAGCTGACCAAATTGGTCGCCTTTTTGAACCGTTTACTCGTGGTGACACGGCGAGAGGAAGTGAAGGCACCGGGCTTGGTTTAGCGATTGTTAAACGTATTATCGGTCAACATTATGGCACGGTCAGTATTTCAAACCGCAGCCAGGGCGGACTCATGGCTCAAGTCAGTTTTCCTGTTGTCGGTAAGAACAGCTTAAGGTAAGACTCACACTTCAATAAGTTCCCTGCTTTCGCAGGGAATGACGGAAATGGTGGATAATGGAAGCGGTAGGATAACGCAGTAGCGAAATGCCGGAGGAACAAGTCGCAGCGAGGAAAAGAGAAAATAGAGACGCTTCCCGTGTCTCTAAATCTTGTTTACGCCTTCGCGTAAAACTCTCGATCGCCTAACCATCGGTCGATTATTTTCTTCGCATTGACAGGGTATTGCTCATGCACATGGCGGGCGAGTCGCTGTACTTCAGGTACTAAGCGTTGGTCTCGAATCAAATCGGCAATCTTAAAATCCGCCAGTCCAGTTTGCTTGGTGCCTAGCAGTTCACCAGGGCCACGGATCTCCAAGTCTCGCTGTGCTATCACAAACCCATCGTTACTTTCTCTAAGCACGCCTAAGCGCTTCTGAGCGGTTTTTGATAGTGGTGAGTGATACAGCAATACGCAGTGGCTTGCGACGGTTCCTCGTCCCACACGGCCGCGAAGCTGGTGCAGCTGCGCTAGCCCAAGGCGTTCTGGGTTTTCGATGATCATTAAGCTGGAATTCGGTACATCCACCCCCACCTCAATAACGGTGGTGGCAACGAGTAAATGCAGCTCATTGTCTTTGAATTGCTTCATCACCGCCTGCTTCTCGGCTGGCTTCATTCGACCGTGCACTAAACCTACCTTAATCTCAGGCAACTGCCGTTGCAGCTCTTCAGCGGTATCCGCTGCGGCTTGTGCCTCCAATACCTCGGATTCATCAATCAATGTACATACCCAATAGGCTTGTTTGCCTTCATTTAAACAGGCATTTTTGACACGCTCAATGATGGCATCGCGCTTGGTGTCGGGCAGTGCAACCGTTTGTATTGGTGTTCGGCCAGGTGGCAGTTCATCAATGACCGAGGTTTCTAAATCGGCGTATGCCGTCATCGCCAACGTTCTTGGGATTGGCGTCGCTGTCATAATGAGTTGGTGGGGATAGAAGCCTTGTTTCGCCCCTTTCTCTCTTAGCTCTAAGCGTTGATGAACACCAAAACGATGCTGTTCATCAATAATGACTAGGGCTAGGTTGTTAAATTCAACCGATTCTTGAAAGAGCGCATGTGTCCCCACGACCATCTGAGCCTCACCGTTGGCGATGCGTGCTAATTCGCTTTCTTTGGCTTTGCCTTTTTGTTTGCCAGAAAGCCAACCCACTGAAATGCCCATGCTCTCAAACCAATTGGCGAAATTGATGGCATGCTGCTCTGCGAGCAATTCGGTGGGGGCCATCATGGCAACCTGATGGCCATGTTCGATGGCTCGCAGCGCGGCAAGTGCAGCCACCAGTGTTTTTCCTGAGCCGACATCACCTTGCACCAAGCGCATCATTGGCGCGGTTTTTAGTAAGTCGCGCTCAATTTCATCCACCACTCGATTCTGGGCATGAGTCGGGGTAAACGGCAGTTGATTTAGTAATTGTTGCTTGTAGTTACCTTGCTCAGGCAGGGCGATGGCTTTGTCTTGTTGCCCTTGGCTACGTACCGCTAGCATCGACAAGTTTTGTGCCATCAATTCTTCAATAATCAGGCGCTGTTGAGCTGGGTGCTTTCCTTCGTCAAAGTCATCAATATTAATACTAGGAGGCGGCCGGTGTATGGTGTGTAGTGCTTCTGTTAGGGTGATTTGATGGTTATATAAACCACTAGGTAGCAGCTCATCAACGGCAGTTTTGTCCATTAACTCAAGTGCTTGGTCAGTGAGGTTACGCAAGGTCAGTTGTCGTAAGCCATCCGTGGTGGGGTAAACCGGGGTGAGGGTTTGCTCAAGCGCGGGTCTGCGCCCCTCAGTTTGAAACTTGTAATCAGGGTGGATGATCTCAAGGCCGAGGTGGCCTCGTTTTACTTCACCATAAGCCACGATCATCTTGCCGTCGGCAAAGTTATTCTTCATGGCAGCGGTGAAGTTAAAGAAACGCAAGGTCACGGTTCCATTACCATCGCTGATCTTAACCGAGAGCATCTTCTTTCGGCCAAAATTGACATCGCTGCTCATTATTTTTCCCTGCACGGAGCCCCATAACCCAGCATGCAGTTTTACGATGGGATAGATACGTGTTCTGTCTTCATAGCGATGTGGAAGATGAAACAGTAAATCCTGAACCGTATGAAGCCCAACCTTGGCCAGCTTTTCTGCGACTTTAGCGCCAACGCCAGTAAGAGAAGTAAGAGAAATTGCAGATAATAGCTGAGCCATGTCGACGAACCATCACAGAAAGAGATAAAGATATTCAAGCATTTTACTGTCTTTTTGTACAGGAGGGAATAAGAGCGGTCCTATGGTCCTGTGGATAAAATGGTTCTTCGGGTAAAATGGGCCTTTGGATGAAAGGGCCTTATGGATAGAAATGTTTTCATCGTGGCTGCACCTCCTTGGATGTTTAAGGTCACTAGATCCGAGAAGGTGGTTTTTGAAGGTTGCTATAGGCCATGGATAGTGTTGGCTAGAACCATAGAACCATAGAACCATAGAACCATGCCTATTTCTGTTGCATTTCCTTCCACCAATCTTCATCGGCGATAATCTGCCCTTGGTCATCCAATGGAGGATAAGGGAGGCGTTTTTTCTTAGCGACTTTCGCCAGAACGGGGTGGCCACGTTCAAAAAGCGTACGATGTATGGTTTCGAGTGATAACGCACTGACATCGCGATTGTACATGCCAGCTAATTGGCGCTGACGCTGTGCTTCAAACAAGATTAGCGCACTGGCAACAGAAACATTAAGAGACTGAACCATGCCGACCATCGGGATGATAATATCTTGGTCCGCGCCGTTCAGCGCACTGCTCGAAATCCCGTCTTTTTCTCCGCCTAAAATAATCGCGGTCGGTTTGGTGTAGTCAATCTCGCGAAAGTCGACGGCTTTGTCAGAGAGGTTAGTAGCAAGAACCTGCATACCTTGCTGTTTAAGCTCACCAATAGCACTTGAGATTGAATCGTGAGTTTCCACTTCAACCCAATTACGTGCGCCAGCAGAGGTATGGCTGAGCGTGCGCATTTGTTTATTAGGCCAAACGGCGTGCACCTTGTGGACGCCAGCCGCATCGGCGGTGCGAATAACGGCTGAGACGTTGTTGGGCTTATGGACTTCCTCTAGCAGCAACGTGAGATCAGGTTGGCGTGCACGAAGTACATCTTGGATTCGGTTATAGCGTTCGAGATTCATGATTAGGTCCAAATAAAACGGGCTCGATATGACTATCGAACCCGTTGAAGTTAACACATTGAAAACTAGTTTTTACGTCGTCTGACTCGTAAGGCATGCGGCATCACGCGTATACGCTTCATGATACCCGCCAAGTGCACACGGTCTTGTGTCGTCAGTAATACCGTCACGGTATACAAACGGCCATCTCTTTCCTCGGTTGAAATACCGTGGATATTCGACCCTGTTTTTGCAATGACGTTGGTCAGTTCAGCTAGCGCGCCTTGGTGATTATGCAAATCAACCTGCAGCTCTGCGGTAAACTCTTGCTCGTAGCCATCGCTCCATTCCACCGCCATGTACTTATCCGGCTCTTTTTGATGGCCGCGTACGTTTGGACAGGTTTCTCTGTGTACAACAAGCCCACGACCCGGTGAAACATGGGCAATGATGCTGTCGTCAGGGATCGGATGGCAGCAATTAGCAAAGGTCAGCAATATACCTTCCGCGCCACGGATAGGCAGGCGTTTACCAGACGATGGTACAGAACTGGTCTGCGTCAACTCATCGGTATCACCAAGCAAACGTCGAGCGATGATAATGCTCATCAGTTCGCCTAAGCCAATCGCGGCAAGTAAATCATCGGTGCTTTCAAGTTTCAGATCTTTGAGTACTTCATCGATATTTTCTGGGTAGATAGTATCGATAGAATGGCGACCTAATGCATGATTAAGCAGGCGACGACCAAGTACGACGGATTCTTCACGACGCATGGTTTTAAGAACCTGACGGATCTTTGTGCGAGCGCGTGATGTCACCACGTAGTTAAGCCAAGCGGCATTTGGGCGTGCGCCCGGTGCGCTGATAATCTCAACCGTTTGCCCATTTTTCAGCGCCTTGCTGAGAGGGTATGGTTGACGATCAACACGTGCACCGACACAAGTGTTGCCCACATCGGTATGCACCGCATAGGCAAAATCGACCGCGGTTGCCCCAAGAGGCAGTTCGACAATTCGGCCCTTAGGCGTGAAGACGTAGATCTCATCAGGGAACAGATCAGATTTTACGTTTTCAATAAATTCAAAGGAGTTGCCCGCACTTTGCTGAAGCTCAAGCAGGCTTTGCATCCAGCGCTGGGCTTTCACCTGCGCTGTCGTGCCGGAGCGATCGCCATTGCCTTTATAAGCCCAATGCGCAGCCACACCCTTGTCTGCCATCTGGTTCATGTCTTCAGTACGAATCTGTACTTCAACTGGTACCCCGTGAGGGCCAACCATAGAGGTATGCAAGGATTGATAGCCATTGGCTTTTGGTACGGCAATGTAATCTTTCATGCGAGCAGGACGTGGCTTATACAAGCTGTGGACCTGGCCAAGCACGCGATAACAGGTATCCGCGGTATCGACAATCACTCGAAATGCATAGATGTCCATAATGGTGTGGAAGCGCTGCTCTTTGGTTTTCATCTTGTTATAGATGGAGAACAGGTTCTTTTCACGACCCAACACGCGAACCGTTAACCCTACCTCTTCTAGGCGGCCTTCGATCTCGCTGTGGATACGCTGGATCATCTCTTTACGATTGCCACGCGCTGATTTCACCACTTCTTTCAGAACACGGTACCTGTTCGGGTACAGGGCTTCAAAGCCAAGTTCTTCAAGCTCGGTCTTGATGTTATGAATACCAAGGCGGTGGGCGAGTGGGGCATAGATTTCGAGGGTTTCGCGAGCAATACGACGTCGTTTGTCAGGACGCAGGGCGCCTAACGTACGCATATTGTGGGTGCGGTCACTCAGCTTAATTAGAATCACGCGGATGTCTTGAACCATTGCCAGAACCATCTTACGGAAGTTCTCAGCTTGGGCTTCTTTACGATCGCGGAATTTAAGCTTGTCGAGTTTGGATACGCCATCGACGAGTTCGGCAACAGTGGTACCGAATTGTTCTTCTAGCTCTTCTTTGGTGACTTCAGTGTCTTCAATTACATCATGCAATAACGCTGCTTGTAGTGTCTCAATATCCAAACGCATTTCAGCGAGGATCCGAGCAACCGCGACAGGGTGAATGATGTAAGGTTCTCCGCTTGAGCGGGTCTGCCCTTCATGGGCATCTCTTGCTACCACATAAGATTGACGCAGAGCCTCAAGGTGAGGCTCTGTTAGATATTCTTGGGCAACGTCTTTAAGGCTATCGAATAGGTACAAATTGTAGGCCCGAAAGTCGATGGAACACGAGTAAACTCGGTCCGAATTAACGGTTGTGAGCGATGCTGCTAACCGCGGCTAGTTCAGCGGCTTCTTGCTCTTGCTGTTCTTGACGCTCACGTGCATCAAGTACATCTTTAGTGATCAAGCCTTCTTCGATTTCGCGTAGTGCGATAACCGTTGGCTTATCATTTTCTTCTGGCACTAATGCGTCTTTACCACCGATTTGCATTTGACGTGCGCGGCGAGACGAAATAAGAACTAGGTCGAAGCGGTTACCAACTTTTTCAACAGCGTCTTGAACAGTTACGCGTGCCATAAGAACTCCAATAATTAACTAAATTTTAGATGACGAGAAAGTATACAGCCTATTGGGATTGGATGCTAGATCACAAATGATCCCAATAGAGCCTGACGACCGCCTGTTTACTACTAGTCTCGTCGGTTAACCAGTATGCATGTTTACCAGTATTGTCTGTTTAGTGACATTGTCGTACAGCAATAACGTCTGTACAGCTATATCGCCTGTACAACAATATCACCTGCACAACAGTATCACCTGCACAACAGTAGCGTCTGTGTAACAGTATATAGGTAAATACGGCCGTTATAGTAAGGTCATTTGCTTTTTACTGCATTTTGTCAGGAAATCACCACAAAATACGTAGAAACAATGACGAAAACACGCTTATCTCTACTGCTCAGAAAGCAGTGCGACGAGCATGCCTTTGTATTTGATGGTTTGCTTATCTTGTTTTAGGCGCTCAGCGCGTAAGATTGCTTTGAAATCAATCAGCGCGACATCAAAGTCATCGTTGATAATGACATAGTCATATTCGTCATAGTGAGATATCTCAGACTTAGCTTCGCTCATGCGCTTAGCGATGATCTCGTCGCTGTCTTGACCACGAACGTTAAGGCGACGTTCCAGCTCACCGTTGGACGGTGGCAAGATGAAGACACTTTTTGCTTCCGGCATCTGCGCGCGTATTTGGCGAGCGCCTTGCCAATCGATATCTAAGAAGACATCAATGCCCTTATTTAGGGTTTCTTCAATCCATAGTCGAGACGTTCCATAGTAGTTACCGAATACCTCGGCGTACTCAAAGAAAGCATCTTGAGCGATCAGCGACTCAAACTCTGTTTTTTCAACAAAGTGATAATGCACGCCATCCTCTTCACCAGGTCGCACGCTACGAGTGGTATGCGATACCGACACTTTCATAGCATACGTAGGATTGGTTTCTAGCATCGCTGAAATCAAGCTTGATTTACCTGCGCCGCTTGGTGCGGATACGATGTATAAAGTGCCTTTGCCCATAGGTACGAGTCCATAGTTCTGGATTGAAAACGAGAAACGCGCAGTGATAGGCGTTTCATTAACGAAACATAATACTGACTGAGACTGTTGAAAAATCAGTCAGAAAAATGGAGGCGAAGAGTAGCACAATTTGACTATTTTCGACAAGTCACAGGGCTTGACCTGGAAAAATAATAAAAGAGGGCATCGAACATAAAAAAATGCTCGGCGGTCCGTGTCGTGATTGCAATGTGGTGGCAAACGTTTGCTTATTTATCAAGGCGTTGTTTTTAAAGCGATAAAAAATATTCACAAATGGCACGAAATTCATTGAAATATTCACACGGTCGATTAAAATCCGCGCCAACTTTTCCAAGTTCAATGACTGAACTTGGCGACTTTTCCTAATCCAAATAAGCAGGTTTTATCGTGAGTGTCGACGTGGCTAGTAAACCATCAGCGAAAACTTCTTTTATCGAATCTACATTTAAAGTTTCTGAGCGCAAGTCTACCGTTGGCACAGAGGTGTATGCGGGCTTCATTACTTTCCTGGCCATGAGTTATATCCTCGCGGTCAACCCTGCCATTCTTGGTGACATCCCTGGCATGGACCGTGGTTCCGTCTTTACCGCTACGGCGCTCGCTGCTGGTATTGCGACACTTATTATGGGCTTTTTTGGTAATTACCCAGTGATGCTTGCTCCAGGTATGAGCATGAACGGCTTCTTTAAAGGGATGCTATTAAGTGGCTCGGTGGCATTGGTGTGGCATGAGGCGCTACTCGGCATCTTCTTCTCTGGCATTATTTATTTGATCTTGTCGATGACCCGAATTCGTAAGGCAATGATTGAATCAATACCCGAGGATCTTAAGCTCGCTATTACGGTCTCTCTCGGTCTCTTTATTGCTTTCTTGGGCTTAAAGAATGCAGGCATTATCGTCTCTAATCCTATTATTCTGGTGAGCATGGGGGACATCCTTGACCCTAAAGTCATCATTGCGTACATCAGTATTTTTATTGCGCTAGGCTGCATGGTCAGAGACATCAAGCTGGCGACGTTCATCTCTTTCATTTCTGCCATTGTATTAACGGTATTGGCCGATACGTTCATGGGTACATCAAATGCCCCAATCCCAGAGCAGCTCGTGTCGATGCCACCAAGTATGGCCGGGAGCTTTGGCGCGATCTTCGATATCTCAGGTTTAACGGCCGAGAAGATGTTTGACCTATTGTTTATCGTGATTATCTTTTTGATCGTCGATTTCTTTGATGGACTAAGCACGATTGTTGGTGTCGGTAAAGATGCCGGCATCATTGATAAAGATGGCAAGGTGCCGAACGCACGCTCTGCACTGGTAGCAGATGCTGGTGGCACGGTGATTGGTTCTGTTCTTGGTACGACCTCTATTACTGCGTTCTCTGAATCTGGTATTGCGTCATCGCAAGGGGCAAGAACGGGCTTAGCCGCTGTGGTTGTGGCAGGACTATTCTTCTTATCGTTGTTTTTGTACCCAATATTCTCGGTCTTCTCTGCTGCGATGGTCGCGCCAGCAATGGTGGTGGTCGGTATCTATATGATTGGTCGCCTTGGGCAGATAGATTGGGAAAAGAAAGAGTCTCGCATTGCCGCGTTTTTCACCATCATGTTCACCGTACTGAGTTTCTCTCCAGCCAATGGTATGGCAATGGGTTTTATCAGTTACGCATTTACGATGGTCGTCGCGGGCAAGGGTAAGGAAGTACACCCAGTGATTTATGTGCTGTGTGCGCTGTTTGCGACGTATCTGGTTCTGCTGTAATTAGAGAGACGATATCGCGGTTATGTGTTGCGTCGTTTATTGCCTAGGCTTGCAACGATAGCTTACAACGTCAGGTTATAGCGATAAGCATAAGCATAAGCATAAGCGTATTGCACGAACTCCAATCGTTGAGTTACCAACGATTGGAGTGCTTACATTTTCTAGGGTGGTATTTATCTCATAGTGGCTGTAATAAGGTTTTAATAAGATTATATCGCCTTATCTGAACCATACCGCGCCACTAAGATTACATTGACGCTTTTTTAGCTTCGGCAACCCAAGAGTCAAACAGGCCTTGGTTAGCTTTGATCCAGCCATTCACATGCGATTCAATATCGGCAGTGCTGTTTTTACCTTGGCTCATCATCATATTTTGAGCACTCACATCATTGATGTTCAGCTTAATGATTTCAAACAACTTAGCGGCAGAAGGGTTTTGTTCAGCAAATGCTTTGTTGGCAATGATGCTCATAGAGTTCATCTCAAAGCCGTAGTTCTTGCCGTTAGATAATGTCGTATCAACGCCTTTACGCTCACCAGGCAATGCCGAAAACGGCACTTCTAACCAAACTACATCTTCATTCGGGACCAATACGCCACTTACCCAGTATGGTGTCCATGTGTAGTAAAGGATCGGCTCACCGTTCTTATAGCGTGAGATCGTATCGGCAATAATCGCGGCGTAGTTACCTTGATTGTGGCTCACGGTATCACGTAATTTATAAGCAGACAGCTGCTCTTCAATGACAAGCTCACAACCCCAACCTGGGTTACAGCCTGTTAAATCGGCTTTGCCGTCGCCATCAGCATCAAATAACTTGGCGATTTTTGGGTCGCTTAATTGACCAATATTGGTAATGCCGTACTGCTCTGCCGTTTTTTTATCGATCAAGTAACCCTGCGCAGCGCCACTGACGTATTGCCCTTTGCGATAGAATTTGTCATCACCACCAGATTGGCTGTATTTGTCTGCATGAAGTGGGAACCAACCAACGGCAAGGAAGGTCGCATCGCCTTTTGCAATAGAGGTGTAACCCACATTGTAGTCGACTTCTTTTGTTTCCTTCACGTCGTAGCCTAGAGCCTCAAGTGCACGGCTAACAATCAGTGTTTGAAAGGTTTCTTCTGCAACCGTTGATTGAAGTGGTTGAATGCTGACGCCTTCGCCGGGTAGCTTCTCAGCCCAAACGTTTGTCGACAATACGAGTGCAGACGCCACACTAGCGGTTAGGGTTTTCTTCCATGAATTATTCATTTTCATTTCTCCGTAAATTTAATGTTGGCTCACTTTTCCGAGTGAACATTTTGAGCAAAATAGAAACGGGACCGGTGTGGTACCAACGTAGTTTGGTATTGCCAGCGTTGACCCCAAGAACCTGAGTGATTCGGTCAAGCAAGATTGCGAGAATGACAATGCCCAACCCGCCAACCGCGGCAAGCCCCATGTCTAAACGGCCAATCCCACGCAGTACCATCTGACCTAAACCGCCAACCGCAATCATAGAGGCAATAACCACCATCGAAAGTGACAGCATTAAGGTTTGGTTCACGCCAGCCATAATGGTTGGCAGTGCGAGTGGCAGCTGGATGCGATACAGCATCTGCTTTTTACTGGCGCCGAACGAATGTCCGGCTTCGATCAATTCTTCAGGCACTTGTTGAATACCCAGAATCGTAAGGCGCACGACCGGCGGCAGAGCAAAAATAATGGTCACCACGACCCCCGGCACATTACCAATACCAAACAACATCACGATGGGTACTAGGTAAACAAAGGCTGGGGTGGTTTGCATTGCATCAAGAATCGGGCGAATAAACTTCGCCGCGGTTTGGCTCCTCGCTAACCATATCCCCAAGGGGAGTCCGATCAACAAGCAAAAGAATACCGATGTCATCACCAATGAAAGGGTCACCATCGCCTCTGACCAGGCGCCAATAAGGCCGATAAACACAAAGGACACCGCCGTTGCGAGACCAAGCCTTAGGTTCGAAAATTGCCATGCTAACAAGAATAAGATGATCAACATGAAGGGCGCAGGCGTTGAAACGAGCGCGGTTTCAAATGAACTCAGGATAAAATCGATCGGGATACGAATCGCTTGAAACAGAGGTCGGCCATTTTCTACCAACCAGTTGAGCCCAGACTCAACCCAATTATCAACGGGCAGTACGGCTTTCTCGAATGGGTTGAGAAGGTCAAAGGGCACGGTATCAACGGTTTCACTATTTAGCCAATCCGTTGAGCTCGATGCGTCGCTGGCTTGCCCCCAAGGATCAGAAGCCGCTTGTTGAGGTGCGGGTTGTGACCATGGATCGGTATTCGTTTGGTCTGATGACATCATTTATCCCTTATCTAACGTCTGAAGAAGTCGTGATTTCGTCACAACGCCAAAATAGTTTCCGCTGTCATCGACCACCGGTACCGAGTAAGGCACGCTGGCCACCAATCCTAATATCTCATTGATGGGTTGGTTAGGTTGAAGCGTGATGCCTTTATCAATCTGAGCACTGACCAAGGTTCGCTTTTCCTTGTGCGCTTGACGCAACGAATCGATCGAGACAATGCCCGAATAGTGGCTCGTTTTTTCGACGACGATGCCATAGTCCCTATCGTTATCCATTAGGATTTGTAAGGCAGAAGCGGGCCCATCATGTTCAGATTTTTTGAAGACCGCAGCAGGCTGTTTGCGGGCAATGTCTTTGGCTGTCAGGACATTGGCCACGTTAACGCCGCGGAAGAAGGCTTCCACATAATCGTTAGCAGGGTTATTGAGAATGTCATCTGGCGTTCCGACCTGCACAACCTCCCCGTTTTGCATGATGGCAATTCGATCGCCAATGCGCATGGCTTCATCGAGATCGTGGGAGATAAAGACAATGGTACGTTTGTCGTCATTTTGCAGACGAATGAGTTCGTCTTGCATCTCGGTTCTAATTAACGGGTCTAAGGCGGAAAACGCCTCATCCATTAAGAGAATATCTGGGTCACAGGCAAGCGCTCTTGCCAAACCAACACGCTGCTTCATGCCACCAGAAAGCTCATCGGGGTAAGATTCAGAATATGGTTCCAACCCGACGCGTTCTAGCGCACCTAAAGCACTGGCACGGCGTTTATCTAATTCAATACCGGCGAGTTCTAATCCAAATGCCGCATTTTCAATCACGGTCATGTGAGGCATGAGGGCAAAATTTTGAAAAACCATGGAGATGTTATTGCGGCGCACCTGACGAAGCTCATCTTCTGAGATGTGTGCGATGTCTTTGCCTTTGAGGAAAACGTTGCCTCGAGTGGGTTCGATGAGGCGGTTGAGTAGGCGTACGAGAGTCGATTTTCCAGAGCCAGACAGCCCCATAATAACAAAAATCTCGCCTTCTTTAATGCTGAGAGAAACGTCGTTAACCCCGATGGTTAAGCCCGTTTTTTCGAAAACTTTCTCTTTGTCGGCACCCTCATCAATCATTGAAAATGCGCGGTCAGTGTCTTCTCCAAACACTTTGTACAGTCCCTTAACTTCCAGTATGGGATCCATGTTGTCAATCCTTTTTAGATGTAGCTTATAGCCAAACGATTAGTACTCTAAGTAATATGAATTTTATTATCAAGCGCTATCCATTACTTTCATTGAATGTTCTTCAATGTGTAAAAGTAAAATAATAGCCGACGGCTCACTTAAGGTTTTGATTTTTAGGTTTTTAAGTTGGTGTTAAACAAAAGGGTTAAAACATGGCGCTGTTGTTTTTATATTGATGATGAATAACTGATAGTATTGCCATGACATATTCCTGACATTGATAAGAGGTAAATGATTCGAGTACGAAGTAAATGGGATGAGCTCCAAATTGCAGTAAATAGCAAAGAGGTGGTTGAAGCCTTTTTGTTTTCTTTTCTGAAAATCTCGTGGTGTCATTACTTTTATACTGGATGCTATTGTCCTGAGAAGTACTTGGCTTTTCATGGGAGTAGGGCGTTGATGGTGCACCACATAGTGAGGTGATGAGCGTGGCGTTCACAGCAAGACAGCGCTAGGTATAGGAAGTAAAAAGACCAGTAGCGAAACCACTGATCTTTGGATAAACGATTCACTGCCTAGATACAAGCTTATTAGGTGATGAATTACCTTAACTTGCCCCCTTGCCTGACGCAAAGTATCAGGTCTTAGTATCCTTCTCCAGTTAAGTGATAGCGATTTATGATTTTATGGGTGCTATTGTATCCATAAATAAGAAAATACAGCTATAATGGACACTATTGTATCTGTTTTGGTTTCGTATGAACTTTTCACTTTTAGATGACACTGATGTAAGCCAATCTTTTGCTACTCATCTGCGTGGCTTACGCAAACAAGCGAAGCTATCGCGAGAGGCGCTGGCCCTGCGCAGCTGTGTACCTTCCTCGACCATAAAAAAGTTTGAACTCACCGGGCAAATTTCATTTCGTCAGCTGCTGCTTTTGTGGCAGTCGTTGGATTCACTAGACAGGCTTTATCAATTGACACAAACAACGTCTGACCGCAGTGCTTTACCGACCAGTATAGAAGAGGTGCTTAAAGATGAGCTTTAAATTCATCCAAAAGTTGAATGTGGAGCGCACTCTCACAACGGGCGAAATGGTATCGGTGGGTGTATTAGCGCAAAACCGACAAGGTGTTTTCTTTCAGTACGATGATAACTACATAAGCAGGTTTGGCAATTTATCCCCTTTTACGCTTCAAGGTGATGTGCGATTGCAGCTAGCACCGAAAGAGCCTCACCAAGGTATACACGGCGTTTTTGGAGACAGTCTTCCCGATGGTTGGGGTTTGTTGTTGCAAGATCGTGTGTTCCGACAACAAGGTATTTTACCAGCGCAAGTAACAGCAATGGATAGACTGGCTTTTGTTGGCCAGCAAGGAATGGGGGCATTGTCTTTTACCCCTGTATCTGAGCTCTCATTCGCTCAGCGTTCAGATATTGACCTGGAAACACTTGGGCTTGAAGCTCAAACCTTGTTCGATCACTCCCTCTCTGATGAGTTAGACGGTAGCACTCAGCAAGTGTTAGCAACGTTGGTAGCCGTCGGCAGCTCCGGTGGTGCTCGCCCTAAAGCGCAAATTTATATGCCCGCTGGAGATGCAACGCAATGTCGTACCTATGCGCAGCCTGGCGATGAAGCATGGTTAGTTAAGTTTACTTCGAAGCACTTGGCATTGGGTCACGAAGAAGGTTTGTGTGAGGCTGTCTATCTACAAATGGCTGAGCAGGCAAAATGTCAGCCACCGATGTGGCAATTAATTGAAGCACCTGCAAGTAGCGGCGCTAAAGCATGGCTTGCGTTAAAGCGTTTTGACTATTTACCTGCACAGGAGAAGGCTGGACGCTTACATATGCACAGTGCTTGCGGCCTATTGGATGCTGATTTTCGAAGCCCTAGCTTAGATTATAGCGATCTGATTAAGGCCAGCCGCCAACTTTGTAAATCACCTGCTGCTGGGCAACTTCAATTTCGTCGCGCAATGTTTAACTTGTTTGCAGCTAACCAAGACGATCACAGTAAAAACTGGGGCTTTTTACAAGCCGATGATGGCAGTTGGCAACTCGCCCCATTTTACGATGTCACCTTTAGCCCTCACCCTTTTAATGAGCATGCCACCGCCTTTGCAGGGTACGGAAAAGCACCACCACTTAAAGTGATGCAAAAGCTGGCTGCCAGTGCAGGCTTTGCTACATGGAAAGAAGCGCAGCAATGTATTCAAGAAGTGGTTGAGGCCATTAGTCAGTTTAGGCAACTTGCTGAGCAACACGCGATCAGCAAGACAACAATATTAGCGATAGAAAAAACACTCGCAGAGCGCAAGCAAGAAAACGCGGCACTTTTAGCCAGAGAGGGTGTTAGGTTGAGGTAGTGTTTGCTCAAGATGACGTAGCATTAAGATAAATAAGGCGAATAGGTAGAGCATGAAACCAGGTCGAAATGAATCTTGCCCTTGTGGTAGCGGTAAAAAGTACAAACGCTGCTGCATGAATAGTATTTCTAAACAACACGCCTCTATGCTAGATGATATTGAGCAAGTTGCTGCAATGAACCCTAACTTGTCTTTAGAAGAGCTTAATATCGTTGCAGAGCAAAAAATGAAGGCGGCCAATGAGCTGCCTCATCCTGACTTTTGTGGCCTTTCGCCAACACAAATGAGCAATTGGTTATATGCGCCTTTCAAGGAATTGGAAGGGGTAACAATACACACGCCAGATAATCTAAACACCAGCCCAGTGATGCGTTATTTAGAATTAATGTTAGATGAAGCCATGCAAAACGATGGCTCATTTAAAGCCACCAGCAAAGGTAACTTACCAACAAAAATCGTTAAACAGGCCAGTGAATTATTACCAGAGTTCGCCGTCTCTCAATTTGATCGATACATCAGTATCAGTGAATATGCAGGCAGTAACGAAGATAAGTTCAATGCCCTACATTACAGCCGAGTACTGGCTGAGGTTTCAGGTGTAATTTATCGCCGCAGTGGGCGTTATCATGTTAAAGAAGCAGCTCAAAAACAGTACCTAACGCACGGTATTCAAGCGTTCTTTATCCCTATGCTCGAAGCAGCAACCTTTCAGTACAATTGGGGCTACCTAGATGGATGGGAGCACGATGTTGATTTAAGAACCTTCTGGTTGTTTATGCTGTGGCGTCTGCAAAGCCATGGCAATACGGAGCAGTTGATTGAAGAGGTAATGACCGCATTCCCAGACTTACTGCTGAGATGTCCTGAAGATGGGTATTCATCCTCGAGTCAGTTACTAGGCACAATGATTGAATCGCGCTTCATTAAACGCTTTTTGGAGTTTTGGGGCTTTGTGACGGTGGCACCAATGAGGCATGTTAATGAGCTTAGGACGCCAGATAAAGTAGAAGTGCAGCCATTGATGAAGCAAGCTTTTGAATTCAGGATTGAAGTCTAAGGAATGAAGTCTAGTAAAGGGGTGAGGGCAGAGCACGAAATTAACCACCACCCTGTGGTGGTTAATTTCGTATTAAGGAGTGCGGCAATAGAAAATCTAACTTTGCAAGCTTCTGTATTTTAGATGTTATTTTATAATAAAATACAGCTATGGATACTATTCAATATTCTGAATTTGCTCACGCATTTGTTCAATCAAGACTTTAAGCTCTACGCCAGAGGCGGTGATGTCGGTGCTGATAGACTTAGACGCAAGCGTGTTGGACTCACGGTTGAATTCTTGCATCATGAAATCGAGACGACGACCACAGGCGCCGCCTTTTTTCATGATTGACGTGGTTTCTTTTACGTGAGAATCCAAACGGTCAAGCTCTTCAGCAACGTCTGACTTTTGTGCCAGTAAAATTAATTCTTGCTCTACGCGACCAGCATCTAAATCTACTTTTGCATCTTCAAACTTACCCAGTAAACGCTCACGCTGCCATTCAATGATTTCTGGCATGCGAGCACGGACTTTGACAACTTCGCTTGTGATCGCTTCTAGGCGTTGGTCTATGAGGGCCTTCATATTGCTGCCTTCGCTTGCGCGGGCTTCAATAAAGTCAACGAGTGCTGCTTCAAAACCGACCAGTAGTTCTTTATTGATGGTATCCATGTCTTGCTCTGGCGTTTCCATCACACCAGGCCAGTTCATGACTTGGAAAGGGTTCAAACGGCTATCTTCGCCGGTTAGGCTCATCACTTGTTTTGCTGCGTTGATGACCTGTTGAGCGAGGGCTTCATTGATGTTCAGTTCGCTCTTTGCTGCTGGGTTCGCTTCAAAGCGCAGGTTACATTCAACCTTACCGCGCGCCAAGCGCTTACGGAAGCGTTCACGAAGTACAGGTTCAAGGCCTCTAAACTGCTCTGGAAGGCGAAAATACGTTTCGAGGTAACGTTGGTTTACTGAGCGAATTTCCCAAACGGCGCTTCCCCAGTCACCTTTGACTTCTTTACGAGCGTAAGCGGTCATGCTGTAGATCATGGACTAATTTCCTTGAATTTAATAATTGTTCAAACTGCACTCATGGTAGCACAGTTTAAAAAGATGGCTCTAGGTAAAAGACGGTCCTAGACCCTTGGGGTCAAGCGAACTATCTTCTACCAAGGACCAAGGACCAAGGACCAAGGACCAAGGACCAAGGACCAAGGACCAAGCACCAAGCACCTAGACCCATACTCCCTTCTCCGCTATAATCTTCGCCCAACCAAACCCTTCCCCTATTAAAGGTAATGTCCATGCGTCCAAATGATCGCGCAGCAGAGCAAGTGCGCCCAATTAAAATTACTCGCAACTATACTGCTTATGCTGAAGGCTCGGTTCTTGTCGAGTTTGGCAATACCAAAGTATTGTGTAACGCCACTGTGGAAGAAAATGTTCCACGTTGGTTGAAAGGCAAAGGTAAGGGCTGGGTAACCGCTGAATACGGCATGCTACCTCGCTCAACGCATACAAGAATGCGTCGTGAAGCGGCAAGTGGTAAGCAAGGTGGCCGTACGATGGAAATCCAACGTCTTATCGCACGTAGCCTTCGTGCGGTCGTTGACCTTGAAGCCATGGGTGAAATCATGGTGACGGTGGATTGTGATGTGATCCAAGCTGATGGCGGTACACGTACTGCAGCTATCTCTGGTGCGAGCGTAGCAATGGCTGACGCGTTTGCTCACCTTGTGAAGAAAGGCTCACTGAAAGCTAACCCAATGAAGAGCCACGTTGCCGCGGTTTCTGTTGGCATCCTTGGCGAAAACATTTTCTGTGACCTTGAGTACGTAGAAGATTCAGCCGCCGATACTGACATGAATGTTGTGATGACGGAAGATGGTCGTATGATCGAAATCCAAGGCACAGCAGAAGGCGAACCATTCTGTCATGAAGAGCTCATGGCGTTGTTGGAGTCCGCGAAAAACGGCATTGCCGAGATCGTCACCGCTCAGAAGGCGGCATTAGCAGACTAATTATTGAATGGCTTCCGTAAGGGGGCTATTTTTTTGTGCATAACGCACACTGAATAACGGTTAAAAAGATAACCGTCATCCTCACGAAAGTGAGAACCTCATAAAGCGCATGACTCGCTTTGGACGATCCCATTTTCAAGGGGTGACGAACACAACAAAAGAGAGAGAAAACATGAAAGCATACCAGCGTGAGTTTATTGAATTTGCCCTAGAAAAAGAAGTACTCAAATTTGGCGAATTTACCCTAAAGTCTGGCCGTAAAAGCCCTTATTTCTTTAACGCTGGTCTTTTCAATACAGGCCGTGATTTGGCACGCTTAGGTCGCTTTTATGCGGCAGCCTTGGCGGATTCTGCTATTCAGTACGACGTGCTATTTGGTCCTGCCTACAAAGGTATTCCAATTGCCACAACTACAGCGGTGGCACTAGCCGATCATTATGATGTGGATACGCCATACTGCTTTAACCGTAAAGAAGCCAAAACACACGGCGAAGGCGGTAGCTTGGTGGGCAGCCCACTAGAAGGTCGCATTATGCTGGTGGATGATGTGATTACAGCGGGTACAGCCATTCGTGAGTCGATGGAAATCATTAAGGCGAACGGCGCTGATTTAGCAGGTGTGTTGGTGGCAATTGATCGCCAAGAAAAGGGCAAGGGTGAATTGTCTGCGATTCAGGAAGTGGAACGTGATTTTGGTTGTGCGGTGATTTCTATTGTTAGCCTAACGGACTTGATTACCTATCTAGAAGGTCAAGGTGGTAGCACAGAACACCTTGAAGCCGTGAAGGCGTACCGTGCAGAGTATGGTATTTAACCCTAGTCGCTAGCGCTCAATTCTAATGGCGAGAGTTAACCGCTTTGGTATAACGCTCGCTATGGGTTGTTGAGATAAAAAAAGGGACCGAGTGATTTCACTCGGTCCCTTTTTTTCGTGCGCCATAAACGTAATGATTTATGACGTTAATCGTCCATAGCCACTCGGCCTTATACTACTTCGTTTCAGGTTTGACCTTACACAACAGTGCCATGCGATCGGCACTTTCGGCCACAGCCTCTTCACTACAACTGTATTTTTCCTTGAAGGGAATAAAATCACGCTGTCTGTCGTTGTAAGAGATGATGTAAAACTCGTCTAAGCCTTCTACTTGCTTATCGGACTCAAATACCTTCGCTTTCCCGTTACTGTAGTACTGACCAGAGTAGGAACGCGGGTAAACATAGAACGCGCTAATATCAGGGTCAACCGTTTCAAAAATGGTCTTATCACTGTTATCCGCGACTTTTCCTGTTGCCAGTAGATATGTGGCGGCAATGAGAGCAATGGGTACAATCAGGGCTGAAATCGATACCCAGATGGTATCTTTCTGTTTCCAGAATATAGCAATAAGCAATGCCACCGCTGGTGTGCCTGGTAGCACGTACGTTGGCAGAATATTACTGGATAAAGAAAAGAGGATCAGCGGCGCCAGTGCCCACCAGATAGCAAAGCTAGTAAAGCCTTGGTTTTTCTTCGCTTGTTCGAGACCAAACTTAGCACGAACCATCATCATGATTGGCAGAATCAATGACCAAGGCAGTACTGCCAGCAGCCAGAAGAACCAAATTTTCCCTTTTGGTTCTTGGTGACCTGAACCGTAAAGATCGCCCGTCCAGCCTGGCTCAACAAAGCGCTTGTAGTGCTCACCGACAATGAAATAATCAATGAAGCCTGGTGTCGCACGCTCGGCAAGGATGTACCAAGGCAAAGCAATGACAAGCATTAACAGCGTGCCTTTGACTAGCGGGAAACGACGCCATAGTTCAACAAAAGCGCCAACAATGCCGTGCTGAATCACCATCCAAGGGAATACGGCTAATCCAAATAAAACAATGGTGACCGGGCCTTTAGCTAAAAGGCCGATCGCAAGGCCAGCAAAGCCCACATAGCCCCATAGCGTTTCACCGCGCCAGCATTGATAAAATCCAACCATGGCCAGCGTCAGTCCGACAGTCAACGCCATATCGGTCATCACTGCACCGGCAGAGATAGAAAAAACCAACGTAGTCGACAGCACAAGCGCCGCCACGAGCGGGTTGTAGCCATTCTTTTTCGCCACCCACGCCGATGCCCAAACCACGAGTACACCAGCAATCCAATGAGGCAGGCGCAGCGCAAATTCGGAGAGTCCTAGCATTTCGACACTAGCCGCACTCATCCATGTGAATAGCGGTGGTTTACCCCAGAAAGGAACGCCATAGTCGAACAATGGCGTTAGCCAATTGCCCGTTTCTACCATCATTCTTGCCATCTCACCGTAGCGAGACTCAGTGGTGTCCATTAACGGATATAGGCCTAATGACAATAGGCGAATCAGTAAGGCACCAATCAACAGTATCCACAGCGTGCGCTGTTTATTTATCATTGTTTACAACTCCAGCCTCATTACCTAACGTAATGATCGCTTTGCAAAATAAGTACCGCGCAGCAATTGCTGCCAGTACGATTAAAAAACCCACGAAGTCTCACATAATGTTCAAGTGTAGGTCAATAAACAGATATTCAATCTATTGTTAGGGATTGTGATTTTATCGACGAAAATATTTTTCTAGACGATATTTTTTGATTTTAAGGCATTTTCAATAATAGGTGGTACAAATTGACTCACGTCCCCACCATGGATCGCTACTTCGCGAACCAGTGTCGATGAAATAAACGCATGTTCTTCGGCCGGGGTTAGAAAGACACTTTCCATGCCAGGCAGTAAGCGGCGATACATATTAGTAAGCCCAAATTCGTATTCAAAATCACCAGTGGTGCGTAAACCACGGATGAGGACGTTGGCTTTTTCGTGTTTCGCAAAATCAACCAACAAGCCAGAAAACCCTTTTGCCGTCACGTTCTCCAGGTGCTGAGTGACTTGAAGAGTAAAATCCACCCGTTCTTCGAGCGTAAACATCGTATTTTTGCTGGGACTGGCAGCGATGGCGATGATGACCTCATCAAACATACAAGATGCTCGTTCTATCAAATCAAGATGACCATTGGTAATAGGATCAAAGGTACCTGGATAGATTACTCGAGAAATTCGCTTCTGTGTCACGGCGTTGGCTCTATTTTGAAATTTCAGTCAGTGTAGCAAATTATGCGCGATTTTAAATTCTTTAAGCGAGCGCGAGAGTTACCATTCTGTCTTCGAGTTGTTATTATGAAGAAACGTTGAGACGCGCCCTATCTGCGATGAGAGAGAAGTAAGATGATGAAAAAAATCCTGGTCATTCGAAACGATAAAATCGGTGATTTTATGTTGGCATGGCCGAGCTTCGCGATGCTGAAATCGTCTTTACCGGATTGTCATATTACCGCCTTGGTGCCTAAATACACCGTAGCATTGGCGACAGCCTGTCCATGGATAGATGACGTGATTGTGGATGTAGGCGAACAGGCAGATAAAGCGCAGCAGCAGTTATTGCAAGCGGAGCTGAAAGCGGCGCAGTTTGATGCCTCTATCAATCTGTTTTCAACCATGTACAACGCGTTACTGGTGTGGAAAGCACGCATTCCTTATCGCTTAGCCCCGGCAACGAAACTCGCGCAGATATTTTATAATCATCGCATTAAACAAAAACGCTCGCAGAGCGCCAAGCCAGAATATGAATACAACCTCGATCTTGTGCGAGCTTTCTTAAATGACAATAAGATAGATGTTGTTGAGCCCAAAGCGCCGTATTTCAGTTTTGATACGCAGCAACTCACCCAACAACGCACGATGCTAGCGCAAAGCCTTGGCTTGGATAGCCAAAAACCTTGGGTGTATGTGCATGCAGGCAGCGGTGGCTCGGCAAACAACCTGTCGATTGAACAATATGCTGAACTGGTGGCAGGCCTTGCTCTTCTTGAGCAAACATCGCCTGGCAGTCAAGGGTTTGAGGTGGTATTAACTGCTGGACCAGGAGAGGAAAAGAAAGCCGAAGAATTGAGGGTTGCACTGGAGTCTCGTCACGTAGCAAGCGTGGTGTACGACAAAAATAATGGCTTAGTCGATTTCTCGTGTTCGATAGCTTGTGCAAGCCTGTTTATTGCTGGCTCGACGGGACCGTTGCATATCGCCGCGGCGTTAGATGTTCCGACGGTGGGTTTCTTCCCGTCTAAGCGCTCAGCAACACCACTACGCTGGCGACCACTTAACTCTGAAGGGCGACATATCGCTTTTTGTCCACCGGCGTCAGAAGATAAAGCGAGTCAAGAAAACATGACTCGCATTGATACTCGTGTGGTACTGGCGACGCTTACGCCTTGGGCTGAGACGTACTTGTCCTAACCCACAAATCGGCGTATTTCACGAACGTAGAATGCGCCGATAACAGACAAAGCAAAAAGCCTTGTTTGCCATCTAAGAACCCAGCTTTCACAATGTACATCTTCACAAAGCAAGCAATGGCATGCACGATACCTTGCGAGATGCTTGCGCGTTTGCCACGTGCTTCGCGCTGTTCTGCCCAAGCTTTAGCGTAGCCCGCTGATTTGACGAGATAATGATGAATATCATCGTAGGTGTAATGGATTAAATCGCCATCCAATGTTTCTACTGTCATTGAGGCATTCGTTTCTACTTTTTCATGCACCAACGAGTCGTTATATTGCGTTAGCTTGGTGGGATAAAGTCGAAGCACCTTGTCAGGATACCAACCGCAGTGCTTGATAAAGCGCCCAAATACCCAGCTTAAGCGAGCAAATTGGTAGATCGTGTTGGGTTCATTGCGTTCAACCGCCGTCAAAATACTTTGTTTTAGCTCTGGCGTGACGCGCTCATCGGCATCCAGCCAAAAAACAAAATCAGACTCAACATGGCTTTGTGCCAATTGACGTTGAGCACCAAACCCAGGCCATTCTGAATTCACCTGAAATTTAGCGTTAAATTCCGCCGCGATGGCTGGTGTATCGTCGGTGCTTCCCGAGTCAAGAATCACGATCTCATCCACCCAGCCCTGAACCGTTTCCAGGCAGGCTCGTAAGTGTTTGGTTTCGTTTTTTACAATCAAAGCGACAGCAAGGGTTGGTTTAGTCACGTTATTTACCTTAATCAAAAATTCGGTCATCCCTATGAAGGGAGCAGTGAGTCTCACGTAGACGGTTTAGCCATGGCGATTTATTTTAGCAAATCAGGGCCTAACTGCTCTTGCTCAACAACGCGATCGAACATGGCGATGACCTCTTCAGGTTGAATACGCTGCATCGCTTGTTTGTCTTTTACTCTTGCTCGCCAACTTAATTCACTACTGGGTTTGCCAGTTTCTGCTTGGATGGCTTCTTCATAGGCTGAGACCACATAGTCTTGGTAATTATATGGCCCTGTTCGTTTTGGGTTGTGGTGAGCATATAAGCCGATCACGGGGGTTGCCATCGCATTGGCCATATGTGTTGGGCCCGTATCAGGCGCGATGAGCATATCGGCCTTATCGATCAATGCCAACATCTCTAACAAACTACTTTGGCCAATTAAGTTGGTCACGTGGTGTGATATAGACGGCGAGTCAGCGCAAGAGCTCGTATCGGAATGCAAGAGTTGACGCTCAATCACCTGGCCAAGTTCAACCTCAATGGCCGCCGGACTTCCCGCTAGAATAACATTCCAACCTTGAGTGATGGCATGCTTGATCACCGCAACATAGCCGTTTGCTGTCCAGTTTTTGTACCCCTTGCTCGCCGCAGGAACGATAACAAGGTTACGCGGCTTACTATTATGACTAGGCTGATTGCGGTTAAGAGACTTGTCTGCCCAATGAGCGTGCTTTTCCGAGTAGCGCAGTGACCAAAGAGGCGCAGCATGAGGCACGCCGAGCACTTCAGTAAAGGCCATTAGCCCATCAAGAACATGCATTTTATGGGGAGACGGCACCTTCGTATTGGTAAATAACCCTTGAAAGTCTTGCGCTCGCTCACCATCAAAACCTAACGTGTAGCGAGCGTTAATGCCTAGTGTGGCAATACTTGCCCGAAAAGCGTATTGCATATGCAGCAAAGCATCAAACCGCTGACCTTTTAATTCCCGCCAAAGCGCGGTATAGCCCTTCCAGCCGGCTTTTTTATCGAAAACTACAACATGAATACCCTCAATACTTTCCAGCAGTTTGGCCTCAAGCTTGCCTGTCACCCATGTTATCTGAGTGTCTGGCCAGAACGTCTGGATAGCCTGCACCGCTGCAATGGTGTTGCAAACATCACCAATTGCAGATAAGCGAAGCACACAAATAGAGCGTGGAGGGGAATTAAAAAGTGCCATAGTGTCTAAATAAAAAGGGAGATATAAGGATTATGCAGTTGAGTGCTTTGAATGTAAAATTAGAAGCAAGAAAATAATAACGATAGCCGCGGTTACAGTGCCAAGGCCCTTAGCTTAGGAAGCGTTCGTGAAAACAGTGAACAAGAACAACATAACGTATTGGTATGATGAAGCCTTACTTCAAGAACCGATCGAACAGGTTTTTGAGCCGGATTTTTGGCAGTCGCAAGATAAAGTCATTGGCAGTGCTCAGGGCCGAGGAACCACGTGGTTTGTGCAAACTCAAACGGTTGAGGCCGCATTGAGGCATTATCGCCGCGGTGGTTTGTTTGGGAAAATGGTCAAAGACCAGTATTGGTTTTCGGGTTGGGAGCAAACACGCAGCTATCAAGAATATAAATTGCTTCACACGTTAATTGCCGCGGGTGTAAATGTCCCTAGTCCCATCGCGGCTCGCGCGGTAAAAGTAGGTCCCTATTATCGTGCCGATTTATTGAGTGAAAAGATCGCGAATGCACGCGACTTGGTCGCTATTTTACAAGAAAAACCGTTGCCAGAAAGTATGTATCAAAAGATTGGTCAAGAGATCCGTAAGATGCATGATGCGCAAGTTAATCATACTGACCTCAATATCCACAATATCTTGATTGATGAGCAAGATGAGGTGTGGATTATTGATTTTGATAAGTGTCGTGTGGAGCCAGGTGATGAATGGAAAAGCCAAAACTATGCGCGTTTAAGGCGCTCCTTCGAGAAAGAAGTCGGGCGGTTTAACATACACTTCAAAGACAGTGAGTTCACTCATATCATTAATCATGAGATGTGCTAACGGTATTGTTGATGTGCGCGTTGGAACATTATTGGCTGTCTGTGTTCCGCTTTGATATGATCCGATGGTTTATTAAATCTTAACTTATAGTGAGTATGTCCTTGTTAGCTAAGAAACAAAATGTAATTAACCACTCGATATTTGGGTGGATACTAGCAGGTCTTGCCTTGTCACTAGGAGTGTCAAAAGCGGGGGTGGGTATTTTTTCGATCTTACTGCTACTCGTCTTTTCTGGGTTTATCGTCAAGTATCGAAAAGAGATATCGTTACAGTCGGTGAGCGCCATATCTCGATGGCTAATCCTACTATTTTCCGGCGGAGTTTTGTTTTCTTTGTTGTCACTCGGTGGGGTGGACAGCGCGAAAGATTTTATGAATAAAGGCAGTGTGTTGTTGGTGGTACCAATATGCCTTTATCTCTTGCGGGATGAACGAAATAGGGCGTTAGCACTATATGGCCTGTTGCTTGGTGCCGTCATTGCGTCCTTGTACTCTTTGTTTATGTGGATAACATTATTGCTCTCTGGTGAGCCCATTGATCGCATTGCCAGTTTTTGGGACTTAGGTCGTTGGGGGGAATATGTCTGTTATTTGCTCGTATTCTTACTGCCTACTTTTTCAAACCGTAACTTGGGTAAGGTCAGGACTGCAATCGGTGTTAGTTTTATTTTGGTATTGCTGGCCTTATTGGTTTCAGGAATGCGAGGCCCTTTGTTGGCGGTAGCTATTTCATTCTGTACTTATTTTATAGTACTAAATCGTCGTTATCTTCTTCGTTTTACGGCTTTAAGCATTATTGGTGTTATCGTTTTGGCTATTGCTGCCCCAGAGCTAATAGATTCTGTCTGGGTGCGTTTCATATCTATCTTTGATTTGACTCAGAATATATCTAACTTGGCTCGAATCAACATGTGGATTTATGCGGTTGATTTTTTTCAATACAACCTGGTTAATGATTGGCGTAGTGTTTTGTTTGGCAGTGGTTTTGAGCATTTGTCCCCTTCTTTTACTGCATTTCTTCAGCAAGGGGGATACCTCAGTCATTTAGCAGAAGAAGCGTCTTTGAATGATCACCACAATGCCTTCTTGAATGTGATGAATAAAATGGGACTCATTTATTTGTGTATGAGTTTTTTTGGTGCATATCTCGTACTTTCAGCACTGTGGACACGATACAAGCAATATAGAGGGCGTCAGTGTTCATGGCTACATTCGGCAATTTTAGTCGTGTTATCATATATAGTGATTGGTTTGTTTTATAGTAATGAGCTTAACTACCAAACGCTAATGGCGGCGTTTATGTGTTGCCTTGCTATTCGTTTTTATGATGCCGAAATCATCCAACAAGAAGAGGCTCCGCATGTATAGCGCTTCCATTATTATTGCTTTCTACAACAACCTTGATGTCCTGTCCGTTGTCTTAAAAGCGCTTGAGCATCAAACAGAAAGCAACTTTGAGGTGATCATAGCCGATGATGGGTCTCGTGATGACGTTGTCAAAAAACTCAACCGTGTTATAGAAGCCTCACCACTTGCAATACAACATATTTGGCACGAAGACGCTGGGTTTAGAAAGAACCGTTGTTTAAATTTGTGTGTAAAAGCGAGTCGCAGTGAATATCTAATTTTTATTGATGGCGATTGTGTTCCCCAGTCTCATTTTATTGAAGACCATCTAAGTGAGTCGAGAGTTAATCGGGTGATCAATGGTAGACGAGCAGACCTTTCCCCTCGATGCAGTGAATTGCTTGTTACGTGCTCCTCTCCAGAGCAATTTGTGGCTGACAACTTTGGTAAAATGGTGATTGATGGCCTGCGTGGAAAGGGAAAAAATGTTGAAAAAGGTTATCGCTTAACGAATGATTGGTTGAGAGCCAAGTTGCAAAATAAAAAGAAAGGATTAGTTGGATGTAATTTGTCATTACATAAAGCGGATTTACTTAAAATTAATGGGTTTGATATGCGCTATGAAGCGGCTGGCACGGGGGAAGACAGTGATATTGACTTTCGTCTACAGCTGTTAGGGGTTGAAATCCATAACTGCTTTTATAAAGCAACCCAAGTCCATATTTATCACAAAGAGTTGCCAAGATTACCAGTCAATGATGAGTTATTTGCCAAGGTAAGGGCTGAAAAAATAGCATACACGGCATTTGGTATCGATACGTTACCGAGTTAAGCGATACATGGCTAAGTGAAGTAGTAAATCGCAAGTAGTAAAAAGTAAAAAGTAAAAAGTAAGTAGCAGGTTGAAAGCGTTGCATCTTTACAGGCTCCGCATTCTTCATCTTAAGTTCTCGGTCGCGTTTATACGGATGCAAAAAGTGTATCGTGACCGTGTTGACATGCAGATCGGCAGTAACCAAGCCGCTAAGCAATTAAACCGCTACCTGTTAATAATTGACTAGGACGGCCTGTAAACTTACTCGAAAAGCTTGTCGTTACTTTGGTAAGGCTCTTCTTCTCAATGCCCATGTCATAGATTCTCACGTCATAGATCCTAACGTCATAGATCCTAACGTCATAGTTGCTCAAGAGTTCGCTCAATAGCCCCTTTATTTTTAGCGACGACCTGTCGTGCATTGTCCCCCATACTATTTAATAGCTCTGGTTGTTCTAACCATTCGCTTAAGATTGATGAAAGCGCTTCGGCATCAGCAATAACATGGCAGGCATTATGCTCAATTAATTGCTTGGTGATATCGGTAAAGTTAAAATAGCTGGGACCAGTAAGGGAAGGGATGCCTAATGCGGCAGGCTCAAGTAAGTTGTGTCCTCCGACTTTATCCCCCAGTAAACTGCCTCCCATAAAACAAATATCACTTGCAGCAAGTAACGTCATCATTTCACCCATGGTATCTGCGAGGTAGACATTATGCTCGTGGTTAACCGCTGTGTTTGTGTCGGTACGTCGAACCAACGAGAAGCCCTGTTTTTCGCATAGTGCCGCCACATCGTCGAAACGCTCTGGATGCCGTGGAACCAATAATAGTAAGCTAGTGGGGTGCGTCTGTAATAAACGACGGTGCGCTTCTAATACTTGCTCATCTTCTCCTTGGTGTGTACTCGCAGCGATCCAAACGGGCCGTTGGGCACCTACGTCATGTCGTAGCTGTTGACCCTTTTGGCTAACAGAGGCCTCAATCGAAATATCGAATTTGACAGAACCTGTCACGGCAACTTTATGCTTACTCATTCCTAAGCGAAGAAAACGATCGGCGTCGTCTTGATGCTGGCAAAGGACATGGTCAATTTTACTCGCGAGCCATTGGAAAATGGGAAGGACCTTTTGATATCGAAGGCACGAACGCTCAGAAAGGCGCGCATTGATTACCGCAATCGGAACGCCTGATTTTGCCACTTGGTGAAGTGTATTTGGCCACAGTTCCGTTTCGACAATAATCAGTTGGCTCGGCTTTATCGAAGACAAAAAGCCGCGAACTGCAAATGAGAAGTCGAGAGGCATGTAACGATGGATAACGTCTGGCGCTAACTTTGCCGCTTGCTCCGCGCCGGTTGGTGTTGTGGTGGTTATGACAACTTGTTTATCAGGGTGCATCATAACAAAGCGCTTAATCAGCGGCGTGACAGCGATGACTTCACCAACAGATACCGCATGAAACCAAACCACAGCCTTAGTCGATACACCCTCATTTATCTCAATAGGTGGCGTTTGGCCAAAGTGCTCTCGCCAGCGTCTGCCCACCGCGGGTTTTCCCGTTTTTTTTGCAAAAAGCGAGTACAAAAAAAACGGCGCGACAAGGGCGAGTAAACCACTATAAAGAAAGCGCAACATCGTTACTCTCCGTTGCTATTCGTGTGCTGGTGTTGTTCGAGTGCTGGGGGGTTCAATCCGTCGTTTTGCAGGCCTTGCTCGATTAAGTACTGCTCTACTTGAGATGGATAATCGGCATCGAATGAATACTTGATGCTATCTTGTGAAGCAAGAAGATTAATGGCAATTAAATACCCTAAACCAATCAATAGTAGCTTTTGCACAAAGGATTGGGATCTGAACTGACGATTGAGCCATTGCCCCCATGCCTTACTTTGACAAAAGCGAATGAACTTGTTTGGACCGTTTGCATTAGGCGGCGTCGCACCATCAATAAGAAAGCGATGGATACCTAACACAATAGGCAAAATGGCGAATGGGTAAACCATGATTAAATGCCAGTAACTAAAAGTAATAGGTGAAAGGGCGGCACTAATTAAAACACCTAATACTGCAGCAAAGGCATAAAGCCCTATCCAGTGCTGTGTATTCTCGATGGTTTGCCCACGCTTGAGCGAGCCTTTTACTTGCTTCCAAGACAGCCAATTGAGCCTAGCGGAAATAACGACACTCACACCACCAATGATAAAAATGAGTGCTTTCCAGAGCATTAAAGCGGTCATTTTTAGCCATTCAATACTGGTCAGCCAGTCGAACTCACTGTATGCAATGACTTTATTAGAAAACAACATTGACCCATAGCGCAACCAATAGAGTAATGCTTTTAACACAGGGTAAACGTGTACTAACCCATAACCAATATATCGGTCACTTTCTCGTTGGAGCTCGTCATTAACGGCCAGTTCTTGAAAGTAAGGAATAAGAGACACAAGGATAGTCGCAATCGCCGCGATGACCCCCCACCAAGAAATCGCGCCCATTTGGCGATAAAACAAATACACAGAGATCACTGCCAAAATTGGCCATGAATAATGTAACTGCATCGCCAAGCCAATCGAGATGACGTGAATAAAAGTGTAGAAGAAAGACGGTGCTTCACGCATTTTAAATGCAGACCAAAGATGAATGGCAGCAAAAAGGCAAAGGTAAGAAGGGTTGTATAATAAACTATCGTATAAAAACCAAGGGTTTAGCCAGTAAAGCCCTAGAAATAGCAAGCGAGCCAATTGAGTCTGGTTAACGAAGACATGCTTGATGACGTTATCAAGCAACAATAGAGAGACAACACGCAGGGCAAGCAATAACAACATTGGTGCCCACGGCGAATCCCAAATCAGTAGCGGGCCGCCAATTAACCAAGTAGATAGTGAACCTGGTACGTTGCCAACGGCACTGGCGGCATTCCCATAACTGAGCCAAACGTCGTTGTAGGCCCCTAGATATCCCTTGTAGAACATCTGGGTTTGATCGCCAGTTAAGATTTGGTTGTTGGCATAGATGAACGAAAACACTAAACCGACGAGAAAGCCTAGCGGGTAAAGCCAATGAAAATATCGTTCTATCGTTGCGTTAAACTTCATGTATCAACTCGTTAGTTATAATGGTCGCCATTTACGGCGCTGGTTTATCTGAAAAAGTCCAAAGCTTGTGAACCACATAAGTGACAATCGGTAAAATGATTACAACCATCAATACACGGACGTAGCTGTTGAGATCGGAAAATAGCTCACTGATGCCCTGTGAGACGAGTAGGGCACCAAACTGCACAATAAAAAATCGAGCAGCATTTCCCCAGTTTACTTTGTTCTTAAAAACAAGAATGGTCTGAGCAAAATAAGAGAAAATAAAAGCGAGGGAAAACCCACAAATGTTGGCGAGCAGTACATTATCTTGCACGAAATGTAAAAACAAGAAAGCGACGCTAATATGAATCGCCGTCGATAACCCGCCGGTGAGCGCGAACCTAACAATGCGTATGCTCAGTAATTTATCCAACATTGTCATGATTATCGACGATTCTCGGATTCATTGGGTGAATTATCACCCGTGGTGTCATTACTTACATCACTGTTATTTTTAGCCAACTTAGCGTCCTCTGTGAGAGTGTTTTCTTCAACGACACCATCTTCTTCAATAATACTATCTTCTTCAATGATATAGGTGGGACGACGCTTCGACTCCATATACAGCCGGCCGACATATTCACCCATTACACCAATACCAATTAATTGAACACCACCAAGGAAGAGTATAACGGTGATCAGCGATGCATAACCTGGAGAATCAATCCCATAGATCAGCGTTTTGATAATGGTTAAGCTACCGTAAATAAACGACAACGCAGAGATAAACCCACCCACGTATAACCAAATACGTAATGGCGCCGTACTAAAACTGGTGATGCCATCGAGCGCAAAGTTCCAGAGTTTCCAGCCGTTAAAACTGGTTTCACCAGCTTCTCTTGCTTCTCGTTTGTATTCAACTACGGCGGTTTTAAAACCAACCCAAGAGAAAATCCCTTTCATAAACCGTTGGTTTTCGGGAAGCAGCTGAATGGCTTCTACGACTCGACGGTTGATTAAACGAAAATCCCCAACGTTTTCTGGAATCTCGACTTGAGCGACCGCATTATGAAACTTGTAAAACAACTCGGCAGACAGTTTTTTCGCCCATGTGTCTGTGCTGCGATCAACTCGCTTAGCCACAACGACGTCATACCCGTTTTCCCATTCACGCAAAAAATCATGAATGAGCTCGGGTGGATCTTGAAGGTCGGCATCAATCGGAATTAATACTTCACCTCGTGCGCTGTCGATTCCCGCGGTAAGTGCCGCTTCTTTACCAAAGTTACGTGATAGGTTAATAATGCGAATATGTGAATCTCGTTGCTGTAATGCCTTGATCACCGATAACGTATTATCTTTGCTGCCATCATTGATTAAGATTATTTCATAAGGATACTGAGTGTTTTCTAGTACCTGAGTAATACGGTCCATAAAGAGGCTAACGACTTGCTCTTCGTTGTAGCACGGACACACAATAGAAATAGTTGGAGACGTCATAAGGAACCTTTACTCGTTATTTTACTCGTTATGTTCAATGCCATTTCGGCAGGTCGTATTACCGGATTGTTTTTTAGTATAATACAGGTCAAGCGCCGTTTGATGGGGTGTTTTTTCTGCGTGATATAAATGAAATAAACAACACCGACCAATAATAGATTGGGCTTGATAGCCATGTAGTGTTAATCGACGCTCAATATCACTCTCTTCCATGCCGTAACCAACGAAATCATTATCAAAACCATTCACTGCTATTAGTGCTTGCCGCGGGATACCCATGTTGGCACCAAGTGCGCTGCGTTGCCGTTTATTCACGAGCTTGAGTTCCCAATTAGGGAGGCGTAGACCGACTTCAACACGCTTGAGTTTTTTGAACAATGCCATCGTTAACAGCCATAGAGAGCGGTCAAGGTTGTCAATCGAGAGTTTTTTCTGGCGTAACTGTTGACTGATACCATTAAACAAGTCTACACGACGGCCAAATATTAAAGAGTCCAAGCTGAGTCTTTGCTGGTAATCGTTAATGAAATGACGCGAAGGAATACAGTCATTATCGGTAAAAATAAGATAATCGGCATTCGAGGACTTAATCGCTTTATTCAAAATCATTGCTCGACGAAACCCGCAGTCTTCCTGCCATATATGCCTGATCGTCAGTCCCTTTTTTCGATACGATTGGACCAACTCTGCGATCTCGGGGCCAGAACCATCATCAGCGACACAAATTGAAAACGCCTTACACGTTTGCCGAGCATAGCCTTCAAGTACTAACTCGCTATCGGTGACATTGTTATAGGTGGCAATAATCACCTCGATAGACGGTGTCATACTTGGCTCTTTCTTGTGTTCATGTTGAAATTATCTCATTGACTTCATAAGCTTTTTGATGATTTTTATAATAAAAAGTTCCGAAGGTTTGTGAACCCAAACAAACTAATTTTACTCTAGGTGTTTGAGTACCATGTCAGGGTTTAATTGTTTTAAGCAATTCAAGTGGCCTAGTGGGCATTCTCGCTTAAAACATGGGCGACATTCAATATCAGTATGGACGATAGCAACCTGGTCTCCCAGAGGGGGCGTGTAATCTGGAGAGCTTGAGCCATAAATGGCGACAATGTTGCACCCTACCGCGGCAGACACATGCATGAGACCTGAATCATTACTAATAACGGTATCACAGGCGGCGAGTAGGTCTACGGCCTCTGTTAAAGACGTACTGCCAGCGAGATTAAAGCAGTGCATTTGCGCCTCTGCCGTTAAGCGTTGGCGAATCTTCTCTGTGACATCTCGGTCTTTTGCCGAACCAAATAGCCACACTTGCTTGCCGGAGTCGATAAGGTGTTGTGCAACCTGCGCATAGTGCTCATCAGGCCAGCGTTTCGCTGGGCCAAATTCAGCGCCAGGACACATCCCCATCGCTGTGCGTGTGGTTGAGAGTTGAAACTTTTCTAGTGCTTGCTGCTGAACCGTCGGGTCAATGGACAGCGCAGGGCGAGGGCAGGTAGCCAACGCCACTTCATCAAGCATGTTTTCTTTTTTTGAAGCCAAAGCAACAAAACGTTCCACATAGTATTGGAAGATACGTTTATTGGGGCGTAAATCAGTTAGGAGACCATAGCGACTTTCCCCTTTCCAGCCAATACGGTTCGGGATGCCTGCAAAGATCGGGATGAGAGCCGATTTCGCTGAATTTGGCAATACATAGGCGTGAGTATATTTTTCTGCCTTTAAGCGGCGACCTATTTTCCAGCGACCCATTAAATCAAATGCCCCGTGACCAATCGGCATCTCTATTGCCGTATTGACCTCAGGCATACGTTGTAAAATAGGCTTACACCACGCAGGCGCTAGCACATCGATACTGGCTTCTGGGTGGCGACGTTTAAGCTCAATATACAGGCTTTGTGACATCACCATATCGCCAACCCATGAGGGGCCAATTACCAAAATTTTCATTGTATTTCTCTCGTATAGAATGACTTAAATGTTGAAGTCATTATTCACTCGCCTTAATTGAGCTGACGAGTTGTTTGAGCTTTTGTTCAACGATGGCCCAATCGATTCGGTTCACATCCGGCACGGTATTGACCTCAGAATAACACACCAACGCCTTATCTGAATTTGGATGCCATTGGTCAAAATTGGCGTCATCAGGCGGATAGATAGTCAATTGAGGACGATCGAGCCCTGATGCCATATGGACAATAGCGGTATCGACCGATACCACAAAGGTCGCTGTTTCTAAAAGGCTCGCAACATCAAAAATGGAGGTACTAACGTCATAATGAATGGCATCAATATCAAACTGCTGCAAATAACCTTCAGTTTGGACCTGAGTCTCTGGAGATGAAAGTAAAACGATAGGCAGATTAGGTGCACTTTGCTTAATCAAGCGAGTCAGTGTCGCCAGTGACTCACCGGTCAATTTTCTTGCGTTACCACTACCGTAGCCATTGACGACGCAATAAGCATTCAACTGATGCTGGTCGATGAAATGCTGAGCGGTCTTTCTTGACGTATCGGTTTGCGGAATAACATAGCGCTTTGGTGATGCCTCTATGCCGATATGTTCGAGCACAGCAGCAAATCGTTCAGAGAAATGCATCGCTTTTGTTTTCTCGCCGAGCTTAATATCAATAAGCTGCAAGCGGTCATCCAGACCAGCAATATGTTGGCTCTGACACTGGCTTAAAAAATAGAGATCTTTCATCTTTAAGTTAAGATTCAGCGATACGATTAGGTCGCATTTTCCTATTTGTTTGCACGCTCGAGCAATATCTCGATATTTAGGTCGTTTTTTCAGTGTGACGACATGGTCAGCGCCTAGATGCTCAGTAAACAAAGTGGCCATGTTAGGGGCGGCGACGACCGTTGTTTTAATGTCAGGGTTGTATCGCTTGATGTCGTTAAAAACAAATGATGACACGAAAGCGTCACCGAGTTTTGCATCAGTGCGCAAAAAAACGATGTGCTTAACCGCACTCGGCGCTATAGCTTGAGTCGCTTTGTTTTTGTCAAACAACCATATACCAATACGGCGTCTCAAATGATCGCGAGATAACTGCAGTTTTTCTATGAATGCCCGCATAGCGTTTAGTTTTTTACCTTTCTGAATAAGTAATTGCCGCGAATCTTACGCCACAGCCCAAAGACATCGGTTCTTGGGAAAATCGCAATACGACGGATTTGGTAGCGATCTTCATGAAAACGTAACGGACCTGAGTTGGTCGCGACGGCGTACTGATACCCGGCCTCTTGTGCGATATCTTTTGATGCCTGATTGTGTTCACCAAACGGGTAAGCAAAAGAAGTCAGAGGTTTGTCGAGAAGCGTTTCTAGGGTCTGTTTGTTCTCTAATATTTCTTTACGCTGCTCAGCATCGCTGAGCGTATCCAATTTAGGATGTGTTAGCGTATGCCCACCAACCTCAATATAGCGTGATGCGGCCAGTTGTTTCACTTGCTTGGCGTTCATCAGTGGCACCGATTTTTCTGGGTTACTAGGGTTTTCGACATCCCATCGATTAAAGGTCTCTCCTGTCACCACATACACCACGGCTTTGAAACCGTATTTCTCCAGCAGAGGTAGCATCAGTTCTAGGTTATCTAGGTAACCATCATCGACGGTGAGCATAATATAACGCTTGCCCGCTTCCAAGCGTCGAATGAGTCGGCCGTCTTGGAGGTCTTCAAAAGTGAGAGTGTCAAACCCCATCCGTTTGAGAAGCTTGAGATGTTTTTCAAACATCTCAATGTGCATATAAGTCCCGTGTACCCCTTTGCCACTGTCATCCTTAATGAAGCGGTGGTACATAATAATAGGCATTTCACGGCGGAGCGTATCAACATACACATCTTGGTAAATACGTTCGACTTGATCGACGACCTTGGTCAGCGTGTAATGGTCTCGGATGGTTTGGCTGGTTGTCTCATCACAATGTTGAACCGATAATCCTTGTTCAATCATCGCTGGAATCGCAGTAAAATCAATATCTAGATCTTGTGGGCCAATATCGCCAAAATTACTTGCCATAGCATCAGCGACATTGGTTTGATCCACTAAGCCAATGCAGCGAGCCTCACCAATAGCCAGAGTAGGGCGACCACACAGCAACGACTCCATTGCCACACGCCCAGCACCAATCACCAAGTCAGCTTCACTCAGCATCTTAGGCACATCATGAGTATAACCAGTAAAATTAACGCGGGATTGAAACGGCTCAAAGCGAGGTTCAAACTCAGAGCCCGAGACAACGTGTACCTGATACTTATCTAAATCGAGGCACTCGTTAAGCAGTCGATAACACAACTCGCCTTTAGGGCCTGTTAGTCGGCCCACAATAGTGATAACCGGTTTATTGTTTTTTGGTGCGGGGCACCATTGAAAGCGCTCCGTTTCAATGCCATTGCGACTGACTTCCATTTGCTCAACAGGGACATCAAGGTCATTAGCCAGTTGATCGCGAATGGCTTCGCATACCGGCAACGCTTTGTTTCCCATCGCATGAAACTTCTTACGAGAAGCATGCACCGGTTGACGACCATGAACCGTGGTGACCATCGGTGTTCCAGTGAGCTTACACGCGACGTGACAACTCCAACTCGAGGCACGAGAGTGCGCATGCACAAGCTGAATATTATGCTTCTTGATGAGATAAATTAAATAACCCACATGCCAAAAACGACGCGGCACACTGCGTTTATTAAAACGCAAAGAGAAAAACGGACCATCATGAGGCTTGGTTAACGTGTCAGACACATAAAACACATTATGACCTCGAGCGGTTAATTCATTTCCAACCGTCGTGGCGTAGACTTCTGCTCCCGTGACTTCAAGCTGGGAGAGGGCCATAAGGATGTTCATTCAAATATCTCTTTTATATCGTTATCAAAAAATACGAGTATCAAATTATCGCGATTAAAAACACATAGCTCTAAATTGTCGTCATCTTATTTTACGCGACCCCAAAAAAACACCGTCATCCTCGTGAAAACGAGGACCTTCCAAAGCGCGTGACCAACCTAAAACAAGCCATAAAACCCCAGAGCCTTTATCAAGCTCACAGCGCGTGGTACAAGATCCCCCTTTTCAGGGGGATGACGGCATAGGGCTGATGGCCTATTAAAGGACAACGGCTTTGTTATCGCGCACCTAAAAAACACCGCCATCCTCGTGAAAACGAGGATCTTCCAAAGCGCATGGTCAACCTAAAACAAGCCATAAAACCCCAAGCATTTATCAAGCTCACAGCACGTGGTACAAGATCCCCCTTCTCAAAGGGATGACGGCATAGGGCTGATTGCCTAGAGGGCGATGGCTTTGTTATCGCGCACCCAAAAAACACCGTCATCCTCGTGAAAACGAGGACCTTCCAAAGCGCATGGCCAACCTAAAATAATCCATAAAACCCCAGAGTATTTATCAAGTCCGCAGCACGTGGTACAAGATCCCCCCTTTTCAGGGGAATGACGGCATAGGGCCGATGGCCTCGAGGGCGCTTTGTGATGCGCGACCCTAAAAAACACCGTCATCCTCGTGAAAACGAGGACCTTCCAAAGCGCGTGACCAACCTAAAATAGGCCATAAAATCCCAGAGCCTTTATCAAGTCCACAGCATGTGGTACAAGATCTCCCTTTTTAGGGGAATGACGGCATAGGGCTGATGGCCTATTAGAGGACAACGGCTTTGTTATCACGACCCTAAAAAACACCGTCATCCTCGTGAAAACGAGGACCTTCCAAAGCGCGTGACCAACTAAAAATAAGCCATAAAACCCAGAGCCTTTATCAAGTCCACAGCACGTGGTACAAGATCCCCCTTTTCAGGGGGATGACGAATTTTTGTTGTGCACGCCCCCCCCAAAAAAAGCCATCTTCACCTTATAGGTAGGGAGCAATAACCATGGAAAAAACTACTTATTCACAATCGCCAAGTACTCAGCCACACCCTCAGCAACCGTCTTAAACTCAACATCACAACCCGCTGCACGCAGTTTAGTCAAATCCGCCTGAGTAAACTCTTGATATGCACCTTTCAAGTGATCTGGGAAAGCGATCGTTTCGATTTCGCCTTTACCGTGGTGCTTAATTACTGCTTTAGCAACGACCTCAAAACTTTCTGAATTGCCAGTACCACAGTTGAAAATGCCAGATACACCATTTTCCAAGAACCACAGGTTAACCGCCGCAACATCACCAACATAAACAAAATCACGAATAAACTGTTCACTACCAGCAAACAACTTAGGATTCTCACCCGCATTCATTTGGTTATTTAAGTGGAAAGCCACCGAAGCCATGCTGCCTTTGTGCTGCTCGCGAGGGCCGTACACGTTGAAGTAACGGAACCCTGTAATCTGTGACAGCGCTTCACCGTGCGCCTCAGCGTCGGCGGTTAAACGGCGTACGTAGTTATCGAACTGTTGTTTAGAGTAGCCGTACACATTCAGTGCACCTTCGTATTCACGCTCTTCTTTAAATACCGTCGTTTCACCATAAGTGGCGGCAGAAGAGGCATACAAGAACGGAATCTCTCGCTCTAAACAGTAATGAAGCACTTCTTTTGAATACTCATAATTATTGAGCATGACATATTTGCCATCCCATTCCGTGGTCGCAGAGCACGCCCCTTCATGGAACACCGCTTCGATAGGGCCAAAGTCATCACCCGCCATGACCTGCGTTAAGAAATCATCACGATCCATATAATCGGTAATATCAAGATCAACGAGGTTTTGAAATTTACGCCCGTTTTTCAAATTGTCGACAACCAGGATATCGTTGTGGCCTGCTTGGTTTAACGCCTTGATAATATTGCTGCCAATCATGCCAGCGCCGCCAGTTACAATGATCATAAAACTCTTCCAATTTGAATGGGATAATTGGTTTGAGTATATAAGATTTAATGCGAAGGGGGAAATGGGGGGAAGAACGGGGAAGAGCGGAAAAGAGCGGCCCTGGGTCCTAGGAAAAGCGATTTTAGTTCCTGAGGTTATTTTGAAGTAGGATTATTTGGAAGCAATTTAAAAAGATTGAAATTAAAACTCACCACTCAACAAGAGCACCAAACCGCTCTTTCCAGGACCTAGGACCTTCTTTTACCGCTTTTTTCCGCTTTTTCCTCCCTTTGTCAGCAAATTGTAAAAAAAATCCCATTTACAACGCTTTATACTTTCCATTAACATGACAAGTCAGTGTGTTCAACTGAGTGCACTGAATTATCGATAATTGAGTAAAGGAATATAATCATGAAAAGAATCGCATTAGTTATGGCGATTGCAGCGGGTATGGCTAGCCCAGCGTTTGCGGAAGCAGAAGCTGGCGCAGCTGGTGCTGGTGCTGGTGGTGCTGCTGCTGGCGCAGCAACAACGGGAGCTATCGCCGTTGGCGCTGCAGCTGCAATAGCAGTAGTTGCTGTTGCATCTTCGGATGACAGCACAGCAACAACAACAACAGTGACTGCTGCGCAGTAATATTGTTGTCGCTATTAACCCCTCTGCGAACTTATTCGTGAGAGGGGTTGTTTTGGTTTAAAGCGGCCCTAAGGAAGAGCAGTTCCTAGTTCCTAGAGTGTCGTAGCGAAAGCTACGTTAATCGCTTGACATCACACAGCCTAAAAACATCATCCCCCAGGACCCAGGACCCAGGACCCAGGACCCAGGACCCAGGACCCAGGACCCAGGACCCAGGACCCAGGACCCCAAATAACCACCAAGGAAGCCCCATGCTCCAAGGATGTAAAAAACAACTAATAGCAATCACACTATCCCTGTTTGCTTACTCTGCCAGTGCGTCTGACTCTTCACCACAGTCAGTGCTGTCAGTATTGCTTCCCGAACAAGGCGTTCGCTTGGATTACGACCAGCCAGCACGCCTAGAAACCGTGCTGAAAGATGTTCAATTACAAGCAGCAAACCAGGGCGTGAATTTTGAGCCCTTACAAGCGCAATTGTTTGATCTTGAAAAGCAAGCCAAGGTAGAGGCACTTAAGCAAAGCGTATTGTCACAACTCGCGATGCTTCAAGAAGAAGACCCAGAACAACAAGCGAATCTCGTTGCTGCGCAAATTAACGCTGCTGAGTTTCGTTACCGTGAATTTACCTCGCTTGATTACGATGTTGTGCAGTCTCAGCTGAAACAGAACCCGTTACTCAACGGGCAATATCAATTGAATATCGGGGTAAGAAACGACAACGTGAATTTTGTTGGGGCAATTAAGCATGTGGCGTCTCGTCCTCATCGAGCGCAATGGTTTCTTGCCGACTACTTCGGCGCGCTAGGGGAGGTTCGCCTAGATTCTGCTAACGATAGCGAAGCGGTAGTGATTCAGCCCGACGGCCATATTCAAACCGCAGCATACGGCAGTTGGAATTTCCTCCCTCACTTTCTAGCACCCGGTGCAATAGTTATTATTCCGTTTAAATCACTGCCATCACAACTGTCTACGCTCAATGACGACCTCACCCAGCTTTATCGCCATAAGGTAACCCATAATAATGAATAACATCACGGCCTCCTTACCGGCGTTAACCCTACTTTCTGTATTAACCAGCGCAGCATTAAGCCAGCAGGCTGCTGCGGATCCATTTGAACCCGCCACCTTGATCCCATCCCAATCGGACTTTGGTGGGGTGGGCTTGATGCAAATGCCGACGGGCCGTATGGCGCGTGAAGGTGAGTTCAGTATTAACGGCGACTGGAGCGAGCAGTACCATAAATACAATATCAGCATGCAGGTGATGCCTTGGTTGGAAACTACAATTCGTTATACCTTGGTTCAAGATTTATTACTTAGTAGCGATCCAAATTTTAGTGGCGATAGTAAATACACCGACAAAGGCATCGATTTAAAATTTAGGCTGTGGCAGGAAGGCAAGTACCTACCGGAAACGTCTGTCGGCTTGCGTGACTTTGGTGGCACGGGCTTATTTGATGGTGAATTCATTGCGGCGACCAAACGCTATAATAATTTTGATTTTACCCTAGGGATGGGCTGGGGATATTTAGGCACTCGAGACAACATTGCCAATCCATTTTGTAAGTTCAGCGATGAATATTGCACGCGCCCCTCCGATTTTAAAGGCAGTGGCGGCATGGTGGATTATGAGCGCTGGTTTAAAGGCCCTGCCGCACTATTTGGTGGTGTGGAATATCAAACGCCTTGGCAACCACTTCGCTTTAAAGTTGAGTACGACAGTAACGACTACTCTGGAGACTTCCCGGTCAATCGAGCGGGTGTCGACATGACGCCGGCGACACCCTGGAACGTAGGTGCCCTTTACCGCTTAGGGGATTGGGGCGATGCTCGCGTCAGCTATCAACGTGGTAACTCGGTCGCACTTGGTTTAACGCTGCGTACTAACTTCAATGATATGAAAGCCGTGTGGTTGGATGAACCGGAAGTGCAGCCAAGACCCAGCGACGCCACACAACGCTTAGAAGATGTCGACTGGCAGCAATTAGCCAATCAATTAGAAAGTAATGCCGGGTATAAAGAACCGACAATCACCGTCGATGGCGATAAAGCCACTATTACCGCCAGCCAAACCAAGTACCGAGACAGAGCAGAAGCCCAAGAACGTGCGGCCGCGATTTTGTCTAATAACTTGCCAAGTGATATCAAGACCTATGAGATTGTAGAGACGTCAGAAAATGTGCCGACGACAGCCACGCGCATTGATGCCCCGACTTATCAAGAGATTGCCCTGACGCAAAGCATTGATAAATCCTTTAGTGACGCCACGACAGGCCGCGAAGAGATCAATTTAAGTGACAGCCAGCAAGTGAATACGGTTTATGATGGCTTTAAGTCCTTTGACTATTATGTGTCACCCACGCTAGCGCAATCCTTTGGCTCAGTCGAAAACTTCTATTTGTACGAAATCGGCATTAACGTCGGTGCAGAATATTGGCTGACCCGTAACGTCAACTTCTCTGGTGGTGTGCATATTAATGTGGTGGATAACTACGACAGCTTTAACTACGAAGTGCCACCCGATGGCACCGACGTACCAAGGGTAAGAACGTTATTTCGCTCGTACGTAACCGACAACCCTGTCCGCATGAATAACCTACAATTGACGTGGCTGGACGAAATCGGCAATGGCTTCTATAGCCAAGCCTACGGCGGCTACCTAGAGAGCATGTTTGCCGGTGCGGGTGGTGAGGTATTATACCGACCGCTTAACCAAAATTGGGCCATAGGCGCAGACGTTAACCTAGTATCACAGCGTGACCCTGACAGCTGGTTTGGTGTCTTTACCGAAGAGCAGCAATACAGTGAAAAAGATGGTCGTTATTACAAGGTGTTAACCCAGGGTACCACCGGCTTCCTTACGGGCTACTACATGCCGCAGTGGTCATTCATTGATAACACCTTGTTCAAAGTGGGCGTTGGTAAATTCTTGGCAGGAGACCTAGGCACGCGAGTCGATTTCTCCAAACAATTTGACAGCGGCGTGATCGCAGGTGCTTATGCGAGCTTTACTAACATGAGCTCAGAAGACTTCGGCGAAGGCAGCTTTACCAAAGGGTTCTACGTTTCCATTCCGTTTGACATCATGACGGTGAAGCCGAGCAGCAACCGCGCTAATATTTCATGGCAGCCGATTACGCGTGATGGCGGGCAGATGTTAAGCCGGAAGTATCAGTTGTTTGATTTGACGGATGCGAGATCGCCTTGGTTGCAGAGGCCGAGTGGGGTTAAAGAGCGGGAGTAGAGCGGGAGTAGAGCGGGTTAAGAGCGGTCCTGGGGGTGGTTGTTTTGATTTTTGTGGGAAATAGGCAGTATTGTGTTGGTGGTGAGTGATGGTTTTGTTGGGGTATAGGAAGGGTCCTGGGGAAGAGCGGTCCTAGGTCCTGGGGGGGATTGCTTTGGTTTGGGGGGAATAGGGAGTTGTGTGTTGGTGGTGAGTGATGGTTTTGTTGGGATATAGGATAGGGTGTTGGGTAAGAGTGGTCCTGGGTCCTGGGTCCTAGGGAGTGGTGGTTTTGATTGAGTTGGAAATTCGTCAGTTATGTATGAGTTGTTGTTGACAGGGGGGCGTGGCTTTTCAAAAATCCTGAAGAACCACAGAACCACAGAACCACA
>NZ_MCUW01000054.1 GCF_002873335.1 Vibrio sp. 10N.286.49.B1 | reverse complement strand
TACTTACAATTTAATCCGATACCAGATGGTCGAGCTCTGCTTCAATTTAAAGGGAAATTACCTTCCTTATCAACTGAGTTTTAACGGCACATTAGCTCATGTATCTGCGTTACTTGTAGGCTTACCTTATTCAACACCAGGAGCAATACCTCGTCAGTTAAAGGGGTTCCACAACATGGCTGAAAGCTTAGTACTTGAAGGGCGAAGGGAAAGGACATTCCCTAGAACAGTTAAACCTAGACCACAACGGTATGCTAAGAACAAAAATGCCGTTCACTCTTAAGTGAACGGCATTANNGATTAACGCTTCTTGGCGTCGATGGCGTTGTTTGGCGAACGCCCGATAACCCACAAAATGAAAAGGCATTTTCTCGACAAAAAGGGACGCAATATCCGCAAGTGAGAATGGTCTGCCAAATGGAACTAAGCAGTCACATTATTACGGCCAGTGCCTTTGATAATTACAATACAAACGAAATGGTATTAGCTGAAAAACTGATAGAATCAACACCAAATCATAGCGTGACAATGTTCGATAAGGGGTTCTATTCTTTAGGTTTATTACATAAATGGCAAGACTCTGGCGATGAACGTCATTGGCTTATCCCCCTCAAGAAAAACACACAATATGACATCGTTCAATCTTTAGGGCGAAATGACAAACTGGTTCAATTACACAGTAATCCAAGAGCTAGGAAACTATGGCCTGATTTACCAAACTCGATAACCGCTCGGCTTGTCACACGTAAAATCAAAGGAAAAGACTACCAAGTATTAACCTCCATGACAGACTCCCTACGTTACCCATCAAAAGATATTGCTGGCCTTTATGAGCATCGTTGGGAAATTGAGCTAGGCTACCGAGAGCAAAAACAATACATGCTTGGAAATCGTCTCACGCTGCGAAGTCGTTTACCAGAACTGGTAAAGCAGGAGTTATGGGGCATCTTGCTTACTTACAATTTAATCCGATA
>NZ_MCUW01000053.1 GCF_002873335.1 Vibrio sp. 10N.286.49.B1 | reverse complement strand
TTGATGGCACACCATCGACCATCAAAGTGACGATCAATGGCACCAACGATGCCGCGACTGTCAGCACGGCAACCGTTGCCGTGGATGAAACCGATACGGCTATCTCGACGTCAGGCACATTAACCAGCACCGATGTCGACAATCCAGATAATACATTTACGCCAGATGCCATCACAGGTACAAACGGTGACTTAACCATTGATGCCAATGGCCACTGGACGTTTACCGCCAACAGCGCCTTTAATCAGTTGAATGCCGGCGATAAGGTTGAAGAAACCTTCACCGTCTCGTCGGTTGATGGCACCCCATCAACCATCAAAGTGACGATCAATGGCACCAACGATGCCGCGACCGTCAGCACGGCAACCGTTGCCGTGGATGAAACCGATACGGCCATCTCGACGTCAGGCACCCTAACCAGCACCGATGTCGATAACCCGGACAATGTGTTTACCGCGGCTTCACTTACTGGTGCCCACGGCGACTTAACCATTGATGCCAATGGACATTGGAAATTCACCGCCAACAGCGCATTTAATCAGTTGAATGCCGGTGATAAGGTTGAAGAAACCTTCATCGTCACGTCTATCGATGGCACCCCGTCGACGATTAAGGTCACCATTAATGGTACCAACGATGCCGCGACCGTCAGCACGGCAATCGTTGCTGTGGATGAAACCGATACGGCCATCTCGACGTCAGGCACCCTAACCAGCACCGATGTCGATAACCCGGACAATGTGTTTACCGCGGCTTCACTTACTGGCACCAATGGCGACTTAACCATTGACGCTCATGGACACTGGACGTTTACCGCCAACAGCGCCTTTAATCAGTTGAATGTCGGTGATAAGGTTGAAGAAACCTTCATTGTGTCGTCGGTTGACGGTACTCCATCAACCATCAAAGTGACGATCAATGGCACTAACGACAAAGCGACGGTTAGCACTGCCACTGTTGCGGTGGATGAAACCGATACCGCTATCTCGACGTCAGGCACGTTAACCAGCACCGATATCGACAATCCAGATAATACATTTACTCCAGATGCCATCACAGGCACAAACGGTGGTCTAACCATTGATGCCAATGGCCACTGGACGTTCACCGCCAACAGCGCCTTTAATCAGTTGAATGTCGGCGATAAAGTCGAAGAGACTTTCACTGTGTCGTCGGTTGATGGCACCCCATCGACCATCAAAGTGACGATCAATGGCACTAACGATGCGGCGACCGTCAGCACGGCCACCGTTGCCGTGGATGAAACCGATACGGCCATCTCGACATCAGGCACGTTAACCAGCACCGATATCGACAATCCAGACAACCCGTTCACTCCAGATTCACTTCCTGGCACCAATGGCGACTTAACCATTGATGCTCATGGACACTGGACGTTCACGGCCAACAGCGCCTTCAATCAGTTGAATGTCGGCGATAAAGTTGAAGAGACTTTCACTGTGTCTTCTGTTGATGGTACCCCATCAACCATCAAAGTGACGATCAATGGCACTAACGACAAAGCGACGGTTAGCACTGCCACTGTTGCGGTGAATGAAACCGATACGGCCATCTCGACGTCAGGTACGTTAACCAGCACCGACGTCGATAATCCAGACAACGCGTTCACTCCAGATTCTATTGCTGGCACCAATGGCGACTTAACCATTGATGCTCATGGACACTGGACGTTCACCGCCAACAGCGCCTTTAATCAGTTGAATGTCGGCGATAAAGTTGAAGAAACCTTCACCGTTTCGTCGGTTGATGGCACACCATCGACCATCAAAGTTACGATCAATGGCACCAACGATGCGGCGACGGTTAGCACTGCCACTGTTGCGGCTGATGAGACCGATACGGCTATCTCCACGTCAGGCACGCTAACCAGCACCGATGTTGATAACATCGATAACGCATTCACACCAAGTACAATTTCAGGCACGAACGGTGACTTCACTATTGATGCGAGTGGTCAATGGACCTTTACGGCGAACAGTGCATTTAACAGTTTAAATGTAGGTGACAAGGTCACTGAAACCTTCAATGTTATTTCGGTTGATGGCACACCATCGGCAGTGACAGTCACAATTAATGGTACTAATGACAGTGCAACGGTCAGCTCAGCAAGTGTTGCCGTTGATGAAACGGATTCGGCAATTACAACCTCAGGTACACTCACCAGTACGGATGTAGATAATACGGATAACGCATTCACACCAAGTACAGTTACAGGTTCTAACGGTGACTTCACTATTGATGCGAGCGGTCAATGGACCTTCACTGCGAACAGTGCATTTAACAATTTAAATGTGGGCGACAAGATCACTGAAACCTTCAATGTCACCTCAGTTGATGGTACGCCATCGACAGTAACGGTGACGATTAACGGCACTAATGATATCCCCACAATTAGTGGTACAGATACAGGGACTCTAAAAGAGGATGTTAGTGCTAATCCTCAAAGTCATGAGCTGACTGCGACGGGTAAATTAGATATTACCGATGTAGATACTGGAGAGAGTAGCTTTGTAGCTCATGGATTTAACAAAACAGCCCTACAAGGTCATTATGGTCATTTACAAATTAGTCCCGATGGTAGCTGGAGTTATTCTGCTGATAACTCGCAAACCGCTATCCAAATTTTAGGTAAAGGCGAGCATTTAACTGACACGATTCAGGTTACCTCAAAAGATGGCACAACCCACGATATCGTCATCACGATTAATGGCACCAACGATGCACCAATCATTACCCCTGTAGCAACGCAAACAGTGACGGAAGATGGCAGTAAAACCATTACTTTCCATGCAACGGATGTGGATACTACAGATACGCTTACTCCAAGTGTTTCTGCAACACATGGTACCGCTGTACTGAATGCGCAAGGTCAAATCGTCTTTACCCCAGATGCTAATTACAATGGTCCTGCCACGGTTGTTCTTTCCGTTACTGATGGGCATACAACCACCAGTCAAACCATTAATGTTGATGTGACACCTGCAAACGATGCCCCTGTTATTACTCCTATACCTCCTATTAGTGCAACCGAGGATGGCTCAGTAGTTACAGGGAAAATTGCTTCAACGGATATCGATACAGGTGATACGGCTTCGTTTAAAACCACATTTACACAGGGTGGTTTTACATTAAATACCGATGGTAGTTACAAGCTAGATCCGACCGATGCGAGTTTTCAGCATCTTAAAGCGGGCGAGATTGAAACCTTAACTATCCCCGTGACAGTAACAGACTCAGGAGGCGCGACAGATACTAAAGATTTAGTCATTACGATAACGGGTACGAATGATGCTGCCACAATCAGTGGAATCGATACAGGCACATTAAAAGAAGATGTTGGTTCTAACCCTCAGAGTCATAATCTGACTGCGACGGGTAAATTAGATATTACCGATGTAGATACTGGAGAGAGTAGCTTTGTAGCTCATGGATTTAACAAAACAGCTCTTCAAGGTCATTATGGTCATTTACAAGTTAGTCCCGATGGTAGCTGGAGTTATTTTGCAGATAACTCGCAATCCGCTATACAAACGTTAGGTAAAAACGAGCATTTAACAGATACCATCACTGTCACTTCTAAAGATGGTACAACCCACGATATCATCATCACGATTAATGGCACTAACGATGGCCCTACCGTTAGTCATACCGTTTCATTGCCTTCGGGTAATGAAGACCAATCGATTAACATTACTGTCCAGCAATTACTCGCTAATGCAACTGATATTGATAGTAACGATTTAGGCCAATTAAGCGTTGATAATCTCCAAGTAGA
>NZ_MCUW01000052.1 GCF_002873335.1 Vibrio sp. 10N.286.49.B1 | reverse complement strand
CGCCAATGATGCGGTGGAATACCTGGGAGAGGGTGATACGGCGACGGAAATCTTTACCGTCAAATCGGCCGATGGGACGGAGCATGATATTACCGTCACCATTGTGGGCACGAACGATGTGCCGGTGATTTCAGGCACCTCCGCCGGTCAAGTAACCGAAGATAATACCGACGACATTGATGACCTGACCGGCGACCTGACAGTGGGCGCGAAGGTCGACATCAGT
>NZ_MCUW01000051.1 GCF_002873335.1 Vibrio sp. 10N.286.49.B1 | reverse complement strand
CGCCAATGATGCGGTGGAATATCTGGGAGAGGGTGATACGGCGACGGAAATCTTTACCGTCAAATCGGCCGATGGGACGGAGCATGATATTACCGTCACCATTGTGGGCACGAACGATGTGCCGGTGATTTCAGGCACCTCCGCCGGTCAAGTGACCGAAGATAATACCGACGACATTGATGACCTGACCGGTGACCTCACCGTAGGCGCGAAGGTCGAC
>NZ_MCUW01000050.1 GCF_002873335.1 Vibrio sp. 10N.286.49.B1 | reverse complement strand
GGCGCGAAGGTCGACATCAGTGACGTTGACCAAGACGAATCCGTCTTTAAAACCGATGTCACGCCAGGCGATGACAACTTTGCCAATGGTGAGTTGGTCATCGACGAAAACGGCAACTGGAGCTTCACTATCCCGAACACAGACCCAGCGGTACAAGGGTTAGGTGAAGGGGAAGTGGCGACCCAGACCTTTACGGTCGAAACGGAAGATGGCACCGAGCACACCATTACGGTGGATATTGTGGGCACCAATGATGTGCCAACGTTGGTGACGACGGGACCGGATGCGACTGATGCAGAAGGCGCGGTGACGGAAGATGATAGTCAAATCACCTTGTCCGACAGCGGTAAGTTGACCATTGATGATGTGGATGGGGCCGATGAAGAAGGGTTCCAGACCGACCCAACGACCTTCACGTCAGTCAGTACATTGGTGGGTGGAGAGAGTGGCGCCGTGGGAACGTTGACGCTCGGCGCTGATGGGGCGTGGGATTATGATGTGCCGAATGCGGCGGTGGAATATCTGCCGGCTGGCGTCACGGCGACGGAGACGTTTACGGTCTTATCAGAAGATGGCACCCCATTTGAGGTGGTCATCACCATCACGGGTACCGATGATGCGCCCGTGATTGGTGGCAATTCAGAGGGCACGATAACGGAAGACTATGCCCCTGATATTGTCGACATCGGTGGTGTCGACAACCTTCGCTTTGCAGACCAAGCGACGATTACGGATAAAGACGCGGGGGAATCGACGTTCGATACGGGCGTTGCCGCGGTGGGCGGTGCAGATAACCTAGCGGAAGGTACGTTTACCTTCGATGAAGACGGCAATTGGAGCTACACCATTCCGAATGACTTGGAGGTGGTGCAAAGCCTGACAGCGGGTGAAACCATCCCGCAAACCTTTACCATTCAAACGGCGGATGGAACGCCGCACACGATAACGGTGAACATTGTTGGTGTGAACGATGAAGCGACCTTTGCGGGGACCTCAAGTGGTGAAGTAACGGAAGACGATGGCGCTGATTTGGTCACTGATGGCGGGGTGGATTACCTGCAAGTGGCAGACCAAGTCAACATCACCGATATCGACGATGGCGAAGGGCAGTTTGATGTGGCGACGTTGAGCCCGGATGCGGGTAACTTCGCAAATGGCGCCTTGACGTTGCAACCGGATGGCACCTGGAGCTTCCGCATTCCGAACGACAGTGATGAAGTGCAAGGGTTAGCAGAAGGGGAAGTGGCGACACAGACCTTCACGGTGGAAACCATCGATGGCACCGAGCACACGATCACCGTGGATATCGTTGGGGTCAATGACGCCTCAACGTTAANNGGAGAGAGTGGCGCCGTGGGAACGTTGACGCTCGGCGCTGATGGGGCGTGGGATTACGATGTGCCGAATGCGGCGGTGGAATATCTGCCGGCTGGCGTCACGGCGACGGAGACATTTACGGTCTTGTCAAAAGACGGCACCCAGTTTGAGGTGGTCATCACCATCACGGGTACCGATGATGCGCCCGTGATTGGTGGCAATTCAGAGGGCACGATAACGGAAGACTATGCCCCTGATATTGTCGACATCGGTGGTGTCGACAACCTTCGCTTTGCAGAC
>NZ_MCUW01000049.1 GCF_002873335.1 Vibrio sp. 10N.286.49.B1 | reverse complement strand
GTCCTCATCAATGCTGTATGATGTTGGTCCTGCAATTGGTGGGTCGTTAACCTCGATAACGGTTAAACCAGCGCTTGTCTCTGCTGTCGCTCCGTCTTCATCTGCCACAACGACATCAAAACTGACCTCTCCCGAGAAGTTTTCATTCGGCGAGAAGGTATAAGTACCATCACCGTTATCCGCAAAGACGCCATCCGCTCCAGAGTAAGACACATCCTGAACAGAAACGTCACCTTCTACATCTGAGCTGTTAGCCAACAACTGCTCGTCAGTAATGGTGATTGAGTTGTCTTCTTGTACTGAGTATGTCGTTGAACCGGCCACTGGAATGTCATTGACCGACTCAACTGTCACATCAATGTTAGCTTCAGTCGTAGTTGTGCCGTCGCTTACTGAGAAGCTTAGGTCAACTTCACCATTAAAGTTCTCGTTTGGAGCAAAGGTATAGGTGCCATCACCGTTATCAGTGAACACACCTTCTGTACCAGAGTATGTGACATCCGCAACTGACAAGTCATCGCCATCAATGTCTGACGCGCCTGCTAGAAGCTGTTCATCAGTGAAGGTCAACGAGCCATCTTCTTGGATGGTGTAGCCGACATCTTCCACAACTGCTGCATCGTTCACTGGATTCACAGTGAGGTCAGCATTGGCCACGATGGTGTCGGTACCATCTGAGATATCGAAGCTGAGGTCAATGTCGCCATTGAAGTCTGCATCTGGCGTGATGGTGAAGGAACCATCTTCATTGGCAGTGACGGTAGCATTGTCGCCAGCACTTAAGTTAGCTGCTGTCAGGTCATCCCCATCTACATCACTCGCTTGAGACAGTAATTGCTCTTGAGACAGAGTAATCGAACCGTCTTCGTCGACTGAGTATGCCAAGTCACCTGAAACTGGTGCATCATTAACCGCAATAACATCAATACCTGCGGTAGTTTCAGCAGTAGCACCGTCTTCGTCAACAACAGTCACATCAAGCGACACATTACCATTGAAGTTTTCATTTGGCGCGAAACTGTAGGTGCCATCGCCGTTGTCGGTAAAGATACCGTC
>NZ_MCUW01000048.1 GCF_002873335.1 Vibrio sp. 10N.286.49.B1 | reverse complement strand
GAGTATGCCAAGTCACCTGAAACTGGTGCATCGTTGACTGCAATGACATCAATGCCCGCGGTAGTTTCTGCCGTCGCACCGTCTTCGTCTGCAACAGTTACATCAAGCGACACATTACCATTGAAGTTTTCGTTTGGTGCGAAGCTGTAGGTGCCATCGCCGTTGTCGGTAAAGATACCGTCCGTGCCTGAGTAACTAACGTCAGAGACAGATACCTCACCTTCCACATCACTTGAATTAGCAAGCAATTGGTCGTCAGAGATAGTAATGATGCCGTCTTCATCGACTGAGTATGTGGTTGACCCAGCCACTGGAATATCATTGACAGACTCGACAGACACATCAATGTTGGCTTCAGTCGTAGTTGTACCATCGCTTACTGAGAAGCTTAAGTCCACTTCACCGTTGAAGTTCTCATTTGGCGCAAAGGTATACGTGCCATCACCGTTGTCGGTGAACACCCCTTCTGTACCTGAGTAGTTCACATCCGCAACTGACAAGTCATCGCCATCGATGTCTGACGCGCCCGCTAGAAGCTGTTCATC
>NZ_MCUW01000047.1 GCF_002873335.1 Vibrio sp. 10N.286.49.B1 | reverse complement strand
GTCGAGTCTGTCAATGATATTCCAGTGGCTGGTTCAACCACATACTCAGTCGATGAAGACGGCATCATTACTATCTCTGACGATCAACTTCTAGCAAATAGCTCTGATGTTGAAGGTGAAGTTGCGGTAGATGATGTGTCTTACTCAGGCACGGACGGTATCTTTACCGACAACGGCGATGGCACCTACAGCTTCGCACCAAAC
>NZ_MCUW01000046.1 GCF_002873335.1 Vibrio sp. 10N.286.49.B1 | reverse complement strand
GATATTTGATTTCACTTTTTTAAAGTGGAACAGACTGTGGGTCTGTAGCTCAGCTGGTTAGAGCGCTCGCCTGATAAGCGGGAGGTCGGTGGTTCAAGTCCACTCAGACCCACCACTATCTCCATTAGGAGGTACGGTACGATATCGACATAGATGGGGCTATAGCTCAGCTGGGAGAGCGCCTGCCTTGCACGCAGGAGGTCTGCGGTTCGATCCCGCATAGCTCCACCATCTTTAAATGTTTTTCTCTTAAGAATATTTAGAAATGGT
>NZ_MCUW01000045.1 GCF_002873335.1 Vibrio sp. 10N.286.49.B1 | reverse complement strand
ACCTTCGCGCCGAACGAGAACTTCAACGGTGACGTCGACTTAAGCTTCTCAGTAAGCGATGGTACAACTACGACTGAAGCCAACATTGATGTCACTGTAGAATCTGTCAATGATATTCCGGTTGCAGGTTCAACGACTTACTCAGTCGATGAAGACGGCATCATCACCATCTCAGACGATCAACTGCTTGCCAACTCAAGCGACGTGGAAGGCGAAGTAGCAGTTGATGATGTGTCTTACTCAGGCACAGACGGTATTTTCACCGACAATGGCGATGGTACCTACAGCTTCGCGCCAAATGAAAACTTCAACGGTAATGTATCACTTGAAGTAACCGTTGTAGATGAGGACGGTGCAACAGCAGACACCACCGCAGGTATTGATGTCATTGCCGTCAACGATGCGCCTGTCTCTGGAACCGTCGCATACTCGGTTGATGAAGACGGCTCAATCACGCTAAACCAAGAACAGTTGCTTGCACAAGCGTCAGACGTAGATGGAGACGCCTTAACGGCTTCCAACCTGAGTGTGGGTGGAGATGCCACGGTCGTGGACAACGGTGATGGTACCTTTACCATTACGCCAGATACAAACTTCAATGGTGAAATTGACCTCACCTTCGATATCTCAGATGGCACAGACACCATTGTGGCGTCGGGTGGTTTAACTGTTAACCCAGTTAACGACGCACCTGAAGTATCAGGTATTACAGCTCAGGTGGATGAAGATAATAGTATTACTATTACACAAGAGCAATTACTCGCGAATGCTTCGGATATAGATGGTGATGACTTAGTCGCTAGTGACTTGCAGCTGTTTGATACGGAAGCGGAAATTGTTCAAAACGAAGACGGTTCGTTTACCATTACTCCAGACGAAAACTTCAATGGCGAGCTAGACTTCACTTATACCGTTTCTGATGGTGAAGAAAATGTAATAACAACCCTAGATCTTACAGTCAATCCAGTAAATGACGCGCCTGACGCAGGTGATGAAATCTACATTCAAGCGGAAGAAGATCAAACCGTTGGCGTGAGTATGCGCGAAGAGCCAGCGATTCGTCTCGACCAACAACCTGAGTTTGGTATTGTTCAAGCAAACGTTGATGATGAATGGGTTACCCTTGAAGTTGGTCAGGAAGTCGCTCCAGATACTCAAATTCGCTTTGTACCGGATGAAACAGCGGTAGCGGATTCAACATCAACGACGCAACTTGGTACGTTTGACGATAATGCAAAAATTAGCGACTGGGGCGATGAAGTCGACTCACATACACGCCAATTTACCGATGGTGACTTAACCGTTACAACACAAAGTACCGATGGGCCGCTTGGCGCTTGGAATGGAAACACTCATATCGGCCATGGTATAGGAGATACGGATAGACAGGGTCTAAGTGGTGATGAACAGCTTGTCGTAACGGTAGAAGGCCAGGACATTAACGAAATCAGCTTCAACCTAGATGGACTTGGTGGCTGGTTTATGGAAGAGTCCCGACACTTTACTGAAGTAGAGATCCGAGCGTTTGATTCAGATGGAAATCTCATAGATTCAGAAACTTATCATAAAGATGATCGCAACAGCTATGAGCATGAGTATACGTTAACAACAGATGAACCTGTGGCACGTTTCGAGCTTGGTACTATTCAAGGTAACGGTACCTACGTCGTTCAAAACATGTCTGTCTCGCAAACACTACCTGACGATGTGGTATTTACATCTATAGGTATTGATGGCACTGAAGTTTCAGAGACCATTAGTCTAAATGTTCGAGAAGGTGATCAAGAGATCGATCTTACTGCAGACCTCCCAGCGGTTACAACGACAGAGGAAGGCGCAGACGGTTTTGCTTCTATTGTCATTACCGAGGAGCAGTTACTAGCTCAAGCCAGTGATATCGACAGTGATGAGCTAGATATCATCAATCTGGCTCTCGAAGATGAAAATGCGACCTTAACCGACAATGGTGATGGTACTTGGACAGTCACGCCAAATGAGAACTTCTCTGGTGATATTGACCTAACGTATCAAGTCACTGATGGTGAGTTGGTTGATGACAACACTATTCACATCAACTTCTCGGAAGTAAACGACGCGCCAGTGGTTTCTGGTCCCGTTATCTTGAGTACTGAAGAAGACAACTCCATCACATTTACCGATGAAGATCTGCTTGCAAACGCTTCAGATGTCGAGGGTGACGAGCTAAGCATCTACAACGTTAGCTACAACGGAGATAGTGGTGAACTCACAGATAACGGTGACGGTACTTACACATTCGTTCCAAACGAAAACTTCAACGGCGATGTAGATCTCAGCTTTGGTGTCAGTGATGGCGAAGACATTACTATGAGCCAGATTGATTTGGCGGTGATTCCAGTGAACGACGTTCCTGTCCCTGGTGCTCCGCTAAACTTGGATATGCTAGATGACGGTACAATCACAATTAGTACATCAAGCTTGTTAAGTGGTGCGACTGATGTAGATGGTGACATTCTACACGTCGAAAACCTTGTTCTAACTAATCAATTGGACGGTACGCTTGTTGATAATGGGGACAACACCTTCAGCTTTACACCATCTGAAGGCTTTACAGGTAATGTCTCACTGTCGTTTGATATCAGTGATGGCCAGGCGTCAGCACCAAGCTCATTAAATATTGATGTTGTTGATTCTAATGTTGGTCCAGAAGTCACAGGGCCGCTCTCCGCAACGATAGAAGAAGATGGCTCCATTACAATCACCCAAGAGGAACTGCTTTCTAACGCCAGCGATCTTGATGGCGACGATCTCACCGCAGTCAACCTAAGCACGAACGATGAGAACGCCACCATTGTTCAAAATGAGGATGGTAGTTTCACTATCACTCCAAGTGAAGACTTCTATGGCGATATCGACTTCACTTATGATGTTACGGACGGAATCGCTACGGTAGGCACCGAGTTAGACTTAACCGTTACGCCAGTAAACGATGCACCCGATGTGCCCGATCTATCATTCAATGTCTTGGAAGACGAATCGATTATTGTGACAACAGAAGAGTTGCTTGCTCAAGCAACCGATGTTGAGGGTGATGATCTTAGTGTCGTCAACGTTAACTCTGATGATCCTAATGTATCGGTAACCGATAATGGTGATGGTACTTATACCTTAACACCAGCTCCGGATTATAGCGGTAGTGCAGGCCTTACGTTTGATGTTAGTGACGGTACCGATACGGTTACCGCTGACATCGCGTTGAAAGTTCAGTTTGTCAATGATGCTCCTGAAGCAGAGCCAGTCGTCGCGGAAATGGATGAAGATGGCGCTATCTTGGTTACACAAGATATGCTGCTTGAAAACGCGATTGACAGAGACGGTGACTTCTTAGTTGCAGAAAACCTTGAAACTAATGACCCGAACGCAACGATTGTCAATAATGGCGATGGTACATTTAGTGTTACGCCGTCACAAGATTTCAATGGAGACATCGTGTTTAGCTACAACGTTTCTGACGGTGAGCTAGATACAACCAGCGAACTCACACTGACCGTTAATCCGGTCAATGACGCACCAGACGTTGCTCCGCTTAACTTTGAAATACAAGAAGACAATACTTTTGTCTTTACAGAAGAGCAGCTTCTTGCCCAAGCTACGGATGTCGAAGGCGATGAACTGAGCATCACCGATGTGAGTTACACCGGTGATGAAGGATCGCTCGTCGATAATGGTGATGGTACATACACCTTTACACCGGAAGAGCATTTTAGTGGCAATCTAGATATTGGCTTTACCGTTTCAGATGGTGAAACTGAAGTTGCCCAAACTATCGGTGTGAATGTTGAAGCAGTAGCAGATGCACCAGACTTAGAGGTGACCACTGGTGATGGTGACGCCGTCACAGATGAGGCCATTGTTGTAGAACCAGGTAGCACCACCGAACTAAACATCGGTGCAGCGCTTGTAGACCAAGACTTATCTGAGACACTAACACTGGAAGTAGGCGGCTTACCAGAAGGTACTGTGATTCGCTATGACAACGAGGGTGTGCTTGATGACCAGTCTGGCGGTATTACGAGTTATGAAACGACGGATATCACAGTAACTTTCGAAGGTGAAGGCGCTGGCTTCCAAAACACGGCCGGCTACTACACTGTCGATGAAGATGGCAATATTACCGATGTAAACATTGGGTTTGAGAACGCATCCCAAGTTGGTTCCGGTGGCGATTTGATTCCTGGTCAATCATCAATCACGTTTGAAGTAGAAGAAGGCGAGAGCTTTAACCTGTTCGTTATTCCGAATGGCTTCAATCGCAATGATTTCGACTCAATGCAAGATGGAACCTTTATGTTCCGCGACGCAGACGGAAACCCAGCCACCATTGATTCTGTTGATCCGCAACTGGTTCATATTGATCCAGATGGCAATGAAATCGTTATCCAAAGTCAATTTGGAGACTCTGTATTCCACGGCGGTACGAATACCAACCTGAACCAAGATGGTGTTGAACATACCAGAACAACGCTAAATGATGATGGCGAGATTGTTTATGGTATCGAAGATCTCTATGGAGGTGGTGACCGTGACTATGATGACTTCACCTTTACCGTAGACGTCGGTGAAACCAACAGTCAAATCTTGCAAGGTGAGATCGTTATTGGTGAGGATGGTACAGCTGTGCTTCCAACGCTGGTCATTGATCAAAATATCGACATTACCTTCCCAGAAGATTATACAGGTTCGACTGCATTAGAAATCAAAGCGACCGCAACGGAGCTTTCTAACGACGATGAAGCGAGTACGATTCAAGTCGTTAACTTTGAAGTTGACCATACGCCTGAATCAGACTCGGTCTCTGCAGAAGTCGACGAAGATGGCTCGATCACTATTACTCAAGAAGAATTGCTGGCGAATGCCACCGATTTAGATGGTGATGCTCTAACTGCACTCAACTTGAGAACCGATGATGACAATGTCACCGTCGTGGACAATGGTGATGGAACCTTCACCATCACGCCTGATGGGGACTTTAACGGCGATGTAGACCTTAGTTTCGATGTCAGTGATGGCGACCAAATTGTATCGACAAATCTAGACTTAACCGTTAATCCTGTTAACGACGCTGCCGTGGTTGAAGATGTCGGTTATACCATTCAAGAAGATGGTTCATTGACCTTTACTGATGAGCAGCTATTAGCGGGCGCTTCAGACATTGATGGCGATGACTTGTCTGTCGCCGATGTGAGTTACTCAGGCACGGAAGGCGTGTTTACCGATAATGGTGACGGCACTTATACCTTTGCGCCAAATGAGAACTTCAATGGTGAAGTGGATTTGAGCTTCTCAGTAAGCGATGGAACCACCACGACTGAAGCGAACGTCGATGTTACCGTAGAGTCTGTCAATGACATTCCAGTTGCGGGTTCAACAACGTATTCAGTAGATGAAGATGGCATAATCACAATCTCCAATGACCAGCTTCTAGCAAACAGCTCAGATGTTGAAGGTGAGGTTGCTGTTGACGATGTCTCTTATTCAGGTACAGACGGTATCTTCACTGATAACGGTGATGGTACCTACAGCTTTGCACCAAATGAAAACTTCAATGGTAATGTATCGCTTGATGTAACCGTAGTAGATGAAGATGGTGCAACGGCTGAAACAACAGCTGGCATCGAAGTCATCGCTGTTAATGATGCGCCAGTCTCTGGTGACTTGGCATACAGCATTAATGAAGACGGCTCGATTACGCTTACTCAAGAGCAGCTATTGTCTCAAGCTAGTGACGTTGAAGGTGATGACCTTACTGCTCTAGATGTCACCGCAGCAGACAATGCTACCGTCGTTGCCAATGATGATGGTTCATTCACTATCACACCAGAAGCGGATTTCTATGGTGATATCGACCTAACGTTCTCTGTCACTGATGGTACAGACTCAACGGTCGCTAATATCGACTTGACTGTTAATCCAGTTAACGATGCAGCGGCGATTGTTGAAGATGTGGCCTACACCATGGAAGAAGATGGCTCGCTCACCTTTACTGACGAGCAATTACTCGCCAATGCTACCGATGTAGATGGTGATGACCTCAGCGTTGAATCGGTCACATACAATGGTGCAGAAGGGGTATTTACAGATAACGGCGATGGTACTTATACCTTTGCTCCAAACGAGAACTTTAGTGGTGAAGTCGACCTCTTGTTTGAAGTATCTGATGGCACGGAAATCACCCCTGCGAATATTGATATTACAGTAACTGAAGTCAATGATTTACCAGTCGCTGGTTCAACGACTTATAGTGTTGACGAAGATAACATTCTTACGTTCACTAACGAGCAACTGCTTGCCAACAGCTCTGATGTCGAGGGAGATGTCGCGGTCTCTGATGTATCGTACTCAGGTACAGACGGTATCTTTACCGACAATGGTGACGGCACATACAGCTTCGCACCTAATGAAAACTTCAACGGTGAGGTCTCGATTGACGTCACTGTTGTGGATGAACAAGGTGCGACAGCAGAGACAACTGCAGGTGTAGAAGTCATCGAAGTTAATGATGCACCAGTCTCTGGTGACTTGGCGTACAGCGTCGACGAAGATGGTTCTATCACACTGACTCAAGAACAACTGTTGTCTCAAGCTTCAGATGTAGACGGCGATGATTTGACTGCGGCTAACTTAAGCGCAGGCGATAATGCGACAGTGACTGCCAACGAAGATGGTTCATTCACCATTACTCCAGATGCTGATTTTAATGGCGGCATTGATCTAAGCTTCGCCATCTCTGATGGTACCGACACCATTGTTGCTAACGCTGACCTTACGGTGAACCCAGTGAATGACGCTGCGGTTGTGGAAGATGTTGGTTACACCATCCAAGAAGATGGCTCACTAACGTTTACTGATGAGCAACTTCTAGCGGGTGCATCTGACATTGATGGCGACGACTTGTCTGTCGCGGATGTCAGCTACTCTGGCACAGAAGGTGTGTTCACTGACAACGGTGATGGTACCTATACCTTCGCACCAAATGAGAACTTTAACGGTGAAGTAGACCTAAGCTTCTCAGTGAGCGACGGTACAACAACGACAGAAGCCAACATTGATGTGACTGTGGAGTCTGTCAACGACATTCCTGTAGCTGGTTCAACCACGTACTCAGTCGATGAAGATGGCATTATTACCATCTCAGACGAACAGCTTCTCGCGAATAGTTCTGATATTGAGGGCGAAGTAGCCATTGAGGATGTGTCGTACTCAGGCACTGAAGGTATCTTCACGGACAACGGTGACGGCACTTACAGCTTCGCACCAAATGAAAACTTCAACGGCAATGTATCGCTTGATGTAACCGTTGTTGATGAAGATGGCGCAACAGCGGATACCACTGCGGGTATCGATGTCATTGCGGTGAATGATGCACCAGTCTCAGGTGACTTAGCTTACTCTGTTGATGAAGATGGTTCGATCACGCTGACGCAAGAGCAATTGCTGTCTCAAGCAAGTGATGTCGAGGGTGATGACCTTACTGCAGCGAACTTGTCAGCGGGTGATAACGCGACAGTTACAGTCAACGAAGATGGCTCATTCACCATCACACCTGATGCAGACTTCAATGGCGACATTGACTTAAGCTTCGACATCTCTGATGGCACCGACACTATCGTGGCTAATGCAGACCTCACGGTGAACCCTGTGAACGACGCAGCGGTTGTGGAAGATGTTGGCTACACCATCCAAGAAGACGGTTCACTGACGTTTACTGACGAGCAACTTCTAGCAGGCGCATCAGACATTGATGGTGATGACCTCTCTGTTGCGGATGTTTCGTACACAGGCACTGATGGCGTATTCACCGATAACGGTGACGGCACCTATACCTTTGCTCCGAACGAAAACTTCAACGGTGATGTTGATCTTAAGTTCTCTGTTAGTGATGGCACAACGACAACAGAGGCCAGTATTGATGTCTCGGTCGAATCTGTTAATGACATTCCAGTAGCAGGCTCTACCTCATACTCAGTGAATGAAGATGGCGTGATTACCATTTCAGATGATCAATTGCTTGCCAATAGTTCTGATGTTGAAGGGGACGTCAGTGTCAGTGATGTGTCTTATTCTGGCACAGATGGTATCTTCACAGACAATGGTGACGGTACCTACAGCTTCGCACCAAATGAAAACTTCAACGGCAACGTTTCACTTGATGTTGTGGTCGTTGATGAAGATGGCGCAACAGCAGATACCATAGCAGGTATCGACGTGATTGCGGTCAACGATGCACCGGTGTCAGGCGATCTTGCCTACAACATCAACGAGGATGGTTCGATTACGTTAACCCAAGAGCAATTGCTGTCTCAGGCTTCAGATGTGGATGGTGATGACCTCAGTGCTGCTAACCTATTTGCTGGCGATAACGCGACCGTGGTTGATAATGGTGACGGTACCTTTACGGTAACACCTGAGGCCAACTTTAACGGCAACATTGACCTGAGTTTTGATATTTCGGATGGTACAGAAACCATTGTTGCTAATGCCGATCTATCGGTCAATCGAGTCAACGATCTTCCAACTACGTCAGATGTCTACGCTAATGTTGATGAAGACAACACCATTACGATTACTCAAGAGCAATTGCTTGCCAATGCGGCTGATATCGAGGGGGATGCACTAACTGCAGACAGCTTGGTAGCTGACAATGCAACCATTGTTGACAATGGCGATGGTACTTTCTCCATCACGCCAGATGAGAACTTCAATGGTTACATCGATGTGGCCTATAGCATCAGTGATGGTGACACTCCAATTGCAGCCAACCTCGGCTTAACAGTTGATCCTGTTAATGATGCGCCAATTGTCTCTGCTGATGTAGCCATTACGATTGAGGAAGATGGATCTTATACCATCACTCAAGAGCAGCTATTGCAGTTCGCAACAGACATCGAAGATGATGACATGACAGCCATCATTGGAGAGCAGGGCGATGATACAACAGTGACTGGCACCGTGCTGGATGCGGAAACCAGTAATCCAGTATCCGGCGCTGAAATTACGTTGGCGGACGGTGCAGGTAATAGCTACACCACTGTAACAGATGACTCGGGTAACTACTCAGTCAGTGGCTCTATTGTTAATGAAGGTACAGTCACTATTGAGCAAGAGGGCTCAATTACGACTAGCTTTGTAGTTCCTGCCGGAGAAGAAACCAACAGTGGCGTCACAGCTATATCTGAAGTTCTTGATGATGCAGATATGCGTGTGGTTGTAACTTGGGGGGATGAACCTCGAGATCTTGATAACCACCTATGGCTATATGACCAAGATTCAGGGCAAGAGCTGGATCATATCTACTACCGAGATATGAGCTACACCCAGGAATCTGGCGATCGAGTGGCGCAAGATGTCGATGATGTGAATGGTAATGGTCCTGAAACTATTACCATTCCAAACTACGAAGACATGAACATGCACTACTCAGTGCATAACTACAGCGGCCGCAGTTGGGATGTCGACGGCGTAGAAGATGTACAAGTTCAGATTTTCGTCGGTGATACACTGATTCAATCCTTCACACCGGATCTCCCGGACAACCCGGAAGGCGATCACTGGCACGTATTTGACATCGTAGATGGCGTGATAGTACCAAGCCATGACGTAAGCTCAGTTAGTAACTTTGAGCTGCCAACGTCTGAAGAAGCCGCAGTTGCTGACACTGGCATTGATATCTCAGAAGTATTAGCAGATGATACTGAAGAAACAGGTGCTGGCGAAGAAACCGATGGAAATGAACCAAGCATCGGTGATATTGCTATTGAGAACGCCCTTATTACAGACAACGGTGATGGTACATATACTATTACGCCGGAAGAAAACTTTAACGGTGAATTCTCTATCAGCTACAACGTTGACGACGGCAACGGCGGAGTTACACCAGCTGAACTAGACGTTACGGTGACCGCAGTTAATGACTTGTCTGTCATTTACGACCACGACTACACCATTAATGAAGACGGCTCGTTAACCTTTACCGACGAACAGCTATTAGTTGGCGCGACAGATATCGACGGCGATGATTTAACCGTTGAGTCAGTCAACTACGACGGTGCTGACGGTGTCTTTACCGATAACGGCGACGGCACCTACACCTTCGCGCCAAATGAAAACTTCAATGGTAATGTTGACCTTACCTACGACGTGAGTGATGGAACGGATACCGTATCTGCCAATATCGATGTCCAAGTGGTTCCAATCAACGATGTTCCAGTGGCTGGTACGACAAGCTATAGCGTAGATGAAGATGGTAGCATCACCATCAGCGACACGCAGCTACTTGCCAATAGTTCTGATGTTGAAGGGAATGTTGGTGTAGATAGCGTGACATATACCGGTACTGATGGTGTGTTCACCGACAATGGTGATGGTACTTATACCTTCGCGCCTAATGAGAACTTCAACGGTGACGTAAGCCTCAATGTTACTGTTGTCGACGAAGACGGAGCGACAGCGGATACAACGGCTGGTATCGATGTAATCTCTGTGAACGACTTGCCAGTTGCGGGAGCTACAACTTACAGCGTTGACGAAGATAACGTCATCACCATTACCAACGACCAACTTCTTGCCAATAGCTCGGATATAGAAGGTGATGTGGCTGTTGATGATGTATCTTACTCAGGTACGGACGGCATACTTACCAACAATGGGGATGGTACATTTAGCTTCGCACCAAACGAAAACTTTACCGGTAATGTATCGCTTGATGTAACTGTTGTGGATGAAGATGGTGCAACCGCCGATACCACAGCGAGTATTGATGTCATTGCAGTGAACGATGCACCAGTTTCAGGTGACTTGGCATACTCAGTCGATGAAGACGGTTCGATTACTCTGTCTCAAGAACAACTGCTAGCTCAAGCCAGCGATGTTGAGGGCGACGATCTTGAAGCTGCAAACCTAACTGCAGGTGATAGCGCGACCGTAACAGCCAACGAAGATGGCTCATTCACCATCACACCGGATGCGGATTTCAATGGTGACATTGACCTCAGCTTCGATATCTCAGATGGTACCGACACCATAGTCGCTAATGCTGACCTAACAGTGAACCCAGTGAATGACGCAGCAGTTGTGGAAGATGTGGGCTACACCATCCAAGAAGATGGTTCATTGACCTTCACGGATGAGCAGCTTCTAACAGGTGCGTCAGACATTGATGGCGATGACCTGTCAGTTGCGGATGTCAGTTACTCAGGCACAGAAGGCGTGTTCACCGACAACGGTGACGGCACGTATACCTTTGCGCCAAACGAGAACTTCAATGGTGAAGTTGACCTCAGCTTCTCAGTAAGTGACGGTACGACCACTACTGAAGCCAACATTGATGTGACGGTTGAGTCGGTCAATGACATTCCAGTGGCTGGTTCAACGACTTACTCAGTCGATGAAGACGGCATCATCACCATCTCTGACGACCAATTGCTTGCTAACTCAAGTGATGTGGAAGGCGACGTTTCTGTTCAGGATGTGTCTTACTCTGGAGCAGATGGCGTCTTTGCGGATAACGGTGATGGTACTTATACCTTCTCGCCGAATGAAAACTTCTCGGGAGAGGTCAGCTTTGATGTCGTTGTAGCTGATGAAGACGGTGCCACTGCTGAAACAACAGCGGGTCTAAGCGTCATTGAGGTAAACGACCCACCAATTGCCGGACCAACGTCATACAGCATTGATGAGGAC
>NZ_MCUW01000044.1 GCF_002873335.1 Vibrio sp. 10N.286.49.B1 | reverse complement strand
TCAGCTTCTCAGTAAGTGACGTTACGACCACTACTGAAGCCAACATTGATGTGTCTGTCGAGTCTGTCAACGATATTCCAGTGGCTGGTTCAACGACTTACTCAGTCGATGAAGATGGCATCATTACCATCTCTGACGATCAACTTCTAGCAAATAGCTCTGATGTTGAAGGTGAAGTTGCGGTAGATGATGTGTCTTACTCAGGTACGGACGGTATCTTCACTGATAATGGTGATGGTACCTACAGCTTTGCGCCAAATGAGAACTTCAATGGTAATGTGTCGCTTGATGTAACCGTTGTAGATGAAGATGGTGCAACAGCCGATACCACCGCAGGTATTGATGTTATTGCAGTCAACGATGCACCGGTTTCAGGTGACTTAGCTTACTCCGTTGATGAAGACGGTTCGATTACACTGACGCAGGAGCAATTACTGTCTCAAGCGAATGATGTAGATGGGGATGACCTAACAGCGGCTAACTTAAGTGCTGGCGACAATGCCACCGTCACTGCCAATGAAGATGGTTCATTCACCATCACACCTGATGCAGACTTCAATGGCGACATTGACTTAAGCTTCGACATCTCTGATGGCACCGACACTATCGTGGCCAATGCTGACCTCACTGTGAACCCAGTGAATGACGCAGCGGTTGTCGAAGATGTGGGCTACACCATCCAAGAAGATGGCTCATTGACCTTCACTGATGAACAGCTTCTAGCGGGCGCGTCAGACATTGATGGCGATGACCTGTCAGTTGCGGATGTGAACTACTCAGGTACAGAAGGGGTGTTCACTGACAACGGTGATGGCACGTATACCTTTGCTCCAAACGAGAACTTTAATGGTGAAGTCGACCTAAGCTTCTCAGTAAGCGATGGTACAACTACGACTGAAGCCAACATTGATGTGACCGTCGAGTCTGTCAATGATATTCCAGTGGCTGGTTCAACGACTTACTCAGTCGATGAAGACGGCATCATTACTATCTCTGACGACCAATTGCTTGCTAATTCAAGTGATGTGGAAGGTGAGGTATCTGTCTCTGACGTTAGTTACTCAGGCACGGACGGTATCTTTACCGACAACGGCGATGGTACCTACAGCTTCGCACCAAA
>NZ_MCUW01000043.1 GCF_002873335.1 Vibrio sp. 10N.286.49.B1 | reverse complement strand
AATGGCTTAATGGCTTAATGGTGAAATAAGAAAGACCGATGTGCAAACATCGGTCTTTTTCGTTGTTAAGCCAACTTTATAGTAACGTTGTTATTGTTTGTCAGTTGATTAATGGTCGTGAGCTTCGCCTGCGCCTTTCGGGTAACGAATAGACTCAACCATTTCTTGTACGTCATTTGGCACTTCAGCGGTAAATTTATTGACCACAATGGATACAACAAAGTTTAGACACATACCCAGTGTACCAATCCCTTCAGGGCTGATTCCAAACCACCAGTTTTCAGGTGAGCTTGCTGCTGGGTTAATGAATTTGAAGTAAATGATGTAGCTTGCAGTGAAGGCAATACCCGTCAACATACCGGCAATGGCTCCTTCCTTATTCATCTTCTTGTAGAAAATACCCAAGATGATGGCAGGGAAGAAAGAGGCAGCGGCTAGACCAAAGGCAAAAGCAACCACTTGTGCAACGAACCCAGGAGGGTTTATACCTAAGTACCCCGCCCCGACAATCGCGACCATTGCTGCAATACGAGCGGCGAGTAGCTCTTGCTTATCGGTCATGTTTGGTCTGAAGCCTTTCTTCAGTAAATCATGAGAGATAGAGGTAGAGATGACTAATAATAGACCCGCAGCCGTTGACAGTGCAGCCGCTAGGCCACCCGCTGCAAGCAATGCAACCACCCAGTTAGGTAATTTTGCCAACTCAGGAGAAGCCAGTACGATAATATCGCGGTTGATCTTCATTTCGTTGCGTTCGTCACCCGAGTAGAACATCTTACCGTCGCCGTTCTTATCTTCCCAGCCGACTAGGCCTGTGCTTTCCCAGTTTTGATACCAACTCGGTGCTTCAGCGGCAGGAACCCCTTTCATGTCGGGACCGTTGATGGTCTCAATCATGTTAACGCGAGCAAATGCGGCAACCCCAGGTGCAGTTGTGTACAGCAATGAGATGAACAGAAGTGCCCAACCTGCCGAGATACGAGCATCACGTACACGTGGCACTGTGAAGAAGCGAATGATGACGTGAGGAAGACCGGCAGTACCTACCATTAGAGCGGCACAGATGAAGAACACATCCACCATGCTCTTGTTGCCTTCGGTATAGGCGGTAAACCCGAGCTCTTCAGTTAATCCATCAAGTTTATCAAGTAGATAAACATCCGTTCCGGTAAGTGTGGAGCCCATACCAACCTGTGGAAGTGGGTTACCTGTCATCATGATAGAGGTGAAAATTGCAGGGACAAGGAAAGCGAAAATGAGAACACAGAATTGAGCTACCTGTGTATAAGTGATGCCTTTCATGCCACCTAGTACCGCGTAGAAGAACACAATACCCATACCGATAATTATGCCGAGGTTAATGTCGACCTCTAAGAAACGAGAGAATACGACACCAACACCACGCATCTGGCCTGCGACGTAAGTGAACGATACGAAGATCGCACAAAAGACGGCAACCATACGTGCGGTTCTTGAGTAATAACGCTCACCAATAAAATCGGGAACCGTAAACTGTCCAAATTTGCGAAGGTAAGGTGCTAAACATAGCGCAAGAAGTACATAACCTCCGGTCCAACCCATAAGGTAAACCGCGCCGTCGTAACCGACGAAGGAAATAATACCCGCCATTGAAATAAACGATGCTGCCGACATCCAGTCTGCGGCTGTCGCCATGCCGTTAGCAACAGGGTGTACACCACCACCCGCCACGTAAAACTCACTGGTTGAACCCGCACGAGCCCAGATTGCGATGCCGATATACAATGCGAAGGTAATACCGACGAGAATAAACGTCCAAGTTTGAATATCCATGTTCTAGCCTCTAGTCTTCTTGTACGTTGTATTTTTTGTCGAGCGCATTCATGCGAGCAACGTAAATAAATATCAGCGCCACGAAGGTATAAATCGAACCTTGTTGAGCAAACCAAAACCCGAGTTTAAAACCGCCAAATTGAATGGTATTGAGGGCATCAACAAATAAAATGCCGGCGCCGTAAGATACGACAAACCAAACCGTGAGCAGTGTACCCATGATTCCCAAATTTTCTTTCCAGTAGGCTTGCGCATGTTCCGATGATTCGAACGCCATGGCCATCTCCTTATTAAGTGGTGTTAACGTAATGTTACGCTTAATAAGGTAGCAGGGTCTTGACTAGAACTCTGTGCAACTTTAGTCGAGCAGTGAAAGCTATAAATGCATTAACTAACAGTGCTTTATGTCTTTGCATGCAAAAAGTGTGATGTTAATTTGCTGTTAAATTAGCCAAAGGTCTAATATTTAACAGTATCAACAAGCGGTGATAGGTCAATTAAGTACACATTAGTACACAAGTGTCTTGTAAATTAACGAAGTTGAACGTGAACAATTATGTTTTAATTGCCGTGTTAGTAATAAGTTACAAGCATTGTGGAGAGGAATGAGTGGACGCAGATTCGATTAATAGCCTTTTTTTAACGGGCGCCGTTCTTGTGGCATTGAGCGTGGTCTTTAGCCAGGTGTCAGCAAAGCTAGGTGTCCCGATTCTCGTCATGTTTTTAGGCATCGGGATGCTGGCTGGAGAAGATGGCCCAGGTGGCATTTATTTTGACGACTATTCAATAACCTACCTAGTGAGCAATCTAGCTCTGGCTGTCATTTTGCTGGATGGCGGGATGCGTACCCGAGTTGCTAGTTTTCGCGTTGCTTTTTGGCCGTCGATTACAATGGCAACGCTTGGTGTCGCTTGTACCACCACGCTTACTGGTTTGATGGCGATGTGGTTGTTTGACCTCGAACTCTTACAAGGTATCTTGGTCGGCGCTATCGTGGGGTCAACAGATGCTGCGGCCGTTTTCTCTTTACTGAAAGGGCGTCAACTCAATGAACGTGTTGGTGCGACTCTTGAGATTGAGTCTGGAACCAATGACCCTATGGCTGTATTCCTGACCGTTACATTGATTGCGGTTCTTGGTAGTTCAGGCTCTGACTTGGGGGCAACGTTCCTGGTTAAGAGTTTTCTGATGCAATTTGGTATTGGTATCTTCATCGGTTTGGCTGGTGGTTGGTTGCTTTGGAAGCTGGTTAATCGAACACAGTTGCACGAAGGGTTGTATTCGATATTAGTGATCAGTGGCGGCGTTGCGCTACTTGCGCTCGCAAACCAACTTGGTGGTAGCGGTATTCTGTCGATTTATCTGGTGGGGTTATTACTGGGCAATAAACCGACTCGTTCTCGTCATTCCATATTGAGCGTATTGGATGGCATGACTTGGCTTAGCCAAATCGTGATGTTTTTGGTACTCGGTTTATTGGTGACCCCATCCAGCCTAATTGAAATTATGCTCCCTGGCTTTGCATTAGCGTTTGGTATGATCTTTTTTGCAAGGCCAATCTCCGTCTGGTTAGGCTTATCTCTGTTTAAGAGTTTTGGTGCTCGTGAGAAATGGTTTATCTCATGGATTGGGCTAAGAGGCGCGGTGCCTATTATCCTCGCGGTGTACCCTATGATGGCGGGGCTTCCTAATGCCCAATTGTATTTCAACATTGCGTTCTTTGTGGTGTTGGTTTCGTTGGTGGTACAAGGCGGCACGTTAATGAAGGCCGCAGCCTTAGCTAAGGTCGAATTACCGCCTAAACCTGAGCCTATGTCTCGCTCCGGTGTCGAAATATTTCCGACCAGTGAGTGGGAACTGTTTATTTATAAACTGAAACTGGAAAAGTGGTGTGTAGGTGAACCACTACGTAAATTAAAGATGCCGAAAGGTACTCGTATCGCGGCACTATTTAGAGATAACCAGCTCCTACATCCATCAGGAAGTACGGTATTACGAGCGGACGATACGCTGTGTGTTTTGGCTCAAGATAAAGACTTAGACGCGTTAAGTGCATTGTTTAGTGACGCGCCAGAAGATGAAAGTTTGGCACGATTCTTTGGTGACTTCTTTTTGGATGCTACTGCTAGGTTATCCGATGTATCGACTTTTTATGGCCTAGATTTTGATGGCGTTGATGAAGATATGACATTGAAAAGCCTAGTGGAAAAAGAGCTCGGCGCTCAACCCGTGTTAGGTGACAGTTTTGAATGGCATGGATTGCAGTGGGTGGTGGCGGCAATTGAAGAGAATAGCGTCACTAAATTAGGACTTTGTTTGCCTGAAACATTGGACGAGACATGATTATATTGTGCGTTAGGGTGTGATTGTCGAAAACGATTTATGAATAACTCGATAACCCTTGCAGGGCTATCGAGTTAATTTATTCACTAGCGTCATTAAGTAAAATAACCGCCTGAGTTCGATTTTTTACCCCTAACTTTCTAAATATGGCGGTCATATGGGCCTTGATCGTCGCCTCAGAAACATTCAAATCATAAGCAATTTGCTTGTTGAGTAGGCCATCTGACAGCATGCCAAGAACCTTGTATTGTTGAGGGGTGAGGGTCGCGATTTTTTCCGCCAGATCGCTATAAGCTGAGTCATCGGAAAGCAACTCAACCGGAAAGTAAGGTTCCCCTTCAAGGACTTGGTTTAAGGCACCAATTAGTGCCTTCATATCACTTGATTTTGGAATGAAACCAAAGGCCCCATGTATCTTCACCTGAGAGACGATGCTGGCTTCTTCACTTGCGGAAATGACCACAATCGGAATGTCTGGGTGATCAGCTCTAAGTTGAATTAAACCGGACATACCGTTTGCTCCGGGCATCTTCAGATCGAGCAATATCAGATCGGGTTCTTCACTTTTCTCGAGCAAGCTGAGTAAAGAGGAGAGGGAATCGGCTTCCAATAAATTGGCACCACTTATCGCCATGTGCACCGATTGAAATAGTGCATTTCTAAACAGTGGATGATCGTCAGCGATAATGATGGTGTACGTCGGTTCCATGTTATCTCGATATTTTACAAAAATGTTAACACTATTATTGATGCTCTTGAGATAGCAAACAATTAACTCAATGCAAAACTCTGATGCGAATCGAATTTTTTATTGAGTTAGTTGGCTTTTTCTCAGGTGTTGTAAGAAATCCTCGGCCGGAACAAAGCCTGTGAGTCGGGCGCTGGGTTGAGCTTGCCCTTGAGAATCCCAAAATTCAATGGTTGGAAGCCCTAGTACATTCATTGCTTTTAGCAATTCAATGTCCTGTGGTTGATTTTTAGTGACGTCGGCTTGCAGTAAGACAAACCCTTTTAATACAGGCTCAACCGATGGGTCATGGAAGGTGTATTTTTCAAACTCTTTGCAAGCGACGCACCAGTCAGCGTAGAAATCGAGCATGACAGGCTTGCCAACCAGTTTGGCTTGCTCAAGCGCTTGATTTAGTTCTGCTACGTTACTTACTTGAGTAAATGAAACTTGTGCTTCTGAGCGAGTATGCAAAGACTCTCCAAACCAATACTGTAAGGCGGGTTGCGCAGAGGCAAAAAGGCCAAGTATGGCTACAATGCCGACAAAGCTTTGCTTCCATCCCCCGAAAGTGAGGGTGTTTTTCTGATGATACAGCCAGCCAAACGCAGCAATACCTAACCCAGACCAAAGTACTGTGCTCCAAAGCTCAGGCAAAATACGCTCGAGTAAGAAAATAGGCGCCGCTAGTAGGACAAATCCAAAGAGGGTTTTGACTCGATCCATCCATGCACCTGCTTTAGGAAGCAGTTTATTGCCAAATACAGCCGCCGCGATCAGTGGGATCCCCATGCCTAAGGCTAACGCATACAAGGTAATGCCACCAGTTAAGAGGTCACCACTTTGTGCGACATAAAGTAATGCCCCAGAGAGTGGCGCGGTCGTACATGGTGAGCAAACAAGGCCAGAAATAGCGCCCATCAAAAAGACACCGACGAGGTTGCCTCCTTGTTGTTGATTGCTGATACCGTTTAACCAAGTTTGAGCTCTGGACGGTAGCTGTATGGTGTATAAGCCGAACATGGATAATGCCAGTGCGACAAAGAGAATGCTGAGCCCTATTAATACATATGGGTGTTGCATCGCCGCTTGAAATTGCATGCCAGCAGAGGCAACAATAAGCCCAAGTAAGGTATAGGTTAAGGCCATGCCTTGAACGTAAACAAATGAAAGCCCAAGGGCTTGCTTTTGTGTACGCTTACCCCCCCCTAATACAATACTGGTGAGGATAGGGTACATGGGTAACACGCAAGGGGTAAACGCAAGACCAATACCTAGTAACAAGAAGAGCGCCGGGGCCCACCATACTTGAGCGAGCTTATCGGTGAGGTCATTGCTTGATGACGTTGTGGTATCAATCGTTGTTGAGCTTGTTGAGCTTGTTGAGCTTGTTGTGATTGGCCTTTGTGGGGCAATGGCAGAGGCATCGAAGTTAAATGGCTCTATCGTAATAGTTCTAGTTTCGGGTGGGTAGCAAAAGCCCGCTTTCGCACAGCCTTGATACTGAACAATCAGTTGTCCCCCTTGCTGATATTTCTCTAGTGGGACCTGGATGAAGAGCGGTTCAGTATAGATGTTTACTTTGCCAAAGAATTCGTCTTCGTATGGCGTACCATCCTCCATTTCAAGAGCGCCTATGGTGACGTTATCGCCACTGATACTGATCCTATCTTGATACAAATAATAGTCATCTTTGACTTGCCAATCGATGAACACCCGTTGCCCTTGTTGGTAGTAATTGAACGGAAATGCTTGATCAACCGGAACAAAGCTATTGGGGGCTTGAGGTGAAAATACCGCACCTGAGTCTTGTTCGAATTGAGCAAGGCTTGGCCATGATATGGCGACAAGAGAAAGTAGGATGAGCTTATAAAGTATTCGTATCATAAGGAAATATTGGCAAGTTCATGTCTAGGGTTATCAAGAGTTATCTTAACCTAAGACAGGCAGATAGGAAGTTTTGTTTCAAATGAAGGATAAAAAAAGAGCTACGTATTACGCAGCTCTTGATGTTTTTCAAAACCACATTCGCCTTTGCTTAGCCGATGAGCAATCCACCAAAAGCAAAACCAAGTGCAACGGCTGTGCTGATCGTAGCGACGCCAGGTAAGAAGAACGGATGGTTGAAGACATACTGGCCAATACGTGTCGAACCTGTGTCATCCATTTCTACTGCCGCGAGTAGTGTTGGATAGGTCGGCAATACAAACAGTGCGCTAACGGCAGCAAAAGAGGCGACCGCTGTCAGTGGGGCGACACCAATCGCGAGAGCAGCCGGCATAAGCGCGACGGTTGTGGCACCTTGAGAGTATAGGAGCATCGACGCGAAGAATAACACTAACGCGAGCATCCATGGGTAGTCTTGCAGTAATGCGCCCGCAAAATCTTTAATTTCATCCACATGAGCATTAACAAAAGTGGAGCCTAACCATGCGACACCGAGCACGCAGACACAAGCAGTCATACCTGAACGGAAGGTCGCTGCCGCGGGAATCTGTGATGCATCAATCTTAGTAAACAGTGTAATGGCACCAGCGGCGGCAAGCATGACCGTCATGATGGCTTCATTGCGTCCCAATGCTGGATTCTCGATGAGGCCGACAGAGCTTGATATCGCAGCGGCATAGCAGACGACAAAAGCAATGGCGGCTAAGAAGATATAAGTGGCGGTTTTTGCCGTCGGTAATATTTCACGCTTTTGAGTGGTGTTCAGCTTGATAAGACCTTGAGCAAGACGTTCTTGATAGACGGGATCATCTTTGAGTTCACTGCCCATAAAGTTGGCAACAAAAGCGCCAACCATACAAGCGATAAAGGTGGTTGGAATACAAACCGCAAGCAGGGTCAAATAATCGACACCCATTGGTGCAAGCATGGCAGCGAAGGCAACGACTGCAGCAGAGATTGGCGAAGCGGTAATAGCAATTTGAGAAGCAACAACTGCAATCGAAAGCGGTCGAGACGGACGAACGCCTTGACCTTTGGCTACTTCTGCAATCACAGGAAGTGTTGAGAATGCCGTATGACCGGTACCGGCAAGTAGCGTCATGACAAACGTGACGATAGGGGCATAAAAAGTAATTCGTTCAGGGTGTTTGCGTAAAAAGTTTTCTGCGATTTGTACTAACCAATCCATACCGCCAGCGACCTGCATTGCGGCAATCGCGGTAATAACCGACATGATGATTAAGATGACATCGACAGGAATATAAGATTGGCTGGTAGGAACCCCTAACGCGAGGGACAAAGCAATGACACCTGCGCCCCCCGCTAAACCGATACCAATACCGCCGATACGTGCGCCCAAATAAATGAACAGCAGTACCACGGCCAGTTCTAGAGCAATCATAGCAAATCCTGTTATTGTGGTTCGTTGATCCAATCTACAGCTTAGATTGAATAAGAACGTTTATGTTGTGTTAAGTCAGTGTTATCGAGAGTGATGTGTTCGTAATAATCAGCACTCAAGGCCCCCTATAAGGGAGCCTTGAGTGCTGATTATTCGTAGCGCTTGGCTTTATACTGAGGTTTCATGAGATTGTCTACCGAGAAAATGTCATCAAGTTCTTCTTCCGATAACAGACCGCGTTCAAGAACCACTTCTTTAACGCTCTTACCGGTTTCTGCGCAGATTTTTCCAACGATATCACCCTCGTGATGACCGATGTATGGATTGAGGTAAGTGACGATGCCAATCGAGTTGTAAACATAGCTCTCACAGACTTCTTTATTGACAGTAATACCATCCACACACTTATCGCGCAGGTTTACGCAGGCATTTTTGAGGATCTCTAGTGATTCAAACATGCTTTGTGCAATTACGGGCTCCATAACATTCAGCTGTAACTGTCCACCTTCAGCAGCAAAGGAAATGGTCGTGTCGTTCCCCAAAACTTTGAAGCACACTTGGTTAACCACTTCTGGAACCACTGGGTTAACTTTTGCGGGCATGATTGAAGAGCCAGCTTGTAACTCTGGTAGATTGAGTTCATTGAGTCCTGAACGAGGGCCAGAAGACAACAACCGTAGGTCATTACAAATCTTAGACAGCTTGACTGCTAGGCGCTTTAACGCACTGTGTGTCATGACGTAAGCGCCGCAATCTGACGTCGCTTCAATCAAGTCTTCGGCAGGTACACACTCGAGTCCCGTAACCGCTGAAAGGTGTTTTACTGCTAACTCTTGGTAACCTGGTGCGGCATTCAAGCCGGTACCGATAGCGGTAGCGCCTAGATTCACCTCTAGTAAAAGCTTAGAGGTATAGTCAAGATTACGGATCTCTTCATTAAGCGTGACAGCCCATGCGTGGAACTCTTGTCCAACGGTCATCGGTACAGCATCTTGCAGTTGAGTACGGCCCATTTTAAGAATGGTGGAGAACTCTTGGCTTTTGGCTTCAAATGCCCCTTTTAGGTATTCGATCGAGTCCATGAGCTTATGGACACTGTTGTAAACCGCGATACGAAAACCGGTAGGGTAAGCACAGTTAGTGGATTGGCTCTTGTTAACATGGTCATTTGGGTTGATGAACTCATACTGGCCTTTTTCCTTGCCCATAAGTTCTAGCGCAACATTGGCAATGACTTCATTGGTGTTCATATTCACTGACGTGCCAGCGCCACCTTGAAATACGTCTGATGGGAATTGGTCCATGCATTTCCCAGTATCAAGAATGACATCGCAGGCTTGAATGAGGTACTGAGCGACATCTTTAGGTAAGACACCTAACTCGCGGTTTGCTAACGTTGCTGCTTTCTTCGTCATCACCATGCCACGAACAAAATCAGGCACATCAGAAATGGTGGCATTCGAGATATTAAAGTTTTCAATGGCACGCAACGTATGGATACCATAGTAAGCGTCCGCAGGGACATGACGTTGACCTAATAGATCTTCTTCGAGGCGAGTGGCTTTAGCCGCTGTGTTTGGAGCGAGGGTAGAAGTAGCCATACATGGATCCTTAGATAATAGTTCTGCTTAAATTACAGTGTCTTTGCCATATCTGTTTTTAAGAATCCATTCGCCAGAATAATTGGCTGATTTTTACGTCCTGATTTATAGGAAACATATTACTCAAAGTGGCACATAAAAATAGTAGCTGGATCACCTTTTTAACCGAATTTTTGCAGAAATATCATCAATTCATGTGGGATGAGATGAGTATCAAGTTATTCGCTTTCGAGACACAAAATACATACTTTGTAATACTATTTTGTGGTTGCGATCCTTCATTGCGACTGAATTATTTGTGGTTTGCTTCTATGTGCGCGTAAACTGACAATAAAACAAGGAGGACGCTGTGTTTCCGATATTATTATTACTCTTTATTTGTGTGCCGATTATTGAAATTGGTTTGTTTATTCAAGTGGGTGGCTTTTTGGGGCTTTGGCCTACGATAGGGCTCGTCCTCATTACGGCATTTGTAGGTGCGACTCTTGTCCGCAGCCAAGGGCTACAAACCTTAATGTCGGTACAACATCGCCTACAACAAGGTGAGATGCCTGCGCAACAAATCGTTGAGGGTGTCATGCTTGCTGTCTCTGGGGTATTGCTACTGACGCCAGGGTTTATGACCGACGCAATGGGTATGATTGTGTTGATACCTGGACCTCGAGCTATGATTGCGAAATATCTCATGAGTAAAGTGGTGGTCAACACTATGCAGGGCGGCTTTCATCAAGGTGGCGGTCCACAAGGTGGTTTTTATTCGAATGACCCTTTTCAGCGAGGTCCTTTTGATGGCTCACGCCAAGAAAAAGATGACAATACGTTTGAAGGCGAATTTGAACGGAAGGATGATAACGATAGAAACAAGTTGAACTAGCCATTTATGTTATCTCGTTTCAAATTGACTCGACGACGTTGGAATAGCGTATTGATGGCGGCCATCATTCTCTTTATGGGAGTGATGGCGGCACCAACATTGATCAAGCAGTATTTGATATTGCCTCACGATGCCACGCCACCTGGCATGATTTTGAACCCAAGCTACTCAGTGATTGAGATAAACGCTGCGGGTCTGCAGCTTTATATCAATGACAAATCTAGCGTATTGGGGGATGAGCAATGGCGAAGCATTCCCGAGCGCTTTGACCGTCAAGCGTCGCAACTTGTGGCTAACTGGCAAGCGATTCACGGCACCATTGTCGATGAATCCACACTCCAGCAATTGAAACCTGCACTGGAGAGCCCAGTGACCATTGAGGTATGGTATCAAGAGGTTGAAGAGCCTCAACGTATCACGGCCTATCGATTTGATCAGTTCTGGTTAATGAAAACCTATAATCAAGAGTGGGTTGCAGTGAGTTTTGATGAACAAGAACTGCTCCCACTCTATATGACGAAATAAAACTGAGGAGCATCATGCCTGAGTTACCAGAAGTTGAAGTATCCCGCCTTGGCATTAGCCCGCACTTACTTGACCAAACCATCCAGAAAATTGTCATTCGCCAGCGTCAGTTGCGCTGGTTGATCCCTGAGGAAATCCATCAATTGCATGGCGAAAAGATCCTGACGATTCGTCGTCGAGCTAAATACTTATTAATTGATACTGCCAAAGGGACGGCCATTATTCACTTAGGGATGTCTGGTAGCTTGCGAGTATTAGATACGCCCCCTGAGGCTGAAAAGCATGACCACGTTGATTTGGTGTTAAGTAGTGGCAAAGTGATGCGTTACAACGACCCTCGTCGCTTTGGTGCTTGGTTGTGGTGTGGGCCTGGTGAATCACATGAGCTTTTAGACAACTGCGGACCAGAGCCATTAACCGATGATTTTTCTGTCGAATGGATGATGACTCGAGCGAAGAATAAGCGTGTCGCGGTGAAAACATTTATTATGACCAATGCTAATGTTGTCGGCGTCGGGAATATTTATGCCAGCGAATCCTTATTTCTAGCGGGCGTTCATCCGTTAACGCCGACTCATCGCTTGAAAAAATCCGATTGGATCCGCCTCGTTGCTGAGATTAAAACCGTATTGGCTCAGGCTATTGCCCAAGGTGGCACAACACTAAAAGATTTTTCTCAGACTGATGGTAAGCCGGGTTACTTTGCGCAAGAGTTGCTTGTTTATGGACGTGGTGGCCAACCGTGTAAACAATGTGGCCGCGTGATTCAAGAACTAAAGATTGGGCAGCGAAATACGTTCTTTTGTGAGCAATGCCAAAAATAGAATGGATTCTCGCCTTAACGCAAGAACTGATGTAAATATAAAAAGGGCTTACCGATATGGTAAGCCCTTTTTTGATATTAAATGTAGACTACTGATAGATCCTTGATCCGTCGCGCTGTGTCTCTAGTAGATATAAATTCCACATGTATTGCTCTGGTCTTTCGCGGAGTAAATCTTCAATGGCTTTGTTCATTGCTCTTGCATCTGACTCTTCATCACCAGTTGGAAAGTCTTCAATGGCAGGCAGAATGTGCACTTCATACTGGCTTGTTTTGTCGTTGTAAGCAGGTAATACAGGGATTACTTTGGCTCGTGACAATCGAGACATCTTACCAAAACCTTTTAGTGTGGCTTTTTCCGTGGCGAAGAAGGGCACAAAGACGGAGTTTTGTGGGCCATGATCTTCATCTGGTAACCAGTAGCCGATGTAGCCATCTTTTATTGAGCGAACGAAAGGCTTGACGCCAGCACTACGAGCAAAAATCCGGCCGCCATATTGCATCCGCTGAACATGCATGAGCCAATCTCCAATGGGGTTGTTCTGAGGCTTCATGATGGTGGTCACTTTATGCCCTTGCGCGGCGAGCATCACGGCAGGGTAATCAACAGCCCAAGCGTGTGGCGCGAGAATGATAACATTCTCTCCTGCTTCGATTAGCGGTAAAAGGTTTTCTTCACCAATCATGACGCCGCGTTTCTGGTTGTGTTTGGTCGAGCGAACTAAGAACTCAGAGTAACCCAACAGATATTGAGCGGCCTTGGCAAAGGTCTCTTCCACGATATCTTGGATTGCTTGTGGCGATTTTTCAGGAAAGCATTTTTCTAGGTTGATTCGAGCACGGCGAACCACGCGGCCATTTTTCTTGACGATGAATGTAGAAAGGTAACGAGCAAAACGATCGCGAGGCTTTGCAGGGATAAACGCTAAGAACACCGCCAATAAGATGCCTAACCAAGTCCCCCAGTGTTTCGGATGCAAAAACGACCATTGAAAACGAGGATTGTAGAGATGCTTCTCAGTGTTATTTTGGTTGCTCATAGCATCCCTATTGATAGCGAGAGTTAGTGAGTGAATGGTCGGGTAGAGACTTAAAGCGTTTGTGCATCCAAAGCCACTGCTCGGGGGCTCGCAAAATAACGTCTTCAATGTAACTATTCATATAAGCGGCGGCGGCGATATCGTCTTTTTGAGGGTACTGTTCTTCGATCGACTGACTCGCAATGATCTCGTATTTTCCATCAGCATTCCTAAACCCCGAGCCAGGGACAATGGCGCATTTGCTCGTTTGGGCGAGGATGCTGGTGCCAGTGGTGGTACAAGTTTCTTTAACGGCAAAGAAGGGCACAAATACGGATTTGTTATGACCATAATCTTGGTCTGGTAAATAGAAAAGGCGATGGCCTTGACGCATGACTTTAATCATTTTTTTAAGGTCGGTGCGGTAAATGAGTTTGTTGCCATTGCGTGTGCGCCCACGATATTGAATAAATTCATACGCAGGGTTACTGTGTGGGCGATAAGCACCATAACCAGGGAGGCCTAAAACGGCAAAAGCCCGAGCCGTTATTTCTAAATTAAGTGCATGCACACAGCATAGTAATACGCCTCTGTTATTAGCCTCATGCTGCTTGAGAGCATCAATGTTATTCACTTCAAGCAAGCGCTTAAAACGCCAAGTTGGCCAAAACCACGTAATACCCGTTTCAATAAGGGCCATTCCTGAGTTCTTGAAATTTTCCTCAATAAAACAATCTACTTCTTGGTTTGTTTTTTCGGGGAATGCGAGTTCTAAATTTCGACGGGCAATATCAGCTCTTTTACCCCCAAACCGCATTCCAAATTTACCAATGCCTCGACCAAGCTTAAACAATAATGCGTAAGGCAGAATATTAACAATCAGTGCAAGTAGTCCAAAGCCGATCCAAACACCCCAGTGTTTTGGATGCAGTAAGGAAAACGTAAAGTCAGGTTTCTTATCTATTTTCATAAGGCTTACTGTAGTTGTAGTTTTAGAAGTGCCCAATACTCATCAAATGTTGCGGTGGGTGAGTATTTAAAATCAGAGCGAACAAAGCGATTTAGGCTGCCTTCAACCTGCCCAAGGAGTTGAGCTGCGAGAATTTTATCATCGACAGGAAAGCTTTTTCCTTCACGAATCTTACGCTCACGTAAGATTTGACGTAAAGATGTCTCAATTCTTTCATAGAGCTGATTGATACGTTCGCGTAATCGTTCATTCTCAAACATTAGAGCATGTCCGGAAAGTATGCGACTTAAACCCGGGTTGCGCTCAGAGAAAACGAGAATGAGCTGCAATACGAGCTGGATACGAGTCAGCGTGTCTTTTTCTTCGTCGAGAATACGATTGATACGAGACATTAAGGACTCCTCAATAAACTCTATCAGCCCTTCAAACATGCGAGCTTTGCTTGGAAAATGACGATAGAGCGCAGCCTCAGAAACCCCAACCTGCTTGGCAAGTTTGGCGGTAGTGATGCGCGAGGTGCCCTCATTAGACTCTAGCATTTGTGCTAGGGCCTGTAGGATTTCCTCTTTTCTATTCGACTTTCTCGTAACGGACATAAATCCTATTCCTTTTGATTACAGCAATGCCTATGTGCGCGTCATAATAACGATAGGCGACAGGTTAGTGTACCTAAGGTCATTTTATCCACGTAGCGTTAGATATTAAATGGTTGAGCCAGTTAACAATCTCATTTTGAGCGTCTCATCGTGATCACTGGCTATACCCATGAGTATGATTGACACCTGAAAGAGGGTTCAGTCGGGTGACATTATCTGGGTGACCTAGTTATGATTCACCCTGTGAGAGCTGCTCGGCGATCGTGGATACGATTATATGACTGAGTTCAGTTTTCGTCGCACAGCCTAATAATTGCTGACCACCTTTCCAATACACGGTAATCGCATTTGTATCACTGTTAAAGCCTTGTCCCTCGATAGACACATCGTTTGCACAAATCATATCCAGATTCTTGCGTTTGAGCTTATCAAGTGCATAGGCCTCGACATCTTGTGTCTCCGCCGCAAAGCCGACAGTAAATGGACGCTGGCTCTTCATGGAGGCGACAGAAGTAATAATGTCAGGATTTTTGACCATATCAATATTCATGCTATCAACGTGGGTTGTTTTTTTAAGTTTTTGTTCGGCAACATTCGTCGGTCGGTAATCAGCGACAGCGGCGCAGCCAATAAACACATCGTAGTTTGACGCTTGGTCAGTGACCGCGCTCAGCATATCATCTGCACTGACCACATCGATGCGCGTAATCCCATGTGGTGTAGCAAGTGAGACGGGACCACTAATAATGCAAACCTCTGCCCCTTGTTCACGAGCGGCTTTGGCAAGGGAATAGCCCATCTTCCCCGAGCTATGGTTTGAGATGTAGCGCACAGGGTCAATCGCCTCTCGGGTGGGACCTGCGGTGATCAACACCCGCTTACCTGCTAAGGGTTTTGCTGCAAAGAACGATTCACACTTTTCGACAAGCTGCATCGGTTCTAGCATGCGGCCTGGCCCGACATCACCACAGGCTTGTTCTCCTGCTGCTGGTCCCCAAATAGACATGCCTCGGCGCGCTAAAGTGGCAATGTTTTCTTGTGTTGCGGCGTTCAGGTACATGTGTTGATTCATGGCAGGCGACACGGCAATAGGTGCATCACTTGCTAGAACGAGAGTCGTAAGTAAATCATTCCCCATACCGGCGGACATACGCGCAATCAGGTCGGCCGTCGCCGGAGCCAGTAGAATTAGATCGGCCCATTTCGCCAGTTCAATGTGACCCATGGAGGCTTCAGCTGCTGGGTCGAGTAGGCTATCAGAAACGGGGCGACCAGAAACGGCTTGCATGGTTAATGGAGTAATGAACTCTTTTGCTGCTTTGGTCATCACCACTTGGACTTGTGCGCCTCGCTCAATGAGTCTGCGAGTCAACTCTGCACATTTATAGGCGGCGATACCGCCACTGATTCCAAGTAGTATTTTCTTTCCCGCCAATGTTTGCATAACCAGCTCCTTAAATTTTGCTGCGGCTAAGATAGCAAATGCGTCCTGATCCCGCTACTTTCAAGGGACTTACCAGTGCCGAACGATATAAGGAAACATCATTATTACAGGAAAATTGAGTTCCCCTCGCGTTTAAAGTGTGAGCCGCTTTCTTTCTTTGAGTCGTTAAGAAATAACGAGTGAATTCGTTATTTATCCATTAAAGAGATGTCAGTATGGGGCTAAAGTTATTACCTTCAGAATCACTCCCTCGAGAAAAATTGCTGCAAAAAGGCAGTAGCGCATTAACGGATGCAGAATTGCTAGCGATTTTCTTGCGTACCGGTACGCAAGGTATCAATGTGATTCAATTATCTGATGCGTTAATCAACGACTTTGGATCACTTCGTGCGCTTTTTTCTTCATCGCAGGATGATTTTTGTCAGCGAAAAGGGTTGGGTGTCGCCAAATATGTGCAACTGCAAGCGGTGCTTGAAATGAGTAAGCGCTATTTGTTAGAAGGTTTGCAAAGAGGGGATGCGTTGCAAAGTGCGGAACAAACCAAGCGTTATCTCTCCACAATGCTTCGAGACCGCCAGCGAGAAGCCTTCTATGTACTTTATCTTGATAATCAGCATCGCTTAATTGCCGATGAGGTGATGTTCGAGGGCACCATTAATGCTGCGTCTGTATATCCAAGAGAGGTCGTGAAATGTGCGCTTTCTCATAATTCGGCCGCCGTGATTCTGGCACATAACCATCCATCTGGTGTTGCAGAGCCCAGTCAGGCGGATCGAAGAATCACAAGGCAGTTGTCCGATGCATTGGGTTTGGTGGATATTCGAGTGCTCGATCATTTTGTGGTGGGGGATGGTGAAGTGGTGTCCTTTGCTGAAAGAGGCTGGATTTGAGCGAGTTAGGCGAAAAATTACCTTTTTATTGTAATATCTGTGAGACGGGTCTTTTGTTTTGATATTTTTCTGCTATTATTCGCGCACTAAAAGTATCATCTAACGCCAGCTCGCAGCAAAAAGATCAACAAATCCTAAAAAAGGATCTGTTCGGGTCTTGAGCAATGCATTGCAAGTTAGTATAATGCGCGACCTTTGATAGCCTTGTATGGGTATTCCATAATGGTAAGGCCTCTTGTATTTGAGGTTCGGCCACCAAGGTTGATATCGAGCTGAAACGATTTGGAGAGACATTCATGTCCCGAGTATGCCAAGTAACTGGTAAGCGTCCTGTAACGGGTAACAACCGTTCACACGCACGAAATGCTACCAAGCGTCGTTTTCTGCCGAACCTACAAACTCATCGTTTCTGGGTAGAAAGCGAAAAACGCTTTGTTAAACTACGTCTAACCGCTAAAGGTATGCGTATCATTGATAAGAAAGGCATCGATGCTGTTCTTGTTGACGTACGTGCCCGTGGCGAGAACGTTTAAGAGGAATTACGCAAATGGCTAAAGGCATTCGTGAGAAAATTCGTCTAGTATCTTCTGCAGGTACAGGACACTTCTACACTACTGACAAAAACAAACGTAACATGCCAGGTAAATTTGAGATCAAGAAATTTGATCCAGTTGTTCGCCAGCACGTTATGTACAAAGAAGCTAAAATCAAGTAATTGATTGGTTTCATTTGTCATGTAATGAAAACCCAGCTTTTAGCTGGGTTTTTTATTGCCTGTAATAAAGGCAATACCAAGCGAACTACCTGGTCGTTACCTTTAAGCCAGTAAGTAATGATGTAAGTAAGGAGTTAGCTCGCGCCTTGGAAGTCGAACTGACGCCATGCCTCGTAGGCGATGATCGCCACAGCATTGGATAGGTTTAAGCTTCGTGCATCCGGCATCATTGGGATTCGAATTCGTTGTTCCATTGGTAGACTATCAATCAGATCAGCAGGCAGTCCGCGAGTTTCTGGACCAAATAACAACACATCCCCTTTCTTAAAGTTAGCATCGGTATGATGCCCGGTCGTTTTTGTCGTACAGGCAAATATACGATGCTCTGGATTATGCTCGTTTAAGTAGGCAATAAATGCCGCGTAGTCTTTGTGTCGTTTAACGCGAGCTAAATCATGATAATCGAGGCCCGCTCGGCGCACCTTCTTCTCTTCAAGATCAAACCCTAAAGGCTCTATTAGATGTAAATTAGCCCCGCAGTTTGCACTGAGGCGAATAATGTTACCGGTATTTGGGGCAATCTCTGGCTCATAAAGCGCGATATCAAACATAAAGTGGGGTCTCACCAATCTCAAAATAATGGCACGAGTATACCTTATGTGATCAGTAATGTGATGGTAGGGTTTTCGAGGGTGAAGAATTAAGCAAGGGAAAAAGTCCGATGTATCGGCAGTGATAAGAGGATAGGCGCGTAGTGCGTTGTTGAGCGACTATTGCTCACCGTGTAGGTGAGCAATAGTATCACGGAGTTAAATCTTGTCGGTGACGACCAGCGTCGCCGCCAGTATGTCTTGGCCGAAGATAACGCTGCGCTCAGGTGACCAGCCATATAGAGGGTCTGGGTAGCTGTTGTTATCCTTAAATGGCATCTCGATGGTGTAGGACAAGCACTTAAACTGTTCCGCGACCCAATTTGAGCCAACCGTCAGGTTGGCTTTGCCTGGTTCGTCTTTGTCGTATCCGATGTCATCTTGGAACTCTGGAGTAATGGTCAACAATGCCTGCTTGAAGGTTGCTTCTAGCTCGGCAAACTGTGCGTCATAACTCGGGATACCCTCAGAGCCTGCTGCAAAGTTGTAAGGAATAGCTTCATCACCATGAATGTCTAAGAACATGTCGACACCTGTTTGAAGCATGCGCTCACGAACGAGGAAAACCTCTGGGCTATTTTCCATCGACGGTGTTTGCCATTCACGGTTTAGGTTAACACCGACGGCGTTCGTTCTTAGGTGGCCACGGATAGCGCCATCAGGGTTCATATTTGGAACGATGTACAAGACGGCTTTTTCGAGTAATGCTTTACTCACGGTATCACTGTCATCGAGTAAGCGCTGGATCATACCTTCGACGAACCACTCCGCCATGCTTTCACCAGGATGCTGGCGAGCAATGACCCAAATCTTCTTCTTGCCTTCTTCTGGCTCGCCAAACGTTAGCAGGCTCATGTCGTTGTTATCGAGTGTATGCCCAAGCGTCTCTAGCGAGCAGTGGTGCGCACTTTGTGCCATGTGAAGGAGGTCTTGGTGGCGGTCATAGGTATAAGGCGCGAAGTATGCAAAATACATAGACCCTCGCTCCGGGATAACATTGAAGGATAGGGTATCACCATCAAAATTTGATGGAATACGGAACCATTCTTCACGATCATAAGAAGCGACAACATCATAGCCCTTCCAGCCTTCAGGGTAGGCCGACTTAGCAAGGTCGATGATCTTAATCGTATGCGATTGCTCAGCAACCGTTTCTAAACGAAAGTGGAACCATTGATAGAATTCTGACTGATTGTCATTAGGGATGCTCAGTTGAATGTCATCTTTATTGTCTGCGCTGACAACGTGAATGTTGCCACTGTCGAAGTTGCTGAAAATTCTCATTGGGTTCGTTACCTTTGATGCTAAGCAGTAAGAGGCGAGGCTAACACAAAGATAGCCTGATCTATATCATTCTGGCTTAAGCGAGGGGTAATTCAACCCGCATTTTTAGCCCGCCAAGATCACTACGAGACGCTTCTATCTGACCACTGTGTTGTAAAATAGCGCTTTGTGTAATGGCGAGTCCTAGCCCTGTTCCGCCTGAGTCTCGATCGCGCGCGGTTGAAACACGGTAGAATGGTCTAAAAATATCATTTAATTCATCATCAGGAACGCCTGGCCCATTGTCTTCGACCGTGATGATCAACGTATCCACTTGTTGCTGGATATTGACTTCAATCTTGTCGTGCCCATAGCGAATTGCGTTACGAATAATATTTTCAATCGCACTCATGAGTAGCTTAGGGTTACCGCACAAGGACGCCTCTGGGATAGTGGAAAAGGTGAGGGTTTTATCCATTTGTTCTGCCTCAAATTGAGCGTCATCTAAAATGGCTTCCCATAAGCTACTGGCGGGTTGAATCTCTCTGAGGGTATGGCTATCGGTGCTTATACGGGATAACTCGAGTAGCTCTCCAATCATTTGTTCCAACCGTTGCGCCTCAGTATCGATCCTAGATAACTCAGAGCTTTCGCCTTGTTTGCGGTTGGCCAATGCGGTTGCCATGCGCAGCCGAGTCAGTGGGGAGCGTAGCTCGTGAGAGATATCAGACAGTAGTCGCTGTTGGCCTGAAATGATTTGGTTTATTGCCACAACCATCTGGTTGAAACTGGTTCCGGCTTGTTTAAACTCCGATGTGCCTTTCTCTAAGCTTGGGTCTACCTTAAATTCACCTTTGGCGACGCGTTTGGCTGCTCGCTCTAAGCGTCGAGCGGGCTGACTGAGTGCCCAGGCTAACCACAGTAATAAAGGGGTGCTCACCGCCATCACTGCTAATAATAGCTGGAAGGGTTTGTCAAACATTCGCAATAGAAATGGAGGGGGTTGGTTCCATTTTAAAGCAATGAAAAGCTGCAGGTCCTGATTGGCAAGGGTAATGGGAACGGGACCAGCCACCATATGCCTTCCATACAGTTTCTGCAGTGGTGTTTGTGGCGATTCAACCGAGGTAATAAAGTTTTTAAGCGCTTTTATTTTAAAGTTTTCAAGTCGCTGCGTGCTTAGAAGGTTACCATCAAGATCGGCAAGGAAGAGTTGTGGCGCGTCTGATTTTCTGTGATTGTTTGAGCGAACCGCCGCTTGTTCAAGGCGATAAATAATATTGCCAAGATTCTTTTGCTTTTCAAACCGTTGTTCTGTGTTATCCCGTAATTTATACAATTGTTGTAAATAATCGCCTTGCACCTCGCGAGCCACTCTAGGGTCTAAGTGAGGAAGGGATAAAACCGCAATAAGCACCAGCAGCATCGTAAACCAAAAGATGGCAAATATACGTCCGTACAAGCTGGTCACGTTAGGCAACTTCATGGTCACTCCTTAACAAACAGGTAGCCACGGCCACGCAGTGTTTTAATTCTTGGTTTACCATCTTGTTTTTCAGGCAGTTTTTTTCTTAGATTCGAAACGTGCATATCAACAGCGCGGTCAAACGCTGATAGGCGTTTTCCCAACACATCGAGGCTTAATGCTTCTTTCGTGAGTGTCTCGCCTGGTTTGAGAACAAAGTAATGCAGTAGGGCAAACTCCGTGCTGGTGAGCTCGATAGAGAGCCCCTGGCAGGATGCTTCTTGTTTTCCTGGATAAATTTCGATGTCATCAAAGCGAACACAATCACGGTTGGGTTCCATTGGTGTTGACTGTGTGCGACGCAGTATAGCTTTGATACGTGCGAGCAATTCTCTGTCGCTAAAGGGTTTAGGAAGGTAATCATCCGCACCGAGCTCGAGTCCAATGACGCGATCGATTTCTTCTCCCTTAGCGGTAAGCATTAATACCGGTGTTTGCCATTTTTCACGTAATTTTTTTAATGTATCCATACCATTTAGACGAGGCATCATGACATCCATGAGAACAAGGTCTACATCGCTGTTCATTGCTTCTAGACCCGCTAAGCCATCATTGGCTTCGCTCACTTGAAACCCTTCAAAGTTGAGTATGTCTTTTAACAAACTTGTCAGTTCCGTGTCGTCATCGATAATCAGAATGTTCATCATGGTGCTATCTCTCTAATATTTACTACGATGTAATAATAATGCGTTAAATATCGTAAATATCTATCTTTACGATTCTTTACGCTCTCTGTGCGTTGCTTTACGTAAGAACCCCTATTCTATACTCAAGCGCTGCAAAGCAAACGGGTGCAAGTGCAGCTTCCTAAACAAATGAAGGTAATGATTATGAAATTAGCAAAAAAACTTGTACTAGCCGCTGCAGTTCTTCCTTTGACGTTCGCGACAGCAAGTGCGTTAGCATACGGTGGTCAAGGTGATCACCACGGCAAGGGCGGGAAAGGCGGCGATGGTCAGTGTGGTGGTTTGGACCGTAAAGTCTTCAGCCAGCTTGACTTAACTGATGCGCAGAAAGACCAGATGAAAGAAATGCGTCAATCTATGAAATCAGACAAGAAATCAAAACGTGGCGAAAACGTCGAAGCAAAAATGGCGCAGATGCAGGCTCGTCACCAAAAGATGCAAGATTTGGTGCTGGCCGATACGTTTGATGCTGACGCAGCCAATGCCCTCGCATCAGAGATGGTCGCACAGCAGACTGAGCGTCGCGTGAAGATGATGGAAAAACAGCATGAAATGCTGAGTATCCTCACTGCAGAACAAAAGACTAAACTAAAAGAAGTACAGCAAGAGCGCATGCAAAAGTGCGTGACTAAAATGGAATCTCGAGCAGCGAAGACGAAGTAATTTCGCCAAGAGATAAATACGGGACGCTTATTTGTTATAGGCGTCCTGAATGTTGGACCAAGTGATGATGAAACCGTTAATCGTTGTTGTCGTTATGCGCTCCGCATGTTCAGCGAATGCATCGAGCGACAAGGAATTATGTCATCAATAGGGTCGGGCGTTAGCAAATAGCCATGCATCAAATCAATGTTCTTATCGGGGTTGCAATAATATTGCGTATAAGGCCGTGGTCGCTGAATGCTGGAGAGCGCAGTGTTTATATCCAGCATGGTAAAAATGAGTTTAATGTTGAGTTAGTTGGTCTTGTGAATGATGACTAACTATCTTGTCGTATTCGGTAATAGTGGTTAGGTAACCTACATTTTTCGATTTCCCTTATAGTTACCAGAAGCCTACGGCGCTTCTATCACTATTTTTAAGTGGCCTCTGGTCACTTTTTTTTTGTATTTTTGTCACTAATAATACGTATACTTACGTCACGTTAATTGAAAAATGTCACGGAAGATGAAAAACAGCTACGCCAAACTGGTTACTACGGCTGCCTGGGCCGCCACTATCATTGCTACTCTGCTTTTAATCACTAAGGTTATTGTGTGGTGGGTGACGGGCTCAGTGAGTCTACTTGCGTCGGTCATCGACTCATTGCTCGATATCGCTGCGTCAGCGGTCAACCTCGTTGTGGTTCGATATTCCCTTCAGCCAGCCGATAAAGAGCATACCTTCGGGCATGGAAAGGCTGAATCACTTGCTGCATTAGCACAAGCCATGTTTATCTCTGGTTCGGCGTGCTTTCTTATTCTCAATGGCGTTGACCGTTTTTTCAGACCCACCGAATTGCATTCTCCGGAGTTGGGCATCTACGTGAGCTTGTTTGCGTTAATCGTGACCTCTGGATTGGTCGCATTTCAACGTTATGTCGTTAAACAAACAGGCAGCCAAGCCATCGCAGCCGATTCTCTGCACTACCAAACTGATATTTATATGAATGCGGCAATTATGGTTGCACTTGGCTTGAGTTGGTATGGAATTGGACAGGCCGATTCTGTTTTTGCGGTTGGAATTGGTGTGTTTATTTTGGTGAGCGCATTTAAAATGGCGTCGACAGCCATTCAATCCTTACTTGATAGACAGCTTCCAGAGGACGAACTTCAACAAATAAAGCAAATTAGTACCGACGTCGAGGGTGTGTTGGGCGTTCATCAGTTAAGAACGCGCATGTCTGGACCGGTTCGTTTCATTCAGTTACACCTTGAGTTGCATGATTTGATGCCATTGATTGAGGCGCATCGAATTGCCGATGAAGTTGAAGAAAAGTTGATGATAGCCTTTCCTGAGGCAGATGTGTTGATTCATCAAGACCCTTATTCCGTGGTGATTAAAGATGAGAAGCAACAATTAGAAACAGACTGGTAGAGCGCTGACGGGTTATAGTCCCGACAGTGATAATGGTAATGTTATAATGCATTGCCTATTATCAGGGCTCGTGATAAAAAAGTGCGATTCTGATGTGAATCAACACAAGAGCGCCTATAAACTGTAATACTCTTACATAAGTAATATTCTTACATGAGTAACAACGTTACGTCGCCTGTGTTTTGGGGAACCCGGCGGCTCTATATAGCGAAAGCGATATAAGCGTAACGAGAAGAATTCCATATGTCGCTAAGTGCGCCATAATTAAATTGAAATTAGATTGTTAAATCGAGGGTGAGCATGATTAAAAAAATCGGTGTTTTGACAAGTGGTGGAGATGCACCTGGTATGAACGCTGCAGTACGTGGTGTCGTTCGTACTGCTTTGTCAGCAGGCGTGGAAGTATATGGTGTTTACGACGGTTATTTAGGTCTCTACGAAGACCGTATTAAGAAGCTAGATCGTTCAAGTGTCTCAGATGTGATTAACCGCGGCGGTACCTTTTTAGGTTCGGCGCGTTTCCCTGAATTCAAAGAGGTTGAAGTTCGTGAACAAGCGATCGAAAACCTAAAGAAACACGGTATTGAAGCACTTGTCGTCATTGGTGGTGATGGTTCTTACATGGGGGCTAAAAAGCTGACTGAGATGGGCTACCCATGTATTGGTCTGCCAGGCACTATTGATAACGATATCGCAGGAACGGATTATACCATTGGTTATCTAACTGCGCTTAACACGGTTATTGATGCGATTGACCGTCTACGTGATACGTCCTCTTCTCACCAGCGTATTTCTATCGTTGAGATTATGGGTCGTCACTGTGGCGACTTGACCTTGATGTCAGCGATTGCCGGTGGTTGTGAGTACATCATTACGCCTGAGACAGGGCTCGATAAAGATCTGCTTATTAGTAACATTCGAGATGGTATTGCGAAAGGGAAAAAACACGCGATTATCGCTCTAACTGAGCTGATGATGGACGCGAATGACCTAGCAAAAGAAATTGAGGATGCAACCGGTCGTGAGACTCGTGCCACAGTATTAGGTCATATCCAGCGCGGTGGTCGCCCAACGGCATTTGACCGTGTGTTGGCTTCTCGCATGGGTAACTACGCTGTTCATCTATTGATGGAAGGTCATGGTGGTCGTTGTGTCGGTATCCAAAAAGAGATCTTGGTACACCACGATATTATCGATGCAATTGAGAACATGAAGCGCCCAGTGCGCGATGATTTGTACAAAGTAGCTGAAGAACTATTTTAAGCATATCGAATACCGCCGATAGGCTTTAGATACAAAAAACCGCTGACAAGTCAGCGGTTTTTTTATGCTTGCTTTAGGGGAAGCATTTGACAATGCCTCATCTAAAATCAGGAAAGCTTATGCTTTCGCTTTTGCTGCTGCTTTAGCGATAGCTGCAAAGCTTTTCGCGTCTAGTGCCGCGCCGCCAACTAGAGCACCGTCGATGTCTGGTTGTGCGAAGTAAGCTTCAGCATTTTCAGGTTTAACAGAGCCGCCGTATTGGATCACAACGTTTTTCGCTACTTCTTCGCTCTTCGCGGCAATGTGTGCACGGATAGAAGCGTGGATGCGCTGTGCATCATCAGCTGTAGCGGCTTTACCAGTACCGATAGCCCAGATTGGCTCGTATGCGATGATAGCACCGTTAAGCGCTTCAACACCTGAAGTGTTGATTACTGCGTCGATTTGACGAGCACATACTGCTTCAGTCTCGCCCGCTTCGTTTTGCGCTTCAGACTCACCGATACAAAAAACTGGCGTTAGGCCATTTTCTTTTAGGAAGGCAAATTTTTGCGCGATGAACTCATCTGATTCATTGTGGTATTGGCGACGCTCAGAGTGGCCAATGATGATGTGAGTTGCACCAAAATCTTTCAACATTTCTGGAGACATATCACCAGTGAAAGCACCGCTGTTATTCACATCAGTGTTTTGAGCACCAAGGATAATTGCGCTACCAGCATCTGTTAGCGTACGCTCTGCAAGATCAACGTAAAGTGCTGGTGGAGCGACTGCTACATCAACGCCAGTTACGCCTTCAAGTTCCGCATTTAAAGCAGTAAGCAATTCCGTGACCATTGCTTTGCTGCCGTTGAGTTTCCAGTTACCCATCACTACAGGTTGACGCATAAGATTTTCTCCAAAATCAATGTTTTTAAAAAACGAATGTAAAAAACAAACGTGAATACGAAAGAATATAACAGATTAATTCACACAGATCATGATTGGAGTCATGACTTTCTCGCTTTCATGTTTCCGAGTATGAGCATGACTCAGTGATCCAGTAAACAGAATAATAGATTAGTTCTCGGCATTTTCCCTTTGACTTGCTATACCTTGTTGCTCAGCTTGTCATACTAAGGAAAGACGATGCCAAATCTGGTTATGGAGTATTCCAATACCGCGGATCAACGGTTGAATATACAAGGCTTATTAGAAGACTTACATCAAGTTACGCTACACTGTGGGTTGTTTGAAGCGAATTCCGTGAAATCCCGGTCTCTTCGTTGTCATAATTGGCTTATCGGCGAACATGGAGACAGTGAAGACTTTGTCCATATTAGCTTTGAGCTATTGTCGGGACGCACTGAAGAGCAGAAGCGAGAGTTGTCGAGGCAACTAATGGATACGCTCAAGCAGCAGGCAGGGCATTTGAAAAGTTTAACGGTCAATATTCGAGACATGGATAAGGCCTGCTTCCAAAAAATCAGTCAGTAAAGTGAGAGTATTTGATGTCGTTTAAATCACTGTTGTTTTCGTCAGAAGGACGAGTTGGACGTAAGACCTTTTGGGTATGGAATGTCTGCTATTACCTAGGAATTATGGTGTTTGCACAGGGCATGAATATTCTATTTCCTGCTGCTATGTCTATTTTATTACCGCTCTTTTTACTCATTATTCTTATCCCCGATTTGCTCATCACCGCCAAGCGTTGGCATGATAGAGATAAATCAAGCTGGTGGTTATTGCTCAACATCCCTTTAGTGATTGGACGCCTAAGCTTACCTACGCTCGATCCAGCGACGGCAGCTGAACCATCGTTGGTACAAAGTGTTATTTCTTTTGCGGCGATTGGGTGTGGATTGTGGATTCTAGTCGAGTGTGGTTTTCTCAAAGGCACCCCTGGCGAGAATCGGTTTGGGGCTGAACCCAAATGATCCTTACTCGATGATGAAATATGAAAGGAAGCGCAGGCTTCCTTTTTTATCGCTGTGGTTTACTTTAACGCCATTCTTCGCGACTCACAAAGGTCAGAACCGTTGCTTTACGGTTATGGCTGGGCAGGTCACCATTTAGCGCTTTTGAGAATGTTGAAAGCTGACGATACAGTTCTTGTCGCAGGAGTATGTTGGCATGAATGGGGTTACTGGCTCGTTTAAGAATCCGTTCGATATGAGTTTGCTGAGCTTGCAATCTAGGCTGCATCTCTTCTGAGCATGAATTAATTAGGTCTTGGCATAGAGTCTGGCGTAACTGGCTTAGTTGCTCTGGATGGTGCTTTGCCATCTCGGCGAGTTCATCGAAAGAAGGTAGCGTTTGTGAAATAGCCATGTTTCATCCTCATCTAGATCAAGCATTGCCCTTGTCTGAGAACAAGCGCTAGCACATTTAAAGAGGTTAGGCGTTTTTGATGGAAGTCACATTTTTAATCGCGCTTATCTCAATTATAAGACAAGGCTCCGGCATGTGAATGAACCGTAAACTAACGCTTTGGCGTGTTAGCAATAAAGTGTTAAGACAACGCGATGTGACTCTAGGTAAGGACGTTAGTGCTCGATGAACCGATATACACAGCGCCGTGCTCCCGCAACTATGTGTTCATCACGTTCGACCTGAACGGTATCCCCCATTAATGCTTGAAAAACATTAATCTCGGATTGACAGAGTGCCTCACAGCGTGTGGCGGCTTGACAAATAGGGCAGTGATTCTCGATAAGAATAAAGCCTTCATCGCATTTCTGATACTCAGCCATATACCCATCTTGTTCACGTAATTCAGCTAACCGGATGAGTTTTTGTTCAAGACCCTGCAATCCCATCAAGTGACTTTGATAGTTGGCAAGCGTGGTTAACTCACGTTCTTTAGCGACTTTATGAACACCTTCTACGCCGAATACATTCTCTATTGCATCAATGAATTGGATGGTGAGATCCGCATGCCTATCGGAAAAGTTTGCATGGCCTTTGCGCGTTAATAACCAGTGGCGGTTGGGGCGCCCAACCTTAACTTTTATGTCTTCAAAACGAAGAAATCCTTCACTTTCCAATGACTGCAGGTGTTGTCTTGCCCCCATTGTCGTGATGGAAAGTCGAAGCGCCACCTGCTTGGCCGTGACCGCGCCTTCGCGTTTGATGATATCGATGATGTGGTCAGTGGCTTTCATGTTTGATCCGGTTACTCGAGGCAAATGATAGGTGAAGTTTGTGGCTATTATGGCCGATAAGCTTTATAAAGCAAATTATTTACTATCGTAAAGGTAGCAACAAAAAACGCTGCCGTAGCAGCGTTTTTTCATCTCGAGTTAACGAAATTAGAGGATAATACCTCTGATTTCTGGATCTTTACGCTCTAGGTAGTGAATAGATTTGATGCGGCGAATGGTACGACAGCGGCCGCGAATCAATAGTGTTTCCGTGGTGGCGATGTTGCCTTGACGGGTAATACCTTCCAGTAGATCACCTTTAGTGATCCCGGTTGCCGAGAAGACAACATTGTCACTGCGGGCCATGTCTTCCATGCGAAGTAATACATTGGCTTTTACGCCCATTTCTTTACAACGTTCAAGTTCCAACTCACCGGCTTGACGGTTTTCTTCGTTATCGCCTTTCACTTCATGGCGAGGCAGTAAACGAGCATGCATGTCACCATCGAGTGCGCGAATGACGGCGGCAGACACGACGCCTTCTGGTGCGCCACCAATACAGTACATGACGTCTACTTCGCTATCAGGCATACAAGTAAGGATAGATGCAGCAACATCACCATCGGGCACAGCGAAGACACGAACACCCATAGCTTGCATTTCTGCAATGACATTATCATGTCGTGGTTTTGCCAATGTCGTGACGACTAAGGTATCGAGAGATTTTCCTAACGCAGCCGCGATGTTTTTTAGGTTATCAGTTAGCGGTAAATCTAGGTCGATTGCACCTTTTGCGCCAGGACCCACCACCAATTTTTCCATGTACATGTCTGGTGCTTTTAAGAAACTACCTTTCTCACCAGCGGCGAGTACGGCTAATGCATTCGATTGCCCCATTGCCGTCATACGAGTACCTTCGATTGGGTCTACTGCGATATCAACCGCATCGCCACCAATACCGACTTGCTCACCAATAAAGAGCATTGGAGCATCATCAATTTCACCTTCACCAATAACAATTTCACCACTGATGTCGGTTTTGTTCAGTAGGGTACGCATTACCTCAACTGCCGCGCCGTCGGCCGCGTTTTTATCTCCGCGTCCTAACCATTTGTATCCGGCCAGTGCGGCACCTTCGGTAACTCGTGAAAAAGCCATCGCTAAATCGCGCTTCATATTGACTCCAATAGATGAAAATTGACAAAAGGATTTACGGCGCGGATTTTAACATACCAAGAAGGAAACGTTTGCTTTTTTGTTTGATGCTGCGCAAAACCTTGACGACTTAATCTGATTTTTTATCGATCAGCTTACCTAGGCGCTGCGAGATAAGGAGGTTCGCCTCGTATTCGATACGGTTTATTTCTTGCTTTTGTGTGTTTACGGTGTTTTTTTGACCGAATAGTGAAAAATCTGCAATATAGGGCGTGTCTATCTTCTCGAGGCTGAGTAGAATGGAGCAACGTAGAATGAAGCTATTTCATTACATAAGAATTTAACAAGGTAGGCTGAGATGTCTTTTGAAGTACTGGAACAACTAGAAGCAAAAATTCAAACTGCAGTGGACACTATCGCTCTTCTTCAAATGGAAGTTGAAGAGTTGAAAGAAGAAAAAGTTCAACTGACTAGCCAAGCAGAAGAATTGCGTAACGGCCGTGAAGAACTTGAGCAAAAAGCAGAAGTGATGCAGCGTGAACACACGCAGTGGCAAGAACGCATTCGCAATCTACTTGGTAAAATGGACGAAGTAGAATAAGCGTCAGTTCCCCCTGATTTCTAAAAAGCACTCCTCGTTGAGTGCTTTTTTTGTATTAAGTTGGTCTAACCAGTCAGACTATTGGTATCTCGCGCTTTCGCTCACAAGTTGAACACGTATACTAGCGCTAAACAGGCAAAGGATCAGTAAGAATGAAAACACGCGATAAAATAGTGTATGCCGCCTTAGAGCTCTTTAACTCAGATGGTGAGCGTAACGTTACGACCAACCATATTGCTGCTCATATCGAGATTAGTCCAGGTAACCTGTATTATCACTTTAGTAATAAGCAAGAGATTGTTCGCGATATCTTTACGCTTTATTCTCAAGAGCTCATCGAGCGATTTACCCCGGTCCAAGGTCAACAAGAAAGCTTGGCACTGCTGAAGCATTATCTTGATTCGATTTTCACCCTGATGTGGAAATACCGTTTTTTCTACTCAAATCTGCCTGAAATTCTGCAGCGAGACGTCAAGCTGCATGATGAGTACATTGAGGTTCAAGAACGACTTCAAGGTAACCTTGTGAATATACTTCGCGCATTTGTCGATTTTGAACTGTTAAGTTTAACGGATAAAGATTTGAAATCACTCGTCACAACATTGCATATGATTGCGGTTGGCTGGCTGAGCTATCAATCGGCAATGTCACCCAAAACCAAGATTACCGAAGAAGTTATTCAACAAGGTATGCTACAGATGATCAATGTGGTTAAACCGGTGGCGACCTTGAAAGGGCAAGAGCAACTCTCTTTGCTTGAAGATGGTGTCAAAATGATGGGGCAAAGCAAGGATTAGTTTGCCGCTTTCATCCGGTGATAGGCATGTCATATAGCGAATTCGTATTTCAACAAACCCTGCTCTCCCAGTAGGGTTTGTTGCTATTGGGTGCTCGAACACCGCCGCAAACAAGGATAGGAAATGCATTACGATGTTTTTAATGGCGATGCAGATGGCATCATTGCGCTGTTGCAGTTGCGTTTATCTGAGCCGAAGCACAGTGAGCTAGTATCAGGTATTAAGCGAGATATTGCTTTGCTTGAACGAGTCCCGCTAGCGCTGGTGAGTACGGTGACGGTGCTGGACGTTTCGATGGATAAAAACCACGAGGCATTGGCGTCATTATTGGCACATTCTATCCCTGTCACCTATATCGATCATCATAAGGCGACGTCTCCTCCGCAATCCCCACTTCTCACTAGTCATATTAATTTGGATGCTAATACGTGCACAGCCTTAATTGTCGATCAATTGCTTGAAGGTCAGCATCGGTTGTGGGCCATTACGGCGGCGTATGGGGACAATATGATTGCCAGTGCCGAAGGCTTGGCTGACATAGAGAACCTCACTCGCATTGACCGTGATTTTCTTCGTGAGTTTGGTACCTTGATCAACTACAACGGCTATGGGGAAAAGTTAGACGACTTGCATTTCTCCCCGGTCGATCTGTATCAAGCGTTGTTGCATTATTCCAACCCATTTGAATGCCGCACTGACCGTGACTCACCATACTACGCTTTGTTGGCGGCATTCCGGCACGATGAGGGCGCCGTTAATGAGGCGACGATATTATTTGAATCACCTGTGCTTCAGGTTATCGAATTGCCGGCAACCGCCGCGGCAAGAAGGATGTCAGGGACCTTTATCAACCGCCTTGCCAATGAAACGACATCACGCGCGCACATTACCCTCGTGGCACGTGAGTCCGGTGATGTTGATGGGGAATTGTGCTATACCGTCTCAGTACGAGCCCCGCTTGATAATAAGCAGGGAGCGGCGGCCATTTGCAGCTTGTTTGTATCAGGGGGAGGGCGAGAAGCGGCCGGAGGCATTAATCAATTACCCCAAGCATTCATTCCTGCGCTAATAGAGGCAGCATTGAAACAATATCAATCATAACTTCACTGTAATACGTCACTTAAGTAATACGTCGCTGCAATAATAATAGCTGCGACGTTATAATAGCGTCGTCGTAACACATGGTAGTCCCGTCATCATTGATAATACTGCCGCGATAAACGACGAACTCATCGCCACACCGAAGAACCCAAGGTTAACGTTTTAGCCAGCTTTTTGGGTTCTGAACCTTGCTGTTTCTTCTAATCTCGAAATAGAGTGAGGATCTAGACTGCCCACCTGTGTCGCCTGCCAGAGCAATAGTTTCACCTGCAGTGACTTTATCGCCTTCTTTTTTTAGCAGGGTTTGATTATAGCCATAGAGTGTCATGTCACCTTTCCCGTGGTCGAGGAGGACGACTAATCCATATCCTCTGAGATAATCAGCAAAGACAACTGTTCCAGAATACACTGATTTGATAGGCGTGCCATAAGACGCGGCGATCACCATCCCTTTCCAGTTTGCTTGCCCGGCTTGTTTTGTGCCAAAGCTATGTAAGACACCACCTTTAGTTGGCCAAGGCAGTTTGCCTTTTTGTTTGGCTAATCCATCCATCGGCACTTGATTACGTTTGGCTGCTTTGACTATCTCCGCTTTAAGACGAGTTTCATTGCGTTGTAATTCGGTGAGATAGGTTTTATCACTGGATATACTGTTACGGATCTTGCCAACGGTGCTTTTTCTATTGCGTTGATTTTTGGCTAATGTATCGCGGGTATCTTTTTGCTGTTGCAATAGTTGAGCAATCTGATTGCGCTCTAGTTCTAAGGCGCGTTCACTCTCCAATAACTGCAACTCAGTGGTAGACAGCTGTTCTAATGTTTCGGCTCTTGCCGTAGCAAGATGTTGATAGTATTGGCTGATTCTGTCATCACTGGAATCATTATTGAACATGCCTGAGCTATTGCGGTTTTGTTTGGTGACGTAATAGGTTTGCACTAACTCCGCGAGAATTTTTTGCTGTGTTTTCTTTTGCTCAGTGAGTGCGGCGACGCGTTTGTGTAGCGACTCAATGTTACGGTTTGCTTCAGTGAGTTGTGAGGTGGTGGATTGAATGTTTTTTTCTATATTCGAGATGCCAATCTCTTGCTCTCGTAGCGATTTTTGCAGTTTATCAAGTTCTTTTTGCTGCTTACTCAAATCTTGTTGTTGACGTTTTATCTCACTCTTAACACCAGAGAGTTCATTTTGGCTTGCGCTGCCGTCCATTGGGGTAAGCGCCGCAATTAACCCTAAGGTTAGCGTCGAAAGAAAGATGTGAAGGCGCGTCTTGTGATTAGAGTGCATGTCGTATCCGCTGATAGAAGAGATCAAGCTAGTCTGAGTTAACTACTGTATTGAAAAGCGATTATTGGTGCAAGCATACAAAAACGCCGATGCAATGGCATCGGCGTTTTATCAGACTTGTGTCATTACTTTACTAAAACGTCGCCTGACATTTCTGCTGGGATGTTCATGCCCGTCATTGATAGCATGGTTGGTGCTAGATCCGACAGCTTTCCGCCTTCTTTAAATTCAACGTCTTTGTCGCCAACGTAAATGAGAGGGACGGGAAGGTTTGTATGAGCGGTATGCGTACCACCCGTTACCGGATCAACCATCATTTCTGCATTACCATGGTCAGCGGTGATCAGCATTTGACCGCCCACTTCTTTGATCGCTGCAACAACTTGACCGACACTGGCATCAAGCGCTTCAATAGCTTGCTCGGCTGCCTCGTAAACACCGGTATGGCCAACCATATCAGCATTCGGGTAGTTACAAATGATGGTGTCGTATTTGCCGGACTTAATTGCAGCAACCATTTTCTCTGTGAGCTCTTGAGAGCTCATCTCAGGTTGCAGGTCGTAAGTCGCCACCTTTGGAGAAGCAACCAGTTGACGCTCTTCGCCTTCAAATTCATTCTCAACGCCACCATTGAAGAAGAACGTTACGTGTGCGTATTTCTCAGTTTCCGAGATACGCAGTTGTGTTTTCCCTTCTTTTGACAGCCACTCACCGTAAGTGTTCTCTAGTGATGCTGGTGGGAAAGCGCAAAGTAGCGGAATGTTGGCGGCGTATTGCGTTAGCATGACGAAATCAACTGCTGGGAATGTACTGCGCTCAAAACCGTCAAAGTCAGGAACGAATGCGCGAGTGATCTCACGTGCGCGGTCAGCACGGTAGTTCATAAAGATAACAGCGTCACCATCTTCAATTGCCGCAGATGCTTCACCTTCAGCGCGAAGCTCTGTTGGTGCCACGAATTCATCGTTTTCGTCACGAGCATAAGCAGCCTCTAAGCCAGCTACCGCTGAATCAAAGGTGAAAGCTCCCTTTGCTTCCGTCAGCAGATCGTAGGCTTTTTCAACGCGATCCCAGTTGTTATCACGATCCATAGCGTAATAGCGACCAACAAGCGAAGCCACACGACCTTTACCAAGTTCAGCAAACAGGGCTTCGAAGCGTTTTAGAGAATTTTCTGCACTGCGAGGTGGTGTGTCACGGCCATCTAAGAAGCAATGTAGGTAGATTTTTTCAGCACCACGGTCAGCCGCCATTTGAACAGCAGCATAAATATGGTCTTCATGAGAGTGAACGCCACCAGGAGACATAAGGCCCATGATGTGAACGGCTTTGTCTGCTGCGATGGCTTTATCCATTGCGGCAACAAGCGTTTCGTTTTGAGAGAACTCACCATCAGCGATAGATTTAGTGATACGAGTTAGGTCTTGATACACAACACGACCTGCGCCGATATTGGTATGGCCAACTTCAGAGTTACCCATTTGGCCATCAGGAAGACCAACATCAAAGCCAGATGCAGAGATAAGGGTGCGTGGATTATTTTCCCACAAACCATCCATGACGGGTGTTTTTGCGTTGTTGATAGCGTTGCTTGCGTTATCTTCACGGTATCCCCAACCGTCAAGAATGACTAGAGCCATAGGCTTCTTAGCTGACATAGTTATAACCTCGTTGAATTCTAAATAACTTTACTGAAAACAAATTAGCGTAATTTTACTACACTTTTTACCCAAAACAGTAGGGGCAGATCAAATATTGTTTGTGATTACCGTAGCTGGTTTTCAGTTTTTTGAAAGTTAATTGCATGGATTTGTGCTTAGTGTGAGCTAATCATAGACCCAATACGTCCATGATTCCTTTGATATTGATGTATTAATAACCGATAGCAAAGGGCATTGACCAATTGTTTTCTTCTATTAGTCCAATAGCGAAATAGGGATCTCAATTATTTATTCGAAACATGTTCCCCCCTCGCCACAAGGCAGCTAAGCCGTTATACTCCTCGTCTGATTTAATATTCAACTAATTAAGAGCGCAAGCTATGCAAGAGTACTTAGATTTTTTTCAACAAAATATGATCATGGCCGTGGTTTGGGCCGCACTTTTTGTTGCTCTGATTGCCAACTTCGTGAAGTCTGCCAATGCAGCGTACAAAGAGATTTCCGCCGCTCAGGTGACTCAGATGATGAACCGTGATAATGCTGTCGTTGTGGACATTCGTTCAAAAGATGACTTCAAACGTGGTCACATTACTGATTCAGTTCATGTGCTTCCGTCTGATATCAAAGCAGAATCCATTCCTAGCCTTGAAAATCATAAAACAGACCCAATCATTGTTGTATGTAAGACCGGCCAAACTGCACAAGAAAGTGCAAACCTGCTGGCTAAATCCGGCTTTGAACAGGTTTATGTTCTGAAAAATGGTTTGTCAGCTTGGAGCGAAGCAAATCTGCCGTTGATCAAAGGTAAAAAATAACCTTAACAATTGAGTGTTTTCGCGGCATTTTTCACGTCTGGATGTGATAAATGCCACGGATTTTAAGGCTCGCCTAGTCAATAAACCTAGGCTCAGCTAGTCTGCCAGACAACTCAGAAACGGTTTCGACAAATTTAGACGTATTATAAGGATAGTCATCATGGCTGAAGCAGCACCACAAGAAGCACAACAGAACTTCACAATTCAACGTATCTTTCTGAAAGATCTTTCTTTTGAAGCGCCGAACTCTCCGGACATGTTTCAAAAAGAATGGAACCCAGATGTTAAGCTTGACCTAGACACGCAAAGCCGTGAACTAGGAGAAGGCGTTTACGAAGTCGTACTTCGCCTAACGGTGACGGTTAAGAACGCAGAAGACACGGCATTCTTATGTGAAGTTCAGCAGGGTGGTATTTTCACTGCAGAGCAAATGGAAGCAGGCCAACTGGCACATTGTCTTGGTGCTTTCTGCCCGAACATTCTGTTCCCGTACGCACGTGAAACCATTTCTAGCCTAACTATGAAAGGTACGTTCCCACAATTGAACCTAGCACCAGTTAACTTTGATGCATTGTTCATGAACTACCTACAGCAACAAGCTCAAACAGAAGAGCAAACTGAAGCGTAATTTGCGCTCGGTGACAGGTTGCTCTTTGCGGCATGAGCGATGCTAATGCCGTACGAGACAACCCTCTTTTTGAAAATGCACAGCGCTTAGCGATGTGCATTTTTTATTTCACTTCTAAGGCTAAACTTAAACTCTTAGCAGTGGCTTTCAAACGATGACGTGGTGATGTGATGAGTAACGCATACGGGAAAGAGATTTCAATGACGGTGATTGGCGCAGGTTCTTATGGAACGTCGCTGGCCATTTCTTTAGCGCGTAATGGTGCAAATGTTGTGCTTTGGGGGCATGACCCAGTTCATATGGCACGCCTAGAAGCAGATAGAGCGAACCAAGATTTTTTGCCTGACATCGATTTTCCAGAGTCACTCATTATTGAATCGGACCTGCATAAAGCGGTTCAATCGAGCCAAGACCTGCTCATTGTTGTCCCAAGCCATGTGTTTGGCCTAGTCTTAGAAAGCATGAAGCCACATTTACGTAATGACAGCCGTATTTGTTGGGCAACAAAAGGGCTTGAGCCAGAGAGTGGCCGCCTACTAAAAGACGTCGCGAACGATATTATCGGTGACAAATACCCGCTGGCAGTGCTATCGGGCCCTACCTTTGCCAAAGAGCTGGCAGCTGGCATGCCGACAGCAATCGCAGTGGCGTCGACGGATTCGCAATTTGTGGCGGAGCTGCAAGATAAAATTCATTGCAGTAAAACGTTCCGTGTATACGCCAATGACGACTTTACCGGCATGCAGCTGGGCGGCGCCGTTAAGAATGTGATTGCCATTGGCGCAGGTATGTCAGATGGCATTGGTTTTGGTGCGAATGCGCGTACGGCATTGATTACGCGAGGTCTTGCTGAAATGACGCGTCTAGGCGCTGCCCTTGGTGCGAAGCCGGATACCTTCATGGGAATGGCTGGGCTTGGTGACTTGGTACTAACGTGTACGGATAATCAGTCACGAAATCGTCGTTTTGGCTTAGCGTTAGGTCAAGGGAAAGATGTTGACTCCGCTCAGGTTGAGATTGGTCAGGTCGTTGAAGGATATCGTAATACCAAAGAAGTTTGGTTGTTGTCACAGCGAATGGGTGTAGAGATGCCAATTGTTGACCAAATCTATCAAGTATTGTATCAAGGGAAGGATGCGAGACTTGCAGCGCAAGATCTACTAGCAAGGGATAAAAAAGCAGAGAAGCAATAAGCTTAAACATCGCGCGTGGGCAGAAGCCAGTATCACGATTTAGCCTTAGGGTCATTTCTGAATCTGTGCGTGTTGTGCTGCTTTGAGGTGAGAGACAACTTCTAGGACAGAACATGAAACACTGTGAAAAACAAAAAGTATGGCAGTGCATAGTAAAAGAAGGACGTAAGCAGTCGGAAGAAGAGCCGATGCTTGCTAGCTTTTATCATGCCACAATCATTAATCACGAGAGCTTGGGTGCAGCACTAAGTTACATTCTCGCGAATAAACTCAAGACGGCATCTATGCCAGCGATGGCGGTACGTGAGGTTGTAGAGCAAGCATTTGCTGCCGATCCCTCGATTACCGATGCCGCGGCGTGTGACATTTGTGCCACAGTGAATCGTGATCCTGCTGTCTCTATGTATTCAATGCCGCTGTTGTACCTGAAAGGGTTTCATGCTCTACAAGGCTATCGTGTTGCAAACTGGCTATGGAAGGAAGGCAGAGTGGCGCTGGCTACTTATCTACAGAATCAGATTTCTGTTGCTTGCCAAGTAGATATTCACCCGGCGGCCTGTATTGGCAAAGGCATTATGCTCGACCATGCTACCGGTATTGTTATCGGTGAAACGGCAGTGGTCGAAAATGACGTATCGATACTTCAAGATGTGACGTTAGGTGGTACCGGTAAAGAAGGCGGCGATCGTCACCCTAAGATCCGTGAAGGCGTTATGATTGGTGCTGGTGCGAAGATTTTAGGTAACATTGAGGTCGGGGTTGGCGCTAAGATTGGCTCTTGTTCAGTTGTTTTACAAGCGGTCCCAGCGCATACCACAGTGGCAGGTGTACCTGCTAAGATTGTCGGTAAACCTAAAACGGATATGCCATCTTTAGATATGGATCAGCAGTTTAATGGCAAGTCGCAGACCTTTGTTGGTGGCGATGGTATCTAAGTCCATGCTGAGTAAGCCAAGCATTGACCCATCATCAAGCGCGGTTCGGTAGCAATAAGTTAGACGTAAAACCGATGGTTAATCAAAAGACTCAGTGTGCACGCACTGGGTCTTTCGTATTTTAAGGGTATAGCTATAGGCCAGAATGCCACCGATGACATTCCCCACCGCAACACCAATAAATAACCCTTCGACGGAATACAGCATGTTGCCTAATGCTGCTGCGGGTAGGGTGAAGACAAACAGGCGCATAGCACTCCACATGAACGCCTTATTTGGCATGTGAAGGGCATTAAGCCCGCTTCCAAGCATCATGATTATTCCCTGAAAACCATAGCTAAACGGGACCACAAGTAGGTAATGCCAGAGTATTTCTCTTACCGCAGCTTCTTGAGAAAACATCGCGGAGATAGGGATGCTCAATGGCACCATCATGATGAATACCAAGAACTGAAATACGATGGCAAAGCGCATGCTCAGGAACAGACCAGCAAAGCTTCGTCCGGGTTGTTTGGCCCCAAAGTTTTGCGACATGAAAGGGGTTAATGCGGAGCTTAGCGAGATTAAAACCAGTATTAATATGGATTCTACACGCTGAGCGGCGCCATAAGCCGCAATGGCCGCAGTGCCATGTACGGAAAGCATCTTCATTAAGATTGCCCCCGATATCGGTGACATTGCGGTTGAAAGCGCTGACGGTGTCCCGATCTTTAAGATGGCGCTCCAGTCTTTAAATATATCAGGAGGGTTGATTCGACCGAGCAGCTTTTCACGCTTAACCAATACGTAAAGTGACCCTAACAGCGCGCCAAACCAGGCAAAACCACTCGCCACCGCCGCGCCTTGGATGCCTAACTCAGGAAACGGACCGACCCCAAAGATAAATAAAGGGTCTAAGATGCCATTTAACACGCCTGAGAGCATCATGATCTTGGCTGGAGTCTTGGTATCGCCCGTTGCTCGAATGGCACTGTTGCCTGCCATTGGGATAACTAAAAGTGGAATCGTAAAATACCAGATCACCATGTATTGGTTAATTAACGGAATAATGTCGTCATTAGCGCCAAGCATGCGAAATAATGGTTCAATGGTTGTTAACCCAATGGTTGAGGCAACGGTGACGAGGATAACGGCAAGAATAAGACCATGAGTAGTGAACTGCGCGGCGTTGCGAGTGTTGCCCTGCCCTAATAACCGACCAATGATGGTGGAAAGGCCGACACCTATTCCCATTGTGATGCAGTTGACGCCAAACGTGACTGGAAAAGTGAAGCTGATAGCCGCAAGAGATTGCGTGCCAAGTAACGCGATAAAAAAGGTGTCAACGAGGTTAAAGGCCAAGATCGCCACCATGCCAAATACCATAGGGACTGTCATTTGTTTGAGCACAGTAGAGATAGGGGCAGATAGCAGCCCATGCTTATCTTGCATAGAATTCATCGTTGACGATACAGGGATTCAGGATACAGGAATTCCTTAAATCGTGCGAGATTCGACTGGATTGACGTGCCGCTGTCGTGACAAAGTCCATTTTCGTTATTTTTGTCACAAAATTTTGGCTTCTACCCCTTGGGATTAACTCGATCATCCCCAACATAATTATCACAAGCCGAATTAAGGCATTCTCAAAGCTAACATATTAATTAATTCAGGAGACACGACCGATGAATATCCGTCCTCTACACGACCGCGTGATCGTTGAGCGCAAAGAAGTTGAATCTAAATCTGCTGGTGGCATCGTTCTTACGGGGTCTGCTGCAGAAAAATCAACACGTGGTACGGTGCTGGCTGTAGGTAATGGCCGCATTCTAGAAAACGGGTCAGTTCAAGCATTGGACGTTAAAGTGGGTGACACGGTTATCTTCGCTGAAGGTTACGGTACGAAAACTGAAAAAATCGACGGCAAAGAAGTTCTGATTATGTCTGAAAACGACATCATGGCGATCGTCGAATAATAGTAGACGTTGAGTAATTTTACTCTGAATCAAACATTATCCACTGAATTTAGATAAGGAAATAAACAATGGCTGCTAAAGACGTTAAGTTTGGCAACGACGCACGAATCAAAATGCTAGAAGGTGTCAACGTTCTAGCTGATGCTGTAAAAGTAACATTGGGCCCTAAAGGCCGTAACGTGGTTCTAGATAAATCATTTGGCGCACCGACTATCACTAAAGATGGTGTTTCAGTTGCACGTGAAATCGAACTTGAAGACAAGTTCCAAAACATGGGCGCACAAATGGTTAAAGAAGTGGCTTCGCAAGCGAATGACGCGGCGGGCGACGGAACAACGACTGCAACAGTATTGGCTCAGTCTATTATCGCTGAAGGCCTAAAAGCGGTTGCTGCTGGTATGAACCCAATGGATCTTAAGCGCGGCATCGACAAAGCGGTTATCGCAGCTGTTGAAGAGCTGAAAACCCTGTCTGTTCCTTGTTCAGATACTAAAGCGATTGCTCAAGTAGGTACTATCTCAGCGAACTCTGATTCGACAGTAGGTAACATCATTGCTGAAGCGATGGAAAAAGTAGGTCGTGACGGCGTTATTACGGTTGAAGAAGGTCAGGCTCTACAAGACGAGCTAGACGTCGTTGAAGGTATGCAGTTCGACCGTGGTTACCTATCTCCTTACTTCATCAACAACCAAGAAGCTGGCAGTGTTGATTTAGAGAGCCCGTTCATTCTTCTTATCGATAAGAAAGTATCGAACATTCGTGAGCTTCTACCAACTCTAGAAGCGGTTGCTAAAGCATCTCGTCCACTGCTTATCATTGCAGAAGACGTTGAAGGTGAAGCACTGGCGACATTAGTTGTGAACAACATGCGTGGTATCGTTAAAGTAGCGGCAGTTAAAGCCCCTGGTTTTGGTGACCGTCGTAAGTCTATGCTACAAGATATCGCTGTCCTAACTGGCGGTACTGTGATTTCTGAAGAGATCGGCCTAGACCTTGAGAAAGTTACGCTAGAAGACCTAGGTCAAGCTAAGCGTGTGACTATCACAAAAGAGAACTCAACCATCATTGATGGTGCGGGTGATGAAGCGATGATCCAAGGTCGTGTGACGCAGATTCGTCAACAAGTTGAAGATGCAACATCTGACTACGACAAAGAAAAACTTCAAGAGCGTGTGGCTAAACTTGCTGGCGGCGTAGCGGTAATCAAGGTTGGCGCAGCGACTGAAGTTGAGATGAAAGAGAAAAAAGACCGTGTTGAAGATGCACTTCATGCTACTCGTGCGGCAGTAGAAGAAGGTGTGGTTGCAGGCGGTGGTGTTGCACTTATCCGCGCTGCGTCTAAAGTTGCTGGCCTTGAAGGCGATAACGAAGAGCAAAATGTGGGTATCCGCGTAGCACTTCGTGCAATGGAAGCGCCTCTTCGTCAAATTACTGCGAATGCGGGTGATGAAGAGTCTGTTGTTGCAAACAACGTAAGAGCGGGCGAAGGTAACTACGGTTACAATGCGGCGACGGGCGAATACGGCGACATGATTGCGATGGGTATCCTTGACCCAACAAAAGTAACGCGTAGCGCACTGCAGTTTGCCGCATCAGTTGCTGGTCTTATGATCACAACAGAAGCAATGGTAACCGATGCACCTCAAAAAGAAGCGCCAGCGATGCCTGATATGGGCGGAATGGGCGGCATGGGCGGCATGATGTAATTCATCAGAAAACGCTGACAGAGCCAGAGGGGAAACCTCTGGCTTTTTTGTACCTGCTTCAATAATAAACCGCGTAATGTCTAGATGTTTGGCGTTATGACAATTAACTGACATACGGTATAGTGACCGGAAATAGCATCGTCTATAGTTATAAGTGTATAAAAACAGTTTCAAGTGGAAAACCGCCATTAACGGACCGAGTAGTGGCTAATGGATAAATAATAATGTCAGTGGAGACAATATAATGAAAAAAGTCGTATCCGCCATCGCAGTGGCAGCAGCAGTATCAATTTCCCCAATGGCGCTAGCAGACAGCACGCCGGTTATGTTTTCTTCTCTTAATGGCTTCAACGCACCTGACGCAAATGCGGTAGGTGGCGTGCGTCTTTCCGTTCTTCATGGTCAAGTCAATGAAGTTAAGGGTGTTGATTTCTCAGTACTAGGTATGTCTGAAACGCAGCGTACAACAGGTGTGAACTTCGGCCTTTTCTTTGGCGCTTCTAAAGTGACACAAGAAATGAAGGGCGCATCTTTAGGTATCTTTAACTGGAATACGGGCAAAACATCCGGTGTTAACCTTGGTATGGTGAACGTAACAAATGATGTTAAGGGTCTTAACTGGAGTGCGGTTAACTACTCTGAGGGTAATACCATGGCTGATATTGGTATTGCGAGTTTCTCGAAAAAGTCTAACTTCCAATTGGGCATCTTTAACAAAACCAACACTATCGATGGTGTTCAGATTGGTCTGATTAACTGTGCTGATAACGGTTTCTTTAAGTGTTTCCCAATCATTAACTTCGCTAAATAATCTCGCCTAATGGCGGTCGCGACGTAATTGATACTGAGTAAAACAATTAGCCCTTAAATGACACCATTTAAGGGCTTTTTATTGCGTATGTTTTAGAGATTACTTTTTGTGCTTTGAGCGCTTCTGAAAGGTTTGATGGACACCACGACGCAGGCTTTGGAAACTACTCTCCGCTTTATCGACCCCTAACAAAATGGTTAATGCTAATAGGGTAAGGATCACGGAGGCCTTGTAATGCTCCAAGCCAATCATCATCCCAAGTCCAGCTAATAACCAAATAACGGCGGCAGAGGTCACCCCGTGAATCTTGCCATTTTCTGACATCATCACGCCTGCCCCTAAGAAGCCAACCCCAGTAATGATCTGCCCTAATACTCGGGCTTGATCTAGGGTGTTGGGAGACAATGACACCGCCATCGACATGAATAAGTACGTGCCAGATAAGATTAAAATCGAGGTTCTAATACCAACGGGCTTGCCTCGAGTCTGTCGCTCTAAACCAATGAGTGTGCCATTGAGCATGCAACAAGCAAGGGCTTGCCATGAGAATGGACCTAAATCGAAAATCGTTACTAATTCCACAAATATCCTCCTCATAAAAAAGGCAGTATCTGTTTATTAGACCGGACAGGCGAACAAATAAATTTTATCGAAACGAAAACGTTGTCTAAGGTAAATGCTACTCAAGATAGAGGTCGAGAGGCGTTTTGCTCGTTTTCCCCCCTTCTTCACGCGTGAGCTTTGGCACCAAATAGCCAGCAACTTTCTGTATGACTCCTTGCATCAACTGTTTTGCATCCTGATCGCTAATGAAGTAATGCGCCGCACCTTGTACTTTGTCTAAGACATGTAAGTAGTAAGGTAAAATACCAGCGTTAAAAATAGCGCGGCTAAGTGCAACTTGTGCTTCTACGGAATCATTAATGCCTTTAAGCAGTACAGCTTGATTCAGCATGATGACATTCGCTGCCTTCAGTCGGCCTATAGCTTCAGTGAACTCAGAGTTGACCTCATTGGCATGATTAATATGCGTTACAAGAACCGTATTCAGCCGAGTGGCTTGCAATAATTCACATAAGGTATCGGTGACTCGTGCGGGGATGACAACAGGCAGTCGAGAATGAATACGCAGCGTGGCAACATGATCAATGCCTTCTATTTTATTGATCAGCCATTCAAGTTCGTTGTCTTTCGCCATTAGCGGATCACCACCCGATAAGATGACCTCATCGATGTCGGGTTGACTGGCGATGTAATCTAATGCGAGTTGCCAATTTTCCTTGTTCCCCTTATTGTCTTGATAGGGAAAGTGACGTCGGAAACAATAGCGGCAATTTACCGCGCAACCGCCTTTCACGATCATCAACGCGCGACTAGCATATTTGTGCAAAAGCCCTGGCACTACCGCACCTTGTTCTTCTAACGGGTCCTGCGAGTAACCGCTATGAACCTCAAACTCCTGGCTCAGTGGCAAGACTTGTTGTAAGAGTGGGTCATATGGGTTGCCTTTTTCCATGCGATCGACAAAGCTTTGGGGGACACGCATCGGAAAGAGCTTTCGAGCTCGAAGGCCACTTTCCCAAGGCGTCGCATCAATTTCCAGTTGTTTAAGCAACTGATACGGGTCTGAGATCGCATTGGATAGCTGTTTGAGCCAGTTTTGCTCAACAGAAACAAGATTTCGGGTTATGATAGGCGACATTAAATTTTAACTCGAAGAATACTAAGAGGATACAATGGCTACTGTTAGCACGAATGAATTTAAAGGCGGTTTGAAATTAATGCTGGATAACGAGCCTTGCGTGATTCTAGAAAATGAATACGTGAAGCCAGGTAAAGGTCAAGCATTTAACCGTGTTAAAATTCGTAAACTACTGTCTGGTAAGGTGTTAGAGAAAACATTTAAGTCAGGCGAGAGCTTTGAAGTCGCTGACGTCATGGATATCGATCTAGATTACCTATACTCAGATGGTGAATTCTACCACTTTATGAACAGCGAGACATTCGAACAAATCGCAGCAGATGTAAAAGCTGTGGGTGATAACTCGAAATGGCTAGTAGAAAACAACGCATGTATGATTACATTGTGGAATGATAATCCAATTTCAGTCACACCACCTAATTTTGTTGAGTTAGAAGTGACAGAAACGGATCCAGGCCTTAAAGGTGATACACAGGGTACAGGCGGTAAGCCAGCAACGCTAATCACTGGTGCCGTTGTACGTGTTCCACTATTTATTCAAATTGGTGAAGTCGTGAAAGTTGATACTCGTACTGCAGAATATGTAGGTCGTGTTAAGTAACGTCACTTCATTAATAAAAAAGGTCGCTGAGGCGACCTTTTTTATTGTTGGAACAGAAGCACTTAGTCTTGCGGACGCCAACTTAATGCACTCGCTACCGTCCCCAGAATAAGGGTATCCATCTCTGAATCGGGCAAGTTTGCCAGTGTTTGAAGCGTTATCGCGCCATTGGTTTGCGCGGCTGCAATTTCTTGACTGCCGCGACTAAAACTGTAGCCAAGTGGATGTTCAACACTCATCAATAGCCCCTCACCGTCGTGAATAGATTCAACATTGAAGTGCGTCTTACGGAGCCGAATGAAGCCGATTTCTTTTTTCGTGGTTGATAGGCTGATGGCTTCGGATTTTTGTGCCACTTCATACTCCCCAATGGTTTGCCCTGCTTCATTAATCTGGCAAATGTAAGGGTCGTTACCACCAAATGAAAAACTGCCAATATCAACACTTGTGCCACCGCCATTGCATATAAGTGTCCACGTTTCCCCACTGTCAATGCGAGTCACCTCTGCAACCATATCCCCTTGGTTATTATTGACGGTATTAAACCAAGAGCTGGTGGAGGCGCTGCGTGAATATTTCCCTTGATAGAGGCCAGCTATATCGAATGAACCTTCAGGACCGAATCCCCAAAATGTGCCATCGGTTTTCAGTATGAGCTCTGGTTGTGCTGAAACCGCGTCTGATTTTTTCATATCAACGGTGCTACCACACCCAAAAAGAGCACTTGAAATAATAAGTGCGCAAATAGACTTTTTCATTGTTATATCTCTTTTTATTATGAATCGTTGCGGATTGTATAGGGAGGGGGTATGAAGGAATGTAAGGGATTGTCTGGATGGATGACGGGTCACTATGTAACGGGTAACAAAAAGGCAGCCTAATCGCTAATGCCGATCAGTTAAAGCCAAAGTGATCGGTTGAAGGATCCTTCAGAGCTGTCAAAATCCAAGTGTATTTAATGCACTTGGATTTTTTTATGGATGTTTCTCAAGCTCTAAACATAATTAATGATTGGAAACCTAGCAGCGTTGAGACTTTGTCTGA
>NZ_MCUW01000042.1 GCF_002873335.1 Vibrio sp. 10N.286.49.B1 | reverse complement strand
GGTTTCGTAATCTTGCCCTGGAAAACAATTTAATGTAAGGAGATAGTCTAGATTGATTGTCTCTTGATGGATAGAAAGTGTCTCAATAACACTGATGAATTGAGGCTGAAAATTATTATTTTTACTTTTTTAGGTACTCAATATTATGAAAGTAACGTTAGAAAATACGCGTATCGGTATTCTTGGCTTAGGGTATGTGGGCCTACCGTTAGCCGTCGAGTTTGGCAAAAACCAACCAACCATCGGTTTTGATATTAATCAATCCCGTATTGATGAACTAATCAGGGGCAATGACAGCACACTCGAGTGCAGTGACAGCGAGTTGGCTGAAGCCATCCACCTAAACTACACAACGTCACTTGAAAAGCTGAAAGAATGTAATGTATACATCGTAACGGTACCAACACCTATAGATGAACATAAGCAGCCCGATTTAGTTCCTTTATTCAAAGCGTCAGAAGTGTTAGGTAAGATTGTATCAGAAGGCGATGTGATTGTTTATGAGTCTACGGTGTACCCTGGCGCCACAGAAGAAGATTGTATTCCAGTAGTAGAACGTGTTTCTGGTCTAACATTTAACAAAGACTTTTTCGCGGGTTACTCGCCAGAGCGAATCAACCCTGGCGATAAAGAACACCGAGTTACTGATATTCTGAAGGTGACCAGTGGCTCTACACCCGAGGTCGCAGAATTCGTGGACCAATTATATAAAACTATTATTACAGCAGGTACACACAAGGCCTCAAGCATTAAAGTAGCAGAAGCTGCAAAGGTGATTGAAAATACGCAACGTGATGTCAATATTGCCCTTATCAACGAACTATCTATCATTTTTGGTAAATTAGGTATTGATACACTTGAAGTATTAGAAGCAGCTGGGACCAAATGGAATTTTTTACCGTTTCGCCCGGGTTTAGTAGGGGGGCATTGTATTGGCGTTGATCCATATTACCTAACGAACAAAGCTCAATCTGTCGGATATCATCCAGAAATGATACTTGCTGGCCGGCGACTTAATGATAGCATGGCTAATTATGTTGTCTCTGAATTGGTTAAAAAGATGCTTAAACGACGTATTCATGTTGAAGGTTCCAATGTGCTCATTATGGGATTAACCTTCAAAGAAAACTGTCCAGACTTACGTAATACTAAAGTTGTTGATATCGTATCTGAGTTAAAAGAGTACAATATTAATGTAGATATCAGTGACCCATGGTGCTCTAGTGAAGAAGCCCAGCATGAATATGGTTTAAGTTTAATTGAACCAAAGGTTGGTTACTACGATGCCATAATTTTGGCTGTTGGTCATAATGAGTTTAAAGCTATGGGAGCTAAGAGCATCCGTCAATTAGGTAAAGATACGCACGTTCTTTACGATCTTAAATATGTGTTGAATAAATCAGACGTAGATATGCGTCTTTAGTTAATATTATATTCCTAATAGAAGTAAGCATCTGTAATGTTCTTGCTTATATTTTCTATTACATTTGTAACTAACACTCGAGTCGGTCATGTCAAAATACGAGCAAATTAAAACAGAGCTAATTCAGTTCCCTAAGGTGTGGTTAATAACTGGTGTTGCCGGTTTTATCGGTTCAAACCTTTTAGAAGCGCTACTAAAGTTAAATCAAAAAGTAGTGGGACTTGATAACTTTTCTACTGGTCACCAGCATAACCTAGATGAAGTTAAAGGCTTGGTTGAAGCTAGGCAATGGAAAAATTTCACTTTTATTGAAGGTGATATTCGTAGTTATGAAGACTGTAGGGTAGCAGTAAAAGGCGTTGACTACGTCTTACACCAAGCTGCTTTAGGTAGTGTCCCTCGTTCAATCAACGATCCTGTTACCACGAATGCTACTAATATTTCTGGCTTTATTAATATGCTTACTACAGCTAAAGAAGAGCAAGTAGAAAGCTTTACTTATGCAGCAAGTAGCTCAACTTATGGCGACCACCCGGCTCTTCCTAAAGTGGAAGAGAATATAGGTAACCCATTATCGCCATATGCGGTTACCAAATATGTAAATGAATTATATGCCAATGTATTTTCGCGCACGTATGGCTTTAAATCGATAGGCCTTCGTTATTTTAATGTATTTGGACCACGCCAAAACCCTGATGGTGCTTACGCAGCAGTTGTTCCTAAATGGACCGACTCAATGATAAACGGCGAAGACGTTTATATCAATGGTGATGGTGAAACAAGTCGTGATTTCTGTTTTATTGAAAATACAGTTCAAGCTAACATACTTGCAGCGACAGCAAAGGAAGAATCAAAAAACAAAGTATATAATATTGCTCTTGGTGATAGAACTACATTAAATGAATTATATTCCACAATTCAAGCTGCGCTTAAAACCTTAGGAGAAAATCCAATAAATAAACCTATTTATCGAGAGTTCAGAAAAGGTGATGTTAGACATTCTCAAGCAAAAATAGAAAAGGCTCGACAATTTTTAGGTTATGAACCAAACGTTAGACTGAAATTAGGGGTTAATATTTCAGTTGTTTGGTATATGAAAAACAAGATATCGCAATAGGTAATTATGCCAATGAAGACTAAAGTAAGTTGGTCTGAATTCTGTCAAAATATAAGTCTCATCTATCTTATACTTTGGCTAGTTATACCTATTATGGCATATGGAGTATCGTATAGATTGCTTGCACTTGCCGCTACTATAGTTTGGGTGATGATTGAAATTTCTAAGAATAATAGTGTAATAAGTAGGCCGACTACGACCACATTAGGTATCCTTGCTTATATAGGGTATGTCTCTTTTATTACCGTATTTACGGTCGGAATTAGCAATCTAACCATATATATACAGGTTTTTATACTGTTTGTTTTTTATATAATGTCAGAGTCATATAATAAAAGTCTAAAAGTATCGAGCCATGGTATAATTAAGCTATTGCTAATAGTAATGCCAATATCATTAAGCCTCGCTATTGTAGCGTTAGTTAATAACCCTAGAGCATCGAGAGTTTTGGTTAGATCATCTGCAGAGGCTGTCGAACTGTCGTCAACTGGAGCCGGTGGTTTCTCTTTTGCCTATTTTTGCGTTGTATATGTGGCTATATTAATGTTTTTAGCAGTTGGCTTTAGTGGCCGATGGAAAATATTAGTTTTTGTGAATCTAATAATGACTTGTATATTTATTGTAATGTCACAATATAGTACGGCAATAATTATAATGTTTTTAGCCTTAGTTCTTAGTATTATGGCAAGCTTAAATAAGAACCTAATTATAAGTTGTTGTACCATTGTAATTGGCATTTGTATAATATTAGTTGTCTATTCATGTCGAATTCAAATAATTGATTTTTTGCATGATTTGTTCACTGGTTTGTCGAACGTACAACTTAAATTGATGGATATGAAATATGCTATTGTAACTGGAGAGAGTGAAGGTACGGTGAGTGATCGTACTGAAAGATACTGGAGGAGCCTAGAGTTATTTCTGAACAATCCAATATTCGGTTCCATCGAAAGAGATGATGTAGGAAAGCATTCGTTTCTATTAGATACATTTGCCCAGTATGGGGTTTTTATTGGTTTGCTAGTATGTTACATAATAGTAAAGCCTATTTCTAAAGTGAAAGTTATAAATAGTAGCGAAAGAAGCTTTAAATACATTATTATATTTATAGCGACCTGTCTTTTTAGCTTAAATAACCCAGCCATGAGTTATGGTGTTGCTTTTTTCCTTTTACCAACACTAGCTATTCATGCTAGGAGGCACTTTTATGAAAAATAAAATCATTTATGTAGGTGGGTTTAAACTGCCAGATAGAAGCGCTTCAGCCCTAAGAGCTATGGAGTTTTCTTATCTAATAAAGAAATCTGGATATGAACCAATAATAATTGGGAAATTAGATGATGAGAATCATAAGTCTTATGAGGGAATACCTTGTTATTCTATTGATTCAAAAGGGTGCAAATATAATTTAGATATCGGCAGTATCGAGCGTGTAATTAGTGAGATTGGGAGCAATACTATACACAGCATGGTTGCTTATAACTATCCGCCCATAGCATTATTTAAACTGATGGTGTTTTGTAAACGTAAAAACATACAGTTGATTGCTGATCTAACAGAGTGGTACGGCTGGGATGGGGTTGGTATTTATCGAGACACGGTACGATTCCTTGCTACTCAGTTGAGAATGCGAGTCTTATGTAGACTAATAAAAAAGAAAATATATGCATCTAGTTTCCTTGATGAATTTTATAATAATCATAAAGGATATATATTACCATTCTGCACAAGTATTGAACGTAATGTGTGGGCAAATGAAGAAAAAACACTGAATAATGATATTACACATTTTGTTTACGCGGGCAGTCCTGGGTACAAATTGGCTAAAGATCGTATAGATAAAATAATAAGTGCTTTTTATCGGATAAATGATAAAACTACAAAATATAAGTTTAATATAGTCGGAATTAGCAAGACTGAATATATAGATATTTATCCTGAGCATGAGGTTTTTCTTAAAGAGTTAGAGGATAAGATAACATTCAAAGGAAGGCTATCTCATAAGGAAACTTTAATTATTGTAAGAAATTCAGACTTTTCAATTTTAATCCGCCCTGATAACCGAGTGAGTAATGTAGGGTTTTCAACCAAAATTGTTGAGTCATTAGCATGTGAAACACCTGTTATTGTAAATATAACAAGTGACATTGAAAAATATATTGAAGAATCAAGAACAGGTATTTTAATTGGACAGCTAGATAGAGCGTTAGATAGTGCTTTGATAAAGAGTATTAATATGACTAAAGAAGAAAGGTTAGAAATGGCGAATTATTGTGAAAACCATAACCCGTTTTACGTGGAAAATTACATTTCTAGCTTTACTGAATTTTTAGAAAGGTAAATAAGAATGAAAATATTGTGGGTTGTCAATTTAGTGTTGCCTAAAGTAGCTCATCTAGTCAATGTCGAAAAAATCCCGTTTGGTGGATGGGTAACAAACATGTTAGATTTACTAGTAAGTCGACAAGAGCTTGATATTAGTGTTGTAATGAGAGCAGATGTTAAGGTAAGGCTAAAGAAAGAAATTGATGGGATAACATATTTAGTATTACCTTTAAACAAATATAATAAGTTTGATGTAGAACAAAAAGATGCTATTTGGGCCTTAGAAGAAACTAACCCTGATCTACTCCATATCGAAGGGAGTGAGTCAGCACATGCAGCCCGATTTCTTAATATATGGACAGGTAAAAATGTAGTATCAATGCAAGGGATACTTAATGGATACGAACAATATGAAGTACCAAAATTACCGATATATTCGCGTAATACTATGTCAATTTTAAATAATGCACTCGATGTATTTTCATTAAAAGCTAATAAACTAATATCATTCAATAAGAGACTTAAAGTCGAACGTGAAACTTTATCATTGGCTAAAAACATTCTCGGTCGAACTCACTGGGATAAGGCTCATTCATATGCACTCAACTCTATTGCCCCATACTTCGAATGCTCTAGGATATTAAGATCCAGCTTCTATAGTAATAATTGGGAAATAAATTGTAAGAAAAAATATCGAGTATTCATCGGGAATTCTGCTCAAGCTAGAAAAGGTGCGCATGTAGTTATCGATGCCATAAAATTTTTAGTTGATGAATATCCAAATATTGAACTTGTAGTTGCTGGCTTGAATCCATTTGAGAAAAAAGATTTGGTCGGATATAGACGGTACTTAAAACGAAAGATAAAAGATAACAATTTAATTAACAGAGTTAGGTTTACTGGTATTATTCAAGAAGATGAAATGATTAATATACTTAAATCCAGTCATGTTTTTGTTATGTCATCGATAATTGAGAATAGCCCCAATACACTAGGCGAGGCAATGATTCTTGGTGTACCTTGTATAACATCCTACAATGGAGGGGTATCTGATATGGCAGTAGATGGTGTAAGTGCTTTATTTTATAGAGCGACAGAGCCCGAAGTTTTGGCCATGAGAATTAAAGAAATTTTTGATAATGACGATTTAGCCTTATCACTTTCAAAAGCAGCAAGAAAGCAAGCGATGCTAACTCATAATCCAACAAAAAATGCTGATAAACTAATCTACTCATATAGCGAAATAATTCAAGGTAAGTAGAATGTCAAGTATCATATCGCCAGTTGTTCTATTCGTATATAACAGACCAATACATGCTAGTAAAACTATAAAAGCATTAGCTGAAAACTATCTGTCCTCAAGCACAAAGTTATACATATTCTCTGATGGTGCTAAAAATGATACTGATATAGATAATGTCATCAATGTTCGAGATATGTTGTTGGGTAATAATGATCTTGATGTCTTTGAGAGTGTGAATATTACTGAGAGTAAATGTAACCTCGGTTTGGCTGAATCCATCAAGAATGGAGTAAGTGATATTTTAAAAGTGCACGATCGAGTTATTGTATTAGAAGATGACTTAATTACGTCTAATGATTATCTAAACTTTATGAATGACGCGTTAGAATATTATTGTGAAGATGAGTCGATTGGTTCTATTTCTGGTTATTCACCTCTAGCTGAAATTGAAAGCTATGAATTTGATGTATATAAAGCAATAAGAACAAGTAGTTTAGGATGGGCTACTTGGGACAAAGTATGGAAGGATGTAGATTGGAATAAACCAAAAGTTGCTAATATTGTTCAAGATGTAAATTCTAGCTTCAACTCTTGTGGAACAGATAGATGGTTCCGTCTATATAGACAAATTGTTGACGACGCAAACTCCTGGTCAATTATTTTCGGATATGACCAATTTAAGAAAGGGAGAAACACTATTTATTCGACCAAAACGAGAGTTATAAATATTGGTGATGATGGCAGTGGAGTTCATGACTCTTCTAAAGCGGTATATAATACTAACATGGTTAAAGAGTCACGCTATCAATTAATTGATGTGATGAACAATACCAATATAGATGAACAGTTAATGAAACACTTTTCAGGAGGAAGAGTGAGAAGTTTCATTCGGTCAATTCGATGTAATATTTTGTCATTTAAACATAAGTATTTTGGTACAAAATGAAGAGAATCCTATTTCATTACTCGGTATTTAATACAGGTGGTGCCGAGATGTCTTTAGTTAGACTAACACGATTGTTTGTCAATCGTGGTTGGCATGTTGATTTAGTGTTAAATATTAATAAAGGTGATCTTGAGCATAAACTCGACCCAAGAGTAAATATTAAGCACTTACGCACTATTAGTTTTCATAATAGGGTAAATACATCATCTAGGCTGGTTGAAAAATTAATCACTGTATCAAGTTATCTTATTTATTTCTTTAGTTTGCTCCAACAGTTTTTTAATGAAATGTCATATATCTTCAAAAAATATGATGTTGCAGTCATTGGATTGCATGGATTATCCCCTCGTTTTTGCTGTAAAGTAGTTAGAGCGAACAAATGCTTACATTGGATCAGAAATGATCTAGCCAAGTGTGACTCTGATGAAAAGGCCCGGCGTAATATAATTAAGTATAGTGACTATACAGATGCATACATATGTGTTGCGAAGCAGTGTAAAGATTCGTTTGATAACATTTTTCCGAACTTAGAATCAAGATCGCACCTTGTATACAATGTTATTGATGTAGATGATATGGAAAGGAAATTAAGTAAATCATTTAATCCTTATCCTGATGTGACACTCCCGGTTGTTTTGTCTGTATGTCGGTTGGATAATAAATCAAAAGCTATTTTTCGAATGCTAAACGTACATAAAAGATTAACTGAACTCGGATATGATTTTCATTGGTATGTTCTAGGAGACGGACCGGACAAAAATAAAATGTTTGAAAAAATCGGTGAATATAATCTAAGTGACAGGTTTCATTTAGTTGGTCGAGTATCTAACCCGTTTCCGTTTTATAAATATGCTACATTTGTTGCAATAGTATCTTATTATGAGGGGCTTTGTGGGGTAACTAACGAAGCAAAAGTTAGCGGTAAAGCAGTTGTATCTACGTTAGTTTCTGGTGTGACAGAACAATTAATTAATAATAAAAGTGGAATGATTGTTGATAATGATGAAGAAGCAATTATAGGTGGGATTAAAGAATTATTAGATAATAAAATAAAACGTAGAATTTTAGAGGGAAATCCTTTAGCTAGCGCTATACTAAATGATAATGCTAAATATGATAAACTTTTATCAATAATAAGTGACGGTGAATAAGTGAGCGGGAAGAAGTTAGCGCTTTTTTTAACATATTTTAAAATGTTGATTGGTATAATGGTCGCATTTTTTTTTACTCCTTATTTAATCTCAAATCTTGGTGATAATGGGTACGGTGTTTATATACTAGGAATTAGCTTTCTAGGCTTTCTCAGTGTTTTTGAACTAGGTCTTGGTGATTCAGCCGTACGTTTTATTATAAAAAATGAAAAATCAGAAAAAAAAGGGCACCTTTTTTTCAATTTATTTGCTCTGTATGCCTTATTATCATTGGCTTTGATTTTGTTGTCCTGTATGGCGTATGATCATCTTGAGTTTGTTTTTTCTAGTGGGTTTGATGAAGGTGAAATAAAGCAGTTTAAAAAAATGTTTGTTTTGGTTGTTATTTCTTGTGTCTTGACATTATTGCTGTCTCCATTCAGTTCTTATTTGTACGCCAAAGAAAAATTTGTTTTCGTCAGGTGTGTTGAAATAATAGCCATGTTGTTAACGGTCGGACTAATAGTCATATCTTTTAGTTATAACGTATCACCATATAATGCTTTTTTTGCTACTTTTATTGTTTTATTGTTAGGTGTGATTGCAAAGTTAATATATTCGCTGGCCTACTTAAAACTTCCAATTGAATGGACTTTTATAGACCGTGAGTTGATAATGTCTATCTCGCTCTATGCACTTCCTATATTCGTTGTTGTTATATCTGAACTGATATATTGGAAGCTTGACAACATTATTATAGCTTATACTTTAGCGCCAAACTTTATTGCCATATATGCTATAGGTTTAATGTTTCACAAGTACTTTATGGCTTTTGCAACATCGATTTCAAGATTGATGACTCCTTCCTTGATCGCGTCGATAGATGATAATTCACCAATTGATAAAATAGTGGCTGATATTTCTAATATTGCTAGAATTCAAGTGTTTGTAGTGTTTTATATATTGTTTGGCATTATATTAGTTGGTAAGGATTTTATCAATATCTGGATAGGTGAAAATTACACATCAGCATATTATATAATGTTGCTTATTATGGTCCCATTTTCCTTTGAACTTATTGGAAACCTAAGAAATACATTACTTCAAGTTAAAGGATTGTACTGGTATCGCGCTACGATAGTACTAATAGCTTCATTTGTTAATGTACTCCTCACATTTCAACTTATTGATTCATTAGACATATTAGGAGTAGCATTAGCTACATCAATATCATTGGTTTTAAGCTATGTAGCTACACATGTCATGTTATATATTAAAGTCGGGTTTAATCTAAAATTATTTTATAAAACCACATTTGCAGGCTATTCGGTAATATTTTTGTTGTGCTTAACCTTATATATTGTATTTCATTGTTTATTTCTTCCTGCAACTTGGTGGGCTATTTTAGTGAAAGTGTTAGTTTTTACTTTTTTATATTTAATTTCCTGTTGGTTTTTTTCGTTTGACTCACAGTTAAAATATAAAGTAAAAAATAAATTTTTAAATTGATTTCCATTTAGGGCTGTTATGAATAAGTCGGTTATGTACGTAGGGCCAGTAAACTTCCCATCTGCAAGTGCTCAAGCTAGACGCATATTAGGTAATTGTAAGTCGTTACAGGAATGCGGCTATAATGTATCGGTTCTATCAGGAGTTGATGAGATAAGAGAGTCTATATGCCTTGATAACATAAAGGTATCTTATGTCGAAGAAAGGAGCAATTCAAAACTGCCTCGGTGGTTAAAAAACATTAGCTATTTTGATATGGGAAAAAAAACAATTAACTATCTAGATAATCTTAGTCATAAGCCTGATTTTATAATTCTCTATGGTGGCTATTCGCCATTCCTAATAAAACTTCTCAATTGGTGCAAAAAGTTTGAAACTAAGTTAATATTCGATGCTGTAGAGTGGTATGAGGCATCGCATCAAAAGTTAGGTTTTTTTTCACCCTATCAAATTAACATAGAATTAGCAATGAGATACTTTATCCCAAAGTGTGATGGTGTTATTTGTATTAGTTCATTTTTGGAAAGTTTTTACAGGAAAAAGGGCGTTACTACAAGTTTAATTCCTCCTACGCTAGATACTTCTTATTCTAGTCTTCATATTGATGAAAATGTTGTGGTTAAAAAGCAACAGCATAAGAAAATGACGATTTCGTATACCGGAACGCCTGGTAAAAAGGATCTATTTGACCATTATTTGGAAGCCTTTTTTGAGGTTGATCCTCGAGGTAAGTCGTTTAAATTTATAGTTGCTGGTGTAGAAAGAGAAGAGTTAATGAATTATCCAGCCTTTAAAAGTAGAGCACTTGATAAGTTACCAGGTTTCATTGATTGTAGGGGGCGAGTTTCACATAAAGAAGCGGTAAATATAGTCGAAAATTCCGACTTTACATTATTGTTGCGACCTCAGATGAAATACTCTAAAGCTGGCTTTCCAACTAAAGTTGTTGAAAGTTTATCTCTTTCTACGCCCGTTATTTGTAATATGACGAGTGATCTGTGTGATTATCTTATAGACAATTACAATTCAATTATATGCTCAGGTTTCGATGTTAAAGACCTAACGGAAAAATTACTTATCGTAAGTGATTTTGATCCTATTCTATTGGAAAAAATGAAAGTTAATGCTAGAAATACAGCGGTTTATCACTTCGACTATAAGAATTATAGTGAAGTAATAGACGATTTTCTACAAAATTTATAAACTATCAAAAGAAATTATTATGTTTAAAAATAAAGTGTTACTTATTACAGGCGGAACAGGTTCATTTGGCAATGCTGTTCTTGATAGATTTATCGATACGGATATTAAAGAGATACGAATATTTTCACGTGATGAGAAAAAACAAGATGATATGCGAAAGAAATATAATTCACGAAAATTAAAATTCTACATAGGCGATGTGCGGGATTATTCAAGTATTTTAAATGCAACTCGTGGAGCAGACTTCGTTTACCATGCTGCTGCACTAAAACAAGTGCCTTCATGTGAGTTTCATCCCATGGAAGCAGTAAAAACTAACGTCTTGGGCACAGAGAATGTGCTTGAAGCATGTATTTCTAACGAAGTCTCTCGTGTTGTTTGCTTAAGTACTGACAAAGCTGTCTATCCAATCAATGCTATGGGTATTTCTAAGGCAATGATGGAAAAGGTTATTGTCGCCAAATCTAGAAGTGTTGATTCTGCTAAGACCGTAATATGTGCAACTCGTTATGGTAATGTGATGGCGTCGCGTGGGTCAGTTATCCCACTGTTCTTGCGTCAAATAATTAAAGATGAAGCAATTACCATTACTGATCCTAGCATGACCAGATTTATGATGACGCTAGATGATGCTGTAGATTTGGTTTTGCATGCTTTTACTCACGGAGTTAACGGGGATATTTTCGTGCAAAAAGCACCAGCTGCGACTATTCAAGTGTTAGTTCAGGCTCTTTTAACAATAACAAAAAAGCCCGAGCATACTATTAATGTTATCGGCACTCGTCATGGTGAGAAACTTTTTGAAGCGCTCTGTAGTCGTGAAGAAATGTTCATAGCTGAAGACCAATTAGGTTACTATCGAGTACCGTGTGATAATCGTGACCTCAATTACTCACAATATGTTGAGAAAGGGGAGGTAGATTTGTCAAAAATTTCAGATTATAACTCTCACAATACGGATCGTTTAGATGTTTCTGGGATGATGGCATTACTTAGAAAGTTAGATTTTATTAATGATATTGAAAATGGCAGTATTATAGTGCCTGAGGGAGTTTAGTTTGAATGTATTGATAACGGGGGCAAATGGGTTTATTGGAAAAAATTTAGTGTCAAAATTATCTACTATGAATGTTGTTCTTAGTTTTTTTACACGTGCTGATAATTTCGATGATCTTGAGCATAAAATAAATAATTGTAACCTAATTATACATTTGGCCGGCGTTAATCGACCATTAAATGAATTAGATTATAACAATGGAAATGTGAAGCTGACAGAGTTCATCTGTGATATTTTAATTAAGAATAATATTACGGTTCCAGTAATATACACATCTTCGATACAAGCTGAGTTTGATAATCCATATGGAAAAAGCAAAAAAAAATCTGAGATTGTTTTAAGGAAGTTGGCTGAAAATAACAAAAACAATGTTATTAACTATCGTCTTCCAAATGTATTTGGAAAATGGTGTAAACCTAATTATAATTCCGCAGTAGCCACGTTTTGTTATAATCTTCATAATGGAATTCCCATAGTTATTCATGATAAAGACGCGTTGGTTAATTTGGTTTCAGTAAGTGATGTAGTTGAAGAATTTGTTGATATTATTTACAAAGTTAAAGAGAACGCATTATCAAATTCTGGATTTGAAGATATAACTATTGCTAATGTCACCTCGATAACTGTTGGTGATATAGTAGATCTTTTGAATGAGTTCAGGTCAAGTACATTCTCCGCTGAAGATTTGTCCCCATTTGAAAGAAAGCTATTTACAACATATTTAAGTTACGCAGAGGTTGAGTTATGAAGATATTAGTTATTGGAGGTAGTGGCATGCTTGGTTATAGTATGTTTACGACGTTATCTGAAAATCCCGATTTCGAGGTGTTTGCTACCCTTCGGGTAAAACTTCCTTCTGACTTTCCCCACTCAGAAAATGTATTTACCAATGTTGAATTAACTAAGTTCGATACAGTCATTAGGGTTGTCGAACGTTTGAAGCCAGATGTGGTCATTAATTGTGCAGGCATTATTAAACAACACGAAATTTCAAATAGTTATACTCACTCAATTGAAATAAACTCTTTATTTCCTCATAAACTTGCCGAACTTTGCAGCACGCATAATACGAAGATGATTCACTTCTCCACGGATTGTATTTTTAGTGGAAACACAGGGTTGTACCTTGAATCTGACATTCCGGACTCTGATGCATTATATGGCAAGAGTAAGGCGCTAGGAGAGGTTGATTATGGTAATCACCTTACTCTTAGAACCTCTATCATCGGACATGAGCTTAACACTTGTGTTAGTCTCATAGATTGGTTTCTAAACCAGGAAGGAAAAGTAAAAGGTTTTACTAAAGCTATATTTTCTGGCTTACCAGCACATTTTATATCAAAAATAATATCTGAAAAGCTCATGGAAATGGAGAATATATCGGGGTTGTATCACCTTTCATCGGATCCTATAAACAAATATGACTTGTTGAAATTAGTAGCAACACGTTACGGGAAAAATATCAGTATCGAAAAATCAGATGAATTTGTAATAGATAGGTCACTTGTATCAGATCGTTTAAAGAATGAACTTAGACTAGATATTCCGTCTTGGGATGAACTAGTATCTGACATGTATAGTGATTATTTAAATAAATACGCCAATAAGAAGTAGGTTAGTATGACAAAAAGCAATAAACTTAAGGTCGCCACGATTGTAGGAACTCGACCAGAAATAATTAGGCTCTCCAGAGTTATGTCTAAACTGGATGAGCACTGTGAACATACTATAGTCCACACAGGGCAAAATTACGACTACGAATTGAATCAGGTTTTTTTTGAGGATTTAGGTTTAAGAAAACCCGATTATTTTTTAAATTCAGCAGTTGGCAGCGCCTCTCAAACGATAGGAAATATTATCATATCTATTGATAAAACCTTAGAAGAGATTTGTCCGGATGCTATATTGATCTTGGGAGATACAAATTCATGTCTTTCAGCAATACCAGCTAAACGTAGAAAAATACCTATTTTCCACATGGAGGCAGGAAATAGGTGTTATGATCAACGTGTACCAGAAGAAACTAATAGGAAAATAGTTGATCATACTTCCGACATCAATCTTACTTATAGCGATATAGCTAGAGAATATTTGCTTTCCGAAGGTTTTCCTGCTGATAGAGTAATTAAGACAGGAAGCCCAATTCTTGAAGTTTTGCACTATTATAAAAAAGATATCCTTGCTTCCAATATACTAGATCGTATAGGTCTTGAAAAAGAGCGTTATTTTGTTGTTAGTGCTCATCGTGAGGAAAATGTTGATTCGCCAGAACAATTAAAAAAATTATTTTTTGCATTGAATTCAGTGGTTGAAACATATGGTTTTCCTATTATTATGTCTACCCACCCACGGACAAGAAATAGAATTGAAGAGTTTGGTATTTATGTAAATGATAAAATTCAGCTTCTTAAACCATTGGGGTTTCATGACTATAATAATCTTCAATTAAATGCTAAAACTGTTTTATCAGATAGTGGGACTATCACTGAAGAGTCGTCAGTTTTGAATTTTCCAGCGGTAACAATTAGAGAACAACATGAGAGACCTGAAGGTATGGAAGAAGCGGCTGTCATGATGGTCGGTTTAGGCCAAGAAAGAATTCTGCAGGCATTAGCTATTATTGACCAGCAACCTAGAGGCGACGACAGATTATTGAGGATTGTGTCTGATTATAATGTCCCGAATGTATCTGATAAAGTAGTTAGAATAATTCACTCATATACGGATTATGTTAATAGAGTTGTTTGGAAAAAATACTAATTATTATGTTTTATGATTATGTAGGTTGCTCTTAGTGGCTTGCTGAATTCAGCCGATTTGTTAGGTAAGCACCTGATAAGTTAACCTCCGATACATCTTGCAATCGATTATTTGACGTTGATTATGAATTTGGATCAGTATTGATCCATGAACTAAGAGATATTCACCAACATGCCTATCTTTAAAGGTTTAGTTGCATCGGGGTTTTAAATTTTGGAACTCTGCCAGTTAGCGGTATCACATAACAATGAATTAGTTGATGGTCAATTTGTAGATTATTTTTAGTATTTTCTAATGCCTCCATAAACAAATTGGAGGAACACAAGTAATCCGCGCCTATTCATGCATTTCGATGTCATTCTGTTAATAATTTGTGCTGTGCTTTCTGGTCAAGATGGCTGGAAAGCGATTAGCTTTTACAGTGTAGCTAAGTTTTACTTTTTGAAGTAGTTCGGTGATTTTAGTCACGACTTTCCTCCTATATCTACGATAGCTAGAGCTTTGGGAATGATTATGTTGTTCCCCTAAAAGGGCTTGTTGAATAGATGAAGGGTTGGTGTGAACCAACAAACGATGAAGTCATTGCCATTCTGTAAATTCGTTAGAGGCTCTTGTGATGACTCGCGTGCTTTAGGTGAAATGTACATGGTAAGTGATGTTGGCCTTGGATTTCATAAGTTTTACGAAAAAAGCAGTGAGGTTGTTGTTATTTCGTTTTCTATGGGTTTTCATTATTTGAAACGGTTTCCAAAATGAAATTGGTTAAAAATGCAAAAAAGCGTAGATTTTTTTGTAGTCGGTGAAGGGAAATTAAGGTCTTTTAGAGTAAGCATTCGATAATCATTTCGATTTGTGTATGCTATAAACCCATGATGATTATTACAGAGCACAAGAAAAGCACATGGTAGACAAGAAACCAGAATGCACCAACAAACGCAGATTTGAATGTTTTAGATGACTTGTATTTTTGGTTGGCCAGAGCTAAAAATAATTGTTATTTGTTGCTGTAAGACAGGAAGACGTTGTGACGAAAGAATAATAAAACACGGTGTGACACTACATTAACTCGAAAGATTGAAGGAATTGTTGAATGAAAAGCAATCATATTGCTTAGTTGAACCAACGTACTCCGTAGTTTTACACTTCATTAGGAAATCAAATAATATTTACATTGCCAAATGGAAAATTCATAAGAAGTAAGATTGGAAAACATGGCTTTTTATGAGGGAATTAATTTATTTAATTCCCATTATCAATACGAATCACCTCGATATGAGCCTATAAATGAAAAAAATCGTACTTTCCGCAAATACCTCTTGGTATCTCTATAACTTTCGTCAAAGCACTATTACAGCCTTCAAAAATTTGGGTTTTGATGTTGTTTGTTTGTCGCCTGAGGATAAATATTCAGAATTATTAATAACTGAACTTGGTTGTCAATGGTATGATATTAAAATGGATAATAAAGGCAGTAATCCATTCAAAGATGCATTGGTTATTTATACATTTGTTAAGCTTTATTATAAAATAATGCCTTTAATTGTGTTTAACTTCACAATAAAAAATAATATTTACGGCACATGGGCAGCTAGATTGTGTAAGATTAAAGTTGTTAACAATGTTTCAGGGTTAGGGACTGCATTTATTACCGTGAATTTAACATCTAAGATAGTCAAGTTACTATATCGTTTATCCCAACCATTCGCTAGTAGAGTTTTTTGTCAAAACCCAGAGGATATGAGTTTATTAATAGAAAACAAACTGGTTCAATGTGATAAATTAATATTACTGCCAGGTTCTGGTGTTAATATTAACAGGTTTTTACCGGATATAAAAAGGTCTCGAGATATAAATACACCATTTCGTTTTCTTTACGTTGGCCGAATGCTTGGTGACAAAGGCATTCTAGAGTTGGTATCTGCAGCTCATAAAATGGCTGAAGCAGGCTATTCATTTACTCTTGGGTTGTGTGGGTTTGCAGATGCTAGAAATGCTACAGCTTTGACCGGTGCTGAACTGGATCGGTTAGCTCAAGCTCATTATATTCATTTGCTCGGTTCAAGTGATTCGATTGAGGCAGTTTACGCTAATTCAGACTGCGTTGTCTTGCCTTCGTATCGAGAAGGGATGCCTCGTACGTTGCTTGAAGCTGGCGCTATGGGTTTACCAAGCGTGACGACAAATGTCCCCGGTTGTAAGCATGTTATTACTCACGGCTTCAACGGTCTATTGTGTGATGTTAAGTCTGTTGAGTCCCTTTGTGAACAATTAATCGCTATGATCGAAATGGATAAAGAAACATATACATCTATGTGCATTAATAGTAGGGCGCGCATAGTGAATGATTATGACGAACAAATAGTAGTCCAGCACGCTCTTGATGCCGTAGAGGATTTGGTTGGTAATAAAAAAACGAAAGTTTAATAAGTATCACAACATAGATAGGACACCCATGTATTTGTGAGTGTTTATTCCACCTTGTGGTGCCACACGAATTGATTAAAGAAGGTTAATATGAAGTATTTAGTAACAGGCGCAGCAGGGTTTATTGGTGCAGCAGTCGTCCATAGGCTATGTCAGATGGGGCATACCGTCATCGGTATCGATAACCTGAACAACTACTATGACGTCAACTTGAAACTGGAAAGGTTACAATCTTTAAAAATTCATCAGAACTTTACCTTCCTCACGCTCGACCTGTTTGAGAAAACAGCCGTCGCGTCTTTATTTCAAGTCGAACAGTTTGACAAAGTTATTCACCTTGGTGCGCAAGCTGGTGTGCGTTTTTCACTAGAAAACCCTCATACATACTCTGACGCGAATCTTGCAGGACACATTAATATTCTCGAAGGGTGTCGTCACAATGGCATCCAACATTTGGTTTATGCTTCGAGCAGTTCTGTTTACGGAATGAACAAAGAACAGCCTTTTAAAGAGTCGCACGCTGCTGACCATCCGGTGTCGCTGTACGCCGCAACCAAAAGAGCCAACGAACTTTTGTCTCATACCTATTCTCATCTCTACGGTATCCCAACCACAGGGTTACGATTTTTTACCGTCTATGGTCCATGGGGCCGCCCAGACATGGCACCGTTCAAGTTTACGAAGGCCATTGCAGAAGGCAGTGCGATCGATGTGTATAACCACGGTGATATGTACCGAGACTTCACGTATATCGATGACATTGTAGAAGGCATTATTCGCGTTCAAGATGTTATCCCGAAGAAAAATGATGATACACGTGATACACCTAACTCCAGTGATGCTCCATACTCTATCTACAATATAGGTAATGGCTCCCCTGTGAGACTCATGGACTTTATCAATGCTATTGAAGAAGCGCTAGGGGTTGAAGCCAAAAAGAATTATATGCCAATGCAACCAGGTGATGTGCCTTCTACTTGGGCATCAACAGATGAGTTGTATAAGGCGACAGGTTACAAACCAAGCGTTGATATTCAAACAGGTGTGAATCGCTTTGTTGCCTGGTACAAAGATTACTACAAGGTTTAGAGATAAGTTATGAAAATTACTATTGCAGGCACAGGCTATGTTGGTCTGTCTAATGCTATGTTGCTTTCGCAGCACAGCGAAGTGGTTGCACTGGATGTAATCGCAGAAAAAGTCGAGATGCTTAATAAAAAGCAATCACCGATTGTAGATGCGGAAATCGAAGCATTTTTGGTAGAAAAAGAACTTAGCTTTACCGCAACCCTTGATAAAGAGTTTGCGTATCAAGGCGCAGATTATGTCATCATCGCAACACCTACAGATTACGATCCTGAAACCAACTACTTCAATACCAAATCTGTAGAAGCTGTGATTGCTGACGTACTGAATATTAACCCAGATGCGACGATGGTGATTAAGTCGACAGTTCCGGTTGGTTTCACTAAGAGCGTCCGTGAGAAATTTAATACTCATAACATTATTTTCTCTCCGGAATTTTTGCGTGAAGGAACGGCTTTATTTGATAACTTGCACCCATCACGAATTATTGTCGGTGAGCGCTCTAAACGAGCTGAAACATTTGCCAATCTTTTAGTTCAAGGTGCAGAAAAGCAAAATATCGATGTGTTGTTTACGGATTCAACAGAAGCTGAAGGTATAAAGCTTTTCTCCAATACCTACCTTGCAATGCGCGTTGCCTACTTTAATGAGTTGGATACCTACGCTGCGAGTCATGGATTAGATGCCAAGCAAATCATCGAAGGCGTGGGGTTAGACCCGCGCATCGGCGGCCATTACAACAACCCATCATTTGGTTATGGTGGATACTGCTTACCGAAAGACACTAAACAGCTTCGCGCTAACTTTGATGATGTCCCTAATAACCTGATTAGTGCGATTGTAGATGCGAACACTACTCGTAAAGACTTTATTGCTGATAGCGTGCTAAAACGTAACCCTAAAACAGTGGGTATCTACCGGCTTATAATGAAATCAGGTTCAGATAACTTCCGAGCATCTAGCATACAAGGCATCATGAAGCGTCTTAAAGCGAAAGGGATTGAAGTGATTGTCTTTGAACCGGTATTACAAGAGAAAGAGTTTTTCCATTCAGAAGTGCTCACAGACTTAGCGGACTTTAAGTCGCGCTCAGACGTGATTGTTTCAAATCGTATGGCGCAAGAACTTTTGGATGTGGAAGACAAAGTCTACACCCGTGATTTGTTTAACGGCGACAAATAAACGCATCGTTCTATATTAAATAATAATGTTAAAGAGCAGCGAGTACTTTCTTGCTGCTCTTTCTGTATCTAGATATCACCAATGAAGTGATACAATTAATCAAGGACAACGTCATGATTAAACACTGTTTATTCCCCAGGGCAAGATCATGAAAA
>NZ_MCUW01000041.1 GCF_002873335.1 Vibrio sp. 10N.286.49.B1 | reverse complement strand
TCTTAAGTGAACGGCATTACTGCATAAGCAGGTACTTTATTACCGTTAATGGTTATCGGCTTGTTGCCTACATTCAGTAAGTGATGAAGGCGTTAGTCAAAGGAGTAGAGATAGACAGAATAGCCATGTTTATCACCCATGCTACCCGTATCTTCCGTCCAAGTAACATTGTCTAATGTGTTTGAGTACTCTTGCCCTGCAGGACCGGATAAGAATTGAACTTTGATGCCTGTAGGCCCTGCTAGTTCATAGTTATTCATGTTCTCAAAGCGAACTAACGGAACATCACCGCCAAGCGCTTCAGCAAGCTCTTGCAGATATTGGCTGACGAGTTCTCGATTTGAGTATGCTGCATCTTCAAGAACTAGTGTTGCGTTACCTACGCCAGGTATGTTTGTATTTGTAGCGCGGTAGTTATTTGTTACGACATAAAATATTTGCTCATCGTCTACGTCGGTACCGTCGTAAGTTAAATTGGAGATTCGATTGACACCGTCGTTTGGAATTGCTTGATTATTGTCGTCATATATTAGGCCACCAGTATCATCTACTTTGTATCCTGGCTCTACACCAACATCGATAGTGTAACTCATTTCAATGCTTTCTCCGGCAGCATTCCAACCGCCATAAAATGCATCAAAGTTGTAACTATCAAATTCGTTAAATAGAAGATCATCATTATCAATGGCGACAGTTCGGTATTGCTGAGACGCAATGGCTTCTAACCACTTTTTGACATCCGCTGCCGTGAGCTTAAGAACCGCAGGTGTGTTGTTGTCAAAGTTGTATAGGTCGGCAACACTGGCGTTAGTGAGTACGTCACCATCAATATTTGTGTAGTTGTGATTACCGTCACGGCCTCCTTTAAATGGTGCAGAAACTGAAATCAGAATTGCTTCTTCTTCCATGGCTAGATTGCCTTCGGCAACTTGTTTGACACCCCAATTAAATTGAGCTTCATTTACGATTTGAATCGAAAGATCAGGTTCAACAGCAGAGAAGAAGCTATTGATTGATTGCTCGATAGCAACAATTGGCTCTTCCATATAACTGACAGTATTATCATGATCGGCTTTGACTACTGAAACAATATCGTCAGCAACCAAGTCTGGGTTTTCAGGTAAGCCTCTTAGCTGAGCTGAACTTTCAGGATAATTAACAACCCATGAGTCGCCGCTGTTACTGGTTTGAATGACAAGATCAATAACACCGACTTTATCGCCTAATGAACCTGGCATCACAGCAGGTTTACCAAAGATAGTTCCCTTAGGTCCATTAACACCTTCCATCCCATCATAAGTACCGGCATCGGTTGGGAAGTTATTGTGATCATGGCCAAACATAATGGCGTCAATACCATCAATTTGTGCAAGCTCCCAAGTTGCGTTGTCTTGGAATGGAGTGGCATTGTCACTGTTTGATAGGCCACTATGTGGAACCGCAACAATGATGTCAGCCCCATCTTCTAGCATTCTAGGCACATAATATTCAGCGGTGGTTTTTATATCTGACACCAAGACTTCACACTCTAAATGTGATTTGTCCCATCCCATGATGCCAGGAGGGGTAAAGCCGATAACGCCAACTTTTACCGTGTAGGATTCACCGTTTCTTGCTTTGAATGTTCTATCAAGGATTTCGTATGGGGCAACTGTGTTAAATGCTGATTCCGCAAAATCATAAAAATCCTTGTGTTCAATACGTGGCGAACAAGTGTTCTCGAATGTACCGTACGTGCCAGCAACGGATTCATCATATTTCCAAACATTTGAAACGACGTAAGGAAACTCCGCACCTTCAATAGACTGTTCCATAAACGCTATGCCGTAGTTAAATTCATGATTACCAATATTAGCTGCGTCGTAATCTAGAAGGTTCATTGCCTTATAAACGGGATGGCGACCATGTTTCTCAAAATAATCTAAACCGAGGTTAGCAACGTAATCTGCCATTGGGCTACCTTGAATAAGGTCACCATTATCAAAGAGCATACTATTATCTACTTCATCACGAGCATCACGAATAATAACGGCGGCACGAGCTAAACTTAGGTTACTATCGGTCTTATTATCGAAGTAATTAAAAGGCATCATTGTGCCATGCAGATCTGTTGTTTCCATAAGACGTAAGTCGATGGTTGCATTTCGATCTCTGACTATATCTTGGTTATCTTCGCTACCGCAACCCGTCATGGCTGTTGCTACAGAGAGTGCTAACAGGGCTTTATACCCTAATGCTATTTTCATTTTCCTTTCACCTAAATTATTGAATCACTCGAATCCGCGTCAATGTAGATGTCTTGCGTGAAGTTTTTATTACACTTTTGTTGGGGGAGATTACTTATTGTCAGTGAAGGGTTTATTGAACTTATATAGGATGGTGATGTAATCAATTACATTATTTATTTTCTTTTTTTTGATTTATTTTACTGATATATCGGCCTGTTTTTTATTTTATTTATTTGATATGTGCTGGTTCGTATTAATATAGATGTGCTGTTTATAAGTTTATGTTTCGATAATGTATATATCCTCTTCGTAATAAATTAAGTTATTCGAATAAATAAAGCCGGATTAAATACGAGTGAGTGAAAGCGTATTTAAGGGGGTTATGAAGCATTATGATAAACGAAGACACTGCTTTACTCATTGGTCACTAGATGAGATTGTTGAGTTATTGCTAGCGTTTTAAAGGAACAACACATGCAGGATCAGTGTCGCGTAGTACTACCCGGTAACCATGAACAAAGCCCAGCCGATATGTTTGCTGGTATGGCTGCATGGTGTAAAGACAATCATGTCGCTCACGATAGATACGGTGAGGGAGAACTCATCCAATCATTTGAGCAAAAGGTTGCGTCATTGCTTGGGTTTGAGTCGGGGCTTTTCGTGATCACCGGCACCATGACACAACCGACCGCCTTGCAAATAGCTTGTGAAGAACGACGCTGCCATAACGTTGCAATGCACCCATCAAGTCATATCTATATTCATGAGAATCAGGGTTATCAGTTACAAAATCGCTTTAATGTATTGACCGTCGGTAAGCCTTTTCAACCATGGACAGTGGATTCCATTGCCCAGATTCCCGACGAAATTGGCGCTGTACTTTATGAACTGCCAATGCGAGAGATTGGAGGACAACTTCCGAGCTTTGAAGCGCTAGAAGCAATCAAACACCATTGTAATCAGTCTAATATTCATTTGCATATGGATGGCGCTCGCCTTTGGGAGACTTCTGCATTCTTTGGCAAAGCCTATGATGAAATCGCACATGGTTTTAACTCCGCCTACGTTTCTCTTTACAAAGGTATCGGTGGTCTAGGTGGAGCAATGTTGGTGGGAGATAAGGCATTTATCGATAAAGCGAGCGTATGGATGCATAGGCAAGGTGGCAGCGTTTACCATCGTACGCCTTATATTGTTGCCGCGGCCATGCAGTTTGACCAACGACTCAAGCTTATGCCAGCTCTGTTTGAAAGAACGAAACAGGTTTATCAGATACTGAAAGAATTTCCGCTGTTGACGCCAAATCCAGAGAAACCACAAGCCAATATGTTACATATCCATCTTCCGGTTGGTTATGATCGGGCGGTGGAACTCCGTGACACACTAGCCAAAGAAAAGAGTGTATGGATGGGTAATCCACAGCGAGGGCAATTGCCACAACAAAGTTATATTGAGTGGTATGTTGGTGACCGATTACTGAGCATGTCGGATGAGGATCTGCGGCAGTATTTAACGTTACTGAGTAAAGGTTGCGTTTAAATCATTGCCGTTTTGTGTCCAATTCAGGTTGGGCTCTGAGATAATAAATAAGTACTGAGCCTAGCAATTAGATTGAGTTAAGGGGAAAATATTTTGGATCTTAATCTACTAACGACATTTTTCGCCGTATATAAGCAGCGATCAATTACGCTTGCTGCCGACCAATTAGAGTTAACTCAGCCAGCCGTTAGTGCTGCCATCAGGCGCTTAGAAGCTGTGATAGGGAAGGCACTTTTTGTTCGGGAAGGCAGGGGCATTGTTCCCACTAGTACGGCGGTGCAACTGGCGACCAGAATAGAAGACCCATTAAGTATTATCGATAATGTAGACAAGCATACTTACGATCTCAAAGTGTATTGTACCGAGAGTTTGATTCATTTCATTACCGGTGTTGATGGCATCAAGCTGAGCGAAGCTCCGCTTGATGAAAGTGAATTGTTTGATGCACTCGTCACGCAAAAGATCGATATTGTAATTGATGTTGTGTCTAGCAAGAAACATTCGTTATTAGAAGAAGCATTGTTTGAAGAAGAAGCGGTCTGCCTTACCCGAATTGATCACCCTCGTATCGGCGAGACTCTGACTCAAGAAGCGTACTATCAGGAACAACATATCGCGTTAAAGCTTAAGCGCGGAGATATGAATACGGTAGAATTTTTGTCGCAAGGTGAGCAAAAACCCCGTAACGTAAAAATTGAAACCAGTTCGATTTCTAGTATGTTGATACTGGCGAGTACAACCGATTATATCGCCTCTTCAACCCGCTCATTTGCAGAACAATGGGCTCCTAAATTAGGCTTAAGGATTCATCCCATTCCCCTTAGCTTGAGCAAGTTCAAGTTTCGAATGCTCTACCATAAGCGGTACGTTAATGATAACCATCACCGTAAAATCAGAGAGGATTTGATCAACGCTTTCGCTAGCCGCACATAAAGATCATCAAGATGAACGGTGGCTCGATGTCGATGATGAACTATTTTGGCAGCGTCTAACTACTAAGTAGGCGTCGTACGCACATTGTCTAACGCATGATTCCTAGAGACTCTAATGAGGTCAAAACCTTGACCAATAATAGGCTAAGTGCTCTTAATATTTAGTCACTTAGCGACCCTTCCTTCTATCGCATTATGATTTATCCCTTTCTATTTTCTGCCAATACAGAGAGCGTTTTAGCTGCTCGCCATTATTTTTAAATCACGATGATAGGTATTTATATATAAATCTCATTTATATATTGACGCCTGTTAGCTATATTTATCTGTTTTTTGTTTATGAGTAAACTCTTTGCATCGGAGTGAGGAAGGAACTTCATTCATACACATACTCAACCGATAGGTGGCACGATGAGAACCTTTGCAAAACTATCCTTAGCATCAACGGCGATGCTCATCACGACGACGGCATTTGCTGCTGACCCTATGATGGAATACAACACCAAGAAAACTCAATCAGATATTGAAAACCTTCAAAAATTTGAATATCACGAAGGGGATACGCTAGATGAATATCTAGAAGGTCAACCCAAAGGCAAGCTGTACTCCTCTGAAGAAGATGTACTTTCAGTGCTCATGGGTGGGGTTAATAATGGTGAATATCGAACTAAAACCGACTCAGGCTGGAAGGAAGGCTTAATATTTGAGGGCATCGCTCCTTATGGTGATCATATGGTGTCAGGTGCTAACTGGTTCCCTCGTACTGAAGAGGTTCAGCCAGATGAAATGCGAGTGACGTTTATGGGAACTTCTCCAATGATTCGTCCTGGGCAAGCGAACACGTCCATCTATGTAGAATTAGGTAATGGGTCAAATTTTGTCTTTGATTTGGGTGAAGCTTCAATTGCAAACTATGTCGCGGCAGGGGTAGCGCTTAATGAATTAGACCATATATTTATTACTCATTTGCATGTTGATCACTATGGATCCCTGCCGTACTTGTATCAGTTCGGTGGGTGGAACGGACGTTGGGAAAAACCGCTGAATATTTATGGTCCAAGTGGTGCAACCCCGGAATATGGCACTCGCCATATGATTGAAGGTATGCAACAAATGTTGAACTGGCATACCGATGCATTTGATGTCTTCCCAGCAGGAAACGATATTGTTGTTCATGAGTTTGATTTCCGTGATGACGGTGGCGTCATTTACGATCAAGACAATGTGCAAGTCATCCATTGGCGTCGCAGCCATGCCAAAGATGGTGCTTCAGGTTATCGTCTAAATTGGACCCAGGATGATGGTCGAGTGCTGTCATTCGTGTGGACTGGTGATGGTCGCCCAACAGAGCTAGATCTTAAATACGCTAAGGGTGCAGACTTGTTTATTACCGAGCTTCAAACGGAAACCTTTGGCGTCTCTTCGATCATCCAAGGAGTCCCGCCATTCCTAGCGCGTTATACCGTCGATACTCATCATACACCAGCGTATGCCGCAGGATATGTTGCCAATGAGGTCCAGCCTCGATTGTTCATGACCACTCACATGACATTTGACCCTTATTTGAATGAAGAAACGGTTGCAGAGGTTCGCCATCATTGGAAAGGACCTTATCACTTTGGAGCGCCTGATGGCATCGTAGTGAACATGACCAAGGATAATGCTTGGGTACGTGAAGGGATCTTACCGGATTTCCCTAACGCGAGAGCCCCACAATTTGATTTAGCTGATGGCTCTGAATTCCGTATACCGATGCCTAAAAATAGCCGTGAGGATATTCAAGAGCAGGAGATCCGTGACCTAGAGCTTGATCCGAAGCTTTATTACCCTGAGGGCTACATGCCAGAACTAATGACGGAGTGGCCAGTTGACAGTGACATTGTGATACCTGCAGAGCAAGTACCGGATGCAATGAGAAAAGGCATGAACACGAAACAAGAATACGTGGATAGAGTGCGCGAGCATCATAACTTAGAGCGCAAGTCAGTGACTCGTCCAACGGAACCCGGAGAAGGCTCAGGAACCGATAAAGAATAGGGCGGCATAGAATGAAAAGGGGAGCGTTTGGCGCCCCCTTCAGCTTAAGGAAAACACATTCCATTAATACGTTAGTCGGTCTTTGTTTTCATCACTTGATGTAAGTGACTCAATATTTGGAGTACAACATGAAAAAATCCATTATCACAGTAGTTATTCTCACCATCGTTTCTGGTTCAGCGTTTGCCGTTGGACAATCAAATGCTCATGACTACCGACCTGGTGCAACCAATAACCAAGAACGCCTTGCCGCTATAGACCCAAACTACGAGCTGACAATGCCTTCCGAAAAAGAGGGGTACACCATGTATGACAATCAGTACATGTCTGAGGGCGGCACTTATACGACCTATGTGAAGCCAAATCCAACAGATGGGCTTCATGTCGCCGATAAAGGGTCTTTAAAAATCACCCATGGTCAAGGCGGCAGCATCATGACGGACTACACAACAAAAAATGGAACCAATGCATTTTCAGTGATGTGTGGGTATACCTCTGGGCCTTCTTTTTGGGCGGATGGTAAACCAGCGAATGTCTGTAAAGATGCTCAGGCGCTGGCGGTGAGTTTGGAAGCTGAAGGGAAATGGAAGGTTAACCCAATGGCTTATACCGTAGCACCCCCGAGCATTGTGGTTAACTAACTCTATTGGCATGTTTGATTAGTGAAATGAATAAGGAAATTTATTGACTATGTTGACTCAAATTTCTTTGATTAAATCACATTAGATGTGGAGACCGTATCCTATGAATCACGTTTTAAAATCACTTACCCTTGCATGTCTACTTGTTACGCCGACGATGGCAGTAGCGGAAGGACATAACCACAGTCACAATCATTTTAGTCCAGCACTAGAGCGACTAGGTGACGACATTATCGGTTTGACGGTTTGTTATAGAAATGGCTATCTATCCGATGAGGATCAAGAGCCTGCTTTTACCAATTTAATCAACCAAGCTAATGCAACCGGTGAAGAATTAGGTATGTTCTACATGGATAAACTAGGGCCTAAAGCGGAAACGATTATGGGTGACGACAATGCACGAGCGTTATGGAGCCAAGATTTTTGTTCAGATTTAACGACCACTTACTTAGATGCGGATAAGTTAGCGAAATCTAAAAATCATCAACATGATCATACACACGCCCATGAACACCATAACCATAACCACGACCATGCTGACCTATCGGCAGATATCGTTCAGCAGGATATAGAACGAGGACGCTTACTCAGCATCAATTAACTCTTTGTCCAAATGCGAATGAGCTTGAAAGGGGAGAGGGTTTGTACTTCTCCTTTTTTATGAGCATGGTGTAGAGCCTTATTGGACACGCATTCAAAATGTGTGTGGGGCTTTTATCTAAAGGCATGATGGGCTGTGGATCGTGTCTAGTGTTTATGGATGGCAAAATAAAGGTGATGACGGGAGATTGCGCGATTAACGCTGATGCATGCTAATCTAGAATATAGATTAACCATTTTTGAAGAACGTTTATGCCATCCCACTTACCGAAATCCTTTAGTAAGCCTTTTTTGAAGGTTTTTTACGTGCTTGAGGCCGTGCTGTTAGTCGCCATTACGCTTGCAACACTGTTTGCCATGATGGAGGAATTCATGCACGTTTTCACTGAACGCCGAGTTCAGTTGACCGATATCCTTCTTATGTTTATCTATTTAGAAGTGTTGGCCATGGTTCAGCAATTTGTAATGAACGGGAAAATCCCGGTTCGTTATCCTATCTATATCGCCATGATGGCGATAGCTCGGTATATCACTCTAGGCATGAAAGAGTTGGATGCAGTGCTAATCGTTTGGCTATCTGTTGCTGCCTTTATACTCGCTGCCGCGACGTTATTGATTCGAGTCGGGCACCATTACTGGCCTTATGTAGATATCAGAACTAAGCGGCCAGATGAGTAAAGACTGATTAAGTAAACCTAGTTATTTTAACTAGGTTTTTATCCAATATCGCTCAATATATCATTTAAACCTAGCTACTCTATTGAAGAAGCAGCCAGATCATATGATGTTAGAAACTCAACTATCTTGTAATAAATTATCTTTGAGCGCTTCTGTATTAATTGGTATTAAGCACCCTTACGAACAAATATTATTTGCTACTAGATCGTTAAATTACTAAAACCACTACATAATTAACGAAATACTCCATATGGAAATTTTCACTTTAGGACATTGAGGTACTCATTCTAAGTAGCCACCGTTTTTATGGTGCAGTGGTTAACTTGATCGTTGCCGTGTTGTTGAATGTTACCAAAAGCAATGATTCAAATTTATTGAGCGTCAGAAATTTATTATATTGTTGAGATGTAATCTGACAATAATATTGAATTATGTATCAGATTTGTGTAAATCGATGAAACTGAGTCAATAACCCACGAACTGTGAGTTTTATCGTAATGCCACCTGAGCAACTACACCACAGTAATAAAGGCAATTAGTACTACAGAGTTATATTGAATTGATCGGCTCATTTAAAAATCAGAAGTTGAATGATGACGTTGTTTAGTATTGATTGCCGACGCCTATTGCCAAAAAACCGCAACTTAGGTCATCGATAGACTATTTGGTCTGTCGGTAACCTAGAGCTTCAGCGGCATCGTCACCTAAAAGGGATGTGATCCTAGATTTGAATCACAGATTCACGGTGTAAGCCTGTCAATGTGTTTCACACCTCAAGTAATTGTGTTGAGAGTCACAGAACAAACTTCTTATTTATCACATTGTATTACAAAAATACAAGATGATATATTTACATGGAGAGTATATGAAGTTGGGTAAGCTTAGTTTTTTGATCATCGCAACATTACTTGCAGGTTGTAATAGCGATTCTAATACTACTGGAGACAGCACGACGGGCGGTACGCCTCCTGTAGATCCCAAGCCTCCTGGTGAAGTGACTGAAGGTGAAAGTCATGATGTCATCGCCGATATTCTTCCTGCCGCTATTTTATCCGTTCCGGATGTTATTTGTAGCGAGGTATTCACCTCAACTTCTGCGTTAGAAAGCGCGGTATCAAAAGATATGCAGGCAGGCACTACGTTTTGCTTGGCTGACGGGACTTATAACGATCTTGAGATTACCTTTGGTGGGGTTGGTACCGAAGACAATGTCATTAAAGTCGCCGCCCAAAATTCAGGGAAAGTGGAAATAATAGGGTCGGCAAAAATTATTATGGGTGGCAGTTACGTTCAGCTGCAAGGGTTTGTTTTCAATGGAGCATCAAGCTCAAGTAGCAATTTGATCAGCACTCGTTTTGGTACCGGTGATCTTTGTCACCATTGCCGAATTACTGAAATTGCTGTTATCGATGTGGATGCTGATCAAGGTATTAGTTCAGATGATTCGACTTCGGGAGAGTGGATTCATATCTACGGAAAAAACAATTGGCTAGATCATAGTATCTTGAGCGGTAAAACCACCGCATCCCCCATGATTTCTTTTAACCGTTGGGTAGATAGCAGCTGGGATGAAGCGACTAAGGTTGCGGAACTAGCACAAGGTATCATTGTTTATAATAACTACATCGCGAACCGAGCGCCTGCCAAGGGGCAAATGTATGCACAAAGTAGCGATAACAACTATGAGGCAATACGAACAGGGCTAAGTGATACGCATCATTATGATAGTGATTCATTCATTGTCGGTAATCTTTTTGAGAATATTCAAGGTGAAGCTGAGATTGTGTCAAACAAAGGCACAAACAATACGATTAGCTTCAATACGATTCGTAACAGTTATGGTTCGGTTACTACTCGGCATGGTGGCGGTGCGACTATTAGTAATAACTTTTTCTTTGGAGAAGACTACCCGTTAGCTGGCGGAATACGTCTAGTTGATGGTGACCATACGGTAACCAATAACTACATAGAAGGGGCTCGCTACAAAGATACCACGCATCATGGCGGCATAGTGATGATGGGATCTGATGGTGCGGGTGATGGTGACAATGGGTACCAAGAATTCTCAAATGTTCATATTGCGCATAATACTATCGTAGATAGTGTAAACAGCCTCAATATCGACGGTGGTGGAAAGTCATCAGCCCCTAAACAAGCTTTCCTCGCTAATAATCTAATAGACCTTGCTATTGGCCCGGTATTGACTCAGTCAGAGCGCGGCTTCGATTCTTCTTCACAGATCACTGGCAATATTATCTACGGGCAGGCTTTTGCAGATAGTGATAGCTTACGGGTTGGTGAGCCTGGGTTTGAATTTATCTCAGCAGCATTAGAAAAAGACCAGTTCGGAGTTTATCGTCTATCGAATGATTCGCCTAACCTCGATGCAGTCAGTGATTATGAGAAAGGAGAGTTTGAAGCGGTTTATATTGACCTAGATGGTCAAGTTCGCAGTGAAACAACCCTTGTAGGAGCGGATGAGCTATTCGCCAGTGAAGCGATTTATGCACCATTAAACTACGAGAATGTTGGACCGGTAAACTATACGTTACCCAAGCCGGTGGCCATCATGATTGAATCCCCATTAAATAATGCCTCATTTGATGAAGGTTTAGAGGGGTGGTCATATCAAAACGTTCAGTTAATCGAAGGTAGTGACGCATTTTCTCGCAACAGCAGTATTATGGTTGGTGCTAATAGTGAACTGTCACAAGCCGTGACGTTAGCGCCCAATACTCGCTATAACGTGTCTGCGTTTGTTAAAGGTGCTTATCGAATCGCAGTCGGTGATGGCGTTACGTTAGAAGGACAAGCAAAAGCAGATGAATATACATGGGTAAATAAAGAGTTTGTTTCCGGTAGTGGTGGTGTCGCTGAGTTGGTTTTAGGTTTGCCAAAAAGTGTCCAGCTATTTGCTAATGTAGCCGACCCTCAATTAGGGCTTTGGCGACAAGATTCAGGAAGCAGTGATGTTTGGACTACATATGAAGGTAGCAGCAGTGGTAATGGCGATGTAGGAAGTTCAGGAGACAGTGCGTTTAATGATTCTGAAGGAGAAAATGGCTCTGCAAGAATTCGTTATAAATCCAGTGAATTATCTCATGATTTTGAATCAAAACCGGGGCTCAGTCAGGTTGTCAGTGGTTTACCTCTGCATACGGATATGACGGCATCAGTTTATTATTGCGATAGTAAAGGTGACGATTCAATCAGCACATTACATTTTGGGTTGCGCCAACCTAATGAAGGAGCAATTGCTGCAGATAGACGTGCGCATGTCAGTGAACTTGATGATGCAGATGTGGGCAGCGTAAAAAGCTGTTTTCGCCAGGTTACGTTAGACTTCAATACTGGTGACAATGACACGCTTGAATTATTTGCTCTGATGGAAGTAAATACCGATGATTATACCAACGACCAACTGATGGCACACAATCAGTACACGGACAACAGTTTTGAAGTGCGGGTAGATGAATTTGCAATAAGCTATTCTGGTGAACCAAGTGATGAACTCGTGGGATATTTAGATGAAATCAGACTTGTTAAACGTGTAGAGCGTTAAGTTAAAACTGCCTATTTATATAACGTTAGATTTTATGCAGCTGCCTTTATTTTGGCAGCCGCAGCCCTGTTTATTCGGGTGGGGCACCATTACTGTCCGTATGTGGGTCTCAGAAACAAGCAGCAATATGAGTAAAGGGCAACGAGATAAGTTGTTGCCGTATATATGGAAAAACGTTACTACCAAGCGGTAGTGCAAAACGGCGGCTTGTTGAGTTTTTTGCTTTTGCTCTTCAAATCGATGTTCAAAAAGAGGACTGTGGATAGCGGGGATTTGAAACCGGAGCGACTAGATTCCAGTACTACTTAGGGTTAGATAGCGCATGTTTTAGTACCTAAGTTCATTACAAAACGACTAAAACTAGATGTATAAATACAAAAAGGGCGATAAATCAAAGGGTTATCGCCCTTTCCAAACGTTTGGTGGGATGGCGTAAGTTGAATCTGTTTTTCATGTGATTGTTTTTATTAAATTAATATCGATTTGATTTTTTGCGGTGTATCTAGTGGTGTACCTATTCTTTTTTGTTACCTCATTTTTTCTCATCATTAAGCGTTTTTTCTTAGCATCCCTCACCTTCACAGAAATATTAACTAAACAACTCTTAAGTTGTTAGTGGGCATTTTAACAACTTAAGAGTTGTTATTGACATGCGCTACAACTAATATATTGTTAATTGTGTTTGGTACAACTTTTGGGTTGTTTGGTGAGAAGAATGAAAAGTTTAGAAGAAATCGCAACCTTGCTCACTGAGCAGCGCAGAAAACTCGGTATCGAGCAAAAAGACATGTACATGCGAATCGGCATGAAGCAGCAACAGTATCAGCGCATTGAAGCGGGTAGCGATGTGAAGTTATCGACCTTGCTTAGAGTGTTAGAAGGACTTGATTTGGAACTTTCTATCTCACCGAAGCAAAGCAAAGGGCATAACGCTCTCACAGAGGATACTTTTAAAAGTTTGAACCAAGTACCGAAAAGTGACCCGCTGCAAGACGATGAGGATGATCTTGGGTTTTGGTTTGGTTCTGAGGATAAATGATGAGTAAGCAGATAGAGAAGGTTGAAGGCCTTAAGATTCAGCTTCATGGTATCGATGTTGCTGTGATAACCCGTTATGCTGGTGGCAAAAACATACTGACTTTCAACCCTGATTTTACCGCTATGCCTGACCATCTTCGACCTGTTTTTACTCTGAGGCAGATGCTTGACCCCACTTATTTGAACAAGCCGCAGATTAGAACCGATAAGATCCCTCCAGTCCTCTCCAACCTCTTGCCTGAGGGAATATTGAGAGAATTGACAGCTAAAGCGCTTCGTTGCCACACCAATAATGAGTTTTCAATTCTTGCCTATCTTGGCTCCAACTTGCCGGGGGCGGTCATTGCCAAGCCGATTAAAGCGGGCGATGTGCCGGTTTGGGCATTGGAGCAGCGTTTGTCGACAGAGCCCCTGCAGATAGATGTTAAACACGCTGATACCAAGTTCTCTTTAGCTGGTGTGCAGATGAAGTTCTCGTCATCTCATGTGGATGGTCGTTACCATATCGATCAGGAAATCTCAGAGGATATTTGGATTATCAAAACGCCGTCGACCGTCCACAAAGGCGTACCTGTTAACGAATATACCTGTATGAAGCTGGCTGAGGCTGCAGGGGCTGATATTCCAGAAGTACGATTAATAAATCTTACTGAGCTGGAGGGCTTGCCGAGTATTAGGTTACCAGATGAGCAATATGCTTACGGTATCAAGAGGTTTGATCGCAGCGGTGCAGGTCGTATTCACACAGAAGATTTTGCTCAGGTCTTTGGCCTCTATCCCTCGGATAAGTATCAACGAGTCAATTATGAGCAACTCGGCAACGTGCTCTATCGAACTAGCGCAGAGCGTTTGAAGGACATTCAACAAATGGCAAGAAGGTTGCTAATCAACATCTTGCTTGGTAATGGCGACGCTCATTTAAAAAACTGGACGCTCATTTATGGCGATAGACAATCTCCACGCTTGTCCCCGCTTTATGATGTGGTGTTTACCGCACCATATATAGAACACGATAGCCTTGCTCTTAATATGGCGGGCACCAAGCAGTGGTTCGATATTACGATGGAGAACTTCAAATTATGGTCAGAGAAAACGGGTGCACCTTGGGTTGCCATTAAGCCGCACCTTTTGGATGTAATTGAAGTGGCGAGAACTCAATGGTTGGAACAGCTACAAGAGTTACCGATGCTAGATGAGCACAAGATTGCTCTCATTCAACATTGGAGGCAATTGAGTACGGATTTTCAGGTTTGATAGTACTTATCTAGTGCATTTGTTGGTGTGAGTTTAGCTGGTTGCCTCTTTGATCTATCTTCTACCATCAAAAAGCAGTCTATGTGGCTTTGAAATCTGATAGCGGAACTGCCAAATACCAGATGAGGATATCTTTAGATAGCGCATTTTTAGTACAAGTGGCACACGAACGAAAAATAAAGACAAAAAAGGCGGTAAGTCAATAACTTACCGCCTTTCCAAACGTTTGGTGGAGCTGGCGGGAGTTGAATGGCTGTACCAATCTACATTATATAAGGCTTTAGAGTTAATGTTCTAATTTGATGTTACTTAAGATGTTACATCAAAATCCTGCTTGAAAAGGAACTGAACCCCCGTCTTTATATATAATATAGCTATAGATATTTATTTGGATATAGCCAAATATTCTATTGGTCAGTGGAGTCTCCCTATAGCTTATTGCATCAATTTACTTTCTGAATATTAAATCTTCGAAAGTATCTTTGTCGCATTTTCAAAAATCGAATCTGAAATCTTTTCAGGGAAATCTTCGGGTAGCTTGGCTTTTACTTGTAAGATTGCTTCAGGGAATCCATCTTTCAGTTCATTCAATATCTCTTGCATCTTATCTTGGCTGAAGTTTACTGCTTTAGCAGTATCCAGAAAGTGGCGAGGTAAGATTTTGTTAATTTCATACTTTTTCCCCCTAGTCGCTTTGAGTCCCATTGCTAGCTTGAGTTTTCTAATATTCAGGCCTCGACCACCCAGAAGCGGGTATGCTGATAAAATATCGTAGAATGGAGTTAAACGATAACTCCCTCCCTTCTCAATATAAATAGAATAGTTCTTTGCATGCCCATCGGTTGCCCCTATAACCCACTGAAATACTTGAAATCTCATGAAGTTATACTGATCTTCCAGAGCATTACTTGAACCCATGATTAGCTTCATGATTTCCGAAATACCAGGGCCACCTTGAGATTCGTACTTGATTGATGATGGCATACCAAATACTTGGCACATGTCTTCTTGAGGTAGACGGAGTAAGTTAGCTTTATCTTTAGTCCAGCGTCTATCGAATCGCTCTACAGCTAAAGCTTTCAGGTTATCAGTTTTGATCATGTGGACATTGGGAACTGAAAACCCTAGTGCTTTAGCTAACTCGATGCAAAGGTACTCATTTTCAACACTGTCTTTAAGATCTAATGTTGCGTTTGCTTGCTGTATTTCGCCAATTGGTAGTTTTATGATATGAGTTGTTGGAGTATTACCTTTGGGGATACACCACTGTTGATCAACGAATAGGAGTGCTGTTTTTTCTTGAGCACCAGCCACTGATATTCTGAAATCTTCTTCTTCTTCAACCATTCCGAGGGGGATATCAGATTTGTAAGCTGAGAGCACGGCATCCAACTTTTTATCATCTAAGACTTGGTAATTGAGTGGTTCATTTTTGTAAGGTTGTTCAGGAGAAATTAATGCAATAGCTCCGACGCTATCTTTACCAACTTCTTTGAGAAGATCGAATGGCTGCTTAGATGAAGCTTTATAACGAGCTACGATCCTATCTCTCACCTTTGGGCTATCAGGTAAAAGGTTGTCGAAGTAGTTGATGACTGAGTCTGAAGTTATAGGTGGCAGTTGTAATTTTAGAGACAATGATAGTGGTCGGGACTTGTCACTGGTTACCCAGGTCTTATCATACTGAAAAGTATGAGCACCATTATTCTGTTTATTGAGAGTCCCTACGAGTTCTCCGTTCATGTATGCGTTTAGTTTTTGCATTACCAGTTCTCATCATCTTGGCTATCTTGTGAACTTACTTGTGCTTTTTCCTGGATGCTCAGTGTCAGTTCCATTGCCTGAATAAGTTTAAAGAAAGTCGAAAGTGTTGTCTTATCAGGACTATTTTCGAAGTTTGAGATAGTTGCTTGCTTTATGCCTACCCTTTTGGCCAACTCTGATTGAGTCCAGCCGTTCTTTTGCCTTATTAGGAGCATCATGTCAGCGAGTTGCTTTGGACTATATATCATTTCTTCCGACCCTCGATAGAGTTAAGGTGCGACTTTATATATCTCATTATCCTCTAGTGAGGATATGGTAAAGTATATCCCTTAGTGGGGATATAGTCCACCATATCCCCTTGTGGGGATTTTACGAGTTATATCCCTACAAAGGGATATTGGATGACATGGTGAGACATAGGGAGCAAAGATACCCGTTGAGCCTTGAGAAACTAAAGCTGGGAACATCAGATCCTGTTCATTTTTTAGTTTGTTCATAAAAAATGAACAGGGGAATAAAATGAACACTTGATGTGTCTTTATCTCGAAGATACCTCGCTAGCATACAGGTGGTTATGACATTTAGGGCAGGTAGGTTGTCCTGGTAATGAAGCTTGCCATTGGCAGTTACACATGATGCATTCGAATGTAGCTGTTCTTTTGGGGAACGGTGACGGTGGAGCTGTCGGTTTGTTTCTTGGCGCAAGCCAAGGGTCGTTGTGCTGATAGGAAACACGACTTCCATGGCTAGAATGACTAGTTGTTGAGTGACGATTGACTTGATAGCTAGCGATAGTCGAGTTCAAACGTTGATATGCTGCTTTCTGTATTGATGCTTTTCGTGGATGAAATACCCAGCTCTTGGATGACAGGTCATTTTGTAGAAAGAGCTTTAGCCTATCTAGTTGCCTAGTTCCAGCTCTATTTTCTTTGAACAAGTGGTGTGTATCATCGAGTTTAATTTCTAGTACACCACTTTGTTGGTTATCAGAGACATGAAGACTAGCAGGGAGTGGGCGATTTGGGTGGGTAAAGTATATGACAAAAGAGAAGGCTTGAACCTTACCAACAATGTCGACAACGCAATTTGAAAACGCTGCTTCCTTATGTACGTCTTTTAGTTCGATAGTTGTTTGTTTTGCTACCAAAAATTCTTCTTTGAAGTGGGTTCCTTTAGCCTGACGAGCTACAGTGCACTTGTACTCTGGGAGAGCGATCCTAATACCCGTTTCGATAACTTGCCTTGCCATCATTCTGACGGAAACAAAGAAGGAAAAGTCACACTCCTTATCGGTTTTATCTACTTTGCGAGTTGCATGGGCAAAGTGCCACTGCTTCTCTTCTCCTTGTCGGGCTATGAGTGGAGTGTGACAAGACGGACAAATACAATCACATTTTTTTCCGCGAGCGACATCGCAGACATCCACAAAGGAATGGTCTTCGATTCTTAAGCCAAAAGGAACGTGTTGAATTGTCATGTTACGTTATGCTGTTAATTGTTGGGGTGTTGGTATCATAATAAGCTAGAAAGCTTGGCAAATATGTTAGACAGTTAAAAATAATGCTTGTGGTTTCTTATGTTTTAATACGCACTGACTTGTGTAGTCGGACCGACCGCTGGGACTAAATATGGATGAGCTTCAAAGGCTTGAACAACAGATCTTAGAGCTAAGGGTCGAGCTAAGCCATTTAGAGCAGCGCCGCCAGTCTTTATTAGCTCAAAACGCCAGCTCGACGGCAGGTGATCAACATGAGTATTCTCCAGGGCAAAAAGTTGCTTTATTCAAGGCCTACTTTAGGGGGAATGACTATTGTTATGCGCATCGTTGGCAGAACAATAAAGGGAGAAGTGGTTATGCAGTGGCGTGCCATAATGAATGGCAGCAAGGACTCTGCAATAAACCTAAGACTAAATGTTTAGAATGTCCCAACCAAGCGTTCAAGTCTTTAGATGAAGATGCGATCTATAATCACTTAACTGGAAAAGAAGTCATTGGTTTATACCCAATGCTATCGAACAACACATGTTGGTTACTAGCCGTTGATTTCGACAAAAGTGACTGGCAATTAGCATCAATAGCTTATGTCAATGCATGCCGACAGAATGGAATTGATTGCCTACTAGAGCGCTCAAGGTCTGGGAATGGCGCACACGTGTGGATTTTCTTCGATCAAGCCATAGAAGCCAAACTAGCTCGTCAGTTAGGTTTTTTCCTCTTAGATGAAGCGATGAAAATTCATGGCGTTTTATCTTTTGAGTCTTACGATAGGCTTTTTCCCAACCAAGATGTACTTCCAGTAGGAGGTATTGGCAATTTGATAGCTCTGCCATTGCAAAAGCAATCACGGTCGTGTGGTAATTCGACATTTGTTGACCAATCATTCGTTGCTTGTGCCGATCAATGGGCTGCTCTGGTTTCAACAAAACGTGTAGCGCCTGTAAAAGTCGAAGCACTTTTAATTAATCGAACACATCAAGAGCAGACATCGGCAGATATCTGTCAGCAAGCCCCTTGGGAGCGCTCTCTACCCACTAGGAACGCTATAGAAGGCTGCCCTGAAGTGTTGCAAGCGGTTATTGCTAATCGACTCTATATCCCGTTGTCTAGTCTCCCTAACCCTTTAATCGCCCAGTTAAAGAAAGTCGCATCTTTCTCAAATCCAAAGTTCTTCAAGGCCCAGGGGTTGCGCTTATCGACAAATGGAATTGCTCGGTTCATTTGTCTAGCGGAGATAGACAGCGGCTATTTGAGTTTGCCAAGAGGGTGCTTGGATGATTTGGAGGATATCTGTTCCTCTAATGGAATTTCGTTACAGGTAGAAGACAAGAGGATTGAAGGGCGGCTATTAGGCACTATTAAATTTGTTGGTTCCCTGCGTTCAGCGCAACGTAAAGCTGTTGATAAACTTCTTCAATATGACAATGGCGTACTTCATGCGCCTACAGCATTTGGCAAAACGATTACCGCCATTGGCCTCATATGCCAAAGAAAAGTTAATACGTTAGTGTTAGTTCACAACAAACAGCTCGTAGAACAATGGCAAGAGAGACTCAAGGTTTTTGCTCTGGGGGTTGATGTTGGAGTGTGGACTGGAAGCAAGAAAAAGCCAACAGGGCAGATCGATATTGCGACGTATCAAAGTTTGTTCAACAGGAGTGATAATAGTGTCAATGAACTGATTCAGGACTATGGGCAAGTCATAGTCGATGAATGTCATCATCTGTCAGCACCTCAATTTGAACGAGTTCTATCTGAGTCGCATGCCAAATTTGTTGTTGGGATAAGTGCTACTTTAGAAAGGCGAGATGGACATCACCCTATTATCTTCATGCAAGCGGGTAGGGTCAGGCATAGCATCAAGTCTGACCAAAGATCTCGATTTGTTCAGCGATTGGAAAAGAAAGCTTTGTTATTTGATGTGCCGCTAAGTTTGATTTCGGATGAACCCAAACCTCATATTTCTGATGTGTACCGTTGGTTGATGCTGCACTCTGAACGTAACAAGGTCATTATTGAGGACATTAAATATGAAGTTGGTAAAGGAAGAGTCCCTATCGTATTAACAGAGCGAAGAGAGCATGCCAATATAATATCTAAGCTACTTGATGATACGGGACTTAAACATCAAGTGCTTGTCGGTGCAATGAAAAAAAAGCAGCAAGCAGACGTCATGGAGAAACTAGCAACCACCGAAGTACTTGTTGCTACTGGGAGGTTTATCGGGGAGGGTTTCGACTTACCCAGGCTAGATACTCTAATATTAGCACTACCAGTATCCTGGAAAGGTTCACTTATTCAGTATGTTGGTCGAATACAGCGTGAGTTTGAAGGGAAAGATGAAGTTAAAGTTATCGACTACGTCGACTCGAAAATCCCTATGCTGTCTAGGATGTTTAAGAAAAGAGATAAAGGTTATAGAGCGTTGGGTTTTGTGGAGGTTCCAGACGAGGGTTTGCTTATATAGCAAGCCAAACCTAATCGGTTTGAATAGTTCGAGGTATAGGATATGGATAGTGTAACTGAAGTGAGAAAAGCCGCTTTAGAGATATTTGAAGAAGAAGGCTTAGCTGATGAATGGCTAAATTCCCCTAAATGGTTTTTTGATGGTTTGACAGCAGTAGAAATGCTACGAATGCCAGAAGGAAGAGATGCAGTCCTAGGCATTTTGGATCGAATTCGCTATGGTGATTTTTCATGAGATAGGGACAGCGATAAACACTATTATATGTTTTCATTACACTAGATAAAAAGGGAATATTTATTAAGGATGCCCATGTAAGGGAGTCCATGTCGAATGATAATTCTAACGTGGAAAATATATTTGATGGGTGAACAATAAATACTGGTAGAATTTGTTTTAATTATGGTTTGGCATACTCTATAAATCCAGTTCTGCTATTACCTGAGTACTATTAGCTTCTAGCAGAAAACTAAGTAATAGTATTATATATAATATGGATCATTTGAGGTGAGTTAATTTGCTCTATGGTAGAGCGGTTACCTGTTGATACTGCAAAGAGGTAGTGCGGTTATTATTGTGGTATTTAGATGTCAAATGCTGCTTCAAGCACAGTAAGTGCTGTTTAGCGCACTAGAAGTGCGTCACAGCGCAGTGGTTTTTCATGTGTTTTTATGAATGTTTGTGTTTTTCAACAATGAATTCTATTTTCGTCCTTATATTAAAATTATAACCTTATAATAGCTATAACAGTTATAATGGTTATAGCATGAATTAAATAATTAATAAATTGTTTTTGTTAATATATTTTGCTTTTTATTTTAAAGATTGATTTTTAAAAAGTAAAATCACATGAAATTACAATGATATGATGTAATAAATTATTAAGTTTATACTGCACTCCACTAGAGCGAATTGATGATATTTAATTAAAATTAGTGTTTTAATTATCGCTGCGGATCGGAGGTTTTTATCATTGTCTTCAATAAGTATTCTTAATTATTGTTAACAACGATAAAAGTACGATGATTATCGTTGTTGACGATAAATCTCAGGCTATTACTGTTATAAGCGATAAAGTCAGTAGTGTTTGTGCTCTGACCCAGAGCTGGGTCACCTTAATGCTGATCGAGTTTGCTGTTCAATAAAAGCGGTATAAGACAGTGGTGTTTG
>NZ_MCUW01000040.1 GCF_002873335.1 Vibrio sp. 10N.286.49.B1 | reverse complement strand
CTCTTAAGTGAACGGCATTACAGCCTAATCGCTGCCTTTTTTGGTGATTAATATTTTAAATCATAAAGATAAATATCACTGCTAATGCGCTAATAAGACCCGCAAAGAAATAGCAAGCAATCTTGCCTGCGACTCCAGCGTGGATCTTGAGGTCATGCATGCCATGGTGAAGGCGGTGCATAGCATGCCACATTGGCAAGGCTAGCGTGGCAATCACAAATAAAGCACCAATAAAGCTGGTGGCAAAATTAGCCGCGCGTTCATAGCTGAGTGCTTCGGCATCGATGATGCCCATAGGAACAAGAATGCCCAGCACAAGAATGGTCACAGGAGTGATCATGGCAAACCATGAGCCACCAGCGCCAAATAGTCCCCACCATACGGGTTCGTCTGAACGTTTAGGGTTTTGGTTAATCACAGTGGTCTCCTTAGACAATAATCAGCACAATTAAAGAAATTGCGGCAACGGCCGCCCATTGTGCGAGCACGATGGTTTTCTTCTCGACGGCTTTGCCCTTGATTTTAATCGGCATAACTTGAGGCATCATGCTGAAAAACGTTTGAGCGTGAAACAAGCTGCCCGCTAACGCAACAATATTGATCGCGATCACCAGAGGGTTGGCCATAAAATCTAGCCAGCCTTGCCAAGCTTCAGGCCCTTTTACAAGCGCGCCTAAACCGAAGGTTAGGAATATGGTGAATAAGATCAGCGGTAAGACCGTGGCCTCACGCAACATGTAGAATCGGTAAAAAGGATGATTCTTCCACCATGTTCGTTTTATTTCGCGAACATAAGGTTTTCTATTGCTCATCGTTATGCCTCCACATTCTTTGGTGAGCCATCGGGTTTAAGCATGGCAATGACGAAATCTTTTGAAGACTCAATCTTACCTTGGTTAACCGCCGCTGCTGGGTCAACGTTCTTCGGACAAACATCAGAGCAGTAGCCAACAAAGGTGCATCCCCAAGCGCCATTCTCACCATTGATCAGTGCCATTCGCTCACTTTTACCGTTATCACGGCTATCGAGGTTATAGCGGTGTGCCATTGTTAATGCGGCTGGGCCGATAAACTCTGGATTTAAGCCAAATTGAGGACAGGCGGCGTAACACAGACCACAGTTGATACAGCCAGCAAATTGCTTGTATTTGGCCATTTGCTCAGGCGTTTGTATATTGGCGCCATCTTCAGGTGTGCGAGGATTACCGATGATATAAGGTTTAACCGCTTCCAAGCGCTCAATAAATGGCGTCATGTCGACAATTAAGTCTTTTTCGATTGGGAAATTGGCTAATGGCTCAATTTTAACGCCGCCAGGGTAGTCGCGTATGAAGCTCTTACATGCCAGTTTAGGTACGCCGTTGACCATGATTCCACAAGAACCACAGATCGCCATTCGACAAGACCAGCGATAAGACAAGTCTTTATCTAGGTTGTCTTTGATGTAACCGATAGCATCGAGTACAGACATGGTTTCATCGAACGGGACATCAAACATTTGCATGCGTGGCTCAGAATCTTTTTCTGGGTCATAACGCATGATTTCAATTTTTTGAATGCGATTTGCTGACATTATGCTTGCTCCTCTGCATTGTTTTCTTTATTGGTTTTTGCTTCTTCAGCGGCGGCTTTTTCTGCTGCTTCACCATATAAACGAGCTTTCGGTTGAGATTTAGTGATTTTTACATCGCTGTAATCAATACTTGGAGCACTGTCTTCTTGGAAGAATGCGAGTGAGTGTTTTAGGTAGTTTTGGTCATCACGTTCGGTGCAGCCATCATCCAAACGCTGGTGCGCGCCACGAGACTCTTTACGAAGAATTGCTGAGTGCACCATGGCCTCGGCAACTTCCAATCCGTAGCCCACCTCGATAGCGTAAAGCAGGTCAGTATTGAATACTTTCCCTTTATCTTTAATGCCAATATTCTTGTAACGCTGCTTGAGCTCAGCAATCTTTTCAAGAGTGGCTTGCATCAAGTCTTCTTGGCGGTAGATCCCACAACCCGCTTCCATGGTATGACCCATTTCAGTACGGATGTCAGCCCAGTTCTCGTCGCCGCTTTGGTTCATTAGTGCAGCAATACGAGCTTCTACGGCTTCGACTTGCTTCTCGATAGCGGCATCATCCCAGCCTTTGAAGGCTTTTGCGCGCTCAACGGCTTGTTCACCGGCCACACGGCCGAATACAACAAACTCAGCTAAGGAGTTCGACCCTAAACGGTTTGCACCGTGTAGGCCCACAGAGGCACATTCACCAACGGCAAACAAACCTTGGATGCGAGTTTCACATTGGCCGTTTGTTTCGATACCACCCATGGTGTAGTGAACCGTTGGACGGATAGGGATCGGCTCTTTAGCGGGGTCAACATTGACGTAGGCTTTTGCTAGTTCACAAATGAATGGCAGGCGCTCTTGAAGGTATTCTTCACCAAGATGACGTAAGTCTAGGTGCACGACATCACCCAGCGGGTGCTTGATAGTGTTGCCTTTTTGCTGCTCATGCCAGAATGCCTGAGATACTTTGTCACGAGGCCCTAGCTCCATGTATTTGTTCTTTGGCTCACCGACAGGGGTTTCTGGACCCATGCCATAATCTTGGAGGTAACGATAGCCGTTCTTATTGACAATAATACCGCCTTCACCGCGACACCCTTCCGTCATTAAGATTCCTGTACCTGGTAGCCCAGTTGGGTGGTATTGAACAAATTCCATGTCACGCAGTGGAACACCATGACGATACGCCATCGCCATGCCGTCACCCGTTACGATGCCACCATTGGTGTTGCAGTGGTAAACACGACCGGCACCACCTGTTGCGAGCACCACGGATTTGGCTTTAATGGTGACCAGCTCACCCTCAGACATATGAATGGCGATAAGCCCTTGAACTTCGCCTTCAACCACAAGAAGGTCAACCACGAAATACTCATCAAAGCGATTGATTTTGTCGTACTTCATTGAGGTTTGGAAGAGCGTGTGTAGCATATGGAAGCCGGTTTTATCTGCCGCAAACCACGTACGTTCGACCTTCATTCCGCCAAAACGACGTACGTTGACCTCACCGTTTTCTTTACGGCTCCAAGGGCAACCCCATTGTTCCATTTGGATCATTTCTTTTGTTGCGCTTTTTACAAAATACTCAACAACATCCTGTTCACAAAGCCAGTCACCACCCCCAACGGTATCGTTGAAATGATTGTCTAGGCTATCTTCATCCTTGATTACAGCGGCAGATCCCCCTTCCGCAGCAACAGTGTGCGAGCGCATAGGGTAAACTTTTGAGATAAGAGCAACGTCCAATTCAGGGTTTGCTTCAGCGGCTGCAATAGCAGTTCGAAGACCAGCGCCACCAGCGCCGATGACTGCGATATCTGTGGTAATTGTCTTCACAGTTATCCTCCAGTGTGAGGGTGAATGCGAGGGAACTCGCGGGTAATAATTAGGCTTTAAATAAGCCGATAAAAACTAAGGGTTATAGTAGAGAACCCCTTTTGCAAAAAAATTGATTGAGTTAGGTTTTTTCACCGGAAATGCATGGAGAAGCATAGTATTTATATGATGTGTGACTAACGTCACTTATAATCAGGTGAGTTCTTCAAGTTTGTACAATTATCAATAACTACAGCTAATGAGTTTGATTATGATTTACAGTGACTGGCAGCCAACAGCATCAATACCTCTGTTAAAAAAACGTGCCGAAATTATGCACTCAATACGTCAATTTTTCTTATCAAAATCAGTGATGGAAGTCGAGACGCCAGCCATGAGTCACGCGACGGTGACCGATGTGCACTTACAGACGTTTAAAACCGAATTTGTCGGGCCTGGGTACGCCGATGGACAGGTACTGTATTTCATGACAAGCCCGGAATTTCACATGAAGAGACTGTTGGCAGCGGGCAGCGGGTCGATTTATCAAATCGGCAAGGCATTTCGTAATGAAGAGAATGGCCGTTACCATAATCCTGAATTCACCATGTTGGAGTGGTATAGAGTCGGGTATGACCATCATCAACTGATGGACGAAATGGACGAGTTATTGATGATGGTGTTAGGTGGAGCGCAAGGGGAACGAATGACTTACCAACAAGCGTTCATTCAAGCTCTGGATGTTTGTCCGTTAACGGCTTCCATGTCGCAGCTGCGTGTCGCGGCTAGCACCTTAGGGTTGTCTGATATCGCTGACATAGAAGAGGACAGGGATACGTTATTGCAATTGTTATTTAGTGTCGGGGTGGAAACGACGATTGGATTGAACACGCCTGCTTTTGTTTATGATTTTCCAGCGTCACAAGCGGCGCTGGCGAAGGTTAACGCCGATGATCCAAGGGTCGCCGATCGCTTTGAGGTTTATTATCAGGGAATTGAACTTGCTAATGGCTTTCATGAGCTGGATAACCCGAAAGAGCAACTTGCACGTTTTGAACAAGACAATCAAAAAAGAGTGGCAATGGGCTTACCTGTACAGCCGATTGATTACCATTTGATTGCGGCACTTGAAGCCGGCCTGCCACAATGTGCGGGTGTGGCATTGGGTATTGACCGACTGATTATGTTGGCTGTCGGCGCGGAACATATTGATCAAGTGGCCGCCTTTCCGTTTCCTATTGCTTAATACCGAGAGGCGCTACCCATGAGGGTTAGGTTACCAATATACCGGTTCCTAAGACGGCCAGTAGCGCACCTAACCACGCGTATCGGTTAGGGCGTTGTTTGGTGTATAACCAAAGTAATGGCAACACCATGATAGGTGTCGTGGAAGAAAGCAGCGCCACCATACCAACATTACCGGTTTGCAAAGCAAAGAGAATCAAGGTCATACCGACCGCCATGGCAAGAAACCCGTTGAGCGCAGTGATTCCAAAAATGGGTAGGGTGATGGGGCGAAGGCTTTTAGCAAGTTTCGCACCTGTTAGCCAAAACAAGCTATGGGCGACAAAGGCGGTGATCATACGAATGGCTGAAGCCGCGACAGGGTCGATAGCAGTTTGCATCACTGGTTTTGCGATAATACCGCCTAAAGCCTGACATAGCGCTGCTGTAATGCCTAGCGCGATACCCACGGATGCTTTACCTCGAATGTCCTCTAAGCTGTTTGTTGATGCTTTCTTTTGTTTACGCCCAAAGAAAATGGCGGTTGCGACGCCAGAGAACACCAATGCAGAGCCCATCAACTCTATTGGCGTCATGGTTTCAGAAAATAGAAAGTAACCAAGAATGGCGGAGAAGACAGCATGGCAAGAGAACAACAATCCTGCTTGTCGAGGCCCCATTCGATTTAAGCAGGCAAACAAGGCGGTATCGCCAATAAAAATGCCAATCAAGCCTGAGAGTGCCATAGGCGTGATATGTTGATAGCTGACACTGCCCCAGCCACTGGTGAGTAGGGCCATGGTCGTTAAGATGAGCGCGGTGCATCCCATGCGCCATCGGCTGTAGGCAAAAGAGCCAAGATGGCGCGCTGGCGTGACAGAAATAATACTGGATACTGCCCATAAAAAAGCGGCAATAAGCGCAAACCACTCAAACCCCATGAGTTTCCCTATTCAATTCGAAGTCCTATCGATAAACAGGTTGTACTATGCGCCTCTTCAAAGTGCAACGAAATCCATCCAACGCGATGAATTTCGCTGCACTTATAGGGTTAGGTGAGAATCCAAGCGGCGGTATAAACAATAAACAAGCCAATAACCCCAAGGATAAGTCCCATTTTCGCCATGTCTTTACTCTCAATAAGGCCAGTAGAGTAGGCGAGAGAGTTTGGCGGAGTGGAAACGGGTAGGATCATACCGAGAGACGCGGAGAAGGCGACCACAACCAAAAGCCCCTGCAGGCCACCAATACTGGCAAGGCTCTCCATCGAGGCACCAATTGCAGCTGCTATTGGCATGAGCAGGTTAGCGGTAGCCGTATTTGACATGAAATTGGCCATTAACCAGCAGACGACAGACAGTGTGAGTACGACCGCCATTGGCGATAATGACTCATAGTCGATGGCATGAGCAAGCGCTACGGCAAGCCCTGTTTTATCAAGCCCAATGCCAATCGCAATCCCCCCAGCAACGAGCCAGAGTACATCCCAGTTAATCAGCTTTAGCTCTTCTTTACCCATGATTCCGGTGAGTGTAAAAACAGCCAGTGGAATGATGGAAACCACGTAGGTATTCATGCCGTGTAGTTTGGTGGTCATCCAAAGCAAGATGGTGCTAGCAAAGGTGACATAGACAACGATGGCTCGCCAATTTTTTTGGAATTTACCGTTTAACCTCAAAACCATTTTATCTTGAGATGATGGAAAAAAACGCTGCAACAGGAACCAAGCAATGGTCAGCTGGATAATGACAAACGGCAGTCCCATCATCATCCACTGTAGAAAATCGATGGTGTTGTCTCCGGTAAGGTATTGCAAGGCAATGGCATTCGGTGGCGTACCTATTGGTGTTGCGATTCCCCCTGTGTTGGCTGCAATAGGGACACATAACACTAACGCTTTGATGCCAATATCGCCTTTAGGGGCAGAAGCCACAATGGGGCCGAGTAAAGCCAGCATCATGACAGTGGTCGCCGTATTGGACATAAACATCGAGAAAACAGCGGTAATGAGCATTAACCCAAGCATGATGAATCTAGGTTGATGACCAAATGGTTTCAGTAATACGCGCGCGAGGTTGTTGTCCAGTTCGTATTTTGATGCAGCAATCGCCAGTGCAAATCCGCCCATGAACAGAATAATGATAGGAGATGAAAAAGCGCTAAAGATATCCGTGTATTTCATCAATTCGCCAAGATCATGCCCCGCTGGTGGCGTACGAAATAGGTGTAAGCCTTTATCTGAAATCATCACCAACTCTAAGGCGATGATGAGAATAGAGGTAGCAAAGACCGGTACAGGTTCAAGTACCCAAAGGAGTGCTGCGAGCAGGAAGATAGCGAGCAATCGATGCTGAATTAATGTGAGGTTGTCGATAGGTATGGCATCGATCGGCATCATTAAGACACCGAGTGGTATGATGAAACAGATCAGAAGCCGGATCAAAATCCCGTTATTTATCTTAAGCATAGGCAGTGTTATCTCGAGTGAAAGCAAACTACTCGATAGATTAAAATATAATCGTACTAGGGTCTTAGACTGCCGTTAGAGTTTTGAAAACAAGCGTAAATTATTGGTGGGAATGTTGTTTTGCGTCAACGATTATGGCTGAAAGGCATCGATAAAGCGGCGTTAAGCAAGAATAAATAACGGCGCAAAGCTGCGCCGTTATTTTAAACAAGATTACACAAGCGTGATTTAGTTGACGCTGTTATCGGCACGGTGTGCGTATGGCGTACCCATCACGGTTGTTGCGGTATTGACCATCGTTTCATCAAAGTGAACACTATCTTTGGCAAAAAGGTTGATGACCGTTGAGCCTAGCTTAAAGCGGCCCATTTCCTGGCCTTTTTTCAATACCACCGACTTGTTGCCTTCTGCTGGGTAGTCCCATGTATGAACTGAACTGCCTGTTGGAGGCGTCACTGTCCCAGCCCAAATGAGCTCAATACTACCCACAATGGTTGCACCGACAAGTACTTGTGCCATTGGGCCAAATTCGGTATCGAAGATACAAACCACTCGCTCATTTCGGGCGAAAAGGTTTGGTACGTTCTCTGCGGTGAGTGGGTTCACTGAAAATAGATCGCCAGGGACATAAATCATTTGACGAAGTGTTCCATCACAAGGCATGTGCACGCGATGGTAATCACGTGGAGACAGATACAACGTGGCAAATTCACCGTCGGTGAACTCTTGCGCAAGCTTTTCATTGCCACCAAGTAGCTCTTGAGCGGTATAGCGATGGTTTTTCGCCTGAATAAGCTGACCATCTTCAATTGGGCCGAATTGGCTGACACACGCGTCTGCGGGGTGAACAAGAACATGGTCACCGTCTGTAATAGGGCGGGCGCCAGGTTTTAATTCACGAACAAAAAACTCATTAAACGTGTCGAAATGAGCGGGGTCTGAGTACAGAGCTTCGTCCAGGTTGACGTTATATTGTTTTACAAACCAACGAATGATTGCTGTTGTTAGACCACCAGCTTTAGCCGATGCCAGTTTACCAACCAGACGGGTTAGTCCGTGCTGTGGTATCCAATATTGAAGTCCAACTTTAATCTTATCCATTGCTTACTATTCCAACATTAATTGAGAGTTTCGAGTCTAGGGCGCGAGATAGTAAAATAAATCTCGTAAAATGTCAGTACCTAGTCAAGCTTAAGGACTGACACTAAGCGTAATATGCATTCCAAATTCAAATGAATTTACAGGTCTGCCTTTTTGCTACGAGAGTATTGTCGGTTCGCTTTGTTTTCTACCATGCTGTCAAGAATACGATGATAATTATCAAAGCGACCTCTTGCGATATTGCCGTTTTCAACCGCTTCTCGCAAAATACAACCCGGATCATCAAGGTGTTTACAGTCTCTAAACTTACAACCACCAAGGTAAGGTCGGAACTCAACAAAGGCTTCTGTAATCTCGTTAGACTCTAGGTGCCATAAGCCAAACTCTCGGACGCCAGGGGAGTCGATGAGATCGCCACCGGACGGAAAGTGATAAAGACGTGCGGCTGTCGTGGTATGTTGACCAAGCCCCGAATTTGTCGAAATCACGCCTTCTTCAATATCGAGCTCTGGCATCAACGCATTGACTAGGCTGGATTTTCCAACCCCAGATTGCCCGACAAAAATGTTCACTTTTCCTTGTAGATAGCCCTCGAGCTCTTTTATGCCTTCGCCGGTCTCTTTACTCACAAAAGCCACGTCATACCCGATACCTTTGTAGGCATTAAGGGAAGCGTAAATGGCCGCTTTATCTTCTTCAGCGATTAAATCAACCTTGTTTAGCACCAACAATGGGGCGATCTGCAGGGTTTCTGACGCAACTAGATAGCGATCGATAATGTTAAATGAGAGATCGGGCGCGATGGCAGACACGATCACCATTTGGTCAACGTTGGCAGCTACCGGTTTAAGACCGTCGTAATAATCTGGACGCGTTAAGATAGAAGTGCGAGGCTCTACGGCTTCAACAACGCCAGAAATACCATGCATGGATTCGATACCGACACGCCATTTTACGTGATCCCCTGAAACTAGAGATTCAATTCCTCGTCGTAAGTTACAGCGATGAACTTCTTGAGTTTCAAGGTCTTCAATATCGGCATGTTGACCAAAACGAGTAATTACTAAACCTTGTTTCACCGATCCCAGCATGGATTCATCCCACTGTATGGCTTCTTCTTGTTTTAGCTTTTTGCTTTGGTTACTGCGTACTCGACGCACTTGACCTTTAGTCAGTTTTTTCTTTTTCGCCACGATAATTCTATGATGCTAAGCATCAAACCATTTGGGTTACTGAAATTTATTTCGGTATAGTACCTCTTTTGGCAGAAAACAAATAGACGAGGGCGATATGTCTTTTAGTGATCAGAATTTAATCTGGGTTGATCTGGAGATGACAGGGCTCGATCCTGAGCAACATAAAATCATTGAGATTGCGAGTATTGTTACCGACAGCCAGCTGAATATACTCGCTGAAGGCCCGGTGATTGCGATTCATCAGCCGAACAGTGAATTGGAAAAAATGGATGACTGGTGCACGAATACTCACACGGCGAGTGGGTTAGTTGATCGAGTGACAGAAAGTTCATACACCGAGCAACAAGCCATTGAAGAAACGGTTGCCTTTCTTGAAAAATGGGTGCCCAAAGGCGTATCACCAATTTGTGGAAACAGCATTGGTCAAGATCGCCGTTTTTTGTACAAACACATGCCTGAGCTAGAGCAGTACTTTCACTATCGCTATATCGACGTCAGTACGTTGAAAGAATTGACACGACGTTGGAAGCCAGAGGTGTTAGACGGGTTTACTAAACAAGGTACACACTTAGCTATGGATGATATTCGTGAATCAATTGCAGAGCTTAAATACTATCGTGATACTATTTTTTCGATTTAGTGAGTAACTCTTATTAATTATAGCGGGGCTGATTTATCCTAGTTTCAAGAAAAATAAGGTATTTTTGTGTGCTTTTCCATCAAACAGAAAAAAAATGAATGTTTTTTATCGATAGGACTTGCATCACAAAAAAATGCTCTTATAATTCGCAGCCCTGAACGACGAAAGACGTTCAATGCGATACTAGCTCAGTTGGTAGAGCGCAACCTTGCCAAGGTTGAGGTCATCGGTTCGAACCCGATGTATCGCTCCACTTTTTTAAGTGGCAAAGTATAAGTTCTCACGGTACTTAACGGTGACACAATTCGGACGCGGGATGGAGCAGTTTGGTAGCTCGTCGGGCTCATAACCCGAAGGTCGTTGGTTCAAATCCAGCTCCCGCAACCATTTTTAATCAATAGCACTTGCTGTTGATATGCGATACTAGCTCAGTTGGTAGAGCGCAACCTTGCCAAGGTTGAGGTCATCGGTTCGAACCCGATGTATCGCTCCATTTTCCTTTGGAAGATGTAAGTTCTCACGGTACTTAACGGTGACTACAATTCGGACGCGGGATGGAGCAGTTTGGTAGCTCGTCGGGCTCATAACCCGAAGGTCGTTGGTTCAAATCCAGCTCCCGCAACCACATTTAATCAATAGCACTTGCTGTTGATATGCGATACTAGCTCAGTTGGTAGAGCGCAACCTTGCCAAGGTTGAGGTCATCGGTTCGAACCCGATGTATCGCTCCATTTTAAGCGTCCATACACTCAAAAAGAGTTTAGACTGTCTTCCTTACCTAAAAGGAAGAGGTTGGTGTATCGCTTTGCTTTCTTTGAATAGAAAGCTAAAACGCAGCATTCTATATAAGCCAAGTTGAGAAACTTCGTCCTTTCGCTGCGCGCTCTTTCCTAATGCTGAGAAGCATCACTCCAAAATTTAGTTAGTTTGTAACGTTCATCGATGTCAGGTTGATTTTAAGCCTTATTGATGTGGGCAGGCTGCTATTCTCGAAGTTATTCAACGTTGTGGATATGGGCTAAAGCCCGTTTCTACTGCATGTTTACATTTAAATTAACAGACTTATCCACACTAAATTGGATGTGGATAACTTGGTTGATAAGTTGTTTCTGATATTTATCATTGTTGAGTGCTTGAAAGATCTTTACATTTCCCAGTGCGGTAAAAACTATCGAATAACATGGTAAGATATTGTTATTTAATGATTTTTATAGATTTCCCTGTTCAGTTGATGATTATTTAAATGATCATCAACTGACACTTATTTGATCCTAATCATATATTGCGTCTGTGTTTAACCTGAATTCTGGGGCTTAGCGTTGGAATGAAATTGTTTTTTTTCCACAAATTCAAATTTGAGATGTTAGTCAAGAAAATTTAATTGATTTATTGGGAAATCGTACACCAAATAGCCTAAGCCTATGAATCGCGGGTTAACCCTTTTTGTACTATTCGGATTAGACGTTGGTTTCTTATATCGATTTTCTTTAGTAACGGCGTATCGATTTGTGCGTGCAGTTTATTGAGTGCCCAATCGATATGGACATCAAGTAGTGTGCTGTGACCTTTAAGTTGCTCTAACAAGACAACATAAGCCTGTTTAAAAGAAGCGTTACCCATTGCGATGATAATATTGCGTTGCCATTGTTGGTGGCCAATACGTCGAATGGCAGACCCTTCCATATTTTTTAGAAATGTGGCTTCATCCCAAGTAAGTAAAGTGGTTAGGTCTAGGTCTTTAAATACAGGGCGACGTTGAAAGTCGGCTTGAGGACTAAGCTTCGAGAAGCGATTCCACGGGCAAACCAATTGGCAATCATCACAGCCATAGATTCGATTGCCAATAGCATCACGAAATTCTTCTGGAATAATCCCATCGTATTCGATGGTTAAATAAGAAATGCAACGCCTAGCATCGACAACGCCATCCTCCAAGATGGCATTAGTTGGGCAAGAGGTAACACATGCCGTGCATTTCCCGCATTGGTTTTCGACAGCTTTGTCTACAGGCAGTGGTAGATCAATAAACAACTCACCAAGAAAAAACCATGAACCAGCTTCTTGATCCAGTATCAAAGAGTGCTTGCCTGTCCAACCCAATCCGGCTTTTTCTGCTAATGGGCGTTCAAGGACAGGCGCTGAATCGACAAATGGGCGATAGCCGAGTGTGCCGACTTCGTGCTCTATCTTTTGGCCAAGCTTTTTTAATTGGTTACGAATGAGCTTGTGGTAGTCGCGCCCTAGGGCATAGCGACTGATATAGCCTGTGTGCTTGTCTTCGAGGTTACTGGCAAAATGCGCATCCTCAGGTAAGTAGTTCATGCGAACGCTGATAATGCGACAGGTGTTGGGGTGGAGTTTATCAGGATGAATGCGTAAATCTTGGTTGGACTCCATCCATGCCATTTCACCGTGATAGCCGGCCTCTATCCAGCGAGTCAGTGAAGCTTCTTGGTCTTCTAAGGCGATATCACTAATACCGGCTTTTTGAAAACCCAGTTCTTTGGCCCAAGACTTAATGTCGTTAGCTAGCTTCTCTAAATCCATCACGATGACTCTACTTAAAAAGGACGCGTATTCTATACTCAAATCGGTTTGTGTCCAAAGTATGAGTATAAAAAAAGCAGATATCCTAGTTTGTGTATGAGGATTACACGAAATTGAGCGGTGTCAGTAGGGAATCATGGTATTTAATGGTAAATTTTCTAATTACTTACACAACAATGCTTGTCTATAAAAACCGACACAGTTTACTATTTCATCTTATAACCGACGTATTCAGAGAAAAACGTGATGAACACTAAAAAATTTGCCTTAGCAGATGAATCAGAGACAGTTTTAATTGGAACTAAATTAGCTAATCTTTGCTCAAAACAAACAACAATCTATTTGCATGGTGATCTTGGTGCTGGGAAAACAACCTTTAGTCGGGGGTTCATCCAAAGTCAGGGACATAAGGGTAACGTAAAGAGCCCAACGTATACCCTTGTTGAACCTTATCAATTGAAACAGTGGAATATTTATCACTTTGATTTATACCGATTAGCGGATCCTGAAGAACTCGAATTTATGGGCATTCGAGACTATTTTTCTGACGATGCAATATGCTTGGTAGAGTGGCCTGAGAAAGGGGCCGGTGTTTTACCTGATGCCGATCTCGACATTGATTTACGATACGTGGGTGAAGCCCGTGAGATAACCTTCACGGCAAATTCTGAATATGGACGTCAGCTAATTAGTCAATTGGAGTTAAATTGATCAATCGTTTGTTTAGTCGCATGAAAGGGATCATGCTGGCGGTGTTGCTATTGTTTCCTAGTCTAGCGTTCTCTAATACGCTTGAAGGGATACGTGTTTGGCCGTCACCGGATGAAACTCGAGTCGTTATTGACCTCAAGTCAAAAGCGGACTTCAGCTATTTTTCACTGTCTGGACCTAGTCGTATTGTGGTCGATCTCAACGACACGACCTTGAATACTAAGCTTCCGCTTAATGTCTCGGATAGCCCTGTACTGAGTAAAGTGAGAAAAAGCTCTCCACCCAAAAAAGGGACCTACCGCCTTGTTTTTGAGTTGAAACAAGCCTCGACGCCTCAGTTATTTACGCTAAACCCGACACCGGGCGGGCAGTATGGTCATCGGCTTGTGATTGACTTCCCTCATGGGAAAGCCGCAACGCCAAAACCTGTGGCAGTGGCAAACAGTAAAACAGAGGTCAGTCGTGATGCCTCACAACTGCGCGGTACCGCAGATATAGTGGTGGCAATTGATGCTGGACACGGCGGAGAAGACCCAGGGTCTATCGGTCCGACAAATAAATACGAAAAGCATGTCACTCTGAGTGTTTCGAAGAAATTAGCCGCTCAAATTGATGCGATTCCAGGAATGAGAGCCGTCTTGACTCGACGTGGGGATTATTTTGTCAACCTCAACAAACGCTCCGACATAGCCCGAAAAAATAAAGCTCATCTATTGGTCTCAATTCATGCGGATGCATTTAGAACACCACAACCTCGAGGTGCCTCTGTCTTTGTCCTCAATACGAGACGAGCAAATACTGAGATAGCCCGCTGGGTTGAAAACCATGAACAGCAATCCGAATTACTCGGTGGGGCTGGTGAGGCGTTAGCCAAAAACTCCAATGATAAAAATGTCAGTCAAACGTTGCTTGATTTGCAATTTAGTCACTCTCAAAAAGAGGGGTATAAGGTTGCCACTAAGATTCTAAAAGAAATGGGCAAAGTTGCTCATTTGCATAAGAAAGAGCCCGTTAATGCCAGCTTGGCGGTTCTGAAATCGCCAGATATTCCTTCTGTACTCGTTGAAACAGGGTTTATCTCTAACCCTGGAGAGGAGCGACTGCTTACCACGCGTAGCCATCAAGATAAGCTAGCTCGAGCTTTGGCAAAAGCGTTGGTTCAATATTTCGAGGAAAACCCACCTGAAGGAACATTGTTTGCTAATAAAGGGCAGCAAAGAAAACACACGGTGAAGCGCGGGGAATCCTTATCGGTTATTGCCGAACAATATGGCTCATCGGTCGCCAATATTAAATCCGCCAATAAACTCAAAAGCAATGGGCTAGCGGTTGGACAGGTGCTTGTTATTCCTGGCAATGCAGCGCCAGTCAAAGTGAGTAATAAGGTAAATACAGTTGAAACCCGCATTGTGACCCATACCGTGGTTAAAGGTGATTACCTTGGTAAGATAGCGAATAAATACAAGGTTTCTGTTGCGGATATCAAACGTGAGAACAACCTTAGGTCTGACACGCTAAAATTAGGTCAAAAGCTAAAAGTATCGGTGAGTGTTAAAGACCTACCTGTGAGAAAACATACGGTCAAACGCGGTGAGTTTTTAGGAAAGATAGCGTCTAAGTATGATGTGACCGTCCAGAGTATCCGCGAAGCCAATAAACTTCGTTCAGATCAGTTGGCGGTCGGACAGGTCCTGATTATACCTAACCGTTAATCAGTCGCCATGCAGATAGCTAATGTGCCTTAAGGCATGGAGTAATAGTGTGACAATAAAAATTCTCCCCGCTAGATTAGCGAACCAAATTGCCGCTGGAGAGGTAGTTGAAAGACCGGCTTCAGTCATCAAAGAACTGGTGGAGAATAGCATCGATTCGGGTGCCACTCGTATCGATATCGATATCGAAAAAGGTGGCGCTAAACTCATTAGGGTTCGTGATAATGGCAAGGGCATTGTTAAAGATGAACTGCAGCTTGCATTGAGCCGTCATGCAACGTCAAAAATCCATACACTGGATGACCTAGAAGCCATCGTGAGCCTGGGGTTTCGTGGTGAGGCATTGGCCAGCATTAGTTCGGTTTCTCGCCTTACGATGACCTCAAGACCTGCCGCTCAAGAACAAGCGTGGAGTGCTTACGCGGAGGGCCGAGATATGACGGTCAGCCTAAAGCCTACTGCCCACCCTATCGGAACCACGGTGGAGGTGCTGGATCTATTTTTTAATACGCCAGCTAGGCGTAAGTTTTTGCGTACTGAAAAAACAGAATTCACTCATATTGATGAGTTATTGAAGAGAATCGCGCTGAGTCGTTTTGATGTGTCAATCAATGTTAAACACAATGGTAAGTTGATTCGTCAGTATCGTGCGGCGAAAACCTCGGAACAGGCGGAAAAAAGAATTGCCTCAGTGTGTGGCTCTGCATTTGTTCGTCACATGCTGAGAATTGAGCTAGAGCACCACGATCTTAAGCTTCATGGCTGGATTACGACACCTGAAGGCGGCAGGGCACAAAACGATCTTCAGTACTGTTACGTGAATGGCCGAATGATGCGTGATAAGTTGATCAATCATGCTATCAGGCAAAGTTATGAATCGAGTCTCGCCCCCGAGCAATACGCGGCTTTTGTGTTGTTTATCGATATCGACCCACATCAAGTGGATGTTAATGTGCACCCGGCAAAGCATGAAGTGAGGTTCCATCAAGCTCGCTTAGTGCATGATTTCATCTATCAAGCACTAAGCGATGCCCTGGTGCAGGCTAAATCGATAGAGGCTCCACAAGCTTCTAGTGCGGGATTTAGCCAAGCAGAGGCACTTGATAAGCCACTGAGTCAGCAAAAGACTTGTGATGATCAAGCCTTGGTCGCTGGACCCGGCATAATAAACAACGAAAACGCTAATCCAGTGGAACCTTCAGTCATTGATGCGGTAGAGAGCATACCTGCCTATCCAGGGCGGAATGACTACCAACCTCGAGATACCACTCAGTCTCGAGACGCAACATCATGCCAAGAAACACCGTCGCCTCGTTCAATGGAAGATGGGTTGCGAGCGGATCATCAAATTGCTGAACGTTCCCCTGCAAATTATTGGTCACCAGAAACATCATCGGTTAAAAAATCAAGCGATCCCTCTCAAAGGAATGCTTCGCAGCGAGTGATGACCAAGCCACCAAGTCTTGCTGAAGCACAGGTGTATCAAGACCTGCTCCAGACCCCGCACTTATCCTCAGAGACCGTGGCTAAATCGGATGAACTATTGCCTGACATACCCAGTACCCTTGATATTAATATTGAACAAATTGGCAAGGCGATGAGTGTAGTGGGAGAGCGTTATGTGCTGGTCAAGGCTGTGCCCATTTGTGCCTTGGTATCACTACAGCGGGCTGAATTTTATAAGCTTTACGCTCAATTGAACCCCACGACGGGTCGATTAATGATGCAACCTTTACTCGTGCCGTTATCTTTGAAGGTGAGTGATGAGCAAAGAGTGCAAGCAGAATCACAAGCTGATTTACTGCTGAATTTTGGTATTGATATAAAGGTTAGGAATAAGCAAACTATTATGGTCATGGGGGTTCCATCACCACTTAGACAACAAAATTTGCAATTGTTAATTGATGAAATGCTGTCATACTTGACAACCCTTGAGCAGCATGACCTAAGTCAAAGCCGATTGAGTCTATGGCTTACAAAACAAGTGCTGCAAGTGAAAAGTTGCTATACCTTGTCTGAATCCGTCCAATTGCTTAGCAATTTAGAGCAGCTATACGATGGTAAGCTTCCTTTGAGCGATACTAAATTTGTTCGTCCTGTCGATTTTACGGCCACAATTGCAGCGTTTTCATCATGAGCCAAACATTACCGTTAGTTTTATTTTTAATGGGTCCTACTGCCTCAGGTAAGACCGAACTTGCTATACGCCTTCGTCAACAGTATCCCGTTGAGATCATTAGCGTGGACTCTGCATTGATTTATAAAGGTATGGATATTGGTACAGCCAAGCCTGATGCCAATGAGCTATCACTGGCGCCGCATCGATTAATCGATATCCTTGATCCTAGTGAGGCGTATTCTGCCGCTGATTTTCGTCGAGACGCGTTGCAAGAAATAGCTCGAATCCATGCTGAAGGAAAGATTCCTCTGCTTGTGGGGGGCACAATGCTTTATTTCAAAGCCTTGTTGCAAGGGTTATCGCCATTGCCAGCAGCAAACCCAGATATCCGTAAACAAATTGAAAAAGAAGCAACTGAGAAGGGATGGCAAGCCCTTCATAATGAACTTCGAGAGATAGATCCTGTCTCAGCAGAGAGGATACACCCCAATGATCCCCAACGTCTTTCTCGAGCACTAGAAGTTTATCGGATTGCAGGTAAGTCACTGACAGAGCTAACAGAAGTGAAGGGTGAGCCTTTACCGTTTAGGGTAAAACAATTTGCGGTTGCGCCCAAAGATCGTGCTTTGTTACATAAACGAATTGAACTACGTTTCGATAAAATGATACAAGCAGGCTTTGAAGAAGAAGTAAAAGCGCTATATGCTCGAGAAGATCTACATTCTGATTTGCCGTCTATTCGTTGTGTCGGATATCGGCAGATGTGGGAATATTTAGATGGAGACTGTAGTTTTGATGACGCTATTTTTCGCGGAATCTGTGCTACTCGTCAATTGGCTAAACGTCAGATTACCTGGTTAAGGAGTTGGGAAGATCTTGTTTGGCTGGACAGCGAACACGTTGAGAATTCAATGAAAACTCTCACAGACGCCATAGCATCAGATGGCATTAACTGTGTATAATGTGGTCGCTTTTGTTTATTTGTACCCAAAAAGGAACTGAGTTTTGTTTTCAAAGTGAATTGATGATCTATGATTATAAAACTAAGGGGTATTTCATTGGTTTAGCTCAGATGCAAAGGCCGCACCTAATTTGTAGTGCACCAATAGCTAAATAATTAAAACTAAAAAATATTAATATAAGGAAAATAAAAAATGGCTAAGGGGCAATCTCTTCAAGACCCATTCCTGAATGCACTGCGTCGCGAGCGCATTCCTGTTTCGATCTATCTTGTAAATGGAATCAAACTACAAGGTCAAATCGAGTCTTTTGATCAATTTGTGATCCTATTGAAAAATACCGTTAATCAAATGGTATATAAACATGCGATTTCTACTGTTGTACCAGCGCGTGCGGTTAGTCACCACACGGGCGAACGTCCAGCAAATGAGCGTCCACAAGAGAAATCTGAAGATTAATACTTTAACTCGCGTTATAAAAGTCACAAGAAGGAGTTGCTCGCTTGTTTGACCGTTATGAATCGGGTGAGCAAGCTGTCCTTGTTCATATCAACTTCACGCAGGAAGGTGAGTGGGAAGATCTTAACGAGTGTGAAATGCTTGTGTCTTCAGCTGGCGTTAACACGTTACAAGTCGTGACAGGTAGCCGTCAGTCCCCTCACCCTAAGTATTACGTTGGAGAAGGTAAGGCCCAAGAAATTGCGCAAGTTGTACAACTGACTGGTGCTGATGTGGTGATTTTCAACCACGCTATTTCGCCAGCACAAGAGCGTAACCTAGAAGGTCTGTGTAAATGCCGAGTGCTCGATCGTACAGGTCTAATACTCGATATTTTTGCTCAACGTGCCCGTACTCACGAAGGTAAGTTACAGGTCGAGCTTGCACAGTTGCGTCATATTTCAACCCGATTGATTCGTGGTTGGACGCACCTTGAAAGGCAGAAGGGTGGTATTGGCTTACGTGGTCCCGGTGAGACTCAATTAGAGACTGACCGACGATTATTGCGTGACCGAATCAAAACGATTTTACGTCGTTTAACGAAGGTTGCAAAACAGCGTGAACAAGGCAGACGAGCTAGAAACCGAGCAGAAATACCGACAATTTCTTTAGTGGGTTATACCAACGCAGGAAAGTCGACATTGTTCAACCGCATTACTGAAGCTGGCGTATACGCGGCGGATCAGTTATTCGCAACGTTGGATCCAACACTAAGAAAAATCGAGCTGGCAGATGTCGGTCCGGCAATTCTTGCTGATACCGTTGGATTCATTCGTCATCTTCCACACGATTTGGTTGCCGCATTTAAAGCAACATTGCAAGAGACGCAAGAAGCAGACATTTTGTTACATGTTGTCGATGCAAGTGACGACCGTTTTCGTGAGAACATGCAAGCAGTTCATGACGTGCTAGAAGAGATAGATGCTAGTGATATACCTGCTCTAGTCGTGATGAATAAAATAGACAATCTAGAAGGCCAGCGTCCTCGGATAGACCGAGACGGCGAAGGGCAACCAAGAACCGTTTGGGTTTCTGCCATGGAAGGGCAAGGAATTGAACTCTTGTTCGAAGCGCTGACTGAGCGCTTAGTAAGCCAAATGGTTCAGTATCAATTGAGAATTCCGCCACAGTATCAAGGTCGCATCCGTAGTACATTTTTTAATATGAAATGTATCCAACGGGAAGAATATGATACAGATGGTAACTTGTTGATTGATATTCGGATGCAACAAATAGATTGGTCTAAACTTGATAAGAGAGAAGGGGCAGTTTTGAGTGACTTTATCGTTACTTAAAGGACTGCTACAGTATAACGTCATAATTAATGATGGAGCTTCCTAATGGCGTGGAATGAGCCTGGTAATAATAATGGAAACAACGGCCGCGATAATGACCCTTGGGGTAATAACAATCGTGATGGTCGTAAGTCCGGTGATCGTAATCAAGGTCCGCCTGACTTAGACGAAGTTTTCAATAAGCTAAGTCAAAAGATTGGTGGTAAGTTTGGCAAGAAAGGTGGCGGTGGCCCATCAATAGGCGGTGGCGGTAGTGCGATTGGCTTTGGTGTCATTGCATTAATTGCTGTTGTCATTTGGTTCTCTTCTGGTTTCTATACCATTGGTGAAGCCGAGCGTGGTGTCGTGCTTCGTTTGGGTAAATACGATCGTATCGTAGATCCAGGTCTAAACTGGCGCCCTCGCTTTATTGATGAATACCAAGCAGTTAACGTACAAGCGATTCGCTCATTGCGTGCCTCTGGTACGATGCTGACCAAAGATGAAAACGTCGTTACCGTTGGCATGGATGTACAGTATCGCGTCTCTGACCCGTACAAATACTTGTATGTTGTGACAAATGCAGATGACAGTTTAAGTCAAGCGACTGATTCGGCACTTCGTGCAGTTATCGGTGATGCATTGATGGATAGCATTCTAACGAGTGGTCGTCAGCAAATTCGTCAAAGTACACAAGAGACGCTTAACGACATTATCGATAACTACGATATGGGTTTAAGCATCGTTGATGTGAACTTCCAGTCGGCACGTCCGCCGACGCAAGTCCAAGATGCATTTGATGATGCTATCTCTGCACGAGAAGATGAAGAGCGTTTCATTCGTGAAGCGGAAGCCTACAGGAATGAAATTATTCCAAAAGCAACCGGTCGTTCTGAGCGTTTGAAGAAAGAAGCGCAAGGTTATTCTGAGCGCATCATTAACTCTGCAATGGGTCAAGTTGCTCAGTTTGAAAAACTATTACCAGAGTATCAAGCAGCGCCAGAAGTTACTCGTAATCGACTTTATTTAGATACGATGGAAGAAGTCTATTCCAACACATCTAAGGTACTTATTGACTCTGAATCAAGCGGCAACTTACTGTACTTGCCTATTGATAAGTTAGCAGGTCAAGAGTCTTCGAATAAGACTCGTAAAGCAACGTCGACGTCAGCATACGATGAAATACCATTAGATGCGAAAACGACAGATACGCCAGCTAGCTCAACGACATCACGCGACTCGAACTCACGTCAAGGGAGATACTAATAATGCGTAAATTAGCGATACCAGTATTAGTTGTTGCGTTGGCATTAATGCTGATGTCTTTGTTTGTCATCCCTGAAGGTGAAAGAGGCATCGTCATTCGATTTGGCCGAGTGTTAAGTGATGACAATAATGTATCCCGTATCTATGAGCCGGGCATACATTTCAAGATGCCGTTGTTTGACCGTGTAAAAACGCTTGATGCACGTATCCAAACGATGGATGGTCGTGGAGACCGTTTCGTAACCTCTGAGAAAAAAGACGTGATCATTGATACCTACGTTAAGTGGAGAATCGAAGATTTCCGTCAATATTACTTGGCAACGGGTGGCGGTGATGCTCTGACAGCTCAAGCGCTATTAGAGCGAAAAGTAACAGATGTATTACGTTCTGAAATCGGTGCGAGAGAAATCAAGCAAATCGTTTCAGGCCCACGTAATAAAGATGTTCTACCAGAAAGTGCAGACAGCGAAGAAGTGACAACTGAAGCGGCTAAGCAAGCACTTGAAATCGATGGTGAACGTGACGTTATTATGGACAACGTACTAAAAGATACGCGTGGAAGCGCGATGAAGGATCTTGGCGTTCGTGTGGTTGACTTCCGAATGAAGAAAATCAACCTTCCTGATGAAATCAGTGAGTCTATTTACCGTCGTATGAGAGCAGAACGTGAATCTGTTGCTCGTAAGCACCGTTCTCAAGGTCGTGAGAAGGCTGAAGTTATTCGAGCTCAAGCAGAACTTGAAGTAGCAACAGTACTGGCTGAAGCGGATAAAACAGCACGTGTCACACGTGGTGAAGCAGATGCAGAAGCCGCAAGTATTTATGCTAGCGCTTACAGCAAGGATGCAGAGTTCTATGGTTTCATTCGTTCACTAGAGGCGTATCGCACATCGTTTAGTGATAAGAGTGATATCCTAGTCCTTGATCCTAAGAGTGACTTCTTCCGTTATATGAATGACGCCAACGGTGCGGCAGTTAAATAACTGGAGCGATAACGCTTAGTTTGATTGAGCGAAGCAATATCAGCTTTGCTTAATTAAAAACTTGCTATGGAAAAGCCCGTCACGACGGGCTTTTTTTTATCTGGAGTAAATTATGTATACATCGTTTTGGGTCGCCATTGGGTCGCCATTGGGTTGGTATTAGTTTTTGAAGGACTAGGGCCGTTGCTGGCTCCCAATGGGTGGAGGAATATGATCGGTCAACTGATGTCTCAACCAGATAATCAACTGAGACGAGTTGGCGGGTGCCTAGTTGTCGCTGGGGTAGTCATCATAATGATGATGTTTTAAGCGACGTAATATAAACAAACTTAAGTCCGATTTTATATAAGAAAGACAGGGATTTAGATCTTTGTTACGTATTAATGTCCAAAAAATGACTGCACAAAGTCACATTTCGGTGCTAGAATCCTTTTTTAACTAGCAATCAGATTGGAAAGATGGGAAATAACGTAGTCGTTCTGGGCACCCAATGGGGTGACGAAGGTAAAGGTAAAATCGTAGACCTTTTAACTGAAGATGCAAAATACGTGGTTCGCTATCAAGGCGGTCACAATGCAGGTCACACTCTAGTCATTGACGGTGAAAAAACCGTTCTTCATTTGATTCCATCAGGTATTCTTCGCAATAACGTAAAATGCGTTATTGGTAATGGTGTTGTTCTGTCTCCAGATGCACTGTTACAAGAAATGAAACCTTTAGAAGCGCGTGGAATTCCAGTACGTGAGCGTCTTTTCATCTCTGAAGCTTGTCCTCTAATTCTTCCTTACCATATTGCTATTGACCAAGCGCGTGAAGTCGCTCTAGGTAAAAAAGCAATTGGCACAACTGGTCGTGGTATCGGTCCTGCGTACGAAGATAAAGTGGCTCGTCGTGGTCTTCGCGTTGGTGATCTTTTCGATAAAGAAATGTTTGCTGAAAAGCTGAAGAAAGTGATGGAGTTCCATAACTTCCAGCTTGAACACTTCTACAAAGTAGATCCAGTAAGCTACGACGAAGTTCTTGAACAGTGCATGGGTTATGCAGACCTTCTAACGTCATTGGTTATTGATGTGACTGATGAACTTGACGCGGCACGCAAGCGTGGCGATAAGATCATGTTTGAAGGCGCTCAAGGTACACTTCTAGATATCGATCACGGTACATACCCGTATGTAACGTCTTCAAATACAACGGCTGGCGGTGTTGCTGCTGGTTCTGGTTTTGGCCCTCGTCATATTGGTTATATCCTTGGTATCACTAAGGCTTACTGTACTCGAGTAGGTTCAGGTCCATTCCCAACTGAATTGTATGATGGTTTAGACAAGCAAGACCCTGTTGGTAAACACTTAGGTGATGTTGGCCACGAGTTTGGTGCAACAACAGGCCGTCTGCGTCGTACTGGTTGGTTTGATGCCGTTGCTATGCGTCGTGCTGTGCAAATCAACTCTATCTCTGGTTTCTGTCTAACTAAATTAGACGTACTAGATGGCCTAGAAGAGCTAAAAATCTGTACTGGTTACAAGATGAAAAATGGCGCTATTCTAGAGGTTTCTCCAATGGCTGCTGAAGCATTTGAAGAAGCAACGCCTATTTACGAAACAATGCCAGGTTGGTCAGACAACACATTTGGTGCTACTTCTATTGAGCAACTTCCGAAAGCAGCTCTAGATTACATCAAACGTATTGAAGAACTAACTGGTGTACCAATTGATATCGTTTCTACGGGTCCTGACCGTAACGAAACTATTATTAAGGTTCACCCTTTCGAAGTGTAATTCGAAGCTAGAACAGACGTTAAAAACCAGCGCTTGCGCTGGTTTTTTTATATCTAAAGAACAATAAGAAGTGTGATCTTCTGCCATTTTTTTGACACGCTCGCGTATCATTCAACAGCAAGTGGCAAAATTTTGCCGTTTTTTCTCTGTTTAGATTAAAGTGAAGCGTAGGTTTGCCGATAAAATGACAATAGCGGCTTACTGAGGTCGCAATTTTGTTTGAAGTGATGAGAGGTTCCCTATCGTGATGAGGCGACACAAAATAACAGCGTTGATTTGTATGTCGTTTCTTGGCACGTTGAAGGTGGCTCAAGCGGCAGATGTTGGTGCCCCGATTCCGATTTACTCTGAAGATCAGTTGATCGGGCTGATTGCAGAAAACCGTCACCTTGCCCAAGTTAAAGCGGATAACTGCCAGCTTGTAGAAGACATTATGGCGAGGGCAACTCGTATCAGTTTGCCTGCCTATGAGTTCTTATATGGCGATATGCTCGCGTGGGGTGTGTGTGTGCCTCAAGATGTTGAGCTGGGCTTATACTATATGGAGAATGCTGCACATCAAGGCCTTCCTGTCGCCTTAGAGCAACTCGGTCGGTATTACTCAAGAGGGACATTTGTTCAAGAAGATAAAGAACGGGCGATTCCTTATTTTCGTGAAGCGGCATCGATGGGCAATATTGATGCCCGTATTCAGTTGGCAGAGTTGTTATTGCGCGATTATGGTAGTCCTAGAGATTATGAGGATGCGTATCGCTGGTTATACAACTCAGTCACACCGGATAACTCAAAACATAAACGTATCTCAATGCTACGCCGTGGGTTGGAGTCTCGTATGCCACAAAACATTATCGCTCGTGCAAAGAGGCGCAATGATTTCTGGTAATGCGTCTCGTGGCTATCATCGGTAGAATGACAAACGATTTCTGTAGCTTATTCCCCCAGTCAGTTATAATCGACCTATACCTCCCCTCAAAATAGGTCAGACTATGTCGAACAAGCCTAGCGAAAATCGTGTAGACGATCCCTTTGCCGAAAGAGAATCCCAAAATTACGAAAACCCAGTTCCAAGCAGAGAGTTCATCGTTGATTTCTTAAAAGGTGTCAATGTCCCAATGAACCGTAACGATCTGTTTGAATCGTTAGGCTTGTCTGGTGAAGAGCAGTATGAAGGGTTGCGTCGTCGCCTGAGAGCAATGGAGCGAGACGGGCAATTGGTTTTTACTCGTCGTCAGTGCTATGCCTTGCCCGATAAACTGGAAATGATCAAAGGCTTAGTGATTGGCCATAAAGATGGTCATGGATGGGTGAGACCGGAAGGTAGTCTAAATAAAGACCAAGATGTGTTGTTGCCTCACCACCAAATGCGCACGCTTTTGCACGGGGATTTTGTGCTTGTTCAACCGACCGGCAAAGATAAGCGCGGTCGAAAAGAAGGGCGATTAGTTCGTATATTGGAAGAGCGAAAAGATCATGTTGTTGGTCGCTTTTTCTTAGAGTACGGCTACGCCTATGTCGTCTCCGATGACTCCCGTATTAGTCACGATATTTTGATTCCTAACGAACATCGAAATGGTGCTCGTATGGGGAACGTTGTGGTTATTGAAGTCACCGATCGTGGCGCTAAATCTCGAAAAATGGCCGGTCAAGTGGTTGAAGTGCTAGGCGAAAATATGGCGCCAGGTATGGAAACTCAAATTGCTATTCGAGCCCATCAAATTCCCCATGTTTGGCCAGAAGAAGTCGATAAATACGTTAAGCAATTTGGTGAGTTTGTCCCAGAAGAGGCAAAAGAAGGCCGAGTTGACCTTCGTGAGCTCCCATTGGTCACTATTGATGGGGAAGATGCTCGAGATTTTGATGATGCGGTGTATTGTGAACGTAAAAAGAGTGGCGGATGGCGCTTATGGGTGGCGATAGCGGATGTCAGCTATTATGTTCGTACCGACTCTGTGCTTGATAAAGAAGCGATTAAGCGTGGTAACTCGGTGTACTTCCCATCTCAGGTGGTGCCCATGTTACCCGAGGTCCTATCCAATGGACTTTGTTCGCTGAACCCACAAGTTGACCGCCTATGTATGGTTTGTGAGATGACTATCTCGGATACGGGTAAGCTCTCTGGTTATAAGCATTACGAAGCGGTCATGAACTCCCATGCGCGTTTAACCTATAACAAGGTGAGTAATATTCTAGAGGGTGATTCGGAACTAAGAGAGCGCTATGACGCAGTGGTTCCGCACCTGGAAGAATTGCACCGCATGTATCAGGTATTAAAAACCGCTCGTGATCAACGTGGTGCGATTGAATTTGAAACCGTTGAAACTAAATTTATCTTTAATGCCGACAGAAAGATTGACCGTATTGAGCCGGTAATTCGAAATGATGCCCACAAGATCATCGAAGAATGTATGATTTTGGCTAACATCGCCTCAGCGTCATTAGTAGAAAAAGCCAAAGAAGCCGCCTTGTACCGAGTTCATGAAACCCCAGGTGAAGAGCGACTGACCGGGTTTCGTGATTTCTTAGGGGAGCTAGGGCTTAATCTGACCGGTGGTTTACAGCCTTCTCCAACCGATTATGCCGATCTTATTAAGCAAATTGCGCAACGACAAGATAAAGAGTTGATTCAGACGATGCTGCTACGCTCAATGAAGCAAGCGGTCTATAACGCGGATAATGGCGGTCACTTTGGTTTGGCGTTAAAGCGTTATGCGCATTTCACCTCGCCAATTCGCCGCTACCCTGATTTATTGCTGCATCGTGCAATTAAGTATCTTATTGCCAAAGAGGCGGGCCGTAACCAAGACCGTTGGACACCAACCGGTGGGTATCACTATTCCGTTGATGATATGGATTTTTATGGTGAACAGTGTTCAATGACTGAGCGTCGTGCTGATGATGCTACCCGTGATGTCTCTGATTGGTTGAAGTGTGAGTATATGCAAGATCATGTCGGCGAAGAGCTTGACGGTGTGATTGCTAACGTCACCGGTTTTGGTTTCTTTGTTCGTCTGACAGAATTGCATATCGATGGCTTGGTTCATATATCGAATTTAGCTAACGATTACTATCAATTCGACCCAATTGGTCAAAGGCTGATTGGTGAAAGTTTTGGTGCAATTTATCGCTTGGGCGATGCGGTCAAAGTCAAAGTACTGGCGGTAAATTTAAACGACAAGCAAATTGACTTTGAATTAGTGGGGACAGACCGTAAAGTACGCGGCAAAGGTAAAACGGCGAAGAAGCGAGTAGCAGAAGCGCAAAGCAAAGCGAAAGCGAAGAAGCAAGGTGTTGCCAAAAGTAGACGCTCAGGTAAAGCGAGTCCGCTCGTCGAACCAACAAAGCGACCAGATGGTCAAGAACAGAAAACCCCCGCTAAGGGTTCAAAAAGCAAGCCAGGCAAAGCCCGCAGTAAAAAGCCGCGCGCTAAAACCAGCAATGCTAAAAAGAAATAATGAATCAAGGTTAAAACCATGAGTAATGAGTTTATTTACGGTATCCACGCCGTAAAAGCGGTACTAGAGAAAGATCCTGCTCGTTTCATCGAGGCGTATGTATTGAAAGGGCGCCAAGACGATCGCTTGCTTCCTTTGTTGAATGAGTTGGCTAAGATAGGCTGTTCGGTTCAGCAGATGGGCCGTAAAGTCTTAGATGACAAAGCCAGTGGCGCGAATCACCAAGGTGTTATCGCGAAGGTTAAGCCTGCGAAGCAATTGAACGAAAATGATCTAGAGTCCATAGTGAGTGGTAATGCCCAAGCGTTATTCCTGATCTTAGATGGCGTCACGGATCCACATAACCTAGGCGCTTGCTTACGTAATGCCGATGCTGCCGGTGTCGCAGCCGTCATCGTACCAAAAGACCGTTCCGCTCCGCTGACCGCGACGGTCAGTAAAGTGGCGTGTGGCGCAGCAGAAACAGTGCCACTGGTACGGGTGACAAACTTAGCAAGAACGATGCGAGCTTTACAAGAGCAAGGTGTCTGGATTGTTGGCACTGCAGGAGAAGCGACGCATGATGTTTATCAGGCGAAATTGACGGGGCCTCTAGCGGTCGTTATGGGCGCGGAAGGTGACGGTATGAGACGCTTGACTCGTGAGACTTGCGATGACCTTATCAAGATCCCAATGGCCGGTTCGGTCTCTAGCTTAAATGTGTCAGTGGCTTCAGGTATTTGCTTATTTGAAGCAGTGAGGCAGCGTTCACTCGTATAATCAAGTGAAGACATCTTATAAATAAAAGGTCAGCTTATGCTGACCTTTTTAATAATGGGGAGGCGGGGTTTCTTCTGAGGGATCGGCAAGATTTGGCGAGTCCATATTCTTGACTTTACCCACCACGAATTTCATTTGATCCTGCATCTTGCTAATGAGCAATTGTTGTTGGGTCAACGCGTCATTCAATTCTTCAATGGTTTGCTCTTGGAACGCAATTTTACATTCCATATCATTAATTCGGTCTTGTAGCGCTTGATAGCTTTCGTTACTCATAGGTTACTCATTGATGGACCACGCTTGTACGACACCCGCTGATGAAGCGGAGAGGACGCGTTGGTTATTTTCAAAGGCTGCATCATACACTACCCCTCTAGGCGGGCGCACATCTTTTAGCATTTCTACCTCATACCCTTCGATTCGTTTACCGCTCTTAGTGTCCCAAACCATCAATCGAGAAGAGGGAGAGCCGGTTACGAGTAACTGACCATCGTCGGAGAACCGAGCGGTTGAAAAAATAAGTTGTCGCGTCCAGGTACTTAACTGACTGAGTTTTGAGCCCGTTTTTAAATCCCAAATAATCGCATTATTGCCAGTGTCTGATGTGAGCGCGAAGCGTCCATCACGCTGTAATTCAACTGTGCCAACACGCTGCTCGTGAGGGAACTCCCGCAAGATTTGCCCCGACTCAGTACTCCAAAAAAACGCATTGTGGTCATTTCCACCTGTTAATGCATATTTTCCGTTAGGGGATAAGGCAACAGAATTAACTTTTTCTACGTGAGCAAGGAACTCTAGGCGTCTTCCGGTGACTAAATCGATGAAAATGGCTTTACCGTTACTTAATCCTAAAAGTATTTCTTCGCCATTATTACCAATGGCGATGTCTTGGATTAAGCCGTCGGCAATAGACCATAAACCTGAGGACTGAGACCAACCTAGGTCCCATACCGCGAAATTGGTTTGGGTCGCAGTCACAGCAAATCGGCCGTTGTCGGAAAAACGAATGAGCGAGATAATGTTTTCGTCTGGGTCTTGAATACCCAATTTGGCAAGTAATATATTTTCTTGCAGATCCCACAACTGTAATTGTTGTTGTTTAGAATAGAGAAGTGCAAATCGAGCATCACGACTGAGAGCAACACTGGTGGACCCTTCTAAAGCAAGATCCCAGCGTTTTTCTGCGTTACTAGAGAAAAAGCAGCCATTTAACAGGCCGATGACAACTAAGTACAGCACAGAATGAGATATTATTCGCATCATTACCGATATTCCACATTGAGTCTTGAGCCTAAACTAGTATATTTAAAGTTCTTATAAGATTGAAATAGTGACTAGATTTAAATGGTTACGCATACCGCCTTAAAAAACAAGGCGTATTGTTGTGACTAATGGCTAAATCTATAGCATGTCCATAAACTGGAGAGATGAATGAAATCAGTATTTAAAGTATCGCTACTTGCAGCGACGGTTATCTTGGCAGTAGGTTGCCAGAAAGAAGAAGAGCCAAAAGCAGAACCAGCGGCACAAGAACAAGTGCAAGCGGAAGCAGGTAAAGCGGTTCACTTTAAAACGGAAGATGATAAAGCCGCGTACGCAATCGGTGTTTCTTTCGCTACTTACTTGAGCACAAGCATTGAAAAGCCAGCAGAATTTGGTATCGATCTGAAAAAAGAATTGGTATTGAAAGGGATTGAAGAATCGTTCGCTGGCAAAGAAACCTTGTCTGAAGATGAGATTCGTGCAGCACTAGAAGGTTTAGACAAGCGTGTTGCGGACACAATGCAACAGCAAGCGGTTGAAAAAGCCGCTGCAGCTCAAAAAGAAGGCGATGACTTCCGCGCTGAGTTTGAAAAACAAGATGGCGTAACGAAAACTGAATCTGGCCTACTATACCAAGTAGAAACAGCAGGAACGGGCCAGCAACCAAAAGAAACCGATACGGTTGAAGTGCACTACAAGGGTACGTTGATCGATGGTACGCAATTTGACAGTTCTTATGAACGTGGTCAGCCTGCTACCTTCCCATTAAACCGTGTTATCCCAGGCTGGACTGAAGGTGTTCAGTTGATGCAAGTGGGTTCAAAGTATAAGTTTGTCATTCCACCAGAGCTGGCATACGGTGAGCAAGATACACCAACCATTCCAGCGAACTCGACGCTCGTATTCGAAGTTGAATTGTTGAAGATTGATGGCGAGAATGCCCCAGCTGCTCAATAATTAGTCGCAGTTGTCATTCAAAGGCTCACATTAGTGAGCCTTTTTTTATTCTTTCTGTTTTTATATCTATGAAAAACTGCCCTTTTTTTGCCCCAAATCACTTGTTGAAGACTTACTTAGGTAAGGACTTCAAATTTTCTGATAAACTTACATCAATTTTTTTAGTTTTTAAGGTCAACACACTGTGACTGACATTGTTAATGCCGAGATGTTACTTGAAATGGATTCCGTCGATGTGGCGCCATTTAGTGAGCATGAGAAAATCATACTCAAGTCATACGAAGCGGTGGTGGACGGGCTAGCCAGTCTAATTGGACCGTTTTGTGAGATTGTTTTGCACTCGTTGGAAGATCTTAATACGTCGGCAATCAAGATCGCCAATGGTGAGAATACCGGTCGTCAAGTTGGCTCTCCAATTACCGACTTAGCGCTTAAAATGTTAAAAGACATCGAAGGGTCTGAGCGTAATTTCTCTCGCTCATACTTTACGCGCGCGAAAGGTGGGGTTTTCATGAAATCTATCACCATTGCTATTCGTAACGGTGATAACCGAGTCATTGGACTGCTGTGTATTAACGTCAACTTAGATGCGCCATTCTCGCAAGTTCTGCAATCATTCATGCCAACTCAAGATGCCAAAGACGCGGCATCTTCAGTCAACTTTGCCAGTGATGTTGAGGAACTTGTCGACCAAACGGTTGAGCGTACAATTGAAGACATTAATGCTGATAAGTCAGTCTCGAATAATACTAAAAACCGTCAGATCGTCATGGAGCTTTACGATAAAGGCATTTTTGACATTAAAGACGCCATTAATCGAGTTGCTGACCGTTTAAATATCTCTAAGCATACGGTTTATCTATATATCAGACAGCGTAAAACTGAGGACGAGTAATCGTGACCCCCTTGACCTATACGCTTGTTGTCAATGGCTCTGTGTATGGGAGTCAGTCAGCACGAAGCGCCTATCAGTTTGCCATTGCACTGATTGAGAAAGGACACCGCCTGACAAGTGTGTTTTTTTATCAAGATGGCGTGCACAATGCCTCACGCTTAACTGTGCCTGCAAATGATGAGTTCGATTTAGTTGCGGCGTGGCAGGCTCTCGCACTTAACCACAACATCAGCTTAGATACGTGTGTGGCCGCCTCCTTACGCAGGGGGGTCGTTAGCCCAGTAGAGTCGACACAGCATCAACTCAATGGTGACAACCTCGCAGAGGGCTTTCAGCTTGCTGGATTAGGCAGTTTAGCTGAAGCGCTGTTAACGCAAGATAGGGTAGTACAATTTTGAGTGTATTAGGCTTCGTTTTTACTTCGTTACCTCATGCCAGTGCAAAGGGGAGAGAAGGGCTGGATGCGCTACTCGCCACTTCAGCTTATAGCGAAGATATCAAAGTGTTCTTTATTGCCGACGGCGTGAATCAGTTGCGTATTAATCAAGACCCAAAGCAGGTCTTGTCGAGGGATTACATCAGTGCATATAAGTTGTTAGACCTTTATGATATTGACCAAGTCTACGTATGTAAACAAAGTATGGATCGGTATGGAATGACAGTGGACAGCCTAGCGATTGAATGCGATATCGTGACGTCGAGTATCATCTCTCATGAGCTTGCGTCATGTAATAAAATACTGACTTATTGAGATACCCTATGCTGCATATCATTAAGAATGAAACCGGCTTTAAGCACGCACAATGTTACCTGAATCTACACGACGCAATAATATTAACCCAAGATGCGAGTTATTTAGCCGGAATGCCGCTATTTTCAGAAAAAGACAATGTCTTCGTTTTATCTGAAGATTTACAGGCTAGGGGACTATCAGTTGAAAGCTCAAATAACCTGCAAGTCATAGATTTTAAAGGCTTTGTAGAGCTTACTGAGACCCATGAAAACAGCATTACTTGGGAATGATTGACACTTTATTGGCCAGTCTTTGTATTTTTTTACAGCGGCTTAATAAAAAAGATCTGTATATTTCTTGACACACCCCCCACTGCTGCATAGAATTTTGCGTCCCTAATTGCCATTGGTGATTGGGGTTAGATTTTTCACAAAGCTTACTTTCAAGTAAATCAGGAGCTATTTAATGGCAACTATTAACCAGTTGGTTCGCAAGCCTCGTGTAAAGCAAGTTGTTAAAAGCAACGTGCCTGCACTGGAAGCGTGCCCACAAAAACGTGGTGTTTGTACTCGTGTTTACACTACAACACCTAAAAAACCTAACTCAGCGCTTCGTAAAGTATGTCGTGTTCGTCTAACGAACGGCTTCGAAGTGACTTCTTACATTGGCGGTGAAGGTCATAACCTTCAAGAGCACAGTGTTGTACTAATCCGTGGCGGTCGTGTAAAAGATCTTCCGGGTGTACGTTACCACACTGTCCGCGGCGCACTTGACTGTGCTGGTGTAAACGACCGTAAGAAAGGTCGTTCTAAGTACGGTGTGAAGCGTCCTAAGTCTTAATGGATTCCGTTAAGTAAGGCCAAACACTAAATTATTTTTAATTTTTGAAGAAACTGTAAAGTTTTGGATAACCTGAAAAAGACAACGGAGAATATCCATGCCACGTCGTCGCGTAATTGGTCAGCGTAAGATCCTTCCAGATCCTAAATTCAAATCTGAATTGCTGGCAAAGTTCGTTAACATTCTTATGGTTGACGGAAAAAAATCTACTGCAGAGAAGATTGTTTACACTGCATTAGAAACTATGGCTGAGAAATCTGGTAAAGATCACTTAGCTGTATTTGAAGAAGCTCTTGAAAATGTTCGCCCATCGGTAGAAGTTAAATCTCGCCGTGTGGGTGGTTCAACTTACCAAGTACCTGTAGAAGTTCGTCCGGTTCGCCGTAACGCTCTTGCTATGCGTTGGGTAGTTGAAGCTGCGCGTAAGCGTGGTGAAAAATCTATGGCTCAACGTCTTGCAGCAGAAATGCTAGATGCGTCTGAGAACAAAGGTACTGCGGTTAAGAAACGTGAAGACGTTCACCGCATGGCTGATGCTAACAAAGCATTCGCTCATTACCGCTGGTAATACCTTTACAGTGCTGCGAGTCTCCCTCGCAGCGCTTTTCTTTACTCTAAGGTTCACCTTAGTAAGAGGATACAATCGTGGCTCGTAAAACTCCTATTGAGCGCTATCGTAATATCGGTATCGTTGCTCACGTAGATGCAGGTAAAACAACCACAAGTGAACGTATTCTGTTCTACACTGGCTTATCTCACAAAATCGGCGAAGTGCACGATGGTGCTGCTACCATGGACTGGATGGAGCAGGAGCAAGAGCGTGGCATTACGATCACATCTGCTGCTACTACAACCTTCTGGCGTGGTATGGAAGCACAATTCCAAGATCATCGCGTTAATATCATTGATACCCCTGGACACGTAGACTTTACTATCGAAGTAGAACGTTCTCTTCGTGTGCTTGATGGGGCTGTGGTTGTATTTTGTGGCTCGTCTGGTGTTGAACCGCAATCTGAAACTGTATGGCGTCAAGCTGATAAATACAGTGTTCCTCGTATGGTATTCGTCAATAAGATGGATCGTACGGGTGCAGACTTCCTACGCGTTGTAGACCAAATTAAAGATCGTCTTGGTGCAAATCCTATTCCTATCCAACTTAATATTGGTGCAGAAGAGGACTTTAAAGGTGTCATCGACCTTATCAAGATGAAAGCAATTAACTGGAATGAAGCCGATCAAGGCATGACCTTCTCTTATGAAGAGATTCCAGCTGATATGCAAGATGAAGCGGAAGAATGGCGCAACAACTTAGTTGAAGCGGCGGCGGAAGCAAATGAAGAACTCATGGACAAGTACCTTGAAGAAGGCGAATTAACAGAAGCTGAAATCAAGTTCGGTCTACGTACTCGTACACTAAATAACGAAATTGTACTCGCGACATGCGGAAGTGCATTTAAGAATAAAGGTGTTCAAGCGGTACTAGATGCAGTTGTAGAGTATCTTCCATCACCAATTGATGTGCCTGCGATCACAGGTGTTGATGAAGAAGACAATGAAGTAGAACGTCATGCTGACGATAACGAACCATTTGCTGCATTAGCATTCAAAATTGCAACCGACCCGTTTGTCGGTACATTGACGTTTATGCGTGTTTACTCTGGTGTGATTAACACTGGTGACGCCGCGTATAATTCAGTGAAACAAAAACGTGAACGCTTTGGCCGTATCGTTCAAATGCACTCGAATAAGCGCGAAGAAGTAAAAGAAATTCGTGCGGGTGACATAGCAGCAGCGATTGGTCTGAAAGACGTGACAACAGGTGATACCCTTTGTGACCAGAATCATAAAGTGATTCTAGAACGCATGGAGTTCCCTGAGCCCGTTATTCAGATTGCCGTTGAGCCTCGCTCACAAGCGGATCAAGAAAAAATGGGTATTGCGCTTGGCAAATTAGCCGCGGAAGACCCGTCGTTCCGTGTGGAAACTGATGATGAAACTGGCCAAACGCTAATTTCAGGAATGGGTGAGCTTCACCTAGACATCATCGTAGACCGCATGAAACGTGAGTTCAGTGTTGATTGTAACGTGGGTAAACCTCAGGTTGCTTATCGCGAAACTATTCGTGGCAGCACAGAAGTCGAAGCCAAGTTCATTCGTCAATCTGGTGGCCGTGGTCAATACGGTCATGTATGGCTTAAGCTTGAGCCATCAGAATTGGGTGAAGGATTTGTATTCGTAGACGAAATCGTTGGTGGTGCTGTTCCTAAGGAATACATCAGCTCGGTATCGAAAGGTATCGAAGAACAAATGAATAACGGTGTATTAGCTGGCTATCCTATTTTGGATATCAAGGCGACATTGTTTGATGGTTCGTACCACGATGTCGACTCAAGCGAGATGGCGTTTAAGATCGCCGGATCGATGGCCTTCAGGAAGGGTGCGCTTGATGCGCAGCCAGTCCTTCTTGAGCCTATGATGAAGGTTGAAGTAACGACTCCAGAAGATTGGATGGGTGATGTTGTTGGTGATATTAATCGCCGTCGCGGCATGATCGAAGGTATGGATGATGGCCATGCAGGCTTAAAAATTGTCCGTGCCCAAGTTCCACTATCTGTGATGTTTGGTTACGCAACTGATTTACGTTCTGCAACACAGGGCCGTGCGTCATACTCGATGGAATTTAGCGAATATGCTGAAGTTCCAAAGAATGTGGCAGACGCTATTATTGCACAGCGTAGCTAATCAGCTATTGTTTAATAACGAATCTATTGCGTTGATGAAAATTGACGCATAAAATAGCAATTTCTGGCGCGCCCCGGATCTAATCCGTTTCTCGGGGCGAATCATAACTAGGAAGGAACACGATTGTGTCTAAAGAAAAATTTGAACGTACGAAACCGCACGTAAACGTTGGTACTATCGGCCACGTTGACCACGGTAAAACAACTCTAACTGCAGCAATCTGTACTACTCTTGCTAAAGTTTACGGCGGCGTAGCTAAAGACTTCGCGTCTATCGATAACGCTCCAGAA
>NZ_MCUW01000039.1 GCF_002873335.1 Vibrio sp. 10N.286.49.B1 | reverse complement strand
TTCCGAAGAAGTGTTCGTTTCCACTTTGCAGCAGAAGCAAACGTAATGATTATCATCAACAAGTGTCCACACAGATTGATATAGGTCTATATTGTTAAAGAGCTTGTTTCGAGCTTTACTCGAAACGGACGGCTATTTTAGCGAGTTAAGTTTCAGTGTCAAACACTTTTTAAAACTAATTTTGCTTAGCTCATTGAGCTGAATAACCTTGCTGATTCGTTCTTGGTTTCTAACAACCTTTCCCGTCTCAGTGGGGTCGCATTATAGAGATCCGAGTCACATTGGCAACCCTTTTTTTCGCCTTTTTTATTATTTATTACCGTTCGGTCAAAAACGATACAATTCGATGTAAAAGTAGACGTTTTCTCACTACATTTCTTGAAACTTACTAGCAAACAAGGTGACTTTATCCCAATTTGTATATTCAACCTCTTTTGTCGTATCGGTTTCTCCCCCAGTCATCTTCATTATTAGCTTAATCATGAATCGATCGAACGGATTGTATCTCGGATAATAGAGGGCGCCTGCAAATACACCGATTAAAGAGGGTTGCCATGGCGACTTCTTCAAAAATGTCTTTATATAAGCGCTGCCTTCTGGCGTGTCCTTGCCTTGGTCTTCTTTTCTTGCGGTTAGGTTTACGCAAAAGAAAGCAACTCGACTCTCTTCTAATTGCTTAAGGTTTCGATTAATAAATTGGTATAGCTTTTTGTTGAGATGCCCATACCGTATCGAAGCCCCGATTAACACTCGTTCATAGTTTTGTAAATCGATGTCGCCGACTGTATTCAAATCGACGAACTCTGCTTCACTGTCACCCTGTTCATTTGCTATGCGCTCTATAATCTTTTTTGTTTGCCCTTCTCTCGAAGAGTAAAGATAAAGTACCTTGGCCATAAAAATCCTTAGCTACGCCAAAATGCCGGCGTCAGTAATATAAGTAATGTGAAGATTTCCAATCGCCCAAACAGCATTGAGACAATCAATACCCATTTGGCACTGTCATTGACGTCTCCGAAATGTACCGCCACCTCACCCAAGCCTGGGCCTAGGTTATTTAGTGTCGCGGCTACCGCTGAAAAAGCGCTTAATTCATCCATTCCCGTTGCAATCAGAGCCAACATACAGACAACAAACACTAATGCGTAGGCAGAAAAGAATCCCCACACCGCATCAACGACACGTTGTGATAGTGCGCTGCCGCCGACTTTAATCGTGTACACAGCCCTTGGGTGCACCAAACGCTTCATCTCGCGCGCACCTTGTAACGTCAACAACAAAATTCGGATAACCTTCATCCCGCCCCCTGTTGACCCTGCGCACCCTCCTATAAAAGAAGAGAATAAAAGTAACACAGGCAAGAAAAGCGGCCACTCAGAAAAACCGGTTGTTGTAAAACCAGCGGTCGTAGATATAGAGACAGATTGAAACAAGGCTTGGTCAAACGCATCATAGAATGACCGATAGGAATGATGTTCAAGTAAGATAAGGAAACAAACCAGAAACAACACAAACTGTATAAATAGAAAGGCTCTAAATTCAGGGTCTTTCCAATAATACTTAGGATGCACCCCTCCTGACGCAAAGGCGGCAAAGTGCAATGAATAGTTACATGCCGAGATCAACAAAAACACAACGGTTATCATATTAATAGCATGGCTATCGAAATAGCCCATACTGGCATCATGCGTAGAGAAACCGCCAATAGCGATCGTTGAGAAGCTATGAGCAATCGCATCAAAAGGGGTCATCCCTGCCACCCAAAAAGCGGCGGCACAAGCAATGGTTAGACTCAAGTAGATATACCAAAGCGCTTTAGCAGTTTCGGCAATGCGTGGCGTCATTTTGCTGTCTTTTACTGGCCCTGGTATCTCAGCTCGATACAATTGCATGCCACCGATACCAAGTACTGGCAAGATAGCCACCGCTAGTACAATGATCCCCATACCACCAAACCATTGTAAGAGCTGGCGATAAAATAGAATCGCCTTGGGTAACTCATCCAAACCAACAATGACCGTTGCGCCTGTCGTAGTAAGCGCTGAGAAAGACTCGAAGAAAGCGTCTGTTATAGAAACGTTAGGATAATCAGAAATAAGGAATGGCAATGCACCAGCACTACCAATTACGGTCCAAAATAGCACGACAATCAAAAAGCCATCACGAGCTTTTAGTTCATGCTTATGCCTACGGTTTGGCAACCACAAAAAAGCACCGCAGAGAAGCAGGACAAAAAAGGTAGTGACGAAGGGAACACCCGCACCGTCTCGATAAATGAGTGCGACTAACGCAGGCGCAAGCATAGAAACACTAAAAAGTGCCAGTAATAGCCCTACGATACGGAGAATGGATCGAAATTGCATAGTGTATTGAATGAAGCAAAGCTTCTATTACTTCCTAGTTGTTTTGAAATGAAGAGACCATTGCCTTGGCTCCACTCTTATTAATAATGCTAAGCGTGAGTGCGTCAACTTGATTCACCTCAACTTCCACAATCAATACGACTTTATCACTGTATTCAGACTCAACCTCTATTGCACCGAACTTCCCTAGCTCAGATTGTGCAATCGCCATGAATCCATAGTCTAACTCCACTCTAAGACGAGTGGTTATTTTTTTTTCTATTGTTTGAATTAGCTTTAATGCTTGTTGAACGCCTCCCCCATACGCTTTCACTAATCCACCGGTACCAAGCTTAATACCACCAGAATAACGGGTGACAACCGCTGTCAGCTCTCCTACTCCCGAACCACTCAATTGAGCAAGGATCGGTTTACCAGCGGTGCCTGATGGCTCACCATCATCACTAAACCCCCACATCATAGAGTTTTCGGGCCGGCCTGCGACAAATCCCCAGCAATTGTGACGAGCACTGCTATGTTCCATTTTGATTTTATTAACGAACGCCTTCGCTTCTTCAATACTCGGCGTGTGGCTTATTTGTGTGATGAAGAGACTCTTTTTAATTTCTTCTTCAAAAATCACCGACTGTTCTGGAATGAGGTATGCGCTTGAGTTCATTAGTTTTTAAAGCCGTGTCGCCTAAAAGGGGTATTCTATCACGCTCGCTTTCAATTGACCCAGAGAACAGACATCGCTCATAATGTTAAACAGTTGTTTAAAAAATGTATTGAAATTTATTCAATACACGTTCACACTGAGTTTACTGGTCTAACCAGATCCATAATAATAACCGCTTCACTCAATCATGGATTGTCTGTCACGGAGAACGACAATGATTTACCAATCTGACACCCTACAGGTAAAGGAAGTACGCGACGGCATTGCTGAGCTGTGCTTTAGTGCAAAAGATTCAGTCAATAAGCTTGATCTCTCCACATTAGAATCGCTTGATAAAGCATTGGATTCTATCGTGCAATGGGACGGTTTAAGAGGCTTAGTGCTCACCACCGACAAGAACGCTTTTATTGTTGGTGCCGACATTACCGAGTTTTTAGGTTTGTTTGCCAAACCAAAACAAGAGCTAACCGAATGGCTGCAATTCGCTAATAATATTTTCAACAAACTCGAAGATTTACCCGTCCCGACGCTCTCTGCCCTCAAGGGTCATGCGTTAGGTGGTGGCTGTGAATGCGTACTTGCCACTGATTTTAGGATAGGCGATAAGACCACCAGCATCGGCCTACCAGAAACGAAACTTGGCATCATGCCTGGATTTGGTGGCACTGTTAGGTTGCCTAGAATCATCGGTGCAGACAGTGCTATGGAAATTATCACGCAAGGTAAAGCCTGCCGAGCACCTGAAGCCTTGAAGCTTGGCCTACTTGACGCAATTGTTGACACAGAGTCACTCTATGATTCAGCCATCAACACAATAGAGCTTGCAATCAATGAACAAATTGACTGGAAAGCGCGTCGCCAACAAAAATTATCTCCCCTTACGCTCAGTAAGCTTGAGTCAATGATGAGCTTTACCATGGCTAAAGGCTTGGTTGCGCAAAAAGCAGGCCCGCACTACCCTGCGCCTATCACCGCCGTCAAAACCATAGAAAAAGCCGCTCGTTGCCATCGTACCGAAGCGCTTCAGATTGAAGCAGACTATTTTGTTAAGCTTGCGGGCTCTGATGTGTCAAATGCGCTTGTGGGTATATTCTTAAATGACCAATACATTAAAGGGCTCGCTAAAAAAGCGGCGAAGTCTGGTCAAGAAACCCAGCGAGCCGCGGTGTTAGGTGCTGGTATTATGGGCGGTGGTATCGCCTACCAATCGGCCCTAAAGGGCGTCCCTGTCATGATGAAAGACATCGCACAAGCGTCTCTCAATCTAGGTATGGAAGAGGCTTCAAAACTTCTCAACAAGCGATTACAACGCGGCCGTCTTGACGGTTTCAAAATGGCAGGCATCTTGTCGTCGATTACCCCTAGCTTGCATTATGCTGGCATTGAGCAATCCGACGTTATTGTTGAAGCCGTCGTTGAGAATCCAAACATCAAAGCAGCGGTGTTAACCGAGGTCGAAAAACTTGTTTCAGAAAACACGGTGATCGCTTCCAACACTTCTACTATTCCAATTAACGGCTTAGCGAAGTCCCTATCGCGTCCTGAAAATTTCTGCGGTATGCACTTCTTTAACCCTGTGCACAGAATGCCTTTGGTTGAGATCATTCGAGGTGAGCACACCTCTGAAGAAACGATTAATCGTGTGGTTGCCTACGCTGCCAAAATGGGTAAATCTCCCATCGTCGTCAATGACTGCCCTGGTTTTTTTGTCAACCGTGTATTGTTTCCGTATTTCGGCGGCTTTAGCCAGCTTGTTCAAGACGGTGCGGACTTTATTCAGATCGATAAAGTCATGGAACGTAAGTTTGGTTGGCCAATGGGCCCAGCTTACTTACTTGATGTTGTCGGTATTGATACCGCTCATCACGCACAAGCTGTTATGGCTGAAGGGTTCCCTGAACGCATGGCGAAAGAGAAGCGAGATTCCATCGACGTTCTCTTTGAGCAACAACGCTTTGGTCAGAAAAACGGCTCGGGATTTTACACCTACACCACCGATAAACGTGGTCGTCCGAAGAAACAACCAAGTGAAGAGGTGGCAGGTCTACTTGAATCCGTTTCTCAACCGACTCAATCCTTTGATGATGACACCATTATTCAACGCATGATGATCCCTATGATCAATGAGGTTGTACTGTGTTTAGAGCAAAATATCATTGCCTCACCTCAAGAGGCTGATATGGCACTCGTTTATGGTTTGGGCTTCCCTCCTTTCAGGGGTGGGGTGTTCCGTTATCTTGATACGATTGGCATCGCTAATTATGTTGAGATGGCTAAACAATATGAGTCACTGGGTGCGATGTATCACGTACCAAGTACCCTGATCGAAATGGCAGCCTCTGGTCAGTCATTTTATGGTCAACAACAAACCAACTCACTGTAACCATCAATTGGAAGAGGAATTATCAAAATGAAAAATGTTGTCGTTGTTGATTGTCTTCGCACACCCATGGGGCGTTCCAAGGGTGGGGCTTTTAGACACACAAGAGCTGAAGATCTTTCCGCTCATTTAATGAAAGGCATACTCGCGCGCAATCCAGCCGTCAATCCAAATGAAATAGAAGATATTTATTGGGGCTGTGTTCAACAAACTCTTGAGCAAGGCTTTAATGTTGCTCGAAACGCTGCACTGCTCGCGGGTCTGCCGATTGAAATCGGTGCCGTAACGGTCAACCGGTTATGTGGTTCGTCTATGCAAGCTTTGCATGATGCTACCCGCGCGATTATGGTGGGTGACGCCGATATCTGTCTTATTGGCGGCGTTGAGCACATGGGTCATGTACCGATGAATCATGGTGTAGATTTCCACCCTCAGTTGTCTAAAAACGTAGCGAAAGCCGCAGGTATGATGGGGTTGACCGCGGAAATGCTGGGTAAAATGCATGGCATCAGTCGTGAACAGCAAGATGAATTTGCAGCTCGCAGCCATCAACGAGCTCAAGCCGCAACGGTAGAAGGGCGCTTCAAAAATGAAATTCTACCTATCGAGGGTCACGCGGAAGACGGGTCTTTATTTACGCTTGATTTCGACGAAGTCATTCGCCCAGAAACCAACGTAGAAGGGCTATCTAAGTTACGCCCTGTATTTGACCCTGCGAATGGCACAGTCACCGCTGGTACATCGTCTGCATTATCGGATGGCGCTTCTATCATGCTTATCATGAGTGAAGAAAAAGCCAAAGAGCTTGGTGTACAAGTTCGCGCCAAAATACGCGCGATGGCGATTGCTGGGTGTGATCCTTCTATTATGGGTTATGGCCCGGTTCCAGCAACCCAAAAAGCACTAAAACGTGCCGGGTTGCACATGGAAGATATTGATATTATTGAACTCAATGAGGCTTTTGCGGCTCAATCGTTACCTTGTGCTAAAGATTTGGGCTTGCTTGATGTTGTTGATGACAAGGTCAACCTTAATGGCGGTGCTATTGCGTTAGGACACCCGCTGGGTTGTTCGGGTTCTCGCATCTCCACTACGCTCATCAACATAATGGAAGACAAGAACGCAAAATACGGTCTCGCCACTATGTGTATCGGCTTGGGTCAAGGTATCGCGACCATCTTCGAGCGACCTTAGACAGTTCCATCACTAAAAAGGCCCCTTCATGGGGTAATGCCGATCAGTTA
>NZ_MCUW01000038.1 GCF_002873335.1 Vibrio sp. 10N.286.49.B1 | reverse complement strand
GACATCGCCAGGCTTTAATTTCGTTGTTATCTTTTTAATGAAAGATGAGAACAAGAAATAGCATTATGCTGAATAGACACTGCGGAGTGGTAGTTCAGTTGGTTAGAATACCGGCCTGTCACGCCGGGGGTCGCGGGTTCGAGTCCCGTCCACTCCGCCATTTATTTAGACAAAGTTAAGTCTTTAAAACAACTACAGGGGTGTAGCTCCAATTGGCAGAGCAGCGGATTCCAAATCCGCGTGTTGGGAGTTCGAATCTCTCCACCCCTGCCATATTCAAGGCTCTGACTTAGGTCAGGGCCTTTTTTACATCATATGAAAACCTATCCCTTAAAAGACTTATTCTACTTTCCACACCTTTATAGGTAAGCTGAATCAAATCATATTTGACCCTTGAAGCTTACTTCCTAATCTATCTCTACAGATACATGTCCATCTTTATATGAATCAAGCTTCTCTCATATTTGCGACTGGAGAAGTGGCGGTTAGTTGGCTATCTTTATCTGTAATTCAGTGGATTAGTTGTTTTGTCGGTGCTCTTATCTTAGTGGGAACTACTCTACTGCTTTTCTTTGGCGCAAGCCCTTAAAGTTTTAGGTAAGGAATACCGTTATGACAATGATATCAGCACGGCAGTTTTCGAGGTGGTTGAGAGAAAGGTTTGCTTCTGAGAAATCGGGGGTAATTTTAACGCGAGAAGATATTAACCAACTTTCTGGTCGACAAAGCTTCACGCTCGGGTTTATCAATGATATTCATTTTGAATTGATGCAGCATGGCATTGCGTTTGTCACAGACACCAGCCGAGAAAAATTTTATTTAATTCCAATAAACTCAGCTGAAAACTGGCGCAAAAAACTAGAGATACAATATGAGAAAGAGTTGTATTGTAATGTCTTTCCAATAGAAAAATCAGGTTAAAAAAAAGCCTTCGTCTGACGAAGGCTTTTTTACTTGTCTAGGCCATGCCTTGAATGACAACAAATTTTTCTAACAATTCATCTTCCGTTTCTATGTGTTGTGGATCGGTGATGATGCAGTTACTTATAGGACAGACCGATTGACATGTCGGTTTATCATAGTGTCCTTTGCATTCCGTACATAGAATAGGATCGATTTCATAGATCTCCGCGCCCATAGCAATAGCATCATTCGGACACTCTGGGTCACACATATCACAGTTAATGCATTTATCTGTAATTAACAGTGCCATGTTATTTGCCTGTTGGGTTGCGGGTATCCTGACCATTATCTAGATTACGCATCAATAAGGCATAATCAAGCTCCATGTCCGCTGGAACTGGAATAAATACGAAGTGGCCATTGCCTTTCGCATCATCGATAGTTTCTGACTTACGGTTTTCCATTGTTTCTAGGGTAAAAATAACGTTGCCGTTAGGTGTCATTAGCTCAAGGCTATCGCCAACAATGAATTTGTTTTTCACGTCTACTTCTGCAAGATCACCACGGCGCTTGCCAGTGAATTCACCAACAAATTGCTGAGCATCAGAAACAGAATATCCATAGTCATAGTTTTGGTAAGCATCGTGGGTATGACGACGCAAGAAGCCTTCTGTATAACCACGGTGTGCTAAACTCTCGAGGGTGCTCATCAGAGTTTCATCAAATGGCTTTCCTGCTACTGCGTCATCTATTGCTTGGCGATATAGCTGGGCGGTACGAGCACAATAATAGAAGGATTTAGTTCGACCTTCGATTTTAAGCGAATGAACGCCCATTTTTGTCAATCTTTCGACATGTTGAATAGCACGAAGATCTTTTGAGTTCATGATGTAAGTGCCATGCTCATCTTCAAACGCTGCCATTTTTTCATCGGGACGGTGGCTTTCTGAAAGAAGCACAACCTCATCCGTTGGTTTACCAAGTCCGAGGGTGTTATCAGGACGCTCGTCTTGAACTTCGATTGGGTTAGCCGTTTTAGGATCGAACTCTTCTACGATCTGTCCAGCATCATTTTCTTTACCCTTTTCAACATTATATTCCCAACGACAAGCATTAGTGCATGTACCTTGGTTCGGGTCTCTTTTGTTGATGTAACCGGAGAGCAAACAACGACCAGAATACGCCATACAAAGTGCACCATGGACAAACACCTCTAACTCAGTCTCAGGACAATGCTCTCGAATCTCTTCAATTTCTTCAAGCGATAGTTCACGAGAAACGATGACACGTTCAACGCCGTTTGCCGCCCAAAATTTCACGGTTGCCCAGTTGACGGCATTTGCTTGAACCGATAGGTGGATGGCCATATCAGGAAATGCTTCGCGGACCATCATAATGAGACCAGGATCAGACATGATTAGTGCATCAGGGCCCATCTCAACAACAGGTTTGAGGTCGCGAATAAAGGTTTTTAGCTTTGAGTTATGAGGCTGAATATTGCAGACCACATAAAATTGCTTACCGAGTTCGTGGGCTTCGTTAATGCCAATCTGAAGATTCTCATGATTAAATTCATTATTACGTACACGAAGACTGTAGCGTGGTTGCCCTGCATAAACGGCATCAGCACCATAAGCGAATGCGTAACGCATGTTTTTAAGGCTGCCAGCTGGAGACAAGAGTTCAGGAGTAAACATTGCTTAATTCTCTATTCTGATTATAAGTCAGGGAAGTACCACCTCATGGTACTAAGGGGCGCAAATTTTACGCTAAAATTGTGGGTATTCCAAGCGCAGAAATATGCCCGGAAGAGCCGGGCATTGATTAGAAAGGATTATTGCTGTGGTAAACCGCCAAATGCGTTATACAGACTTGGTAAAAATGTGCTCAGCTCTCCACATAGCAAAGAGAAGCCAGCGTCAATTCGTGCTGCGGCATCTTCTCTTGGGATATCTTCGTTTTGGTCTTTTAGCTCGTCACTAAATTTCAGGCGTTTGATGCTGCCATCGTCAGCAAAGATAAATTCAATACGCTCCTGCCAGTTAAGGGCAAGCTTGGTCACAAATTTATTCGCCTCAATATGACCAAGGATTTCATCACTAGATAGCTCTTGTTTTTTACAGCGAATGATACCGCCGTCTTCAAGTACCGATTTGAGTTCAGCTTCGTCTAGCATATTGAAACCTGGTGGTGTTGTGCCAGTCTTTACCCATTCAGTCAGTGTGTTTTCAATTGGCTGCTCTGGAAATGCAGGTATGACCGGTAAGCTGCCCATGGTTTTACGTAGCAATGCGATCACGTCTTCTGCTTTTTTAAAGCTGCTTGAGTCAACGATAATAAAGCCATCTTTTGGCATTATTACCATGTAGGTTAGGTTACTTCGACTAAATGCACGTGGCAGTAAATCAATGATAATGTCTTCTTTAAGATCGTCTTTTTCTTTTTTCTTCAGGGGACGACCTTCCTGCGTTTCTAATAAATCTACCTTGTTGCTCAATGACTCTTTGATCACTGATGCCGGCAACATTTTTTCTTCTTTCTTAGCGCAAAGCAAAATACGGTCTTCAGATACATGAGTCATCATGTCGCCATGTTTACCCAATGCAGTAACCCAGCCAAATTTTTGCTTATCTTGGCTACCACATGGTGTGAAACGAAACTCTTCAAGCTGCTGTTCTAGCTTATCAGCGTTAAACTCAAGTTCCTTATTGAAACGATAGACCAAACAGTTTTTAAACCACATATTACTCTCACATTAATAATTGAACGCTGCACATCATAGGCAATTTTTATGGAAATGTCTTAGCCTAAATATTGATTCTGACAATGGGATTTGTGCGAAACTTATATTAAAAATTGTTTTCAACGGTCACAAAAGTGTCATAATAATTACTGATAATGCATGCAGTTGATTAGATTCCATAAGGTTATTCCATTATGTCTAGAAGAATCCTGGTTGTTGAGGATGAAGCGCCAATTCGCGAAATGTTGTGCTTTGTATTAGAGCAGAAAGGCTACCAAGCCGTAGAAGCTGAAGATTACGACACGGCAGTAAATAAATTGGCTGAACCGTTCCCCGATCTTGTCCTTTTGGATTGGATGCTACCTGGTGGCTCCGGCATTAACTTTATCAAACATATGAAGCGTGAAGAGTTAACGCGTAATATCCCGGTAGTCATGCTGACAGCTCGAGGTGAAGAAGAAGATAAGGTACGTGGCCTTGAAGTTGGGGCTGATGACTATATTACAAAGCCATTCTCACCGAAAGAGTTGGTGGCTCGATTAAAAGCCGTCATTCGCAGAGTCACCCCAACGGCGCTAGAAGATGTTATTGATGTACAAGGTTTAAAATTGGATCCTGTTTCGCACCGCGTAACCGCTAATGATCAACCATTAGATATGGGGCCAACCGAGTTTAAAATGTTGCACTTCTTTATGACCCATCAAGAACGAGTGTATAGCCGAGAGCAGTTATTGAATAACGTTTGGGGTACGAATGTGTACGTAGAAGATCGCACGGTTGATGTTCATATTCGTCGTTTGCGAAAGGCATTAGAGTCAGCTGGACATGATAAGTTGATTCAAACTGTTCGAGGTGCTGGTTATCGTTTTTCAACCAAAGGCTAGCACTGAACTGGAGAAATAAATGGTTGAACGATTAACATGGAAAAAGCTAGCCTGGGAGCTGGCTTTTTTTTACACCCCTTGGATTATTGTCGGGTGGATGTTTGGCTACATGCCATGGTTACTGCTTGCTGCAACGGTGATGCAGCTTGTATGGCATCTACACAACCAAATGCGCCTGTCAGCATGGCTTTGGGACGAGAAGCGCCTGACGCCGCCGTCTGGTACTGGTAATTGGGAGCTGTTATTTAATGGCATTTACCGATTACAGCAACGCCAAAGACGTAAGCGTAAAGAGCTAACGAATCTTATTCGACGTTTTAAAAATGGTGCCGAGTCACTGCCCGATGCTGTCGTTGTATTTCGCAGCGAAGGTAATATTGTGTGGTGTAACAAACTTGCTCAGCACTTACTCGGCTTTCGTTGGCCGGGTGACTCTGGTCAGCCAATTTCGAATTTAATCCGAACGCCAGATTTCATAAAATACCTCAATAAAAACGATTTCTCTGAGCCGTTAGAAATGCCTTCACCCCTGAACGTAGAAAGAATGATTGAATTGCGTATCGTGCCCTACACGGAAGGTGAGCACTTGATGGTGGTACGTGACGTAAGTCAGTTGAAGCAACTGGAAGGTATGCGTCGTAACTTCTTTGCCAACGTTTCGCATGAACTACGTACACCAATGACCGTACTTCAGGGTTATCTGGAAATGACAGAAGACCCTGACATGGTGGTTGGGCCTATGTGGACTAAGGCTCATGGGGTCATGACCGAGCAGCTCAATAGGATGAACAGTTTGGTGAATCAGCTACTCACACTTTCTAAAATTGAGGCGGCACCAATGCATGAGCTTGATGAGGTTGTTAATGTACCCGCCATGCTTGAAATTTTGGAAAAAGAAGCGGTCAGCTTGAGTGGCGATGATCAACATAAGATAGAATTCGATATCGATAACCGTCTGCGAGTGTTTGGTGATGAAGACCAGCTGCGTAGTGCTATTTCTAACCTAGTCTACAATGCCGTGAAGTACACACCACCAGGGGCTGGAGTCAAGGTACGCTGGTACCAATCCTCTCAAGGGGCATGCTTGGATGTAGAAGACACAGGTGATGGTATTGAAGCCCAACATTTACATCGTTTAACCGAGCGTTTTTATCGAGTGGACAAGGCTCGGTCGAGAGACACTGGAGGTAGTGGCTTAGGGTTAGCAATTGTAAAACATGCCTTGTCTCACCATGACTCTCATTTGGAGATTCATTCAGAGGTTGATGTTGGGAGTAAGTTTTCCTTTATTCTTCCAGAAAGACTGGTTGTTGAGTAATGACTCATCGCTTTTACGCCATTTTAGCGTCATGGACGTTGTCAGTTTCACTGGGAGCGGGGGCAACAGATCTTCCTCGTTATCAGAAAATACCAGGTGTATCGGGTAACCTCTCATCAGTGGGGTCTGATACGCTTTCAGGAATGACAACATTGTGGTTAGAAGAGTTTAAGACTATCTATCCAAATGTGAATGCACAAATACAAGCATCCGGTTCTTCAACTGCTCCGCCGGCGCTCGCTGAGGGAACGGCACAGTTTGGGCCGATGAGTCGAGCTATGCGACTTCAAGAGGTGACGGCATTCGAGCGTGAGTATGGCTATAAACCCACAGCACTTAGTGTTGCGATCGATGCAATAGGTATCTTCGTTCACAAGGATAATCCGATCAAAGGGCTTAATTTTGAAGAGCTTGATAGTATCTTCTCTGCGACCTTACGTTGTGGTGCGTTAGAAAGTGTTCAAACTTGGTCAGATTTGGGTGTTGAAAGTAGTTGGAGTCAACGGCCTATACAAATGTTTGGACGTAATTCAGTATCAGGTACCTACGGATTTTTTAAAAAAAATGCTCTGTGCGGAGGTGACTTTAAGCGAAATGTAAATGAGCAACCCGGCTCTGCTTCGGCTGTTCAATCTGTCGCATCCTCAGTGAATACGATTGGTTATTCAGGTATTGGTTACAAGGTGTCTGATGCACGGCTGCTACCGATTGCCAAGTATGGTAAGCAGTATGTCTATCCGCACCGAGAGAACGTTTTATCTGGTGATTACCCATTGTCACGCTATCTTTATATCTACGTTAATAAAAACCCTAATAAACCGCTAGAGCCCATAGAAGAAGCCTATATCCGTTATATCTATTCTCAAGAGGGGCAACAAATTGTCGAGCAAGATGGCTATGTGCCATTAACCCGATCTTTTGTTGAACATGAGCTATCTAAGGTTGGTCTCTCTCTGGCGCAGTAAGCTTCGTTTCAGTTTCGGTGGTGCAAGTCTGATGATGTCAGTGATGAGTTATTGAAATATAACATCATGAAAACTCTAATACCCAACCGGCACCTTGCCAGTAGCGCTGTTCGGTTTGTAAATCCGCATCAAGTAACTTGTTATGGAGAAGCCAATCTTTCTGAGTACTTGAGAGTATCCAAGCGCCTTTATTGATGACAATTTGCATGGGAGGCTTAGGCTCTTCATTGCGTTGACCATTTAAAATTATGGCTAGCCTTAGTACCCGAATTAACCCTTCAATATGCTTCTTTTTATATAAAGAAAACTCAGGGAGCTCTTGTAACTTAAGTTGCTTTCTTTGAAAGCGAGCGAGTGTTGCGAGCACAAGTTGCTCTTCACTGTTGAACCCAGGCATAGTGGTATGTTGAAGAATATAGCTTGAATGCTTATGAAAGGCTTGGTAGTTGATACTCAGCCCTACCTCGTGAAGTAGCGCGCTCCATTCGATTAGGCTATAGAGCTTACTTTTCTTTTTTAGTTCCAGAGAATCGTGTAATTGGTAGAGAAAGTCACGAGCTTGAACTCGCACATTGTCTGCGTGATTGATGTCGACAGAGTGTTTTTGAGCCAGATTTTCGGCGGTTCTCATTCTAATGTCTGAACGCTGGAACTGATCTTCCATCTCATACAACAACCCTTCACGGAGTGCACCCGTTGAGCAATGCATTTCATCTAAAGATAGGCTATCAAAAATGGCTGTTAAGATCGCGACACCAGCAGCAAAAACAGGCTGTCGTTCAACCGTCAAGCCGGGGAAGGTAATGTTATCGATATGGTTAAACTCACAAAGCTTATCAATGAGTTTGTGTAAACGTTTAAGGGTGATGACGCCATCATCATAACCCAGCCCAACAAGTACTTCTTTAATTGCTTTTATTGTACCTGATGAACCTAATGCGATCTCCCACCCTGACTTTCTGTAGCGAGGGCTCAACGCTTCCAGCCGTTGCTGAGCGGACAGAATAGCCTTGGAAAAGTTCTTAGTGGATAGCTTACCATTCGCGAAGTATTTTTTTGTATAACTGACACACCCCATTTGGGTACTATTGAGTAATTTAGGTGTGAACGCTTCGCCTATAATGAGTTCTGTGCTGCCACCACCGATATCTACCACAAGCTTGGAACTTGATTCTGTTTGCGTATGAGCAACGCCAGAATAAATGAGCCTTGCTTCTTCTTCGCCTGGAATGATCTCGATAGAAAACGGCAGAATCGCTTTAGCGCGTTGCAAAAATATGTGGGCATTATTGGCGATACGTAATGTATGTGTCGCTGCAATCCGGACGTGGCCGACCTCAAAACCCTGCAATCTTTCTGCGAACATGGCGAGGCACTCAAGGCCCCGTTCAATCGACGCGTTATCCAAATTATTTTGCGCATCTAGCCCGAGCGCTAAGCGCACCCTTTGCTTATGTCGACTAACGATTTGCAGGTCTTGATTGATGACTTTAGCGACGACCATATGAAAGCTATTGGAGCCTAAATCAATGGCCGCGACCTGTTTACTGATTTCCGTTATGTTCTGACTCATTCTCTAATCGCTGCTTATTGTTCTTTTTAGTTTGCTTCTCTACGTGTTTAAGATAGTCGTAAATAGCAACTTGTGAACGCACTTTTTTCTTATTGCCCCGTGAAACGTAAGTGTTACTCATTTCTTTATCGATGTGGCGTGCTTTCATTGTGTCTGTGAAATGGATATTGATAATATCAATGATTCGCTGTTTTAAACGTGTGTCGTAAATCGGTGTGGCAACCTCAATTCGATGGTCAATATTTCGAGTCATCCAGTCGGCAGAGGATATATAGACCTTAGGATCGCCATTGTTGTGGGTAATGATAACTCTTGGATGTTCCAAAAAACGATCGACAATACTAATTATAGTGATGTTATCGCTGATCCCTTCTAGTCCTGGTACTAATGCACACATGCCACGAACAATCATATTGATTTTCACCCCCGCCTGGCTTGCGGTATAAAGCCTATTGACCAGCCCTTTATCAGCAAGGTTATTCACTTTCAATATGAGCTTGGCTTTGTTTCCCGCATGAGCGTGACTGATTTCTTCATCGATGAGTTGATAAAGTTGTTTACGAGAATTGCGAGGAGAGACAATTAAATGGTCAAATTTTACGGGTCTATACGGGTTTTCTATATAACCAAAGACATTACGGACTTCATTGGTAATGGCATGATCGGCAGTCAGTAACGAGAAGTCAGTGTAGAAACGAGCATTTTTTTCGTGAAAATTGCCTGTACCAACATGGGCGTAGCGGACGATCTCCCCGTGTTCGAGTCGACTAATGAGCAATAGCTTCGAGTGGATTTTGAGGCCTGGAGCGCCAAAAATCACCTGGACGCCATTGTCAGTGAGTACTTTCGACCATTCAATATTAGCTTCTTCATCAAAGCGTGCTTGCAGTTCAACCACGACGGTTACAGCCTTACCATTGTGTCGTGCATCGATGAGAGAGCTCATTAATCTAGAATCTTTTGCGACTCGGTAGATATTAATCTTAATGCCACGGACTTTAGGGTCGTAAGAGGCTTGGCGAACGAGCTCGGTAACGTGTTCAAATGAATGATATGGGAAATTTAATAGAATATCTTGCGCACGTATAGCATCAAACTGATTGGCGTAGCCATCAAAATCGGCGCAACGCATTGGAGGTAATGGTTTGTTTTCTAAGTAATCGCGGCCTACGTTTGGAAAATTGATGAAATCTTTAAAGTTATGGTAACGCCCACCCCGAATCAAACTGTCATAGTTTGAAATGCCGAGCTTGTTACACAATAACGTGAGCATGCTTTCGGGCATACCATCTTCATATACAAATCGAACGGGCATTGCGCTCAGGCGTTGGTTGACCCCTTCCGACATTTGTTCGAGCAAACTATGTTCAACCTCATGACTCAGGTCATATTCCGCGTCACGTGTCATTTTGATTGAATAGCCATTGAGTGAATCGTAATCAAAAAAACCTCGAAAGACGTCGTCTAAGCAATATCGAATGATGTTATCGAGCAAAATAATGGTCTTGCGTCGCTCTCCCTTTTGTTCCGGTACCATAACAAAGCGGGGGAGGTGGTCCGTTGGAATCTCGAGTAATGCGTATTGAGAGGTTTCTTCTTTTTTTATTTCTACACCGATATAGGCGTATTCGTCTTTTAAAAATTGTAGAACGTCTATCTCATCTTTGAGAAGTAATGGCGTTAAATGAGGGAGCACTTTCTTCTGGAAATACTTATGAATCCATTTTTTTTGGGTGTCGGTGAGTTGAGTTTCATTAACCAAAAAAATGCGTCGGCGCGCCATTTCCAAAATGAGTTCATTGTAGAGCTCATCAAACCTAAGGTTTAGCTTGAGAACCTTGCTCTGCATTTTTGAAAGCAGCCGCTTGGATTTATCACCATTACCACTTTCTTGGTTTATTAAAATTCGACGTTTAACATCTGAAAATCGAACCTTGTAGAATTCATCTAGGTTGTTAGAAAAGATCCCGAGAAATCGGATCCTTTCGATCAGAGGAACGGTTTTATCCGCAGCTTCCTGAAGTACCCGCTCATTGAAAGACAACCAGCTAAGTTCTTTTTCTACATAGAATTTTTCTGCGCTCATATAATCAACCATTCTTAATACCCTATTGATGAACAGGGGGGATAACGAAATCTAGCCGTGAACCATAGTGGTCTTACATGACACTTTTATTTAATTTCTAATACAGCGTACGACATTTTATGATTTTCAGTACGTTAGAGGCTGTGTAATATAATTGTCACCTAAACGACATATTATGTTGAGGCATTTCGTGCAAGCTTGTATTTTATCCCATAATCTAAGTGGGACAGCTCCCCTTACAACCTCAAACATCATCAAGAGATAGAATGTAAATTATGGCAAACGCCAGCTTTTCATTGCACACTAAAGATCGTAAACGTCAGATTCAGGATCGGCTCGTTCGTTGGATCGTCTCATTCGGTGGCCTCAGTGTGCTTGCTGGATTGATCTTTATCTTTGTCTACCTTGCCTTTGTTACCTTCCCCATTTTTTCTGATGCTAAGATCACTTGGTTAAAGGCTGAGCCGATTGAACTTACCGCCCCTATTATAACAACCGCTGTTGATGATAATGCGACTAAAGCTCGGTTTTATACGTCTGACGGAATTGTCACAGAAAAATCGTTAGTATCAGGACAAGTGACGCAATCGCAGTATCTCCAAGATGGAGCGGAATTATTAAGCTCGTCATCCAAATGGTTAATACTGCTTCGTAATGGCAATCAATTGGCCGCTGTAACGCCGAGCTTTGACACTGAAATCGCAAGCAATCAGGTTGTAGCGTCAGACAACAACAGATTGAATTGGATTGTCGCGTCGACGGATGGGCAGCCCGTCGTGATTGCTGCAGCGGCGAAGAATCAAAAGACGATGTCCTTTGCGACGATTGATGCACTCGGTCATGTGCATCTAATCCAAGAGACAGAGAGCTCGAATGATGACTTGATGAGCCGATTGTCCGATCACGTTGAGAAAGACCATATTAAAACGTTAAGTGCTCAACGTACGACAAGTATTTCGGATGATAATACGCCAATAACAGGGGCTAACATCACGACGTCAAACTTCACTATAAACGATGCCGATCAATTGTTGCTGACCCCCAATGGCAACACAGTATACGTCCGCGTTAAAGATGAATTGTATGTCATTGTTCATCAATCAAATCAACTGACCGTCAGAGAAGTGATTAACCTAAGAAGTGCTAGCGAAGCTGCAGTGACGGACATATCGTTGCTAGCTGGGGCCTATTCATTGCTTGTTCAATACGATAATCACATGGTTTGGCAGTGGTTTGATGTATTAACGAATAAGACAAGGGTATTGACGCCGATTCGTTCGTTTGAATTTGATGCTTCGGTTGAACAAATTATACCCGAGAACCTTAGTAAAGGCTTTTTAGCTCGCTTGGGTACTGGTGAGATCCAAGGGCGTTATACCACCAGTGAAAAAGCGGTCTCTGATCTTCGACTACCCGATGGTACATTACAAAGCATCGGCTTATCGAATAATAATCGCTATGCCGCGTTGGTCATCGATAATGTCCTTCATATCGCTAAAATAGATAATGAACATCCGGAGATATCCTGGAGTGCGCTGTGGGGCAAGGTTTGGTATGAAAGCTACCCAGAACCTGAGTTTGTTTGGCAGACAACGGCAGCAAATGATGATTTTGAGCCTAAATTCAGCTTAGTTCCTATTGCGTTTGGCACGATAAAAGCCGCGGCGTTTGCTATGTTGTTTGCTGCACCTATTGCCGTATTTGGTGCTATTTATACGGCTTACTTTATGTCTTCGGGAATGCGTAAAGTCGTCAAACCGACCATTGAATTGATGGAAGCTTTACCTACGGTGATTATTGGCTTTTTGGCCGGGATGTGGTTTGCTCCTATCGTCGAAAGTCATTTACCTGCAGTGATGATGTTACTTATCACGCTACCGCTCTTATCGTTAGCTTCTGGAATCGTCTGGTACCTTATTCCCAAGCGTTTCACTGGGAAGCTACCCAGTGGATTGCACCCGTTTACGCTGATCCCTGTGATTATCATTGCCATGTACTTAATGATGACGTACTCCTACGATATGGAGGTATGGATGTTTGGTGGTGATGTTAGGGTGTATCTGGCGCAACACGGCATTGATTTTGACCAACGCAATGCGCTGGTGGTTGGCTTTGCAATGGGCTTTGCTGTGATACCAACAATCTTCACTATTGCAGAGGACGCTATTTTCTCAGTGCCTAAGCACTTGTGCGATGGTTCACTGGCATTAGGGGCAACACAGTGGCAAACCCTATTATATGTGGTTTTGCTGACAGCAAGTCCAGGGATTTTCTCCGCGGTAATGATGGGGTTAGGTCGAGCTGTAGGGGAAACGATGATTGTGCTTATGGCAACAGGTAACACCCCGATACTTGATTGGAATATTTTTGAAAGCATGAGAACACTCTCTGCCACAATGGCGGTGGAGTTGCCAGAATCTGACGTGGGCAGTACTCATTATCGTCTATTGTTCTTGATCGCCTTGATTTTGTTTAGTTTTACTTTTGTTGTTAATTCATTAGCTGAATGGATACGACAAAGGTTAAGAGAGAAATACAGTGCACTTTGACGTTGTTAAGGAAGCTCACCATGTTTAAATGGTTTAAGTCTGGAGCGCCTTGGGTTTGGTTGACCGGTGGTGCGGTCAGTATTAGCTTGATTTCTGTCTTAGGCTTGTTGCTTCTGATTGGCTGGAAAGGGTTGGCTTATTTTTGGCCTGCTCCTTTGTATCAATGGCAGGATGCTGACGGTAAATATCTTATTGGGCAAGTGTATTCCAGAACGTGGATGTCGACTCATACTATCCCCAATGCTTCATCGGTATTACCTGAGTCGGTTATCGCATCAGGTAAGGTGGAGAGGTTGAGTATCAAAACCGCCAATCGCGATTTGTATGGGATGGACTTTGTATCAGTTTTAGCGCCAGAACTTTATAATCAAACCACCCCAGCTGGGCTTGTTGTTATCGAACGGATGAGAGGCGGAGAGTTCTTTGGTGATATTCTCGCGCTCAATACGCCTGACGGTGCGTTTGTTACGGATATTCACCTTCGACTGGGTGAGGCCTTAGCGCTGACACAGCAAACACAACAAGCGATTGATGATATTGTAGATCGAAAAATACGTGGTCTAGGCTATCAACTTGAAGTGATGAGATTAAAGCATCGCAAGGATGAGCTGAATGGCACATTAACCTCAGCGTTGTCGGAAAAATATCAACAACAAAAGCGCATTATTCAGCAGCAGTTGGCAATCAATGAACTTGAGCTTGATCAGCTAAGAAACACTCTCAATAGCAAGACACTTATTGTCGCGGATATGAAGGGCGACCGAGTAGAGGTTCCCCTCAGCCGTATTGTGGACTTTTGGTTCCCTAATAATATGACGCTTGCCGAAAAGCTTACACATTGGAGTGGTCAAGTTTGGAAGTTTTTGTCAGACGACCCGCGTGAATCTAACTCTGAAGGTGGTGTATTTCCCGCTATTTTTGGTACGGTATTGTTAGTATTGATTATGTCGGTGATGGTGATGCCGTTAGGGGTGCTCGTTGCGCTGTATTTGCACGAATACGCTGAAAATAACTGGCTAACCCGTATGATACGCGTCGGCGTAATTAACCTTGCTGGTGTCCCCTCCATTGTGTATGGCGTATTTGGACTTGGCTTCTTTGTGTACACCATCGGTGGCTCGATAGATTCATTATTTTATGCTGAGCGCCTACCTGCTCCCACCTTCGGAACGCCAGGTTTGCTTTGGTCAGCATTAACGTTAGCTATTTTGACGTTACCCGTTGTGATCGTAACGACAGAAGAAGGCCTGAATCGTATTCCACTCTCAGCAAGGCATGGTTCTTTGGCGTTAGGTGCCACGCAATTCGAAACGATATGGCGGATAGTCTTACCAATGGCAAGCCCTGCTATTATCACCGGGCTCATCTTGGCGGTAGCGAGGGCGGCGGGTGAAGTGGCGCCTTTGATGCTTGTTGGTGTGGTGAAATTTGCCTCTAGCCTGCCTGTTGATGCCCAATTTCCTTTTTTACATCTAGAGCGAAAGTTCATGCATCTAGGTTTTCATATATACGATGTTGGTTTCCAAACCTCTAATATAGAGGCCGCTCGTCCATTGGTTTATGCGACGTCATTTTTGTTGGTGACAGTGGTGGTCGGTTTGAACTTAACCGCGATTGCTATTCGCAATAATCTAAGAGAAAAATATCGAACATTGGGACAAGACTAACTATGTTTTCTATCAATCAAACCCTAGGTTACCCCACACCACTTGATGTTAATGACTTAAATGATGATCAGACTGCTATTGAAATAGAAAAATTAAATTTGTTCTATCGCGGTTCGCAAGCACTAGATAATGTTTCAATGCGCATTCCAAAAGGGCAAGTTACAGCGTTCATTGGGCCTTCTGGTTGTGGCAAGTCAACCTTGTTGCGATGTATCAATCGTATGAATGACCTCGTTGAAGGATGCAAGGTCGAGGGGGATGTTAGACTGCACGGGAAAAATATTTATCACCCTAAAGTGGATGTGGCAACATTGCGCCGTCGAGTCGGCATGGTATTCCAAAGACCCAATCCGTTCCCGAAATCTATTTATGAAAATGTGGTGTATGGATTACGCTTACAAGGGATACGCAATAGCCGTAATCTTGATGATGCCGTAGAGCGTTCGCTGCGCGCCGCTGCGCTCTGGGATGAGGTTAAAGACCGACTTCATGATAATGCGTTTGGGTTATCAGGAGGGCAGCAGCAGCGTTTAGTCATTGCTCGTGCGATCGCCATTGAGCCGGAGGTTTTACTGCTGGACGAACCCACGTCAGCGCTTGACCCTATCTCGACACTGACTATTGAAGAGTTGATTAACGATTTAAAGAGAAAGTACACCGTAGTGATGGTGACACATAACATGCAACAAGCAGCGCGAGTAAGTGATCACACTGCGTTTATTCATCTGGGAAAACTGGTAGAGTACTCAGATACCGATGCAATCTTTACATCACCGCTGCAAAAGCAAACGGAAGACTATATTACTGGTCGATACGGATAGAGGAATAGTTAACACATGCACTTTGGTCGTCATATTTCTGGTCAATTCAATGCGGAATTGGAATCCATTCGTACTCACGTCCTTACGATGGGAGGGCTGGTGGAGCAGCAGCTTTCATTTTCAATGCAGGCGCTACACAGTGACGATATTGATTTGGCGAGGAAAGTTGTACGAGATGATCATAAAGTGAATGCGATGGAGGTCTCTATCGATGAGGCTTGCACCCGAATTATCGCCAAGCGGCAACCCACAGCCAAAGACTTGCGTTTGGTGATGGCCATTATTAAAACCATTACAGATTTAGAGCGTATCGGCGATGTGGCTACGAGAATCGCAAGAGTAGCCATCGAGACGCCATCAACCAAAGAACAAAATTATCATGTGTCGCTAGAGCCGTTATGCCGTCAAGCTATTGGTATGCTTCATCAGGTGTTGGATGCCTTTGCGCGCATGGATGTCGATGCCGCCGCCGAGGTCTATAAACAAGATGATAAACTTGACGCTGAGTATGAAGCAGTGATTCGCCAACTGACGGCGTACATGATGGAAAACCCAAAAAACATCCCTAACATATTACAGGTTATGTGGTCTGCTCGTGCCATTGAGCGGGTAGGTGATCGCTGCCAGAATATTTGTGAATACATTATTTATTTTGTGAAGGGCAAGGATGTTCGCCACCTTGATGAGAAAGAGATCGATAACTTTTTATAGATCTCCGCTGTACTGCCGGTTAGCGAGTGACTAACCCGGCAATTTTGGTGGGCTTATAGGTGTACTGGTCACCAACCTCTTTATACGTTGGGCAGTTGCTCGATGACGGCTCGTATTTTATCTGGATCGGTAATGGGAATCGCAAAGTCATCCACATCGTCTTGTCCCATTTTAGCTGTCGAAGCGACAAATAACATCTGACTTGGGCGAGTGGATTTCCCTGAAAGATGGACCTCAGTCACCTTAGTTGTCGCAATCACATCCGCAACATTTTTCTCATTCAGCCCAGCGCCCGCCATAATAGCAACTCGCCCATTCGCCTTCTCGTTGAGCTGTTTCAGCATCGCCATACCCTCACAAACATTTTTTCCCAGACCAGAAGTGAGTATGCGCTCACACCCCAGTTCAATAACATGTTCTAAGGCTTGGAATGGATTGCTGCATTGGTCAAAAGCACGGTGAAAGGTTACGCCTAGCCCTAGTTTATGTGCGAGGGCAATAAGACGAGTAGCTAGTGGTTTATCGATGTTCCCTTCTTTATCTAGCATACCTAATACGATACCTTGAGCACCATATTGAGCGCTGATTCGAATATCTTCTGCCATGACCTCTGCATCACTGTGGTCATAGAGAAAATCACCTTGCCTAGGGCGAATCATGACATAAATAGGAATTGACGATGCTTGTACCGCTTGTTTTATCAAGCCTGCATTAGGAGTAAGCCCGCCAAGAGCTAATGAAGCGCACAGTTCTATTCGAGTTGCGCCACCCTGAATAGCCAATGGGAGAGATTCAATATTGTCGATGCACACTTCGATTTGGTAGGTCATTGAGTTATCCGACAGAAAGGAGGGGGGCAACAATATAACGCTCTGAGGCTGGATATACTAGCGATGAAAAGTGTATTGAGGGGAAATAAGAAAAGCCCGAGTAAAAACTCGGGCTTGGATTCGGCTAACTGAAAATCTCTTCAATGATTGGCTGCGGTGTCCGCTTTATTATTTCCAACCATCAACCCCGTGAGCATGGGGCGGAAGGTTTCAATTATTTAGATAGGTCGTCTGCGTGCTCAGATAGGAACGCTGCAACACCTGTTGGAGATGCGTCCATACCAGCTTTGCCTTCTTCCCATTGTGCAGGACAAACTTCACCATTCTTCTCGTGGAAGTTTAGTGCGTCTACCATGCGAAGCATTTCATCGATGTTACGACCAAGTGGAAGATCGTTCACTACTTGGTGACGAACAAGGCCGTCAGCATCAATTAGGAAAGAACCACGGAACGCAACGCCAGCTTCTGGGTGCTCTACGTCGTATGCTTTGCAGATTTCGTGCTTAACATCAGCAACTAGAGGGTATTTAACTTGACCGATACCGCCATCTTCGATAGCAGTGTTACGCCATGCGTTGTGAGAGAATTGAGAATCGATAGAAATACCGATAACTTCTGCGCCTTTAGCTTGGAAATCAGCTAGACGGTTATCAAATGCGATAAGCTCAGATGGGCAAACGAACGTGAAATCTAGTGGGTAGAAGAAAACAACTGCTTTTTTACCTTTAGTGAATTCAGCGAAGTTGAAGTTATCAACGATTTCGCCGTTACCAAGAACAGCTGCTGCAGTAAAATCTGGGGCTTGACGACCAACTAGTACCATTTTTTTGCTCCTAAAATAGGTTAATTCAAACCGTGTTCGGTTTGGTCCGTGTTTGTACGAGACAAACTATAGTACACATTGTAGTATTGAAAAAAGCGAAATTAATAGATTGATTTAATCGAAAAAAGCGATGAATGAAACTGACTCATTCCTTTTTTGATAGTGTGTTAAAAGCAGGCAATAATTATGAACAAATGGCCCAGTTTAAAACAAATTCACTACCTCGTAACGCTGAATGAAACTCGACATTTTAGTGAAGCCGCAGAGCGTTGTTTTGTTAGTCAATCGACCTTGAGCAAAGGTATCCAAAACCTTGAAGAGCTCATTGGTTGCCCGCTTTATGAGAAAAAAGATAAGAAAAGCCCATTAGTATTCACCCAGGCGGGTGAAATGGTGGTGAAACAAGGGCGGGAGCTACTTGCGAAAGGGCAAGACCTAATGGAGTTAGGTAATTATTGCCAAGGTGACGCGATGCAAGGGCAGATTAAGCTTGGTTGCATTCCAACGATTGCGCCGTTTCTATTGTGTGATTTAGTGCAAGAAGTTAACGCTCGCTACCCGCAGCTTAACCTACTACTAAGGGAAGATACGACCTCCAATTTATTAGCCGCCTTGAAACACGGTGAGTTAGATGTGCTTATTCTCGCTTTACCAATGGAAATTGGTAATATGGAGAGCTGTATTGTTGGGCAAGATCCGTTCAAAATGGTCATAAGCCGAACTCAAGCCGATCGTATCCGAGTACCAATTAAGTATGATGATCTACCGGATGAATCAGTATTCTTACTAGAAAATGAACACTGTTTAACCGAGCATGCTGTGTCTGCTTGTAAGTTGACCAAAAAAGAAAAAATCAATCCATTTAGTGCAACGAGTTTGCACACACTTGTTCAGATGGTGGCAAACGGTTTGGGTACCACATTTATCCCACAAATGGCGATTGAGCACGGGTTATTAGACAATCAGAATCTGATTGTTATTGAGCCGCCAGGTCAGCAAGCACACAGAGAAATTGGTTTAGTTTGGCGGCCTAGTTCGTCAAGGCGAGAGTCTTTTATGCACTTAGCGGATGTCGTTTCGGGGTTGCTGTAATACTAGGGAGTCTCTGCTGCAGAATAATGTATGCGTTGCTATTTGGGGTTGGTATATAAGACACATACACCAACCATCTTGCTTGTGTTTTAGATGACGTTGTTAAACTATGAAGGCTCGGTGGTTTGCTGAACCACTTCAACTTCCGACTCTTCTGGTTCTACTTCCTCTTGTAATTCGAGCAAATTAATCGCGATAGCAACAAAATCACTGTCTGTAATGATGCCCACTAATTCTCCTTTTTTGACCACTGGCAAACAGCCTACTTTGTGTTTTTGCATATACACGGCACTTTCACGAAGCCCTGCTCTGGGTTCAATTGTCATGATATTGACATGCATAAAATCGCTAATAGGTGTTGATAATGTGTAAGATTGGTCGCTTGGAACTCGTTGTAAGATGGATTCTTGTACGGCGAACAAGTCGCGTTGGGAAATAATGCCTAACAGTTGTTTGTGGGCATCAACGATAGGGATATGCCTGATATCAAGCGCTTCCATCATGTGCTTAGCATCGGCGAGAGAGTGAGACCGCAATAGGGTGTGAGGGTTGCGGGTCATCATATCTTCGACCTTAATCATATAGGGCCTCCAACTCAGTGTGAATGTCTACTTTAACTATAGAATTTTCGACGCGTTAAAGTTGAGAACTCGGTCGTTATTTGATGCGAATCATTAAAATTAGATAGCAAAAATGGAGTGACCGTCACGCACTACCATTTTGCTCGAAAAACCAGCATGATTACCCTTGTTCAACTTGCTATTCCATGCCGTAAGCCTATACTTAGCCGCTGCGAAATTTTTCGCCCTTCATGTCATAGATTAAGAAAGATTGGTGTTATGCAAGTTTCAGATTTTCACTTCGACCTACCTGACGAACTCATCGCCCGCTACCCTAAAGCAGAGCGCAGCGCTAGCCGGTTATTGCAGCTCACTGGCAATACAGGCGAAGTGGCAGATAAAACTTTTACCGACATTGCCAGTTTGGTTCAACCCGGCGATTTATTGGTGTTCAATAACACACGCGTCATTCCTGCCAGAATGTTTGGACGTAAAGCATCGGGTGGCAAGTTAGAGGTGTTAGTTGAGCGCATGCTCGATGATAAACGTGTATTAGCTCATGTTCGTTGTTCTAAATCTCCAAAGGTGGGAACTGAACTATTTCTTGGTGAAAACGATGATTATCAAGCGATCATGGTCGCCAGACACGATGCATTGTTTGAGATTCAAGTGCAATCTGACAAAACGGTACTCGAGGTATTAAATGACATCGGTCATATGCCGTTGCCGCCGTATATTGATAGACCTGATGAAGACACCGACAAAGAACGCTATCAAACGGTTTACAATGAAAAGCCCGGAGCCGTTGCAGCGCCTACCGCTGGTTTGCATTTTGATGACAAAGTATTAGCAGAAATAAAAGCAAAGGGTGTGAATTTCGCCTACGTGACACTACACGTTGGTGCCGGCACTTTCCAGCCTGTCCGAGTCGACAATATCGACGACCACCATATGCACTCTGAATACGTTGAAGTATCTGAAGAAGTGGTGAAAGCCGTCGCTGAAACCAAAGCACGTGGTGGGCGAGTCATTGCTGTCGGGACAACGTCTGTACGCTCTCTAGAAAGCGCGGCTCAAGACGCGAAAGCAAAAGGAACGGAATTAGCGCCGTTTTTCGGGGATACAGAAATCTTCATTTTCCCTGGTTATGAGTACCAAGTCGTCGATTGTTTAGTGACGAACTTCCATCTACCAGAATCGACGCTTATTATGTTAGTGAGCGCATTTGCTGGCTACGATAACGTCATGGCAGCGTATCAGCATGCGGTCGATAGTGAATACCGTTTCTTTAGCTACGGTGATGCAATGTTCATCACTAAAAAAGCCGATTAGCGTTCGGTTTTAGTTTTTTCGTTTCACTCAAGGAATCAGTGAGAGTTTTGGTAAGGATGACCATCAAGCATTAGACAGAAATGTCAGTGCAATCGAGTGCGACAAGCTACGCTTGTTAGTGCGTTTTGACATTGAGTCAGACTGTGTCTCTGGCGAATAGGAGCCTTCGTGAAATTACAATACGAACTTAAGAAGAAAAATGGTCATGCCCGTCGTGGTCAATTGACGTTTGAACGCGGTACCGTGCAGACCCCGGCATTTATGCCAGTTGGTACCTACGGTACCGTGAAAGGGATGACACCTGAAGAAGTGAAAGACACCGGAGCGGAGATCTTGCTTGGTAATACTTTCCACCTTTGGCTACGCCCTGGTCAAGAGATCATGAAGCTACACGGTGATTTACATGATTTCATGAACTGGAAAGGTCCAATCTTAACCGATTCAGGCGGTTTTCAGGTATTCAGCCTTGGTGCGACGCGTAAAATTACTGAAGAAGGTGTGCATTTCCGTAGCCCAGTAAATGGCGACAAAGTATTCATGGATGCTGAGAAATCCATGGAGATTCAAAAAGATCTTGGCTCAGATGTCGTCATGATTTTTGATGAATGTACGCCTTATCCTGCGACTCACGACGAAGCAAAGAAATCGATGGAGATGTCTCTGCGTTGGGCTCAGCGTTCTCGAGATCATTTTGATAAGCTTGATAACCCGAACTCGCTATTTGGTATCGTTCAGGGTGGCGTCTATGAAGACCTTCGTGATGTCTCCGTTGATGGTTTAACCAATATTGGCTTTGACGGTTATGCCGTTGGTGGTCTAGCAGTAGGTGAACCAAAAGAAGATATGCACCGTGTACTTGAACACACAACTCCAAGACTTCCGGAAGATAAACCTCGCTACCTGATGGGTGTGGGTAAACCAGAAGATTTGGTTGAAGGTGTTCGCCGTGGCATCGATATGTTCGATTGTGTTATGCCAACACGTAATGCTCGTAATGGTCACTTGTTTGTGACAGGCGGCGTGATTAAGATCCGTAACGCCAAGCATAAAACAGATGTGAGCCCTCTTGATCCAGAATGTGACTGCTACACGTGTAAGAATTACTCGAAAGCGTACTTGCATCACCTTGATCGTTGTAACGAAATTTTGGGCGCACGCCTGAATACGATTCACAACCTTCGCTACTACCAACGCCTGATGGAAAGCATTCGTAAATCCATTGACGAAGACCGTTTTGAAGAATTTGTGCAAGAGTTTTACGCACGTCGCGATCGCGAAGTGCCGCCAATTGATATGAAATAATTGGTTAAATTTACGGCTATCCTGACAGTAGCTAACAATTCCTAGCTCTACGTCACATTTTTTGTGCACTTAAAGGGTGAAGAAACATTGAGTTACTGTTTGCTTCTTGAAAAGATAGGGGGATAGCCCAATTTTGAATATGTATTTACATTTAACGAGGATGTTTTCCAATGAGTTTGATTAGTTCAGCTTACGCTGCTGAAGCCGCTCCACAAGGCGGTGGTTTTGAAATGTTGATTATGCTTGGCATGTTTGCAGTGATCTTTTACTTCATGATCTACCGCCCACAAGCAAAGCGTACTAAAGAGCACAAGAACCTAATGTCATCTATGGGCAAAGGCGATGAAGTGCTAACAAACGGTGGTCTAATTGGTAAAATTACTAAGATTGCTGAAGACAACGACTACATTGCTATCGCGCTAAACGATAACAACGAAGTGGTTATCAAGAAAGATTTCATCACTGCAGTGCTACCAAAAGGTACGCTGAAGTCTCTATAAAAACAGCTAAAGGATCCTCGCTGTGCTAAACCGTTATCCCCTGTGGAAGTACTTAATGGTGATTTTCACCATTGCTATCGCAGCATTATATGCGCTTCCCAACTTATACGGTGAAGATCCGGCTATTCAAATTACAGGGGCGCGTGGCGCCTCTGTTGATATGTCGACGCTGGATACTGTCACTCAAGCTCTAGATGAAGAGCAACTCTCTTATAAATCCATTGCCTTAGAAAATGGCTCAATCTTGGTTCGTTTCAACAATACTGATGTTCAAATCGGTGCGCGAGACGTAATCAGTGAAGCTCTAGGTCAAGATTCTATAGTTGCCCTTAACCTTGCAGCCGCAACGCCTCATTGGCTTGAAGCAATTGGTGCTGCGCCAATGAAACTAGGTCTCGATCTACGTGGTGGTGTTCACTTCTTAATGGAAGTCGACATGGATGCGGCCATGGACAAGCTGGTTGGTCAACAAGAAGAAGCCTTTCGAAGTGAATTGCGCGAAGACCGCATTCGCTATCGCTCGATTCGCCCTTCAGGAAAAGACGCCGTCGAGGTTTTACTTCGAGATGAAGCGCAGCTTGCACAAGCATTGGCATCATTAGAGTCAAAGCATCCAGATATGGATTTCTTTGATTCCAATACTAATGGCCGCTTTGCTATTGTTGCTCGTTTTAAAGAAACCCGCCTACAAGAAATCCGTAATTATGCTGTCGAGCAGAACATTACCATTCTACGTAACCGTGTGAATGAGCTTGGTGTTGCTGAACCATTAGTGCAGCGTCAAGGCGCGAGTCGTATTGTAGTTGAGCTCCCTGGTGTTCAAGATACGGCAAGAGCGAAAGAGATTCTTGGTGCAACGGCAACCCTTGAGTTCCGAGAAGTCGATAGCAGCGCTGATCTAGCGGCTGCGGCTAGTGGCCGTGCGCCTGCAGGCAGTGAGATTAAGTTTGATCGTGATGGTCGTCCTGCTGTACTGAAGAAGCGTATCATCCTTGGCGGAGCAAGCATTACCGATGCGAGCTCAAGTGCTGATGAATACGGTCGTCCACAAGTTAACATCTCGCTAGATAGCGAAGGTGGTAATAAAATGGCGGCGTTCTCTCGTCAAAATATCGGCAAACTGATGGCAACAGTGTTTGCGGAATATAAAGACAGTGGTAAGCGCACCCCTGAAGGCAAAGTCATTCTTGATAAGCACGAAGAGGTGATCAACCAAGCAACGATTCAATCGGCGCTGGGGCGTAACTTCCGAATTACGGGTATCGATTCTGCGGCTGAAGCCCATAACCTTGCGTTGTTGCTTCGTGCTGGTGCCTTGATTGCACCTATTTCTATTGTTGAAGAAAGAACCATTGGTCCATCAATGGGACAGCAGAATATTGATATGGGTATCATGGCGTGTATTACCGGTATGATTGCGGTGATGCTGTTTACGCTTATCTACTACCGTGGTTTTGGTCTTTTTGCTAACTGTGCCTTGATGGCAAACATCGTTTTAATTATCGGTGTGATGTCGATGATTCCTGGCGCGACAATGACGCTCCCTGGTATCGCCGGTATTGTACTGACGGTCGGTATGGCAGTTGATGCCAACGTGCTGATTTTTGAGCGAATACGGGAAGAGTTAAGAGACGGACGCAATCCTCAACAAGCGATCCAACAAGGCTACGCAAACGCATTTAGTACGATTGCCGATGCCAATATTACGACGCTAATTACTGCCATTATTTTGTTTGCTGTCGGTACGGGGGCTATCAAAGGCTTCGCTGTGACACTTTCAATCGGTATTATTACCTCTATGTTTACCGCAATCATTGGTACTCGCTGTTTAGTGAACCTGGTTTATGGCGGCAAGCGCGTTAAAAAATTGTCGATCTAGGAATTAGTTATGTTTCAGATAATGAAATTGGACAAAACGATCGACTTTATGCGTTGGTCAAAAGTAGCATTTGCGTTCTCACTCGTAATGATTGCTGCAGCATTATTTACTCTGTCTACGAAGTGGTTAAATTGGGGCCTAGATTTCACAGGCGGTACGCTGATTGAAGTTGGTTTTGAGCAACCTGCGAACCTTGAAGATGTGCGTAGCGCATTGGATGCCGAAGGCTTTGGCGATGCAACCGTGCAGAACTTTGGTTCTTCTCGTGATGTAATGGTGCGTTTACGCCCGCGTGATGGTGTTCAAGCCGAAGCGCTAGGTAATCAAATCCTGAGTGCAATCAAAGAAGGTACAGGCGAAAGTGTTGAAATGCGCCGTATTGAATTTGTTGGTCCGAATGTGGGAGATGAGCTAACGGAGGCGGGTGGCTTGGCCATCTTAGTCTCACTGATCTGTATCTTGATTTATGTCTCGATACGTTTTGAGTGGCGCTTAGCGGCGGGTGCTGTTATGGCGCTGGCGCACGATGTTATTATTACCTTAGGTATCTTCTCTCTATTACAGATAGAGGTTGATTTGACCATTGTGGCAGCATTGCTCACCGTGGTTGGTTACTCACTCAACGATACCATCGTAGTTTTTGACCGAATTCGTGAGAATTTCCGTAAGATGCGGAAAGGTGAATCGCCAGACATCATGAATAGCTCGATTACACAAACGCTAAGCCGTACGTTAATTACGTCTGGCACGACATTGTTTGTGGTCATTGCGTTGTTTACGCAAGGCGGAGCGATGATCCATGGCTTTGCATTAGCACTATTGCTTGGTATTACTGTTGGTACTTATTCTTCAATCTATGTGGCTTCAGCCCTTGCTCTGAAACTTGGTATTCAGCGTGAGCACTTGATGCCAACACCGATAGAAAAAGAAGGCGAAGAGTTCGACGAAATGCCGTAGTTCTTTGATGTTGAATGAAAAGGGTCGCTCTCAGAGCGGCCTTTTTTTTGAGGGTAGGTTTCTATTATTCATTGATTAATGAAAACTAGCAGGAAGAAAAGCAATAGGTAAAAAAAATCCCAGCCGATGGCCGGGATTACAATTCAATACTTAGCGCTTAGTCATTATGACTTACTTAAGCATACCTTCGTTTGAATTTTCACGAATGTGTTTAAGCATTGATTTCACGCCACGAGCACTTGAAGCAACGATGTTGCCTGATTTCATGTGGTCTGTTCCGCCAGCAAAATCAGTAACAATAGCGCCTGCTTCACGAGCAATAAGATCGCCAGCTGCCATGTTCCAAGGCTTTAGTCCAAGCTCGAAGTAACCATCTACGCGACCTGCTGCTAAGTAGCAAAGGTCAAGTGCTGGAGAGCCAGTATGACGGAAGTCAGAACACTCAACAAACATTGAAGACATGATTTTGAAAAAACTTTCAGAATGCTGCTTTTGCTTGTATGGGAAGCCAGTACCGATAATGGTACCTTTGATATCTTTTAAAGGAGTAACGCGAATACGAGCGTTATTGAGTTGAGCGCCAGAACCACGTTGTGCGGTAAATAGCTCATTGCGCATTGGGTCGTAAACACACGCTACTTCTGTTCTGCCTTTAATGCGAACAGCAATAGAAACACAAAAGTGCGGGAAACCATTGATAAGGTTAGTGGTGCCATCCAGTGGGTCGATGATCCATTGAACATCACTATCTTTACCTTCAATCATACCGCTTTCTTCAGCAATAATGCTGTGCTCAGGGTAAGAGGTTTGAATGGTATGGATAATGAGTGCTTCAGCTTCGTTGTCTACGTTAGTGACAAACTCCTGAGTGCCTTTCTGTACTGATTCAATCTTATCAGTGTTTTCAAGTGATTTAGCAATATGGTTGCCAGCTTTACGCGCTGCGCGTATAGCGATATTTAGCATTGGATGCATACGAATTTTCCCAACGGATGTTAAAGAACAAAAAGCGGCGGCGAGTATACCAAAGATTGAAGAAAAAGGAAGTGGTTATTTTTTGTCCTGTCATCGGCGTGAATAAAAAGACCCTGACTATTTTAGTCGGGTTTATGTTATTATTCGTCGATTTTGTAATCTTGGTGCTATTTGACAATGCTAAACAACGTTAAGATCATTCTTGTTGGGACGTCCCACTCGGGGAATATTGGTTCGGCAGCCCGTGCGATGAAAGTAATGGGAATGAGCCAGATGGTATTGGTTGATCCCCAATGTGAAGTAGACGCACAAGCCGTTGCTTTAGCTGCGGGTGCAAGTGATATCGCGTTAGGTGCCACTATTGTCTCGACTTTAGAAGAAGCCATAGAAGATTGTGGCCTAGTTGTTGGCTCAAGTGCGCGCTCTCGTACATTAGATTGGCCGATGATAGAGCCTCGTGAATGTGGTCAGCGTTTTGCTGTGGAAAGCGAAAAACATCCTGTAGCGTTAGTGTTTGGTAGAGAGCGTACCGGTCTAACTAATGATGAATTACAGTTGTGTCATTATCATACCTGCATCCCGGCTAACCCAGAATACAGTTCGTTAAATTTGGCCATGGCCGTCCAAACGTTGAGTTATGAAGTTCGGGTTGCTCATCTCGATAGAGCAAGCCAACAATTTCCAGCTCAAGATGAGCCTGATTATCCTCGTCATAAAGAGTTGGAATTATTCTATCAACACCTTGAAAAAGTGATCACGAATACCCAATTTATATCTAAAGATAAGCCGAACTTAGTGATGAATAAGTTACGTAGACTATTCAGCCGAGCTCGCCCTGAGTCTCAAGAAATCAATACTTTACGAGGTATTTTGACCTCTATCGAGAAAGCGAATTCCAAAGGTATTTAACCGCATTAACTGTGTGGATGAATACCTGACTATTTTAGTCAAATGAATACTTGACTAAAATAGTCAGGTATGAAAAAATTGTTCCCACAAAGACAATGTGGAAACGTGTGATATGAGATTAACATCAAAAGGAAGATACGCAGTAACGGCGATGCTCGATGTCGCTCTGCATTCGCAGCAAAGTCCAGTCCCACTGGCCGATATTTCTGAGCGTCAAGGGATTTCCCTTTCTTACTTAGAACAGCTGTTTTCAAAACTGCGTAAAGCTGGATTAGTCTCAAGTGTGCGGGGTCCTGGTGGTGGTTATCGCTTAGGCTCGGACGCCACTGATATTTCTATTGGTACCGTTATTGCTGCCGTCGATGAATCAGTCGACGCAACAAAGTGCGCTGGCAAAGGTGATTGTCAGGGCGGTACACGTTGCTTAACTCACACATTGTGGCGAGATTTGAGTTCTCGCATTAGCGACTTTTTAAACAACATCACTCTCGGTGAGTTGATGGTGGATAATGAAGTCCTACAAATTTCTGACCGTCAGGACATTGACCTTACGGTAAATAATGGGTTTTCAAGAAAGAATAATAACGCCGCGCCCATCGGTATCAATGTTCGCTCGTAAGTAGTGTTGCTTTTACATTGGAGTAAAGAATGAAACTGCCGATATATTTAGATTATTCTGCCACTTGTCCAGTTGACCCACGCGTCGCTGAAAAAATGGTTAAATGCATGACAATGGACGGAACGTTTGGTAATCCAGCATCACGTTCACACCGTTATGGATGGCAGGCAGAAGAAGCAGTCGATAATGCACGTGAGCAAGTCGCAGATTTGCTCAACGCTGACCCTCGTGAAATTGTCTTCACATCGGGCGCAACAGAATCAGATAACCTTGCGATAAAAGGTGCTGCGCACTTTTATGGTAAGAAAGGCAAGCACATAATTACGTGCAAAACCGAACATAAAGCGGTATTAGACCCATGCCGTCAACTCGAGCGTGAAGGGTTTGAAGTGACTTATCTTCAACCTGAAAGCAACGGGATTATTGATCTCAGCAAGCTTGAAGCAGCAATGCGTGAAGACACGGTGTTAGTCTCTATCATGCACGTGAACAACGAAATTGGTGTCGTTCAAGACATTACGGCAATCGGTGAGCTATGCCGTAGCAGAAAGATCATCTTCCATGTCGACGCGGCTCAATCTGCGGGTAAAATCCCAATTGATGTGCAAGAGATGAAAGTTGATTTGATCTCATTATCTGCTCATAAAGCGTATGGCCCTAAAGGTATTGGTGCACTTTACGTGAGTCGTAAACCACGTGTTCGCCTCGAGGCGCAAATGCATGGTGGCGGTCATGAGCGTGGTTTCCGCTCGGGCACACTTGCTACTCATCAGATTGTTGGTATGGGTGAAGCGTTTGCTATCGCTAAACAAGATATGCAGAAAGACTATGAACACGCGAAAGCATTAAGCGAACGTCTTTACGCAGGTGTTAAAGATCTTGAAGCGGTCACTGTGAATGGCGACCTTGAGATGCGAGTACCGCATAACCTGAACATTAGCTTTGCTTTTGTCGAAGGTGAATCATTATTAATGTCGTTGAAAGACCTAGCCGTATCTTCGGGTTCGGCGTGTACTTCAGCGAGCTTAGAGCCGTCTTATGTACTGCGTGCACTGGGTCTCAACGATGAGCTTGCACACAGCTCTGTTCGTTTCTCTTTTGGTCGTTTTACGACAGAAGAAGAAGTAGATTATGCGATTGAGCAGCTTAAGACAGCGGTGAATAAATTACGCGACATGTCTCCTCTATGGGATATGTATAACGAAGGGATTGACCTTGATACGGTCGAGTGGGCACACCACTAATCTCAAGGAAATAGAGGATTCGAGGAATAAATTATGGCGTACAGTGAAAAAGTAATTGACCACTATGAGAACCCACGTAATGTTGGTTCATTTGATAAAAATGACCCAAGCGTAGGTAGTGGTATGGTAGGCGCACCAGCATGTGGTGACGTGATGAAACTGCAAATCAAGGTAACACCAGAAGGTATTATCGAAGATGCGAAGTTTAAAACCTACGGCTGCGGCTCTGCGATTGCATCAAGCTCGTTGGTAACAGAGTGGGTTAAAGGCAAGTCGGTAGACGAAGCCGCTGCAATTAAAAACTCAGAAATTGCTGATGAGTTAGAATTGCCACCAGTAAAAGTGCACTGTTCTATTCTTGCAGAAGACGCGATTAAAGCCGCGGTTGCTGACTACAAGAAAAAGCGCGATTAAAGACCGGGTTGACACCCACAGAATTGATTCAATAGATAAACAGATAAGGTTGTAGTATGGCCATCTCCATGACAGACGCAGCAGCGAGTCGAGTAAAAGCATTTCTAGATAATCGAGGTAAAGGCCTTGGTTTACGCCTAGGTGTCAAAACAACTGGGTGTTCAGGAATGGCTTATGTGCTTGAATTTGTTGATGACCTTGACGATGGTGATGAAGTCTTTGAGCACGCTGGTGTAAAGGTGATCATCGATGCTAAAAGCCTTGTCTATTTAGATGGAACAGAACTGGATTACGTAAAAGAAGGTTTGAACGAAGGCTTTGAATTCAATAACCCAAACGCGAAAGGCGAATGTGGTTGTGGTGAAAGCTTTAATGTTTAACCGATAAGGAGCTCAGTTTACTGAGCTCCATTACTACGAGTCATACGATATGAACCATTTTGAACTATTTGGGCTACCTGTTCAGTTTCCGCTGGACGGTAGCCTTCTTTCTTCTCAGTTCCTTGAGCTTCAAAAGCGCTTTCACCCTGATAACTTTTCGACGGCTTCAGAGCGAGATCGTTTGCTGGCGGTACAAAAAGCCGCACAGATTAATGATGCGTATGAAGTATTACGACGGCCGATATCTCGAGCGGAATATTTACTTGCTGAAAACGGCATCGATATTCGCGGAGAGCACAGGACATTGCAGGATCCTCTGTTTCTTATGGAACAAATGGAGCTGCGTGAAACCCTCGAAGACGTCGCGAATTCACCTGATGCAGAAGAAGAACTTTTTGACTTTGAACGTCAGGTAAGCAAAATGTTTAACGAACACCTATCAAGTCTGACGAATGAGCTGGTAAATGGCCATTGGGATAGCGCTGCAGATAGTATTCGTAAACTCAAATTTATCGCCAAGCTGAAAAGCGAAATAGAACAATTAGAAGAAAAACTGCTTGGTTAATCACAGCCTCCAAGGATATTTGAATGGCATTACTTCAAATCGCAGAGCCGGGACAAAGTTCTGCACCACACGAACATAAACTGGCCGCGGGTATTGATTTAGGCACCACTAATTCATTGGTCGCAAGTGTAAAAAGTGGCGAGACCTCAACACTTTCAGATTCACAAGGTCGAAAAATCCTTCCCTCTGCTGTGCATTACTCACCAGAGCAAGTAACGGTTGGTTACGATGCGAGAAATAACGCATCGAAAGACCCAGAGAATACAATTGTCTCTGTAAAGCGCCTATTAGGTCGCTCATTAACAGACGTTAGATCACGCTACCCATCATTGCCTTACCATCTAGTCGAAAGCGACAACGGCTTACCGATATTGCAAACGATGAACGGCGACAAAAACCCTATTCAAGTCTCCGCGGATATCCTTAAGGCATTGGCGGCTCGCGCAGAAGCGTCATTGGGTGGCGATCTTGCGGGTGTTGTCATTACCGTACCCGCGTATTTCGACGACGCGCAGCGTGTCGGAACCAAAGATGCGGCAAATCTAGCGGGATTACATGTGCTTCGTTTGCTTAACGAACCGACGGCTGCCGCGATCGCTTATGGACTGGATAGCGGTCAAGAAGGTGTTATTGCCGTGTATGATCTCGGTGGTGGGACGTTTGACGTCTCCATATTACGCTTATCAAAAGGCATTTTTGAGGTACTGGCAACCGGCGGTGATTCGGCGTTGGGCGGCGATGACTTTGACCATCTTATCGCTGATCACATCCAATTTTTAATCGGAATGTCAGCGCTATCTTCGGCTCAACAGCGCGAACTGCTTGATGCGGCTACTCAGGCTAAAATCGATCTAAGTGAGGCAGAGCGTGCCACGATCTCTGTGCTGGATTGGCAAGGAGAACTGACGCGCGACACATTTAATGATCTTGTTCGACCTTTATTGAAGAAAACGTTGATGTCATGCCGTCGTGCTTTGCGCGATGCAGAAGTTGAGGCCGATGAGGTCTTAGAAGTCGTGATGGTCGGCGGCTCGACTCGTACCCCTCTAGTTCGCGATATGGTTGGAGAGTTCTTCGGTAAAACACCACTTACGAGCATTAACCCTGATGAAGTGGTCGCGTTAGGCGCGGCTATTCAAGCCGATATCTTGGTGGGGAATAAACCCGACTCTGAGATGCTACTTTTAGACGTGATTCCATTGTCGCTCGGTATTGAAACGATGGGCGGCTTGGTTGAAAAAATTGTACCTCGAAATACAACAATTCCAGTTGCCAAAGCGCAAGAGTTTACGACGTTCAAAGATGGTCAAACAGCGATGTCTGTGCATATTGTTCAAGGTGAAAGGGAGCTGATTGATGACTGTCGTTCATTAGCGCGCTTTTCTTTGAAAGGGATCCCACCGATGACGGCGGGGGCTGCGCACATTCGAGTCACCTATCAAGTTGATGCAGACGGTTTGCTCTCTGTTACCGCAATGGAAAAAAGTACCGGTGTTCAATCAGAAATCCAAGTAAAACCGTCTTATGGGCTGAGTGATGAAGAAGTCACCAATATGCTCAAGGACTCAATGACGTTCGCTAAAGAAGATATGCTCGCACGAGCATTAGCGGAGCAGCGCGTTGAAGCGGACCGAGTGATTGAAGGACTGGTCGCTGCAATGCAGGCAGATGGCGATGAGTTGTTAGATGAAGCCGGTAAGCAAGCGTTGATGAATGCGATAGAATCATTGATCCAATTGCGCAATGGCGACAGTGCCGATGCAATTGAACAAGGTATTAAAGACACTGATAAAGCCAGCCAAGATTTTGCCTCTCGTCGAATGGATAAATCTATCCGAGAAGCTTTAGCTGGTCAGTCAGTCGACAATATTTAAAAGTAAGGACCAAGTAGTCATGCCAAAAATTGTTGTATTACCTCACGAGGACCTTTGTCCTGAAGGTGCGGTTTTAGAAGCGAAACCGGGTGAAACGGTATTAGATGTTGCTTTAAAGAATGGTATCGGAATTGAGCACGCATGTGAGAAGTCATGTGCCTGCACCACATGTCACATTATCGTGCGTGAGGGCTTTGATTCTCTTGATGAAAGTGAAGAGTTAGAAGATGACATGCTCGATAAAGCGTGGGGACTTGAACCAGAGTCTCGTCTTGGGTGCCAAGCAAAAGTGATGGATGAAGACCTGGTTGTTGAAATCCCTAAATATACACTTAACCACGCGTCAGAAGACCACTAATCGGTCTGCTAAGGAGAGCTTATGAGTATTACATGGACGGATTCGCGCGATATCGCCATTGAGTTGTGTGACAAATTCCCAGAGACGGACCCTAAAACGGTACGTTTTACGGACTTACATCAATGGATCATCGAGTTGGATGAATTTGACGATGAGCCAAATCGTTCCAATGAAAAGATCTTGGAAGCCGTCATATTATGCTGGATGGATGAGTTTGAGTAAGTAAATTCGCTGACTAAATATAAAAAAAACGGGCCTTTGGCCCGTTTTTTTGTACCGACTTGTTACATTGTTATTAAATCGGATGGGCCTGTCATTGGTATTGACTCTACATAATGCTAACATCTTGGAATTACAGGTACGATGAAACATAAAAATGGACAAGACAAGGAGAAACCATGTCTAACACACTGTCAGTATTTCTTAGCCAAGAAGTGGCTCCTTCTCAATGGGGCGAAAACGCGACTCTTTCCTATCTAGAGTCAGGCGTTACCATTCATATCAGCGATAACCTAGAGCTAGATGTTATTCAAAAAGCGGCTCGTAAATTGGATGCTCAAGGTATTACGAGTGTTGTTTTACAAGGGGGTGAGTGGGATTTGGAAGCGTCTTGGGCTTTTTACCAAGGGTATCGTAATCCGAAGAAAACCACGACAGTTGAACTGCCGACGCTATCTGAAGCGGATAACAATGAGTTGAATGCACGCATCAAAGCGTCTAATTGGACTCGTGACATCATCAATAAAAGTGCAGAAGAAGTCGCACCTCGCCAATTAGCGACGATGGCTGCCGAGTTTATTAAATCGACCGCACCAGAACATGTGACTTATCGTATCGTTAAAGACAAAGACCTGTTAACTGAAGGGTGGACGGGTATTTTTGCGGTAGGTCGCGGCTCTGAGCGCACATCAGCTATGCTCCAACTCGATTATAATCCAACAGGCGACCCTGAAGCGCCAGTATTTGCTTGTCTTGTCGGCAAAGGAATTACGTTTGATTCTGGTGGCTATAGCTTGAAACCTTCAAATTTCATGACGGCGATGAAAGCTGACATGGGCGGCGCAGCCACGATTACAGGCGGCCTAGGTCTTGCTATTCTTCGTGGATTGAACAAGCGAGTGAAGCTTATTCTTTGCTGCGCAGAAAACATGGTTTCAGGACGAGCGTTAAAGCTTGGTGACGTTATTACCTACAAAAATGGTAAAACGGTTGAGATCATGAATACTGATGCGGAAGGACGCTTGGTATTGGCGGATGGTCTAATTTTTGCGAGTGAACAGAACCCAGAAATGATCATCGATTGCGCCACATTAACCGGTGCGGCTAAGAATGCATTGGGGAATGATTACCACGCTGTTTTATCGTTTGATGACGAGCTCACTCATCAAGCTCTAACGCATGCCAATCAAGAAAAAGAAGGGCTCTGGCCACTTCCTGTTGCTGACTTCCACCGTAGCATGTTGCCATCAAACTTTGCCGACTTATCCAACATCAGTAGTGGCGATTACTCACCAGGTGCCAGCACCGCTGCTGCGTTCTTATCGTACTTTGTTGAAGATTATAAGAAAGGTTGGCTGCACTTTGACTGTGCCGGTACATATCGCAAGTCTGGCTCTGATAAATGGGCCGCTGGCGCAACGGGTATGGGGACACGCACTCTTGCTCGATTACTCGTAGAACAATCTAAAAAATAGAAAACAACTGATAATAAAAAAGAAAGGAAAAACGATGACCCTAGAAAGAACATTTTCAATCGTTAAACCCGATGCAGTAGAGCGTAATCTTATTGGCGAAATCTATCACAGAATAGAAAAAGCCGGTTTGAGTATCGTTGCTGCTAAAATGGTTCGCTTAACGGATGACCAAGCGAAAGGCTTCTATGCGGAGCACGAAGGCAAACCTTTTTTTGGCGCATTACGTGAGTTCATGACATCGGGACCTATTATGGTTCAGGTCTTAGAAGGGGAGAATGCGATCTCTCGTTACCGTGAGCTTATGGGGAAAACAAACCCAGAAGAAGCCGCGTGCGGCACCATTCGTTCTGACTATGCGCTAAGTATGCGTTATAACTCCGTGCATGGCTCTGACAGCCCTGAATCAGCAGCGCGAGAAATTGAATTTTTCTTTCCAGAATCTGAAATCTGCCCTCGTTAATAGAGTGCTGAAGATTAAAAGGAGGCTGAGGCCTCCTTTTTTATTGCCACTCTTCTTTACTGTATGAAAAATGTTCACTTATAAATGAAAGCCTTATTATTTTAAGGTTTTGTTGCGCTTGTTGCAGGAGGCTAAAGGCTGTACAATTCGCGCCCTTAACAGAATCTTCGTCATTTAAGAGGCAACATGACCGTACAAAAAGTCAATCTACTCGATTTTGATCGCAAGGGCTTGCGCAAGTTTTTCCAAGAAGAGCTAGGCGAGAAAGCCTTTCGTGCTGATCAGGTAATGAAGTGGATCTACCATTTCGGTTGTGATGACTTTGAGAAAATGAACAACATCAACAAGAAACTTCGTGAGAAGCTGTTGAGAGTTGCCGAAATAAAGGCTCCGACTGTTTCAGAAGCTCAGCATTCATCGGATGGCACCATTAAATGGGCGATGCGAGTAGGGGATCAAGATGTTGAAACCGTTTATATTCCTGATGATGATCGGGCCACTTTGTGTGTGTCATCTCAAGTGGGTTGTGCGTTAGCGTGTACATTTTGCTCTACGGCTCAGCAAGGCTTTAACCGTAACCTAAAAGTATCAGAAATTATTGGTCAGGTTTGGCGCGCTGCGCGTGAGATTGGTCTGCAAAAAGAGACTGGCCGCCGCCCGATCACGAATGTCGTGATGATGGGGATGGGCGAGCCTCTACTAAATATGAAAAACTTGATACCAGCGCTAGAGTTGATGCTTGATGATTATGGCTTTGGTTTGTCAAAACGCCGTATCACTGTCTCAACCTCAGGTGTTGTGTCGGGTCTTGACCAAATGACCGGCAATATCGATGTAGCGCTTGCCATCTCTTTGCACGCACCTAATGATAAGCTTCGTAGTGAAATCATGCCGATCAATGATCGTTGGGATATCCAAGACTTTTTGGCGTCAGTTCAGCGTTATATTGCCTCATCAAATGCCAACCGTGGCAGAGTAACGGTTGAATATGTTCTCCTCGATCATGTCAATGATGATATGGACCATGCTCGAGAGCTCGCTGAGTTGCTTAAAGATACGCCTGCGAAGATTAACTTAATTCCATTTAACCCTTATCCGGGCTCACCGTATAAAAAGCCAAGTAATTCTCGTATTGATCGCTTTATGAAAACGTTGATGCAATACGATTATACCGTCACGGTGCGAAAAACACGTGGTGATGACATCGATGCAGCGTGTGGCCAATTGGTTGGCGACGTGATCGACAGAACGAAACGAACGAAGCAACCAGCGTTACAAGGTGCGGAAGAGATTCCAGTCAAGACACTGTAATAATTTGCGTGATTTAAAAGCCAAGTTTCGACTTGGCTTTTTTGTACCAATACATAAAGTGTCAATACACGGTATTTATCCGATCGCAGCCACAAACTGATACAATTATTTTTTCCATTAGGGAACAAATATTGTTTTTATTAATCAAATAGTTCAAACCGTCGCCTGATTGACGTAAGTTTTGTTATTTTTTAATCAAAATAGCGTGTATTCGTAATGATTTACGATTGGTTATTTTAACTCACGATCATAATCGACTATCATGGTACGCCGGAATTGATAATCTCAGGCTTTGGGCATTGATTCTTTCAGTGAGAACATATTATAGCGTCGGCAGTTCGGTAATGAATACCTCGTTGACGTTGGCCATTAGGGACTATGCTGTAAAAACAGATAGTGCATTCGATTGACTATACTGAAGCTGGTAAGCACCAATAAATAAAATGAAATAAGTGTGCATCAACTACAGTACCAACTATAAGAAGTACAAAATTAATGAGCACAGAAACGAAGATGAATACCGACGACGTAGTAAAAGACAAAGACGTTGTTTTAGCCGGCACAATTTTAAAGCAAAAACGTGAGGCATTAGGGCTTACTCAAAAGCAAATTGCCGATAGGCTTCGCCTAAGAGTCGCTTTGATTCAAAAGATAGAAGCAAACGAGTTTGATGGTGAACTGGTCGCTACCTTTACGCGCGGTTATCTTCGTTCATATGCTAAAGCTGTTGGCGTTGACGAAAAAGAAGTGCTGGGCGCAATCGATCATCATGGAGAAGCTCAGCATAGCGAACAAGCAATGCAGAGCTTTTCTAAGAAAACGAATAAAGAAAAACATGATAGCCGAATCATGAAACTTACCTGGGGCATCTTTGCCGTTATTATCGGTATATCTTCGATTTGGTGGCTACAGAATCAACAAAAAGATACCTTGTCTGAAATTGCAGATACTAGTGAACCTAGTGCTGAGGTTGCTGAATCTGCGGTTATCGAAGACACTAATTTTGAAAGCGTTTCTGATGCTGAAACTACACCGGTTAAGACTCTTGATGTTTCTGCTGTGTTGGAATCATCAACGCCGGCTACTGAGCAAAATGTAACAGACACAATTGATGCTTCAGCCACGGAAGAGAACCTTTCAACGGCCTCTGAGGAAGTCGAGAGTGAAGTAGCTCCAGTGGAAAAAAAAACAGCTGAAATTGGGTTAACGAATCTTACAATGTCGTTTGAAGGTGATTGTTGGATCCAAGTAAAGGATGCCAACGGGAAAACCATTACGACAGGCATCAAGAAACCCGGAGAGCGAGTAGATGTGAACGGCACTGCGCCGTTTAAGATCATTTTAGGCGCGCCAGAAAAGGTTTCTATGACATTTGCGAGTGAACCTGTTGACCTTTCTGGGTATACTTCAGGCAAAGTAGCTCGATTCACCTTACCTTAGATATTTACTATGCATCACGAATCTCCAATTAAACGTCGCCCATCTACGCGTATTTATGTGGGTGATGTACCTATCGGTGACGGCGCTCCAATTGCCGTTCAATCCATGACAAACACGCGTACGACGGACGTGCAAGCGACCGTCGCCCAAATCCGTGCGTTGGAAAATGTAGGGGCGGATATTGTCCGTGTCTCAGTGCCAACAATGGATGCGGCAGAAGCATTTAGAGAAATAAAAAAACAAGTCTCGGTCCCCCTGGTTGCTGATATCCATTTCGATTACCGAATTGCATTGAAGGTTGCTGAATATGGGGTGGATTGCTTACGGATCAACCCTGGTAACATCGGTAATGAAGAGCGAATTCGTTCTGTTGTCGATTGTGCAAGAGATAAGAATATCCCTATCCGAATCGGCGTCAATGGTGGTTCGTTAGAGAAAGAAATCCAGATGAAATATGGCGAACCGACACCTGAGGCGTTGGTAGAGTCAGCAATGCGCCATGTGGATATTCTGGATCGCTTGAACTTTGATCAATTTAAGATCAGCGTGAAAGCCTCTGATGTATTTCTAGCGGTTGACTCCTATCGTTTGTTAGCAAAGAAAATTGATCAGCCCCTCCATCTCGGCATTACTGAAGCTGGTGGAGCAAGAGCTGGGGCCGTTAAATCCTCTGTGGGTTTAGGCATGTTGCTTGCAGAAGGTATTGGCGACACGCTGCGAATTTCTTTAGCCGCAGATCCGGTTGAAGAAATCAAAGTAGGTTTTGATATCTTAAAATCGCTGAGAATTCGCTCACGCGGTATCAATTTTATTGCTTGCCCAAGCTGTTCTCGCCAAGAATTTGATGTCATTAATACGGTCAATGCGCTTGAAGAACGTTTGGAAGATATTATTACTCCAATGGACGTATCAATTATAGGCTGTGTGGTGAATGGACCAGGAGAGGCAGAAGTGTCTCACCTCGGATTAGCTGGCAGCAATAAAAAAAGCGCTTTTTATGAGGACGGTAAACGTCAAAAAGAGCGCTTGGACAATGACGATCTAATCAGTAAGTTAGAAGCTAAAATTAGGGCTAAAGCCTCAATCTTAGATGAAAGCAATCGAATCGACATTAATCAAATCGACAAATAATCTCAATGATAACGGTATGTAACTGTGGCTAAAACAATACAAGCAATTCGAGGCATGAATGATTGCCTTCCAACACAATCTCCACTGTGGCAAAAAGTAGAGAATACGGTTAAGCAGGTTGTCAGTGCATACGGCTACAATGAAGTCCGTATGCCAATTGTTGAGATGACAAACTTATTTCGCCGTGCGATCGGCGAGGTAACGGACGTGGTTGAAAAGGAGATGTATACCTTTGAAGACCGCAACGGCGACAGTCTAACGCTTCGTCCTGAAGGTACGGCTGGTTGCGTTCGTGCGGGAATCGAAAATGGTTTGCTCTATAACCAAGAACAACGTTTGTGGTACATGGGACCAATGTTCCGTCATGAACGCCCACAAAAAGGCCGCTACCGCCAATTCCATCAATGTGGTGTTGAAGTATTTGGTCTCAATGGCCCTGACGTGGATGCTGAACTGATCATGATGACCGCACGTTTATGGCGTGAATTGGGTATTAATGAACATGTCCGTCTTGAATTGAACTCAATTGGCTCACTGGAAGCTCGAGCGAATTATCGCACGGCATTGATTGCTCACTTAGAGCAGCATATTGATGTGTTGGATGAAGACAGCAAGCGCCGTATGCACACCAACCCGTTACGTGTTCTTGACAGTAAGAATAAAGATGTTCAAGCCATTCTCGTTGATGCTCCTGAGCTGTCTGACTATTTGGACGAAGAATCAAAAGCCCATTTTGCTGGCTTGTGTGCATTATTAGACGCAGCAGGCATCGCTTATACGGTTAATCAACGTCTTGTTCGCGGTTTAGATTATTATAATCGCACGGTATTTGAGTGGATTACTGAAAGTCTAGGTGCACAAGGTACGGTTTGTGGTGGCGGTCGTTATGATGGTCTCGTCGAGCAATTGGGTGGCAAAGCAATGCCAGCGGTTGGCTTCGCAATGGGATTGGAGCGCCTTGTTCTAATGATGGAAACGTTAGAGCTGACCGAAGTACGTCGTAGTGTTGATGCTTATGTCGTTACTTCTGGTGATAGCACGATGACGGCAGGCGTTAAACTCGCTGAGCACCTTCGTGAATCTATCCCTGGTATCCGTGTCATGAACCACTTTGGTGGCGGCAACTTTAAGAAGCAGTTTAAGAGAGCTGATAAAGTAGGCGCGGTGTACGCATTGGTTCTAGGTGACACTGAAGTCGCTGAGAACACGGTTGTGGTCAAAGATTTACAAGGTGGCTCACAAGAAACAGTTGCGCTTAATGAGTTAGTCGCTAAATTAGCAGATATTATTTAAATCCTGTCTTATGAATAAATAAGAGGCGTTTATAGCACGACCTCTTATTTGGACAGCGATGGCATTATTTTAAGAGGACAGGAAGTGGAACTCTACGATTCTGAAGAACAACAAGTAGAAGCGATCAAAGATTGGTGGCAAGAGAACGGCAAAGCGGTTGTATTAGGCGTTGTTGTTGGCTTAGGTGGCTTATTCGGCTGGCGTTATTATCAAGACTCAGCGGTTGAAGCTCAAGAAGCGGCTTCTGAGCAGTACACGAAAGTAATACAAGCTCTCGCAGCGCAAGGCGTGGATGCAAGTGACGACGTCCAAAGCTTTATCGATAGCAGTAAAACAACGGAATATTCAATTTTGGCTGCGTTGCAACTAGCAAAAGCTCAGGTTGAAGCCGGCAATCTTGATCAAGCCTTAGAGCAGTTACAGTGGGCTCAAAGTAATACGAAGGATGAGGCGGTTTCTCCGTTGGTCACGTACCGTATTGCGAGAATAATGGCGGAACAAGACAACGTTGATGGTGCAAGAGCTGAGTTGGATAAAGTCTCTGATGAAGCTTGGGCTGGTCGTGTCGCTGAGCTCCGTGGTGATATTGCTATTAAAGCTGGTGACCGTGACGCCGCTTATTCAGCGTATACAGAAGCACAACAAGCACAAGATGCAAGTCAAGGGCTACAAATTAAACTGGACGATCTTGCTAAGTAAGGGCTTAACCGATGAATAGATTCGTTAAAAAAGTCCTACTTTCTATTTCGGTATTGGGCGTGTTGGTGGGGTGTTCTAGTGAAGAAGACACCATCATAATGGCACCATTACCGGTCGTTCAAAGTGAGTTTTCACCAACAACCGAATGGTCATCAAGCATTGGTGACGGTATTGGGCAGTTTTTTTCAAAACTGTCACCTGCGTATTCGTATGACAAGCTATTTGTCGCAAGTAGAGATGGTGTTGTCAAAGCGTATGATCCTGAGAATGGTAATACGTTATGGCAGATAGATCTCGAAGAAGATGACACGGCTCGCTTGTCTGGTGGCATCGCCGCAGCCTATCAAAAGATTTATATTGGTAGTGAAAATGGCGAAGTGATTGCTCTTGATGTAGAAACGGGTGAAGTCGCGTGGCGTGCAAAGGTTAATGGTGAGGTACTGGCTAAGCCCGTCGCTGATTCTAACCTGATCATGGTGCATACCAGCCAAGGCTTATTAGTAGCGCTAGAACAAAGCACTGGAGAAGAACGTTGGGCTATCAGTACCGACGTTCCAAATCTAACATTGCGCGGAGATAGTTCACCCGCCACCGTCTCTGGTGGTGTATTTTGGGGAACGGCAAACGGGCGTCTAGCGGCAGCGATTATCGAACGTGGCCAACTTATATGGCAACAGCCGGTAGGGACACCAAAAGGTGCAACTGAAATTGATCGCTTGGTCGATGTTGATGCATCACCGGTCATCCTAGGTGGCACCTTGTACACAATAGGGTTTAACGGACAGTTGATCTCTATTGATTTACGCTCAGGTAACCCAATTTGGAAGCGTAATTACTCTTCAGCTACGGACATGGCGACGGACAACCGTAACCTTTACTTAGTTACCGACAGCGATCATGTTGTTGCTGTTGATGCACGAAGCGGTACCGAGCTATGGGAAAATGATCTATTAGAAAATAGACAACTTACAGCGCCAGTGATTGTTGATGGTTTCATCGTCGTGGGTGACAGCCTAGGTTATCTGCATTGGTTAGATCGTGAGACAGGGTATTTTGTCTCTCAGCAAATGACGAACGATAGTGGCTTGTCTGTTGGACCAACGATGGTCCCTGGCGGTTACATCATCGTGAATCGTGATGGTGAAATAAAGAAACTGACGATCAACTAAAAAATCGTGATATAATTCACATAAGGCTCCTTGCTGATTTCAGTTAGGAGCCGTTTTATTGCTGCGAAGCAAAAGGATCTTTTCGTACTCGGATAGATGGATAATGATGTGGTTATAGGAAAGCAAGATTTTACCTATAACCACATAACAAGATAAGTATAGAGGTTATTATGGTACCTGTTGTTGCCCTAGTTGGACGTCCAAACGTAGGTAAGTCGACCCTGTTTAACAGGCTAACTCGCACTCGTGATGCGTTGGTTGCAGATTTTCCTGGACTAACTCGAGACCGTAAATATGGTCAGGCGAAGCTAGGTGAGCATGAATTCATTGTGATCGATACTGGTGGTATCGATGGCACTGAAGAAGGTGTTGAAACAAAAATGGCTGAACAGTCATTAGCGGCAATCGATGAAGCTGATGTTGTATTGTTTATGGTTGATGGTCGTGCGGGTCTGACTGGATCAGATGAAGCTATCGCTCAGCATTTACGTAAAATTGATAAACCAGCCATTTTAGTTGTAAATAAAGTTGATGGTATAGACCCTGATACGGCCAGCGTAGAGTTTTGGAAGCTTGGTATGGAGTCTATGTACCAAATCGCAGCCGCTCATGGTCGTGGTGTCTCGGTGTTGATTGATCTAGCATTGAATCCTTTTGCAGAAGCGCTTGAACAAGCCAATGGTGAACTTGAAGATCTTACTGAGTTTGAAGATTCAGAAGAAGAGAAACTTGATTACACCGAAGAAGAAGCAGAAGAGGAATTCAAACGCCTGCAAGATCAACCAATCAAATTGGCAATCATTGGTCGCCCTAATGTTGGTAAGTCAACCTTGACTAACCGTATCCTAGGGGAAGAACGCGTCGTCGTTTATGATATGCCTGGGACCACGCGTGACTCTATATACATCCCAATGCAGCGTGATGAGCGTGAATACGTACTAATTGATACCGCAGGTGTTCGTCGTCGTCGACGCATCAATGAAACCGTAGAGAAGTTTTCAGTGGTAAAAACCCTGAAAGCCATCGAAGATGCCAACGTAGTTTTACTCGTTATTGATGCCCGTGAGAATATCTCAGATCAAGACCTGAACTTACTCGGTTTTGCGCTAAACTCTGGTCGCTCTATTGTGATTGCAGTAAACAAATGGGATGGACTTGCAAATGACGTTAAGGATGAGGTTAAAAAGCAATTAGACCGTCGTCTTGGCTTCGTTGATTTTGCTAGAATCCACTTCATTTCGGCTTTGCATGGAACGGGTGTTGGCCACTTGTTTGAATCAGTGCAAGAAGCTTATAAATCAGCGACGACACGAGTGGGCACCTCAGTTCTTACTCGTATCATGAAAATGGCAACAGACGATCACCAACCGCCGATGGTACGTGGACGTCGTGTTAAGCTAAAATACGCGCACGCGGGTGGCTATAACCCACCTATCGTTGTTATTCATGGCAACCAAGTAAAAGAGCTGCCAGATTCGTATAAACGTTTCTTAATGAATTACTATCGTCGCGCATTAGAAATAATGGGCACGCCGATTCGAATTCAATTCCAGAACAGCGAAAACCCGTTCGAAGGAAAAACGAATAAGATGACCCTTTCGCAAGAGCGTAAACATAAACGCTTGATGACGATGATGAAAGGTCGTACGAAGAAATAAACAATAGCAATAATAGAAACGCCCGCTGATTATCAGTGGGCTTTTTTTTGGTTTGAAGGAATGAAAATGATCACAGCGACAAAAACCTATTTTTGCCATGAACTCGATTCAATGGAAACCTTTGTACAACTCAGCGTTAATCATTCAACACATACCGACATTGTGGTTGAAAATACGCCTTTCCATCCCGTCAGCCATATTTGGCCCGATCACCCAGCTGATATAGGGTGGGTAATCATTAAAGGAGAATGCTACCAGGTCTCTGATTGCCTGGTTGGCGCGGTAGAGCTGGCGACAACTACCCTTTATGTTGGAAAAGAAATCCCAGTTAAGAGAGATGCAGAGGGTTGGCTGTTCGTTGTTGTACACCGTGTAAAAGAAAAGCTTGAGCTGTTCTCAGACCAGGCGATCAGTCTTAAAGTGGACCGTGACTATCAATTAAGCTTAAGCCGTGGTCACAGCGCTGGGCACATCGCATCATTGGCACTCAATAAAGTCTTAGCGAATCAATATTGGCGTAAAGTTGCTGACCGCACGGATGGGTTGGGTCATTATGATTTTAACAGCTACGCACAAGAAAAAAGCGAGGTGTTTCCTGAGCGCTGTGTCGACCTGTATCGCCTTGGTAAGACCTTAAAGAAACGCGGTCTTAATACCGCTGATGTGTTGGCGGACTTAGTTCAGATTGAATCTGAGGTCAATGCCGTGTTACAGCATTGGCTGGCCAAACCGACATCAATTCGAATGAGATTAGAGGGCCCCTATTTGACCAGTTCGCGCTACTGGGAATGGGAAATGAGTGATGCGGTGGTTGTTATGCCTTGCGGGGGAACACATGTTTCATCTACCGCAGAGTTATCCCAAGTGAGTATTGAGCTCCAAATGATAGAGTCTACGTATATACAGATGCATACCTATGTAAATCGATAATAGCCAAGATGATCTTTTTATTAAGTTCTTAAATGCTGTGTTTTTTAATGTTTTCGTGGAGCTTTATATTGCACCAAGTCCAAATGCAGGATATGTAACTTATGCTTTCGGTGTGTGGTTATATAAATGTTCTTTTAGGAGCAGATCGCTGATCAAGATAGCTTTTGCATAGGATCACGATAAGATCATCAAAACCAGAAGTAAGCTCAACACGTCGATACTGCTGCTTTCTGTTTCTATTATGTGGCTGATACGAGATAATGCAACGAAGAAATTGGTATTAGGGGATCCATCGTGATACAGCAAAATAACCAGTGTCCCAACTGTGAATCTGAATTGGGGTGGGATGGACAATATTATTGCTCATCGTGCAATGAGCATTTTAGTAAGGTAGGTTTTTGTCCTGATTGCGAAGAGGTGTTAGAAAAGCTGCAGGCTTGTGGGTCTGCGAGTTATTTTTGCCCGACGTGTAATGAACTGAAATCTAAGTCCAGAGTCGTCGTTGAATTACAACCTGCTCCAGTGAATCCAAAATAAGCAGTGAATTCAAAATAAGCGGTGGACCTAGAATATATTGGAAGTGCAATCAATAGTTATCACGCTCTTGATTGCACGAATGAACCAAATCAAACCGGTCGAATTTTTGTCACGGTTGCTTCGATGACCCCTTTTTCTACTTGGGTTGTCATCGAGTCACCCACTTCTATTTGGTTTACCGCAGTAATGACTCGGCCTTTACCATCTTGGGTAATGGAATAGCCACGCTTTAGAGTGGCAAGTGGACTAACAGTATCGAGTTTTTCCACAGCAACCGTAAATTGATGGCGTAGCTGCGTTAGTTGGCGATCCATAGCCTGCTTTAAGCGCTGCTCAGATTGCTGCATTTGAAACTGTTGTTGCTGCAGTTTTTTTACCGGCGAGCATAGCGTCAGGCGATGTTCTTTTGCTTTCATCCGCATGGTTTCTTGCGATAGACGCTGACGCATTGCTGCACTTAATCGGTACTCCGCCTCGTCAAGCAATTGATTTTGGCGTTGGAGTTGGTGCTTTGGATGATGAGTATTTAGGGCTTGGATCTTTATCTGTAAGTGCTGTTTTTTCTCAGCGAGGTAGACCCTTAATAAGTGGTGTAGCTGTTGTTGCTTAGTGAGCAAGGATTCTCTTTTATGAGAGGTGTCATTACTGACGAGCTCCGCTGCGGCACTTGGAGTGGGTGCGCGTACATCGGCTACATAGTCAGCGATAGTGACATCAACTTCGTGTCCTACTGCGCTAATAATTGGAATTTGGCTGGCTGCCATCGTACGAGCGACGATCTCATGATTGAAGCTCCATAGATCCTCAAGAGAACCACCACCACGACCTACGATGAGAACATCACACTCATTGCGAGTATTCGCTCGTCCTATTGCCTGAGCAATGTCTATCGCTGCGTTATCACCCTGTACCATGGTTGGATAAACGATGACAGGTAAGCTTGGATCTCGACGTTTCAAAACATCTAAAATGTCATAGAGGGCGGCGCCCGTTTTTGACGTGATAACACCTACACATTTAGGGTGTGCTGGTAATGTTTTTTTCAACGACTGTGCGAATAAACCTTCTGCTGCGAGCGACATCTTGAGCTTTTCAAACTCTTGTTGAAGTCGACCATCCCCTTCAGGCTGCATAGATTCGATGATCAGCTGATAATCGCCACGAGGTTCATACAATGATAGCCGAGCTTTAACTAGTACCTGGTTGCCATTCATAGGTTTGAATGCCACGTGTCGGTTATTGCCTTTGAACATGGCACATTTCACTTGAGCGCGAGCGTCTTTTAAAGTGAGATACCAGTGGCCAGAAACCGGCGCAGAAAAGTTGGAAATTTCGCCAATCAACCAGACTATTCCCATTTCGTTTTCAAGCAGTAAGCGGACTTCTGCATTGAGGCGAGAAACGGTAAAAATGTTCTGGTTTTGCACAGAGGAATTCGATACGGAACGTGGAGAAAGGGACACAGCTAATCTCTAAGACGTGAGTATGGAAATTAGCGACAACATAATACATATCAAGCCTTAAAATGCAAATAAAAAGTATAAAAATGAGTAGCCAACCGATTACGTGCAGCGTATAATCCCACCGCAATATCTAGCCCAAACCCCTTATTATGCGAAACGATAAGGGTGGGTTAATTCCTTAAACTCCTCTGTTGTGAGATATTGCAAATGCTAAGAATTGCCAAAGAAGCGCTGACGTTCGATGACGTATTACTCGTACCAGCACACTCCACCGTTCTCCCGAATACCGCCGATCTTCGCACTCGGTTGACCAAGAATATCGATCTAAATATTCCGATGATTTCAGCGTCTATGGACACTGTAACTGAAGCTCGCCTAGCGATTGCGCTAGCGCAAGAAGGTGGCATTGGCTTTATTCATAAAAACATGTCTATCGAACAACAAGCTGAGCAAGTTCGCCTTGTTAAAATCTTCGAAGCAGGCGTGGTCACTAATCCTGTTACGGTTCGCCCTGATGAGACAATTGCTGACGTTAAAGCACTGACTGAAAAACATGGTTTTGCAGGCTTCCCTGTTGTCACTGAAACGAACGAACTCGTGGGTATTATCACGGGTCGTGATGTTCGTTTTGTTACTGACCTCAACAAGAAAGTTGAATTGGTTATGACACCGAAGTCGCGTCTTGCTTCAATTAAAGAAGGGGCGTCACGTGAATCTGTTCAAGAAGAGATGCATAGAGCGCGTGTAGAAAAAGTATTGGTCGTCAATGATGATTTTCAATTGACCGGTATGATCACAGCAAAAGATTTCCATAAAGCAGAGCGTAAGCCTAATGCATGTAAAGATGCACAAGGCCGTTTGCGTGTTGGTGCAGCAGTAGGTGCGGGTGCTGGCAATGAAGAGCGCGTCAAAGCGTTGGTTGAAGCGGGCGTTGACGTACTGCTTATCGATTCCTCTCACGGTCACTCTGAAGGTGTGTTACAGCGCATTCGTGATACACGTGCATTGTATCCAAATCTAGAAATAATTGGCGGCAACGTTGCAACAGCAGCGGGCGCTCAGGCATTGATTGATGCTGGTGTTAGTGCTGTTAAAGTGGGTATCGGCCCTGGCTCTATCTGTACGACTCGTATCGTAACGGGCGTTGGTGTTCCACAAGTGACCGCTATTGCTGACGCGGCTTCTGTTGCCAATGAGCACGACATCCCAGTGATTGCTGATGGCGGCATTCGCTTCTCTGGCGATATCTGTAAAGCTATCGTTGCTGGCGCATCTTGTGTCATGGTGGGCTCTATGTTCGCAGGAACAGAAGAAGCGCCGGGTGAAGTCATTCTTTACCAAGGTCGCTCATACAAATCTTACCGTGGTATGGGATCGTTGGGCGCCATGTCTCAAGGCTCATCGGATCGTTATTTCCAAACAGATAATGCGGCCGATAAGCTCGTACCTGAGGGTATTGAAGGTCGTATCGCTTATAAAGGTCGTCTTAAAGAGATCGTTCACCAGCAGATGGGCGGTCTACGCTCAAGCATGGGCTTAACAGGTTCTGCCACAATTGAAGATATGCGTACGAAAGCAGAGTTTGTCCGTATCTCTGGTGCTGGCCTGAACGAATCACACGTACACGATGTTCAGATTACAAAAGAAGCTCCGAATTACCGCTTAGGTTAATTCGACGTTGGTAAGAATCATTCTTACGTAAACGTTTGCTTTTTTCCTTGAAGCATTGATGTGAGGCGAGTAAACTCGCCTCCGTTCTCAACACTTAGCTTATAAGATTGCCCAAAATGACGAAAAATATTCATGACCAACGAATTCTTATCCTAGATTTCGGTTCTCAATATACTCAACTGGTCGCTCGCCGTATTCGTGAAATCGGTGTGTACTGTGAGCTTTGGAGCTGGGATGTAGAAGAAGCGGATATCCGCGAATTTAACCCAGACGGGATCATTCTTTCTGGTGGCCCTGAAAGCGTTACGGAAGCAAATTCGCCACGTGCACCACAATACGTTTTTGACTCAGGTGTGCCTGTTTTTGGTATCTGCTACGGAATGCAGACCATGGCTGAGCAATTAGGCGGTAAAGTTGCCGGCTCTGATGAGCGTGAATTTGGTTACGCGGCCGTTCAAGTTACCGGTGAATCTGCGCTGTTCAAAGACCTTGAGGCAACTCAAGATGTTTGGATGAGCCACGGTGATAAAGTGGTCGAGATTCCTGCTGATTTCGTTAAAGTCGCTCAAACGGATACTTGCCCTTATGCGGCAATGGCCAATGAAGACAAAAAATACTACGGTGTTCAGTTTCACCCAGAAGTAACACACACGAAAAATGGCATGCAAATGCTAGAGAACTTTGTGCTTGGAGCTTGTGGTTGTGAGCGCCTATGGACATCTGAATCTATTATTGAAGATGCTGTCGCGCGTATTAAAGAACAAGTCGGCGATGATGAGGTCATTCTTGGCCTGTCGGGTGGTGTTGATTCATCAGTTGTAGCAATGCTTGCTCACCGCGCCATTGGCGATAAATTGACGTGTGTGTTTGTTGATAACGGCCTACTTCGATTAAACGAAGGCGAGCAAGTTATGGAGATGTTTGGTGACAAATTTGGCCTAAACATTATCCATGTTAAAGCGGAAGACCGCTTCTTGGCTGCACTGGAAGGCGAAAGCGATCCAGAAGCTAAGCGTAAGATCATTGGCCACGTATTTGTTGATATCTTTGATGAAGAATCAAAGAAACTCTCTAATGCAAAATGGTTAGCTCAAGGAACAATCTACCCAGATGTGATTGAATCAGCAGCCTCTAAAACAGGCAAAGCACATGTGATTAAATCGCACCATAACGTAGGTGGTCTCCCTGACGATATGGAAATGGGTCTTGTAGAGCCATTACGTGAACTGTTTAAAGATGAAGTGCGTAAAATCGGTCTAGAGCTTGGGTTGCCTTACAACATGCTTTATCGTCACCCGTTCCCAGGTCCAGGCCTTGGTGTACGTGTTCTTGGTGAGATCAAGAAAGAGTACTGTGACTTGCTACGTCGTGCGGATGCGATCTTCATTGAAGAATTACACGCAGCAGATTTATATAACAAAGTTTCTCAAGCATTTACGGTTTTCTTACCAGTACGCTCTGTGGGTGTCATGGGTGACGGCCGTAAATATGACTGGGTTGTTTCGTTACGTGCTGTTGAAACCATTGATTTTATGACGGCGCATTGGGCTCACCTACCATATGATTTCTTAGGTAAGGTATCCAATCGAATCATTAACGAAGTGGGTGGTATCTCTCGCGTGGTTTATGATATTTCAGGTAAACCACCGGCAACGATTGAATGGGAATAACCATTTAGCTGTTGACGCTTTAAAATAAAAGAACCGACCTAGAGTCGGTTTTTTTATGTCTGCTTTGACTCGTTTTAAAATAGGGTTGCCACTTTTAATCAATATGCCGATTTCTCTGTCAAGGTCGTTTTTACGAGCGAGTGCCGCTCGTAATCTCAATGTATGCATTGTTTTTTATATGATCGATTTATCAATCTAAGATTGCAGATAAGAGATCTGCTGCTTATCACAAAAATAGATTAAAATTTTCATGTAAATTTTATTACTTAATTTGAAATCAGGGCTCTTTTACATGTCGAACAAACTCGCAAACCCAGCGCCGTTAGGCCTAATGGGTTTTGGTATGACTACCATTCTTTTGAATATCCACAATGCAGGTTTCTTTCCTATTGATTCAATGATTCTAGCTATGGGGATTTTTTATGGCGGTCTAAGCCAAGTGCTAGTGGGTATGATGTGCTTTAAGCGCGGTGATACATTTGGTACAACGGCCTTCACGTCTTATGGCCTCTTTTGGTTGTCGCTTGTCGGCATTATCGTTATGCCATATATGGGCCTACCAGCAAGCCCTGCGAGCTTTATGGGTTGGTACCTGCTGTTATGGGGTATTTTCACTGGTTTTATGTTTATCGGCTCATTATGCTACCCAGTTGCGAAGCAAGTCGTGTTTGGTTCTCTAACCATCTTGTTCTTCCTTTTAGCCGCTCGTGATTTCACGGGTAGTGAATTGATCGGTACTATTGCCGGCTTTGAAGGTATTTTCTGTGGAGCGAGTGCGATTTACTTTGCCATGGCTCAGGTCATCAACAACGAATATGGTCGTACAGTGATGCCTATTGGTGATAAAAAACCAGCGGCAGCGCCAGTTCAAGCGACACAAGAAATTACCGCATAGATTTAAGTTTATTCATTTCGGAAACGATGAATAGCAAAAAAGGAGGGTAGCGAATGCTACCCTCCTTTTTTAATACACACTTTTTTAATACATAAATGTTAGCCAATGGGTAAACGCAAACAATGTATCAGGAGCAATCTACTTGCCCTTGTGATTACGTTGCCATTGTACTCCCGCTTACGATGGTGTTCCTACTCACAGCTGTGTTTGAGTATTAGGGGTGGCTGTGCTTTCTGTCTCTTTGCTTGCCGTTTCCCCTGTGCGTCTTTTGTATTTTCCTTCCCAATAATGAGCGCCTTTAATACCCAACGCTACAGGGTTAAATGTATAATCTTTAACGCCTTTTTTCTGTTGGGCTTCGTAGTCTTTAAGTGCAAGAATAGCGGGTTTGCCCATAAAGAAGATGATGACGAGACCGACGATGTTAAGCCAAGCCATCAAGCCAACACCGATATCACCCATTGCCCAAGCTAAGTTCGCCGTTTTTACGGTACCGTAGAACACCGATGCCATAATCACGAGTTTCAATATAAACATCAGTCCACTGACCTTAAAGGTACGACGAATGTAGGCAATATTGGTTTCAGCGATATAGTAGTAAGCCAGAATTGTCGTGAAAGCGAAAAAGAACAGCGCAAAAGCGATGAATGGTTTTCCTACACCTGGCATGGTGCTTTCAATCGCAAGTTGTGTAAAGGCTGGTCCATTTGCTCCGATATTTGCCGCAAGGTTTTGAACAAGGAAGGCTTCGTCACCGCCGCCGTGTACATTGTAAGCGCCAGTAATCAAAATCATAAATGCCGTTGCTGAACAGACAAGCAAGGTATCAATGTAGATCGAGAATGATTGCACAAGGCCTTGCTGGGCTGGATGGTCTACGTTTGCCGCCGCCGCCGCGTGTGGACCTGTACCTTGACCGGCTTCGTTAGAATAAACCCCACGTTTTACACCCCAACCAATGGCCGCGCCAAAACCAGCCATAGGAGTAAAAGCATCACCGATAATTAATCCTACAATGCGCGGTACCTCACCAATGTTGAGTAAGATGATAACGAAAGCAATAATGATGTAAGCGAGCGCCATAAATGGCACGACAACTTGTGTGAAATTAGCAATACGTTTAACACCACCGAAGATGATGAAACCTAAGATAATTGAAACAACGGTACCGGTGAAAATTTTTGCAAAACTAAAGGTGCCGATGGCCGTTTCAATCATAGGGCCAGTGCCAAATGCGGTTTCTACTGCGTTACCAATACTGTTAGATTGGACGCCTGGAAGAAGCACACCACAAGCAAATATCGTGGCAATGGCGAAAATCCATGCATACCATTTTTGTCCCATTGCTTTCTCGATGTAGTAGGCAGGGCCTCCTCGAAATTGTCCTTCGTCTTCTTCTTTATAAATTTGAGCTAATGTCGATTCAATGTACGCGGTCGCAGCGCCAAAGAACGCCACGACCCACATCCAGAATACGGCACCAGGACCACCAAAACCGATGGCAGCGGCGACGCCAGCGATATTACCTGTACCGACTCGGCCTGATAATGAAACGGCGAGTGCCTGAAATGATGAAATGCCTTTTTCAGAACTTTTTCCTGACAGTAACAATCGCCACATCTCAAAGAAATGGCGGATTTGAACGAAGCGCGTTAGCACTGAATAAAACAGGCCGGCACCAAGACATAAATAAATAAGAGCGGGGCTCCAGATAACCCCGTTCAATAGATCAACAAATGATTGCATAGTTCTTCCCTGTAAAGCTCGGGTAAATATCCATTCATCGACGGCTATAAGCGTAAGATGATGGGTATTTTTGTTATGAATTAGAGTCCCTCAATCGTCCTTGCTTGTACGAAAAGCATGAGAAAATCTAAGTGCGAGTGTTTAATTTTATAAAGCAAGCGAGGCCATCCTAACCAATTGTGACCGCGTTGTTAACAGGAGATGTAAAATTTATGTTAACCCGTGACGGTTAGCACAAAATTTCATCACTTTGACTAAAAGGTGTGGTTTGTTTTCATATTGAACTGAACGGCGAGATAAAGATTGGCCTCGTTAGAGGCCAATTATATTGATTAAGCGGCGTCTAAACCTTGCTGCCAAAAGGCAATTTCCATTCGAGTCGCTGTTTTAAATACGTGTATTAATTCCTGCGCTCGCTGGCTGTTCACATCAATGTCTTCAAGGAGTGCATCCAAACGTTGAATGGACGTCTGAACGCCAGACTGGAACTCTTCACTCGCGTACATTTCGATCCAGCTTCGATACGGGTTGCCTTCGAGTGATGTGCTTGCGTGCTTTAATCTCTCTTCACCAATTACGGCGTAGCCAATCGAGCAAGGCGCGAGCGCAGCGTATAGGTCGACCAGTTCACCTGTCATGCCAGCGTCCAACACGTAGCGCGTATAAGCAACGGTGCCAAAATCCTCTTGCTCCGCTTCCATATCCGATTCGGTTAAGCCCCATTGGCTGCAATAGCTTACATGGTGAGCGATTTCGCTATTGAGCAGCGCTAGCACACTGGGAACGGCTTCTCTCATTTGATCCAGTGTTTTTGCTTTATAAATAGCCAGTGCATAAGCCCGCGCATATTGTTTTAAGAACAAGAAGTCTTGCTTTAAATAATGCAAATAAGCGTCTGGGTGTAGCTCCCCAGTTGCGAGTTGCTCAACAAAGCTGTGCTGTGTGTAAGCGTGCCATTCGTCTTGGCATGCTTGAATAAGGTCATTGTGATTCATGGTATTCCTACAGAAATTATGGCTATTACAGCGTCGGTACAAACGTGGCCGCTTTTGGCTGAGTTGGGATGATTTTATGCTGGTACATAAAATCAGTGAACGCGTCGTATTTGTTGATATCGACGGCTGACGGGCGCAATGCAAAACGCGTCAGGGTATCGCGCCATGCACGCTTATTGAGCTCGTTGTTTAGTGTATCGGGTGCGTAGGCAACGAATTCATTCCAAGAATCATGAGGATGATTAACAATATACGTTGTGGCTTTCTCTATTGCGCGATTAAACTTCTTGATGGCCTCTTTGTCGTAGCGGTTCGCATTGGCGACAAATACAAGTTCCTCGTAGGTTGGCACGCCATGCTCTTCTGGGAAGAACGCTTTTGGCTTAAACCCTTCAAGTTCAAGCTGATTGGTTTCAAAATTGCGTAGTCCGCCCCATATTGCATCTACTTGTCCAGACGCGAGAGATGATGACAATGCCCAGCCAACATTGATGATCTTCACATCTTCAAACGCGACACCCTCTGATTTCAGCATAGTGCCGATGGTGGCTTCCTCGTTTCCTGCAATGGCAATACCAATCTTTTTGCCTTTTAAGTCAGCTAGGTTATTGATCTTGCCGTTGTCGATAACCATCATGGTGTTCAACGGTGTGGCAATTAGCGTTGCGCTGCGAATTAATGGCAGACCCGCTGCGACATCAATGGTAAGACTCGTTTGATAAGAAACGGCCATGTCTACCTTACCTGCGGCGACAAGCTTCGCAGGGGTACTAGGGTCCGCAGGTTCTTGGATATTAATCTTAAGCCCTTGCTCTTGAAAGTAGCCTTTCTCTTTTGCAATAACGATAGGGCCATGGTTTGGATTAACAAACCAATCGAGCATTAGCGTTAATTCTTTGTCTGCTGCTTGCGCAGGTAAGGTGGCAGCGAGCGCTATCAAAGCGGCAATGCCTTTTTTGAAGATAGGGGTCATGACTTTTCCTTTTTGATTATTATTTACTTTCCCAAGGGATGATGTGTTTTAGCAGCCTGTCGGTGATGAAGTACAAAGACACTGAAAGGCTGGCGAGAATAAATAGTGCCGCAAACATCTCATCGATGAGCATGCGCGCGTTAGTTTGTAGCATGAGATAACCTAGGCCCTCACTTGAGCCTACCCACTCACCGGCAACGGCACCAATGGGAGCAATCACGACAGCGACTCGAATACCAGAAGCGAGCACAGGCAGTGACGCAGGTAAGCGAACATGCCAAAGTTGTTGCCAACGACTGGCACCCATCGTTTGAGCAAGGTCGAGGTAGCCAGTGGGGGTATTGCGAAGTCCGTCGTAACAACAGGTTGTTACTGGGAAGAAGATAATCAACGCCGCCATGACCACTTTAGAAGCGATACCATAGCCAAGCCAAAGCATTAAAATGGGGGCGAGGGCAAAAACGGGAATCGCTTGGCTAGCAATGAGAATAGGTAACAGCCAGCGTTTTAAAGGTTGAAATAACAGCATCTGTAAGGCAAAAAATAACCCCATGCTTAGCCCTAACAACAGGCCAAGTAAGATCTCTTGCGCGGTTACCCAAGTATGTTTAAGTAACACCTCGTGACGACTGACGAGTTTACTCGCGACACTTTCTGGTGAGGGTAAAATAAAACTAGGCATATTGAATGCGACTACGATGATTTTCCATAACCCTATAATCACAATCGCACTGATCAACATTCGAGTGACGGCGTTTATGCGCACGCTTTCATTATTGGAGTGATGCGCAGAATGTGGCGAGTGATGTCTTTCTTTCGAAGGCTGGGCTAATTTAGTCAGAAGTGTCATCTGCTCCCTCCAAGCGCTTTAAAATCTGTTGTTGAAGAGCGGCAAACTGCGCATCAATCTCTCTAGGTACTGCTGTTGTCGGGGCCGTAATAGGAAATAGCGTAGCGGGCTTGCCATTCATGACCAAAATCTGATGGCCGAGACGAAGCGCCTCTTGTGGATCATGGGTAATCAGCAGTACGGTTTTGTCCGCTAGGAGTGAGGACGCTAAATTTTGTAGCTTGTAGCGTGTGACCGCATCCAGCGCAGAGAAAGGCTCATCCATTAACACGATGGGCTTATTTTGCATAAGTGTTCTAGCTAGTGCGACTCTCTGTTTTTGTCCGCCTGATAAGGCGGTGGTTTTGTCATAAGCCTTGTCTTTTAACCCGACACTAGCCAATAAAAACAAGGCGCGTTCGGTAATGTCTGGGGTGACGTTGACCCCCCGTAACCTTGATGCCAAACACACATTGTCGATGACACTCAACCAAGGCATCAATAAATCTTGTTGTGCCATGTACGCAATTTGATTGTGAATACCAGCCTCAGATGATGATGTCAGTTGCCCGGTAAATGTGACTTGGTCATTGAGTAATCCAGCCACGTAACGCAGCAAGGTACTCTTTCCGCACCCGCTAGGCCCAAGGACAGCGGTGCAGCTTCCTGATCCCAAGGTCATGTTTAGGTTGGAAAATATCGGTTGCTCATCCCCTAGATAGGTCAGGGATGCATTGCACAGCGTAATATCTATCATTACTTCAGCATATAAAAGTGGTTAACTGGGCCGTGTCCTTTGCCAATTGAAAGGGTATCAGCGTGAGAAATAGCCTGTGTGATGTAATGCTTCCCTGACTGGACGGCGTCGTGAAGCGTTTCACCTTGCGCAAGAAATGATGCGATGGCCGAGCTTAATGTACACCCAGTGCCATGCGTGTTGTTGGTGTGAATTCGCGTGGTCTCAAGGCGGGTGACGTCGTTAGCTGTGATCAACAAATCTGTGCTGGTGGATTCTGATTCTAAGTGGCCACCCTTCAACAAAATTGCTGGGGTTTGGAGTGTTCTGAGTCCATCAATCATCTGATCCATTTCTTCTTCAGATTGCGGAATAGCACAATCAAGTAACGCAGCACCTTCCGGTAAATTGGGTGTGATGACAGTGGCGAGTGGTAATAGCTCGGTTTTTAGTGCGTCGATGGCAGAAGTGGCTAGTAGGAGGTCCCCACTGGTTGCAACCATCACGGGGTCGAGCACAACGTACTGAGGTTGATACTGTTTAAGCTTCTTAGCAACAGATCGAATAATGGCAGTATCCGCTAACATACCTATTTTGACGGCGACCACGTTGAGGTCTGAGAAAACGGCATCTAATTGCGCCTCAATAAAGTCAGGCTCAATACCAAGTATTCCCGAGACACCTTGTGTGTTTTGTGCGGTGAGTGCAGTAATAACAGAGCAGGCGTAACTGCCCGTGGCGGAAATAGCTTTGATATCGGCTTGAATACCTGCGCCACCACCAGAGTCAGATCCAGCAATAGTGAGAACAATAGGGGTAGAAGTTGAAAGGCTTGCCATGAGAGTGCTCCTCGCCGACGTAGGAGCGAGCGCATAGCCTGGAGCACAATAGGCTACCGGTAAGCTATGTCGATCAGTTCCCTACGTCAGTGTTAACTGAATCAGGTTCAACGGGTCTCACCTATGGTGATCTCAGCAGTAATGCTCCCCGACTAATGAGAAAACATATTGTTATACAAGCGCCCAATTTTTTCCAGCGTTAAAAACAAACTCTGAATGATGAAGCGTTAAATTGACATGGATTATGGGTGGTGTGGGCGTTTGTTCTGTTTTTTGGTTATTTTCCCCATCATTACGTTACAAATTATTTGTGCAGAAGATTAAACGGTTTGTGAAAACATGTGCTTCAAGATTCCTTTTTATGAGCGATCACTCGAAGAGCTGTTTAATTTTTAATCGTTAATTATTATCAAGTTCTAATACTGTTCTCGATGCCAATAAGAATTTTTTGGCAGGATTTAATTTTTCAGGGAATAGAGAATATACCAATGAACAGAATTGTATTGGGTGCTTCGCTCCTAACGCTCGCGATGAGTAATGCCTCTTGGGCAGCACCAGCTACACCAGCTATTGACGTCTATGGCTCCAATAATTTGCAGTTTTCGAAAGTACAACTGGCGATGGAAACCACCGCTGGGTATAGCCAGATGGTTCAATATCAAGATGCCGCGGATATTACTATCAAGTTTAATCAATGGAGCGGAACACCAGGAGACACATATCACGTCTATTTTGATGGGAGCAAGGTGGCGACGGGGCCCATCACCGGGAGTCAAACCGCCGCGATCTTCACTTATGCAAAAGGCGGGCGGTATCAAGTTCAGGTAGAAGCTTGTGATGCCAGTGGCTGTGCTAAAAGTAGCTCGATGGAGTTGGTTGTCGCCGATACGGATGGGTCTCACCTGCCTCCTTTAATGATGAACGTGGATCCTAATAATAAGTCCTTTGATACCGATCCCAATACCGTGGTCGGGACCTATTTTGTTGAATGGGGTATTTATGGTCGAGATTTCACGGTTGATAATATTCCTGTTGATAACCTAACGCATATTATCTACGGCTTCATTCCAATTTGTGGGCCGAATGAGTCGGTAAAATCAGTTGGTGGTAACAGCTTTAATGCCCTGCAAACCGCCTGCCAAGGCATGGCCGATTATGAGGTCGTGATTCATGATCCTTGGGCCGCTTATCAAAAAAGTTTTTCTCAAGCAGGACATGAATACAGTTCGCCCATTAAAGGCAATTACGCGATGTTGATGGCGCTTAAACAGCGAAATCCGGATCTAAAAATTTTGCCTTCCATCGGTGGTTGGACTCTGTCTGATCCATTTTATAGCTTTACGGACAAAGCGAACCGAGATGTGTTTGTTGCTTCAGTTAAACAATTCCTCACCACTTGGAAGTTTTATGATGGTGTCGATATCGACTGGGAGTATCCGGGTGGTGACGGTGCAGCACCGGATCTTGGTGATCCAAGTAAGGATGGCGCAGCATACGCGGCATTGATGCAGGAACTGAGAGCCATGCTTGATCAGCTATCAGCAGAAACAGGCCGAACCTATGAATTGACATCAGCGGTTGGTGTGGGTTTTGATAAAATTCAAGATGTTGATTACGCTCAGGCCGTTCCTTTCATGGATTATATCTTTGCGATGACGTATGACTTTTACGGCGGCTGGAACAATGTTCCTGGGCATCAGGCTGGGTTATATTGCGGCAGTTTCATGAGGGTAGGTCAGTGTGATGGCAGTGGCGTTGATGCCGAAGGCGTGCCGTACAAAGGCCCGGCCTATACCGCTGATAATGGCATAGAGCTGTTGCTTGCAAAAGGGGTTCCTGCTAACAAACTGGTTTTAGGCGCGGCAATGTATGGGCGAGGCTGGGAAGGTGTTATGCCTAATACATTAACCGACCCTACCGATCCAATGACGGGTACCGCGAGTGGAAAACTGAAAGGCTCCACGACACAAGGTGTATGGGAAGACGGCGTTATCGATTATAAAGGCATTAAGTCTTTCATGCTTGGCGATGATCATACCGGGATTAACGGCTATGAATATGGTTACGATGCCTTAGCAGAAGCAGCCTACGTGTGGAACCAAGCAACGGGGACATTAATTACTTTTGATGATAACCGCTCAGTGAAAGCAAAAGGCGCGTACGCTCGCAGCTTAGGTCTTGCAGGGTTATTTTCATGGGAAATTGATGCCGATAATGGCGATATTTTAAATGCAATGCATGAAGGCCTTGCTGGTGGTACGCCGAGTAACCGTCCTCCTAAAGCGAATGCAGGTGCTGATCAATACGTTGAAGGCCCAATGGTTCTCTTGCTTAGTGGCTCAGCATCAAGCGATAACGATGGCAATATAGTGAGTTATGCTTGGACTCAGAGTGCTGGGGCGCCATTAGTTTTAACGGATGCGAACACGGTTACTCTACAAGTGAGTATTGGAGAAGTGACAGAGAACAGCACATATGAATTTGTTCTTACTGTGACCGATAACGAGGGGGCAACTCACTCCGATACGGTCGTCGTCAACGTCACATCCAACAATACCAAGCCAACGAATACGGCGCCTGTCGCGAGAGTGGCAGGACCAACTAGCGCTGTGGCTAATGAGATTGTCTTGTTGGATGCATCGAGCTCGACGGATATCGATAACGATGCTCTGACTTATATTTGGCAATCACCAGCAGGGCTGAGTGTGAAGACGCAAGGAGACACACTGAGTTTTAACGCGCCAAGTTTGCCGGAGAGCACGGATTATCAATTTATTGTGACGGTCAGCGATGGCTCACTTAATTCAGTGATGAGTCATACCGTAACGGTCGCCGCAGATACTGGCGGTGCGGTGTGCGAAAACACATGGCAAGCCGATTCGGTTTATACCGGAGGTGAGCAAGTGATATATCAAGGTAATACTTACCAAGCCAAGTGGTGGACACAAGGTGAAGATCCGCAGACAACGGGAGAGTGGGGGGTATGGAAAAACTTAGGGAACTGCTTGTAATACAGACCCGTGTGCAAGCCTCAATACTGACTATTTAAAATGTGAGATGAGCCTTAGCCACAAGGAATAAAAGGGAAGCGGTGGCTTCCCTTTTTTCAAATCAATTAATCGGCATTACGCGGATTTTTCGGTGAGAGCGATACGGTATTGAACCATATCTTCAATCGTCAACACTGGCATATTGTGGTGTTTACCGAATGCCACAATTTCTGGGGCTTTTGCCATTGTGCCATCAGGGTTGGTGACTTCACATAGTACGCCAAATGGTGATAGGCCGGCCATGTGCATCAGATCTATTGTGCCTTCTGTGTGCCCACGGCGAGTTAAAACACCGCCCTGACGTGCTCGTAGTGGGAAGACATGACCGGGTCTTGCAAGATCTTCTGGTCTTGCTTGTTGCGCGCAAGCCGTTTTGATGGTTGTGACTCGATCGGCGGCGGATACGCCAGTCGTAACGCCGACTTTTGCTTCGATTGAGACGGTAAAAGCCGTTTGATTGGCGCTATTATTGTTCACGACCATTGGAGGAAGTTCCAATTGCTCTGCTTGCTCATCGTTGATGCACAAGCAAACAATGCCACTGCCTTCTCGTATCATTAACGCCATTTGTTGATTGGTCAAGTGATCTACTGAGCAAATGATATCGCCTTCGTTCTCGCGATCTTCATCATCGAGTAGCAATACACCGCGGCCTTCACGAAGTGCAGCGAGAGCAATCTCTACGCGTTCCATCGGTGTGCCGAATTCTGAAAGTAGTGAGGTTTGGTTCTGATTCATGGTAAGACTCCGAAATAAAATACCAGAATCAGGGCATAAGTAATGGGGACCACGTGTGATCCAAGAGATGTCGGAACGCTCCCTCGTTAAAAGGAAGTGCTCTAATTATCCTCTCCCATCCGGACTATGACCGTCGGCTCTGGATTCACACCAGATCTGCTGACCTTAAATCACAAGAGTGAGATAAGCGCTCGCGGGCTAACCAAAAATCTGGCTTACCGCCGGTGGGGAATTGCGCCCCGCCCTGAGAATAAAATAGGTGTCAAAAATTGACAGTAAAGATGGTAGCGTTTTTTGCTCTTAATGGAAAGTATTAGGGAGGAGGTTAGTGATGCTAATGTATATCAAGGTATCACTACACTAACACGCCATTGACCCAAGGGCGTGGTTTTGATTGGCCTGCGTATCGTACCGTCATAGTAATGCTATCTATAAAAAGTACCTGCATAAGCAGTAATGCCGATCAGTTAAAGCCAAAGTGATCGGTTGAAGGATCCTTCAGAGCTGTCAAAATCCAAGTGTATTTAATGCACTTGGATTTTTTTATGGATGTTTCTCAAGCTCTAAACATAATTAATGATTGGAAACCTAGCAGCGTTGAGACTTTGTCTGA
>NZ_MCUW01000037.1:1283-14150 GCF_002873335.1 Vibrio sp. 10N.286.49.B1 | reverse complement strand
TTAATTTTTAGCAAAATCTTGACGAACCACTAGTAAAAAGGGCATCATTTGATGCCCTTTTTCTGCGCTACTATTTATAGAGGCGCAAAATTCACCAATTTGGTGAATAAATAAAGGATTTTGAAGACTGAGTAAGTCATAAATACTTGCTGAGTCTTTTTGTAGGGTGTTGGTTTGACTCATATTTCACCAGCACAAAGGAATAAGCCCTGCAACAGCGGGGTTGTTGTCGTCTAGTAAAGACTTGTCACAGGTTGGTTTTATGAAAGCAAATGCTGAAGCTCCTGAAAGCTCGAATGCAGCAGATGTAATGAAGTGGATTGTCGCTTTTGCTCTGTTGGCCGCCGCTGTTGTGGGTAATTACCTGTATGGAGAGCTATCCGTAGTAATCCGCGCTGCAGGTGTGGTTGTTTTAATCGCAGTAGCACTTGGTGTTGCCGCAACAACGACTAAAGGTAAAGCTGCGATCTTGTTCGCTCGTGAAGCACGAGTTGAAGTACGTAAGGTTGTATGGCCTACACGCCAAGAAACGACGCAAACCACGTTAATCGTCTTAGCTGTTAGTGTTGTTATGGCACTGGCGCTATGGGGTATTGATGGAATTATGGTACGTCTAGTGGCTTTAGTAACCGGGATATAGAGGGTCTTAATTCATGAGTGAAGCTCCGAAAAAACGCTGGTACGTTGTTCAAGCCTTCTCTGGTTTTGAAGGACGTGTGGCTCAGTCTCTTCGCGAATATATAAAAATGCACGCGATGGAAGACTACTTTGGTGAAGTGCTAGTACCAACTGAAGAAGTTGTGGAAATACGCGCTGGCCAACGTCGTAAAAGTGAGCGTAAGTTCTTCCCAGGCTATGTTCTCGTTCAGATGTTAATGAACGATGAATCTTGGCACTTGGTGCGTAGTGTGCCACGTGTCATGGGCTTCATTGGTGGAACCTCTGACCGTCCTGCACCTATCACTGACAAAGAAGCTGACGCTATTCTTAACCGTCTAGAGAAAGCAAGTGAAGCACCTCGTCCAAGAACAATGTTCGAAGCGGGTGAAGTGGTACGTGTGAACGATGGTCCATTTGCTGACTTTAACGGTACCGTTGAAGAAGTAGATTATGACAAGAGCCGCATTAAAGTGTCTGTTTCGATCTTTGGTCGTGCAACACCGGTTGAGCTCGAGTTTGGTCAAGTTGAAAAACTTGATTAAAAAAACACCTTTTTAGGGTTGTTTAAGGCGCGAATTATGATTATAATTTCGCGCCTTTTTGCAGGTATTACTGCAGAAAGTATTTATTGAAAACTGGGGAGCTGATCGATTGGTTAGCGTTTGAACCCAAACATTAGGAAATATCATGGCTAAGAAAGTTGAAGCTTATATCAAGTTGCAAGTTGCAGCAGGTATGGCGAACCCTAGTCCACCGGTTGGTCCTGCTCTAGGTCAACACGGTGTGAACATCATGGAATTCTGTAAAGCGTTTAACGCAAAAACAGAATCTGTTGAGAAAGGTCTACCTACTCCAGTAGTTATCACTGTTTACAGTGACCGTTCTTTCACGTTCGTAACAAAAACTCCACCTGCTGCTGTTCTTCTTAAGAAAGCTGCTGGCGTTAAGTCTGGCTCTGGCCGTCCTAACACTGAAAAAGTGGGTACTGTTACTGATGCTCAAATCCAAGAAATCGCAGAAACTAAAGCTGCTGATATGACTGGTGCTGATATTGAAGCGATGAAACGTTCTATTGCGGGTACTGCTCGTTCAATGGGCCTAGTGGTAGAGGGTTAAGATCATGGCAAAACTTACTAAGCGTATGCGCGTAATCCGCGACAAAGTTGAAGTAACTAAAGAATACGACATCAACGAAGCTGTAGCTCTTCTTAAAGAACTAGCAACAGCTAAATTCGTAGAGTCTGTAGACGTTGCTGTTAACCTAGGCATCGATGCTCGTAAATCTGACCAGAACGTACGTGGTGCAACTGTACTTCCGCACGGTACTGGCCGCGAAATCCGCGTAGCAGTGTTCACTCAAGGTGCAAACGCTGAAGCCGCTAAAGCAGCTGGCGCAGACATCGTTGGTATGGAAGATCTTGCTGAGCAAGTGAAAAAAGGCGTAATGGACTTTGACGTTGTTGTTGCTTCTCCAGATGCAATGCGCGTTGTTGGTCAACTAGGTACTATCCTAGGTCCACGTGGTCTTATGCCAAACCCTAAAGTTGGTACTGTAACACCTAACGTTGCTGAAGCGGTTAAGAATGCTAAAGCTGGTCAGGTTCGTTACCGTAACGACAAAAACGGCATCATCCACACTACAATCGGTAAAGTATCTTTCGAAGCTAACCAGCTTCAAGAGAACCTAGAGACTCTTCTAGTTGCTCTTAAGAAAGCTAAGCCGTCTTCAGCGAAAGGTGTTTTCCTGAAGAAAGTGAGTATCTCTACTACTATGGGTGCTGGCGTTACTGTGGATCAGGGTACCCTGGACACACAAGCTTAATAGCCTAATCGCTTAAAAGCTTGCATAGGCGTAAAAATTATGTATAATTTTGCGCCTATCAAAATTTGTGGTTGAGGCTGATAATCCACTTGTGGAATGTCAGTCTCCGTCCAAGACCGTAGGCGTTCATTTTTCGATTTGAACTTAATCAAACCTACGTAGACGGTGCCCGACTTAAGGCGGGTTGATTTTTCGAAATCAATTGGCTTATGGGAAAGCACCGTATTAGCTCTCGGTATCATTATGATGCTGAGTGGTGTAATAACAACCAGGAGTAAATTCCAAATGGCTTTAAACCTTCAAGACAAAAAAGCAATTGTTGCTGAAGTCAACGAAGCAGCCAGTGGTGCACTTTCTGCAGTTGTAGCTGATTCTCGTGGCGTTGGTGTTGGCGCAATGACTTCTCTACGTAAACAAGCGCGTGAAGCGGGTGTTTACATGAGAGTTGTTCGTAACACACTAGCACGCCGTGCAGTAGATGGTACTGAGTTTGAGTGTCTACAAGACACATTTACTGGTCCTAGCCTACTTGCGTTCTCTAACGAGCACCCTGGTGCTGCAGCGCGTCTTTTCAAAGACTTCGCTAAAGAGAACAAAACATTCGAGATCAAAGCTGCTGCATTTGAAGGCGCAGTTACTGATGCTGATGTACTAGCGACACTACCAACTTACGACGAAGCGATTGCACGCCTAATGATGTGCATGAAAGAAGCTTCAGCTGGCAAGCTGGTACGTACTATCGCTGCTGTTCGCGACCAAAAAGAAGAAGCTGCGGCTTAAGCCTTGCTTTTTACTGGTTGCAAAATAAACTTATTGTTGACTTAAAAGAGAATTGTTATGTCTATTACTAACGAGCAAATCCTAGACGCAGTTGCAGAAATGTCTGTAATGCAAGTTGTTGAGCTTATCGAAGCTATGGAAGAGAAATTCGGTGTTACTGCTGCTGCTGCAGTTGTAGCTGGTGGCGCTGCTGGCGGCGAAGCTGCTGCTGAGCAAACTGAATTCGACGTAGTTCTTACTGCTGTTGGCCCTAACAAAGTACAAGTTATCAAAGCTGTACGTGGCGCAACTGGCCTAGGTCTTAAAGAAGCTAAAGCTCTTGTAGACGGCGCACCTGCACCTCTTAAAGAAGGCGTAGAAAAAGCTGAAGCAGAAGCACTTAAAGCGACTCTAGAAGAAGCTGGTGCTACTGTTGAAGTTAAGTAATTATTACTTAATTTCATAGCCGACAGGCTATTGGCTGGTGGTTTATTAACCACCGGCCTTTTTGCGCTGTAGGGCGTAGGTGAATTTTCCCGCTGTTTAAGCACCTACGTACCATGCAAAAAACGTTGCTCGACGCTTGAGTTAACGTCACTACAGTAAACAGTTGTTAGTCACTGTCCCATTACCCACCTTAAGTAACTAGGTTTGGGCGGACAGTTTGGGTCACTTATCAGCGAGCTGAGGAACCCCATGGTTTACTCTTATACCGAGAAAAAGCGCATCCGTAAGGACTTTGGTACTCGTCCACAAGTATTGGACATTCCATACCTGCTATCGATCCAGCTTGATTCTTTCGACAAGTTTATCGAACAGGATCCTGAAGGACAATATGGACTTGAGGCTGCTTTTCGTTCTGTTTTTCCAATTCAGAGCTATAACGGCAATTCTGAGCTGCAATACGTTAGCTATCGTCTTGGCGAGCCAGTGTTTGATGTTAAAGAATGTCAAATTCGTGGCGTAACTTATTCAAAGCCACTACGCGTTAAACTACGCCTAGTTGTGTTTGATAAAGACGCACCAGCGGGTACTGTAAAAGATATTAAAGAACAAGAAGTCTACATGGGCGAAATTCCGCTTATGACAGACAATGGTACCTTCGTAATTAATGGTACCGAGAGGGTTATCGTATCCCAGCTGCACCGAAGCCCAGGCGTGTTCTTCGACAGCGATAAGGGTAAGACCCACTCTTCAGGTAAAGTTCTTTATAACGCACGTGTTATTCCTTACCGTGGTTCATGGCTCGATTTCGAGTTTGATCCTAAGGATAACTTGTACGTTCGAATTGACCGTCGTCGTAAATTACCAGCATCGATCATTCTTCGTGCATTAGGTAAAACGTCGGAAGAGATCCTCGATATTTTCTTCGATAAAATTAACTTCGAAGTTAAAGAACAAACTCTATTAATGGAGTTGGTGCCAGAGCGTCTACGTGGCGAAACGGCATCTTTCGATATCGAAGCAAACGGCAAGACTTATGTTGAGACTGGTCGTCGTGTCACTGCGCGTCACATCCGTCAACTTGAAAAAGATGGCGTTGATTTCATTGAAGTACCGGTCGAATACATCGTCGGTAAAGTAGCCGCTAAAGACTACGTCAATGAGGCGACAGGCGAAATCATCGTTGGTGCAAACCACGAGATCAGCTTGGAAGCATTAGCGAACCTATCTCAGGCTGGCCACAAAGCGCTAGAAGTTCTATTTACGAACGATCTAGACCACGGTCCGTTCATGTCAGACACATTACGTGTCGACAGCACGGTAGACCGCATCTCTGCATTGGTAGAAATCTACCGCATGATGCGCCCGGGTGAGCCACCAACGAAAGAAGCGGCAGAATCATTATTTGCAAGCTTGTTCTTCGCTGAAGAGCGTTATGACCTATCGACCGTTGGTCGTATGAAGTTTAACAGCTCAATCGGTCGTGAAGACGCGCTAGAGCAAGGCATTCTTGACGAGACAGATATTGTTGAAGTCATGAAGAAGCTGATCGGCATTCGTAACGGCATTGGCGAAGTGGACGATATCGACCACCTTGGCAACCGTCGTATCCGTAGTGTTGGCGAAATGGCTGAAAACCAATTCCGTGTTGGTCTAGTTCGTGTAGAACGTGCAGTGAAAGAACGCTTAAGTCTTGGTGACCTTGATGCAATCATGCCTCAAGACCTTATCAATGCTAAGCCGATCTCTGCAGCTGTTAAAGAATTCTTTGGCTCTTCACAGCTTTCACAGTTTATGGACCAAAACAACCCGTTATCAGAAGTGACGCACAAACGTCGTATCTCTGCTTTGGGTCCTGGTGGTCTTACTCGTGAGCGTGCTGGCTTTGAAGTACGTGACGTACACGTTACGCACTACGGTCGTCTATGTCCGATCGAAACGCCAGAAGGTCCAAACATCGGTTTGATCAACTCACTATCTGCGTTTGCACGTTGTAATGAGTACGGTTTCCTAGAAACGCCGTACCGTCGTGTTGTAGAAGGTGTTGTGACTGATGAAGTTGACTACTTGTCAGCTATCGAAGAAGGTCAATTTGTTATCGCACAGGCGAATGCCGCGTTAACAGAAGAAAACGGCTTTGCTGAAGAGCTGATCACAGCTCGTCAAAAAGGCGAATCTGGTCTTCACCCGCGTGACCATGTTAACTACATGGACGTTGCAACAAACCAAGTAGTATCGATCGCTGCCTCGCTTATCCCGTTCCTAGAACACGATGATGCGAACCGTGCATTGATGGGTGCGAACATGCAACGTCAAGCCGTTCCAACTCTACGCGCCGACAAGCCTCTAGTAGGTACTGGTATCGAGCGTAACGTAGCAGTTGACTCGGGTGTTACAGCGGTAGCGAAACGTGGTGGTATGGTGCAGTCAGTAGACGCATCTCGTATCGTAGTTAAGGTTAATGAAGAAGAGCTGATCCCTGGTGAAGCTGGTATCGACATTTACAACCTAACTAAGTACACCCGTTCAAACCAGAACACGTGTATTAACCAACGTCCAACAGTACTTCCTGGTGAGCCAGTTGCTCGTGGTGATGTATTGGCCGATGGTCCTTCAACGGATCTAGGTGAATTGGCACTTGGTCAAAACATGCGTATCGCGTTTATGCCTTGGAATGGTTATAACTTCGAAGACTCGATCTTAGTATCTGAGCGCGTAGTTCAAGAAGACCGTTTCACGACAATTCACATTCAAGAACTATCTTGTGTGGCTCGTGATACTAAGCTGGGTTCTGAAGAGATCACAGCGGATATTCCAAACGTAGGTGAGTCTGCTCTGTCTAAACTAGACGAGTCAGGTATCGTTTACATTGGTGCTGAAGTTAAGGGTGGCGACATCCTAGTAGGTAAAGTGACGCCTAAGGGTGAAACTCAACTTACTCCTGAAGAGAAGCTACTACGTGCTATCTTCGGCGAAAAAGCATCAGATGTTAAAGATACATCGCTACGTGTACCAAACTCTGTTTCTGGTACGATCATTGATGTGCAAGTCTTTACTCGCGATGGCGTAGAAAAAGACAAGCGTGCTCTTGAAATTGAGCAGATGCAGCTTAAAGAAGCGAAGAAAGACCTAACTGAAGAGTTCCAAATTCTTGAAGGTGGTCTACTAGCGCGTGTAAGAGCGGTATTACTTCAAGGTGGATACTCTGAAGCAAGACTGGATTCTGTCGATCGTAAGAGATGGCTAGAGCTAACGCTAGAAGATGACGCACTGCAAACTCAACTTGAGCAACTTGCAGAGCAGAACGACGAGCTAAAAGCTGACTTCGATAAGAAGTTTGAAACTAAGCGTCGTAAGATTACTCAAGGTGATGATTTAGCACCTGGTGTTCTTAAGATTGTTAAGGTTTACCTAGCGGTTAAGCGTCGCATCCAGCCTGGTGATAAAATGGCCGGTCGTCACGGTAACAAGGGTGTAATCTCTAAGATCAACCCTGTTGAAGACATGCCTTACGATGAAAAAGGTCAGCCTGTTGACATCGTATTGAACCCACTGGGTGTACCTTCGCGTATGAACATCGGTCAGATCCTTGAGGTTCACTTAGGTCTGGCGGCGAAAGGTATCGGTGACAAGATCAACCAGATGATGAAAGAGCAACAGGAACTGGCTAAGTTCCGTGAGTTCTTGCAGAAGGTTTATGATCTTGGTGGTACACGTCAAGAAGTTGATATTGCTGAACTGTCTGACGATGAAGTTCGTACATTGGTGAAAAACCTACGTGGTGGTCTACCAATTGCGACGCCAGTATTTGATGGTGCATCAGAGAAGTCTATTAAAGAACTTCTTAAACTTGGCGACTTACCTGAATCAGGTCAGTTAACCTTGTTTGATGGCCGTACTGGCGACCAGTTTGAGCGTCCTGTAACTGTTGGTTACATGTACATGCTAAAACTGAACCACCTTGTTGATGACAAGATGCACGCTCGTTCTACTGGTTCGTACAGCCTAGTAACTCAGCAACCACTTGGTGGTAAAGCTCAGTTCGGTGGTCAGCGTTTCGGTGAGATGGAAGTATGGGCACTAGAAGCATACGGTGCTGCTTACACTCTACAAGAAATGCTAACGGTTAAGTCTGATGACGTTAACGGCCGTACGAAGATGTATAAAAACATCGTCGACGGTAACCACAGCATGGAACCTGGCATGCCAGAATCGTTCAACGTATTGTTGAAAGAGATTCGCTCGCTAGGTATCAACATCGAGCTAGAAGACGAATAATCCTTTTATAGGATTATCTGGTAGGAAGGTGCTCGCTCTTAAGTGTTTGAGCGGGCCCCTTTTAACTCCTCACAGGAGCTGATTGTGAAAGACTTATTAAACTTTCTAAAAGCACAGCATAAGACCGAAGAATTTGATGCAATCAAAATCGGTCTATCTTCACCTGACATGATTCGTTCATGGTCGTTTGGTGAAGTTAAGAAACCAGAAACGATCAACTATCGTACGTTCAAACCAGAACGTGATGGTCTATTCTGTGCGCGTATTTTTGGCCCAGTTAAAGACTACGAATGTCTTTGTGGCAAATATAAGCGTTTGAAACACCGCGGTGTTATCTGTGAAAAGTGTGGCGTTGAAGTAACGCAAACTAAAGTTCGTCGTGACCGTATGGGTCACATCGAGCTTGCTTCACCTGTTGCTCACATCTGGTTCCTAAAATCACTACCGTCTCGTATCGGTTTGTTGATGGATATCCCTCTACGTGATATCGAACGCGTACTGTACTTTGAAATGTACGTCGTGACAGAACCAGGCATGACTGATCTAGAAAAATCTCAAATGCTTACTGAAGATGAGTATTTGGATCGCCTAGAAGAGTGGGGTGATGAGTTCACAGCTAAGATGGGTGCAGAGGCGATCAAAGATCTGCTGTCTACTATGGACATGCACGCAGAAGCGGAACAAATGCGCGAAGAGTTGGAAACCACTAACTCTGAAACTAAGCGTAAAAAAATCACTAAGCGCCTGAAGCTAGTTGAAGCCTTCATTCAATCGGGTAACAACCCAGAATGGATGATCTTGACGGTTCTTCCGGTTCTACCGCCAGATCTACGTCCTCTAGTTCCACTAGATGGCGGTCGTTTTGCGACGTCTGATCTGAACGACCTTTACCGTCGTGTGATTAACCGTAACAACCGTTTGAAGCGTCTTCTAGAGCTAGCGGCTCCAGACATCATCGTACGTAACGAAAAGCGTATGTTGCAAGAGTCTGTTGATGCCCTTCTAGATAACGGTCGTCGCGGTCGTGCAATCACAGGTTCTAACAAGCGTCCTCTGAAATCTCTTGCTGATATGATCAAGGGTAAACAAGGTCGTTTCCGTCAGAACCTTCTAGGTAAACGTGTAGACTACTCTGGCCGTTCTGTAATCACAGTGGGTCCATACCTTCGTCTGCACCAGTGTGGTCTTCCTAAGAAGATGGCACTTGAGCTATTTAAACCATTCATCTATAGCAAGCTAGAAACTCGTGGCATGGCGACGACAATCAAAGCAGCTAAGAAAATGGTAGAACGTGAAGAAGCGATTGTTTGGGATATCCTAGACGACGTTATCCGCGAACACCCAGTACTGCTTAACCGTGCACCAACACTTCACCGTCTTGGTATTCAAGCGTTTGAACCAGTACTAATCGAAGGTAAAGCGATTCAGCTTCACCCACTAGTGTGTGCGGCTTATAACGCCGACTTCGATGGTGACCAAATGGCGGTTCACGTGCCTCTAACTCTAGAAGCACAGCTTGAAGCACGTACACTGATGATGTCGACGAATAACATTCTGTCTCCAGCATCAGGTGATCCAATCATCGTACCTTCTCAGGACGTTGTATTGGGTCTTTACTACATGACGCGTGATAAGATCAACGTCAAAGGTGAAGGTATGTACCTTGCTGGCCCTGAAGAGGCTGAAAAGGCATACCGTACTAAGAGCGCAGAGCTTCATGCTCGCGTAAAAGTACGTATCACTGAGACAGTGGTTGACGAAGATGGCAACAGCACAACCGGTACGAGCATGGTAGATACTACCGTTGGCCGTGCAATGTTGTGGCAAATTGTTCCAACCGGTCTTCCATACAGCTTGGTAAACCAAAAGCTAGGTAAGAAGCAAATTCAAAACCTACTTAACGAGTGTTACCGTAAGCTTGGTCTTAAAGACACCGTAGTTTTTGCTGACCAAATCATGTACGCCGGTTTCGCTTATGCGGCACTGTCAGGTGTATCGGTTGGTATCGATGACATGGTTGTACCTCAAGCGAAGTACGACGAAATCGAATCAGCAGAAGAAGAAGTTCGCGAAATCCAAGACCAGTTCCAATCAGGTCTTGTAACAGCGGGTGAGCGCTACAACAAAGTGATCGATATTTGGGCTTCGACCAATGATCGCGTAGCGAAAGCGATGATGGACAACCTTTCATCTGAAACGGTCGTTAACCGTGACGGTGAAGAAGAGCAACAAGAGTCGTTTAACAGCATCTACATGATGGCTGACTCGGGCGCTCGTGGTTCTGCTGCTCAGATTCGTCAGCTTGCTGGTATGCGTGGTCTGATGGCACGTCCAGATGGTTCAATCATCGAGACGCCAATCACGGCAAACTTTAAAGAAGGTCTAAACGTCCTTCAGTACTTTATCTCAACGCACGGTGCTCGTAAGGGTCTTGCGGATACAGCACTGAAAACAGCAAACTCGGGTTACCTAACTCGTCGTCTAGTAGACGTTGCTCAAGACGTTGTAGTACACGAACATGACTGTGGCACCCATGAAGGTGTTGACATGATGCCTCATATCGAAGGTGGTGACGTTAAAGTTGCACTTTCTGAGTTGGCACTAGGTCGTGTAGTGGCTGAAGACGTTCTTAAGCCTGGTACTGAAGATGTTCTGATTCCACGTAATACTCTGATTGATGAGAAGTGGTGTCAAATCATGGAAGACAACTCAGTAGATAGCATGAAAGTGCGCTCTGTTGTTACCTGTGATGCAGACTTCGGTTGTTGTGCACAGTGTTATGGTCGTGACCTAGCACGTGGTCACCTAGTGAACCAAGGTGAAGCAGTTGGCGTTATCGCTGCTCAGTCTATCGGTGAACCGGGTACACAGCTAACGATGCGTACGTTCCACATCGGTGGTGCCGCATCTACAGCCGCAGCAGAAAACAGCATTCAAGCGAAGAACACAGGTTCTGTGAAACTTCACAATGCTAAGTTCGTAGTCAACAAAGACAAGAAACTTGTGATTACCTCTCGTGCTTCTGAAATGACCATCATTGATGAGTTCGGCCGTACGAAAGAGAAACACAAACTGCCTTACGGTTCGATCCTGTCGAAAGGCGACAACGACACAGTTCAAGCTGGCGACGTTGTAGCTAACTGGGAAGCGCATACACTGCCAATCATCACTGAAGTGGCCGGTCGTATTCAATTCGTAGACATGATTGATGGCGTAACGGTTTCTCGTCAAACTGATGACCTAACGGGTCTATCTTCAAGTGAAGTGACCGATGCGGCACAACGCCCAGCAGCAGGTAAAGATATGCGTCCAGCTATCAAACTTGTTGATGAGCTAGGTAAAGATGTAATGATCGCGGGTACTGATGTACCAGCACTTTACTTCCTACCAGGTAAAGCGATCGTTAACATTGAAGATGGCGCAGAAGTTGGCGTTGGTGACACGTTATCTCGTATCCCTCAAAAATCGAGCGGAAACCGAGATATCACCGGTGGTCTACCTCGCGTTGCGGATCTATTTGAAGCCCGTAAGCCGAAAGAGCCAGCAATTCTTGCTGAGCACTCAGGTATGGTTTCATTTGGTAAAGAAACGAAAGGTAAACGTCGTTTGGTTATTACTCGCGATGGCGGTGATAACTACGAAGAGATGATTCCTAAGCATCGTCAGTTGAACGTGTTCGAAGGTGAACGTGTTGAACGTGGTGACGTTATTGCCGATGGTCCAGAAACTCCGCATGACATTCTACGTCTACGTGGCATTCACGCTGTAACGCAATACATCGCGAACGAAGTTCAAGAAGTATACCGTTTACAAGGCGTTAAGATTAACGATAAGCACATTGAGACTATCGTTCGTCAAATGTTACGTAAGTGTACAATCACTCGTGCTGGTGATTCAGAATTCCTACCAGGTGAGCAAGTTGAATACGTTCAAGTTAAGATTGCTAACCGTCTATTGGAAGCTGAAGGCAAAGAGCTTGTGGGTTACGAACGTGACCTACTAGGTATCACTAAGGCGTCTCTAGCAACAGAATCGTTTATCTCTGCAGCATCGTTCCAAGAAACGACGCGTGTACTAACAGAGGCAGCGGTATCTGGCAAACGTGACGACCTACGTGGTCTGAAAGAGAACGTAATCGTGGGTCGTTTGATCCCAGCGGGTACGGGCTTTGCTTATCACCAAGACCGTCAAGCTAAGCGTGACGAAGTACAGGAAGGCCCATCTGCTGAACAAGCAACGGATAACCTAGCTGCACTTCTTAATGCAGGCTTCTCTTCTGACGATTAATCGCAGAAAGAAATGAAAAAAGGCGCCGAAAGGCGCCTTTTTTGTATCTGTTGATCCGCGTTAAATCGTGTTTATCCAGTTTCTAATAACGCGACTACGTGTAATAAGGCCACTATGTGTCCCATCGCGCAGCGTTGTGGTTAATGCGATGGCAGTAAAGACGGATCAATTTCAAAAACGTTTCTGGATAAAAAGCTAACCCTAATCAGCAACCCAAACATCCATTATTCGTCATCCCCTTGAAAAAGGGGGATCTTCATCAGCGTGTCGTGAACCTATTTTAGTGTCATTCATTGCCATTTAAGTGAGTCACACACTTTGAGCGAACCTCATCTGCGAAGATGACGGCGTAAAACCTAACCGTCATCCCCTTGAAAAAGGGGGGGATCTTCATCAGCGTGACGTGAACCTATTTTAGTGTCATTCATTGCCATTTAAGTGAGTCCACACTTTGGGCGAACCTCATCTGCGAGTATGACGGCGTAAACCTAACCGTCATCCCCTTGAAAAAGGGGATCTTCATCAGCGCGTCGTGAATCTATTTTGGTGTCATTCATTGCTATTTAAGTGAGTCACACACTTTGAGCGAACCTCATCTGCGAGTATGACGGCGTAAA
>NZ_MCUW01000037.1:0-600 GCF_002873335.1 Vibrio sp. 10N.286.49.B1 | reverse complement strand
ATTCATTTCTATTTAAGTGAGTCACACACTTTGAGCGAACCTCATCTGCGAGGATGACGGCGTAAAAACTAACCGTCATCCCCTTGAAAAAGGGGATCTTCATCAGCGCGTCGTGAACCTATTTTGGTGTCATTCATTTCTATTTAAGTGAGTCACATACTTTGGGCGAACCTCATCTGCGAGGATGACGGCGTAAGACCTAACCGTCATCCCCTTGAAAAAGAGGGAACTTCATCAGCGCGTCGTGAATCTATCCTGGTGTCATTCATTTCTATTTAAGTGAGTCACACTCTTTGGGCGAACCTCACCTGCGAGGATGATGGCGTAAAAACTAACCGTCATCCCCTTGAAAAAGGGGATCTTCATTAGCGCGTCGTGAACCTATTTTGGTGTCATTCATTTCTATTTAAGTGAGCCACACACTTTGGGCGAACCTCACCTGTGAGGATGACGGCGTGAAAACTGACCGTCATCCCCTTGAAAAAGAGGGAACTTCATCAGCGCGTCGTGAATCTATCCTGGTGTCATTCATTTCTATTTAAGTGAGTCACACACTTTGGGCGAACCTCACCTGCGAGGATGACGGCGTAAAAACTAACC
>NZ_MCUW01000036.1:41876-52686 GCF_002873335.1 Vibrio sp. 10N.286.49.B1 | reverse complement strand
CAGAAATGACGGGGCTTTTTTACGTCTATCTGACATGAAATCGGAGCGTTTGGATTGAGAATAGAGATTTAGCTGAATACTGGCTGCAGTTTCAAACGTGCAATTAATGCTTCAATGCCAAGCACAGCAAAGATGATCGCGAAAAATGCGACTACACCACTAAATGCGCCGGTAAATGCCACGTGCTGCTTGAAAATCAGGGCGATAATGGCCATAGCGGCAAACTTTGAACCCACTAAAATGATATAAGACGAGATACCACGCTTTAGTTTTGGGAAGGTTTGATGGCGTAAAAAGTGCGATGCCATGACCTTTTCTAGCGATATTGCCCCTTTGAGCATACTGGCGAGGATAATAGAAGCTAATACAGCAACCTCCAAGCTAGCAATGAAAACCCAATCCCAAGAAGCGTGCAAGCTAAGCATAACAGCAGTCGTGATAACCGAACTCAGGGCGATATCTTTAAGCAATGTCATTGGTGATCCTCTATTCATTTATTACGGTGTTGATGAACAGAAGCATAGCAATGAAGTTTGTATCAAATTTACCATTATACGCCACTCAAGGTCTCGTTTTAGAACGGACAACATTTATCCTTTCTACATGTGTGGTTATAATAAACACAGATAGCTCCTATTTTAAGTCTCTATGATAGAGATCCCCAGCGAGCACCCAAAATTCTCTTTTTAACTTGTTCGACCACTGTGTTGCTGACTGTTGTTTCAGGGCATTGCTAATGGTTCGTTATAACCTGATTCTCAAATCCATACTGACTATGTGGACATGCATGTATTTGTATGATTAATTGTATTTGTATGATGAATTAGGTTCGCCCGAATTAGCTTAGCAATTCTCTGCTTATGCTAGCAAGGTTCTGCTTTAAAGCGCAGAGCACAGTGGGCCATGTGTCAATGATTTTAAAGAGATGGCTCTATATGAATGTAACAATTAATGGTCAAACTTACCTATTGCGCGAGCAAAAGAGTATCTTGGATGTCGCAAAAGATATTCAAATTGATGTCCCTTCACTGTGCTCTATCAGTCAGCATCCTAATAAACAGTCGTGCGATTTGTGCGTTGTGGAAATCGTGGGCAAAGGTATTGTAAAAGCATGCGCGACCTGCATTGAGGACGGGATGACGATAGTCACTCAATCAGCGCAAATTAATACACTGCGCCGCCAAGCCTTAAATCGTATATTTGCCGATCATAATGCTGATTGTGAAGCCCCTTGCAAAGTTGCATGTCCCGCCAACGTAGACATACAAACCTATCTCTATCACATTGCGCAACAAGACCACTCTAAAGCGGTTGAGGTTATCAAAGATACACTGCCGATGCCTATCTCCATTGGTCGTGTGTGCCCTGCATTTTGTGAGCATGAATGTCGCCGTAGCTTAGTCGATGAACCTGTGGCGATTCGGCAATTAAAGCGCCACGCTGCTGATATTGATTTATCGCTTTCCGAGCAATTTACACCTGAAAAGCGGCCATATAACGGTCACCGCGTCGCGGTAGTGGGGGCTGGGCCTGGAGGTTTGGCTTGTGGCTATTACTTAAGTTATCAAGGTTTTGCTGTGGATGTGTTTGAGTCCATGCCTGAAGCCGGCGGTTGGCTGCGTTACGGTATCCCTGAATACCGGCTACCTAAAGCAACGCTAGACAAAGAAATTGAATTAATGTGCCGCGGTGGCATGCGAATTCATACCGACATCAAGCTAGGTAGCGACATGACGCTTGATGAGCTCACCGATAACTATGAAGCGGTGTGTTTAGCGGTTGGGGCAACGAAGGCCGTCAATATGCCTTACCCCGGATCCGATCTACCGGGATGTGTCTTAGGTGTCGACTTTCTTAAAGACATGATGACTAACCAATCATTTAAAGTCGGAAAAAAGGTCGCTGTCATTGGTGGCGGCAATACCGCGATTGATTGTGCTAGAACTGCGATTAGAGAGGGGGCGAAAACAACCATTATCTATCGACGAACCCGCCATGAAATGCCCGCTGAACTGCATGAGATTGAAGCCGCAGAACTTGAGGGAGTTAAGTTTCGATTTTTAACGAATCCAGTAGAAAATATGGCTGATTCAGATGGGCGAGTCAACCAGATTGAGCTAGAAATCATGGAGCTTGGTGAGCCTGATAGCTCAGGTCGAAGGCGACCAGTGTCAACAGGGAAAACCATCATCGAATCATTTGATACGGTGATCTCCGCGCTGTCACAAAAACCGGATGCGGACTTCTTAAAAGCGGCGAAGCATTCGTTGCCACTCACTGATTGGGGCACGGCGGCGTCTGATTCCGAATCGATGCATCATGGCTACAATATTTACAGCATTGGTGATTTTAGACGAGGCCCTGCCACGGCCATCGAGGCGATTGCCGATGGAAAAAAAGCTGCAGATGCGATCGAGCGCTTTATCCTTCAGGGGCACTTTAAGCCCGAGCGGACCCAATTCAACAGCCATAAAGCGGAACGGATTAGCCTTGTTAGGCAAACGGAATACCTGCAAGAACCCGCGCGACCACGAGCTCAGGCTGAGCAATTAGATGTCGGTGCTTGTCAAACCACCTATAAAGAGGTTGAGCTCGATATCGACAGTGAACGAGCGATATCGGAAGCGTCGCGATGCCTTGAGTGTGGTTGCCAAGCGAATACACAGTGTGACCTGCGCGATTATGCGACTGAATATCAGGTGGACTACCGAGAGATTGATACGAATGAACGTAAAATGTTTCCGGTAGACAAGTCGAGTGAATTTATTGTGTTTGATGCAAACCGCTGCATTAGTTGCGGCTCTTGTGTCCACGCCTGTCAAACAGAATCAGTACACGGTATCTTGAATTTTTCTGAATCTTCTCACCGACCAAGCTTTCCTGACAATGCCATGATGGGTGACAGTAATTGTGTCCAATGTGGGGCGTGTGTCCAGGTTTGCCCAACCGGTGCGTTGGTGGATAAACGAGATAAGTCCCACAGCCGTATCGAAATGCTGACACCAGTGAAAACTATCTGTACATACTGCGGTGTTGGTTGTCGAGTTGAGTTATATGTAGATGCGAGTAGCAATAAAATTCGTTATGTGAAAGGCGACAAAACATCACCTGTGAATCAAGGCATGCTCTGTGTTAAAGGGCGATTTGGTTTTGACTTTATTGATAGCGAAGAACGGCTAACCACGCCTCTGATCAGAAAGTCTGGGAAGCTTGAGCCCGCGTCGTGGTCGGAAACGATAGACTACGTGGCCAACAAGTTTTCCAAAATTAAGGCGATGCACGGTAGTGACAGTTTAGCGGGATTCTCGTCGGCGAAGACGACGAATGAGGACAACTATGCCTTCCAAAAACTGCTTCGTCGTGAGTTTGGTACCAATAACATCGATCATTGTGCTCGTCTGTGCCACGCATCAACGGTGACTGGCTTGGAAGCTGCATTCGGTAGCGGTGCGATGACGAATGACATCCCGAGCATTAAGCACTCGGATGTTATTTTTATCATTGGCTCTGACACCAGCGCAGCGCACCCCATTATTGGTTCTCATATTAAACAAGCGGTGGCAGATGGGGCGACGTTGGTCGTTGCTGATCCTAAGCGGATTGATATGGTTGACCATGCCTCGCTTTACTTGCGCCACCGTCCAGGAACCGACGTGATGCTGCTCAATGCCATCATGCACCAAATTGTCCTTAATGGATGGCAAGATGATGAATATATCGCTGACCGAACAGAAGGATACCGTGAGTTTGTTCTGGAGATAAATAAACCGGCTTATTCTGCCAGCAATGCAGAACTGATTACCGGAGTGCCTGCTGCTGATATTGAAAAAATGGCACAGATAATCGGTACGGCCAACGTCAGTTCCGTCTACTACTCAATGGGAATTACTCAGCATACAACAGGGCATGACAACGTTCGTTCTATTGCAAACCTACAAATGTTATGTGGCAACGTTGGTATAGAAGGAGGAGGGATTAATCCACTTCGCGGTCAGTCTAATGTACAGGGCTCGTGTGATATGGGCGCATTACCGACAGATTATCCTGGTTATCAAAAGGTCACTAATCCAGAGGTGCAAGCGAAGTTTGCAAAGGCTTGGCATAGCCAAGATCTGCCGAAAGATCGTGGATTAACACTGACAGAAATAATTGATGCAGCGTGTGACGGTAACATGAAAGCCCTCTATGTCATGGGAGAAAATCCCGTATTGAGCGACCCGGATCAAGCGCATGTTTTGAAAGGCTTAAAAAACCTCGATTTCTTAGTGGTGCAGGACATTTTCTTAACCGAAACGGCTCAGTTGGCGGACGTTGTCCTGCCCTCTTATTCGTTTGCTGAGAAAGCAGGGCACTTTACGAATACCGAGAGGCGGGTCCAGCGACTTGTTCCTGCCGTGAAGGCGCCAGGGGAAGCGATGGAGGATTGGCGAATCATTCAACACATTGCCAATGCAATGGGAGGGGAGTGGCAGTATCAAACCGTACAAGACATTACGGAAGAAATCGCGCAAGTTACTCCTCAATATAAAGGAATTCGCTGGGAATCAATTGGTGGGAATGGGTTGCAATGGCCATGTAATGACGTCAAGCCATTTGGTACTCGTATCATGCACAAAGACCAGTTTATTCGAGGTAAGGGAGCGATGGCCGCGATTCCATTTGAATATGCCGCAGAGTTACCCGATGAAGCGTTCCCATTGACGCTGACCACTGGTCGTTTACTTGAACAGTTCCATACTGGAACGATGACGAGAAAAACAAAAGGGCTAGACAATTTAGCCGGCCCTAGAGTGATGATTAGTGTAGAAGATGCAGAGCGTCTTGATATTGGTAACGGCGAATCGGTGACATTGATATCTCGGCGTGGAGAAATTTCAGCCCCAGCATTTGTGACCAAAAAAATGCAACAAGGTGTGGTATTTGTTCCGTTCCATTTTGCTGAGTCAGCCGCCAATAAACTCACGAATACGGCCACAGACCCTTACGCCAAAATCCCTGAATTTAAAGTGTCTGCGGTTCGTTTGGAAAAAACTCGAGAGGTTATTTTGACTTAAAAATCGACATTAGGAATCATTGCATAAGAAATATCGATATAAGTTGATGTAAACAGCGGGGGAGTCGCCTTGCTTTCTCCCTAAATTCAGTGCCAATGACATACATTGTTGGTACTAATTCAAAGATTTGCATTAACAATATTGAAAAAATAGCAATTTCGTTCTAAATTGTAATTGTAGTGTAATAAAAAGGAGAAATTGCCTATGCATCATGAAATGATTCAACCGTCTAACTTTGGCGTTATCAGCCGTACTTGCTTGTTCTCACTAGGCACAGTTGTTGCCATACTTGCGCTGATTTAATCACGCATGCTTTCTTAGAGGACAGTTCAAATTCCAGTTAAGTATTGGGATCTGGGTGCTCCTCTAGGCAAAAGACCCTTCTTTTAGTTGCTTTTTTATCAATTTCCTCCCGCTATACTCTTATTACACCGTATTTATTTGATGTAAAAGGGACTGAATTATGTCCATCTGGGATAGTGTCGACATATCAACTCGTTATTCTGAGTTTCCTGCTAGTTTTTATACCCCGGTCAACCCAACGCTTTTAAAAGCACCGCAGTGGGTGGCTTGGAACAGCGACCTTGCCAAAGACCTGCGACTGCCTAGCGTGGCAAACGAGTACCCTGAATTGCTCTCTGTGTTATCCGGTAGCCAACCCCTTGATGCCTTCACACCATTGGCAATGAAATATGCAGGCCATCAGTTTGGTGTTTATAACCCAGACCTTGGGGATGGTCGTGGATTACTGCTGGGCGAAATAAAAGACCGCTACGGCAACGTTCAAGATGTCCACATAAAAGGCGCTGGGAAGACACCGTATTCAAGAATGGGAGATGGTCGCGCAGTGCTTCGCTCGACGATTCGCGAGTATTTATGCAGTGAAGCGATGTATGGGCTTGGTATCCCGACAACGCGAGCATTAGGTATGATGGTCAGTGATACGCCGGTTTATCGTGAACGAGTGGAACAAGGTGCACTGTTGATACGACTATCAGAGAGCCATGTTCGTTTTGGTCACTTTGAGCATTTCTTCTATTCGGGTCAACACAGTGAGTTAAAACTCTTAGTTGATAAGGTCATTGAATGGCATTTTTCAGATAGCCTAAAACACGAACATGTTTATGCTGACTTCTTTACGCAGGTTGTTGAAAAAACAGCTGTCATGATAGCGGGGTGGCAATCGGTAGGCTTCGCGCACGGTGTAATGAATACCGACAATATGTCTATTTTAGGGCAGACCTTTGATTATGGTCCATTTGGATTCTTAGATGATTATGAACCTGGGTATATTTGTAATCATTCCGATTACCAAGGGCGCTATGCTTTTGATAACCAGCCTTCGATCGCATTGTGGAACCTAACGGCATTAGCACACGCGTTATCGCCTTTGATCGACCGAGAGCATCTGGATGCCGCTTTGCAGCATTTTACCCCCACTCTACAGCGCGAATATAGCCAAAAAATGCGCGCTAAATTGGGTATTTTAAGTAAACTCCCAGAAGATGGGGCGTTCTTTAATGAGACCTTTGACTTCCTCGAGCGTCATCATGTGGATTTTTGCCTATTTTTCAGAGCACTTTCTAATCTTGATACTCAGAATCGTTCAACGGTTATCGATCTTTTTCACGATCGTGAGGGAGCGGAGGCGTGGCTGGAGATATATTTATCCAGAGTTGAGCTGGAAAGTTTGTCTAATGTCGAACGATGCGCCAGAATGCGCGCAGTTAACCCAAAGTACATCTTACGCAACTATCTAGCTCAACAGGCGATAGAGTCTGCTGAGCACGGTGACTTTTCATTAGTTGATGACTTAATTTACGTATTGAAGACACCGTATGATGAACATGTTAATCATGCCTCGTTTGCTAGTTTGCCACCCGATTGGGGAAAGAAGATGGAAATTAGTTGCTCTTCATAAGGTTGAGTAAAGAATGAAGTATTGGTTTTCGTCATACTTGTTAAGTGTCACATTCGTGATCTTAGTCAAGATTGGTGTACTGTTTTTATTAATGAAGCGATGATAAACAAAGGCGCAAAGCCTTACAATATAGCCACTGAAAATGGCCATTAAGGATTGGAAATGCAGTCAAAGACACACATTCTTGTAGTAGATGACGATGAGGAGATCCGTTCATTACTTGACGAGTATTTGAGTAAATCGGGTTTCCAGGTCACCACCGCAGAAGATGGTGTCGAAATGGAGCTGTTCATTAAGGCCAAAGGCTATCCTGATTTGATTTTGTTAGACGTTATGTTGCCGGGGGATGATGGCTTTGCGTTATGCCAGCGAGTTCGCCGGGATTCGCAGGTGCCGATTATCATGTTAACGGCGGTATCGGATGAAACTGATCAGATTATCGGCCTTGAGATTGGCGCTGATGATTACATTGCAAAACCATTTAGCCCTCGTCAGTTAATGGCTCGAATTAAAGCGTTGTTAAGGCGTGCACATATCAATGATGATAAGTCAGATGAACTGCCGCCACGAACCATCGATTTTGGCGAATGGCGACTGGATGCGTTGTCTCAGCGTATGGTGAACCGTGTGACGGGGCGACATCATGACTTATCGGGAAGTGATTTTGCGTTGTTGATGCTGTTTTTATCCAAACCTAACGAAGTCTTAGATAGAGATACGATATCTTTTGCGACTCGTGGTAGAGAAGCGCTGCCTTTTGAACGTGGTATTGATGTTCAGCTGAGCCGTATACGAAACCGTTTAGGCAAGAGTAAAGAATTTCCTCATTACATCAAAACGATGCGTGGTAACGGCTACATCTTATCGGTTGCTGTGGAATATGGGTACTAGGTGAACGTAATGTTCATGCACAAGGTAATAGAAAGATGTCTCGTTCTCGTTGGTTAAGGCGCTTTAACCTCAACTCGCTTGTTGCGCGCACACTGTTGTTGACCTTATTAGCGGTGGTCTGTTCGCAAGGCGTAATGACGGCTATTTGGTATCAAAAAACCAAACAAGATGAATTGGCCGGTATTCGTGATACGTCCGCGAGTATGGCCAACATGTTCGCTTCGACGGTGACTTTCTTCCAGAAGCTACCGATAAAGTATCGGCATATCGTACTTGATCAGATTCGTAATATGGGCGGAACTCGCTTCTTTGTATCATTCAACAAAGAAGAACTGATCGTTGACCCTATTCCGGACACGCCGTTGAAATTAGCCTCGATGACAGCCGTTAGAGATGTTCTCAATGAGAATCTTCCTTCGATTCAAGCCGTCAGTGTTGAATTTTCCAAGGCAGAGAATTTAAGGCTGCTTAAGAATGATATCTTTCTTGATGATCTCCCTAAATCTTGGGCGCACCACACTCTCACATTAGGCCCGCTAGATCCTCCGGTGTTAGTCGTACAGCTTAAAATCGCCCAAGGAGAATGGCTATATATTGCGGCTTTGCTGCCATCACCTTACATCCAGCTTGATGACACCATGTTGTCCCAAGATCAAATGGTGTTCTTATTTACTTCCACTACGCTGTTGTTGCTATTGACGTTCTTATTAGTGCGTGCGCAAGTCAAGCCTCTAAGGCGATTAGCCAAGGCGGCTAATGACATGAGCATGGATATTGATCAACCTCCGTTGCAAGAGCAGGGTGCAACAGAGTTAGTCACTGCAACGCGTGCCTTTAACCGAATGCAGACTCGAATCCGCAAGTATATTGCCGATCGGGAGCATCTCTTTTCTTCTATCTCCCATGACCTTAAAACGCCAATTACCCGTCTTAGGTTACGTGCTGAATTGCTTGATGAAGATATAAAGCGAGACAAGTTTAACCAAGATTTGGATGAGCTAGAGATGATGGTCAAAGGGGCATTACAGTGTGTGCGTGATACTGATTTGCATGAAAATAATGCTTATGTCGACCTGAATGACATTATTCGCAGCGTCTCTGAGACCCATAACCAAGTGCATACCTTGGTGTCACTCACATCAGAGCCTATCGAACCATTTATTGCCAAGCCTCTTGCGATTAAGCGAGTACTGACAAACCTTGTCGATAATGCAGTGAAATATGGAGAGAAAGCCTTTATCACGGTAGAAGAAAACCCTAAGTGGATCATTATTACTATCTTGGATAAAGGGCCGGGAATCCCAGAAGAAAAGATTGAAGCGGTTTTTGAGCCTTATGTGCGATTGGCAACAGATAAAGATGGGCATGGCCTTGGATTGGGAATATGCCGTAGTATCCTCCATGGATTAGGAGGCGATCTCATCGTGCGAAATGCTGATTTTGGAGGGTTGGAGGTTCAGGTCTTTATCCCGCCAAATTTAGAAGCCTAGCATTGTCTTAAACGACGTTCTATCCAAAAGATACGTGAAAAAAATGAAATTAAACAATACGTTACTAACATTGTCGTTACTCTCTTCTGCTGTAATGCCAAGTCTTGTCTCTGCTGGCGAAGTTGAGGTCTTACACTGGTGGACCTCCGGTGGTGAGGAAAAGTCTGTTCAGCCGCTAAAAGAACAGCTTGAGGAGCAAGGACATACTTGGAAAGATTTTGCTGTTGCTGGTGGCGGTGGTGAGACGGCGATGACGGTATTAAAAACGCGCGCAGTGTCTGGTAACCCTCCCTCGGCGGCTCAAATAAAAGGCCACGATATACAGGAGTGGGGCAGCCTTGGCTTTCTGACTAATCTCGACGATGTGGCAGATGAGGGGAAGTGGGACCAAAAGGTGCCTAAAATTGTTACCGATATAATGAAATACGATGGTGAGTATGTCGCGGTGCCGGTCAATATTCACCGTGTAAACTGGCTGTGGGCGAACCCGGAGGTTTTGAAAAAATCCGGAGTGGAAGTTCCGACCACATTAGATGAATTCTTTGTTGCCGCTGAAAAAATTAAAGCAGCAGGTTACCTACCGTTGGCAAACGGAATCGGCTCTTGGCAAGACGCGACCATGTTTGAAGCCATTGCTCTAAATGTTCTCGGTACGGAAGGGTACATTAAGGCATTTGTTGACCTTGATCTTAAGATGCTCTCTAGTGACAAGATGGTTGAGGCGTTGATCAAGTTTAAAAAATTGCGCAATTATATGGATGCAGGAGCGCAAGAACGTTCTTGGAACGCCGCCACCTCAATGGTTGCCAATGGCGAAGCCGCAATGCAGATCATGGGCGATTGGGCGAAAGGCGAGTTTATTGCGGCAGGTAAAGTACCGGGTAAAGATTTTATTTGTGTACCAGTGCCCGGCACCGCCAGCCAATTTTCTTATAATATCGACAGCTTTGCGTTTTTTGACTTAAAAGACAGCGGTGACGTTGACGCTCAAAAAGCATTGGCTGCGGCGATTCTAGATAAATCCTTTCAAGAAACCTTTAATCTAAAAAAAGGCTCGTTGCCCGCTCGAACGGATTTAGATATGTCTAAGTTTGATCAGTGTTCCCTTGATTCAATGACAAGTTTTCGTGCCGCTGAAAAAACCGGTGATTTGGTACCCAGTGTATCTCAAGGCATGGCGACGACAAGCTATGTACAGGGCGCTATCTTTGATGTCGTGACGGACTTTTTTAATAACCCCAACGCGGACCCGGAACAAACAGCAAAGAAACTCGCACAGACAGTAAAAGCCTCTATTTAATGACTGTATTCTAATCAAGAAGATAAGCCTTCTAATTAAGAGGATAAGTGAGTTAACAAAAAAAGCGGCTGACCTCAACAATGAATGAAATCCACAACGTGCAGAGTGTCTATCTGCACGTTTATCATCATAATATTCTCTATTCTCTATTCTC
>NZ_MCUW01000036.1:0-41145 GCF_002873335.1 Vibrio sp. 10N.286.49.B1 | reverse complement strand
TCTATTCTCTATTCTCTATTCATCTTCGATGACTGGTACTCGAGTGCCGAACAGTACAGCTCCAATGGCCCTTTAATCTTTAGTGGACTTAAAGTTGTGCCTGTTGTGTCGCAGTTGAGAGCAAAAGCGAATCCATGTAAGTAATCGGCGAGGAGGTCTAGGGCATCGTCAGATTGGCGGGTCGAAAGCTGAAGGACGTTCGTGACCTGATTAAATCGTTCAGAAAATACGTTGGCAGGACCCAAAGACGTCATCGTGAGCAATGTTTCTAACAACCCTGGGTATTTATTTAATAAGCCTAGATAACTGATACAGAGTGCCTCTAGTTCTACTTTCCAGGGGCTGTCGGTACGGGGCTGATAAATATCTTCGACCAGAGAAACCGTGATGGCCTCAAGGAGTGCATTTTTATTGTTGAAGTAATGATAGATCGCCATCGCATCGACGTTTAATGCCAACGCTAGCTTTCGAATACTAGGCATTTTTCCTTCTTGGCACATGGTGTCTTTTGCAACGATGAGTATGTGTTCGGCACTTAATGAGCCACTGCCGGCTCTAGGTCGACCCCGTTTCTTGTCCTTGACAGTCATTGACTTTACTCGCTAAACTAGCATTAATTTCTACAGTGTAGAATATTTTAGTGTAAGATGAATTAAAAGCCAAGTCTGATGCCTACGTTTACAGCATTAACGTAAGCGCGGTTGTTTTAATGAATCAATAATGACGTTCAAATGAACCAATGAGAGTGGGTCTTATCATGTCAAACAGTGTTTTTATTGCGACGAGTTTAGATGGGTATATTGCCGATAAAAAAGGAAAGATTGACTGGTTACATGCGATACCAAACCCAGAAGGGTTAGATATGGGGTATAACGACCACTTCGATCGTATTGATGCCATGGTCATGGGCCGTAATACATTAGAGATGGTACTGAGTTTTGGTGTTGATTGGCCTTACAGCAAGCCTGTTTTTGTCCTGTCGAACACAATGGATTCGGTCCCGACGGGCTACGAAGACAAGGTATTTTTGGTCAAAGGCCCATTAAAAGAAGTGGTCAGTGATATCAACGCAAAGGGGTATCAGAATCTTTACATAGACGGTGGGGTGACGATACAAAATTTCTTAAAAGAAGATATGATCGATGAGCTCATCATCACCACTATTCCAGTGTTACTTGGTGGCGGAGCGCCTTTGTTTGGCGCATTGCTTAACCCGCTACATTTTGATTTTGTTAAAACGGAGACCTACCTAGACGCCATGGTACAACATCATTTTGTCCGCAGCACTCGGTGAGCGAGGCAAACGATTTAAATTAGACAGGTAATGAATGATCACGCGAGGTTTTTCGTATTAACGTGGTCATCTTGCCTTATCAATGAGTCAATAATCACCCGTCATTGCCTATTTGATGGGTGGGTTTCCCCCCATTTTTTCCGCGTATTTCAACATGAACCTCCTTATGGATTATTAACGTATTGAAACTATTGATAATAATGTAATTGGTATTCTTCTTGCTGTATTGAAGTCTCAGTACCCATTGACGGGACTGCTTCAATCCAAGGAGAACAAGAATGTTAAAGCCTCTATCCCTACTTACCGTTTCCATCTTGTCGATTGCCAGTTTTAATGCGGCAGCTAATTGCGATCCAGGTGAAATTGTCATCAAGTTTAGCCATGTAACGAATACGGATAAGCATCCCAAGGGGATTGCCGCTTCTCTTCTTGAAGAACGTGTTAATACAGAAATGAACGGTAAAGCTTGTATGCAGGTCTTCCCTAACTCAACGCTATATGATGACAACAAAGTGTTGGAAGCCATGTTAAATGGTGATGTACAGCTGGCGGCACCGTCATTGTCTAAGTTTGAAAAGTTCACCAAAAAATACCGCATTTTCGATTTACCTTTTTTGTTTGAAGACGTGAACGCTGTCGACCGTTTCCAGAACTCTGAATCTGGCGAAAAACTTAAGAACGCCATGAAACGTCGTGGTCTGCAAGGCCTGGCTTTTTGGCACAATGGCATGAAGCAAATGTCGGCGAATAAGCCGTTATTGGTTCCTGAAGATGCAAAAGGCCTAAAATTTCGAGTTCAAGCCTCAGATGTGCTCGTGGCTCAATTTGAACAACTCGGCGCCAATCCACAAAAAATGTCGTTCAAAGAGGTTTATGGAGGCTTGCAAACTAAAGTCATCGATGGCCAAGAAAATACATGGTCAAACATCTACGGTAAAAAGTTTTTTGAAGTACAAGATGGGGTAACAGAAACCAACCATGGCATTTTGGATTATTTAGTCGTGACATCGAACGACTTCTGGAAAGAGTTGCCAGATGATGTTCGCAGCCAGTTAGGTACGATTATCCAAGAGGTGACGGAGACCCGAAATGCAGAATCTGGTCAGGTTAACCTTGCCAACAAAAACAATATCATTGAGGCCGGTGGTGAAGTTCGCACGCTGACGCCAGAGCAACGTCAACAATGGGTCGATGCACTTAAACCAGTTTGGACGAAGTTTGAGAAAGATATTGGCGCTGAACTGATAGAGGCGGCATTGGCGTCTAATCAACAGTAATGCGAGGAACGGTGCGAACGGCGTGGATGTAATGTCACCACTGTATTCATGTCGTTCGTGCTCATAATATTCGTGCTCATAATATTGGTGCTCACCCTCGCAGTGCTTAATACCAGCGTACTCTCAAGCGAGTACTCAAGGTAATCGTGCAGCTTACGTCAGTACCTATTCATTTCTATAGACCTTGTTGGAACAAGGTCTATCTTTCTGCCCTTATTTTTAAAGTGATGGTTCACATGGAACAATCAATAATGACTAAAGTCGGTAACGTCACCGATGCGTTTGAAGAAACGCTCATTGCCTTCTTTTTAGGTGCGATGACCCTCTTGACGTTTGCGAATGTTATTTCGCGTTATGTCTTTAATGACAATATTCTTTGGGCGCTGGAGTTGACCGTATTTATGTTCGCATGGATGGTCTTGGTCGGCGCGTCCTATGGGGTAAAAAAGCACTTTCACATCGGCGTAGACGTCATTATCAATATGGTGTCCGAGAAATGGCGTAAGGTATGCGCGATTGTCGCGGTACTAAGCTGTTTGACGTTCTCAATTCTGCTCCTTATCGGTTCTTGGAATTATTGGTATCCATTCGTAACTGAGCGTGCATGGTATGAAACTGATGACATTCCAATGCCTGAGGTCTTGCAATTTTTAGCGGATTGGCTGAATGAAGGTGAGCGTTATGAAAAATTACCCCGTTTTATTCCTTACATGGCATTGCCTATTGGCATGGCCATGCTTACCTATCGTTTCCTTCAGGTCGCTTATCAGGTTGTGACTGGCAAGATGGACCGGATGATTGCAGGGCATGAAGCAGAGGAAGATTTGGAAGCACTAAAGGCGGAAATGGCAGACAACAACGCCTTTGAAAGCCTGAATACCTCGCAACAACGTCACTCGTCAGAAACTGAACAGAACACCAGCCACACCAAGGATAAGGGGCAATAATCGATGGCGATTTTATTTCTATTTTTAATGGTTATCGCTTTTATGCTCGTGGGCGTGCCCATTGCGATATCACTGGGTTTATCGAGTGTTTTATTTCTATTAATGCACTCAGATGCGTCTTTGGCATCAGTGGCGCAGACGCTTTTTAATGCTTTCGCGGGTCACTATACCCTGCTTGCGATTCCATTTTTCATTCTAGCGTCGAGCTTTATGTCGACAGGAGGAGTGGCTAAACGAATCATTCGTTTCGCAATAGCGATGGTGGGTTCATTTCGTGGTGGTTTGGCGATGGCATCGGTTGTGGCCTGTATGATGTTTGCCGCTCTGTCTGGTTCGTCGCCAGCGACCGTGGTAGCGATCGGTAGCATTGTGATTGCGGGTATGATCAAGAACGGCTATACCAAAGAATTTGCGGCCGGGGTCATTTGTAACGCAGGGACGCTGGGAATCTTGATTCCTCCCTCTATTGTTATGGTGGTGTATGCTGCCGCAACCGATGTGTCGGTAGGTCGCATGTTTTTGGGGGGCGTTATTCCTGGTTTGCTCGCCGGTCTCATGTTGATGATTGCCATCTATATTGCCGCGCGAGTGAAAGGCTTACCTAAGCAGCCCTTTGTGGGGTGGAGAGAAGCGTTTGACTCTGCAAAAGACGCAAGTTGGGGCTTACTGCTGGTCGTGATTATCCTTGGTGGTATTTATGGTGGTATTTTCACGCCGACCGAGGCGGCGGCGGTGGCTGCCGTGTATTCATTCCTGATTGCCAACTTTATCTACAAAGACATGGGACCATTTGCGGATAAAAAGAATACCAAGCCTGTGCTGGTTAAGGTTGTGGAAGCGTTTGTGCATAAAGACACAAAACACACCTTATATGAGGCAGGAAAGCTGACGATAATGCTGTTATTTATCATTGCTAATGCCTTGATTTTAAAGCATGTATTAACGGAAGAACGTATTCCTCAGATGATCACTGAATCTATGCTGTCTGCAGGACTAGGACCGATCACCTTCTTAATTGTGGTTAACATCTTATTGTTGCTTGGCGGGCAGTTTATGGAACCATCAGGGCTGCTCATTATCGTGGCACCTTTAGTGTTTCCAATTGCTATTGCTTTGGGTATTGATCCTATTCACCTTGGAATCATGATGGTGGTGAACATGGAAATAGGGATGATTACGCCACCGGTTGGGTTGAATTTATTTGTCACGGCAGGGGTTGCGAAAATGTCGATGATGAATGTGGTAAAAGCCGCTCTACCCTGGGTAGGTGTCATGTTCTTGTTCTTAATTATCGTGACTTACGTACCGTGGGTATCGACTTGGTTACCAACGTTGCTAATGGGGCCAGAGATCATCACCAAATAGCGAAAATAATGGTGCATTGACGAAAAAGGTTCATACCTCTTCGTCAATGTGTTTGATGTTTTTTAGCCGCGGGTCATTAGAGGTGCGTCGTTCGTACAATACCTTTTTATTGTGCTGCTTTCTGCGGTCTTGGGGTTCACGTTGTTCGACGTAATAAACACCATCAATCTCAATGGTTTCTGTAATGGCTGGTACCGTTATTTTTTCACCCATACATAACCTCTTAATGTTACCAATTTATTATTGTTAAATTGAGTATAGGGTTCGCTACCAAATTTTCGAGTTTATTTCGTCTTGCGCATTACGCCATGCCCCTTGAGAGCTAAGCTCGCCATCTATCCTCGTAGACCTTGTCTACTCTTTCTTGTAATTGTTCTTATCCAGGCCGTACTTTTGCATCTTGTCGTAAAGCGTTTTGCGCGCGGTTTGCAGTGTGGCCATGGTTTCATTAATTTTTCCATCACAGCTAATCAATGTTTGCTCTATCAGGGCTTTTTCGAATTCCGCTACTTGTATCGTTAATGGTGTATCTGTATTGGTGTTATCAGGTTGTCCGACGTTACTGAGTTTACCCAGTAAAACGAACCGTTCAGCGCAATTTCTCAACTCTCTGACATTGCCGGGCCAATTTTGGCTCATTAACGTTTGCAGATCTTTAGCGGGAAGTGTGCTGGCTGTTTTTCCGTACCGAGCAGCTGCAACTAACAAAAAGTGATGGAAAAGCGCGGGGATATCTTCTTTCCGCTGACGAAGAGAGGGGAGGTGCAGCGTCACTACGTTGAGGCGATAATAGAGGTCTTCACGAAACACCCCGTTCGATGCTGCCTTTTTTAAATCAACTTTTGTGGCCGCAATAATGCGAATATCAAGTGGCATTAAGTGGTTGGAGCCGATACGCTCAATGACCCTTTCTTGTAGTACTCTGAGTAAGCGAATCTGGGCTTGCATCGGCATAGATTCAATCTCATCAAGGAACAGAGTTCCACCTTGGGCATGTTCAAATTTGCCCACTCGCACACTGTCTGCACCGGTAAAGGCCCCTTTTTCATGACCATATAATTCGCTTTCGATTAGGTTTTCTGGCACGGCCCCACAATTGACAGCAACAAAGTTGGCTTCTCGTCTTGTGCTTTGTTCATGTAATGACCGGGCCACCAATTCTTTGCCTGTGCCCGTTTCGCCAAACAATAGAATATCCGCACTGGTATCGGCGACCGCAGTGATGGTCTGTCTAAGATCTTGAATGATGGGAGTGTCACCGATAATTCGAGGGCCGAGGGTTTGGCTTACTTTCAGTGATTGTTTGAGGCGTTCATTCTCTAGGGTCAGTTGGCGCTTCTCTATCGCCCGCAACGTCGTCTCAATGAGGCGGTCGGCAGAGAAGGGTTTTTCAATGAAGTCATAAGCGCCTTCATGAATGGCTTGAACCGCCATTGAAATATCCCCATGCCCCGTTATTAAAATAACAGGGATATCGTGATGCCGATGAGTAATGGTTCTCAAGAGTTCCATCCCTGATAAGCCGGGTAGGCGGATATCAGAAATAATAACCATAGGGGGCGTTTCTTGGTGCTGCAGTGCGAGTAATGCATCCTCCACTGATGAGAAGCACTGCGCGTTGATATCCGCGAGGTCAAAACTTTGCTGTAACGCAATCCGTATATCCGATTCATCATCAATGAGGAACACATGGCTCATAGGTTAATCCTTATTCGCTGCAAACTTAGTCAGTAAGCGCTTTAGTTAGTGAGCGCTTTAGTTGGTATGTGGTTTAATTGGCGACAAACTAAGCGGTTATTTACCTACACGATGACATGTTAAAACCGCTATATGCAGAAGCCGTAACCTTTATAGCTCGTTAGGTTTGGCTGTTTTACGACTATCAGCATCGTCGTTACTGGTACGACTGTCACCATCACAGCCATTGTTGTGACTGAGTGAGCTTTCGTCGCGAACTCTCGGAAGGGCGACCGTAAAGCGAGCCCCTCCTAATGGTGAACTTGCCACTGATATTTTACCTTTGAGATTATGAATAATCTGCTGAGAAATCGATAGCCCGAGCCCTAGACCGTTGTCTTTCGTTGTATAGAAGGGTTCAAATAAGTCATTGATAGTTTGCTTATCAAGTCCTGGGCCGGAATCATCGATATGAATTGATACATTATTGGGATGGGTTTCTACCGATATCTGGAGTTGTTTAGATTGGTGGTGCTCCATCGCTTGTACCGCGTTACTGATAAGGTTAATGAGTACTTGTTCGACTTGAATAGGATTCACCCAAATAACAATAATCTCATCCGATGCGAGATAATCCAAAGTAACCTGGCTGGTTTTGAGTTGTGGCTGGACTAATTCTATGGTTGAAAAAATGACAGGGGCGAGGCGGACTTCACTCAATTCATTGGCGTCACTGCGCCGCGCAAATGATTTCAATTGCTGGCTAATCTTAGCCATACGTTCTGTGAGTACGACAATCCGGGCTAAGTTGTCTTTTGCTCGATCGATGTTGTCTTTATCGATGAAGCGTTGTCCATTTTCAGCGAAGCTGCGAATAGCGGCTAGTGGGTTATTTAACTCATGGCTAATGCTTGCTGACATTTGCCCTAATACCGCGAGTTTGGCTGCTTGCACGAGTTCATCTTGGGTTTTTCTGAGCGCTTTTTCTGTTTTTACTCGCCCATCAATTTCTACATGAAGCTCAGACGTACGCTCCATCACGAGAAATTCAAGCTTTTGTTTTGCTTCGGCTTGCAGGCGTTCAATCTGGCGATGTTTTGATTGGCGCATTGCGATCAGAACGACAATGAGATACGCGGTCACAAACAGTAGAAATAGGATAAATATGAAGCCAACAATATCAATATAGAGTGTCGACAGGGGCGTGAGTACGCGCAGTGTTAAGTTGGGAACGCCGGAATCTCGCTGGGTCATCAGGAAGTCTTGGGTAAAGACATTACGGCTGGGTTTGGTAATGACACTGGAATCTCCCGACAATTTACCTTTAAAGCCCAAATCCTGGATGGAGGTAGTGAGATATTGGCGGGATTGTTTGATGTCTTCTAATACATCATCGTCTATGGAGGATAAGCTATGAAACAACCAGTCGGCGTCACTAGACATGAAAACCACATGGTGATTATCGGTGGCCACATAGATACTGGTGTCACTTTGCCAGTTGCGTTCAATCGTTGAGAGATCCATTTTGACCACGACAACGCCGATATGCTCGGCGGCGTATGTGACAGGATAAGAATAGTAATACCCTCGGCGTCCAGAGGTTGATCCCAGAGCAAAGTAACTGCTTTGTCTTCCTTGAATCGCTTGTTGAAAATACGGTCTAAATGCGAAGTTTTTACCAACAAAAGAATGAGGTAAATGCCAGTTGCTAGAAGCAATCGTGTTGCCAAATTTATCAATTAAGTAAGTGTCCGAAGCCTGAACAATGCGATTGGCCTGCGATAGGTAGCGGTTCGTTACTTCTAGCTGAGCGCTGTTATCTGGCGACAAGAGTGCGTCGACCAACTCACGATCTTGGGAAAGAAGCTGCGGAATATGCCGATATTTGTCGAGTTTACTATCTATGTTTTCAACAAATCGGTTCAACCAGCTTTCATGTTGAGCTTGTAATGATGTGAAGTTGTGCTGCCAGTACCATTGCCCTCCGATGACCGATAGGAGGACAAATAGAGCGATAAAGCTAAGTAGTATCGGTTTTAAACGCATTTGACCTCCGTAATTCTCGCCTCCATAGGTTAACGAATTTGGTGAATATGTGGCAAAAAAGTTATATGAAGTGAGATGTAACAAGGTAAGAAAGAGGACTTAGTTCGCGTTTTTAAAGGTTTGACAAAAAAAACCGTTTATTTTCTTGAAAATATCAATAATGTCCCCATTTCAGGTTGGAACCGAGTTTAAATTCCTCGGTTTGTTCGTTTCATTGAGTAATTAGTGACAAAACCTGCGATTGAACGGAGTTCGACTCGACACCACAGACTGAGATCGCTAGAATGTCGCGTCTGAAATTTTGTCCTGAGACTAATCGGAGATGCCTTCGAAGTTCTACTTCGTTACAAGAAGACGTCACTCATTAGTCCGATAATCATGAAATATCTTGATGATTATCGATACCTATTTAGAAGGTGCATTTTTGCACTAACAAGGATGAAGCAGAAATATCGCCTATGAAGGTAGTGATACCTTTTTATGTTGATATGGATGCTCATACGCTCGGCTAAAACTGAGCCAAACTGAGGTTTATAGAATGCAAGTTACTGTTGAAACTCTAGAGGGCCTAGAGCGCCGTCTAAACATTACCGTTCCTGCTGCAAACATCGAAGATGCAGTGACAGCTGAACTACGCAACATCGCGAAAAACCGTCGTTTTGATGGCTTCCGTAAAGGCAAAGTGCCAATGAAAATGGTTGCGCAAATGTACGGCCAAGCAGTACGTCAAGACGTGATGGGTGAGGTTATGCAACGTCACTTCATCGAAGCTATCGTTAAAGAAAAAATCAACCCAGCAGGTGCGCCAACATTTACACCTGTTGAAAACGAAGCTGGCAAAGATCTTGTTTTCGCTGCAACGTTTGAAGTTTACCCAGAAGTTGAGCTTGCTGGCCTAGAAAATATCGTTGTTGAAAAACCAACAACAGAAGTTAACGATTCTGACGTTGAAGAAATGATCGACACACTACGTAAGCAACAAGCTACGTGGACAGATGTTGAAGAAGCAGCAGAAGATGGCAAGCGTGTTACTATCGATTTCGTTGGTTCTATCGACGGTGAAGAATTCGAAGGCGGTAAAGCTGAGAACTTCCCACTAGAGATGGGTGCTGGCCGCATGATTCCTGGTTTTGAAGACGGTGTTAAAGGCAAAACTGCCGGCATGGAATTTGAAATCGACGTAAACTTCCCAGAAGATTACCACGCTGAGAACCTAAAAGGTAAAGCAGCGAAATTTGCGATCAAAGTAAGCAAAGTTGAAGCTCGTGAGCTTCCTGAGCTAAGCGATGAGTTCGTTTCTAAGTTCGGTGTGAACGAAGGCGGCGTTGAAGCGCTTAAAGCTGAAGTTCGTAAGAATATGGAACGTGAGCTTAAGCAAGCGATCAAAAACCGCATCAAAGAGCAAGCGCTTGACGGTCTAGTTAAAGAGAACGACATGGACGTTCCTTCAGCTCTAATCGACCAAGAAATTGTTGGCCTACGCCAACAAGCTGCACAACGTTTCGGTGGTAACCCTGAAGCTGCAGAGCAACTTCCACGTGAATTGTTCGAAGAGCAAGCGAAGCGTCGTGTTGTTGTTGGCCTTCTTCTAGGTGAAGTGATTAAAGCTGAGAAACTAGAAGCTAGCGAAGAGAAAGTGCAAGCACTTATCTCTGAAATGGCGACAGCGTACGAAGACCCAACAGAAGTTATGGAATACTACGCGCAAAACGAGCAAATGATGAACAACATGCGCAACGTTGCACTAGAAGAGCAAGCTATCGATGCAATTCTTGCTAAAGCACAGGTTTCTGATAAAGAAGTTAGCTTTAACGAGCTAATGAATCAGCAACCAGCTCAATAAGCAATATCTTGTATAGAAGGTTGACTTAGAGTCGACTTCTCTGTTAACAATGGTCCGTATGATGTTTATCATCCGGGCCATTTATTTTAGGGACATAAGAATATGAGCTACCAAGAAAAAAATGCAATGTCGCCAATTATGAACGCGCTAGTACCAATGGTGGTTGAACAAACTTCCCGTGGTGAACGCTCTTATGATATTTTTTCTCGACTACTAAAAGAACGAATCATTTTCTTGACGGGTCAAGTGGAAGACAACATGGCGAACCTTGTGGTTGCCCAACTGCTTTTCTTAGAATCAGAAAATCCTGACAAAGACATCTTCCTATACATTAACTCACCTGGTGGCAGTGTGACTGCGGGTATGTCTATTTATGACACCATGCAGTTCATCAAACCAAATGTCAGTACGTTATGTACAGGTCAAGCTTGTTCAATGGGTGCGTTCCTATTGGCAGGTGGTGCACCTGGCAAGCGTTTTGCTTTGCCAAATTCTCGCGTTATGATTCATCAGCCGCTTGGAGGATTCCAAGGGCAAGCGTCGGATATTCAAATTCATGCTCAAGAAATTCTGACCATTAAAGATAAACTGAACAAGTTACTTGCAGAACACACTGGTCAGCCGTTGGAAGTACTTGAAAAAGATACGGACCGCGATAATTTCATGTCGGCAGCTCAAGCAGCAGAATATGGCATTATTGATGAGGTATTGACCCAGCGAGGTTAATCCATAACTGTTTGATTGTAGATAGACCAATTTGTTCAGCGAGAATAATTAATTCTCGGACGCATTTTGGTCTAAATTGATATACACTCAAACCATAGAAAGTACAGGCTAAGAGGTTAGCGAATGACAGATAAAAGCAAAGAGAGTGGTAGTGGTAAACTGCTGTATTGCTCTTTCTGTGGCAAAAGTCAGCACGAAGTTCGCAAGCTAATCGCGGGTCCTTCTGTTTACGTCTGCGATGAATGCGTTGATTTGTGTAACGATATTATTCGTGAAGAAATCAAAGATGTGTTACCGAAAAAAGAATCTGAAGCGTTACCCACGCCAAAAGATATTCGGTCTCATCTTGATGACTATGTAATCGGACAAGACCATGCGAAGAAAGTCCTCTCCGTTGCCGTTTATAACCATTACAAGCGCTTGCGCAATGGTGATACTACGGCGGAAGGAGTAGAACTTGGTAAGAGTAATATTCTTCTTATCGGTCCTACAGGTAGTGGTAAAACATTGCTTGCAGAGACGCTTGCTCGTTTCCTAGATGTTCCATTTACAATGGCTGATGCCACCACACTAACCGAAGCCGGTTATGTGGGTGAAGATGTTGAGAATATCATTCAAAAACTTCTTCAAAAATGTGATTACGACGTTGCGAAAGCTGAGCGTGGTATTGTGTATATCGATGAGATTGACAAGATCTCTCGTAAGGCAGAAAACCCATCAATTACACGTGACGTGTCTGGTGAGGGCGTTCAACAAGCACTATTGAAACTTGTTGAAGGTACCGTTGCTTCTGTTCCTCCTCAGGGCGGACGCAAACATCCTCAACAAGAGTTTTTACAGGTAGATACATCGAAGATCCTGTTTATTTGTGGCGGTGCGTTTTCAGGCCTAGATAAGGTCATCGACCAACGCGTAGCAACGGGTGCAGGTATTGGTTTTGGAGCTGAAGTTCGCTCTATAGATGAAACCAAGACGGCTGGTGAGCTGTTTAAGCAGGTCGAACCTGAAGATTTGGTGAAATATGGTCTGATTCCAGAATTCATCGGTCGTCTACCGGTTACAGCGACCTTGACTGAGCTTGATGAACAAGCGCTGATTCAAATTCTGAATGAGCCAAAGAACGCCCTGACTAAACAGTACGGTGCGTTATTTGACCTTGAAGGTGCTGAACTTGAGTTCCGTGAAGATGCACTTCGAGCGATTGCTAAAAAAGCTATGGATCGTAAAACGGGTGCTCGTGGTCTACGTTCGATTCTAGAAGGTGTCCTTCTAGAAACAATGTATGAACTGCCATCTGCCACAGACGTGAGCAAGGTTGTTATTGATGAAAGTGTGATAAATGGTGAGTCAGAACCGCTACTTATCTACAGCAGCAATGATAATCAGGTTGCAAGTGCAGACTAAATTGCGATAGTAATAGAAAAGGAGGTATTGGATACCTCCTTTTTTTTATTCTTTTATTGAATCCAACGAATACGCCCCCATATACAGAAAATAATACTAAGCGGAAGAGAGAATAATATGAACTTGGAACGTTCCGAGCGTATTGAAATCCCGGTATTGCCTCTGCGCGATGTTGTGGTCTACCCACATATGGTAATCCCTTTGTTTGTTGGTCGCGAAAAGTCAATTAGTTGCTTAGAAGCGGCAATGGACAATGACAAGCAGATACTACTCGTCGCTCAAAAAGAAGCAGATACTGAAGAACCAACGATTGAAGACCTTTTCACGACTGGCACCGTTGCCACAATTCTTCAATTGCTAAAACTCCCTGATGGAACGGTAAAAGTTCTTGTTGAAGGGCAGCAGAGAGCAAAAATAAATTCTTACCGTGATGAAGAGTTCTTCATGGCGGACGCTGAGTTCCTTATTACCCCAGAACTTGAAGAACGCGAAGAAGAAGTGATTGTTCGCAGTGCTATTGATCAGTTCGAAGGGTTTATTAAGCTCAACAAAAAAATCCCACCAGAAGTGTTGACGTCACTGAGCGGCATTGATGAAGCAGCACGCTTAGCGGATACCATCGCTGCGCATATGCCATTGAAACTTGTTGATAAACAACAAGTGCTTGAGTTACTTGATGTGTCTGAGCGCTTAGAGTTCTTGATGGGACAGATGGAGTCTGAGATAGACTTACTGCAAGTTGAGAAGCGCATTCGTGGTCGCGTTAAAAAGCAGATGGAAAAATCTCAGCGCGAGTACTATCTGAATGAGCAAATGAAAGCGATTCAGAAAGAACTGGGCGACTTAGACGACGCACCTGACGAATTTGAAACTCTTAAGGCAAAGATTGAAGAGTCGAAAATGCCTCAAGAAGCAAAGGAAAAGACAGAGCAAGAGCTTCAAAAGCTCAAAATGATGTCACCAATGTCGGCGGAAGCGACCGTGGTTCGCAGCTATATTGACTGGATGGTTGGTGTACCTTGGGCAAAGCGTTCTAAAGTGAAAAAGAACCTAGCAAAAGCCGAAGAAGTGCTGAATGAAGACCATTACGGCCTTGAGCGAGTGAAAGAACGCATTCTTGAGTATTTGGCGGTTCAAAACCGTATTAATAAACTCAAGGGTCCTATTCTGTGTTTAGTCGGTCCTCCGGGTGTCGGTAAAACCTCATTAGGACGCTCTATCGCGGCCGCTACGGGGCGTAAGTATACTCGTATGGCATTGGGTGGCGTTCGAGATGAAGCTGAGATTCGCGGCCATAGACGTACCTACATCGGCTCTATGCCGGGTAAGCTGATCCAAAAAATGTCGAAAGTGGGCGTGAAAAACCCATTGTTCTTGCTGGATGAAATCGACAAGATGGCCTCAGACATGCGAGGTGATCCATCATCAGCATTGTTAGAAGTACTTGACCCTGAACAGAATGTGGCATTCAACGACCATTACCTCGAAGTTGATTACGATCTCTCTGACGTGATGTTTGTGGCGACGTCGAACTCGATGAATATTCCAGGTCCTTTGCTTGATCGTATGGAAGTGATTCGTTTATCTGGTTACACGGAAGATGAAAAGCTAAACATTGCGCGACGTCACCTAGTGGACAAGCAGGTGCAACGTAATGGCTTGAAACCCCATGAAATTGAGATTGAAGATTCAGCAATCCTTGGCATTATTCGTTATTACACGCGTGAAGCGGGTGTGCGTAGCCTTGAGCGCGAGATCTCTAAGATTTGTCGTAAAGCGGTAAAGAACATTCTTCTTAAGCCTGAACTGAAGCAAGTGATTGTTAACCAAGAAAACTTGAAAGAGTTCCTTGGTGTGCAGCGTTGCGACTTTGGTAAAGCCGATGACAGTAACCGAGTAGGTCAAGTCACGGGGTTAGCGTGGACCGAAGTTGGTGGTGATCTGCTCACTATTGAAACTGAATCAATGGTTGGCAAAGGTAAGCTGACGCAAACAGGTTCGCTTGGTGATGTGATGCAAGAGTCTATTCAAGCCGCCATGACCGTTGTGCGATCGCGAGCCGACAAATTGGGTATCAACACCGATTTTTATGAAAAACGTGATATTCACGTCCATGTTCCAGAAGGGGCAACACCAAAAGATGGACCGAGTGCAGGTATTGCTATGTGTACAGCATTGGTGTCTAGCTTAACGGGGAATCCAGTCAAAGCTGAGGTAGCAATGACCGGTGAGATCACGCTTCGTGGTGAAGTGCTTCCTATCGGTGGCCTAAAGGAAAAACTCCTAGCAGCACACCGTGGCGGAATCAAAACCGTGCTAATTCCTAAGGACAATGAACGTGATTTGGAAGAGATTCCAGACAACGTTATTGCTGATTTGAAAGTGATCCCAGTGCAATGGATTGATGATGTTCTAGAAATTGCACTAGAGCGAGCACCCCTCGGGGCTGCGTTTGAGCCTGTAAAATAGTGATGCGCTCCAAATTTAGATAAAAGAAATACGCTGATAAGTAAAAAAAGCTTGTCAGCGTTTTTTTGTAGCACTAACTTTAGCTATGTAACTCTGAACCCTTGATAGACAAGGCTTAGAGTCTTTTATTACTAGAACGGAACTAACGTTACCTTTTCCAAAATAATAACTCGGTAACACTTAAGGGGAAACACAGTGAACAAAACTCAATTAGTAGAAAAAATTGCAGAAAACGCAGACCTATCTAAAGCTTCAGCTGGACGTGCATTAGACGCATTCATTGAAGCAGTCAGTACTACTCTAGAAGATGGCGATCAAGTTGCACTAGTTGGCTTTGGTACATTCAGCGTACGTACTCGTGCAGCTCGCACCGGTCGTAACCCAAAAACGGGTGATGAAATCCAAATCGCAGAAGCAAAAGTACCCGCATTTAAAGCAGGTAAAGCGCTGAAAGACGCTTGTAACTAATCAATTGTTACAGTTGGAAGCAAATTGCTTATTAACTGAACAAAAATCAGACCTTAAATAGGGTTTGAGCGGCTCGAAAAGCCACCCTTTTTTAAATATGCGCATCTTACTGATGCGCATTTCTTTTTCTGATATTATCCTATTCAGTAGAAGATAAACCTTCCTATCTGGAGAGTAATAAAATTATGATGGAGCGAATGCGCGAAGGCGTGAATAGTATCGCAGTTAAGATTATCCTTGGACTCATTATCCTATCTTTTGTGTTTGCGGGCGTAGGCAGCTACATCACAGGTGGCAGTGGTAACACGGCAGCAAAAGTTGGAAATGTTGAGATCAGTCGTGGTGAATTTGAGCAAGCTTATCAAAATGAGCGGAATCGAATGCAATCACAAATGGGGGATTATTTTTCGACGTTACTGGCTGATCCGAATTATGTGGAATCGTTCCGTAAGTCTGTGCTTGATCGCATGATTAACGACGTGTTACTTGAGCAACATGCAGAGTCACTAGGACTTCGTATTGGTGATGCTCAAATTCGCCAGATGATTCTTGAAATGCCACAATTTCAAAGCGATGGTAAGTTTGACCAAGATATCTACCAAGCAACCCTGAGACGCGCTGGATTCAGTGCTGACAGCTTTGCTGAGTATCTGCGCACAGACATCGTACGTAATCAGCTGCTTTCTGCATTGCAAGGCAGTGAGTTTACCCTTCCAAGTGAGATTGAGCTGCAAAGCCAGCTTCTGACTCAAACACGAGATATCAAAACACTGACACTGTCTCTTGCCGATTTCTCTAAAAAAGCATCATTGACTGAAGAAGAAATTCAACAATATTACGATGCTAATCCAGCGCAGTTTACTCGCCCTGAGCAGTTGAAAATCTCTTATGTTGAGCTGTCTGCTCAAGCATTGAAAGGTAACGTTGATATTTCAGATGAGCAAGTGACTCAGTATTATAATGAGCATCTAGATAAATACTCGACGGCTGAGCAACGTAAAGTGAGTCACATCCTTATCCAAGGCGATGACGAAGCGAAAGCACAATCGATTCTAGACGAACTAAACGCAGGCGCTGACTTTGCGACTTTGGCTCAAGAAAAGTCAGACGATTTCGGCAGCGCTGAAGAAGGTGGCTCTCTGGGTTGGATTGAACGTGATGTGATGGATCCTGCTTTCGAAGAGGCGGCATTTGCCCTTCAAAATGTTGGTGATAGAACGCAATTAGTCAAATCAGACTTTGGTTACCACATTATTCAACTTGATGAAATCAAGGCATCAGAGTCCAAACCACTTGCAGACGTGAAAGATGAAATTGTTTCTGAGCTAGCGGATCAGCTCGCGGTTGATGATTTTTATAATCTGCAAAATGAACTGGAAAAAATTGCCTTTGAATACCCAGATTCATTAGATGACGCTGCATCAGCAATTAACCAAAAAGTCGTGACAACAGATTTCGTTTCTCTTGCTGACGTGCCTGCTATTCTTCAAAATCAAGCCGTAATGCAAGCGCTTCAGTCTCCTGAAGTAAAAGAAGACGGCCTGAACTCAGAAGCAATGGAAGTTGAACCGGAGCACATTGTCGTGGTTCGAGTTGAAGAAGTACGCAACGAAACGGTTCTTCCACTGGAAGAAGTCAGTGAGCAAGTTAAATCCCAGTTAGCAAATGTTAAAGGTGAGCAAGCTGCGATGGCGCTCGGTGTTCAATTGGTTAACGAGCTGAAAGAAGGCAAAACAGACGCATTGACGGCAAATGCACTGAGCTTTGGTGAGCTAGAAGCTATCGACCGTAGTTCTGCTTTGGCGGGTACGGTATTTGCGATGGCAAAACCAGCGGAAGGCGAAGTGACTTTTGCTCAAGCAAAAGATGCTGAAGGTAATGTGGTTGTTATCGAACTAAGTAAGGTAGCAGCAAACGCCGATCCAATGTACAACGAGCAAATTGGTGCTCAAATGGAGCGAGCGGCAACACAACAAGACCTTGCATCTGTATTAACGATCCTTCGTAAGAATACAGAAATTGAGTACCTTATCGTTGCAGAATAATGACATCGACTTTGCCATTATAAACGTGGTGAGTTCACAGTAATTGTGCAATTGATAATAAACTAAAAACGGGTCGCGAAAGCGACCCGTTTTATTTTGAGCTTTGCTTACTGGTTATTCCTATGTTGGCGTGTACTTTGAAACCTCATTAATCAGAAAGGAAGTTACGATGAAAGTACTACTGTCAGCATGGCTTGTGGTTTTATTCACATTGAGCCCATTATCAACCAGTTTTGCAGCAAACGCTGATAAGTTGGAAGGTATCGATATTACGGTCAATGTCAATCAAGCTGATCCTGATGAAATTGCGGCGTTGCTAAGTGGGATTGGCATTGAAAAAGCAAAAAGCATCGTGGAGTACCGCGACAAACATGGAGAGTTCAAAACGATCGATGATCTCACTCATGTAAAAGGGGTCGGTCCAGCGACCGTTGAGAAAAATCGTTCACGAATTTTGTTGTAAAGGTACTCGGTTGTATAACCAATAGCCTAACGAAAAAAGAAGCCCTGCGACGGTACCTATTGCATGGGCTTCGGTCGCAACATTGGCGGCAATCAGGTCTATCGTTGATTGAGACGCACCGAATAATGTCTCCCATGTGACCTTAGCGACAACACCGACTATCAACCATATACTGCTTTTTCTTCCTCCGAGACATTCGCTCAGCGCCCAATAAGCAAATAAGCCATGTAACACCCCAGAAAGTCCTAAGTAAGCGTTGAGCGGGGTTAATAGAAGTCCAAGTCCAGTCGTTAGCGATAACAGCGCTAGCAGGACATAGAGTGCTTTTTTCGTTGGAGTGAAGAGGTAACAAATCACAACAAGCCCAGCCAAGTTCATGGCTAGATGTGCAAGGTTGGTGTGTGAGAAATTTCCTGTTACTATCCGCCACCATTCACCGTTAGAAATTAACCCTCGGTCCCATATCACCCAATGTTGGATCTCGGGGATTTGTAACACTAAGCAAAATAGTGAGATGAGAGCCAGTCTTATGACGAAAGAAAAAGTCATGTTGCGATATTGTCCTCAATGTTTAAAAGCAAAACGAGCCTGTATTTGTCAATGGATTACATCGGTTCATTGTGACTCTGAGTTGATTATCTTACAGCATTCTAGTGAAGAAAAACGGCCACTAGGTACTGCAAAAATCCTTCAGTTATCATTACCGAACACTCGTCTGTTTATCGGTGAAAACTTTACCGATCATAATGAGCTCAACTCGTTACTCAGCGATACGAGTGTGCGAACCTGTGTCTTATTTCTTAGTGAGCAGTCTACCCCGATCTCTGAGCTTGTGAAGAACAGTGATCCTAGGCCACTTCGTATTATCTTGCTAGATGGGACCTGGAAGAAAGCCTTTAAAATGTGGACATTGTCCACCAATCTTCACGCCTTACCGCTGGTGCAGTTACCACTCGACTTAGAAGGGGATTACCGAATTAGAAAGGCGCCAACCAGTAACGCATTGTCGACGGTGGAGGCTGGTTACCATGTCTTATCGATCCTAGAACCAGAGCAGGATTTTAGTTCTCTTATTTATGCATTTGAACAAATGATTGAGTTTCATATTTCGCAAATGCCACCTGGTGTATTTGAGCAGAACTACCAGTAACTCTGTCGTTCAATTTTTCGCTTGTCTTACGTCGGCATCGCAAAGGCGATTAGGGGGGCTTAATGACAGGCTGTGTATTACAAGTGTGAATGCGCGGCAAATAACTGCTGGTGCATTCTTTGCGCGTACCCGTCCGTCATTGCTGAAATATAATCGGCGATCACTCGCATTCCTTGATCCTGATAGCCGCTGGCTTGCAACCAGACCGCTTTGGTTGATTCAGGTAATAGCCGTTCTGGATCGGCACTGAATGCCTCGAAGAGATCCATAATAATCTGCTGACCCTTATATTCAAAAATCTGCACTCGAGGCACCTGTATCACGTATTCGCTCACAAACTGTTTTAGGATATCGAGCACATGCGCCATTTCTGGCTCTAGGTGGGCATTAAAATTGAGTAAAGGACTATCGAATGTGCAGTGGTGGTGCGCCGATACGGAAATGCTGGTCAGTAAGGCATTCACGATACCGCCAATGGCATCTTTTCTTTGGTAGTGCTTGCCTGAAAACAGTAAGTCAGTAATGTCGTTGAAATGTTTGTTGAACCACACGTTGCTCTGTGACTGCAGCTTACTCTCAATGCCGTTTCGCCAGATTTCTTTTGTGATCAGTTCCAACACGATCGCGTCTTCTAAATCATGCACGCCATAAGCAATGTCATCGGCGAGTTCCATAATCGAGCAATCTAACGACTTAAATTTGGTTTTGTTGTGTTGATAGGCCTCCGTTTTTGCCAGGCGCATCTGTTGAAGATTTTGTCGATCGGCCTGACTTAATGGTTGCGTAACCCAATCGAATTGCGTCTTGTCTTGATCGTAGATACCTTTGGCTGGGGACCAGTTTTTTGCTTTTAATTGACGTTGGTGTCGAACCGGTTCTGGCAGGGTGCGTGCGCAGGTTTGGCTGAGACATGCGGGGTATTTGAGCAAACCGAGTAATGTTCGCCGAGTGAGATTCATCCCATGGTGTTCAGTGTAAGGTTCAAGTTGAGTCACAATGCGAAACGTTTGCGCATTGCCCTCGAAACCACCATAGTCCCGCATCATATAATTGAGGGCGACTTCGCCGCCGTGGCCGTATGGTGGATGGCCAATATCATGCGCGAGGCACAAGGTTTCAATCAACGCATCACTTGGTAACAGCCTTGTATACTCAGGCTGCTTTTGGCGTAGGTGTGACACAATGCCTGAACCAATTTGAGCGGCTTCCAGTGAATGTGTAAGTCGAGTTCTGTGGAAGTCATTGCCACCGGTGCCATGGACTTGGGTCTTTGCTTGCAGGCGTCTAAACGCAGCGGAATGAAGTACCCGCGCGCGATCACGCTGGTAGGGATCTCGGTGATCATTGCGTCGAAGTTTATGTTCATCGCTATGTCTTGATTGCCAAACAACGGGTTGCTCTAGATCCATTGTATTACCACACTCTCTAAACTGATGGATGTGTCATTTATATAAAACGGTGTCGTTCAAATCGGTTAGCTAATCTCATCGAGTGACAATTCAAAACTTGGTGCAAAGGTATTTAAAAAATACGTCATTTCGTCGGTTTTGATGGACTCTAACGTTTGATCGAGTCGCTTCTTGGCCAGAGCAAACTCGTGGTTGCCCGCACTGAGTTCTTCGAGGCACTTTAAATAAGCACAAAGTGAATCCGCTTGCTTAACAATTTTGGTGTCTTCTTCGTAAGCACAATTCGATATAACAAAAGGTTTAAAATCTTCTTGGAATTCTTCTGGTAGCATTGATAGGAGCTTCTGCTCAGCGGCGGCTTCAATTTTTTTGTATTCTTTGGCGATATCAGGGTTGTAGTATTTAACCGGCGTCGGCAGGTCGCCCGTTAACACTTCACTTGTATCATGGTACATCGCTAAGATAGCAATCCGTTCAGGATTCGTTTCTCCGCCAAACTTTTTGTTTTTGATAATGGCTAAGGCATGAGCGACAAAAGCGACCTGAAGGCTATGCTCTGAGATGTTTTCACTCGACACTGAGCGCATGAGTGGCCAGCGTTGGATTAGCTTCATTCTAGCAAGGTGGGCGAAAAAGTGACTTTCTTTGTGACTGCGGTCATCCATGCAATGTACTCCTTAAAAAAATGCCGCACCTCACGGCGCGGCATTCAATAAGAATAGGCTTATTAATAATAATATGAAAGAGTTACTGGCTATAAGTTGTCAGGAACTTCTCAAATCGACCGATTGCGAGCTCAAGGTCTTCGACATGAGGTAGCGTCACTATTCTGAAGTGATCAGGCTTTGGCCAGTTGAATCCCGTTCCTTGTACTAGCAGTACTTTTTCTTGCTTGAGGAAATCGAGCACCATACGTTGATCATCTTTGATGTTGTACATCTTGGTATCAATCTTAGGAAACAGGTACATCGCGCCTTTAGGCTTCACACAAGAAATACCGGGTATCTGTGTGATAAGTTCGTAGGCCTTGTCACGTTGCTCTAGTAAGCGTCCCCCTGGTAAAATGAGCTCATTGATACTCTGATATCCACCCAAGGCCGTTTGTATGGCGTGTTGCATGGGCACGTTGGCACATAATCGCATTGACGCTAGCATTTCTAAGCCGGCGATATAGCCGACGGCATGTTCTTTTGGTCCCGTTAAGAACATCCAGCCGCCACGAAAACCACATACACGATAGGACTTGGACAAGCCGTTGAAGGTGAGTACCAATACATCCTCAGCGAGTGTCGCGACAGGGATATGAGTGGCGCCGTCATAGAGCACCTTGTCGTAGATTTCGTCAGCAAAAATAATCAGCTTGTGTTGACGTGCAATCTCAATGACCTCGAGTAAAAAATCACGACTGTAAACCGCGCCGGTTGGGTTGTTAGGGTTGATTAGAACAATGCCGCGAGTCTTCGGGGTGATTTTTCTCTTAATGTCATCAAGGTCAGGGTACCAGTCCGACTCCTCATCACATAGGTAGTGAACGGGGTTGCCGCCAGAGAGAGAGACCGCTGCTGTCCATAGTGGATAGTCAGGAGCGGGAACTAACATTTCATCTCCGTTGTTTAACAGAGCTTGCATCGCCATTACAATAAGCTCAGAGACACCATTACCGATATACACGTCTTCGACGTCTAGGCTATGGATGCCTCTTTTTTGGTAATGTTGAACCACAGCCTTGCGAGCGGAGTATATACCTTTGGAATCACAATAACCTTGCGATGTTGGTAAGTTTCTTATCACATCGACTAAGATTTCATCGGGGGCGTCAAAACCAAAAGGGGCGGGGTTTCCTATATTAAGCTTCAGGATTTTATGCCCCTCTTCCTCCATGCGTTTAGCATGTTTGAGTACTGGTCCTCGAATGTCGTAGCAGACATTATCGAGTTTTGACGACATCTCGATATTTTTCATTGTTATATTCCTAAAAATCCGATAATTTCTTTACCAAATTACACCAGATTGGATTTTTATAGAATAAAAATCTAAGAAAAGTGTCAAATAAAGTGTTGATATGAATCCGGTTGTCTCGTACTACGGCACAAGACCAACAAATTAAAGTGATGATGCTTGATCTATCCTGTAGGTATAAATACAGTAGCTTCTGTATCTATAGTTAACCTATATAATTAATATAAAATAAATCGTTTTGAGGTTGATTTGTCTCATTTAAAACAAGCTATTGTCCAGCTTCTTGAAAAATTGAAGAATGTACCATCAGGGATCAAGCGTCTCGAACAACCGCTGGGTGGCAATCCCAAGACACCAACGATCGATTGGTTAGATGCCCAACCTCATTATCCTAAGTTCTATTGGCAGTCTCGTGATACTCGCGAGGAAGTGGTGGCACTGGGGCAGTTGCACACCTTTTCTGAGCCTGCACCGGCTTATGCGATCCTAGGTCGAGATCAAAGAGTCTGGGGCGGCCGTTCTTTTGACGGGCATACTGAAAAAAACCGTCGCTGCATGTCTGCATTTTTCTTTTTGCCGCAAATAGAGTTGATTCGCTTTGATACAGGCTGGCGTCTTGCCGTTAACATCGGAATGGCAAAAGAAACGTCAATACTCGCGCTACAACGATTGATTGCGACACCACAAGAATTGGCACCACTAGCCTCGTCCGTTATGGCGGTGACACACACACCGAATGAGTCTCAGTGGCGCGATTTGGTCGATGACGTCTTACAAGGTATTGAAGACGACAAATTCAAGAAAGTTGTGCTGGCAAGAAAGACCTCAATTGATCTTCAAACACCAATATCACCCGCTCAGCTTCTTAAAGCCAGTTATCTAAAAAACCATCATAGTTTCCATTTTCTAATGGCATTGTCACCGTCACATAGCTTTGTCGGTTCAACGCCTGAGCGCCTATATCGACGCCGCGGACAAGAGCTAGAGACAGAAGCGCTAGCGGGCACGATAGGTCGTGGTGGCAATGCATCACTTGATATGAAACTCTCTAACTGGTTGACTCAAGATGCAAAAAACATCAATGAAAACCAGTATGTGGTGGATGACATCCTGCAGAGCTTAGCCCCGCATTCTCGTTCTGTGGAAGTAGAGGAAGAGCTTCGGCTGGTTCGTTTGAGAAAAGTTCAGCATTTAAAACGTAATATCCATGCGCGCTTGGATTCGGGAATCAATGGCGTACAGCTATTACAGGCGTTGCAGCCCACGGCTGCCGTTGCAGGTTTACCTCGTCAAGCGGCGATGCAATATATTGAGCAGCACGAGCCGTTTGCTCGAGGCTGGTACGCGGGTTCAGTTGGCTACCTTAGCCACGAAAGTGCAGAGTTTTGTGTAGCAATTCGTAGTGCGTTACTGGTTAACGACCAAATGCAACTTTTTGCGGGCGCGGGAATTGTTCCCGGCTCGGTGGCTGAGCATGAGTGGCAAGAGCTGGATAAAAAGATGTCGACGCTACTGAGCCTTATTTCAGAGCATCCGCCCCTTGGCGTAGCATCATGATGAATCATCAGGCAGCGCTTAACCGGTTGTGGACTCAAGTGATGTTGGAGGAGCTGTATCGAAAAGGGGTGCGTCACCTTTGTATCGCTCCAGGGTCTCGCTCCACGCCGTTGACATTAGAAGCCGTCGCTCATGGAGGGTTCACACTTCATCACCATTTTGACGAGCGTGGTTTAGGGTTTCTGGCGTTAGGGATCGCTAAGGCGACACAACATGCCGTTGCGGTGGTTGTGACCTCTGGTACCGCCGTTGCGAATCTATTGCCTGCCGTGGCTGAATCGATGTTAACTAAAGAACAGTTGATCTTACTGACATCCGATAGGCCGCTTGAGCTCCTCGAATGTGGCGCAAATCAAGCCATTGTGCAAACCGGTATTTTTTCCAATCATGTGTCTAAGGCTGTTGCTTTGCCTTCACCAAGCACGGCAGTGTCATTGAATTGGTTATTAACCACCGTTGATCACGCGATGGAATATCAGCACCAACATGGTGGCAGCCTTCACATCAATTGCCCATTTCCAGAACCGCTTTATGGTGGGGAAGACAAATCAATCTTTGAGGATTACTGTCGCTCTATCCAAAGCTGGTGGCAAGGTAACACGGCGTATGTGGATTATGGGTCGTCGCCTGTCCACGACCATTTGGCTGCACTGCCTTCGCTCGATCTTGTGAGTAAAAAAGGCGTAATTATTGTTGGTAATGTCGATCTTCGAACAGCCAATAAAGCGAAAACTTTCGCGAAGCAACTAGGGTGGCCAATTTTATTTGACCCACAATCTGGTCAAAGTAGCGACTGGCAACACTATGATCTTTGGTTGCAAAACATGGACGCGAATCGGAGGCTTTCTGAGTGCGAGGTTGTGTTGCAAGTTGGCGCTCGATTTGTCTCTAAACGCCTTAATCAATGGTTGGTGAAGCAAGTCACTTCAGGTGCCCAATGCATCTTATTGACGGAGTACTGCGATCGTCTAAACCCAGATCACCTGCCGATGATGCACCTTAATGTTGATGTTAAATCGTGGCTAGATACCGCTATTCTCACCCTCACAACTTCAAATTTCTACGGCTGGGCTAGCGACCTTAAGCCCTATGCTCAAGCGATGAGTATGAGGCTATCACCACGTGACACGCTGTCTGAATTTGACGTGGCGCGAAGCGTTCAGGCATTGCCCGAAGGGACACGGGTGTTCTTAGGCAACAGCCTTATTGTGCGCTTAGTGGATATGGTGTCATCCATGCAAGGACTCGAAACGTTTAGCAATAGAGGTGCGTCGGGTATTGATGGCTTGGTAGCGACCGCAAGTGGTATCACGCGAGTAGATGACTCTTCTTTAGTACTCTATCTTGGCGACACCTCGTTACTTTATGACCTAAACTCATTAGCGTTGTTGACGAATGAGACTCAGCCCAATGTTATCGTTGTCACCAACAATGATGGCGGCGCTATTTTTGATTTGCTCCCGGTTCCCGCCGAGCAAAAGAGTGCGTGTTATCAAATGCCCCATGGTTATCAATTCAAACATGCGGCAGCACAGTTTAACCTGGCCTATAGTCACCCTAAATCGAAAAGCGAACTTGAGTCTACGTTAACCTCTCATTTAGCTAATGGCTCAGGAACCTTGTTAATTGAAGTCATCACCCCGAGTGATGAAGTGGGCCACATTATCCGTGAACTCTCTCAGCAAGCCATGAATCTTAATGTGCCAGAGGATGTGAGTCGACCTTCTGCAAGTAAAATGACGCCACCATAACGTGATGACATCAAAAGATGCACCCCAGAATAATACTCAATTAAATGGCGAGTTCTTGGCGGCAAATAACCCACAAGGCGAGCGCCCACTGTTGGTCTTCGTGCATGGTTTTCTTGGCTCAACTGACGACTGGTCGTCTGTGGTGGCGAAGTTTACCGGCTACCCGCGGCTACTACTGGATCTGCCCGGACATGGTAAGAGTGTTCACGTACCGTGTGCTGGTTTTGACGAGGCTTGCGCTGCGATTGATACCGCGATTCAAGAGACACTGCTGGCACAAAGGTTCAGTGACACATATCCGATTTGTCTGGTTGGGTATTCACTTGGTGCTCGGCTGTTGATGTATTTTTTGACTGAATACCAGCACAGAAAAACTGGGGCAGACAATCGAGCCCTCATTGCTCATCAGATACCTAATAGTTCGATCACCGACAGTGTGCTAACAAATCACCCGATAATAGGCCTGGTGATTGAGGGAGGGAACTTCGGTATCGCCGATCTGAGTCAGCGAAAAATACGCTTACAAGCCGATCAGGTCTGGGCTGCACGATTTAAAAATGAAAATATCGTAGACGTTTTAGTCGACTGGTATCAGCAACCTGTCTTTTCTTCATTAAATCATGAGCAAAGACAACTTTTGATTGCAAAGCGAAGTGTTAACCTAGGTGGAAAGCTCAGTGAAATGATGGACGCGACATCATTAGGACGCCAGCCCTACTTATTGGATAGCGTGCAACAGCTTCACTTCTCATCAGGCCGCCAACCTCTGTTCATCAGTGGCGAGCAGGATAAAAAATTTACCAAGCTGGCTCAGTCGAGCAATATTGAACATTGTATCATTGAGCAAGCAGGGCATAACGTTCACAAAGAGCACCCCAAGGCGTTTGCCGCGGCTCTGCTCGAGTATCTAAATACACCGTATTAAACGGTGGCTAACATTGGAACATACCATGGCAAAAACAGTTGGATTAACCGAAGAAGAACTCTATGCACCCGTAAACTGGGCAGACGTTACCTGTGATTTTGAAGACATTCAGTATCACAAATCGGAAGATGGTATCGCTAAGATCACCATTGCGCGACCGCAAGTACATAACGCATTTACCCCTCGTACAGTGCAAGAAATGATTCGTGCATTAGCGGATGCTCGTTACGACGAAAATGTCGGCGTGATCATCTTGACCGGGCTCGGAGAGAAAGCATTTTGTTCTGGTGGCGACCAATCGATTCGTGGCGACTACGGCGGTTATCAAGATGACACCGGTACACATCATCTAAACGTGCTCGATTTCCAACGTCAAATACGCACCTGTCCTAAGCCTGTTATTGCCGCGGTTGCGGGTTGGGCTGTGGGCGGAGGCCATGTGCTTCATATGATGTGTGACTTGACCATTGCGGCAGACAATGCCCAGTTTGGCCAGACGGGACCTAAAGTAGGCTCGTTCGATGGCGGATGGGGTGCTTCTTACATGGCTCGTATCGTAGGCCAGAAAAAAGCGCGTGAGATTTGGTTCTTATGCCGTTTCTATGATGCGCAAGAAGCGGTAGAAATGGGGCTGGTGAACACCGTAGTACCTGTTGCTGATCTTGAAAAAGAATCCATCCGCTGGTCTCGTGAAGTGTTGCAACATAGCCCAATGGCGCTGCGTTGTTTGAAAGCGGCATTGAACGCGGATTGTGATGGCCAAGCTGGCCTGCAAGAACTTGCTGGAAACGCGACGATGATGTTCTACATGACGGAAGAAGGTCAAGAAGGACGCAATGCCTTTAACGAGAAACGCCGTCCTGATTTCAACAAATTTCCACGTAACCCTTAAGCCATCATAGAGCTTGATCTGTTTTCACGTTGGATTGACTGCCTCGCTAAGGCTTCCTTAGTTAATCAGAGAATGTAACGTGACGAACCTCCCTCAGCCCCTATATCCATAGAGCCTGAGGGAGTAGTGATGCGAGCTCTCGATGTCGCTGTTACTCGAACCTCAACGCCTTCTTTCAAACTAACATGGGATGCCTACCATGAAACAAGCAAAACTTATTCGCTACAGCCTGCCAATGGACAGTGGGGTGATCTTACGAGACAACAAACTGACGACTCGTGAGGGTTGGATTGTTGAGCTGAAGGAGCATGATAAGCGTGCATTAGGCGAAATCTCGCCGCTGCCGGGCTTTAGCGAAGAGTCGATTGAAGAGGCGGGTGGTCAAGCCCAGGCATGCTTAGAGGCTTGGGTCAATAACCAAGCCTTGGACCTCGAAGACTGCCTCCCCTCGGTTGCATTTGGTATGTCCGCCGCATTGATGGAGTTATCGGCGCGATTACCTGAAAAAGGAAACCATCAAGCTGCGCCTCTGTGTTCGGGGGATCCTGATGAGTTGTTGCCTGTGCTTAATACTATGTCTGGGCGTAAAGTGGCAAAAATTAAGGTGGGGATGTACGAGGCGATTCGCGATGGCATGATTGTCAGCTTGTTTTTAGAGTCGATTCCAGACTTAACGCTGAGGCTGGATGCCAACAGAGCGTGGAGCTTGGATAAAGCGAAAAAGTTTGCTTCTTATATCTCCCCAGCATTGCGCGCTCGCATTGCCTTTATTGAAGAGCCGTGTCGCGATGCCGATAGTAGTGTTTCATTCGCGGCTGAAACGGGTATTGCGATTGCGTGGGATGAAACCTTGCAAGACGCTGCGCGGCAGGCGGACTTTACCGTGCCATCTCTGAAAAGTGCGAAAGCAATCGTGATCAAACCGACGCTTGTTGGCAGTTTGGATAAATGCATGCGGATTATTGAAGAGGCGCACAATCAAGACATACAAGTGGTCATCAGTTCAAGCCTAGAAAGCAGTGTTGGCCTGAATCAGCTTGCTCGTTTTTCTCAGTGGCAACTACCCAATGAGACCCCAGGGTTGGATACAATGCAGTTATTCGCTGCCCAGTTGGAGACAGCATGGCCAGGTTGTGAACTACCGGTATCGACGCTCAGTGAGCAGTCACTGTATTGGCAGTCATAGTGATTATGTTTAGATCATAATGCTAATGCTAATGCTAATGCTAATGCGATAGTGCTTACATTTGGGCGAATTTGGTCGATAGTGGCAGTACGAGTGATAAGGAATAGCGGCAAGCAAAAATGAAAGAGTCGACAATGAACAATGCAACGTGTCTGAACGCTTGGGTGCGACAAACACCGAATGAAACCGCGTTATTGACCTTTGATGGTGAGTACAGTTGGCAACAAGTCCAGCGGGTCGTTTCCCAATACCAGTTAGCACTTGTGAAGGCTGGCGTAGAAAAAAACACCGTGGTTTGTCTTATCGGACGCGCTGAACCAGCATTGTTGTTTGCTTATCTTGCTTGCCTTGCCCAAGGGTGTTTGCCTGCGTTGGTAGCTAGGCAGCCAGTAACGGGCATGAACGCCAAATTGGCGACGCTTTATTCGAAATCCGAACGTGCTTATCTATGGTGGTGCAGCGATACGGCACTTGAATGGTCTGCGTCTAGTTTTGACCGTGACGTAACGTTTATCAACACGCAACCAATCGAGGGGGGCTGTGAGCATAGTGAGCACGAGCAAGCTGTTAATGACGATGCTATTCACGGCAATACTATTCACGATTATGCGATTCACAACAATGCGATTCACGAACTATCCCCCCATCAAATCGCTTCAATCATCTTTACCTCAGGTTCAACCGGCAAACCGAAAGCGGTGGTGCACACCATCGAGCAACACCTTGCCTCAGCGACGGGTCTTCTCGATCGCTTTCCTTTTTCACCCAGTGATCGCTGGTTGCTGAGCCTGCCGATGTTCCATGTTTCTGGGTTAGCCATCGTGTGGCGTTGGTTATCGACGGGAGCTCAACTTAAGGTTGGAGGCGGTCAGTTTAGTGAAGATATTTCAGAGGTCAGTCACGCCTCATTAGTGGTCACTCAGTTAAAACGGATTATCGATCAACGGCTGCCAAATCGACTCAAGCGCGTGTTACTGGGCGGAAGCCATATTTCCAATGATTTGATTCAGAGTGGCCGTGAATTGGGTATTGATATGTGGATGGGCTACGGGATGACTGAGACGGCCTCAACGGTGACGGCAAAGCAAGTGAACGAAGATGCCTCATCAGGGGTTGCGTTACCCCATCGTGAGGTAAAGCTTATTGATGGGCACATATGGGTTAAAGGCTCGGTACTGTCATCGGGTTACTACCAGCAAGGGAAGATTCTGCCTTTGGCCTTGGTTGGTGGCTGGTTTGATACGAAGGATCTTGGTCGGTGGAGCGCAGCTCAAGAGCTCAAAGTCATTGGACGAGCGGATAATTTGTTTATCTCAGGTGGCGAAAATATTCACTGCGAAGAAATAGAAGCCGAGTTAAACGCCTGCCCTGAGGTTGTGCAATCAATCGTCGTCCCAGTGCTTAGTGATGAATATGGCGCACGGCCGGTGGCGGTTGTGCAACGAGTGAATGATCAGGTGAAATTAAAAAACGGTCAATTAGATATAGACCTCACTACGACATCACTTGCAAAATTTAAGCACCCTGTTGCGTACTATGATATGCCAGAATCTCTATTGTCTTCGGGTATTAAGGTATCACGAGCACAAGTTAAATCGTGGCTTTCTAGCACGCAATCCAATTATGTGGTTATTTCATAGTCCAAAACGGAATTTTCTCTTCGCTCAATGCTCACCATAATGTCTCTAGGACAATAACGTGAGTAAATGGAATGAACATAATTCTTGGGATAGCAATTGCGCTGCAAATTGCATTGGCACTGACAACGGAGGGGCTTCCTCGAGCGGTGGCCGAGTTAACGGCTTTTATCCTCACCGTTGTCCTTTGTGTCAGTGTTAAACGGCGCTCGCGAATCTTTTCCAAGTCGTCGACCCAGAACTAGTGTTATCAGACACGTTATTGCTTCGTAATTACCTATTTAATTGATGCTGATAGGTCGTTTCGACCTCCCTTCTGCGGCGCGTATACCACGTTTTATTTATCGCTCGATGGTCTTAACACCGATGAGTTTGAGAATAATCTAGTTTATTTAAGCACATGAGTTATTCAGCTGACTGCTGATGACTCTGTTTCCTGTTTCCTGTTTCCTCGCTTTCTTATGTATGCTTCAGCTCCGGTCTATGGGTTTAATGTCAGATCTTAGCTTTTAGTCAATGAACGATGTTGTTGGATGAAAAATGCTAACTAATTCATTCTATGAATAAAAATTTGGTTGCATCAAGGTATCTCATAGTAGTATAAAGACATTTAGACGGCTATACGTCTGTTGTTTATTATGGAGAGTACAATGAAAGGATTCAAGAAGATTGGTCAATGGGCGTTCATAGTGTCAATTCTTACGGGGTTAACGGCTTGTGGGCAATCAGATGATTCCGAAATTAAGGTGGGAGCGACAGTCGGGCCCCACGCTCAAGTCGTGGAAGCCGTAGCACGAGAAGCGGCAAAACAAGGCTTAAACGTGAAAGTGGTCGAATTCTCCGATTACATCACACCTAATGCGGCATTAGAAGATGGCAGTATTGATATCAACAGCTATCAACATCAACCATTTTTAACGAATTATAATACCAGTCACGATGCACACCTAGTTTCAATTGGCGACTCTATTTTAATGCGCATGGGGGTCTATTCGAATAAATATAAGTCACTTGAAGCACTACCTGATGGTGCAAGGATTGCTATCCCTAACGATCCAACAAATGGTGGTCGCGGGCTATTATTGTTTGCAGATAGTGGACTGATTACCCTCAAAGAAGGCGTTGGTTTTCAGGCTGGGTTGAATGATATTGTGAGTAACCCAAAGAAGTTTAAGTTTATTGAGGTTGATGCTGCACAGCTGCCTCGTACATTAGATGACGTTGATGCGTCAGCCATTACGATGAACTATGTGATGTCGGCAGGCTTAGACCCAAAGAAACAAGGTATTTACTTAGAATCTAAACAAGCGCCATTAGCCGTTATGGTGATTGCTGCACGTGAGCAAGACAAAGACAATGCAGCGTATAAACAATTCGTTGAGATATATCAGTCACAAGCCATTAGAGATTTCATGCAAGAGACATTTAAAGGCACGATTGAGCCTGCATTTTAGTTTTTTTAGTGCTGTCGTATGAGGCTTAACCATGGCAACTCTGACAGAGCATGAGTGGTTAGCCTCGGATTATATTCGCGTGAACAGGGTTGGAGCTAGCGCTCACCTCTCGATACAAACAAGGTCAATCCTGACCGTGGATCTGCCTGATTATCGATACGTATATTGAACAGGCGGTTTCTAAGATCTCATCCGGAAAATCATAATCGGGATTGTGTAATTCTGGGTGAGATACGCCACTTCCAATGCCAAAAAGCGCACCTTGGTAACGCAATAGAAACTCAGAAAAATCCTCTGACCAACGCATTGGTGTCTCAAGTTCCGTGACCGCCAAGTTAAGCTTAGTGGCATGTTGCCTGATCAAATCTACGTGATGGCTTGAATTAACCGCGGCGTTAAACGGCTCGTGCCAAGAATAATTAATGTCGAGTTTCGTGTTCTGCTCGATGCGCTGCAACTTACGTTGTACTCGTTTCTGCATATCGAGAAAAGTGGCGTTACAGTCACTGCGTAATGTTGCCATTATCTTTGCCGATCCAGCAGCAACACCAAACGCTCGCTCTCCAAGTTCGGCGTTGACGATGGTGACAAGGTTGAATTCTTCTGGATAGCTATCTGGTAGGGTTTGCAGGTACTGTAGGATTTCTATCATGGCATTGAGCGGACTTACCCCGTTTTCAGGGTAGGCGGCATGGGATGTTTTTCCTTCCAGATCAATGCTAAGTCCGATTGAGGCGCATGAAAAAGTGTCTTTTTTGACCACGATTTCATGCAAAGGTTGACCCGGTAAATTGTGATACGCAAAGGCGTTGTCAACATTCAGCCCCTTTAGCGCAGGGTGGCTTAACATCGAGGCGGCGCCAGTGCCTATTTCTTCCGCTGGTTGAAATACCAGGATAATCGTTCCGCATTTTGGCGGTGATTGACTTAACTGGTGAGCAACCATGAGCAAGGATGTGGTATGCCCATCATGCCCACAAGCATGCATGACGCCGGGATAGATTGATGCGTGGTTAACCGGGTTTTTCTCGTTGACCGGAATAGCATCAAAATCTGCTCGTAAAAGCGTGGTTTCTCCGGGCTCACTTCCAGTAATCACACAAAGCACCCCGTAACCCCCTACACCTACGACAGGATTTAAGCCGAATAGCGTAAGTTGCTGGGCGATAGCATCGGCCGTTTGGACTTCGTGGCAAGAAAGTTCAGGGTACTTGTGAAGCTGCTTTCGGAATGTGTTTGCGTGGAAAGCTGAATGGAAGGGACCGATTGACTGCGCCATTATTCACTCCTCGAATATAGAACCGCACATCTGCGAGCTCTGATAGGCATCATACACCTATCGTTCGCTGTCGATAAGTGGTTCCAAGTTAATCGATTATTCACGATGGATACTGGTACTTGCTTATTCGCAAACAAACATGGGGTTCGCTGATTATTAGTCGTTGAGTGCGGTGCACGGACAGATATGAAAAAGCCCTCTAATTAAGATAATCAAAGGGCTTTGTCGTTTCAATGAAATGATTATTTTGCTGTCAGTGAGTATTCATCGACGCGAACTTCAGTTTGCTTACCAATGTCACCGTTCATATCGATCTTAGATGGGTCAGTAATGGCCATTTTCGTATAAATTACGGCAGTAGTTTGACTACCAGTATTGAACTCAACTGACGCTTGACGGAACGATGTTTTAACTGCGCCTTTAGGGCTATCACCTAGGTCATTAACGTGGATCGTTTTTTCACCAAGGATTTTGCCATCAGCCCCTTTGGCTCCAGCGATTAACTCGCTTACTGAATCTGCGCCTTTTTTATCATTGTAATAGAATGATAAAATATAGTCCGTATTCGCTTTTAGTCCACTGACCTCTTGACTCAAGCCCGGCTGAGAAGAAAAATCGTCAGAGGCGCTGACAAATCGAATTCGTGCAGACCCTTCGTCATCAAACGCCGTATCTTTTGAACTGCCTACGTCGCCTTTCCCATTTTTTTTGTCAGCGTCTTTTCGCCAAAAATCGCTTTTACCACTGTTACTTCTGAACTGAGTAAGCTGAGGATCAGATATGAGATCATTCGCACCGGAAGTCATGACAACGGTAGTGGCGACAGGTGCTGCCATCGTTGTTTCAGAAGCCGTAGGGGTGTTGTCATCTGTTGATGCACAGCCAGCCAGTAAACTTGCGATGGCTAAGCCTAGAAATACCTTTTTCATTACATTCGTCCTCACGTATTGGTCAAATTATCATTATATTGTCACTTTAGATCATACAATCCTATTGTATGATCTAAAGTGATTGCTTAGACATATTTGCCACGAATATCCGTGCGAACCATAGTTGAAATGTTAATTTGTGAGCTGGGTTGTATTACAAATCGTTAGACTATTCCACTCATCAGCCAACCCAGAGAAATGGTTGATATCAACAACCACAGCGTGACGCCAAACACCATAGGGCGACTGCCTGCCTTCTTGAGCTTGTCGACTGAGATGTTACAACCAATCAAAAACAAACAAACAACGAGTAGCTGCTTCGAGATGGAAAAAATACTGTGATAGACAAACTCAAACTGCGGTAAGTAATCACTCACTACGATCGCTGCACAGTAGAAAACGATAAAATAGGGGATCGTGATTTTATTTTGTTTGTTGCTAAAGATAACGGCACTGATTAACGCAACTGGCACAATCCATAGTGCTCGAGCCAGCTTTAGTGTGGTGGCTGTTGTGAGCGCTTCCTCACCGTAGGCTGAAGCCGCGCCGACAACGGACGATGTATCATGTATGGCAATGGCGGCCCATGTACCAAAGGTATGCTGATCAAGTTGCAGCGCGTGGCCGATGACGGGAAACACAAACAAGGCGACAGAATTGAGAACAAAAACGGTGGCTAACGCGATGCCGATTTTTTCATCATCGGCATTGATAGCTGGCGCTACCGCCGCAATGGCGCTGCCACCGCAAATCGCGGTGCCAGAGGCAATCAAATAGCCAGTTTGCTTGTCGACTCCCATTCGTTTTGCAAGAAACCAACCGATAATCAATGTGCCAAATATAGTGGCAATGATGATCCCAATCCCGTTGCTGGTGGCGGCGATCGCTTGGTCTAAATGAATACCAAACCCTAGCCCGACGATAGAATAGGCGAGGAGTTTTTTAGTGAATTTGGCCAGTGGCAATGACTGAGGGACTAAGCTGAATGTGGTCAACAAAAAACCCAATATCAACGCAATAGGAGATGATACCCAAGGCGTGAGACAAGCAAGAAGTGCAATAAAAAACAGTGGCGAAGTACGAAGCAGGGTCAGCATGGGTAACCGTAAATTAATATGATGGCAAAAAAGGCATTCGCCATCATATCCTTAAATTTTGACAGGAAAAATCTAAAATTAATGAACTTACGTTCAATAAAATTGAACAAAAATCACTTAGCGATATTCGCCTCTCAAGTTGCATACCTTGTCAAACATTACCTGACTGCTAGCCATCTTAGGCTCCACTGGCTCGCCTGCTTCCACTTCTAGCTGTGCTCTAAAGCGACTAGGTACGCCTTTGCAAGCTCGTCCTTTATGGCGACTGAAGTAACTGCCCCAAAGGCCCTTCAGTGCCATAGGAATAACCGGGGCTGATGAACGCTTCAGAATAAGGTTAACGCCACGCATGAATTCGTTCATCTCACCATCGGAGGTGAGACGACCCTCAGGGAAGATACAAACCACTTCACCTTGTTGTAATGCTTGCTCTATTTCACCAAAAGCTCTGCGGATTGAGCCTTGCTTAGTCGCTGAAATTGGAATGACTTTCAACCCCTTGAAAAAACCACGCGCAGGTTTGAAATTCGCGTACTCTTCCTCCATAACAAAGCGCATCGGGCGAGGGCAGGCCGCGGTGACGACGACGGCATCCATATAGCTGACGTGATTACACACAACTAAAGCGCCTCCTTCTTTTGGAATATGGTGAAGGTTTTTTAATGAGACGCGATACATCACGGCAGTGAGCATTCGTACCAAGAAGCAGACGACGAGGATGGGTGCTTGTCGAAATAGGTGGACCGTCATCATGAAGTTTAATAGTGCGAGCACGACAAATAACTGGACGATCGTCAGGTCTAGCACGGTTAATGTCACAATGCCAAGAACAGCACTGCCTACCATGAAGAGTGAGTTATAAATATTGAGTGCAGCAATCACGCGGGCACGTTCGGTTTCTTTCGCTTGTTGCTGCATTAAGGCATAAAGCGGCACAATAAATAAGCCACCGGAAATGCCGAGTAGCAATAAAAAGCCAAACACTGGCCATAGCGCTGAGTACGAAATAAAGGCACCAAAACTCTCAAATTGCGGTAGATTGCTTGGCACAGAAAGCGCCATTAACACACCAAAAATAGTAATACCTAAACTACCAACCGGCACGATACCAATATCGATTCGATTTTTTGATAATCGATCACAGAGCATGGAGCCCAACGCAATACCAACAGAAAAGAGCGCGAGTAAGAAAGATACGGCGGCTTCATTGCCCATTAAATGGATTTTAGTGAAGTTAGGAAACTGTGTTAAATACGTCGCCCCTAAGAACCAGAACCAACTAATCGCGACGATGCATTGAAATACCACACGATCTTGATGCGCGATTTTAAGCGTTTCTTTGGTGTGTTTGATAGGCTGCCAGCGAAATTTAATATTAGGTGCGCTGGCTGGGGCTTTCGGGATTTGTCGACTCGATAGATAACCAGCGATGGCAAATACAATAACGCACACCGCCGCAATATAATGAGAATGCTCTGCTGAGGCAATGAGGCCCGCGCCAATGGTGCCCACCAAAATGGCAATAAATGTACCGGTCTCAACCAGTGCATTACCAGACAATAGCTCTTCTGGTTTTAATTGCTGTGGCAGCAACGCGTATTTGACGGGACCAAAAAGAGAGGACTGAGTGCCCATTAAAAATAGCAAGAACAGCAAGATCCCGTAGCTCTCAGTAACGAAGCCAATAGCGCCTAAACACATAATGGCAATTTCTAGCAGCTTAACTTTTTGAATAAATGCGGATTTTTCATATTTATCCGCTAATACGCCAGCGGAGGCTGAGAATAAGAAAAAAGGCAGAATGAATAGGCCGGCCGCCAAATTAATAAATAGATTACTCGATATAGGTAAGACTTGAGGCCCAGCGAATGCGACAAACAGCAACAGAACATTCTTAAAAATGTTGTCGTTAAATGCACCAAAAAATTGAGTAATAAAATAAGGTAGAAAGCGTCTTTGTGTTAACAGAGAGCTTGATTTCGAATGTGGCATTGCCGTTCCTTGTGGTGTTACCAGCTTTGTAGGTATTTCGAGATGAGGTCTCGAATCAACTCATTGCCATCGATAGGCTCTGCAGAGAAAAATTTGTCATCGACACTCAACAAAGTAATGCCGTGCACCCCTGCCCATAAAACTCGGCTGGCTTGCAGTACTTCAGAGTGTGATTTATCCGGTCGGTGGACGGATAGTAGGCCTTCAAGCATGCCAGTCATGCCATCGATTCGCTGTGATTGCCACTGAGGGAGCCTAGCGCCATTCATATTATGTTCAAAGATTAGCTGCCAGCGATAAGGTGAGCGTTTGGCAAAATCATGGTAACAAGCGGCGAGTGCGTAAAGGGCATCTTCTGGCCCTTGAGCGCCTTCTACGACCTGTTTTGCTTCTAGGGATAAATCGTCCAGAGTTTCTGCAACAGCACGAAGTAGCAATACATTGTAGCTACCAAACACATTGACCAACGTACTTGGCACATAGCCAATTAGTGTTGCGATTTTACGCAAACTAAGCGTGTGATGTGAATTTTCGCTGAGGTAGTCCTTAACCGTGCTAAGCGTTAGCTGGATAAGCTCTTCTCTTGTATGATCGTTTCTACGGGCCATGATTGTGGTAGGTCAATTGAACACAGTTCACTATTTTAGAGTGGCACAGTATCAGCGTCAACTGATGAGACCTAAGATACGACGATATAAGGTAATAAGGCGAAGAATGCTGACAATGATTGCAACAAACGAGCAATATTCTGAAACAAGTCAGTTCATATGAAGCTTTCCTTTAGTGCTAAGCTCAGTATATGATTCGTTAACCATCGTATTCCCTACCGTAGAGTCTACGATTTTACGCAACAATAAAAAAAGGCACAGAATGAAACGTTTATTCTCTTTCATCGCGTTACTCGTACTTGCGGTAACGGTGAATCCTGTCGCGGAAGCTAAAAAATTCGGTGGCGGTAAATCGTTTGGTAAAAGCTTTAAGACGGCGCCTGCGCCAAGACAACAACAGCAAAATACCAACACGGTAAGACAAGATCAAAACAAAGCTGGCAGCAAAAAAGGTTTGATGGGTGGTCTGATGGGCGGTTTACTTGCCGGTGGACTACTCGCAGCATTCTTTGGTGGTGCTTTTGAAGGTATCCAGTTTATGGATATCTTAATTATGGGCTTAATTGCCTTCGTCATCTTTAGACTCATGAGAGGTGTGCTTGGCGCAAAGCAGGGTAGTATGAACCAGCAGGGGCAGCAGCCTGCATTTGGTGGAAACAACACACGCAACCCGTTTGAAAAGCCACAGCAACAACAGCAGCAACAGAATTTCCAGAGCTTTGAGCAGCCTCAAGGCGCAGCAACCGGCGGCGGTTTTGGCGCAGCGGGTCATAGTGATGTTCCACATAACTACCCACCTGGGTTTGATTCCGTCGCATTTTTGAATGGTGCCCGCGAGCATTATCGCATCCTTCAAGGCGCATGGAATCACAATGAGCTACATACGATTGAAGAGTACGTCTCTGCTAGTTTGCTGCAAGACTTGATCTCTGAGCGTGCAAAATTGGAAGGTGAGCAACACACCGATGTGATGTATGTCGACGTTGAAGTGGTTCGTGCTGATCATGATGCGAGTAAGGCACAGTTGAGCCTGCAATTCTCAGGTCGTTACCGCGATACAGCTGATGGCGTAGAAGAAGATATCGAAGATATCTGGCACTTAGAACGCGATCTGACTCAGCCGAATGCACCATGGTTAATTGTTGGCATTCAAGGCTAATGGTTGGTATTCAAGACTAACCTTGTCATGCCCTATCAAAAACCGCAGCCTTTGAGCTGCGGTTTTTTTACAATTTAATTCAATAATGTCACAATCCCATATAAGTTTTATTCTATAATCCGGCCACTCATTTTTTCGGTATATGAATACTCAATGCGACTTACATCTTTTAGTCTTTCACTTATGCTCTCCGTTTCACTTCTCTTGGCTACCTCAATACATGCGAAAGAACCTGTGGTGCCCCTATTTGAAACGGCGTCAAACGCCACAACCGATGCGCTGGATGACGTACTGAGTGTTTTTGGTGCTGAGCAAGACTACGAGGCTGATAAAGGCGTAAATTCGAGCTATATCCCTGCGGTTTTCTATACGCCGGAACAAGGCTTGGGATTGGGAATGTTGTACGTCGGGTTATACGGTGAGCTTGATGAAGGCGATGGACAACCTTCTTCGATGGTGATTAATCCATACGCATCAAGTAATGGCTCATTAGGCATCACTCTTAGCAATAAACATTTTTATAATTCGGGCAACAACCGTGTATTTACCGATATAAAAGTGTTTGATGATGCGGCTGTTTATTATGGTCAAGGTTATGATAATGGTCAGCAAGACGACAATAAGGTTGATTTTAAAGAGCGTGTCGTCGATATCAAGCCCACGTGGTTAACTCGTGTAAAAGGGGATTATTTCCTTGGTCTAGGCGGTAATATCAAATCGGTAAGCCCACATGAAAAAGAGTTTGAGAATCAGGCCAACGATTATTTGGCCGCGGAGCTCACCGACAACACGAGCTACGGCGTTTTTATCTCCAACGTTTACGACACCCGTGATAATGTAACTAACGCGTCGAGAGGGACGTTACTGCAAGCAGATATCGGTTACTACCAAGACGCAACGAACTCAGAAAGCTTTGGTAAGTACTCATTAAAAGCCTCACAATATTATGCGCTCGCCCCAATGCCTGGTTTACTTGCATGGCAGGTGCAGGCAAACCTAACCTCTGGAGAAGTGCCTTGGAATCAACGTCCAGATTTAGGGGGCGCAGATGCGATGCGCGGTTATATTTTGGGGCGTTATCGAGATAACCAAATGATGATGGGGCAGGTTGAATATCGCTTGCCCGTATATTGGCGAGTCGGTGTTGTCTTTTGGGGGGCGGCGGGTACCGTATCCGATGATGTCTCTGGACTGTGGGACAACACACTAGCCAGCGCAGGCACGGGCTTTCGGCTAAAAATCAAAGACACAGTGAATGTGCGCGCCGATATTGGCTATGGTGAACATGGTGGGACCTTCTATTTCCACGTGAACGAAGTCTTCTAGGCTTTACCGACATCTTCTTGATTGCTAGCGTCTAACAAGCTCACAATTATTTTTATTGATCAAAACGTTACTAGGAGGTCCGTTATGGAATGCGTGCAGATTGCGTTAATTCATATTGATGATTGCGCCTCATTACTAGCGTTTGAAACTGAAAATCAAACCTGGTTTGAACAACATGTTCCTCCTCGTGATGAGGCGTTCTATTCCATCAAAGGGGTCCGTGAGCAGGTTCAGGAGTTCTTGCTTTATCATCGAGCTGGCCTGATGTACCCGATGTTAATAAAAACAGCGGATGGTGAGATTTGCGGGCGAATAAATGTCAACGTGAAAGAGAGCACGCCGACGGTCGCAGAAATCGGCTATCGGATCGGGTACCGCTATATTAAGCAAGGCATTGCGTTTACCGCATTAAAAAAGTTGTTGACGTTGTTGGTCGAAAATAGCTCAGTAGTGGAAGTGAGAGCGCACGCGGCCACCTTGAATATAGGCTCAAGAAAAGTCTTGGAACGAAATGGTTTTCACCCGACCAAAAAAATAAGTGCCTACGCTCATATTAACCATGCGGATATTGATGTCATTGAATACCGAAAAATACTGCGCTAATCAACACGACAAATAAAAAATTATTATTGAGTGAAAGCGTTGCTGTTCTGGTAACGAATGAAGCCGCTAATGTGCATCATGGTTAATGGCGGCATAGTGAATTTGTTCCATGGTCAATGGTGGACACAATAGGCCATAATTACTATTCAGACGAAAAAAAACCGACTCAATGAGTCGGTTTTTTTTTATATGGTGGAGGGAGATGGAT
>NZ_MCUW01000035.1 GCF_002873335.1 Vibrio sp. 10N.286.49.B1 | reverse complement strand
TGTTTATATTTGAGTCCGGCAAAATCGAATGCTATCTCGCTCATTCAAATAATGAGATAGCGACTTTGGTTGTTTGCCATACATAAGACCTTTTGGGGTTGTGTGGTTAAGTGACTAAGCGTACACGGTGGATGCCTTGGCAGTCAGAGGCGATGAAGGACGTAATAACTTGCGATAAGCCCAGATTAGGTAGTAATAACCTGTGAGTCTGGG
>NZ_MCUW01000034.1:25287-33382 GCF_002873335.1 Vibrio sp. 10N.286.49.B1 | reverse complement strand
ACTCTTAAGTGAACGGCATTAGCTCATTATGAGCGCCCTTTTCTACAACCATCGTGGCCTATTCTTCGGTAATCAAAACCGGTCTCTCGAGACAACTTGTACTGCCGTCGGACAACATTAATAGCTGCTCAACGCGTACCCCAGTCAAACGAGTACTGCCGAGAAAGGCGACATAGCTTTCGACCTCAGCCAATCGCTTAACGACAAAATCAGGCAAACTCTGCTCAAATTTTATGTTTTGGAAGGCTATGTCATTACATGTTTCTAGCGTTTTCCCATCCCAATGCCCCTGAATAAGCTCCAAGCCATCTTTATCTTGTTCTTTGACTCGTTCCGCTAAAAGCGCCGCTTCACGCTGATAATTCTCAAGCTGCGCACGTTTCACCGGTAACACTTTACCATCGCGACGATATTGCTGATAAACCGCCTCTCCGTCTTTATTAAAACGGACATGAATACGATACTTTATCGACTTGCTGTTCGCGTCTTTTTGGAGTCCCTCGCGCACAAATTCACGTAGCTCCCCACCATTCCAGCGATAGTTTGATTTATACCAACCATAATCATTCATGTCGACGTAATCAGCGGCACTGTAAGGCTTACTTAAGCGCTCCGTGTACCAATACAAACTGGTTGCATCACCTAACGTCTGTCCGCCCGTGAATTGCGAATATTGATTAATACTTGGTGATGGCGTAGAAGCACACCCAGCTAGGGCGATGGCGAACAATGATACCAATAGCGTCTTTTTCATTAACGTTCCAATACCTCAAGTATCCGAATAAATTCTAGATAGTGACAGACACTCACAAAACAATGAGCATGTTAATAAGACCACAATAATGGCATGACGTTCATTTCAATTATGACAAAATAGAAAGGGAAATATTGGTAAAACAGTAGCGGATAAGACGAGAAAGGTTTACCGATAGTCCTCTGAACGGAAATAAAAACACCGATGACGTATCATCGGTGTCGATTTATTACTTAACAGCGTCTTTAAGCGCTTTGCCTGAAACGAATGCAGGTACGTTTGCAGCAGCGATTTGGATTTCGTCACCCGTTTTTGGGTTACGACCTGTACGTGCAGCACGGTGATTTACTTTAAACGTACCGAAACCAATTAGTTGAACTTGGTCACCTTCGCTTAGTGCTTCAGAAACACCTGAAAGGGTTGCTTCAAGAGCTGTTTTTGCTTGTGCTTTTGATAGGTCAGCTTTTTCAGCGATAAAGTCGATTAATTGGGTCTTATTCATTAGGTTTCCCTTCTTTCATGTTATCGAGTTAAAGCCCACTCTAAATCATAAAGCCCCCATCTGGCAAAGGTTTGTAGGCGATCTTTGTCCCTAATGATTGAGATTTCGCCGTTTTATGAGCAATAACTCACAATTTGTTATACGCAGATTGAATTTGAAGCCTTGTAATTTGCATCAGAAAGCCGCATAAAGACACTGCTGCACAAAAGATAAGCCTGATGAATCCAATTGGCAGCCCTATTTTATTTACACTCACCAATAATGCACAGGTTGAAATTTCAGCAAAGTTAGGTTGATGTGTGTACACACTAGGAAATAAATGTTTCTCTTAACGGTATATATTTCGATTGCGATCGGTGTTTCTTTTGTCTGTTCAGTCTTGGAGGCCGTGCTACTTAGCATTACCCCAAGCTACTTGGCGCAACTGCGTCAACAAGAACACCCAGCAGCAGAAAGACTGACCCAACTGAAAGCCGATATCGATCGACCGCTCGCATCTATTTTAACCCTCAACACTATCGCTCACACCATTGGTGCGGCAACGGCCGGTGCACAAGCTGCCGTTGTATTTGGTAGTGAATGGTTAGGCGTATTTTCTGCAGTACTGACACTAGGTATATTGGTCCTATCTGAGATTGTTCCAAAAACCATTGGCGCAACATACTGGCGTCAATTGGCACCGTCAGCGGCAACAGTGCTACGTTGGATGGTATGGGCACTGACACCCTTTGTTTGGTTTTCTGAACAAATCACTAAGCGCCTTGCTCGTGGCCATGAAGCGCCTAAAATGCGCGATGAGCTTTCTGCAATGGCGTTACTTGCCAAAGAAAGTGGGGAGTTTGCTGAGGGTGAGTCAACCATGTTGACTAATATCATCAATATTCAAGATATCCCTGTAACCCATGTCATGACGCCAAGACCGGTTGTCTTTAGAGTGCCGGCAGAGATGACGATTAATGCGTTTCTCGATGAGCACAAAGAAACACCGTTCTCTCGACCATTGGTTTACAGTGAACAGAAAGATAATATCTTGGGGTTTGTGCATCGATTAGAGTTGTTTAAGCTTCAGCAACAAGGGGCCGGTGAGCAGCAGTTAGGGGCCGTCATGCGCCCTATCCATGTACTGTTTAATACGATTATATTGCCCAAAGCCTTTGAGCAAATGATGGCCGCACGTATCCATATTGCTATGATTGTTGATGAATACGGTACGATTCAAGGCATTATCACGCTGGAAGACATCTTTGAGCATTTACTCGGGCAAGAGATTGTCGATGAAGCGGATAAAACAACAGACATGCAGGAATTGGCATCACAGCGCTGGGAGCACTGGAAAGAAAAGCACAGCATGATTGATGGTTCTGATGAAGATGATGATGAGATCAGAGAACGATCCTCGGAATCTCAGTCGAAAAAAGACGCTGAATAATCAGAATCATAAAAAACGCCAGTGAGCCTCTCACTGGCGTTTTTTGTTACCTCAGCATTTGTTTTAACACGCGATGGTGTTGATAACAAACCGCATTGCTACGATGCCTTAATGACTACCAATTTCATTGCCAAGTAGGAAGTTTTCATCACTACTTACTACCACCCCATATTTCAGGAAGTTTTTCCCCAGTATCATACTGTAATGGAAGCGCGCGCGGTCTTGTAGGTTGACTCGAATGGTCTTCTCTACATCCCCTAGTTTTACTCGCATCTCAACGACAGGGCGTACATTGGCTTTTTCTCCCTGTTTGCCCTTAATACGCATGACATCGACCACTTCACGAGTGAACTGCTCTTTCATGCCCATATCATTTGAATAAGTAAACGAGACCATCTTTTTACCGTCTTTTTCAAACTGCTTGATGTTTAAGGCATTCATTGAACTTACATCAGCACCAGTATCAAGTTTGACTGGGAATTGTAGCCCTTCGACGGTCGCATTCTCGATATGCCCTGCGGTAAATACCGGGTAGGCATCGAGTAAATTTTCGCTACGTGTATTCACCAGTACACCGGCTTTATTCGCTTTCTTCCCTATGATTAAATACGGCGTATCACCCTCATCACTGTCCAGAGCCTCCAACGCAAATTCAACATTGACGTCCTTACCACCAACAATAAATTCTCCGTCAACCACGGGTCTAACGGTATCGCCTACTTTTATCTTTCGTAAAATGGTTTTTCGAATAATCTCATCATTACCACGAGCGTTGGATAGGTAGTACTCCACTTTATCTCGCCCTTTTGCTTCAATCATTTCGAAACTGGCTACTTTAAGTAACGGAGTACTCACCGTAAACGATGGCTCAGCTGCCAATTTATAACCATCCAAAATCACACTTTCAACCGGAGAGATCACGAGTGGGTCATCACTCATTCGGGCTTTAAAGCTCTGCTTTTTCTTTGTCAGTTTATTCTTAGCGTTTGTATCAACAATAAAGTACTGATTCAGCGTATTAAGCCCCAAACGAAGCTGAGTGCTATTTGATGAGCGGTCTTTCAAATACACTAAGATTGGCTGCTCAAACTCTTTTTCGCCTTTAAAGGTGACGTAGACCAATGGATATTCATTGTCGCCAACTGAGAGCATTTTGACTAAAGGATAGGTGACGGCTTTGCTCATGGTCTTATCTTTACCGACCAAATCAAAGCTCACCGTGGCGTCTTTCTTATTCACCTTGATATTCTGGGCATTCAAAATACTGTAATTATTTTTGAGTGAGACACTCACGTCTAAAGCCACATCATTCACAGAGCCCACTTCGCGACGACCAATGATTTGCGCGTCTTTTTGTGCCTGTAAATAATCATACCCAGCCATCACCCAGGCATTGTTCGCCAAGAATGTTTTACCAATTAAGACCGGAGCACTAAAGTCATTACGATTGGTCAGGTTGACTTCAGTATCAACCGTTTTACCTGCAATGGTCATTGGAAGGGTCACGACAGGTCTATAAATCGGGGTCGTGCTAGTACGACTTCTGATAACACTTGTTCGCGTCAAAGGGCGCTCGATCTTGATTTTCTCACCCGTATAAGGGTGACGCACAGTGAAACGAACCGTGCCTTGGAAATTACGCTGATCATTATCGAATTCTTCTAGCCACCAATCACTGGCCGAACCACCGTATTCATCTACGATAGTTTGCATGAGTTTTTCATTGCTCAGCCCTTGGTATTTAGGGTTTTTACTGACAACTTCAATATCTTCAGCATGCATTGATGTTGTATCGGCACCCGTATCAATCTTACCAACAAATGGCACGCCATCGAGCGCCTCAATACTTGGGTAATAGACGTTTTCCACTCGCCCTAATACGATCTTATCTTCAATCGTCAATAAGGGGGCCTGGGTCGTAGAAAGATCAGGTGCGGCCAACGCCCACCCGCTGGTCATAGAGGCTAAAATTAGTGCCAATTTAATTGCTGATTTTTTCATTATAATACATCCATTCACTGACCGACCGACTGAGGGTATCCGAATTACATAAGACAACGAGCATCCATATTTCTCATCGCTACTCCATTAACTTTACAGAAAACTAACGGAATATCCACGCGCATATCAATAAATTAGCAAATTCATACCGTTTTTCACCTTTGAAATATGGAGAAAAATGACGAGGCAATTGCAAACTTAGCCACGAGCCCTTATATCCTAAGGATATCAAAGGAAGGATATTTCCTTTCTCTCACATAACAAAAGAGATTACACGGATGAGCCATGCTATCTGTCAACTAATTGCTAAAGAGCTGAACGTCAGTGCAAAGCAAGTAGAAGCCGCAGTCACACTTATTGATGACGGCAACACCGTCCCGTTTATTGCCCGCTATCGAAAAGAGGTCACCGGGGGACTTGATGACACCCAATTACGTAATCTTGACTCACGTTTAAGCTATTTAAGAGAGCTTGACGATAGGCGCCAAACCATTCTGAAGTCGATTAATGAGCAGGGCAAACTGACCGACGCATTAACTCGTGATATCAACGCGGCTGACAGTAAAACACGCCTTGAAGATCTCTATTTACCCTACAAGCCAAAGCGCCGAACCAAAGGACAGATTGCCATAGAGGCAGGTTTAGAGCCTCTTGCTGACCTGTTATGGAATCAACCTGATAATGAACCCGAAAGCACAGCCCAAGGTTACATCAATTCCGAAAAAGGCATTGCGGATAGCAAGGCAGCCCTAGATGGCGCACGCGCTATTATCATGGAGCGCATAGCGGAAGATGCCAGCTTGCTTGAGAAAATTCGTCGCTACTTAACCAGCCATGCTGAGCTCTCATCAAAAGTCGTTGCGGGTAAGGAAAGCGAGGGTGAAAAATTCAAAGATTACTTTGAGCATAACGAAAGCATTAATAAGGTGCCGTCTCACCGAGCACTTGCCATGCTTAGAGGCCGAAATGAGGGCTACCTGCAACTCTCTCTTAACGCCGACCCTGCGAATGAAGAGAAGGTTCGTGAATCCTACTGTGAAAGTATCATCGCCCAACATTATGGTATTCACTTAAGCTCGGCTGCCGCCGATGCATGGCGTAAGCAGGTGATTAGCTGGTCATGGCGCATCAAAGTGTCAATGCATATGGAAACCGAGCTAATGGGCGCGTTAAAAGAGCGCTCAGAAATTGAAGCTATTGAGGTGTTTGCTACCAACCTAAAAGACCTGTTGATGGCTGCGCCGGCCGGTCCCCGTGCCACATTAGGTCTAGACCCGGGCTTACGTACGGGATGTAAAATAGCCGTGGTTGATGCCACTGGTAAAGTACTGGCAACCGATGTTATTTACCCTCATGTACCTCAAAAACAGTATGACAAATCAGCTCATATTATTGAGCAATTGATTAAGAAATTTAATGTCGACCTTATTGCCATTGGCAATGGCACCGCTTCTCGTGAGAGCGACAGTTTTGCTGCTGATGTTATTCAACGTGGCAATCACAAGGTTCAGAAAATTATTGTGAGTGAGGCAGGTGCTTCTGTGTATTCTGCATCAGAGCTTGCGGCAAAAGAGTTCCCCAACATGGATGTCTCGTTACGTGGTGCGGTCTCGATTGCTCGTCGATTACAAGACCCGCTCGCTGAGTTGGTGAAGATTGATCCAAAATCCATCGGTGTAGGCCAATACCAGCACGATGTCAGTCAAACCATGCTGGCCAAGCGCCTTGATGCCATTGTCGAAGACTGTGTAAACGCCGTCGGTGTAGATGTTAACACCGCCTCTTCCGCCTTGTTAACCCGAGTCGCTGGCCTATCGACAACACTGGCGCAAAATATCGTCGATTATCGAGATGAACATGGCCGATTTGAAGCTCGAACGACACTCAAGAAAGTCGCTCGTTTAGGCCCTAAAGCATTCGAACAGTGTGCCGGTTTCTTACGTATCATGGATGGGAAAAACCCATTGGATGCTTCCTCCGTTCATCCTGAAGCCTACCCCGTCGTTAAAGCCATTGCCGAGCACACAAACAAGCCGGTTAAATCGTTGCTAGGCGATAGTGCGTTTTTAAGCTCACTTAGAGCCGTTGACTATACCAACGATAGCTTCGGCCTGCCGACGGTAACGGACATCATCAAAGAGCTCGACAAGCCAGGTCGAGATCCAAGACCTGAGTTTAAAACGGCAACATTTGCCGAAGGCGTTAATGCGGTGTCAGACCTAGAACCGGGAATGATATTGGAAGGCGTGGTGTCCAATGTGGCCAATTTCGGTGCATTTGTCGATATTGGCGTGCACCAAGATGGTTTAGTGCATATCTCTGCGCTCACAGACCGCTACGTCTCGGATCCAAGAGAAGTTGTCAAAGCCGGAGATATCGTTAAGGTTAAGGTCATGGAAGTCGATGCAGCGCGTAAACGAATCGGCCTATCTATGCGCTTGAACGACGAGCCTGGGCAAGACAACCGAGCCTCACGCGGCGCAAAATCAACGCCGACACATAAACCCGCGACTAAGCCTCGCACTCCTCGCTCAGAGTCTAATGACAATGCCATGGGTGGAGCCTTTGCAGCGGCTTTCGCAAAAGCAAAAAAATAGGTCACGCGGTCTTTAAGCATGATAAAGGAGTACCGAGTGGGTGCTCCTTTTTTATGTCACGGCAATAATATCTGACGGCGTATTAGGGGCAACCGAATGCCCATAATGATATCGAATCACGGTGCGTCTTTTGGCCATACGCCCAGCCATGATAGCGGCTTCTAATATTTTAGGTGGCAACCTGAAACGCATGGCGTAACCCTTACCTTGGCTCGCGCTGTAGGTATTGATTGAAAGTAAGTGAAATAAGCGCTCAATCGGGTCATCCAATGTCCGTTGCTCACCTTCTTCATCATACTCAGGGTGCTCTGCAGGATCCCAAGCATTGCGCTTCCGGCTTTTTTCTTCCTCGTTGAGTCGCCGCTCTGCATTGGTTCTCGCAAGCTCTACCGTAGGGATGATCGGCTCCCGCACTTTATTATCACGTGCAACCTGCTCTGTCTGTGGGTTAACAGAAGAGGCGACGATGGGGGCACTAATACTGTTGGGCGACACTATCACTTATCACTCTCCTTTCTATTGAGTGAAAAAACTAATACTGCACAATTTAGTAAAAAATGGGCTTTAAGCGCTGAACTTAAAGAAGCCATGAAAAACACAAACCCTGCCACCCCTTACGAATGAGGCTCACGGCGTCATCACATTGCGACAAAGATGACATTTATAGTTTGTCTAATAAACGTATCGGAAAGTTACCCAAAACCTTTACTCATTTAGCATAAAAAAGCAGCAAAACCACGTTACCTCACTGCTTTTCGAGAATTCAGGTTTTCTGAGGGTCAAGAATGCCTTTAGCGATTAGCGATTAGCGA
>NZ_MCUW01000034.1:0-24552 GCF_002873335.1 Vibrio sp. 10N.286.49.B1 | reverse complement strand
TTAGCGATTAGCGATTAGCGAGGTTAATTGATCGATAAAAGCATCCAACTCGGTAATAAACGGCGCGTGGGATGACCCAGAAAAAATATGGCTATGGTGATCAAGATGCTCATCATTAAGCATACTGGCGACATTGACTGGCACCAAACCATCTAGGCGTCCGTACCATCGATGTACTGGCATTTCTAGGTCTTGTAACACTGGACGTAAATCAAGATTACCTAGCCAATCCAACCCTAAATGGAGTGCCTCTTGGGCCGGTGCTGGACGAGACAATACCGCTTCTTTTAATTGCTTCACATCCTTACGTGCGCTTGGGCTTCCCATCGCTTGCAGTGCCATAAACCGCTCAATAGTCAGCGAAAAATTAGCTGAAAGCTGCTCTGTAAATGCATTCAACACCTCTTTTTTTATACCTTTCCACGGTAAGTCCTGAGAGAATTTAGGTGAGCTGGCTAAGGTAATAAGCTGAGAGACTCGATCTGGCTGTTGACTCGCAATTTGTGTCGCAACCAAACCACCTAGTGACCAACCTAACCATATAGCCTGCGCAGGTGCATCTCGTAAAACAAGCTCGACCAATTCAGGTAGTGACTGACATGAAACGTCGCAACTCAATCCGTAACCAGGAAGGTCAACGGTATGTACCGTAAAACAGCCTTTCAGGCGTTGCGTACATTGCTCCCAAACAGCACCATTCATTCCCCAACCGTGGACTAAAACAAGGTCCGGGCCTTGCCCATCAGTTTGCCAGTGAACTTTCACATCTTGACTCACATTCTCTCCTACTGATTTCCAACTTTGTTTACTTCATTTTCCTTCATGCTAATCACTATCTCACAAACGTCAACTGGCACCATCATAATGCGCAATACTATTCTAATACGTAAGCGTTGCTATATTTGTGGCTTCAGCATAACCCACTCATTAGGGCATAACCTATGGTGTCATTATTGCCAACACTATTTGGATCAAAGCGCACCACGGTGTACACAATGTGCCTTACCTTTGTCTCATGAATCACGCCTCTGTGGCCAATGCCTCAAATCACCACCACCTTGGCATACCATGCAGTGCGTCGGCGACTACCGATATCCACTTTCATTATTTATTCAAAAAATAAAACAACAGCGCCAATTCTGGCTACTCCCACCTTTTATTAAGATGTTGCAACAACACGTGCCTAAACCGGCACCAGTGCTTATCTCCGTTCCAATGGTGTGGTATCAAGAGCTTTGGCGTGGCTTTAATCTAAGTGAAATGATGGCACAACAACTCAGCGCGGCTTGCCCAGATAGTCAGGTTCAGCAGCAAGTCTTTAAAAAACACCTCAACACACCAAAACAAAAGTCATTAGACCGAAAATCAAGGCAAAAAAATGTGCGTCGCGCCTTCTCATTACAACAAGCACCACACGCTAAACACGTCGCCATTATTGATGATGTGGTCACAACTGGCGCTACGGTTAAACATTTAAGTGAATTATTACTTGAAGTGGGCGTAGAAAAAATTGATATTTACTGTCTGTGCCGCACACCAAACTGATTTTGCTCACTCGATGTCCTGTACAGACAGTGAACAAATAATTTTGGCTTCCGCTTAGTTCAAGAGTAGAATAGCGGCAATAACCTACATATTTACTCGGGTATTCGTCGTGTCAAATCCAATTACTATTACAGAAAGTGCACAGAGTCACTTTTCAAAACTTCTGGCTCAACAGCCTGAAGGTACCAGCATCCGTGTGTTCGTTGTGAACCCAGGTACACAAAATGCAGAATGTGGTGTGTCATACTGCCCACCAGAAGCCATTGAAAGCAACGATACAGAATTTAAATACGAAATCTTAACGGCGTATGTCGATGAGCTTTCTCTTCCTTTCCTTGAGGACGCTGAAATTGATTTCGTAACGGACAAAATGGGCTCTCAGCTCACGCTTAAAGCACCTAATGCTAAGATGCGTAAAGTCTCCGATGATGCGTCATTAATGGAGCGCGTTGAATACGCAATTCAAACACAAGTGAACCCACAACTTGCAGGCCATGGTGGTCATGTCAACCTAATGGAAATCACAGACCAGGGCGTCGCCATTGTTCAGTTTGGTGGTGGGTGCAACGGTTGCTCGATGGTCGATGTCACTCTAAAAGAAGGCATTGAGAAGCAACTGCTAGAAGAGTTCTCAGGTGAGCTAAGCGCTGTCCGTGATGTAACAGAGCACGATCGCGGCGAGCACTCTTACTACTAGAGTCAATCTCTGAACGATTTACCCTTGAGTAAATCACCGACACAATGAACGGAGCGTAAGGTTTATCTTTACGCTCCGTTTTTTATACGTCGATACTCGTGTATTAACAATCAGGCATAACACGACGCATCCATCTCAAACAAGATACCAACGATAAGTAATTGTTGCTTAACCTAGCATCTTGAAGTTAGTTAGGTATATATTAACCACTACAATAAATACTGCGCTATGGGCTCAATATCTATATGTCGTCGCGCAATGCTAAGGAGAATACCCATGTCGTCCAAGCAAGGACCCGAAATCTTAGCCCAAAAAACCGTTGCTGAATCTAGATTGTTTAAAATCGAAGCGCTAGATTTACAGTTTTCAAACGGGGTTAAGCGAACCTACGAACGCATGAAGCCAAGCGGCCGGAATGCAGTCATGATGGTTCCGATTACTGAACATGGGGATCTTTTATTAGTGCGCGAGTACGCTGCAGGCACCGAGCGCTATGAGCTAGGCTTTCCCAAAGGGTTAATTGATGAGGGGGAGTCTGCGGATCAAGCGGCAATAAGAGAGCTTAAAGAAGAAATTGGATTTGGTGCTCATTCTTTAACACCACTCAAAGAAGTCATTTTAGCGCCTTCCTACTTTTCGAGTCGCATGACGCTGTTCGTGGCGCAGGATCTCTATCCAGAAAAGCTGGAGGGTGATGAGCCAGAACCATTAGAAATAGTCAAATGGCCCCTCGCTCAAGCTGATGAATTACTCACACATTTAGATTTCTCAGAAGCTCGTTGCATCACGGCTCTACTGCTGGTGCTCAAAATGAAACCAACACTAGGGCTGTAACGTGACGAATTTCAAACCTGACCTTTCTCATCACATTCCAGATGTCATCGATATTGCTCGCTCAGCTGGACAACTGATTCTCGATATCTATGAAAAAAATGAGTATGAGTCTTACACCAAGGACAACGACACCCCAGTAACCAGTGCGGATTTAGCGGCGCACAAACTCATACTTGAACAACTTTCGCAACTGACTCCTGACATTCCGATCTTATCGGAAGAAGATGCCGACGTTAGCTTAGAACAACGCTCTCAGTGGCAAGAGTACTGGCTCGTCGACCCTCTTGATGGCACTCAGGAGTTTATTGCGAGAAGCGGTGATTTTGCGACAATTATCGCCTTGGTACGTGATAATCAACCTATTATGGGGGTGGTCTACGCACCGGTTTCTGGTGTGACTTACTATGCCTATCAAGGTAAAGGTGCGTGGAAAATTCCTGAGATGGATGAAAATTTGAGGATTAACATACACACTCATGAAATGGCCAATCAATCCATCTCTATCGCGATTAGTCGTCGACAAAATATTAATCGCATTACTGAAAAGATGAGTAATGCGTGGAATTACGACCTAGTACCATTAGGGTCTGCGGCTCTAAAAGCCTGCTTAGTTGCTGAAGGGGCTGTCGATTGCTACCTAAGACTGGGACCAACTGGCGAATGGGATACCGCAGCCACACAATGTATCGTACAGGAAGCTGGGGGAGCAATACTGAGCACACACCTCACGCCGTTATCTTACAACTTACGTGAAACCCTAGAAAACCCCAACTTCATTGTTATTGGTGATCAGGCCTTGCCTTGGGATTCAATTCTTATTGCTCAGTAATGACTGAGCCTCACTTATAGTGCAGATAAAATACAAAAAGGCGGTATACACCGCCTTTGCTATGACATCCAACCCATCACTTATTCAGCCTAGGCCCCCTAAAAACGCCCTTTGTAAATAAATGAATATCGACCTTCATTATCCGGATTACCTAACCATTTGAGTTGCTGCTTCATTGAATTAGGGAAGTCAGAGCCCGGCTTAAACCAAGCTTGTGAATCATACTCTCGGCTCGGCTTTAGCTCTCCAGTAAACTCACTCGATACTTGAGCGCTGCTTTGTCCACCCTTCGCTGATAGAACGCTATCGTTACAGGTGAGATCAACAACCGTAGGCCCAAAGCTCAAACTCCCGACGGGTGTTTCTACATAACCAGCATTCCAGGAGAGCGAACCGTCACCTGTACCGCACCAAGGTGATTGATATTGCAAAGAGCGTATAGCAAGCTCGAACTGACCTCCCGCATTGACTGGCACCGGTGGCGTGTAGATATCAAGTACACTTTCCGCGGGAAGAGATGCCAACAACGTATGAACATAAGGACCAGAAAAGTTGATACCCACGTTCCCTTTACCGGCAATACCAAGCGTACTACCACGACCAAATCGCACCGCATATTCGGGTGATAACGTCAGTAAGCTTGACCATGAAAAGTGCCAACTCACTTCACCTAGCTGCTGATGTTGGTAAGTCACATTTTGTGCTCTACCTTGCCATATAGTGCCTTCAGTACCATCAATAACCAGTGATGGTGGCAGCGATGCCACGCTCAATACCACTTGGGCCGGTGTATGATAAATCACACTGGCTGTAAAGATGGTCGTAGCGACAGCCACGTATTTTATCGCACGCTTCATTAACCGCCCCTCTTAAACTGCAAGCGATTCACTTCGATAACACCGCTTTGGTCAGCCTTATCGATATCCATAATCTCAACGTTAACGCCATGCGTCTCTTGAAGATAAAACAACCAGTTGACATAGAATTCAAAAGGAATCGGTTTGATCCACACCTGAAGCTCATCACCTCTTGGCTGCATTCGAATCAGCTCAACATTGAAACGCCCCGTCGAAGAGGTAATTATTTGGTTCAATGCTTGTTTTGAGACCACTACACCACCAGCCTGACGTTTCTCACTAATCTGGTCAGCCTGTTCTTTCACCCAGGATAACAACTGTTTTTCAGACTGTATTCGTGACTGCGCCAACTCCGTACGCACAGCAAAAGGAGAGAGAATGCCCCAGTAAATAATACCGAGAACAAGAAGCGCTGAGCACACCATAACGAGCCGCTGCTCTCGCTGACTGATTGATATCCACCAGCTCTGCGCTGTTACTAGTAATCCTTTCATCTTTCGACCTACTTATTCTTCAAGACAAAGTTGCCCATCACCAGTTCGCCATTGCGATTCAATGGGCCTTGCGACACCTCAAACTGAGTCTCAAGCTTGACCTTAGCCGATTCAAAGCTTTCAAAATCTCGGCTGGTGACACTCAACCTAACTTCATTGCGATTGCCGTCAAAGGTAAAGCTCATGACTTGCATTCCATTTACTTGTCCAATCGTATCAGGGAGTTTTGCTAGCCATTCCAGCGCAGAGCCGCTTGAAATACCAGAACCACCAAGCTTCGTCAGCTCATCTTGCATCTGTCTTTTAAGGTAGCTGACAGTAGGTATCCGTTTCTTATCAGGAAAAACGGACCGGAAGATACGCTCACTTTCAGCCCGGTACGCCACAGCCTGTGATTCATATTGGCTAACCAAGACAACTTGCTCTGCGATCAGCGCAACCAGTAAAATACCTGCTGCAATCACAACTTTCTGCCATACTTTCCAGTATTTAATAAACGATGTTTTAGGTTTTAGGTCTCCCGTCAACAATGTTGCGGTACTATCAACCGCGCCTTGCGACAAAAGTGCCATCGGCATCTCAATCGGTGCAGGTTGCCAGGTTATATGAGGTGAACCACGCAACATTTCATCACTGAGTTCTGAATACACATCCACAGTAATCGTTTTGTTTTCAGTGTCGTCCGATACAGTGGACAAGTAATCCGACTCAATCACCGCTGAAAGCCATGGCTGGTCCACCACCATGCCCGCCCACTGGCTGGTTCTAAATAACCACTGCCCACTTAATTCAATCGCATTAATCGATGGTAACTCAGGGAGCGCTAATACATCTGGCACCACCTTTTTCACCTCAATACCACACGCTGAGAAGCTTGCGAGCACTTGAAGTAGATAGGCTCTATCTACAGCACAGACCATGGCTTGACCGCTCTGTTTATGCAGTATAGAAAAATGTAAATCATCCACATCTTGGGCGATGTCATCCTCAATTAAATAAGGCAACATAGTTTCAAACTGGCGAGTCGCCCCTGCTGGGATCTCAACGTCTGAAAAATGGACATCTTGAGAACATAGAATGAGTAACGTCACTCGCTGTTGAGCGTACTCTTTGATGTTTTCTAGTTGCTCAAGACTCTCCAGCTCTCCACTGGCTATGACTTCCTTTTGTCCAGTCGACCACACAGCCCAGTGAACTGGACTATTCGGCTGACTATTCAGTCGAACGGTTAAGAACTCGCTCACTCAATCCTCCAAATCGACGACGTACTACCGCCACTTCTTTTCTGTCTTCGCTATAAAACAACGTTCTCAATCTCAGTCGTGATTCATCAACCACCACCTGAGCATCAAGCTCAAAATACACACTATCGACCGACAAATATTGCGAAGCTTGTTTACGAGTATTCTCGCTCACGCTTCCCATTTGTGATTCGGCAAAAAATTTATCAATACCAGACCAACCATCAAAAGGTCTATTTTCCAGCAGCTGCAACGCATTGTCTCGCGAGAGATTTGGCGAAAATAGTGCCACCAGCAGATCAGCATCTTCAACTGCGAGTGTATTCACATTCAATTGCCATGTCGCAATAGGGAGTGCACATATTGCTGTCCCTAATTTAAGCATCACATCGCCGTTCATTTGGTTGATCGCACGAAGCTCTGAGCGATCAGACAATAATCCATTCGCACTCATATAAGCAGGAGATAGCGACTCGTAATAACTATCTCCAACACCGGATACTGATCTCACTGTTGTTTCTTTATTGACGAATTCCCAGGTTGAATCAGCAATCTGCTCTGCTTGGTAATTCTCGACATCATATTGCTCGAGTAATCTTTGAAAAAACTGCACCAAAAATGGCTTTGTGTTGCTATTGGCATTCGGTGCAATACTGGACAAGGCATTCACATTAAAACACGACTGCATATCCACAATATGCCCAGTGGCCTCACCATAATCTAACGGGTAGGTTCGCTCTTCAATAGCCCAAGGCTGATTAAGATTAATGCTGTCTTTATTGTCTTTATAGCTTTCTTTAATTGCCACCTCAGCCAAAGCTTCAACACCAATCGAATACCAGTAGGCTTGTTGATAATTAATCTGATTATTGGCCCTGATAAATTGGCTAAACAAACGCTCAGACATTGTCGCGGCTATCGATACCATAATGGCCAGTAGCAATAAAATCACTATCAGTGCGACACCTTTTTGTGGAGAGGAATGAGATCGCTTCGGAATCATGAATTGCCGCCGCCTTCATTGCCACTACTTCCACCTTGGTTCGCACCACCAGCTGACGATGAAGACCCAAGAGTGCCATTCGGTGTCAGATAAATTCGAGTGATTTCACCATAGTCTTCGAGTTCTAGCTTGATCTCAACCGCTTGAGGCAACACAAGATCTTGTTGCCAATCTTTCAGCCATGTCTCACCGTTATAAAAACGCATATCCAAAGCCGTTACCTTGGTTAAAATAGATCGCTCTACCGGTAACTCTCCGACGCTCGTATCGGGGTATCGCCACCATAGCCTTTGCAACTGATTGTCTTTGATACGATAGCCAATCTTCGCCACCTCTCCGCGAGGAAATTGACCTTGAGGATTTATCCAGCCAGAACGGGTAAACAGCACGCCTTTTTCATCCGAGTCTAGCAAGTTTTGTTGCCAGAGAATCAAGCGAGATGACGCGACCTCTCCCTCATGACGAAACTGTCGCAATGCCATTTGTCGAAAGTCACTATCCAGGTACACAAACGCTCGCTGAACTTCTTGTAAACGCGTACTGCGCTCTTGAGACAGTTCATTGCTGCGCTGCACCTGATTCACAACCTGATATGCCGCAACACTTAAGCTGGCAAAAATAGCCATAGCCACTAACACCTCAATGAGCGTAAAGCCACGTATCGTTCTTCGATTTGTGTTTATCAGCCTTTCTTTACTCATTCTTAGGTCACAACCTAGCGGATAACGTAAGCGTGTTTTATTGGCTTGCACTCTATTTCGCAACATAGCTCCTTACCGTGACGATTGGACTGGCTTTCTTGTCCGTCGCAACACTCACATCAAAGGCATTAAGGAGAGCCTCAGAGGTCTTCACGGGCGTCACACGCCAAAACCACTCTCGCCCAGCAAGTGTTTCTTTGCCCGTCGCGGCTTTTAAAGTAGCAGTATCGAGCATCACCTTAGCCATTTGATTATCAACCACCATCGCGGCAAAGGTTTTCTCTTCTAGGTAGCTTAATGTATTGATATGCTGAGACACAGAGCGCACAACCGCAATCGCTGCGGTTGCAAAAATAGCCAGTGCAACAAGGACCTCAAGTAACGTCATACCTCTAACGTTTTTCATCATTCCAGTCCCTATCATCTAACGCTTGAACCACACCATTTTCTTTAATTTGAACGTGCCAAGTCAGCGTCTTCTTTGCTTGATTTTTAGGTGCGAGCACAAAGACGCCCGGGGTAAACTCACCGCTTGATAAAATAAATATCTGCGGCGGCTTTTCTGGTTTTTTCTTTTTCTCTACATCCGCAAACATATCTTCATCAAATAAAGACGTGGGTTCAAAAAGACGATCGTCCGTTCCCCACACCCCACTGCTGAGATCAAGTCGAATGGTTAAACCATCTGGCAGCGTAGTCTCTTCTGGGATTTTTTTTAGCGCAATTTTTTCCCAGCCTTCAGGCTTCAACTCTAAGAAAACATATCGACGCTGCTCTTCATCAACCCTAATTCCAAAATCTTTGCCAGACAACATCGCTTCTTCATTGAATAACTGAAGTCTTTGGAATAAACGCTGAGCTTCTTCTTTTATTTGGTTATCTTGCTTGGGAGGTATTGACGCGATCACCGCTACCGCACTGAGCGAAAGCAGCACAAGCACTAAAAGGATCTCTAGTAACGTAAAGCCGGAACGAAAGGAATGTAAAGGACGCATCAACTACCACTCAACAAGTAATAGAGCGCCTCTGCGCTCTATTACCAGACGTATTACTGAAAGTCTTGTAGATTCCAGTTACCAATATCAGCCGCGACACCCTCGCCCCCTTCTTGACCATCAGCACCAAGCGTAAAGACATCGATGGTGCCTTTATCGCCAGGGCTTAAGTATTGATAATCATTGCCCCAAGGATCGCTTGGTAAACGACGAATATAACCGCCGTCGCGGTAATTACGAGGTTCAGGGTTACCTGGCTTAGTCACTAGCGCCTCTAAGCCTTGATCTGTGGTTGGGTAGATGCTGTTGTCGAGCTTATACATATCCAATGCATTTTCTAGTGCAACAATATCAGTGATCGCTTTTTGCTGATCGGCCTTTTCTTTGTTACCGAGTAAATTGGGAACAACAAAACTCGCCAATACACCTAAAATAACGACCACGACCATCACTTCAAGTAAGGTAAAACCCGCTTGTTTTTTCATTTTTTGTTTCATTTAGTACTCCAAGGAAAACACCTCGTACACGAGGTCATATCTGTTTTGTCTGTGTGGTTAGATTACCCAGACATTAAATTGTTCATTGCCAATATTGGCATCAGTGTTGCCATCACGATAAACAGCACTAAACCGGCCATTAGCGCAATCAACGCTGGCGTAAATATCCCCAGCGCGATATTAATCGTTGATTCAAAATTTTGGTCCTGATTATCAGCCGCACGCGTTAGCATATTTTCTAGTTCACCACTTTGTTCTCCACTAGCAATCATATGCAACATCATAGGCGGAAAGAGTTTTGTCTGTTCAAGTGCTTTACGCAAACTCGCACCTTCTCTCACGTTATCCGCTGCAATTGATACCTGCTTTTTAGCAAAATGGTTGGTCATGACATCTACCGATACCTTCATACCATCCAAAATAGGGATAGCACTTGAGGTACAAATCGACAACGTTCGAGCAAATCGAGAGGTATTCAACCCTCGTGCGATCTTACCGATAAGTGGAAGATTAAGAACCTTGGTATCCCAACTCATTCTTATCGCTGGACGGCGCAGCGCGGTTTTTATCACGTACATGACGATGATAAAACCAATTAATAATACCAATCCCCAATTTTGAATAAAGTCGCTCGACGACAACAAAAACTGTGTCGATTTCGGCAATTCTTGTCCCATTTGAACAAACTGCCCAATGATTTTTGGTACCACTGCCGCCAATAAAAAAGCCACAATGGCGACCGCAAATACCACTAATACCACGGGATAAATCATGGCTTGTAGCAATTTAGAGCGAAGCTTCTGCCTATTTTCCGCATAGTCTGCTAGGCGCTCTAATATCGAATCAAGGTGCCCCGACTTTTCGCCCGCCGCCACCATTGAACGAAAAAGTTCATCAAAGACATGCGGGTAATCAGCCAGGCTATCCGACAGCGTGTAGCCCTCAGTCACCTTAGCGCGAATGGCGGCAAGCATGGTACGAATCCTTGGTTTTTCTGATTGCTCAGAAACCGCTTTCAAACATTCCTCGAGCGGCATTCCCGATTGGACTAAGGTAGACAGCTGACGGGTAATCAAGGCTAAGTCGGTTGTACTAATGCCACGCTTAAATGTAGGCTTAGCGACCTCCCCCTTGGTGCTGCGATTGGCTTTTTGGCTGACCTCAACAACATCTATCGGCATCATGCCTTGTTCTTTAAGGCGCTGACGAACTTGCCTCGCGTTATCGCCCTCTATGAGTCCTTTGGTTTGTTTGCCTTTCGCGTTCAAGGCCTTATATTCAAATGCCGCCACTTACGCTTCCTTTGTCACACGCATAACCTCTTCGAGGGAGGTCATACCGCGCTTAACTTTACTAAGCCCATCGTCACGAATACTTGGAGTGTAATTACGTACCGCTTTCTCAATCGCTTGTTCACCCGCTTCGTTATGAATAAGCGCTTGAACTTCGTCATCGACGATCAATAGCTCATGGATACCGGTACGACCTCTGTATCCCTTCTGATTGCACTTATCGCACCCGACGGGTTTAAAGAGAGTCAGCACTTCTGCCTCGGTCATTGCAAACAGTTTTTTCGTCTGTGCATCCGCTTCGTAAGGCACTTTGCAGTCTTTACATAACGTACGGACAAGTCGCTGGGCTAACACCCCCAGCAGTGACGAAGAGATAAGAAAGGGCTCAATGCCCATATCTCGCATACGAGTAATGGCACCAACGGCGGTATTGGTATGCAATGTAGACATAACTAAGTGACCTGTTAATGAGGCTTGAACACCAATTTGGGCCGTCTCTAAGTCACGAATTTCCCCGACCATGACGACATCAGGGTCTTGACGTAAGATCGCACGTAAGCCACGCGCAAAGGTCATGTCGACCTTTGGGTTAACCTGTGTTTGTCCAATACCATCAATATCAAATTCTATTGGGTCTTCTACCGTAAGGATATTGCGCTCATTGCTGTTGATCTCTTGCAAACCTGCATACAAAGTCGTGGACTTACCCGAGCCTGTTGGCCCGGTGACTAAGATAATGCCATGAGGTCGTTGTATCAGCTGACGGAAATGGTCGTGATTAACGGCTGTCATACCAAGACTGTGCAAATCAAGGCGCGTGGCATTCTTGTCAAGCAAACGCATCACGACACGCTCACCGTGCGACGAAGGCATGGTGGAAACTCGAACATCGACTGCTCGGCCACCGATGCGTAATGAGATTCGACCATCCTGCGGGACACGCTTTTCTGCGATATCTAGCTTCGCCATGACCTTAACTCGAGACACCAACAGTGGCGCGAGTTTTCGGCTAGGCGCAAGGACATCTCGCAATACGCCATCGACCCGAAAACGAATCGAGAGTACTTTTTCAAACGACTCGATATGGATATCAGACGCGCCTTCTTTAATCGCCTCGCCAAGCATGGCGTTGATCAATTTAATAATCGGTGCGTCATCTTCTGACTCCAATAAGTCCTCATCTTGAGGCAGCTCTTCCGCTAATGAAAAGAAATCATCGCTATCCGCGCCAATGTCTTCCATTAACTGTCGAGCCTCTGAAGAATCACGCTGATAAGCTTGCGTCAGCTTGGTTTCAAATTTATCGGCGGGTAGTGGCTGCAAATCAAAAGATTGACGATACACTCGCTTCACCTCTTGCAAGGCATTTAAAGCCAAAGGTTCAACATAAAACAGTACTGCTGTTGTCTCTGTTGACTCAAAGACCACCTTAAAGCGATTAGCAAAACTAAACGGCAACCGAGTGACTAAAGGACGAAACGCCATCACATCCCCCATTATTTCGTTTCCATCTGCTCAATAAACGCTTGAATCTCCGATGGGTAGCGCGTAGTTTCACCAAGCTCTGGTAATACCGGAATATAGCCATCATCCATCAACTTTAGGCCTTGGTCGGCTTTAAACAGTTGCTCAGCTCGAATGTAGTTGTACTTACGTTGAGTCAATCCGTCTGCGGTAATGCCATCACGAATAATCGTGGGCTTTATAAAGACCATAAGGTTCTTTTTTTCAACCGTCGTACTGGTTGAGGTGAACAAGCGCCCGAGGTAAGGAATATCGCCTAAGAATGGTACCTTCGACTCACTTTCAGCCGCACGCTCATCAATTAGACCACCTAGCACTAACATCTGACCATCTTGAATCATGACCGACGTATTGAGCTGTCTTTTTGCAAACCGAACGTCGACGGCACCACTGGCACCCAAAACATTCGAAACTTCTTGCTCAATGGTGAGCTGGACGGAGTTACCTTCGTTGATCTGTGGGACCACTTTAAGCTTAATCCCCACTTCTTTACGCTCAACGGTTTGGAATGGGTTGCTATTATTCGAACCCGCAGTCGACCCCGTCAGCACAGGGACTTCTTCACCCACGATGAATGAGGCTTCGCCATTATCCATCACAGTAATACTTGGTGAAGACAGAATATTAGAATTGGATGTACTTGATACTGCTGTAATTAACGCTGTCCAGTCACCCATAGCGATACCAACCGCTGCTCCTTGCACACCACCAAGCGCGCTGGCAAGTTTGGTATAATCGCCCGATGTTTTCGTTTCAACGTTGTAGGGATTACCATTCGAATCGGTTCGCGTTTCTGTTGTCGTCTTGTCTTTTGCATCTTCCATACCCACCATCACGCTACCAATAGAGGCTCCGGTGTTGGAGAACTGAACCACACTCCCTGTACTGGCATTACCCCATTGCACCCCTAAGTTAGCGCCATCGACATCCGCTAGCTCCACGATCAAAGCCTCAATAAGTACTTGTGCACGACGAATATCAAGCTGAGAGATCACTTCTAGCAATGCTTTCATAATATCGGGTGGAGCGGTAAGTACTAAGGCATTGGTATCAGCATGGGCGGCGATCATCACTTCGCTGCGATTAGCAGCAGAGGTAGACTTGCCACCTGATTGTTTCTCTTTTTGTAGATTGTCAGAAACGCCTTTCAATACTTCGACCAAATCTTCGGCTTTCGCGTAACGAAGATATTGAACTCGATTATTGCCTTTAGTCGCCATCTCAACATCAAGCTGACGAATTAAGGTGCGTAGACGCTTACGCACTTTCGGGTCACCAGAAATTAGGATTGAGTTAGTTCGGTCATCAGCCACCAGCTTCGGTTGTAGTAAAGCTGGAGTGTTTTTTGCGTCAGTCGTTTTATTCAATGCATCGACAATACGCACCATTTCTGCCGCCGAGGCATTTTGTAGCTCTACGACCTCAATCTCTTTATCACCAGCCTGATCAACGCGTCGAATGATATCCGCTAAACGATTAACCACTGCCGCTCGCCCTGTGATCAAGATAATATTTGCCGGGTCGTAGTGCACAACATTACCGGCTCCCGCATTATCATTGAGTTGTCTTAATAAGGGAGACAACTCTCGCACCGAGACATTTCTCACAGCGACAACTCGCGTAATAACGCTATCACCGTTGGCAGTATCATCATCTCCAACAACAGGGATCGCCGATGTCTTGGCATCTTTGGCTTTAATCACCTTAAGTATGTTGTTATCCATTTCAACAACTGCGTAGCCATAAACTTCTAATACGTTTAAGAAGAAGCTGTAATATTGCTCCTCACTCAACACATCGTAGCTTCGAACATCAACTTTACCGCGCACCGATGGGTCGACAATGATCGTTTTATCGAGGTTACGTCCTACGATATTAATAAACTCTTGTATATCGGTTCCCTTGAAACTGGCGCTAAATTCATTGGCAGATATTGTTGGAACCACCATTAGGCTGCCCATCAATAACCAGGTACTTTTCTTAAGCCAACTCTTCACTTGTTGCTCCCTTGAAATACTGCTTTCACGACTAGAATTGAATAAAGATGTCGTGTTGTTGTCCATCACGCTCAACCGTTAGGTTAAGTTCGGTCAAATCCGTAATGGATTGATAAATTTGTCCCATAGCCGCCGGATCGGTGAGATCTGCGCCATTCAATGCAATGGCGATATCACCATTTTGTAAGCCTACCGCGTTAAACAGCTCAGCATCTCTGCCAGGACTAACGCGATAACCCGATATTTTGCCATCTCGCTTCACTTGAGAAAGGCGTACATATTGGAATATTTGTTGTGGATCTTGAGTAATCGTATTACGAATGGCAGCCAACTTTTCTTCGTTATCAACTGGATTGTTGCCAACAACATTAGAGGCAGCAGCTGGTGCTGGCTGTTTCAGCTCTAACTTTTTATATTCGATCCCTTCTAGCATCACCGTTTCGTCACGACCAGCATTAGAAATGATAATACGATCAATAAAGACAGCTGCGATGCTCGCTCGAGTGCCATCAATCTGCTCTCCTATACCATAGGTACCTTGCTTGCCTCTATTGGCGACAACTGCCAAACTGCGCTCAGGGTTACTGCTGACAACAGAGCCAACCAACACAACATTCAAGCGGGTTTTTGGAGCATCCGTCACCACGGGCGCTTGCACCACTTTTTGGTCTCGTTGATATTGACCGAAGATATTTGCTTTATTGATGTCGGAAGAATGAGCGGCGTCCGTCGCACCATTAACTTGAGTAGCGACTGCAATAGGTGGCGCCCAACGACTCACAGAAGATGACTGAGGAAATAGCTGCCAAACCAAGACACCCGCAACCCAAGCCGATAGTCCGAGTAAGCATAACGCAATGAATAAGCTCAATTGAGATTGATAATGTAAACAACGACGTAAGTATGAAATAAAAAACGCCGGCTGTATTGTCGTTGCCGAAATGGAAAATCCTTTCACTCTCCTAGTGTCCCGTCTCTGATGATATTTCGTTATATATGCGCATTAAAATTGCTTTTCCTTAAGCGTTCTGTTTAGCAAGATTAGTCTCAGGACTATACCACAGTTATATTATGAGATTATGTCACATCTCATAATACTGTCATGCAATCAGGGCGCTAGGGTTGATTTTTTTAGAGCTAAGCACCATTTAGTAGGATATTCGTCCTAAAGCGGATGAGTTATTCGTCCTAATACAGGTTCATTTGTGGCTTAAGCTATCACAGATGCGATTTAGAAAGCAGGAATCGAAATGAGTTCAGAAAATAATGCCGTTCGCCTCGATAAATGGTTGTGGGCGGCTCGATTTTATAAAACACGCAGTATTGCGCGCAACATGGTCGATGGTGGCAAAGTCCATTATAATGGTCAACGTTCAAAACCAAGTAAGATGGTGGAGTTGAACGCAGTAATCACACTTCGCCAAGGCAACGAAGAAAAAACCGTCGTCATTGAACAGATCTCAGCGCAGCGTAGAGGAGCACCGGAAGCCCAGACTCTTTATTCCGAGACGAAAGAGAGTATTACCAAGCGAGAAGAATTCGCTTCGCAGCGCAAACTGAATGCACATAACCCTAGTCCAGAGCGTCGTCCTGATAAAAAACAACGCCGCAATATCATTAAGTTTAAGAACCAATAAGCTGGAGCTTCCCCACATGGCTAACAACACATTAAATCGCTACCTTTTTGACGAGCTATCTGTACGAGGTGAGCTTGTACAACTTGATACTGCATATCAAGAGATTATCTCTAGCAAGGAATATCCAGCGGCGCTACAAAGCTTGCTAGGAGAGCTTCTAGTCTCAACCAGCCTGTTAACTGCTACATTAAAGTTTGAGGGTTCGATTACCATGCAACTGCAAGGTGATGGCCCCGTTTCTTTGGCAGTAATTAACGGTGACCACAACCAAAAACTTCGTGGTGTCGCTCGTTGGGAAGGTCAGATTGCCGATGACGCCTCTATTCACGACATGCTAGGTAAGGGTTACTTAGTGATTACGATTACACCTGATAATGGTGAGCGCTACCAAGGCGTTGTTGGTCTTGAGGGTAATAACCTAGCTGAAGTCTTAGAAGGGTACTTTGAACGCTCTGAACAGCTAAAAACGCGCCTTTGGATTCGTACTGGTACACAAGATGGTCAAGCGAAAGCGGCCGGTATGTTGCTGCAAGTCATGCCTGATGGCACAGGTACACCAGATGATTTTGAACACTTGGAGCAATTGACGAACACCGTCAAAGATGAAGAGTTGTTTACACTAGAAGCGAATGACTTGTTGTACCGTCTATATAACCAAGACAAGGTGCAGTTATTTGAGCCAAAAGAAGTTGAATTCTTTTGCGGCTGCTCTCGTGAGCGCAGTGCTGATGCCATTAGTACCATCGCACAAGAAGAAGTTTACGATATCTTGGCGCAAGAAGGCGAGATTGCTCTGCACTGTGATTATTGTGGCTCTTCTTATTCATTTGATGAGACTGACATCAAAGCCCTATTCGCAGAAAACAATACGCAAGACGACAAACCGACTCTGCACTAATTTCATTGTTCGAAATATGTTACACAAGCCAGTTCACAATGAACTGGCTTTTTTTTGTGAAAAATTTAACGAAACCACAACATTATCAGATAGAACCTATCACCAAACCATATTCACTTATGTTACATTTACTCTGGCGCAAAGGTTTGCTCTAGAATAAACCATCGCGATTTAATATGTGACCAAACACTTAAAACTGTCACTATATGATGAGTAATTTTTGAACTATATCCCTGTTTTATCTGGTGTCCATTGCTAGCATGGAGTTCAAAATAAAAAACAAATTATAATAATTTTAAAATCCCTACAAAAATCCAATAAGGAGCACCTATGACCGTTATGGACATTAATAAGGCTGCACAACTCGATCTTACTCAATATGGCATCACAGGCTCAACTGAGATTCTTCGCAATCCAAGTTATGAGCAACTATTCACCGAAGAAACCCTAGATACATTACAAGGGTATGAAAAAGGCGTTGTCACAGAACTGGGGGCCGTTGCTGTTGATACGGGCATTTTTACAGGTCGCTCTCCTAAAGATAAATTCATCGTACGGGACGATACGACTCGCGACACGATGTGGTGGTCAGATCAAGGTAAAAACGACAACAAAGCTATTTCAAAAGAAGTCTGGGACGAACTAAAAACATTGGTCACTGGGCAGCTTTCAAACAAGCGCCTATTCGTTATTGATGGCTACTGTGGTACCAATCCAGATACTCGTCTATGTATTCGAGTCGTTACCGAGGTGGCATGGCAGGCTCACTTTGTGAAAAACATGTTCATTCGTCCAAGTGAAGAAGAACTCGCAACATTTGAAGCTGATTTTGTTGTAATGAATGGCGCAAAATGCACCAACCAAAAATGGGAAGAGCAGGGCCTAAACTCTGAAAACTTCACGGTGTTCAACCTTACCGAGAAAATGCAGTTGATCGGCGGCACTTGGTATGGCGGTGAAATGAAGAAAGGTATGTTCGCAATGATGAACTACTTCTTGCCGCTCAAGGGTATTGCATCCATGCACTGTTCCGCTAACAAAGGTGAGAATGATGACGTAGCCGTTTTCTTCGGACTCTCTGGCACAGGTAAGACAACATTATCTACCGATCCAAAACGTCAATTGATTGGTGATGATGAGCATGGCTGGGATGACGATGGAATCTTCAACTTTGAAGGTGGCTGCTACGCGAAAACAATCAATCTATCTAAAGAAGCTGAGCCTGATATTTATAATGCCATCCGCCGCGATGCATTATTAGAAAATGTAACCGTACGCAACGATGGCTCTATCGACTTTGATGATGGATCTAAAACAGAAAACACTCGTGTTTCCTACCCTATTCATCATATCGATAACATCGTAAAACCAGTATCGAAAGGCGGTCATGCGAATAAAGTCATTTTCTTATCTGCCGATGCGTTTGGCGTGTTACCTCCGGTTTCGAAGCTGACACCAGAACAAACAAAATACCATTTCCTCTCTGGTTTTACCGCTAAGTTAGCCGGCACAGAGCGTGGTATTACAGAACCAACACCTACATTCTCTGCATGTTTTGGAGCGGCGTTCCTTACGCTTCATCCAACTCAATATGCGGAAGTGTTGGTTAAACGTATGGAAGCTGCAGGCGCAGAAGCATACCTAGTTAATACGGGTTGGAACGGCTCTGGTAAACGTATCTCTATCCAAGATACCCGCGGCATTATTGATGCAATCTTAGATGGCTCAATAGAACAGGTCGAAACAACAACTATTCCGGTCTTTAACCTAGAAGTACCAACCTCACTTCCGGGTGTCGACACTGAGATCTTAGACCCACGAGATACCTATGTCGATCCACTGCAATGGGAAAGCAAAGCTGACGACTTAGCAAAACGCTTTATCAACAACTTTGAAAAATACACGGATACCTCTGAAGGCCAGGCATTGGTAGCGGCAGGCCCTCAATTAGACTAATACTTAGATAAGCATCCAATTTTTAGCCACAAAGCCCCTCATAAGAGGGGCTTTTTAGTCACTTTCGGGCTAAATTGATCATTATATTCAGTAAGTAGAGAATTCAACGTGATACGAAAAACAATAGCAATCTTAATCGCGCTTTTCGCATTAGGGCTCATTGCTATATTGGCACTCTTTGCCTTACTGCATACGCAATACGCCAATCCAATAGTGACACAAACGATAAATAAGCTGTTCAATATAAAAGTGACGAGTGAATCGATACGCTATCAGTATCCAAACCAATTCGACTTTATCAATCTACGTATTGAGGCTGAGGGAGAGAAGCCCATTGAAGCCAATAGTATGTCTGTTTGGCTAGGGATGCCGGTTTCAACAAAGACTCCGCTGCGTATTCATGAACTTTTGTTGTCAGGCTCAACGCTATCAAATCACTCACTATCATTGGCTCATCAGCTATCGATCGAAAACTTAGCGCTCGATCATATTGATTATTCAAACAATGATGTGATCATCAATGATCTCCAGCTTCAACTTCGCCATGTCCAATACAACCCTGATATTTTATTCACTAAGGGTGAATTACAGCTTCGAGCCTCGCAGATTTACTACCAAGGAGAGTCCATTAAGGATGTACTCATTGACGGTGAGCTTAAAGGACAAAACAGCAAAATTTACGGTGCATCGTTCATATGGAATGAAGCAAATATATCTACCCAGGCACAATATGAAAACAATACTTGGTCTCTGGTCAATACCACCATCGAAAAACTCGATATAGACTTAACTAGCCAGCTTTTCGATAAATATGCCGCTCTTCTAGATACGATCGGTCATATCAATAGCCTCGATGTCTTACGATCAAACGTTCGATACAAAGACAGTAAAATAGAGAACCTCAACGCGTCATTTGAAAATATCGATTTGAGAGAATCTATTTGGAGTCAAGTTGATGCCTACTTGTCGTTTGATGCAGACAGTATTCAGTATCAAAATTTATCATTTATTGAGCCCACCATAGATGTAAATATCGATGGTGGTGTGGTTAATATTAAAGATGTTGATACAACACTTGAGCAAGGCCGAATTCAATTTACAGGCTTGTGGCAACAACATGTATTATCGCTGGAAAAGCTCACTATCGATGGTGTAAAGCTTTATGAGGAAGATCAACAGGATTCAATTTTAGCTTTATATCACTACTTACCACTCGTCGATATAAACGCTCTAAAGGTTAAGCGACTCATCATCAACCGTGGTCAATGGATTCAATTGCAACAACAGCCAAACTGGCAAGTGACTGGATTTAATTTAACAGCTGAAGATTTAGAGTTGAAACGCAACGGCCAATGGGGATTGTGGCAAGGTAAAGCGGCAGCGTCGGCCAACAGCGTCAGCATTGGTAGCGTTAAAGGCAGTCAGGTGGCATTAGAGACCGAAAGCCAAGATGGGAAATGGCAGCTTAGTCGACTTTTTGTTCCTTATGATAAAGGCTATCTCGACATCAATGCGAGTCTGGATTTCTCTACCACTAGCCAACCATTGCAAATCAAAGCTAAAGCATATTCCTTGCCTTTAGCACTATTACAATACGTGCAACCCTCAGACACGATCGACGCCCGTGGCACTGCTGATATCGATCTGTCCATCGATGTACTTATCGCTGATACACTTACTTTTTCAAGAACGCTAACAGGAGAGCTAACAGCGGTATTTAATGGTGTTGAAATCGCAACAGAAAATAGCACCTATACCCCTGTTGAAGCGAGCCCATTTCACTTGTTAGCGACACGGGGTGTATTATCACTCAAGCCTTTCTACATTCAGGGAGCACGCCTAAGTGGCAGCGCATCAGGAAATATTGACCTCGGCGACAGTAAAACATCGAACTTACCATTGAAGCTCACCGATGAGTGCCAAGCTACACTCCACATTAATCTACTGACTGGCGTTGTCGATAAGAGAACACAAATAACATGTCCCCACGAATAACGATCATCACTCGAGCGATATTAGGTATTCTCACACTCCAAATATCGTTCCGAGAGTTATTGGCTTATCTTAGCTTGATAATTTGGCAGCAGCATATATGTGCCGACAAATTCAACCGCCGGTTTATCACCGCTGTATATCGTGACATTGATAATAATACGAGCTTTCCTGCCGGTAGCAAGACGATCTAAATCTCCGCTAATTCCGTCCAAAGATGTCTCAGCGACCGGATTCATTTCTACAGGCTGTCTATAACGAATTCTACTGTCTGCTAACACGATATCAGCATTGAGTCCGCGCTCTTGCATCAATAACCATGTCATCCCCCACCCAGTTAACGTTGCTAAAGTAAAAGCCGACCCAGCAAACATCGTATTGTGAGGGTTTAGGTTTGGATTCAGCTGAGCGCTACACTCAAATCGATAGCCGGTATACTGATTGATTTTGATACCCATCTTATCGCTGATCGGAATTTGTTGCTCCCAACGCTTCTGTAGCTCCGCACACCATTCAGGCCTTCGTAAGACTTTTGCAAGTGGATCAAGAGGTTTAATCATAAGTTGATGACGAATAGGACCATGCTGATCATTCAGTTCACCTTGCCGTTCAAAACCATTTTGTTCATAGAACGAAATAGCGTCTTCACGCGCATTACAAACCAAGCGCTTAACGCCCTCTTGCCTTGCAAAGGACTCTAAAGCCACCAATACCAATGAGCCCATCCCTTTATTTCGTCGACTACTTTTTACCGCCATATAACGAATCTGCCCTTCGTTATCAGGGGTAACATAGAGGCGGCCAATTGCCATTGGTCGGCCACGACCGTCCACAATCATACGGTGGTGGCTCATTTCGTCATATTCATCACGCTCAGATCCGACAGGAAGACGCCAAGGCTCTCTCAACATCTGCCATCGAAACTGGTAATACTTTGCCAACTGGTTGCCGGTCTTAGGGGTAATGAGTTTAAACATGGATATCCTTTAAAGGTAAACGAAGGTTACACTCGTCTATACCTGTAGCCAAAATGTCACCGGGCCATCGTTAACAAGAGAGACTTTCATATCAGCGGCAAATTGACCACGTTCTGTGGGCAATACATGAGCGCATTGTTCAGAAAAATAGTCATAAAGTCGTTTCGCCTCATCGGGATGCGCTCCACGTGAAAAACCGGCGCGAGTCCCTTTTTTCGTATCCGCTGGCAAAGTAAACTGTGATACAACCAAGAGGCTTCCACCGACTTGCTTCACATTTAAATTCATTTTCCCATCATCGTCTTCAAATACACGATAAGTAGTCACACGCTCGACTAATCTTTTCGCTTTCGCTTCATCGTCTTCTTTTTCGACACCAAGTAAAACAAGTAAACCCTGGCCAATTTCTCCAACAACGTTACCATCAACGCTCACAGAAGATTCACTCACTCTCTGTATCAGTGCTATCACTTCGGGGTTCCTTTTTTGGCTGGTATTCATGGTTTGGGCTAGATTGTACCATGGGTGATTTGGGTAGCCAGTGCTCTTTCTCACCCAGTGCGGCGGTAAACTCGGCCCCGATCAAGACGATGAACCAACATAGATAAATCCAAATAAAAAGGATAGGGATAGCGGCTATCGCACCATAGATCAGTTGATACGAAGGGAACTGCGTAATGTAATAAGCGAATCCCTTTTTACTCACTTCAAACAACAAGGTCGCGATAAACGAGCCAACTATCGCATCAGTAAAACGAACCTTCTTATTTGGGACTAATAAATACAACCCCGAAAATGCAAGTAACGCTAAGATAGCTGGGAGCCAACGAATAAAAAAGCTAAATGCTCCGCTCAAGGCATCATGCTCAAGAATTTTTAAAGACGTCACATAGGATGTACCAACGATACTAGCGCCAACCAAAATCGGCCCGAGCGTCAATATCATCCAATATATAGAGAATGAGAAAACGGCCCGTCGTTTAGCTTCCACACGCCATATATAGTTTAAGTTTTTGTCGATATTGGAGATAAGCATCAAAGCAGCGATAAACAAAAAGCTACTGCCTATAGCCGTCATCTTAGTTGTGTTTGATACAAACTCAACGAGTGCGGAATACACTGCATCCCCAGCAGCAGGAACAAAGTGCTGGATAATGAAATCCTGAAGAATCTGCCCAGTACTAGAAAAAATAGGAAACGATGATAAAACAGAAAGCAGAACCGTAAGCAAAGGAACAATCGAAAGCAGTGTAATATAGGTTAAATAACCCGCGTTGACGTTAACGCGATCGTGAGCCATACGCTTCGCCAAATAACGCAAAAACAGAATGAAATTAAACCCTACCCTAAGCACTGTGTTACTCAATGAAACAACATCCTTGTTCTCCAAACTCACTACTAGCTCCTTGCCTGACTCATTTCATATTCTTTACATACTGCTCTAACTAGCTTTACACGCTCTTCGGTAGGCAATAGCGGTAATGAAAAAATCTTATATCCAAAAGATTCATATATTTCGCATAAACGCTGGTGAATATCCAACGCTTCCTCAAAAGAGTATGGCCGGACTTCATCTTGAACATAAATCTCAACTGTCGGTTTACAGAATATCACAAGCCCTTGATAGCCTTTGCTCGCTTCTTCAACGATATGTTGAGGTACCTCTAACTTCCCCCAAGAAAGGTAGGCGCAAATATCCGGGATCGCCCGATCAAGGAAGCTGAGAGGATAATGACAACATGCTTCCTTTTGTCTTAGCATTTCCGTAAAACACAGGTCAGCAAAGCCGGACAAGTTATCCCATGGAAGTATCCCATCGACAAGTTGTGATTGCTCATTAATCAATTGTCTCGGCACCTCAGGAAAAATCTGTGTACACTCATTAGCCATAGATTCTAACAGCGTAGTTTTACCCGACCCTGGACCGCCGGTAATAATGAATGGAGCTGTGTAATGCATAGTTATTATCTACGTATTATCGGTTGATTAATGCGAGTTTACCATTGTTTACAGGAGAAGAAGTATGACCCACTTATCTCATAGGGCAAGTATGTTTTTACTGTGCACAAACGAAAAAAAGCCCACCAAAAGGTGGGCTTTCAAGTTCTGTAAATAAAGACTTATGCTTCTTTGCTTTATTTAGTTGCCTAATTAAAGGCAATAATTAGAACCTGGCGATGTCCTACTCTCACATGGGGAAGCCCCACACTACCATCGGCGCTACTGCGTTTCACTTCTGAGTTCGGCATGGGATCAGGTGGGTCCGCAACGCTATGGTCGCCAAGTAAATCTTTACTATCGTAATAATACGCTAGTCTTTAACTGGTGCTGATACCCAGACTCGAACTGGGGACCTCACCCTTACCAAGGGTGCGCTCTACCGGGCTGAGCTATATCAGCGTTTTCTTTTTTTGACTAAAATAGCCCGCTTTTTACAACGGGCTATTTTATCAAAATTAAAGCCTGGCGATGTCCTACTCTCACATGGGGAAGCCCCACACTACCATCGGCGCTACTGTATTTCACTTCTGAGTTCGGCATGGGATCAGGTGGGTCTACAACGCTATGGTCGCCAAGCAAATTCTT
>NZ_MCUW01000033.1:62310-105106 GCF_002873335.1 Vibrio sp. 10N.286.49.B1 | reverse complement strand
ATGAATACTGACTTCAAAACTGTCCCTTACTTAAAAAGTAAGAAGTAATTTTAAAGCTATTATCGCTCCAACAGAACGATAATGAATTTTGACTGTGTGACAGTAAGCGAGCTTACTACCCTTAGGTCACGTGTTCATTGAAAACCATTTTACTTCCGAAGAAGTTGTTTATCTCTGCTAAAGCAGAAGCAAACATAATGATTATCATCAACAAGTGTCCACACAGATTGATATAGGTTTATATTTTTAAAGAGCATTTCTAACTTACTTGAAGCTAAGCTTCTCGTCGTTAGGGGTGCGAATCTTACGCTTCCCAGCTGGAGAGTCAAGAGGTTTTTTCAAACTTTCTTTTTACCTTCCAGACCGACTCTTCTTTGTGACTTTCGTCTCATTCCGTGTCGATGAGGCGGCATTATAGAGATCACTCACTTGATGACAAGCCTTTTTTTGAAATTAATTCTCGTTTGCTTAAAATGCCATCAAAAGGCTGTTTTGCCGATAAAAATCCAACATTTGAAATACATCACATCAATTAATTGGAAAAATCCCTCTCAACTACGTAATATTCTTATATCTATTTATTAACGATAGATGCCATTATTCGCAATTAAGAAAAGTAGTATTTATATATGGATTCTAAAAAATCAATCTTTATGGTGATCGCAGTAGCTGTATTAGGGGGAATTATATTCTCTCAACTCGCGGTTTCACCAGCTCTCGCGTTTGTTATTGGTGTGGTTGCCACTTTTTTCGTCGTAAAGCTTTCCACCTCTGCACCTAAACAAGTATCCGAATCATCGAATTCCACTAAAACGCTCTATGTAGGGAATCTACCTTATAAAGCCAACGAATCTCACGTCAGAGATTTGTTCGGTGAATATGGTGAAGTCTTTGCCGTGAGATTAATGAAGGATAAAAGAACAGGAAAGCGCCGAGGCTTTGGGTTTGTTGTTATGGCAAGCTCTGATGTCGATGCCGCGATTAGTGCTATCAATGAGAAAGACTATATGCAGCGCACATTAAAAGTACGTGTTGCCAATGACCCTAAGCATCCTGAAGGGGAAATAATTGAATAGGTGGAAAGCCTAACAATTGTATTGCTTTATTTAGTGCTGCCTCCTCTTCAGGGGGCGCACTACAAAACATGGCCATCTCTCCCGCCTTTTTATATTGAACCCTATCTCCTAACAAACACTCCACTCTTCGTGCTATTGCTTCTCCAGAATCAATCAATTCAACATTCTCACCCAGCGCTACCCCAATCTCCTCTTTTAATAAGGGAAAATGCGTACACCCTAAGACAGCGACATCAATACAGCCATTGAGAGTAGATAGAATCTGGTTAACCTCCTCCTGCGCTATTTTCTCGCCTCTTAACTTACTTTCCGCCAATTCAACCAAACGTGTAGAGCCTAGTAATTTAACTTCTCTATCGGTAGAAAAGTCCCGGATAAGATCATGCGTGTATTGTCTAGTAATCGTCGCGGGAGTAGCAATCAAGGCCACTGCTGTCTTTGATAACAATGACGCAGGCTTAATAGCAGGCACAACGCCCACAACAGGAGTAGAGGTTTGTTGACGTAAATGAGGCAACACAATAGTGCTCGCGGTATTACAGGCGATAACAATGATATCAACCGTTCTAGTCGTCAACATGCGCTTGATAAGCGTGCAGGTTCTATCGATTAAAGTCTCTTGACTCAATTCGCCGTACGGGTAGGCTTCGTTATCAAACAAATAGATGTAGTTCTCTAAAGGAAGTCGGGTATAAATTTCCTGAAAAACGGATAAGCCACCGACCCCAGAGTCAAAGATAAGGATATTTTTTCTATTTGTTAGATTCGACATCGCAATTAAACATTAATGAGGTTCTCATCAATCATACTGAGAACCATCAAGAGCGTAAACCAAGTAGTTTTCAATCTGACACAATTTTGTAGCGGAGATGACTAAATCGCTCCCCCGTCTCAATAGCGTCATACTGGAGAGTAATCGGCGTGGAAAAGTATCGAGAATTTACCACTAGGGTATGAAACTCTCCATCCTCTCCACAGGGATCAACATTTTTAGGCAGAGCGTCAATTAAATCACGAGAATAGACTTGCCCACATAACTCTTCAGGTAATACACCTCTATCTACTGTAACCATCACCGTCTCGATGCCACGCTGTATGATTTCATTCGCGAGATCATGGCTATCTTGCCCCAGCAATGGAAACACCGCTTCATAACCAGCAGGCTCAACATAGCTTTTGCGATAGTCGACAATGCCATTACAAAACATATCGCCAAACGCGATTCCGTCAACCATTAATCCCGAGGACTTTATACCTTGGATGACGAGGGATTGATAAATTTCATTCGAAGGGAAAACCTCTGGCAACTCAATCGCCACTAATGGCAAATCCAGTTTTTGTGCTTGCATCTTCACGACATTCAATGGCGTGACTTGAAATGGAACTTCGCCGTTCACATGAGTCGTGTACAAACCAACAACATGATAGTGCTCAGATTCGATTAAGCGTTCTAACGTTAACGTGGAGTCTTTGCCAGAGGACCAACTGATTATGACGTTTTTCATATCTTCTTTAACTACCTAGAAAAACCGCCTCTTTATCGGAGACGGTATCACTTATTAGAATTCGTACATCGCATTTACGTAGTAATTGCGCTCAGGTGTTTTATAACCACTGACCGTTTCGTACTCTTCGTTTAATAGGTTGCCAACTTTAGCACCAAGGCTAAGACCATTATCAAAATAGTAGGTTCCAGCAATATCTACTAGCGAATATGGGTCCAAGACATCCGTATTTGCAGCATCATTGTATCGCTTACCCTGATACAAATAGCTAAGATCGAATCTCCATGACGCTATATTATACGACGCGTTCCATTTACCGCTATGACGCGCTCGTCTTACAAGATCCTTCCCTGTACTTTCATCTTTTGCGTCGAGATAGTCGTATGAGACTTCATGAGTAATAGCACCAGTATCAAAACGGGTAACCACTTCAATACCTTCAATTTTTGCCTTGTTAATATTGACGTTTGTTGAACCATTACTTGCGATCATTTCGTCTACGTTACTACGGTATGCGCCTAACCTAAATCCAAATAATGCTAACTCACCTTCCAAGGCAATTTCTGATGTCGAAGACTCTTCAGGTACGAGGTTTGGGTTACCTTCATAACACCCCCAAGGCCCACACTCTTTAGGCCAGTACAACTCGTTAAATGTGGGGGCTTTAAAAGCGGTACCGTGCATGGCAACAAACTTAAATTGGTCTGTGATATTAATACCACCACCTAATTGATAAGTGTTGTAGTTACCATAAGCACTATTGTCATCATGACGAACGTTACCTTCAAGAGAAAAACGGTCTTGATTGTATAAAGCTCCTAAAAACACAGCACCATTATCTCGGGTATCTTTGGTCATTGCTTTTGTTGTGTTATCGACTTTATCTTTATACCAATCAACGCCACCGATTAGGCTCAATTCACTGTTCACTTTAAGGTTATTATTCCAATTAACGGCGATTCGATTTGTAGATATCGTCCCTTCTTCAGCACCCTGACCATAGGATTTTGCTTTGTCTTGGTTACTCGTTAAAGCAAGTGATGAATCAAAGTTACTGCGTGTATATTCACTAGCAATGCTGACGCTATACAAATCACTGTCTGATTTATCAACACCAGTCCAAGGGTTATCAAACTCGACATTTTGCTTTTGATAGTAACCATTCGCTTTGAGTAGCCAATGTTGGTCCAATCTCTTACCCATATCCAATACTAAATATTGGCTTGTGTACCCATCGTCATCGGCATCAATTGGATTAGAGCTCGTTGGTTGAATATTGTAGCCGTTACTGGCTTGATGGGTCGCCGTAAGATTAACCCAACCGTTTTGTGCATCACCTAGAGACAGCGTACCGCCTAGATTGTAGCTACCAAAACTGCCCGCTCCCATTTTAACTCGACTTGGAGAGCCGTTCTTATTTGTCGTGATAATGTTAACGACGCCACTCACCGCATCAGATCCATAAACGGCAGCACGAGCACCACGGATCACTTCTATCCGTTGCACACCATCCAGTGGGATTGCAGAAAGGTTTGCAGAACCCGTTGTGGCACTACCGATTCTGACGCCGTTGATTAATACTAACGTATTCTTGCTTGAACGACCTCGAATATACAATTCCGCATTTTGTCCAACCCCGCCTTGGTTCGCCACTTGCACACCTGGTAAGCGTCGTAATACTTCAGAGACGGATTTCGCTTGAATTGCATCTATTTGCTCTCGATCAACAATTTCTATTGGGGCAAGAACATCTTTAAGTTGTTGTTCAACACGGTTTGCTGTTACCACCATGGTTTCATTAGTGGATTGAGCACGTTCATTTGGGCTAGTAGCTTCTGCCAGTGAAAAAGAAGCATAAGAAGAGAGCGATGCAGCCACTGCTATCGCCAAAAAAGATTTGTTCATTTTTATATTATCCTAATCGCGTAAGTCCTTCCGAGCCGCTCACATTATTATTTGTTGAGTTAACGACCTGGTTGCTGGCAGGTATTCGGACTTGAGAGCACAAGACTAACCATCTTATCTACAACTCGACTTCCCGTAACTATGTACAGTGTCTAATGAGTTTTCGTTCTCTCTTACCGCTGCGCGTCAGTTCTGGATTTACACCAGATTCCCTATTACGTGAGGTTCCATTTAACATCTCACACCAGCTAGGTCGAAATGGTATTCACAGAATGGTTACTTGTCTATATCAGATTGAACTAACCTATAAATATCCTGTTTTATTGGTAAACAAGCATGGGAAAAACTGGACAACGACCGGAGATTGAATAAAATCTGCCCTCTTCATCAATACACATTACCGACGATAGGCAATTATCATGGCAAATCTCGACTTCACACCTGAAGGCTACCAAGTTCAGCTAGAAGAAAAAGCACAACGTTTAACTACGATGATGTCCCCGTACTCTGCGCCAGAACTTGAAATTTTTACGTCTCCAGAAAAGCATTATCGCATGCGTGCTGAATTTAGAATTTGGCATGAGGGTGACGACATGTACTACGTCATGTTTGACCAAGAAACTCGTCAAAAATATCGTGTTGACCAATTTCCCGCAGCAAGCCGACTCATCAATGATTTAATGCCTTTGCTCATAGAGGCGATGAAAGGTAACGACGCCCTAAGAAAAAAATTGTTCCAGGTCGATTTTCTATCCACCTTAAGCGGAGAGGTATTAGTTTCACTACTGTACCATCGCCAACTAGATGAAGAATGGAAACAAGAAGCGACAGCATTAAAGCAGCGTTTGAATGATGAAGGATTCAAGCTCAATCTAATTGGTCGCGCACGAAAAATGAAAATCGTCCTTGATCAAGACTATGTACTCGAAACGCTTCAGGTGCATGACAAACCTTTTACCTATCAACAGGTAGAAAATAGCTTCACCCAGCCTAACGGCCCTGTGGCTCAAAAAATGTTGGAATGGGCCGTTGATTGTACTCAAGAAAGCTCCGGTGATCTGTTAGAGCTTTATTGTGGTAACGGTAACTTCTCATTAGCACTTGCTCAGAACTTTGAACGAGTATTAGCGACTGAGCTTGCTAAACCTTCGGTGGATTCAGCGCAGTTTAATATCGCGGCTAATAAAATTGATAACGTACAGATTGTTCGCATGTCAGCTGAAGACTTTACTGAAGCGATGGAAGGTAAACGTGAGTTTCGTCGTTTGAAGCAGCAGAACATCGACCTAAAAAGCTATAACTGCAATACCATTTTCGTTGATCCACCACGTTCTGGAATGGATATCGATACCTGTAAAATGGTCCAAGGCTACGAACGAATTCTCTACATATCTTGTAATCCAGACACACTGAAAGACAACCTTGATGTCCTCAGTGAAACCCATACGATTACTCGCTTTGCGCTATTCGATCAATTCCCGTTCACACACCACACCGAGGCCGGTGTCATGCTAGAACGGAAAACAAAATAATAAATTTTGAGCAAAAAAAACGAGCCGTACGGCTCGTTTTTTTATTTGCGTGTATTTTTTAAGCTTCTTTCATGATGTAGCCGAGCTTCTTACCGATCCAGAACAACAACACGAGAACAACAATAATCGCGAAAAAGTTCCCACCGGCATCCGGGTACTGAGCTTTAGTAAATGCTGAATGACCAAAAGCACCCACAAAGAATGCGGCTAAACCAACCATTGGAAAGTCTTCAGGGATTGGGTTCTTTAAATACTCTTGATACAGAGCTTGCAGTGATAGCACGAGTGCAATCAAAGGAAAAATAGAGAATACTACTTCGCTAATCGTCAACCAAGACAACATCGCGTTACCACACATACCAGCAATTAACGCCAATACGAGTGTTTTTTTACCGCTGTTATTACTTTCAGAGGAAATTTCTTTAGACATTAGTTCGACCCTTCTTTTAGACGGTTTCGTTCACGTTCTTTACGATACCAGTATGCGCCCTTGGCCACGATTCTTAATTGGACAATCAACCTTTCAGCGAGTTCATATCTTTCCACTTTACTCAGATCTAGAGCCTCGGCACCAGAGCTGAATACCAAAATAACCGATGCCTCAGCTTGAGCAAACGCCTCATCACGGTCCATTCCTGTGCTCACCAAATACTCGGTCAGCTCGGCAGAAAAATGCTGCATTTCCCTCACTACTGCTGCACGAAATTCAAACGATGTTCCCGAACGCTCTCTTAACAACAGTCGAAAAACGTTTGGACTACTCGCGATGAACTCCATGAAGGTTTCAACCGAGGTGCGAATCACACTGCCTTCTTTGACAATACGTTGCCGTGCTTGTCGCATTAACTGCCTAAGCAGCAAGCCTCCTTCGTCTACCATGGTGAGACCCAGTTCATCCATGTCTTTGAAGTGGCGATAAAAAGAAGTCGGTGCAATCCCCGCTTCTCGAGCCACTTCGCGCAAGCTCAAATTCGAAAAACTGCGGTCAGCACTGAGTTGGCTGAAGGCAGCATCAATCAATGAACGACGCGTTTTTTCTTTTTGTTGTGCACGGATTCCCATTGATTTCATGTTTAACCTAGGTGTACTTGTTGTTTACCATTTATAACGGTAATCGTGGGAGAGCCAATAATATAGCGCGAATAGCCACTTTGTATAAGTGTCGATAAAGGGATTTTTGCCAAAACCTTTTACATATCTCACATCACTTTGTAAGCAATCGCAACTCGGTTACGCTCAATATTAAAATATCTGAATACGTGTCATGCTGTCATTTAGGCGTAAAGTCCGTGATCACTCACACTGTATCGCCTCTGGTTCATTTACCTACGTTAATAATACGTTAGAATCCCGATAACATAAATTTACGTAATGTTAATTACCAATATCGTTAGTCACCTTGGATTGACGGACCACCCTCCCATTCATCAGCAGTCTTTCATACGACGAGGGGTATAGGCTTGGTATTATTAGCGAAAAGAGGATTACTTTATGAGTCGCTCCAAACACTTTGATGCCATTGTTATTGGTAGTGGTCCAGGTGGCGAAGGTGCCGCTATGGGTTTGACCAAGGCAGGTCTAAACGTCGCGATCATAGAAAAAGAAGCAAGTGTCGGCGGTGGTTGTACTCACTGGGGGACTATCCCATCTAAGGCACTCCGCCATGCCGTGAGTCGTATTATCGAATTCAATAGCAACCCATTGTTTTGCAATAACAATACCAGTTTGCACTCTACATTTTCCAATATTCTCGGTCATGCCAAATCGGTGATCGATAAACAGACCCGTTTACGTCAGGGTTTTTACGACCGCAATGAATGCAGCCTTCTATTCGGCACCGCACGTTTTCTTGACGGAAAAACATTAGAAGTCACCAAGAAAGACGGCACTATCGATACCTACACTGCCGACAAGTTTGTTATCGCAACCGGTTCACGCCCTTATCGACCAAGTGATGTCGACTTTGATCACTCACGCATCTATGACAGTGATTCCATTTTGTCTCTGGAACACGATCCACGCCATATCATTATCTATGGCGCTGGCGTCATTGGTTGTGAATATGCCTCTGTGTTCCGTGGCCTTGGTGTAAAGACAGACCTCATCAATACACGAGATCGACTACTGGCTTTTCTCGACAATGAAATGTCTGACTCTTTGTCTTATCACTTTTGGAACAGTGGCATGATGATTCGCAATGACGAAACCTATGCGAAAATAGAGGGCACTGAAGATGGCGTTGTCGTGCACCTAAACTCAGGTAAAAAGATGCGAGCCGATTGCATCTTATTTGCCAACGGACGGACCGGTAATACCGATGCCCTTAATCTATCTTCGGTGGGTTTGACGCCGGACTCTCGTGGACAATTAAAGGTAGACGGAAATTACCAGACAGAAATCGATAACATCTATGCCGTCGGAGATGTCATTGGCTATCCAAGCCTCGCCAGTGCTGCCTATGATCAAGGTCGATTTGTCGCCCAAGCCATTACACAAGGCGAAGCAGAGGGCACTCTTATCGAGGATATTCCTACTGGAATCTATACGATTCCAGAGATCAGCTCAGTGGGTAAAACCGAGCAAGAGTTGACGGAAGCAAAAGTGCCTTATGAGGTAGGACGCTCTTCATTCAAACACCTTGCTCGGGCACAGATTGCGGGTAAGGATATCGGCAGTTTAAAGATACTATTCCATAGAGAAACCAAAGAAATATTGGGCATACATTGTTTTGGTGAGCGTGCTGCAGAGATCATTCATATCGGACAAGCCATCATGGAACAAAAAGGCGACGCGAATACTATAGAGTATTTTGTGAATACCACATTTAACTACCCTACGATGGCTGAAGCCTACCGGGTTGCAGCGCTCAATGGTTTAAACCGTTTATTCTAATTACAAACAACCCAAACTGCATTTAGAACATGATAGGACGAAAGCTATTTCGTCCTATCTCTTTCCTCCAAGATATTCAGCTAACCCTTTATCTATAAGGTATCGAATCAATAATAGCTAAGCCTCGAGAAACTCGCCTTTACGCCACTGTAGTATAAAGATCATGGCTAACCCTACGCCTCTCATCAACATAAAACTGAGCATTGAGAACCATAGTGCGTGGTTGCCCCAGCCTGAAAAAAGCGCAAACATAGCAAAGAAGCAGCAGGTTGCGATAAACATACTATTACGCATCTCTCGCCCTTTGGTTGCTCCGATAAATATGCCATCAAATAGAAAACACCACATCGACACAAGCGGCATCGCTATTAGCCAAGGGAGATAATGTTGGGCCTGAAACTGAACGGTATCAATGGAGGTGATCATCGCAATCAAGCTTGCACCGAAAAGCCAAAAGAGCAGGGTTAACACGCAACAGATCACTAAACTCCAGAAAAAGGTACCGATTAACGACTCAACCAATTCACCGCGATTCCGCGCCCCCATCGCTTTGCCGACCATCGCTTCCATCGCATAGGCGAACCCATCCATGCCATAAGAAATAATCATGAGAAAACTCATTAACACCGCATTAGCCGCCACGATATCATCGCCAAACGCAGCGCCTTGGAAGGTCATGAAACTGAACGTCGCTTGCAAGCATAGTGAACGTAAAAATATATCTCGGTTGAGCCGTACAAATCGCGCTAAGTCCTGCGTAGCTTCAGTATATAAAGAAACCAACGTTGGTAGGTTTTGATCTTTCCATGTCTTGCGAACACACCATAAGCCAAATAGACAGCCACTATAATCGGCAATCACTGAGGCCAATGCCGCCCCCTCCACTTGCCATTCAAAACCAATCACAAAAATGACATCGAGCACAATATTGACCACATTCGTAATCAGTACCATCCACATTGGCGCTTTAGCGTTTTGCGTTCCAAGTAACCAACCTAAAAGCACAAAGTTCATCAATGCGGCAGGCGCACTCCAGGCTCGAATCACAAAGTATTGAGCCCCATAATGCTTAACCTGTTCACTCGCGCTACTTAATGAAAAAACAGCATCCGACATCCAAGAATGAAACAGCAAGAAAGTGGCGGCAAAACCTAGTGCCATCACGCTACCTTGCACAAAAACTAAGGCGAGTTGACGCTGGTCTTGACCCCCAAACGCTTGCGCAGTTAACCCTGTCGTGGACATTCGAAGAAAACCAAGCAACCAGAATGTCACGCTGATCATCGTACTGCCCAAAGCAACACCGCCTAGATACCAAGCGTGTTCGAGATGCCCAATGACCGCCGCGTCCACCAAGCCGAGTAATGGGACTGTGATATTAGACAGCACCATAGGTATAGCAAGTAAGAGTACCCTGCGATGCAAGTCAAGATGAAACAAAGAATGGAAGGGATTGGACGGCACGTCGACCTCGATACCTCACCATGTTATGAGCAATCATGGTGAATAAACACAATAGAAGTGTTTATGGTATCGCTAAACGCACGTTGTAAACAGTGCGAACATTTGTATTCCTTTCACGTTTACCAATGAATATTGACCACATTAGGCGTAAGCCGATTTTTATAAATGGGTAACTTAGCCAATATTCTTTGCCAGCGACTCCAGCGCAGACATTGCTGGTCGATGGGTGAAACTAAGATTGCGCGATGGATCCAGGGTAGCCAATTCAGTAGCGACTGAGTCGCATTTTTAAAGCCATGAGCATAATCTTCACAGCCCATCTTCATACCTAAACGGCTCTGGCTATGGTCACCCGCTAACACGACACATGCTTGTGCATGCTGAAAGTGACAACCGATAGATTGAATAAAATGAGCAACTCGATTCTCTCTACGATCAAGTAACGCCTGTTCACATACCACTAATATTGGCTGAGATTGCTCATTTGGTAATTCTTGCAGCCATGTCATATCATCAATAGAGCCGCACATAAGTTGGTAGCGCTCACTTCGGTAGAATAAGCGCTGACGCCAAACTAAATGCTCATTGGTATCAATCTCAATCCATCGGCAACGGCCGTTGTCGAGTCGGTAAAAACGCGTATCTAATCCAGCACCAACGTTTATCACCCACCCATTAGGGTTTACTTCTAAGAAGCGCTTAACGTGCAAATCGCAAACCTGCGTTAATGTTGCATGTAATAGCTGGCTTTGATCAATATTCCCAGATAGGCAATCCGATGCAAGATGACAACGACGACACGCGTATGACGCGATGGGATCGTAGACTAACCCATCGTCTAACAAGCTTTCACGACTTCTGAACCATAATGGCCTCAGTAATTTTGCCGGAACATTCAGATGTTTACTTTCGGGTTGCTTGGTCGTTCTCATTTGTCACCCTCCATAGAGATGAAAATGATAATCGATATCAACAATTGTCGCAAGTTAAATGATATAAACTCTCATTTAACTTATTGGAGACGTAAAAAAAGCGACAGAATAACCTGTCGCTTTCTATCGCCAGATGGCGAAACCGGTCAGCATTGACTAATGCCTCACAAATATCCATTTATTATTATTGCTTCCACTGCTAATTCTTGTTGGTCATCGTCCTGATGCGTTTTCGTAATCCCTAGCAAAACCATCTGCGAGAGTTCTTCCTAAACCCTGTCCCTAATATTTCTCAACCGTGAGATAGGTTACCATCCGTGTCAACTTGAACTCCAAGTCCAAGTTCTCCATCTATTCTTCTTAGCTTCCAAGCCAAGCATCCCTGGTCGTCTTCATGACGCCTAATCCTTGTGCCGACGTCCTGTCGACAGCGATTAATTTACTAGAACACTCAATGAAAACAACCTGCACAAAAGAATTCACACTTTCAATTCTAAAATAAAAAAAAGAAATCTTATAATTCATAACGTTAAAATAAGCGCTTACTTTTAGACGAAGAAACTATGGCGAATGTCGCACAAAGTCTCCAGATAAATAGCCTTTCTTTACTCATGACAAAGAGTGTGGATTAATGCTCAAGCTCACAAAAGCACAAAGCCCTTCAAGAGAAGGGCTTTGTGTGCTCGGATACTGGCAATAAAAGAAACAAACGTTGGACTACTATTTTCTAACCTAGAGTGTTCGAAACGATGTCAAACTGTCGGTTAATGCAGGCCACCAACGTATTTCGACAACGTTGTAATATCTTCGTCGTTCAATTTTTTTGCGATATCTCGCATCATAGCATTCATATCATTTTCTCGATCGCCGCTACGGAATTTTTCTAACTGAGATTGAATGTAATCAGCATGTTGCCCAGAGATCTTTGGAAAACCTGAAAGTTCAGTGCCATTCCCTCTTGGTCCATGACAAGCAATACAAGCCGTAATCCCACGTTCTGCATCGCCTGCCGTATACAAGGTTTTACCTTGTGCAACCACATTTTCGGGAGTGCTGTTGGCAGAGATTGGCATCGACGCATAATACGCGGCCAAATCAGACATGTCCTCTTCAGATAATGGCATTGCCATTGCACCCATTACAGGTTCATAACGGCCTTGCTTACCCGCACTCGTCATACCTAGCTTTAGGTCTTTTAATTGCTTTTCGATGTATTTTGCATGCTGACCGGCGATTTTAGGGTACATCGCCAACTGACTATTACCGTCAGCACCATGACACGCAACACAGGTTTGAGATTTTGCTTTACCAGCTTCAATATTACCTTCAGCCCATACTGAACAGCTGGCTACAAGGCTCAAGATTAGCGCTAATTTTTTCATGACATTCCATTATAATTATTAAGCTTCCAGTACCACTATCCATCAGAGTTACGTCGTTATTATTATTCGTTTGACGAGCAAAATAAGGTAACTCGGGCAATTAACACCGTTCATGGTACAATGTGTGGCCATATGCCGAGCACGGTTATTTTACACAATTTCACAAAAAAGTAATCAATCGACTACACAAAGTCGAGATGGAGTTAACAGTGAGCGTAAAAATTCATTATCAAAACACGCATTTCATAACAAGTGCGCCCGATATCCGTCATTTGCCAGAAGATGAAGGTATCGAAATTGCGTTTGCAGGACGCTCCAACGCAGGTAAGTCAAGTTCGTTGAATCGACTCACCAACCAAAGAAGTTTAGCAAAAACCAGTAAAACACCTGGTCGTACTCAGCTTATTAACCTTTTCAAAGTGGATGAAGGGTGTCATATCGTCGATCTACCGGGTTATGGCTTTGCACAAGTCCCGTTGGAATTGAAAAAAAAGTGGCAGCGATCGCTAGGTGAGTACTTACAAAAGCGTAAATCCCTAAAAGGATTGGTTGTACTCATGGATATTCGCCACCCAATGAAAGATCTCGACCAACAACTTATTGTTTGGGCCGTTGAGTCTAATATCCCTGTCCAAGTTTTGTTAACAAAAGCAGACAAGCTAAAAAGTGGGGCTCGCAACGCTCAGATACTTAAGATTCGAGAGCAAGCTGAAGCGACATTTGACGGCGATGTTCAGGTAGATGGATTTTCGTCATTAAAAGGCTTAGGTGTCGAACAACTACGTCGTAAGCTTGATACCTGGTTTGCGCCAGCATTTGAGGTGATAGCAGAGGATGAAGAATTAGATCAAAACGAAGCGTCGCAATCAGAAGATTGAGGCGCGTAAAAAGCACAATGCGAACAACGTATTTTGCGAAGTAAACCCATACGATAGAAACAAAACGCCCCGCCGTCCTGGCAGGGCAATGGGAGAGAGAAGATTTAGTTATTGTTTGATGCAAGATTCCATCAAAATAGCTATTTATTCAATTCAAAGGTCTGCAAAGTGTGACCTCTTCAACTCTCCCTCTTTACATCCTACCTTTATCAAACTCAAAAAATAAAAACTTATTTCAACATATTCAATACGTTAATAATTTAACCACTAAAAAATCACGTAACTTGATTTCAATCTGAAATTATTAAAAGTGTGAAGGTTGTTTAATTACAGGAATAACTGAGTTCGTAAAAGGAGATGAATAGTAAAACAAGGTGAAGGCATGAAAGATAATGGGATTATTTTTCTTTCGCACAAGAAAAAACGCCCCAGTCAAATACTGACTGGGGCGGCTGAATCAGCCTAATCCAATAACGTGAAACAAAAGGTCTGAAAGATAGAACATCTTACCTCTGTACCCTACGCAACCAATGTACAACAACTGATCTAAAAATGAAACTAATTTTGTAGTTTATTTTCATTATAGTTTTATTAACACACCGAATATTTTCTCTTTAAATAACTTTATTATTGATAAAAAAAAGCCAGCGTTTGTGCGCTGGCTCATGAATTACGCTAAAAACTGCTCAATAATTGACTAGTGAGCCTGATCCCAGTTATCACCATGACCACTATCCGCGACAAGAGGCACCGCTAAGTCTGCTGCAGACTCCATCAACTTTTGTATTTTACTTTCAATTTCGCCTAAGAATGACGATTCTACTTCAAATACCAGTTCATCATGAACCTGCATTAGAACTCGAACTTTACCATCACCCTCATTTTCTACCCATTCATCAACCAGTAGCATTGCCTTTTTAATGATATCGGCTGCCGTGCCTTGCATCGGTGCGTTTATCGCTGCACGCTCTGCCGCTTTACGTCGCATCGCATTACGAGATTTAATCTCGGGAAGATGCAGACGACGACCAAAAATAGTTTCAACATAACCATTCTCAGATGCAGCCGAGCGAGTGTCTTCCATATATTGCATCACACCAGGATAGCGCTCAAAGTACGTATCCATATATTCTTGGGCTTCTCGACGAGGGATACCTAACTGTTTAGATAATCCAAACGCACTCATTCCATAAATAAGGCCAAAGTTAATGGCTTTTGCTCGGCGACGCTGTTCAGTCGAGACGTTCTCAATATCCACACCAAGAATCTCAGCAGCGGTTGCAGCATGGATATCCTTACCATGTTTAAAGGCATCTAAAAGAGCCGGATCTCCAGATAAATGCGCCATAATTCTCAATTCAATTTGGGAATAATCGACCGCGAGAATTTTCCACCCATGCGGAGCCACAAATGCTTGGCGAATACGACGTCCTTCTTCATTCCTAATAGGGATATTCTGTAGATTTGGATCGGTGGAGGATAAACGCCCCGTCGCGGTTACGGCCTGATGGTATGAGGTATGAACCCTTCCCGTTTCAGCATTAATCATTTTTGGTAACTTATCGGTATAAGTCGATTTTAGTTTTGCCAGTCCACGATACTCTAAGATCAACTTTGGTAATGGATAGTCTAGGGCCAACTCTTGTAATACTTCTTCATTCGTCGAAGCGGCACCTGACGGCGTTTTCTTAATTACAGGTAACGCCATTTTTTCAAATAAAATCGCTTGCAGTTGTTTTGGCGAACTCAGGTTGAACTCTTGTCCTGCCACTTCATAGGCTTCTTTCTCTAATTCATCCAGCCTAAGCGCCAATTCTTGAGATTGAGCACCTAGCAGCATGTCATCAATCAGTACGCCGGTTCTCTCAATGCGAGACAGTACAGGGACCAATGGAACTTCTATTTCTTTATAGATACGCTGCAAGGCTTCATTTTTTTCTAGTTCAGCATTCAGACGCTGGTGAAGTCTAAGCGTTACGTCAGCATCCTCCGCGGCATAAGGAGAGGCTACATCTAATTCTATTTGATTGAATGTCAGTTGGGATTTGCCTTTACCTGCCACTTGCTCGAATGAAATACAGCTATGTTGTAGGAATCTTAATGCCAAACTATCCATGTCGTGCTTACCACCGACACTGTTGTACACATAAGACGCGAGCATCGTATCAAACTCAATACCTTTGAGTTCAATATCGTAACGCGCTAATACACTCGCATCGTACTTTAGATTTTGACCGACTTTCTTTAGACTCTCATCCTCAAGTAACGGCTTAAGCTGGGCAAGCACCCAATCACGATCAAGTTGCTCTGGCGCACCCATATAGTCATGAGCCACAGGCAGGTAAGCGGCAACGCCTTCTTCTGTCGCAAAGGACAAGCCTATAAGATTCGCGACCATATAATTTAGGCTGTCAGTTTCGGTATCAATAGCAAATACAGGGCAGGATTTTAATTTTTCAATCCAGACTGCAAACTGCTCTTGCGTCAAAATGGTCTCATAACGGCTACGATCGATCGTCACCGCAGACACATCCATCTCGGATTCTGCCTGAGTAGAAGACGGGGCTGAGCGATTTGCTGCACTCCCATCCGCCACCACTTCACCTGTCCCGCCTTCCAGCAGTTCATTCAACCACGATTTAAAAGTCAACTGGGCAAAAAGCGCCGTTAAGTTATCGGTATTAGGGGTCTGTTTTAATAACTCTTCCGGTTTATAGTCAAGCTCAACATCCAGCTTAATCGTAGCCAGGTCATAAGACAGCGTTGCATTTTCTTTATGTTCAATAAGCTTTTTAGCCATGGTTTTAGAGCCACGGAAGCCTAACGCTGCAATATCATCAAGGCGCTCGTAAATATGCTTGATGCTACCGATACCTTGCAATAAAGCCGTCGCTGTTTTATCCCCCACCCCAGGAATACCTGGTATGTTATCGACCTTGTCCCCCATTAGGGCAAGGTAATCGATGATCAATTCAGGTGGAATACCAAATTTTTCGATGACACCTTCCGTATCCATCACAACATTGGTCATGGTATTGATCAACGTGACGTTTTCATCAACCAGCTGCGCCATATCTTTATCACCAGTACTTATTAATACTGGCATACCGGCTTGGGAAGCTTGGTGAGCCAACGTACCAATCACATCATCGGCCTCGACACCCGGGACACAAATTAACGGTAGGCCCATCGCTCGAATCACGTTGTGTAGGGGTTCGATCTGGCAACGAAGATCATCCGGCATTGGCGGTCGGTTAGCCTTGTACTCAGGATACATCTCATCACGAAATGTTTTACCTTTGGCATCAAACACAACAGCAATGCGATCAGAAGCAAACTGGCGCATCATGCTTCGCAGCATATTCACTACACCATAAACCGCATTCGTTGGTATCTCACCGTTACTCATGGTTTCAGGGTAAGCGTGGAATGCACGATAAAGATAAGAAGAGCCATCAATGAGAATCAGCGGGTTGTCTGGTATATGAGCCATGTCTAGTCATCCAAGATTGGGGGATTTCGTATAAGGATGCCACGTCTGTTTATACTATGCTACGACCTTTCACTGGTTAGATACACAGCGCTAGAGTTTTACTCTCTCCAACGATGCTAAGAACTGTGGATAAGTCTGTTTATAGTGTTGTTACCGTAAAAGAATAACTTTGCGAACATTTACAAAAACACATCGTAACCATATGTTTTAAAAGTAAAATAATACAGATCAAAGCCACTCAATATGATCCTCTGCGGATCACGTAATGTGGAAAACCATTTTGAAGGTAAACCTCAACAGGTAGGATAATGTGCTGAAGTGCATTGCTGATAGAACGAACAATTTTTAAATAGAAAAAAAGCGACATCATAGATGTCGCCTAGCATAATTGAAGGAGGGGTATCTCGAATTTGAGACCAACTACCCAACCAAACGCTATAAATACACTGGAAGCAATGTGAGCAATGTCGTGTCAAAAAAGAATCCAACTTATGATTTTTGAGTACTACCGCATAATGCGGTGAGGACTCAGTAAAGCAAAAAGTGTTTCCCCTTAAGACGAGATAATAGTAATCGTTCTCATTTAAATCGTCAAGCATTTATTGCGAATAGTTATCACTTACCTTATTTACTCCATATTGCTCACATCGCATAACGGCTTACTAAACATAATCCGCGACTCAACAAGTGGGCTTCTCTTGTCAACCCCTTCAATTAGATAACCATTTTTAAGCAATAAACGCAGCATAGAAGGGTACTGGTTGCGTGATTTAACCGTTATCTTCTTGTATTCATGCTCCTTTACCCACTTTTCCTGGTAGTCCAAGAGGGCTTGTGCGACGCCACGGTGACGAGCGTGGCGAGCGACACCACCAAACCAGCTATAAAATATCGTCGAATCAATCTCATAACCGATCTTAAACCCAAGTAACTGCCCATCATGTTCAGCAACAAGAACTAAACCACGTTTATTGCCAAGGCGAGACTGCAAACTTATTACGGTTTCCTTGTGAACAAACTCGTCCACGTCTTCAACAATCGACACAACCTCAGCTAAGCTGCCTTCACGAACTAACATTTCGACCTCGATAAAAAAAGGCCAGCAAATGCCGACCTTTTCCAGACTATTTGTCATTAACTAACGAAGATGAGAACTTGCCTCACCATTTTCTTCTGCAAGCCACTCTGCCACGTCTTTGGCAAAATAAGTTAAAATGCCATCGGCACCCGCTCGCTTAAAACACACTAAGGATTCCAGCACGGTTTCGCGCTCTTTAAGCCAACCATTTTCAATTGCCGCTTTGTGCATCGCGTACTCACCAGACACCTGATAAGCAAACGTCGGGACTTGTAATTCACTTTTCACGCGACGGACGATATCTAAGTATGGCATACCGGGCTTCACCATTACCATATCAGCGCCTTCATTGATGTCCATTGCCACTTCGTGCAACGCCTCATCACTGTTCGCGGGATCCATCTGGTAGTTTTTCTTGTCGCCACCCTTCAAATTTGAGGCTGAACCGACTGCATCACGGAATGGCCCATAATAGTTAGACGCATACTTGGCTGAGTACGCCATAATTTGGGTGTGAATATAACCGGCGTCTTCTAACGCTTCACGAATTCGTCCAATACGGCCATCCATCATATCCGATGGGGCCACAACATCCGCCCCCGCCTCTGCGTGAGACAAAGCCTGCTTAATAAGAACTTCTGTCGTTTCATCGTTCTGAACGTAGCCACTTTCATCAATAATGCCATCTTGGCCATGCGTGGTGAACGGATCAAGCGCCACATCGGTAATCACCCCCATGTCAGGCACATTTTGCTTGAGCAGTTTAACGGCTCTTTGAACAAGTCCTTCTGGGTTATAAGCTTCCGCGGCGCAAATGCTTTTGGCATCTTGGTTCACAACAGGGAACAAAGCAATCGCAGGCACACCCAACCTGGCGAGGTACTCGGCCTCTTCTAGCATCAAGTCGATAGATAAACGCTCGACACTTGGCATGGATTCCACCGATTCACGACGATTTTTTCCCATTAAAATAAACATTGGGTAAATTAAATCATCTACTGAAATCTGGTTTTCCGCCATCAAACGACGGCTAAAATCGTGCTTGCGCAAACGGCGCATACGTCTTGCTGGAAATTGACCTTGAATCGATACAGACACCTTGCTCTCCTTGTCTGGAAAATGCGAAAACTAAGCATATCACTCTCAAGTCATCATGCTAGTAGTAAAACAGCAAAATGCTCAACCAACGCCACAACCTAACTCCCAATCCGTTCATCGATTTTCGTTAGCGTCACTTGTGTATATACTTACGCTATTATTTACACATTTAAGCAGCCTTTTAATGATCGATACCCACGCCCACATATACGCAGAAGAATTTGATGCTGATAGAGACGATGTTGTAAAGCGCGCTCTCGCAGCAGGTGTAAAGCAAATATTGCTGCCCAATATTGACCTCAACTCAATCAAACCGATGCTTGAAACTGAAGCCGCCTACCCATCGGTATGTCGCTCCATGATGGGGCTGCACCCTTGTTACGTCGATGGCAACGTGAAAGAGACCTTAAATGAAATTTTGGGTTGGTTCGATAAACACAATTTTATCGCCGTGGGGGAGATCGGTATCGACCTATATTGGGATAAAACTTACAAGGCTGAGCAAGAATACGCGTTTATCACTCAGTTAAACTGGGCAAAAGAACGTAACCTGCCCGTTGTAATTCACACTCGGGATTCGATTGAAGAGACCCTAACGTTATTAAAAAAAGAGCAAGACGGCACACTGCAAGGCGTCTTCCACTGCTTTGGTGGCAGCCTAGAAGAAGCCAAAGCGATCAACGCTCTCGGTTTTCATCTAGGGTTAGGGGGAGTATCAACGTTCAAAAACTCTGGGATGGATAAGGTTATCCCTGAATTGGATATGGACTGGGTCATCCTAGAAACAGATTGCCCATATTTAGCGCCAGTTCCTCATCGCGGAAAACGCAATGAACCCGCTTATACGTCGTTGGTTTTAGAACGTATTGCGCAATGTCGTGATACCGATACCTCATCACTAATCGTTACAACGACAAACAATGCTAAAGCGCTTTTTAAGTTGTAACAATATCGAGTAATACTGAATGTGCATTCTCTAAACCATTCGATTCACTCTAGCCAGAACACATAGGTATTAAATCAACCTGTATTCCTAAACGAACGGTCGATACAGGTTGTTTCTTTGCCAACCGATAAACAAAAATAAGTTATTTTCCCTTCGAAAACACCCTATTTCCATCTCTAAGTAAAGTCATCATGTCACAGCCTTAAAACTCAAACAGGCCCTTAACTATGTGACCAGTCACACAAATATTGCAAGCTTACATTTAAGTTATATTAAATTGTGATGTCGCTTCAATTTTGACATTCTCTTGATGCACTGCCATCAGTAGAATATACGTCCTAATCCAAGCCTCAAAAAGCTAAGCTTGTGCCCTATCGAAATTAAAGGAATAAATCATGTGTAAACACGGAGTTTTATTACAACGACACAAACGAACTTTGTGGCAAAGGCTAAAAGGCATCAAAGAAATTTATATTTGTACGGCTTGTGGATACAAGATTATTATCTAGGCAGTGTCTCATCGACAGCAATCATACAAAGCCTATCCAACCGTTCCTGGTAGATACGCCACCCGAACAAACCGTAACTCACATCATGTTCTTAACGTTCTGCGGATATCACACCAGAGAATAAAAAAACGGCCATTCGGCCGTTTTTTTATTCTTCTTGCTCATCAAGGTCATCTTTTTTACGGGTATAAAATCTCGCAAAAAATAACCCAACCTCAAACAGCAGACACATCGGGATCGCGAGCAACGTTTGAGAGATCAAATCTGGAGGCGTGAGCATCATACCCACAACAAATGCCCCAACCACAATATAAGGGCGTTTCTCTTTCAGACTTTCCACATCGGTTGCGCCAGTCCAGCACAATAGAATGATCGCGACAGGCACTTCAAATGCGATACCAAAGGCTAAAAAGAGCGCCAAGACAAAATCGAGGTAACTCGAAATATCCGTCGCAAAATCAACACCATCAAGAGAGATAGCGGTAAAGAAACTAAAGACAAGTGGAAAAACAACAAAATACGCAAAAGCAACGCCGCAGTAAAAAAGCAACGAGCTAGAAAACATCAGTGGCATCACCAAGCGTCTCTCATGCTTATACAAGCCAGGAGCAACAAACGACCAGACCTGATGCAAAATAAACGGAACTGCGATAAAAACAGAGGCGACTAACGTCAGTTTTAATGGCGTAAAGAATGGTGAGGCAACATCCGTAGCGATCATCGTTGCGCCAGCAGGCAGGCGCTCAACTAAAGGTTTAGACACGAAATCATAGATATCGCCAGAAAAATAAATTAAGCAGAGAAAAACAACCAATACCGATGCAATGGCACGTAACAGTCGATTTCTCAGTTCGAGTAAATGACTGATCAAAGGTTGCGTCTGTTCGACGGTAGACATGAGAACCTCAAAGAAATAGGAAGATGACTAAGTATGGGCGATCTTCGATATACAAAAAAATAAGGGCGAATCATCCGCCCCTATTCAACTTTTTTATCTGGAGACTCATTTTCCGCAGGCTTAACATCAGCAGCCACTGAAGATGCTTCCTCAGTGGTTTCCACCTTATCTTTCGCATAAGGACGAGTGACGTCTTGTGCTGCACGCTTTAATTCTTCTACAGAACTTTTAAGTTCTGGAGACAGGTCTTCCATGCCCATTTTTTCAGCTTTACGCAAATTGTCTTGTAACTCTTGAACCTTCAACTCATGTGAAAGTTCATCTTTGACATTATTTGCCATGCTCTTTGCTGAACTAATAAAGCGAGAAACACTGCGAATTGCCGTGGGTAAACGCTCAGGTCCGAGGACAACTAAACCAACCACAGATATGAGTACCAGTTCCCAAAAACCGATATCAAACACAGATTAACCCTGCTCTTTGTCTTTCTTAGTTTCCATTGGTTCTGCTTGAGCCTCTGTTTTTTGTTGCTCAAGATTCTTTGGTTCAAAATCCGCATCGTTTTCTTTGGATTTTGCTGAAGATTTCTCTGAAGACTCTTCTTCACTCATTGCTTTTTTGAAGCCTTTGACGGCACCACCTAAGTCACCACCAATACCGCGTAGTTTCTTGGTGCCAAATAGCAATACAACGATGACAGCAATAATAAGAAGTTGCCAGATACTAATACCACCCATTTTCTTTACCTCGGGTCTTACTCAATAAATAAAAAGAAGTTTATCGCTTAACGTCGATAAGCACGCCAACTTAACAGCCAAAATGTGATACCGACAACACCAGAAACAATGGCGAACTGCTGGTAGGAGCCTTCAAGCAATATGGCCGAGCATACGATTAATGTTGCACCCACACCAAATAAAAACTTACCAGTCCCTTGTTGCCGTTTTGTTTCACGATAACCGTGATACAACATGTCAACACGTTGATTCATCATACGACCTTGTTTCAAGCTATCGTACAACAACTCCGGTAATTCAGGTAATTTTTCTGCCCAAAACGGCGCGCGCTCCTTAATGCCATTAATCACGGCTTGTGGCCCAACTTGATTGGCCATCCATTTTTCTAAAAATGGCATCGCGGTTTCCCACAAATCAAGTTGAGGATAAAGCTGGCGGCCTAACCCTTCAATATAAAGCAGCGTTTTTTGCAGCAAGACTAACTGAGGCTGAACTTCCATATTAAAGCGGCGAGCCGTGTTGAATAGGTTCAATAACACATGGCCAAAAGAAATATCACACAATGGCTTAGCAAAAATAGGCTCGCATACCATGCGAATAGCAAACTCAAACTCATCCACATTGGTGTCGGCGGGAACCCAGCCTGAATCAACATGCAATTCAGCCACCTTGCGATAATCACGATTAAAGAAGGCTAATAGATTCTCGGCTAAATATCGCTTGTCTTCACTATTTAGCGTTCCAACGATGCCGCAATCTAGTCCAATCCACTTGGGATTCTCTGGATGTTCATAACTAACAAAAACATTTCCGGGGTGCATATCAGCATGGAAGAAACTATCGCGGAATACTTGCGTGAAGAACACCGTCACACCACGCTCAGCTAACAGCTTCATATTCGTGCCGTTTTCTTGCAGTGTAGCAATATCACTGACCTGTATGCCGTAGATCCGCTCCGAAACCATGAGGCTTTCACTGCTAAAGTCAGGGAGGACTTCTGGGACATATAGCTCTTCACTGCCCTCAAAGTTACGCCTAAGTTGAATGGCATTCGCAGCCTCTCGGCGCAAATCTAACTCATCAAGCAGGGTTTTCTCATATTCTCGCACTACCTCGACCGGTTTTAATCGGCGCGCTTCAGGCAAGGCTTTGGCTACGATACCGGCCAACCGGTACATTAGCTTTATATCCGCGTCAATCACTGGGCGGATATCAGGGCGAATGACTTTAAGAACGATCTCTCGACCATTCTCTTTTAACGTCGCCGTATGTACTTGTGCGATCGAAGCAGAAGCCAGCGGCTGAATATCAAAATCACTGAACCACTGTTCAACAGGTCCACCAAGCGCTTTTTCAATGTGAGTTTTCGCAAGTTCCCCATCAAATGCCGACACCTGGTCTTGCAATAAAGCTAGCTGATCCGCGATATGAGGAGGAAATAAGTCGCGACGCGTTGACATCATCTGACCAAACTTAACCCACACAGGACCAAGCTCTTGCAGCGCCAGACGTAAACGCTCACCCAATGGCTTTTCTGGGTGCACATTCTTAATCCAAAACAAAGATTTACGAGCCAGGATTGGGGCTTTGGTTAATTGGTGAGTTGGAATGAGCTCGTCCAATCCAAATTCCAATTGAACTTTAACAATCTGATACAGGCGCTTTATTTCACTCGGAGTCATAGTGGCTCCGGGTGATTGTCTGAGGATTCAATGACAGGCGCTGTAGTTGATTCCAGCAGACGTTCAATACGAATGGAAAATTTATCCACTGCACTGCGTACATCATCTACTTGGTCACAAAATGCCGCAATTTCCAATGGCGCCGGTGCAATTTTCCACTCTTCAGTCAGCACTTGCCCAAAATGGTCTTGATGCTTACTGACCTGAGAAGAAACCAAACTCAATGCGCCCTTAGCACTTTGTACCAAGCTATGAGCAACAACATCTCCTGTGACTCGAGACAGCCATTCCTCTAAATCAGGTTTACTATCTGTCATTAACTGAGCGAATTTTTGCGCGAGCTGAATATCCCCCTCTAATTCAAGCTTATCTTGCTTAATCAGTTGGGTAATATTGGCCTGCTCTTTGAGCTCCGGTAATACCGACAAATTCAGTGACAATGAGCAATCCGCCACGCCTTCATAGTTAGCCAGGACATCGATTTGATGACTGAAAATAAAGGTCAGTGATTTATTAAACTCACGCAAATGAATTTGAATCGCTTGACCTTTCAGACGTGATACGCGCTTAACAAGCTCATCATCATCTTGAATTAAAGTATTGAGTGTGGTTTCAACCACCGCTGTCACTAATGGATCAAATGGCATCTTGCTATCCCTTAGAATTTGTAGCCACGGTGCAAGGCAACAATACCACCGGTCAGGTTGAAGTATTTAGTATGCTCAAAACCGGCGTCTTGCATCATGCCTTCTAGGGTAACTTGATCGGGATGCATACGAATAGATTCAGCTAGGTAGCGATAGCTTTCCGCATCATTTGCCACCAAATCACCAATTTTAGGCAACAAGTGAAAGGAGTACGCGTCGTAGATTTTTGACAACGGCTCTAGAATTGGTTTAGAAAACTCGAGCACCAACAAACGGCCACCGGGCTTAAGGACACGGTACATTGAACGCAAGGCTTTATCTTTGTCAGTCACATTACGAAGACAGAAGCTAATCGTAATACAATCAAAATAGTTATCAGGAAACGGCAACTCTTCGGCATTTGCTTGTACGTAATGTACATTGCCGACAATCCCGGTATCTCTAAGCTTATCTCGGCCGACATTTAACATTGAGTTATTAATATCAGCCAAAATTACATGGCCTTGGTCACCAACAATACGAGAGAATTTTGCAGTCAAATCCCCTGTGCCGCCACCCAAGTCAAGAATGCGCTGGCCAGGTCTTGCGCCGCTGCAATCAATCGTAAAGCGTTTCCATAAACGATGGACACCGCCCGACATCAAGTCGTTCATAATGTCGTATTTAGCCGCTACTGAATGAAAAACTTCAGCCACACGTGTGACTTTTTCACCCTTAGACACGGTTTCGAAACCAAAATGCGTGGTTTCATCTTGTTGATTTACTTGATTCGATTGCACGTTAGTATCCGTCATTATTCTTCCTCATACGCAGCGCGACATTACCCCGGCGCTGCCGACGGTCAGTTTACTTTATCCGACTCTGGTTGTCTTTCCACCAGCGCATCATTTTGTGCAATTTCTGTGACCGACGATGAAATTGAGCGTTTCACCTCCACGCCCAGTTGTTTAAAGCTTTCAGCCTGACGAATGGCATTGCCACGCCCAGTGGCCAACTTGTTCATTGCGCCTTGGTAGTTTTGGTTGGCTTTATCCAATGCACCACCCAAGGCTTCCATATCATCAACAAACAATCTTAGCTTGTCGTAAAGCTTGCTTGCCTTATCGGCAATGACCTGAGCATTTTGGTTTTGTCTTTCATTGCGCCAAAGGTTGTCTATCGTCCGTAACGCTACGAGCAGAGTCGTTGGACTTACCAAGATAATATTGTGCTCCATCGCGTCTTTAACTAAGCTCGGATCTGCCTGAATCGCAAGCTGAAAAGCGGGCTCTACAGGGATGAACATCAAGACATAATCCAAAGAACGGATCCCACGTAATTGATGGTAGTCTTTTTGTGATAGACCGCGAATGTGGTTTCGCAGTGCCAATAAATGGTCTCGCAACGCCTGTTCTTTTTCTTCGTCAACTTCCGCATTGAAGTAACGCTCAAAAGCAACCAGCGCCATTTTAGAATCCACGACGACTTGTTTCTCTTGAGGAAGGTGCACAATGACATCGGGTTGAAAGCGTTTACCTGCTTCATTTTGCAGATTCACTTGGGTTTCATATTCATGCCCTTCTCGCAGTCCTGACTCTGCCAGTACGCGCGCAAGAACAACCTCACCCCAATTGCCTTGTTGTTTGTTGTCCCCCTTGAGCGCCTGTGTCAGGTTCATCGCTTCTCGGGTCATTTGGTCATTTAATTTCTGTAAATTTTTGAGTTCATGGACCAGCGTATGGCGCTCTTTCGCTTCTTGGTTAAAGCTGTCATTCACTTGTTTTTTAAAGCCTTCGAGCTGATCTTTTAGTGGCGTCAGAATACCATCAAGGCTCTGACGGTTTTGCGCATCCACTTTGTTCGTATTCGCTTCAAGTACTTGGTGAGCCAAACGCTCAAACTGCTCTTTCAGCCTTTGCTCTGACTGCTCCAGTAGATGGCGTTTTTCATTGTCTGAACGCTGTTGTTGCTGGAACGTCGCAATCTGCTCACGCAATTCTGTTTCAGAAGCAGAGCGTGCCTGGCGGACACGTTCAAGCTCTTCAGCGTATTGCTGACGCTCTAATTTCACCGCCTCAAAGTAACGCAGTTTTTCTACCGCCGCCATGACCTTGCCATGAGCTTGCTTAAGCTCAAAAGCCGACTTGTCGCGCTCATCATCGAGCTCATCAAGTTCTTGTTTGGCGTCTTTCAATGCAGATTGTAAACGATCGATGTCTTGCGTCATTGCCATGTGCGCCATTTGCGCTTTTTGTTCCATCATTTCCGCCGTTTGACGGGCTTTAAAATGGAAAATGGCTGCCGCAGAAAACCCTAAGCAGGTTGAGACAGAAGTGATTGAAAGTAGGAGGGTTTGATGTTCAATTATCCATTGCATTGTTGGCCAGCCATCAGCATTTCTCTAACGCTAATGGTAATTTATACTGGATAAATGTCCAGTTTAATTACAGTTTTCTCAGCTTCAAGCGTGAATTAATGATGTCTTCGGTTAACTTCTGATCGCGTTTTGCCTTTTCATACTTTTGTTTGTTTTGCCAGCGCTCAAGGACCTGCTCTAAGCCATGCACCCTCTGAGATTTTTTTTGCAGCTGGTTTTGTATCGCATGACATTCAGCCTGCATGACGGCCTGTTCGTGCGTCTGGTGATGCAGCATGGTTTGCAGCATTCGATCGACCATCGTCATATTCATTAAACTCAGTCGACAAGACATTGATGGTCCCTGTGCCTGATGAAACGACTTAAGCTCCGTTAGTGCATTGAGGCGAGCTTGTAGGGCTTCGCTTTGTTGTCGTGCACATTCTAATTGCGAACCAATCCGATCACGCTGCGCCTCTTCAACAAGCGTCAATGTCCCTACCGCTCTAATTTTACTCTCCATGATGGTGGTCCTTATGATTAAAGCTCGGTCACAAACGCATGATTAGTTTACCACCTGATCGCCAGCAAACATCTGCGCCAGTTGCGCTAAGCTGTCGGTATAACTCACGGCTTCCTGCGCGCTCTGCAACAAATAGGTTTTTAACTGTGGATGCATTGCAACCGCACAATCAAGCTCAGGGTCTTGCCCAGGTTGATAGCCCCCTAAGGGCAGTAACTCTTTCACCTGAAGGTAACTTGCATAGCGTTGCCTAAATTGGTTCGATATTGTTTGATGGGCAGGTTGTGTACAAGCATTCATGCATCGGCTAATAGAGGCATTGATGTCGATGGCAGGGTAGTGTCCTTGCTCAGCAAGGGCTCGCGACAACACTACGTGGCCATCTAATATCGCACGTGCAGAATCAACAACCGGGTCTTGCTGGTCATCTCCTTCCGCCAATACAGTATAAATCGCGGTAAGACTGCCATCTGGATGTTCACTGTTACCAGCTCGTTCTAACAACTGTGGTAAGACGCTAAAAACCGAAGGTGGATAACCACGCGAGGCAGGGGGTTCACCTAATGCTAAAGCAATCTCTCTTTGCGCCATGGCGTAGCGCGTTAACGAATCCATGAGTAACAGGACATCTTTTCCTTTATCGCGGAAGTATTCGGCAACACGATGGCACAATAAGGTTGCTCTGAGTCGCATCAATGGCGACTCATCCGCAGGGGCGGCGATAATAATCGCTTTACGCCTTGCTTCTGGGGTGAGGTTTCGCTCCACAAACTCCCGAACCTCACGACCTCGCTCTCCGATAAGCCCAACGACAATGACGTCGGCCTGTGTATTTTGCGTAATCATGCCCATCAAGACACTTTTCCCTACGCCACTGCCGGCCATCAGTCCAATACGTTGTCCTTTCCCCACCGTCAACAACCCATTGATCGCGCGAACACCCACGTCTAATGGGGTGTCGACTGGTCGCCGTTTTAAGGGGTTAATAGGCTGCGGTTCAAGAGAAACACGATCCCCCCCAGTTAAAGGAACCCCATCATCCAATACCTCACCCAAGCCATTCACAACTCTTCCAAGCCAGTGATAACCTAAATGCACATGGCTATCACCCTCCAACGGAATCACTTTTGCGCCTGCAAATAAGCCACCTAAGCGACGGATGGGCATAAGATAAGCTACGGTATGATCAAACCCGACAACCTGCGCTTCAATCATATCGCCTTCTGCGGTTTCGACTAAGAATCGTTGCTCTAGTTTAAAACGGCAACCGACCGCTTGTAGCATCAAGCCATTAACCTTGACCAGCCTCCCCGTCACCTTGGCAACTGGGACACTCTCTAGCGACGCCATCGCATCATGCAGTCTATTGGCCAGTGGCACCGAAGAATGACTAGTCATTATCATGCTCATTGTTGGCGGGCAACGCCTCATCAAGAAGGTGAGTTTTGACGTTATCCATACAGGTTTCTAAACGCGAATCACAGCTAGCATCCGCTTCGGCATCATCGGTCACCAAATGGCATCCACCAACCGGCAACTCTGGCTTGGCGACCAGCTTCCAGTGAGCCGGTAAATCGGCATTAATATTGGTAATGCGCTCTAGGTCCTGAGGGTTAAGATGTACCATAACTTGCTCTGTTTTACCCGGCATCGCCTCAAGGGTTTCATCGACTAGCGCCAATATTTGTTGTGGCATAAGCGTGAGCTCTGCGCGAATGACTTGTTGGGCAACCTTTTGTACCAACTCACAGATTACGTGTCTTTGCTGTTGCTCCTTCTCTTCCTGCCAGCGCTCTAGGTGATGGTGGATCTCATTCACGGGTTTAATTGCATCAAGAAAGGCCTGTTTCCCTGATTGCTCTCCAGAGACAAACCCTTTTTGAAAACCTTCTTTTTGCCCATCAAGTGAGCCTTGAAGACGACCTTGCTCCATGCCTTGTACAACGCCTTCCTGATGCCCCTGATCAAGGCCTTGCTGAAACCCTTCCTCTAATTTTTGCTGTACATCCGCTTGTGAAGGCCCATCCCCCCACATCATGTCCGATGATAAGTCATCGTCCTGAATGGCGGGCGCAACCGGAGGAAAACGATGTGGCCGATAATCCGACGCCGCCAGTCTCAGTATAGGCTTGCTCGTTATTCGCCCTTGAAGTGATGGTCTTTGGTTCAATCGCTTTAAAGCACCGTGCTTTTGCTTATGCACACTAGTTTTCTGAGACATGCGTTATTCCACCGTTTGTTCTTCGTACAACAACAGCTCGATTTCTCCAGCCTCAGACATCGCCTTGACCAATTGCATGATCTCAGTACGCGCACGCTCTACTGCACTGACAGGTACCGCGCCTCTCATCTGCATGTCGTCTTCCAAGGCCTGAATTAATCGTTGTGGCATTGAGCGCTTAATGGCTTGCTGCAAGGTAATATCTGCACCTTTCAAGGCCGCCCCCCACAATTCAAGCGGTATCTGCTGTACCAGTCGGTCCATCGTGTCTTCTCGCTGTCTGCCGAGAACCATAAAGTCGAACATATTCTCTTCTATCTCATTCACCACGTCTTCATCGTGAAGCTTGAGCATTTCCATCAACATGGCTTTGTCACCCGAGAAACGATTAATAATATCGGCGACCTGTTTCACCCCCGACAGCGGGGCGCTTTGACTACTGGAAACATGTTCAATACAACGCTCAATTAAATCATTTAAATCGTTGGCAACATCATGCTCAATCTCTTGTAGACGAGCGATGCGATACAACAGCTCATCGTGATAGTCTGCGGGTAACTGTTCCAACACCTTCGATGACGTTTCAGCCGGCAAATAGGCCAAGAATATAGCCTGCATTTGAGGATGCTCTTGCGCAATGAATCGCGCCAGAATTTCTGCATCAACCCACTGTAGTCGCTGCATATTATTGCGAATTTCATCGCCATACAGGTTATTGAGCAGACCTTTCGCTAAATCATTGCCCAGTGCCTTGCGAAGCGTATTTGACAAATAAGCCTTAGAGGCGCCACGAATCCCACTATGTTGACGAAAATCATCAAAGAAGTGTTGGATGACCTGTTTAGCGCTGTCGCTTTTGATCCCACTGAGCTGTGCCATGGCCTTCGTCACACGTTGTGTTTCATCACGAGTAAAGTGTTGGAATACTTGCGCGGCTGCATCCTCCCCCATTCCGAGAAGCACCAGTGCCGTACGCTCTACATGACTAAGCGTTGCTGGTTTTAACTGCGCTGTTTTCATTCACATTCACCCATTGTTTAAGGACTTCGGCAACACGCTCAGGTTCTTCATTGGCGATAAGTTGCAAGTGCTTTAATTGAATCTCTAATGGCGATCCGGCTGGCGGCAGCATGTCGCTGCTGGCGTCCAACCCCGAGGATGTTGACGTAATGCCTTTTTCAGACAATTTACGATTGAGCATCTCTTCTCGCGCTCGCTCTTCTTTGGTTTGCAGGTTTTCTTGATAATCATCTTGTGGAGGGTCGGCAAAATCGAGCATGTCATTACGCTGATCAGCGCCAGTGAGATGCATAATCAATGGCCGCAATACAAAGAAGATCATCGCCATGCCCAACAACCCACCGATGACATATCGCAGTGGCTGCTGCACCGTTGGGTCTTGCCACCACGGCATTGTAGGCGCCGCTTCAATCTCGATAGGGGTAAAACTGAAACTCATCACATTTAAGCGATCGCCTCGTGCAGCGGATATCCCAACCGCATCCATGACCATCGCTGAAATTTGTGTTCTCTCTGCTTCCGTCCACGCGGTTCCATTTGGTGCCGCCGCTTCATTGAGCAACACTGAGACACTCAGCTGTTCGACTGCACCTTGTTGATATTGCGTACGACGAATGCTACTTCCGACGGCATACTGACGATTCAACTCACTGCGGGCATTGGTATTCTTGCTGTCTTGTGTCGCGACCTCGCCCGTTACCGGCGGTTGGTTGCTCAGCGCGCCGGGGATCCCGAGTGCAATATTATCAATGCTGTTATTTTGAATACTGTGTTCTGTTCGCACAACAGGGGCCGAGTCAAGAATCTCCTGCGTCTCTTCGACTTGACTAAAGTTAAGATCGGCAGCGACCTGCACTCGGTAATTACTTGGGCCAACAATCGGCGTCAGCATGTCGGCAGCACGTTGTATCACCTGCTTCTCTACGCTTTTTTGATAATCTAAGTACTTGGCATTGACCTTACCGGCCTCCATAGAACCGATATCAGCACTGAGTAAACGACCATACTGGTCAATCACTGAGACGAATTCCGGCTTCATTGCGGTCACACTGCCTACCACAAGATTGATAATCGCTTCTACTTGTTCCGGTTTAAGATCATCGCCTGCTTTTAACTCAATCATGACCGAGGCTGATGGCTCTTCACTTTGCTGACGAACAAACAGCGTTTGACGCGGAATAGCGAGATGCACTCGTGCATTAGTAATCGCATTCAAAGAAATGATGGTACGAACCAATTCCCCTTCTAATCCATGTCGGTAGCGAGCGTTCTCCATAAACTGACTGGTGCCGAGCGAGCTGTCTTCTTTCAGTGCGTCTAAACCCGTTGGCAATTGCGCTTTTACTCCTTTTGCGGCCAAAAGCATACGAACTTTCGCCACCTGGCCTTCAGCCACCATCACCTGCCCGTTCTGCTCTTGGAGGCGATACGCAATGCCTTCTGCTTCCAATACTGAAATGATGTCACCAATATCGAAACGCTCTTGTTGGCTATACAGTGATCGATAGCTTTGTGAAGAACTCCATAACGCCACGACAATGATGGCGGCAACAATGGCGGCTAATACCGCAGAAAGCACTAGGTTTCGCTGTGAACTCGACCACAACTGTTTTAGCTTATGGTTCATATCACCCGCATTAACAAACGTTTGTTTTTTCGCGGAAGACGGCTCGGCAGATGTCGAAGCTGGCATCACTTGTGAGGTTAATTCTGACATCATCTACACCGGCATCTTCATGATTTCATCAAAGGAGGACACCACCTTGTTGCGAACCTGCATCAACGCGGAGAATGATAAGCTCGCCTTTTGACTGGCGACCATCGCGCCAACGAGGTCGTCACTTTGCCCGGTTTCAACCGCCGACATTTTATTGCTCGCCAACGACTGGTGTTCATTCACGCGATCAAGTACCCCTTTCATTGCACCAGAAAAAGACATGGGGGCAAGGGGTTGCAATGTGTCCACCGGATTAGAAGACACGACAAAATCTGGTTGTATTTGATGCTGCATGGATTGCAGCTTAGTCAGCATGAGTTGTTCTGCTGAGACCATATTACTGATAGGTTGCATCGCCATCACACTTCTCCTTTATGCAGCCGACCCTAACGCCGACTGTAAATCAATTCCTTGCTCGCGCATCGCCGCTAGTTTGTAGCGCAGTGCTCGTGTTGACACCCCAAGGGCGTCGGCTGTTTTGGTACGATTGCCGCCAAAGTGACGCAGTTGTTCTAAGATAAATTGGAACTCTGCTTGCTTCTTCACCTCAACATGACCAAAGATGGCACTGCCTGTGCCACTTCTCACCGGCAATTCTGATTTACCCCCCTGTTTCATCATGGAGGCGTCAACTGGCAACATTAGATCATGGGCGGTAATGTAATCACCGTGACGCATCACCAGCGCACGCTGAATCACATTCTCAAGTTCACGGATATTACCGGGCCAGTGATACTGGCTTAGGGCAGACTGTGCATCTTCCGACAAGTGGCAAGACGTCTTTTCTTTGTATTTATTAATGAAGAAATGACTGATCGGCAAAATGTCATCTTTACGCTCTCGCAGTGGCGGCCAATACAAAGGCAATACATCAAGGCGATAATAAAGATCTTCACGAAAGAGGCCTTTTTGAACCTCACTTCTTAGGTCTTTATTGGTGGCAGCAATCACTCGAATATCGAGCTTTATCGCCTTGTGACTGCCCACTCGCTCTACTTCTCTTTCTTGTAAAACACGCAATAGTTTGGCTTGCACAGCCGGTGACATTTCGCCGATTTCATCCAACAAAATCGTGCCACCATTGGCCTCTTCAAACTTGCCACTTTGAGAGGCTAACGCCCCAGTAAAAGCGCCTTTAACATGACCAAACAGGACCGCCTCCAACATGGATTCGGGAATAGCAGCACAATTCACCGCAACAAACGGCCCCATCGCACGAGGAGACTGATCGTGTACATAATGGGCTAATACCTCTTTGCCCGTTCCCGATTCGCCAGAGATCAACACGCTTGCGTTGGTACAGGCGGCTCGGTGGGCCAACTGCAATACCTGTTTGCTACGCCAAGACTCCGCGACGATATTCGCCATCGGCTTCTCTAACGCCTCGACTCGATGAAGCAAATTGGTCAGCTGCCTATCCTCAAAAGGACGTAATAAATAGTCCGTCGCACCCGCTTTCATTGCCTCAGCCGCTAACAGGCCCTGATCTTGACCGACAATCGCGATTGCAACCCCTGAGTTAGCCTTGCGCTGCTGACAAATGATCCACTCACGAACACTCATATCCGGCAGGTTTGAACTCACCAAGTTAATGACGGCAGGCGCTTCCATTAATGCCGCACGCCCTGTTTTAACATGCCGAACAGTGAAACCCTCTTGATGCAAGACTGTCATCAAAGCGCGAGCGTCGTTGTCACAAGGCTCTACCAGTAAAATGTCCTTATTCATTTCAGCGCTACCTCTGTTTTCTCATCCTGAGAAGACATTAATGTATGTATCGATTTATCTACCGATTGACGAATAACTCTCACGGTCACTCGTCTATTCTTAGCCTGTCCAATTTGAGTTGTGTTGCTGCTGATCGGATAGCGGTCCCCGTGTGCTCTAACTTCAATTAACGGATCGGGTATCCCTAGATCGAGCAATATGCTGGCAACGTCATCGGCTCGAATTCGTGATAGTTGCAGATTGCCCATTGATGACCCCACGTTATCGGTATGCCCATCGATCAGTACGCGCTGCACCGTCTTATCTGATTGGATATAACCTGATAGAGACTTCAACACCGCGCGTTGTGAGGCATCTATCACACGCTGCCCTACTCGAAAGCTCAGCTCGATATCTCGAGCCTGCTCATAAGACATGCTAGGTAGCGTACGTCGACATTGGTTGAATTGTGTATAAGCGTGATCAACTCGTGTAGAAGGGATGGTTAAGCTGTCGCTAGAGGGTTCACGAGGGGATGATTGCTTATCGTTTGATGAAGCGTTCGCTGGGTTAGACATTGCGAGAGCAGTACCGACATGACGAGATTCTATGCGCATCCACGCACCATTAGAAAATGCTTTAATGAAGGATTCTATTCCCTGTTGAAATTCCAGCATTTCTGTCTGATTACGTATTGAACTAGCAACTTCTCGTCTTTGGGCAGGGGTCTGCCACGGAGGGGATAGTTGAACTAAAACGGCTTGTGAAAAGTCACCCATTGTCACCATTAATGACATGGGGCGATTAGGTTCCGCTAGAAAGGAAATATATTCCGCATCCGATGTTGAATAACGAAGCTGACATTTAAATTCCGTGTCAATAAACTCCCACTCAACAACATCCATTGGAATAATAACATCATTAGCAAGTGAGATATTAACCCAAAAAAATGCACTTAAAAATAGCAAAAGCGGAAGTATAACTTCCGACCGGAGTATGCCATACAACTTCCTAAATGAAATAGATTCATTTAAATAAACATAACACTCTCTAGTAAAGCAAATAATCATATTTATACCAATTCTGATATGTAACAATATGTATAATAACTCACAACCAGTCATTAACATAAAACAGTGCGATAGAATAACCCACAAAAACAACACCTTAATAATCCAAAGATTTTATAAGCCTATTTTTAATACTGGCCTGCATTGTTTTTATATTTTTTAATATTTATTATTCCATCAAACTAACCTCATTCATTTATTATTTAAAGATGCTTTTATAAGACACAAACAAACATATGAACCAAGTTCACACATTTATATATTTCAACTAAAAATAAATAAAAAAAACAGAGTAGACTAATTAAAACACGCCTGACTAATAATTTAGATTATTGATATTTAGTCACGTCAATATCTTAATCATGTTTTGGTGAAATTATGAGTACTGTTCATTCTTCAACGTCACATCAAGCCCCATCACTCAGTGTCGAATTACTGGGTAAGCCGATTCATATTGTCAAAAACAAGTTAGAGCAAGAATGTTTACACGCCAGTCATACACTACGCCAAGCGTTACAATCTTGGCTCAATAGCTCTTCAGTTAATGTCAACGTCGAAACGCTGACATTAACTGAAGAACCACCCGCGGCAACCAATCTCATCAGCTATAGTGTCTTGCAGCACAACTCTGGGGGACGGCTTTCCGTTAACCTCACTGATTCATTGCTCGTGCGTCTTGCTGATCATTTTTATGGGGCAAGTATCGAACGCACGACTCAAATACTGACCGCGAGTGACTTACGGTTACAAGAACGGATCGCACAGCTGATCAGCACTTGGGTGGCACCAACCGAGCAATGGCAAACCACCGAGACTCCTCCCCACAATGGCATGGGGATCATCGCGACTTTACGTATCCGTTATCCACACCCTACTCATCATGATGCTGAGGCCGTACTCATGATTCATGTGGATAGTGTCTTGATTCAGACGCTCATTGATGAATTGGCGCTAACGCCCAGCCCACATATTGCTAGCGACTTTCAATATGCTTTACAAAGCACACCAGTACGACTCAACGTTCAACTGAGTAAGACAGAGCTGCCTTTGACACAAGTGCTCAATCTTCAACCGAACGACATTTTACCGATTGATTTGCTGACCTCTGCCCCCGTCCATATTGGCAAAGAGCGCCTATTTACGGGCCGTGTGGCGGAGCAAGATGGACAACTGGTTTTGATTTTAAATAATGACAAGGAAAGCAACCAATGAGTGATACCCCTGACCACACTGCATTTGATGGTGATGAGCTACGATTTGATGACTTTCAATTAGAAGGATTTGATACCGATGCGCCTATCGGTGATCCAACGCCCGCCGAGCGTGATCTTAGCTTTTTTAAGAGCATTCCAGTTACCGTGACACTTGAGGTCGCGAGTAGAGAGATCGCCCTTGGCGAATTAATGAGTGCAGGAGAAGGCAGCGTTATTGAATTGGACAAACTGAATGGCGAACCACTGGACGTTAAGGTCAATGGCTCTTTAATGGGTCACGCTGAGGTTGTGGTTATCAATGATAAATATGGCTTGCGATTGATCGATGTTGTGGATTCAGCACTAACGACGATGGGCCAATAAGTGCGACAGTATTGCCTCATCGGTTCTAACCCCGCACGCACCTCACGCAGGCCTTCATTTGGAGGCATGCTAACGTGGTGCGTCATTGCCCTACTTTGTGCAGTGAGCCTTCCCGCTGCGGCTGATAATGGATTAACCTTTCTCACCGTCAACGATGGTCAGTCCGATCAAGCGTACAGCGTTAAGCTACAAATATTACTATTGATGACCGCGCTCAGCTTTTTGCCAGCGTTCATTTTAATGGCCACCAGCTTCACCCGCATCATTGTCGTTCTGGCCATCCTTCGACAGGCGCTAGGCTTGCAACAAAGTCCACCCAATCGTGTTTTAGTAGGCATCGCTCTCAGCTTAAGCATCCTCATCATGCGTCCTGTCTGGACTGAGGTCTACGAAGACGCTTTTCAGCCTTACGATAATGGCAAGATAACGCTGATACAGGCTTTTTCCACCGCAGAGAAACCGGTCCGGAATTTCATGCTCGCACAGACTCAACAAAACGCTTTAGAACAGATGTTGCGTATTGCCAACGAGCCACTCGACCAAAACGTCGAAGACATTTCTTTTGCTGTCATACTGCCTGCCTTTGTGATCAGCGAGCTTAAAACGGCTTTTCAGATTGGATTTATGCTGTTCATTCCGTTTCTCATCATCGATCTTGTGGTTGCTAGTGTCCTCATGGCGATGGGGATGATGATGCTATCACCGCTCATCGTCTCACTGCCATTTAAGCTTGTGGTGTTTGTATTAGTCGATGGCTGGGCCATGACGGTTGGCACACTCTCAGCCAGTTTTGGTTAGCATAAAGGAAGCACAATGACCCCAGAAATGACTGTCACGCTGTTCTCCAATGCCATTTGGCTGATCATCAATATCGTGATGGTGTTGGTACTGCCCGGACTGGGAGTGGGCTTAGTGATTGCTATCTTTCAGGCGACCACTCAAATCCAAGAGCAAACCTTAAGTTTTTTACCACGACTGATTGCCACGCTATTAATGGTGATCTTTACCGGTCATTGGATGCTACGAAAAATCATGGAATTGTTTGATTATTTATTTCATAACATTCCAGGAATGATCGGCTAATGCAGCTTACTTTTGCCGATCTCTCACAATGGCTTGGACAGCTTTGGTGGCCCTTCTTTCGAATTGGCGCCGCCTTTCTTTCCATGCCATTTTTTGGTGACGCGCTGATTCCACTTTGGGTAAGAAGCCTGTTAGCACTCTCTATCGTGGTCATCACCGCGCCACTCATGCCAGTGATGCCAGCGGTTGATTTATTCTCAATGACATCCTTATTCCTAGCCTTCGAACAAGCCTTGTGGGGGCTATTTTTTGGGTTGATTCTGCATCTGTTTTTTTCCATTTTCACCATGCTAGGTCAAATTGTCTCCATGCAAATGGGACTTGGCATGGCCATTATGAATGACCCCGTCAACGGACTCTCCGTGGCCATCCTCGGGCGTATTTTCTTGTTGTTATCAACGCTGCTCTTTCTCGCCCTAGAGGGGCACTTATTGGTCATCGATATTCTCGTGCAGAGCTTTGTCATTTGGCCTGTTGGCTCAGGGCTAAGTATGAACGCGCTACATCAAGTCATTGCTTTGTTTGGTTGGATGTTTGCGTCGGCGCTGGCTTTAGCTCTACCTGCGATCGTCTCTATGCTTTTGGCCAACATCAGTTTTGGTGTGATGAACCGTGCAGCGCCTAGCCTTAATGTCTACGCGCTTGGTTTTCCAATGACTATGTTGCTTGGCTTGTTTAGTATTTTACTCACCGTCAGTGGTATTCCTAGTCGCTACACGGCGCTGGTTCATGAGGTGTTGCGTCACTTAAATACCTTTGTTGTGGGGGCGATATGAGCGAACAATCGAGTCAGGATAAATCTGAAAAAGCGTCACCACAAAAAGTTAAGAAGGCCCGCCAAGAAGGACAAATCCCACGAGCCAAAGAATTCACTTCAGCGGTCATATTTGTTGCGGTTGCCTTGTATTTTAATAGCCAACTGCCACAAATATGGATGCAGATCTCTGGGGTTTTTCGTTTCAATATGAGCCTAACTCGTGAGGACCTCGACAACCCCATGCAGTCAATTGAGCACCTTGGTCATAGCCTTGGCATTATTATCGAGCTGCTGTTGCCGATGTTTGTGGTCATTGTCATTGTAGCCGTGGCGAGCAGTTTACTGTTAGGCGGCTGGATATTTCGTCCGGCCAACATTCAACCTAAATTGAGCAAAATCAGTCCGCTTGCTGGGCTAAAACGCATGTTCTCAACACGTTCTATCGCGGAGTTGCTCAAGTCGACCTTCAAGGTGGCTATCATCTTCGCCCTGCTTTATAGCTACCTCAATAGCAATATCCAAAACCTCTTAGGCATGCAGCAACTTACGCTGAATCAAGGCGTAACGCTCATTATGAGCATTTTATTTGAAGGATTACTCTTGATGGGCGTGGCGCTATTAATTTTTGGGGTTGTTGATATCCCTTACCAGCGCTGGGAGCACCTTAAACAACTTAAAATGACCAAACAAGAACTCAAAGAAGAATACAAAAGTAACGAAGGACGTCCAGAGGTCAAGCAACGCATTCGCCAAATCCAACAGCAATTTGCCCGCAGAAAAATTGAAAAAACCGTGCCAAAAGCTGATGTGGTGATCACAAACCCCACTCATTATGCTGTCGCTCTTAAGTACGACACCACTTTATCAGACGCCCCATTTGTCGTGGCAAAGGGCGTTGATGAAACCGCGATGCATATTCAACGCATTGCCCGAGAGAATCATGTGGAGATCTTACACTCACCACCACTCACGCGATCGATTTACCACACTACCGCCATCGAGCAAGCGATACCGAGTCAGCTGTACATCGCGGTTGCGCATATTCTCACGTATGTCATGCAGCTCCGGTCATTTCGCAATGGAGCCGGAGGCAAACCTTTACCCATACCGTCATTTTCAATCCCCAAGCATTTACGGCACTGACGTATGACGTTATTCACGAATTGACTGACACACTTATTAACACACGAACGAATAGAGAAAAGGAATCTTCATGTTAAACCGACTCAAGCACATTCAGCGGTCCAGCAAAGGGTACATTGCTATCCCTGTGGTGTTGCTGATGATCCTGGCGATGGTCATTTTGCCACTGCCCCCTCTATTACTCGATGCCTTATTTACCTTCAATATTGTGCTCGCCATACTGGTTCTTCTTGTCAGTACCACCGCGAAGCGCCCATTAGATTTTTCTATCTTTCCAACCATCTTGCTTATCGCGACCCTAATGCGGTTAACCTTGAACGTTGCTTCAACTCGCATTGTTTTACTCGAAGGACATCAAGGAGGCGATGCCGCGGGTAAAGTCATCCAAGCCTTTGGTGAGGTCGTAATTGGCGGCAACTACGTTGTCGGTATGGTGATTTTTGTTATCCTCATGATCATCAACTTTGTGGTGATTACCAAGGGTGGCGAGCGTATCTCAGAGGTATCAGCACGTTTCACCTTAGATGCCCTACCCGGCAAACAAATGGCGATAGACGCCGACCTTAATGCTGGCTTGATCGATCAAGAGTCAGCCAGACAACGTCGTCAAGAAGTCGCCAACGAAGCGGATTTTCACGGCTCAATGGATGGAGCCTCTAAGTTTGTGCGTGGCGATGCCATTGCCGGATTAATGATCCTATTCATCAATATCATTGGTGGTATCAGTATCGGGGTGTTTGAACACGGATTGGCCGCGTCAGAAGCCTTCAAAACCTATGCACTACTTACCATTGGTGATGGCTTAGTCGCACAGATCCCATCCCTGCTCCTCGCCACTTCTGCCGCCATTATCGTCACGAGAATCAACGACAGTGACAGTGGCATGGCCGAAACCATGCAAAAGCAACTGCTGGCCACACCCTCAACATTATTTACTGTTGCTATTGTCATGCTGATCATTGGCATGGTACCGGGTATGCCGCATCTAGCTTTCTTCACTTTCGCCGCTGCTTTGGGTTTTGCCGGTTGGCGACAATCCAAATCCATCCCTGCCGATCCCCAACTCGATGAAGTGGCCGCGATCTCCCAAGCCATGCACGATAATCCCGATATCGCCCTAGTCTGGGAGGACATCCCTCACGTGCAAAGCCTATCGCTTGCCTTGGGTTATCGCTTAGTGCATTTGGTCAACAAAGAACAAGGGGCGCCCCTTACTCAACGTATTCGCGGCGTGCGTAAGAATCTCTCAGAGCAAGTAGGCTACCTGCTGCCCGAGGTGGCAATTCGCGACAACCTGAACTTAAAACCCAACCAGTACACCTTATCGCTGAATGGCGAGATTATTGAAGAAGGGATGATTGAACCCGACCGTTTAATGGCGATTGCCGTCGGCGAAACGTATGGTGAGATCGATGGCATCTTAGGCAGTGACCCTGCTTATCACCTTCCAGCCGTGTGGATCACCCATCAGGATAAAGCCAAGGCATTGAATATGGGCTATCAAGTCGTGGACGATGCGACCGTGATTGCCACTCACATCAGTAAAATCATGAAGACGCACCTAGCCGAGCTATTCAATCATGATGATGTGGATGCTATGAATCTACGGCTTACCCAGCAAGCCCCCAAGCTTTCTGAGGCACTGAGTGCAGCATTAAGCTTGTCACAACAGTTAAAGGTGTACAGACAACTGCTTGCCGATCAGGTTCCTCTCAAGGATATTCGCACCATTGCCAACACCATGCTGGAATCCGCCGAGAACACCAAAGACCCCATTTTATTAGCCGCTGATGTTCGTTGTGCTCTGCGACGTACCTTGGTCAATTTGATCGCTGGCCAGCGCAAAGACCTCAACGTGTATGCCTTATCGGATGAACTAGAACAGATGCTAATGACCTCACTGCAACAAGCACAGGCCAGCGGTACCGTCATGCTTGATAGCTTTCCTATTGAGCCCAACATCCTCAATCAATTCCAACAAAACATGCCGCTTATCAAGCAACAACTTAAGCAGCAAGGGCTGGCACCGATTTTATTGGTGATGCCGCAATTAAGACCGTTGTTGGCACGCTATGCTCGCACCTTTTCCCAAGGTTTAGCTGTCCTGTCATATAACGAAATACCTGATAACAAACAAATAAATGTGGTAGGCAATCTTGGATAATCTCACTTCAAATCAAGCGCTGTATCAGTATCTCAGTGAGTTGATTGGTCAACATGTCGTCACAGAAGATGACCAACTGATTTTTTCTGCATTCAAAGCCAATGACATCCATCATGCATGTCAGGCTATTCGAGATACCAACACTGGCGATATCGTCTATCAGCACCTGACGCTTCGTTTCGGCAGCCAAAGTGAGCAAAGTGTTTACCTATTTGATCTCTCGCCTTGCATGCGATTTTGTCTCGATCTCTACAGCCTTTATCTCGCGCTGCGCCAAACCAAGTTTCAAATAGAAACCTTCCATCCCAACTTCATCAGCAATGTGGTCGTCCCCATCAGTCATGACGCGTTGATCTGGGCGCCGGGGCATTATTATTTCAATCAAATTGTCCGCTTTCATGCCGGCGCGTTTTACCACATCATCCCCTCGCTGCAACTCGGCGAGACCAGTACATTACATCCAACCACTTTAGCCATTACGAATACGATCAAAGAATTCGCCTTTGCCTTGTGGGTCGACATCGCACCATCCCAATCCATGTTCAATGACCTACTTCCCCTTTCTCCTGATGCTTTTAAGGTCGCGGTGACCATAGAAAGCAAACAAGACCGAACCGCGTTATTACCACTCGTCCGTTTTTGCCGTCGCAATAACATTCAATGGATTGCAGGCCGAATCTGCAATCAAGAGGAACTCACTCAATTTAAGCGACTGGGTGCGAGTTATTATTTTGGTTATTTCAGCGACCTCCCCACGGCAATGTCATTTCGGTCATTTGGTGATGCACATAATGAAGAGATATGAGGGTCTAGGGTCTAGGGTCT
>NZ_MCUW01000033.1:0-61597 GCF_002873335.1 Vibrio sp. 10N.286.49.B1 | reverse complement strand
GTCTAGGGTCTAGGGTCTAGGAGATAATGTGGGGTAATCTATTTTCATCAAAAAAAAATGCTATCCCCAGGTTCCACCCTCAACCTCCTAGGCCCTAGGAGCTAGGAACCGCTCTTCTCCATTCCTCCCATTTTTACCCTCCCCCCTTGAACCAACCTCACACATTTCCGCCCTATTTCAACAATTTGGCTATTTTTTTCATTTTCGAGTTAATCCTAGAAATTAACTGACCGCCTCTTGTTAGTGAGCGGGGCGAACGTCCCAAATTGATAGTGATTCAAGGAGAACGACAATGGCTTTATCAATGCACACGAACTACGCGTCGCTAGTGACACAAAATACGCTAAGCAACACCAGTGGCCTGCTTAACACCGCAATGGAACGTTTAAGCACTGGTTACCGCATCAACTCAGCCGCCGACGATGCCGCAGGTTTGCAAATTTCAACCCGTCTAGAATCACAAACCCGTGGCATGAATGTCGCCATGCGCAATGCGCAAGATGGCATCTCGATGATGCAAACGGCCGAAGGCTCAATGGATGAAATGACGAACATCGTGTATCGCATGAATGACCTTGCAACACAGGCATCAAATGACACGTCTTCGACCGCTGATAAAACGGCGCTAAATAAAGAATTCCAACAGCTCAATGAAGAGCTTGTCAACATCATGGATTCAACCAACTTTGGTGGCCAAAAATTATTCAACACAACTGGATTTGCTGCTGGTGCAGTGAATTTACAAATTGGTACTAACGCCGGCGAGCAACTTGCTGTCGATGTTTCAACTGAGATCACCGCTCTGAACGGTTCGATAGGCGCAGCGGGTGCTTTCGCTCTCGGCGATATTTCAACGGCTGCTGGCGCTCAAACTGCATTGACGACATTGACTGGTGCGAGCGGTGATGCTGGTGTTCTTGCTGATGTCGGCACCACTCGTTCTAGCTTTGGTGCCAACATTAACCGCCTAGAGCACACCATTGCTAACCTAGGCAACATGGTTGAGAACACCTCTGCTGCGAAAGGTCGTATCACGGATGCTGACTTCGCGGTTGAATCTTCAAACATGACGAAGAACCAGATGCTGATGCAAGCGGGCACAACGGTTCTTTCGCAAACAAACCAAATGCCGAGCATGGCGATGTCGCTACTGCGATAGCGCCACCCTATCCCTGATAACGGGTGTGATGACGTCCAGCCTAGTACACCCGTTATCTTGGATTCGAAGAGCCTTCCTTTATCCGCTCTTCATCCGTCCTTTACCTCCCTCGGGAGGTTTTTTGTTTTCTCTATCGCAGCACGATTCGGAACCCAGATCTCACATTCCAACCATGAGTATTACCTACGGTTAATACCTTGAGGATTTGTGTCGCCTTCCTCTTCTAACACCAATGCCATGACTTGACTGGCAAGCGGAACATCAATGATGGAAACGTGCCTTCCGCCATTCAAATCAAACACATTTAAATAATTGTTTTTAAACGAATTAAAACATGGCACACATCTTGATTTAATCACTATTCACCCTCTGCGCTGTTCACGACATTAGCCATACAGCCAGCTTGATTAGGAGCACTCTAATGAGTTCGTTAGACCCCATCACTATGGCCACCCAGCTTGCTACTTACGACGTACAACCATTTCAACGTCGTTACCAGATGCAAGCCGACAGTTATCAAAGTCAGATGACCGCTTTAGGGAAAGTAGAATCGGCACTGCGCGAATTCAGAACGGCCGTCAATGCGATGAACAGCAGCGATTCTAATGTCATTAAAAATAGCGCCACTGTCTCTGAAGAAGGTTTCTTTGGTGCGAAAGTCGACGCCAAGGCACTGGCTGGAAGCTATCAGATTTTTGTCGAACAAGTCGCGACGGCGCATCAACTTTCAACCGGTATGCCCACAGACCTTGATGCCACCACCGAGGTGCCCATCACAGGCACACTGGACTTTACCGTGGATGGTGAGAGCCTTTCCCTTGACTTAGCAACGCTAGACAGCGACGGCGATGGAAAAGCGACCATGGCGGATTTGGTATCGGCGATCAACAACGACCCTGATAATCCCGGCGTGAATGCCACCTTAGTGCGCTCCAACGGTCAGACACATTTCATGCTATCGAGCACGGAAACAGGCGTCGCAAACACGATCAATGTTTCAGCCTCTGGAACCGGCGCAACCTGGTTTGAGGACGCCTTCAGCAACACCAACGATATCAGTGCCCCACAAGATGCCGTGATTTGGCTTGGAGCAGAAGGAACCGGGCTCAAGCTACAAAACAGCAGCAATACGTTCACTGGCGTAATAGATGGCGTTGACCTCACCGTAAGTAAGGCTCAAGTTTCTGGCGAGGCACCTCTCACCCTCGATATTGGCGCGGATACTGAGGCCACCAAAGAGCAAGTCACTCAGTTTATTGACGCTTATAACGCATTAATGTCGACCATCGATGAGCACACGGGTATCGGCGGTGAAGATACATCACGCGGTGTATTAGCCAGTGACCCTACCCTTCGTTCGATTGAGAGCCAACTGACCAGTTTAGTTCGTGGCGAATATGAGGGCATGCGCCTAAGCCAAGTGGGTATAGAGATAGATCGCAGCGGCACCATGACACTCGATACCAGCAAATTTGAAGAGGCTCAAAACAATAACAGTGCCGCGCTAGAGGCTATGTTCAATGGCGACGGCAACCTTCTAGATTCTATCGATACCATGGCAAACCCCTTCTTAAAATCAACGTCAGGGTTGTTTAAAAGCCGCAAAGACACCTTACAACAAAATATTTCACGCATCGACGATAAGCAGGCCACCTTAGATCGAAAATATGACATGTCGTACAACCGCTATCTCAAACAATTTACCCAAATGAATACCTTAATGACCCAGATGAATCAAACCATGGGCATGTTTGGTTAACCCAAGGAGACAATACAAATGCTAATGGACTCAGGCTACGACTCTTACCAGCAGGTTGATTTAAACGCTCAAGCTGCCGCTGCCAGCCCTCACCAGCTCGTAGTGATGCTCATTGATGGACTCCTCGATGAAGTCGAACGTGTGCGCGGCCATATTAATGCAGGACGGCTGGCCGAAAAAGGCGATGGCATCAGTAAAAGCATGAACATTCTAGTCGGTCTCGACAGTGCATTAGATCTCGATGCTGGCGGCGACATTGCTCAGAACCTCCACCAGCTTTATGACTTTTGTCAGGTTGAACTGTATCACGCCAGTGTGAATAACGACGTCGAGAAGCTAGCGAGCGTTGAGCGCATCATGGGCACTATCAAAGAAGGGTGGTTGAATTTTGGCAAACACGCATAAGGTGTCCCCTGAACGATTTCGACACCTAAGTCAACTCATTGAAATCGCAACAAAAACAGAAGACTGGCCGACCCTAAAACGCTACGACTTACAGCTTAGGGAGCTTTTGGTTACCCATGATCCTTTTACTCTAGGTGCCCAACAAGACCCACGGTTAACCGCTGAAATTGAACGGGCAAAACAAGCACACCTACAGGCGTTTATGGCGTTATCTCAGGCCACTGACACCCTAAAAACGCAACTCGGTATGGCCGATGAGCAAAAAGAACGTGCCCAAGCGTATCAGCTGGCTATGACTCTGGAGTAATCATGCTAAATTCACCGTCGGCGACCCAAAGCGCCACTGCGCCAAATACCACCAGCCATCATCGCGATGATGGTAATTCCTCGAGCGCGCGGGCAATTGCCCCCTCAACACAAAACCCGATGACATCAGGCCGACCGTCATCGTTCAAGGCATTAGTGAGTGATTCAAAATCAGAATCGTCCTTAACTGAGCACGACGATGAGAACCTTGAAACCTCTACTGGGTCACCGCAACTCATCGGGGCCTTGCTGCTTCACCCTCAAATTAAGGGTGAATTTGGGCTTGATGACGCTCACCCCTCCCTCGAATTCAACACACGCCTCAACTCTAAGAATATCAACACGCCTCAACAGCTCTCACATTCCAACGAGGCGCTGACAGGGCAGCGAACCACGAGTTCAATGCCCTCTGATTTTGCTTATCGCTCTGATCGACAAAGTGTTATCACTGCACTCAACCAACACGCACGCCTCTCCAGTCATTCACTGTCTGGCGATCTTCAATCGACCACTCAGTCTGTGTTAGGTGGGCTATCGAATACTACGCAGTCCAACCCTCTATTAAACCCTAATAATCTGCCTCTGGCAGCCGCCAACGGCAACGCCGAAAACGTGAGTGCCCACTCAACTGCACAATGGGCCAATGTTCGTGTCGATACCCAAGCAGGGAAGTGGGGCGAACAAATGCTGCAAGTGCTCAATGATCGCGTCACCTTACAAGCGCAGCAGAATCTACAAGAGGCACGAATTCGATTGGATCCACCCGATTTAGGCAAGCTTGACCTGACGGTGCGGGTTGAGGGTGACCGTCTCAGTGTACAAATTAATGCCAATGCCACCGCGACACGAGAAGCGCTCATGCAAGTCTCGGATCGACTGCGTCACGAGCTACAAAATCAAAACTTCCTACAAGTTGACGTTCAAGTGGGGTCTGGAGACAGCCACACGGCCTCATCACAATCGCAACAAGCGGAGGATGAAAAGCGTGTGTTTACTGCTCGGGAGACCGTCGGTGACTCAACAAAAAATCCGTCTCACTCCGCCGCCGAGCGTTGGCTCAATATTCATGCCTAGTGCATTCATAAGGAAATAGGTTATGACCAAACAACACATTATTGCGCTTTTTATTACCATGATTATCAGCAGTGTCGTTATATCGGCAGCGACTGTTGTGGGGACAACGTGGTACATGAAGCAAGCCAATCACCATCATTCCTGGCTGTCAGAGTTACTGGCCGAGCAGCCCCAAAGCCAACTATCACCAAGCTTTCAATCATTAGAGAAATTAGTGCTTAGCGTAAGGGGGAAAAAGCAAACCCATTTTGTCATGCTTGAATTAGCGATTGAGACTCGTCGCCCTGATCGCATGGAGAACATCAATGACTATATGCCCGTAGTACGTAATGCCATGCTCAACCTGTTCAGCCAGAAAACCTATGAAGACCTGCACGGTGCCAATGCCTTGGTGCAACTTCAAGACGAGGTCAAGGTCACCGTACTCGGCGCGTTTGAGAAAACCGATTTAGTCCACGATATTGATGACGTACTGCTCACTAAATATGTCGTGCAGTAGGAGCCCTTATGCTGGATATGAATCACAGGGACAGTTACGGCATTGAAGAAGAGATTCAGTCTCCCTCATTGCCCATTGATGAGCACCGCTTACTCAGCCAACATCAAATTTTGGTGAAACGAATCGTGAATCAACTACGCCACCATGCGACGACCCATTGCAGCGTTGAAGATATGCAGCAGATCGGTCTGATTGGTTTACTCGAAGCTGGGCGACGTTATGGTGATATTGATGATAGTCACTTTCCAGCGTTTGCTGTGTGTCGAATTCGTGGTTCGATATTGGACGAATTGCGCCGTTTAGATTGGCGCTCTCGTAAGACTCGTCAACAAGCCCACGAGCTCAACGACATCACTCGTGACCTCACTAAAGCTTTAGGTCGCCTACCTACCGATAAAGAAATCATACAGGCGCTGGGTACCGACCAAGCTGACTATTTATCACGGCTCAATGCCTCCATGGCAGGTGAGATGCAAAGCCTCGACCAACTCATTGATAGCGGTCTTGAAAGCCATGCTCATAGCACCTATGACGCAACCCAACATGAGCATACTCGTCGTAGTCTCGAGGTCGCATTAGGCCAACTTGCTAAGCGAGAGCAACTACTCATGACCCTATTTTATCAGCATGATATGAACCTACACGAAATCGCGCTGGTGCTGGACTTAACCCCTCCTCGTATCTGTCAGCTTCACAAGCAAGCTCTCAAACAACTCAATCAATTGTTATCTTCTTAGGAGTCACCTATGCAAAAATTTATGGGCGTGCTGATCATATTAGTGTGTGTGTTCGGCGGTTACGTTTGGGCCGGTGGAAACCTGATGGCGATATGGCAACCTGCTGAATTTCTTATCATCATTGGGGCGACCGTAGGGTCATTGATTGTTGGTAACCCACCGCAAGTCCTCAAAGAAATGCGCAGTCAACTACGCAGTATTGTCGCCCCTCAAAAACAAGAACAAGCATTTTATATGGAGCTTATGGCACTGCTGCAGGTCTTACTCGAGACCGTACGAAGTGGCGGATTCAAAGCCCTTGATAAGCACATTGAAAATCCAGAACAAAGCCCGATATTCAGCCGATATCCATTAGTAAACCGTGATTATCGTTTAGTTTCTTTCATTACCGACAATTTGCGTTTAATGGCAATGGGACAAATGTCGCCTCATGAATTAGAAGGACTACTAGAGCAAGAAATAGAAGCCATTGAGACCGATCTGTTACTGCCATCTCGGTCGATGCAACGCACAGCGGAGGCTCTTCCTGGGTTTGGCATTTTAGCGGCCGTGGGTGGCATCATTATTACCATGCAAGCTATTGATGGATCGATAGCCCTGATTGGTTATCACATTGCAGCGGCTCTAGTAGGCACATTTTTAGGTATTTTTGGTTGTTATTGCTGCTTAGATCCAGCCAGTAATGCCATGGCCCAGCGCGTTAAACGAGACATGTCAGCCTTTGATTGCATTCGCGCCACCCTGGTCGCGTATGTTGCAAAGAAGCCAACATTGCTTGCCATCGATGCCGGGCGAAAACACATTCAGCTAGACATCAAACCCACTTTCAATCAAATGGAGAGGTGGCTAGCTGAACAGGAGGGATAATGCAAAAACAAGAGTACGTTGTCTTTAAGCGTTCTGGGCGTCGTCATGAGCACGAACATCATGGCGGGGCATGGAAGGTGGCATTGGCTGACTTCATGATCGCCCTAATGGCCCTATTTCTGGTGTTATGGGTCATGCAGGTGGTCGATAAAGAAGAGCGTAAAGCCATCGTTGCCCATTTGAACATGGGCAGCGTCTTTGATAAAAGCACTGGCAACCTATTTGATACCTCACAAAGTATCTCACCCATTGATCTCGCGAGTGATTCTTCGGTGCCAAGTCAGCATGACTCTGTCCATACGGTCACGTCTTTTTACAACGGTAACGGCAATGGTCCAGAGACTGATTCACTGATTCAAGGTACCTTCGATACGCAAGAGCAACTGGTTTTACTTGCTCAGGTCATCGAAAACATGACAAGACAGATCAGCGCAGAGGGCAACGTCGATATTATCGTAACCCCACAAGGCCTGCGAATCGTCTTACAAGATGACTATAAACAAAGTATGTTTCTTCGTGGTGGCGCGACATTAACCCCATTTTTCGAAGACCTGCTATTAGCACTTGCCCCCATTTTTCACCAAGTTGAAAACCCTCTCATCATCAGCGGTCATACCGACGCCACATTGTATAAGAAAGCATTTGGTCGCCGTTCTAACTGGGATCTCTCTGCTTCACGCGCCAATAGAGCACGCCAGACCCTTGTCTCCGGTGGTATGCCCGAGCAGCGAGTACTACAGGTAACCGGGATGTCCGACCGAGCGCTGCTCAATGCCGATGAACCGAAGTCGAGTGAGAATCGACGCATCGAGTTATTTGTCCTCACCACACCCGCAGCACACGTCATCAGCACCTTATTTGGTGAACAACCAAGCAGCGCATTGAACAAGGCACGACAACAAGCCCAATTCAATCAACCGGTATTAAGGCATGACACCATCGGGTATGCGATAGATAAAACGTCAACGACCACACCACAGCCCTTATAACACGGATGTAACCAACCAAGTTCTATGCTTGGGTAGAACGTCGAGCCAATACGTGGCGATGGTGGATTACGTGCCAAGGTAGTACTCACCCTTTGATGGGTGAGATGAGACTATGTATGACGAAGCGTCAATCGCGAGCAGTACATCGTAAATTGATGAGAGTGAATTAGAGCCTGTTATGAAGCAAAGTCCGACACACATTCCCGATTCTCCGCCAGACGCACTTAAAAAAGCGTTCCTTTGGTTGGTGGTGATTGACTATGTTTTATTGGCTTTTTTTCTCAGTCAGCTTGCAACACTGACACTTAAAGGAGGGACGGCAATTAGCCTATTGTTGGTCGTGTACAATGTTTTACTGAGCTTTCTTTGCTTTAGAAGAACCCATCAACATGATGGCTATATCATTTACCCCACACTCTCCGCCACCTTACTGGCGTTTATCTGCTTTCTTTATTTTTTCTTTTTGGTGTGATTCTTCTAGACCCTCTAGCAAGAAACACCTGATCGCTCTCTCACAGACGCGACTTAAAATCATCACCATCCTCCATTTCTGTCTCAGTGACGTCCTATCAGAAAATGTGACAAAGAACAGCCAACAGCATCACTAATGTCGATTCCTATCCGCTATTTTTTCTCATTCTTTGAAGTCGGTTGAAAGCCAAAATTATAAAGTGTGAACTATCAACCACATCTTGTTTTTTACGCTTTGTTTCAAGTCGCGATTAATTATTATGTATGACAATAATACATACAAGGAATTACAAAATGAAACAAAGTCTTGTCCTCACCGGTTCATTGTTGCTGTCGGTTTCTGCCTTCGCAAACGTGGCGAACAATGGTGTGTCATACCCTGTCCCTGCCGATAACTTTGATATGCGAAATTGGAAGATCACGATTCCATCTGATATCAATGAAGATGGTCGAGTCGACGAGATCGAGGGCGTTGCGATGATGAGTTACTCTCACTCAGATTTTTTTCACCTAGATAAAGATGGCCACCTTGTCTTTGAGGTACAAAACAAGGCGATTACGACCAAAAACTCAAAAAATGCTCGCTCAGAGCTGCGTCAAATGGCGCGTGGTGCAGACTTCTCTATCGACACTCATGACAATCTAAACAACTGGGCGCTCTCCAGCCACCCTGACGCAAAAACGTTTAGTGCTGTTGGTGGCAAACTGGAAGCGACCCTAAAGGTCAACCACGTTTCTCTGCACGCCAAATACCCTGAAAAATACCCTGCGCACTCTGTTGTTGTAGGACAAATACACGCTGAAAAAGACAAAGCACAAATCAAAGCGAAATCAGGTTATGGCCACGGTAATGAACCGATTAAGATTTTCTACAAGAAATTTCCAGGTCATAAAATGGGCTCAGTATTTTGGAACTATGAGCGCAACCTAGAAAAGAACGATCCTGATCGCGCGGACATTGCTTACCCTGTATGGGGAAATACATGGGAAAACCCAGCGGAACCTGGCGATGCTGGTATCGCATTGGGAGAAGAGTTTAGCTATAGCATTGAAGTGAAGGGCACAATGATGCACCTGATTTTTGAAACGGCTAAACACGACACCGTAAAATATGACATCGACCTAAGCAAAGGCATCGACGACAAAGATTACCCAACTGGTTACGCAAAAGATGCGTTCTACTTTAAAGCCGGTGCTTATGGTCAGTGTAGTGTCCAAGAATCTCACCCTGTATGGGGTCCGGGCTGTGAAGGTACGGGTGACTTTACGACTGACAAAAAGAATGGCGACTACAACAGCGTGACATTCACCGCTTTAAAGCTCAACGGTAAATAAGCGCACCCAACTATATCCTAGTTCAGTTTAACCATGATAAACGGCCCTTCGTTATACGCTATAGGTAGCGAAGGGCCTTATTAACAGTCATGGGCTCGTCGTAATCAGATCGTGATAGACACGACAGATTACCAATTACCTCAGTTGTATTTGGGTCAGCGAGCTAAACAACATTTCCTTGTCCGCATCCGTTAAGTAATCAGAGTCGAGCGTGGCTTTGAAGAGTGCGAAGTCACGATTAGACAACGTGCCACCTTCATGCAAATATTCCGCAATATCCGTATTAATTTTCTTACCAAGTCTCAATAAATCGGGGCGAACCACGGTGTTTAAGTCTCTTGGAGTACTTGTGACTGGCTGAGTCAACAAATCGGCTCTATACCTATATTGAATGGCTTTTGCCGCTGATATTTGCGCCTTAAAAAAACCGACAACACTTTGTTTATCTAAGCCTTCTTTTTCAGCCGATAGACTCGCCTTTTCAATCACCACCGCTTCTCGATCTAGATCCTCTATCGCTTTACCATTATTGGCTTTATATAACGCAACGTCTTCCATGTAACTCAAGCGCAGGTGGATTGTTGAAAATAACTCATTAGGGGTTGGCGTCACAGCCGCAAAAGAATTAAAGGAAAGTAATGCGGCTGCAAATAAAATCGTCGGTTTAAACATAGGTTTCTCATCATCCATATTAAGAGCATTGATCATAAGACCTACAAACAAATATTCAAGCCGTTGCTTAATGCTATCTTGTCGAAGATGACAATATGTGCAGCAAATCTCTATTTCAACAACGCGACGACGGTGTGGCGGTGCACATTAGCTTGGGCATTCATGGCTTGATAGGTGTGAGAGAAGTCGCCGGATAACTGGTTCAGTTTCGTGACCGTCTGCTCAACTTGTGACTCAGTAGGAAGATTAGATTGGCGTTGAATACGTGACATCTGCGTACTCAATTGAGATTGGAACTGCTGGCTGTCTTGAAGGCTTATTTGTGCTTGTTGTAGGTGCTGATTCACGGTTGCTATGGATTGCTTAATCCCTTCGCGACTTGCTAAATCAAAGCGTAGCTCAGCAATGCCATCTGGCTCAGCTTGTACGGTAAACGTATTGGCTTGTCCAGCAGGAAAGCGGTGGCCTTGTCCCGTGACTTTTACTTGTTGCTGCATGGCGACATAAGCCGACTCTTGCGCCTGAAATACGACCGTACCATCACGAGAAAGGCTGGCCCTCATGCCCATTGGAATCAAACTACGATCCAACTGTTTCACGGTGCGCTCGGCACTACTTTGCGAGTCTGTTTGTCCGTCAAACTGCATGATGACCGTGCCGTGCGCAGGGAAATCAAGACGCACTTGTTCACTACGATCACTTAAACGTCCGGCATTTAAGCCCGGTATTGAGAAATGTCGTACATCGGCGCTGTCTAGTTTGAGTTTCAGCTCATTATCCACAACACGTTTGTCATCAAAGCGTGCACGATTAAGTGTGGTTTCAATGACGCTTTTTGAACGAGATAAAGAAGCCGTCAGGGCATCAGAAACACCATGAGTCAGAGCCTGGGTGAGGTTGCGCTTCACTTGCGTCAGTTCTCGCCCGACGCCTTGCAACGCTTTACTGGCAATTTGTACCGACGTCGCCTGCTGTTGGCCTTGCGTAAGCAATACACCTGATAGCGAGTACGCCGACGTCATCGTCGTGGCAGGCGTGAGATAACGCTTAGACAGCGACGTCGTTGATTCAGGGGTTTGAGACGGCGCAATACTTGCTGTTTCTTGACCACCTAACTTAATACTATGTGGCCTAACTTCCACCGTACTTACCGCCATAACACTTCCCTAGTTAACGCGTGGAGCGCCTTAAATTCGGTCGAATAACGACAGATCATTGATTTTGACGTAGCTAGCTTGCGTAGCTTGCAATGCCGCCATGTAATTGCTTAGACGCACCGATGCTTCCCCGTAATCCAATGCTGAGATGTCACTGGTGACCTTATCGACAAACAGCTTATTTTCGCTGTGTGCCCCCGCCAGTAGATCAAGGTTATTGTGTCGACCACCGATCTCAGTCATCGCCCCTAATACGTTTGCCAAGCTATCATCTATGGCGGCAATACTGGCATCAACTTCCGCTCTAAAATTTGGGCTCGGGTTCTTAAATTCAACAATCAAATCATCAATTTGATTCAGTACATTACTGCCACCGCCTAAATCCAGGATGTCTTTTGCGGTCATGTTCGACGTCATGGTCACGCCTTTTGCGACAGTCACAACACGCTTATCGCTATTACCATCAATCGTGTATCCAGCGCCAGTATTCGACAACGCCGCGGTATCCGTTTTGGTGCCAGAAAAGAGAAAATGCCCTTCTTCATCCTGAGCGTTGAACGAGGATTCTACCGAATCTCTCAGGCTCTCTAACTCAGTAATCATGCCAGCACGATCCTCATCCGTAAGTGTCCCATTCGAGCCCCACAACACGAGCTCCCTCATGCTTTGCAAGCTCTCTGTTACCGAATCAAGCTGGATCTCTTGACTCGATAATATGGTTTTGACGTTATCAATATTGCGATGGTACTGATTGATTGCACTGCCTTCTCGCTCTAGATTCAACAACTGAATCGAAGCCATTGGATCGTCGGATAATTTTGTTAAACGATCACCGGTAGCCATTTGCTCTAATACCTTGCCAAGACCCGCGTTGTTCTGCTGTAGGCTTTGCAACATCATTTGGCTAAATTGAGTATCACTGATTCTCATGCGCGCTCCTTAAAACAGCTGCAACACCGAATCAAACAATTGATTCGCAGTGCTGATCACTTTCATATTGGCATTATGGGCATTGGCAAACGTCATCAGGTTTGCGGCTTCTTCATCACTGTTAACGGCGCTGACATTATCACGAGCCGCAATCGCTTGTTCATTCATGGCATTTTTTGCCTGATAATCAGACTCGGCTTGTCGTGATTTAATCGCCGTCTCACCAGTCATGGCGGTAAAGGCATCGTTTAATGACAACGAACCAAACCCGGAGACCGCTACCGGTTTATTACTGATCGCAATCAAATCGGTCAGGTTGTCACTGTTACCAGGGGTACCATCGCCAGACAATGCCAACTCATCGGCAGTAAGGGCATTGATCGCAATGCTAGAGGCTGGGTTTGCAGGGTCATACGTAAACAGCGCCGCCCCGGCGTTACCATTGAGATCGAGGCCAGCCGCAAGCGTTGCATTAAATTCATTAGCAAGGTGCATCGCCATGTCATCTAAGGCGTCTTGATTTGGCTTTAACACCTCGGTTTGATAATCGTTCAATGCACCAATCTTTCCGCCAATATCACCATTGGTTGCAAAGGTTTGCTGAGCAAATTCAATATGCAGATCTGCTAAATAAGGGTCACTCGCATCAGGAATGGCTTTTATCTTACCGGCATCCCCTCCCAGCACTAATGGCTGCCCAGAGGCAAGTGAGATTTGCACACTACCGTCAGGCTGATTCGTCGTTTTGACTTCCATAATTTTAGATAGTGAACCAATTAGGTGATCGCGAGTATCGAGGAGCTGCGCCGCATTGCCTCCCGTCCCCGTGGTTTCAACTATCTGTTTATTCACTTCGGCAATATTTTCCATCACGCTATTGGCATGGGCGATGGCGGTATTTCTTTGGTCGTGCGTGTCTTTATGCTGGCCGTGAAGCGATTGAGTCAGGGTATTAAAACGAAGCGCGAGAGCTTCTGATTCATTGATAATTTGCTGACGAAGCGGCGTTGACTCAGGCTTGGACGTCGCATCATTAAGGGAGGCAAACAAAGAATCGAGCCCCATATTAAGACTAAAACCATCGGCGCCGAGCATGTTTTCAAGCTGAGCCATACTGCTCATATAGCTCGATGCATAATTGGCTGAGCTATTCGTCGACCACGTTTGAGACACCAAGTATTGATCCGTCACTCGGCGAATCCCCGTCACTTCCACGCCCATTCCTGGGCTGCGGGAATCGTACTTGCCACCAGATATCGAAGCCATTAATGCTTGCTGCCGGCTGTACCCTTCGGTGTTGATGTTAGCCACATTTTGCGCCGTCACATCCAATGCAACGCGGTTGGCATTCATACCTGATAGCGCAATATTAACGAGATTCATAATAGATCACGCTCCGTTGTTCTTAGAAGAGGCTGAGAGAAAGCCATCGTAGTGGCAGACTCTTGCGGTGATTGAAGAGTAAAGGCGACTTGTGAGGGGAAAGCGTTAACATCATGGACTGAATTCTTTACCGCGATAAGCTCAGGCTGTGAACTCGCTTCCAAATCATTGGCGGAGGCTAATGACAACGCACTGTTAGCCTCAAACTGCACCTCTGAATGGGAAGGGCTCAGCTGTTTAACCAACATATCGGCAATGCCTGAGTTTTGCTTTTTGGCGAGCTCTATCGCCAACTGGCCATCATGCATATCACGAAATACCCCTTGCTGCTGGGATGAAAACGGACTGTCTTCATCGGCCAATACATCGCTGCTACTGCGCATTTGTCTGAGCACCATTTGCAAAAACATCGCCTCAAACTGACCAGCGACTTCTTTAAGTGCCGCCGGTGAGTCCTGACTATGTTTAATATTGGTGAGGGCAGCATTGTCGTGATACAGAACCTGTGTATTAATGCTCGAGTTTGTCGTCTCAATTTTCATACTACTCTCCTAAATCACGACGAGTTCGGCGTTTAAGGCACCGGCTTCATGCAGCGCCTGCAAAATAGACATGAGGTCAGTCGGAGTCGCCCCCAAACTATTTACCGCATTAACAATCGTGTTGAGCTCTGTACCCGCCGGCCAAATGACCATCTGAGCTTGATCTTCTTGGATATCAACCTTGGATTGATCGACGACCACCGTATCACCGTCAGCAAAGGCATTGGGCTGACTAACGCGCTGTGATTCAGAGATAGTCACGGTTAGATTGCCATGACTCACTGCAGCTTCGGTGACCTTGACGTTTTTCCCAACCACCACCGTGCCAGTTCGAGAATTGAACACGATTCGGGCTGGCTTCCGCCCCTCAATCACACTCATTTCTTCCAACATTGACATCATGGTGACGCGTTGCTGGGTATCTTTAGGGGCTCGCATGTCGACTCGAGCCTTATTGACGGCAATTGCCACATCAGGACCAAATGTGGCATTGATCTCACGTGCGATATTCTTTGAGGTCGTAAAACTGGCTTTGCGTAGATGCAGCGTGATCTGAGCGCGGCTATTAAAATCAGAAGGGATTTCACGCTCCAAAATCGCTCCATTTGGAATACGCCCAGAGGTGGGTGTATTGACGGCAATTTTAGAGCCACTTCGCCCCTCAGCCGACACACCGCCCACCACCATATTACCTTGTGCAACGGCATATACGTCGCCGTCCACTCCGCGTAACGGGGTAAGCAAAAGCGTGCCTCCTCGTAGGCTTTTCGCATCACCAATCGATGACACGACGATGTCTAAGGCCTGACCAGGCCCCGCCATCGGGTCAACCATAGCCGTCACACTGACGGAGGCTACATTTCGAAGTTTCGGATTGGCCGCATCATCAATCTGTACACCAAATTGACGCAGCATATTCATGATGGATTGAGCGGTAAATTTCACCTGATTACGATCGCCCTGGCCATCCAAGCCCACGACTAAACCGTATCCCACCAATTGGTTATTCCTGATGCCTTGAACATCCACCAGGTCCATAATCGGAATCGGTGTTTCTGCTCGCGATGTGGTGCTCATGCCAAGTATCAGTGCCAAAAATAGCGTAGTACACGTTATCTGTTGTCGATTCATTAAAAAGGTATCCACGGGCTGGTAAAGAACTGCGTTAACCACCCTGCTGAGTTACTGTCAGCCAATGCGCCACGCCCTGAGTAAGTGATGCGGGCATCACCAATACGATGAGAAAAAACCTGGTTGTAACGGTCGACATCATCGACACGCACAATCCCTGTCACACGAATAAATTCATCCCCTTGATTAAGACGAATCCATTTTTCACCACTGATGCGTAACACGCCATTTGGCAACACATCATGCACCGTTACCGTAATGGCGCCTTCCAAGCTATTGCCCTGTGAACTGGCAGCAGAGCCATCAAAGTCACGGTCTCCACTTAAACCCACCGCGGTTTCATCGTATGTCTTTCCACCGATGCTGGCCGCACCAAAGTTGACACTCGATGACTTACCAAACTTAGTGTCTGCCTTTTTGCTGGATTGGGTTTCTTCGGCAAGTAGAATCGTCAGCATGTCGCCCACTCGATACGCACGGCGATCCTGAAACAATGTCAGGTTATAGCGGTGTCGGTACAAACTGCCACCCGCCGCTTTCGGCAAATCATAATTGAGTACCGGAGGAGCGTACTTTTGCTCATCTGGTTCGGGCGGCACGAACTCTGGACGGATCGAGCACCCGGAAATACCAAGAAGTAGCATTGCTGTGATAAAGAGTGAACGCCATGTCATGTCAAAATCCTTACGCGTGATGCGACTACTTAAATGGCTTGAGCAACAAACTTGAGCATGTCATCAGCGGCAGAGACGACCTTGGCATTCATTTCGTAAGCACGCTGAGTGGTGATCATGTCGACCATTTCCTCCACCACTTGCACATTAGAACCTTCCAGAGCACCCTGCTTAATACTGCCTGCGCCTTCTTCTCCCGGTATCAGCTCTTCGGCCTGACCACTCGCCTCCGTTTCTTTAAATAAGTTCCCGCCCACCGCTTCAAGTCCGGCTGGGTTAATGAATTTCGCCAATGATATTTGACCTAAATCTTGTGGCACTGTGCTGTCTGCGGTAGTCGCGGTTACCGTGCCATCGACCCCAACAGATAAACTCAGTGCGTTGTCAGGCAGCTGCACTTGTGGCTCTAGTGGGAGGCCCTGACTGTTCACCATCAACCCCTCAGAGTTGACATGAAACTGGCCATTTCGGGTATACATGATCTGCCCATCGGAGTTTTCAATTTGGAAAAAACCCTGCCCCATAACCGCGAGATCAAGTTCTTGTCCCGTATTTTGCGCGCTGCCTTGTGTAAAGACTTTCTGCGTGCCCACGACACGAACCCCACTACCAAGTTGTACGCCCGTTGGTAGTTGATTGACTTGATCTACTTGTGCGCCCGGTTGACGTTGAATGCTGTAGAACAAATCCTCGAAGACCACTCGATCTCGTTTAAAGCCCACGGTATTCACGTTGGCTAGATTGTTTGAGATGGCTGACATCTTGGTGTCTTGCGCCGCCATACCAGTCTTACTGATCCATAGTGCTGAATGCATTGTGTTGCTCCTTTGCCGTGCGCGTTAACGCGCACTCATTAATTTATTGCCTGCTTGTGCCAGTGTTTCTGCCGTTTTCATCATGCGGATTTGCATCTCAAAATTTCGAGTAAGTGACATAACACTAAGCAGCTCATCAATGGCGGATACGTTACTGGCTTCAATATGCTCAGGGGCAAGATTAACGGTCGCATCGGCGGCAAACGGCGCCCCCGTATTACTGTGCAGTAAGCTGTCGCTTTCTTTTTGCAGCTGTGTCGGATCAGGTTTTACCAACTTCAGTTGCCCAACCTCGACCTCGGCATTACCACCGGGTGGGATAATGGCAACCCGGCCGCGCTCACTGATTTCCACTTTTTGATAGTCAGGCAACACCATCGGCCCGTTATCACCCACAACGGCAAAGCCGTTGATGCTCATCGCCCCCAGCTCATCGACCTTGATATTCCCGGCTCGGGTGTAGGCCTCATCACCGGCAGGCGTTTGCACGGTAAAGAAACCATCGCCCATCACCGCGACATCCAAGGCTCGACTGGTTTTCACGATGTCACCCGCATCAAAACGGGTTGCCGCTGAATTGGTCACTACCATGGTGCGACCATCAAAACCAGAACCGGAAAGCGGCACGCTTTTTACCCGTTCCATGTCAGCCCGAAAACCCGCAGTGTCGGCATTCGACAAGTTATTGGAACGAACATGCTGCGCCTTAAGTACGCGGCTTGCGCCCGTTGTTGCAGTAAATAGTAAGCTGTCCATGCTCGAATCCTTACACTGCGTTGAACAGGGCTTGTGTCAGCTTATCGGAGGTCGAAATCGTCTTAGCATTAGCTTGATAATTACGCTGCGCGGTCATCAAATTCACTAGTTCAGACGTCAGGTCCACATTGGATCCTTCTAACGCGCCTGGCGTTAAGTCACCCAGAACCCCCGTCCCCGGAGTCCCCATCACTGGCGCACCAGAGCCGTAGCTTTGTGTCCAAGCAGTGCCATTGGTTTTCGCCAAGCCTTGTGGGTTAGCAAAGTTAGCTAAGACCACTTGACCTTGAAGTTGTGATTGACCATTGGTGTAGGTCGCAAACACCATCCCATTATCTTCCACGCGCACACCCGCCAGTTCACCCGAGGTATAGCCATTCGGGCTATTGGTGCTCACACCAAATGCGGCGCCAAACTGAGTGCTGCCCGCCAAACTGATATCGATACTCATGTTGTTGGCACCGGCAGCCGGGAAGGCAACGTTAAAGCTGCCTGTCGGAGAGGCCAATGTACCATCGGTGCCAAAGGTCACGTTTTGGGTTGTTGCAGCCGGGGTCGTCGCCGAGCCATCGACTTCAACATTCACCTGCCATGTATTGTCGGCTGTCTTGGTAAAATACTGGGTGACGGTATGCGGGTTGCCGAGCGAGTCATGTACTTTGGTGGTGTAAGAGGAATTAAATGAACTAGGATCGGTTGAATCAAACGGTGTTACCGCTTGGTCAATAACCTTTGAGCTGGCATCAAAGTTGGCAACAAAATCCAGCTTATCCGTTGCTTGAGCGGCCAATGACGAGGTGCTGATTTTTACATCCCCTACCGAGCCCGTCAGTAAATTGTTTTTGCCATCCACGTTATAACCTTGCAGCTTTGCCCCTGTGTTGCCGACGACATAGTTCTCTTTATCCGTACCAAACACCCCTGCGCGGGTATACAAGGTCTGCCCCATGTGATCTTTAGTCACAAAGAATCCGTTACCATTAATCGCTAAATCCATGGAACGCCCCGTCCCAGAGACCGAGCCGTTTTTATCAAAATTTTGAGAGATAGCGGCAACTTCAACCCCACCCGCTTGCATACCGTTATAAACCGCAGAAAACTCGGTCCTCGCTTCTTTAAAACCATACGTCGATGCGTTAGCAATATTGTGGCTAATCGTGTTCAGTTGTGTGTTGGTGGCGTCCAGGCCACTTAATGCGATATCAAAGCTCATGATGTCCTCTTCTTGGTATTTTGTGTGATGTACTCAACAAGGCGCTAGGCACCAAACTGGCTGATCTGATAAAAAGGCACGCTACCGACACCGGTAATATTGACCAGTGCTGCGCCACCTGTGCTTGGGATACGAACCTGCTCTACCTCACCGGCAAGCAAAAGATTCGGCGAGGTTTGTCCGTCTTGAACTTCCACTGACACTCGGTAGTTGCCTGGTTTCAAGCCATGCTCTTCAGGGTCAAGGGAGAACTCAACATCACCGGCGGCATGGGCGCCAAGTGGCACTGTCGTCTTCTGCCCAAACTCATCTTCGACAATTAGGTTTACTTGATTTGATGAATGAGCAAGCTCAATTTTCCCATTCTGAGCAGTCTCACCCATCTCAAACTCATTGCTGCTGACATACACGGTTTGCCCGACTAAGCCTGCTGTTGATAGCACCTGCATATTGTCGAGGAGCACCATACTGTTCTGCATCAGTGACGACATGTTTTCAGTACTTTGAACCTGCGAGAACTGCGCAAGCTGACTAACATATTCAGTGCCATCAAGCGGGTTTAAGGGATCTTGATTTTGTATCTGTGCAACCATCAAGGTGATGAATTCATTTTGCAGCGCACTACTGCCATTCATGTCTTGAGGATTGGCCGAAACACCTGCATCGGTTTGTGTCGGCAATGGGGTATCGCTCGACAATGCACTAAACTGAGCAATACTCATTAGCGACCCTCCCCTAAACGCAACAACCCTTGTTGCATACTTTTCACGTTAGCAAGTACCTCGACATTGGTCTCAAAACTACGTGTCGCTGACATCATGTCAGCCATCTCTGTCACCACATCAATACCTGGGTAATACACATAGCCTTCTTGGTTCGCTAATGGGTTACTGGGTTCAAAACGCTGCTCGGCTTGTGATTGACTTTGCACCACGTCCACGATTCGCACCTCGGCATTGGGATACAATGCTTGCTCGGCCGAGAGTTGGGATTTGTTGTACACCGTCGCAAAAACGGGCTTGAGTGCTTTATAGGCATCGTCTGGGTTTGCAGAGACAGCATCCGCGTTGGCTAAGTTACTGGCGACAGTATTGAGCCGCACAGTTTGCGCCGTCATCGCCGACCCCGCGATAGAATAGATATCCGTAAATGACATGATTAACGTCCTTCAATTGCTTTTGCCAAGCCACTCAACTTCATATTGAGAAACGTTAGGCTGGTTTGAAAATCCATGTTGTTTTGCGCGAACTTGGCCTGCTCAACACCCAATTCCACCGTATTGCCATCTTTGCTGTTTTGGTAAGGCATCGAATACTGAGACTCAACCATGAGTTGAGGTACGTTAGACGACACGCCATTCGGCGTTACTTGCCCCATCACGGCCTTAAAGCTAAGGTCTCTGGCTAGGTATCCAGGGGTGTCAACATTTGCTAAGTTACTAGCCAAGACCTTGGTACGCTGAACCCGAAAGTCGAGAGCATTAGGATGAACCCCTAGTGCATTTTCAAAGCTGATTGCCATCTCACATTCCTTTCCATCGGCAAAGTACCGAGAGACGTTACAATTTACATGCCATAAATTTAATTCACTAAAAACAATGCATTACAATAATAAAAGGAAGTCAGACTTCCGTTTATCGGAAGTGTTCACCATGATATGGAAGAAACTAGGAAGCATAGTTTTGATACTGTTGAGCCATTCTGTCATGGCCCAACAATCACAAACCATGACGGCGAAAAGTATCACTCAAGACGTTGAGAAGTCGGTGAAAGATGAACTGTCATTGCTCGCAAGTCAGCAACAATGGGGCGAGTTTGAAGCCACTCTCGTGACCTTAGTTCCAGACTCAGTAAAACACCTTGAGCGTTGTTTACAGCCTCTATCAATTACAGGTCGCGATAATCATTATTTCCCCGTTGGCCACCTAAAACGCAGTGTCACTTGCCAAGACGGCCAGAATGATTGGCGCATCAACACGACGGTACGTGTCACGTTGTCGTTGCCTGTGGTGGTGGCAGCAAAAACCTTAAATCGCCACGACAACATCACCTTTAAAGATGTCAAACTCGAGCAACGCTCAATCACTCGAGATATGCCGTTTATTGTTCGTCTTGACCAAGTCATAGGGAAGAATGTGAATAGGCGTCTACGTTCTGGGCAGCTCATCAATGCACGCTTTATTAGCACCCCGCCGCTAGTGGAAAAGGGTAACGAGGTGATCATGGTCGCCACCTCTGGGAAGTTCAGCGCCAGCACCCGAGGACTCGCAATGGAAACAGGGGGAAAAGGAGAGCAAATTCGAGTGCAAAATTTGAAATCAAAAAAAATAATTCGCGCCGTCGTGACAGGATTAAATCAAGTTCAAACCCAGTTTTGAGTGCCGCATAGCCAACATAAAGATTGGGCTCAAGGTATCAGATTTCATCTTATGGCCTCGTCAACACATCACGTTGTGCTGTACAAAAAAAAGAGGCGTACCCACATTTAATGATCCTCCCATGTTTGTCGCCCTATATCGTTAACAATCGATACCGTTAACAGCATGTGACAGGAGATGTGCAATGAAAATCGACAAGGTAGCGGGTGGGCATGTTCCACAAACGGCGCTTAAGCAGCCCAATACGTCCGCAACAGAAGCGCCCAGTCGTCAATCCATCAATGCCGCTGCATTCAATGCTAATACGGTCGCTCTGGATACCGCTCAAGCTGAGCTATCCCAACTGCCCGATGTCGACATGGCCAAGGTTGAGCAAGTTCGTAATGCATTGAAAAATGGTGACCTCTCTCTGGACGTTCAAGCCCTCTCTCAGGCGGTGATGCGCTTTCATACGGGGCACGACTAACGATTAATGGCAAGCACGTCGACAATAGAACAGATGACAAAGTGAACGTAAAGCGTTGAGAATAATGAGGATTCCATGACAATAACAAAAAGTGAATTGGTGCAGAATTTTGTGGTTTCCATCTCGGATGACATTAGGCTTTATCACAAATTACTTGCACTTTTGCAGCACCAAAAAGCTTTATATCTCAAATTGGATGGCAATGCGCTCAATAAAAACATTGAGCAGCAACTTCCAGTTTTGAAACAGTTAAGCCGCGGCGCGACCACTCGTACTATGTGCTTGCAACAACTGCAATTGCCGAGCTCTGAGGTAGGCGTGAAAGCATTAACACAGGCGCTGCCGGTTAAGTTACAAGCACACGTTGTCAAGCAATGGTCAGTATTAGAAGCTTTAATTAAGCAGTGTCAACGCTGTAACCATGATAACGGACAAAGCTCTGCGGCCTTTCATGAGTTGCTGGGAGAATTGACAGGCAAAGCCCCGAACACATATGAAGAACAAGCTGTGTATGGTGAGTATGCCCGTTAACTCGTGCCCACAAGACCAATCGTTGGGTCGCCACACGATTAGAGTGGTGACCATAGCGGTGCTTTCTCTGTTATTCATGTTTAGCAGTACAAGTTTCGCGATTAGCTCGCAACCATCCACCATCAGTCAAAGTGCGATCACGCCTCACCTCGAGATATTAAAGCCTTATCAAGCCGCTATTCTCAATAAACTCGACACGTTCAGCCCTTTAATTAACGACTTCTTCAAGCAGCTTACTCATCATTCGTTACCGGAAAGCCTAATCTTGATACCCATGCTCGAGTCTTCCTATAACCCGAAGGCTGTATCCGCCGCCAATGCGGCAGGTCTTTGGCAGCTGATCCCTGCCACGGCAACGCGTTTTGGATTGACGGTCAATGACCATAAGGATGATCGCTTTGATATTGAGGCCAGTACGTCTGCTGCCTTAAAGTACTTAGACTTTCTCTATCGTAAATTTGACGGCGATATCAATCTAACATTAGCCGCTTACAATGCGGGAGAAGGTCGTGTACAGCGGGCAGTGAGTCGGGCAGGCACTCGACAATTTGATCGCTTAATTTTACCCAGCGAGACTCGTCAATATGTATTACGTTATCACGCGCTATTAACGCTGGTTGATCTGGATAAATTAAAGCAACCAGGTACAACAACGCAGGAAACATTTACCCCGTTATTCTTATTTGGACAACACTCAGCAAAGAAACAAGCCTCACTCATCGACCTTACCCCTCTGCCGGCATTAATTTCATTGTGACCCTTATCTAGTTACGAAAACTCTTGCTTTGCAGAATGCTTTTCGCTGGTAAGATGCTGGCATCTTTACTCCGTTTACCGTGTGCCACCTCCTCATGCAAAATGAACGAAAAGCTCTACTCTTTGCTTTATCCGCTGTCCTACTTTGGTCTACGGTTGCGACCGCATTCAAGCTCACCTTGGAAGAGTTCACGCCTGCTCAAATGGTCTTTGTCGCATCTCTGGTTTCTGCCATTGCGCTCGTGATTGTGTGCGGGGTTCAAGGCACACTAAAACAAATCAAAACGACGTTTATTTCCAATCCTTGGTACTACGTATTGCTTGGGCTGATCAATCCGTTTGCTTATTACCTCATTTTGTTTAAAGCCTATGACTTGTTGCCCGCTTCTCAGGCGCAACCCATTAATTACAGCTGGGCGATAACCTTAACCTTAATGGCTGCCGTATTCTTGAAGCAGAAAATTCGAGGCCAAGATTGGATTGCGTGCTTATTGGGTTATTTCGGTGTGGTTGTTATTGCCACCAAAGGCGATGTGTTGGGGTTGCAATTTGATAGCCCATTGGGTGTCGGTCTTGCTCTTATTTCCACCCTGCTCTGGGCAAGCTATTGGATTCTAAATACCAAGAACACTGCTGACCCAGTGATTGGGGTTTTGCTGGGCTTCTTAGTTGCATTGCCCTTGGCATTTGGCGTCGCAATTTTTGAGGGCGCTTCTTGGGGCGGTATCAGCACGCAGGGTTGGCTCGCCGTGACTTATGTGGGCTTGTTTGAGATGGGCATTACTTTTGTCTTGTGGCTCAGCGCTCTTAAGCTCACACAAAATACGGCGCGCATCAGCAACTTAATCTTTGCTTCGCCGTTTATCTCGCTCATGCTCCTTGCTTATGTGATTGGAGAAGAGATTCACCCGTCAACACTGGTGGGCTTGGTGTTGATTGTCATTGGATTAGTGGTGCAGCAGATTAAACGTCGCTAGGTTTTAGCATTTTATTTGCCTCAATAAGGCCGAGTTTAAGGTGGTCATTGAGGCAATGACACCTCATTGCGAAATGATACGAATAGAATGCTGTTTTTATTGAAGAGCACATAAGGTTAAAACATCCACATGAATGACACGATTGCGATTCGCTTAACAAAAGGCCAAGACCTAAAGCAGGCCATCCAATCGCTGGTCACCGAGCATAATATTGAAGCGGGAAGTATTGCGTCATGTGTGGGATGTCTTCAGTCCATTCATATTCGCCTTGCCGGTGCCACCCAGTCCATCATGACGCAAGCACCCTTTGAGATCGTTTCCCTGATGGCCACACTTACTCCGCGTCATCAACATATTCATATTGCGGTGGCCGATGCCCAAGGAAAAGTGATCGGTGGCCACTTGCTCGAAGGCAGTCTTGTTGATACCACTGCAGAGCTTATCCTCCATCGATATCCTCGCCTTCATTTTAGTCGAGAACATGACCAGACCACGGGCTATACCGAATTGGTGATAACACAGATTTAGACCCAATATAATTGCCTGTTATTCACTCACAACGCGTCCATTCCAACGACAAATTTTATTCACTGTTTTAACAAAAAACCCCTTCTTTTTATGTGACTGTATTATTGAAAATCAATACAAATAACCAGACATCACTAATAAATCAGTTCTTAACTCCAATCGCTCATTTTTAAATCAACTCGATTGATTGCATATTGCTGTCAGTCCTGTAGAAAAAGAGCGATAGCAAAATAAATTTTTCGCGAAGTGTACATATTTTTGAACGCGAATAACTAAACCCTCATGGATAATAATTACAAAGGAATTTTAAATATGGAGAGTTCCATCTCGTCACCTGTCACTACACGTGCCGGATTGAGTCAATTAATTCGCTCCCTTGGCCCTGGTATTATGATGGCCGCTGCCGCCGTAGGAGGATCACATCTTGTTGCCTCAACCAAAGCTGGCGCCATTTATGGCTGGCAGTTAGCTGCTCTGATTTTGCTGGTCAACCTTCTTAAATATCCATTTTTTCGAGCCGGCATCCAGTACACCATGGGAACAGGCGATAGCCTTATTCAGGGTTACGCTAATCTAGGTCGTGGTTATTTGTGGGTCTTTACGATACTTAGCGTCATTTCAGGTATTATTAACACCGCAGCATTACTGCTATTTAGTGCTAGCTTACTTGGGTATTTTTTACCCTTTGAATTACCGCTCGTCGCCTTATGCGGCATTGTTTTAGCTACGTGCCTTGCTATCTTGTTTGCGGGTCATTATCGCGCCCTCGATACCCTGTCAAAGGTCATCATGGCCGTGTTAACGGTTGCAACGGTCACCGCGGTTTGCATCGCTATCTCAAATGGCAGTGCCGCGCCAGCCGACTACCAAGCCCCGTCGCCATGGACCATTGCTTCTATTGGTTTCATTGTCGTGACCATGGGCTGGATGCCAGCCCCTATTGAGATCTCAAGCCTAACGTCGATGTGGCTAAAAACCCAATGTAAGAAACAAACCGTAACGCCAGAGTCGGCATTGTTTGATTTTAATGTTGGCTATATTGGCACCGCCTTACTGGCCATTGTTTTCTTGGCACTTGGGGCGCTCGTGATTCACGGGTCTGGCACTGAACTGTCGGCATCGGGTGTTGGCTTTTCTCATCAGCTCGTCAGCATGTATGCGTCAACCATTGGTGAATGGTCTCGCTACCTCATTGCTGTGATTGCCTTTTTCTGTATCTTTGGTAGCACCATTACCGTCATCGATGGCTATTCTCGTGCCATCGCAGAATCGCAGCGCTTGCTGCAAAAGAAAACAGCGGACAACCCCAAACACTTTCAGGCGTGGGTGGTTATTGTCGCAGTGGCGGCCATTTCGATTATTGCGTTTTTTGCTTCCGCACTGATGCCTATGCTTAACTTTGCTATGATCCTCGCATTTGTTACGACGCCAGTATTCGCGCTTTTGAACTACATATTGGTGTCACGAACTCAGCTTCCAGCCGCCCTACAATTGGGGACTAAGCTCAAAGTGCTTTCGTGGGTCGGCCTCACTTACCTATTTGGCTTCCTAGCTATTTTCATCTGGTGGAAATGGTTGATGTAATGCCTTAAAAACAAATGTATTAATAAAAGCCGAGAAAATTGCTCGGCTTTTATTGACGCCATCGTTTTTTCCAAGCCACTAGCATTGATCTCTCTAAATAGAATGGGACAATAGTTCACTTCTTCTAGTTCGTCGTATTGCTATCAGTCCAAAGATTGGATGCACTCAATGAACAACCTGTAGTGACATGATTAAAGGTGCTTTTCATGCTTAATCTAGATAAATACCAAGGCATCATTTTTGATCTCGACGGCACACTGGTCAATTCAATGGTGGCCCACGCAGAGGCTTGGGAAGCAACCTGTCAGGCATTTGATATTCCCTATGATAAAGAGTGGCTTGACCAATTAGGGGGGATGCCTTCAAGAAAAGTGACACTGGAAATCCTCAAACGCTACACGCTAGATTTAGACGCCCAAGCGATTACCAAACATAAAGTTGAGGTTTTTGAAAGGATTGAGCATAAAGGCGACATTATTCCAACGATCTACAAGATCCTGAAAGAAAATTACAAAAATAAACCAATCGGCATTGGTACTGGTGCGCAGTACAAGCACGCAAAAGAGATACTTGATACCACCGATATTCTCAGTATGGTGCAGGCTTTGGTGACCTCTGATGACGTCGACAACCATAAACCCAATCCTGATACCTTTGAAAAAGTCGCCCAGCAACTCTCCCTTGCAGCCTCAGATTGTGTGGTATTTGAAGATACCTTGATCGGCCGTCAAGCGGCTAACAAGGCTGGTATGGACTGCTACCTAGTTGCTCAAGGGGAGATTGTTGATTTTTATCCTGCTATTTAGGAATAACTCACGTCCACGTTATCACTTCAGTTCTTTACTGACCCCGCTCTTTTCATAATGAATGTCATTGCCGGCCAATCGTTGAAAAGGGCGCAAGCCAAACAACGGCATTATCGAATATATATGGTCAAACAGATCAGATTGGATATCCTCATACTGCGCCCAATCAACAATATTCGTAAAGCCATAGATCTCAAGAGGAAGGCCTTCCGGTGTCGGTTGCAACTGTCGAACCATGAGTAACATGTATTGATGGATGTCTTTATTAGCGCGCAAGTACGCATTCAAATACGCTCGAAACAATCCAACATTCGTAAATTGGCGAGAATTCCCAATGATATCGTCTTGTTTAAGGTTTTCGTTATAACTCTCTAATTCTTTCGATTTTTCATAAATATGCTGACGCAATAAACATATCTTAGTTAAGTCTTTTACTTCTTCATGAGACATAAATCGGATTGACGTAACGTCCAAGTTAACGGAACGGGTAATACGCCGCCCGCCCGACTCCGACATTCCTTGCCAATTGATGAACGCATTTTGAACCAGCGCGTAAGCAGGCAACATACTGACGGTGTTGTCGAAATTCCGCACTTTGATCGTCGTCAGTGAGATTTCTTCAACGGTACCATTTGCGCCAAATGAATCCATCTGGATCCAATCATTAAGGCTTACCATCCGGTTTGCAGACAGTTGGATACCCGCCACAAATCCCAAAATAGTATCTTTGAATACCAACATCACAAAACCAGTCGCGACACCAAGTCCGGAAAACAATAGAACGGGCGCTTCGTTCGCAAGAACGGAAATAGAAACAATTAGGCCAATGAAAAACGTAAACAGCTTTATGAGTTGAACAAAACTTTTGACGGGCATTCGACGCGCGATGCCATTTTGAGTCGCGAGGTCGTTAAGAGCATCAAGGAATGAGAAAATCATCCAAATAATAAGCACAAGGATGGTAATGGCTAGAAACCGGTCAACAATAGCCGTCAATACTTCAAAATGACCAATCGCGATAGGGACAAACAGATTCAAGACGAGCACTGGCGTGAGTAATGATATTTTTCCCAGGACATCATTTTTATAAAGGCTGGTTGCAAATGGTTTGTTCACTCTCTCAAGCACGTTATTACACAATCGAATAATCAAGTGATGCACGAATACATAACTAAGCACAGCCACAACAATACTGAACGCAACAAGTATCACTGTTGTGGACACACCATAAACATCGTTATCTGGCAGAACACCGCTCAGCTTATTGACAACAAAATCACGAAAAGGGTGTCCTAACAAATAATCATCCTCAACGGGTGGGCAAACTTTAACGAGATGAATGACTTAATCTAAGTCGCTATGAGTGAACGTTATACCTACTAAGACTAGACGAACTTGCCTCAATACGCTGTTGTTGTTCCAATATTTTCTCAAGCAGACGATTGATAGCGGTAATATTCGTAAGGTAAAAGCTTGTTTGAATGCGGTTTCAGGCCCATATTAAAGAGATAATGTATAATTTGACGATCAGGAGTCACAATGAAGGGCGTTATTTCTATTCAATCTCATGTTGTATATGGTCATGCTGGAAATAGCTCAGCCGTTTTTCCATTACAGCGTATGGGTTTTGAGGTCTGGCCTATTCATACTGTCCAATTTTCTAACCATACACAGTATCAACAAGGTTGGACTGGACAAGCCTTTTCCGCTGAAGACATCTCAGCACTGATGAACGGTATTGATAATATTGGGCAGCTGGTGAATTGCGAGGCTGTTTTATCGGGTTATCAAGGAAGCTCAGAACAGTGCCTTGCGGTGATAGAAGCGGTCAACAAAGTCAAAGCGCAAAACCCAAACGCATTGTATATCTGCGACCCTGTGATGGGTTCTCCTGAAAAGGGATGCATTGTACCTGCAGGGACAACCGAGCACCTCGTTAAGCGTGTGATGCCAATGGCTGATGTCATTGTGCCGAACCAATTTGAACTAAGCCAGTTTACCAACATGGAAATTAACAATCTCGATGATGCAGCAAGCGCTTGTCGCCAGGCATTGACACTCGGACCTAAGATAGTGCTCGTGAAACATTTACACAGTGTGTCTAATGAGCAATTCACTATGATGCTCGCAACAGAGCAAGGTTGTTTCATCGCCCAGCGTCCTCACCTTGATTTTGACAAACAACCCGTTGGTGTTGGCGATCTTATTTCCGCATTGTTTACTGGTGGTTTATTAAAAGGTTGGACACCAGAACAAGCATTTGAACATGCGAACAATGCCAGTTATGCCGTGTTGAAAGAAACACAAAAACGCACTGAATGGGAGCTGCAAACGATAGCAGCACAGCAAGAGTTAGTCTCGCCGGAAGAGTGCTTTCCAATACAGAAGATTTAATGGGAACGCAGAAATAAACTGCTGTGACTGAGCAGTTTATTTCTTGTATGACTTTTACTTATTGTTCCTAAACACTTAAACGTGTTGGCCCGCCACAAACCCAGATGACCAGCACCATTGGAAGTTATACCCACCTAGCCAGCCGGTAACATCCATGACCTCGCCGATAAAGTACAACCCAGGAACCGATTTGCATGCCATGGTTTTAGACGATAGATGATCGGTATTCACCCCCCCTAATGTGACCTCAGCAGTACGGTACCCCTCCGTGCCATTGGGGGCTATTTTCCATTGTTCTAGCTGACGTGTAATAGCCGTCATATCTTTAGGGTTCAGCTGTTTTAATGGCTTATCCACCAACACTTTTCTTTCAATCAACACCTCTACTAATCGCTTGGGTAGCACTCGAGCTAGGGTGTTCTTTAGGCTTTGGTTGGGATGACTTTCACGTGTCGATGTCAGTAAGTCGTTGACATCAGCATCAGGAACTAGGTTGACAGTAAGCGGTTGACCCGGCTTCCAAAATGAAGATATTTGTAATACTGATGGTCCTGATAAACCGCGATGCGTAAACAACAAGGCCTCTTTAAAAACGGTGCCATCGAGGGCTGTAATTTCAGCAGGAATGGCAATACCAGACAGCTCTGCGAAATCTTCTTTGTCTTCTTTGTGTAGCGTAAATGGCACCAAACCGGCAGTGGTTGCGATCACCTCTAAACCAAACTGCTCCGCCACTTTGTAACCAAACGGGCTTGCTCCAAGTTTAGGCATCGACAAACCACCGGTTGCAATCACCAACGAGTCACACTCGATCACTTTATTTCCTGCATTCGCACTATCCGCATGCAAGGAAAAGCCATCCTCAGTTTGAGCTATCGAATGAATCTCTGTTTGATACTGAAAGTCGATGGTCGGCTGATCGCATTCGCTGAGTAGCATTTTTACAATGTCTTTGGCTGAATCCAGGCAAAACAATTGGCCGTGATCGCGCTCTTCAAATTCGATACCGTACTTACTCACCAACGAGATAAAATCCCAATGGGTATATTGCGATAAAGCCGACTTAACGAAGTGTTCGTTTTGACATAGGAAATTACTCGGTGTCACATCGTAGTTGGTAAAATTGCATTTACCACCACCAGAGATGAGAATTTTCCGACCTGGCTTTTTTGCATGATCCAGCACAAGTACACGACGACCACGCTTTCCTGCTTCCGCTGCGCACATCAAACCAGCAGCGCCAGCGCCAATCACAACCACATCAAATTTATTGCTCATATCTACACTCTACCGACACACAAAAAATAGAATCAACAAAAAAGGATGTGCCAAAGCACATCCTTATCTCTTATTGCTCGCCATTGTAGCGAGTCTTTCTGGTATTGCAATCTTTCACGATTCCCCGGCCCAAACAGACCTCGGTGCAAAAAGCCATTGCACAAAATATGATTCCGCTTAGTTCACGTCTTGGCTCACTTTAAAGCCTACCATGACGTGTTCACTACAATAAAATTGCTGCGAACAATGACACGCCAACCAACGCACACGACAGGACAAATAGCTCTCGCACGCGATTGCATTTAGAAATAAATATTTCGTCATGATGATGGTAGTATTCCTTAGTTTTGAGATAGGAATACAAGCGGACCTGCTTGGTCATGTTGCCATGTGTCGTGAAAAAACCACGTCCATCTACTTGCTGGTAAAGTAATGGGTGTGCCTCTCGCATAACAAATATGAGTGAGCGTAGTGCACTCAAGTACCTCGCCATGTTAACCGAAGTAATGAGCATTAATGCTAATAGAATAGTGTCGCCACTGATCATCTTTCCCTCCCTACATCTCCCACGAGTGCCTAAGAGAAAAAGACGACCAATCGACTTTATATCCCGCTGAGCTTACTCAGCTGAAGCACCCATAATGGAAGAAGAACCTTCTTTTGCTAACGTTGCTAAATCTTTGTCGATGAAGAACAAAGCTTGCCCATTCTCACCAACCAGTTCTAGCTTATCTAAAATCCCTTTAAACAGTTTCTCTTCTTCGTGTTGCTCAGCAACATACCACTGAAGAAAATTAAACGTTGAGTAATCTTGGGCTGTGAAAGCAACATGAGCGAGCTTGTTGATTTGCTCTGTAATCATTTGCTCATGTTCATACGTCTCACGGAAGACATCACCTAAACTGGTAAAGGTATGTTTAGGGGCAGCAATAGAACCTAAAATTGGTAGCGCTCCAGTTTCACTTACGTAAGTAAAAAGACGCTGCATATGCTCCATCTCTTCTACAGCATGCTTACGCAAAAATTCCGCCGCTCCGTCAAATCCTTTGTCTTCACACCAAGCACTCATTTGTAAGTATAGGTTGGATGAGAAAAATTCGAGGTTTATTTGCTCATTTAGATGTTCAACCATTGCTTCTGAAAGCATGCTCTACTCCTAGTTTGGTAGCTTAAATTAACGCCACTATAACATAACATTTCTTGGAGTATTGCTTCATCCATCGACTCTTACTACTGAGTGATACTCTGTGTTCTTATTTTTATTTTAGAAAACTTGAGCGATTTTGCTCACATTTTCTTGTCTTGATGTTGAGAAAATACTCGGGAGTTCATTACGTCACGACAATGAATTGGGATCATTCCTACACATTTTTAATCGATAAAATGCTATGTTTTTATTAGAACTTACGTCAGGAGGAGTACGTGATGAGTTATAAACATATCTTGGTCGCATTGGATCTCTCAGAAGAAAGCAAGTTGCTCATAGATAAAGCCGTATCCCTAGCCAAGCCACTCGATGCTCAGGTATCTTTTATTCATATTGATGTGAATTACGCTGAACTTTATACGGGTTTGATTGATCTCAATATGGCTGAAACTCAGCATCAAGCCATGGAAGCGTCCATGAGCCAGTTAAAAGCGTTTGCCGATTACGCTAACTACCCAATCAAACATTCATTAGTTGGTAGTGGTGATCTCAGCAATGAACTGAGAGACACCATCGGGGAGTTCAGCGTCGATCTAGTCGTCTGTGGGCATCATCAGGATTTTTGGAGCAAAATTTTGTCGTCAACACGACAGTTAATCAACACCACACCAGTCGACCTACTCGTCGTTCCCATAAAAGATTAAGTCCACCACCGAAGGCTTCCGATAGGAGGCCTTTCTTATCCGCCCACTTACGTTGTTTTATGGTGATATAATCATCATCCCATTCAAACCATCCCTTATTTATTGCTATGAGTTACCTTTATTCCGTTACCCTTCTTTGGGCATTTTCATTTAGTTTGATCGGCGTCTATCTCGCCGGTCAGGTTGATTCTTGGTTTTCTGTACTGATGCGTGTTGTACTGGCCGCCGTTGTCTTTTTACCGTTCACTAAGTTTAAACAAGTTCCAAAGCGACTCATGGTGAAGCTCATGGCGATCGGGGGAATTCAACTGGGGTTAATGTACTGCTTTTATTATCAGTCATTTTTACTGCTCTCCGTCCCAGAGGTCTTATTATTTACGGTGTTTACTCCTATCTACGTCACCCTATTTTATGACCTCCTCAAAGGCCGTTTTTCACCGTGGTTCCTAGTGACAGCGGTTATTGCCGTTTGTGGTGCGGCGTTTATCAAGTTTGCCGGCGTGAACGAAAACTTTTTGTTTGGTTTTTTGGTCGTACAGGGCGCGAACCTTTGCTTTGCTATCGGGCAGGTGAGCTACAAATATGTCATGGAGCATGAGCCAACGGAACTGCCGCAGCATTCCGTTTTTGGGTATTTTTATCTTGGTGCCACCGTGGTGGCAGGCATTGCTTTTATGCTCTTTGGTAGCCTTGATAAGCTGCCAACAACGGCGACGCAATGGGGTATTTTGATTTACTTAGGCACGATTGCCTCGGGACTTGGTTACTTTATCTGGAATAAGGGGGCATGCTCTGTGAATGCAGGCGCATTAGCGGTGATGAATAACTTGTTGGTACCCGCCGGGTTGATTGTCAATATTGTGATTTGGAACCGCGATGTCGATATTCCAAAATTACTCATTGGTGGTGGGATTATTTTATTGTCATTGGTCGTGAATGAACTGTGGGTCAAACCTCGAGCCGAAGCTCAATACCGTAATCAATCTTAGGCGATGGATTACGGCTTAATGTGCCATTAGTGCAGCTGTTCTGGCTGCACTTTTTCTAACTGCTTATCTGCCACGACTTCAGCAAGATGGTATTTTTGCTCAAGCTTACTTTGTTTACGTGCCAACTTTTGGCTTTTACGTATAATTTTCTGCAGCTTTTTCTGCATTTTGGTTTGTTTCTTCAGGGCCTTACTTGCTCGCTTCAGCGCCTTCTTATTGAGTGATTCTGGCTCATGGAACATCACAACTTGTGCTTCTGACTGCTTCTCCAAGACGGTTTGTTTAGAGATAATTCCCTCTGGTTTGATGCTCTCGAGCAATAGCCCACATTTAATTTTTTCTTCGACGGGTTTTTCTTGGCAACTCACCGGTGGAATAGCAGCAGGCTTACAAAGTGTTGAACGGTCAGAAGAAGAGCGAGAACATGAACGACACAGAAATTTGGGTTCGGCGACAAGGCGATGGATATCACCTAGGTTCGCACTGATCTCATGACGATTAAATTTACACAGGCGCTTGGCCATACAACCCTCCAACTAACAATTACGCTCAATTACTTTACGTTTTCATCAAAACGAATAGTAATGATTCTTAGTTAGATATACATCCAATTAGCACTCGTTACAAGTAACTTACGTACGTTACATGGAGAATTTGAGTAACAAAATAAGGGCGACTTGGCTTAACTCATTGATGCATTAACATAAACATCAAAACGATTTTTTTTCGTCTCAATAGCCATTGTCGGTTTTTTCTCATCGAGCCAATTGGCATAGTCCGGACGCTTAACCACAACACGCTTTTTAGCCAGGCATAATGCCGGAGCTAATAAACCATCGGCGTCCATATCTGCGCCGACTAAAGATTGAAAAACACGCATCTCTTTTTTTACTAGCGCGCTTTTTTTCTTACTCTCTGGATGAGGATACATCGGGTCTAAATACACGACGTCTGGCTGCTCAAAATCGGCGTCATCCGCCAACTGTTGCAGCGCATCTAAGCTAGAAGCGTGAATCAGAGTCATGCGCTCTGACACCCAAGCACCGATCTCTGGGTCTTGCTTTGCTCTGGCAAGACCATCATCTAATAAGGCGGCCACAACAGGGTGTCTTTCAACCATTTGAACCTTGCAACCTAATGACGCCAGAACGAACGCGTCGCGGCCCAACCCTGCTGTACCATCAAGAACAACGGGCGTTGCCCCTTTGTTGAGACCCGCAGCTTTCGCTATGGCTTGCCCTTTCCCACCGCCAAACTTACGACGATGCGCCACTGCACCACTCGCCAAATCAACGAAAATGGCACCAAGCTTTGGTTCATCCAATTTACGTAATTCGAGTCGATCCTCCGTCAGCACTAAGGCAAACTCACTGTCGTCAGAGGCGTCTAATCCCCAGCGTTGTGCCAGCTGGTTCAGTTCGCTTTGACGAGGGGTATGTTCACAGATAAGTTGGATGTGCAAGGTCAGCTCCGAAAGGTCTTAGATAACGAGGCAAGTGTACATGAAGTCGATCGCTCTACCAATAAGCGTGATCCACTCGCAGACGACTCCAACATTTTAGTGCTAAGCTCTACAGCCTATTTTGCTCTCGATGACCGACAACGATTAAGGACTCAATATGCACAGCGTCAATGGGTTAGATGACCTCGATAAGGCAATTCTGAAAACACTGATGGAAGACGCTCGCCGCCCATATGCGGAAATGGCTAAGAATTTTGACGTAAGTCCCGCGACTATCCACGTTCGTATTGAGAAAATGAAAGCCGCTGGCATTATTGAAGGCACCGAGGTTGTCGTCAATACTAAGAAGTTAGGGTATGACGTGTGCTGTTTTATCGGTATAAATCTGTACGCGGCTCGTGATTACCACTCAGCTTTGGAAAAGCTCGACGCTCTCGATGAGGTCGTTGAGGCCTATTACACCACTGGGGCGTACAACATTTTCGTCAAGCTAATGTGTCGTTCTATTGAAGAACTACAACACGTACTGATCAATAAACTACAAGCAATCAATGAAGTGCAATCGACGGAAACCCTGATCTCTTTGCAAAATCCGATTAGCCGAAATGTTGATCCTTAAGCGCTAACGTATGTTTAGTTGTGGTTGGCTTGATCTCTAAAAAGCCACAATACAGACAGACAATGGGTTCAATACCTTGCTCGCATAAAAAAGCCTCTCATTTGAGAGGCTTCATGTTTTTAGCGAGCCGGTTTAAGCACTGATACCGGAGTGGCGTAATAGCGCATCGATTTGTGGCTCACGACCACGGAAGCGCTTAAACAGCTCCATCGGCTCTTCACTGCCGCCCATCTCAAGAATATTATTCAAGAAGCTTTGGCCCGTTTCTTTGTTAAAAATACCTTCTTCTTCGAATCGAGAATAAGCATCGGATGACAGGACTTCAGCCCATAAGTAACTGTAGTAACCCGCGCTATAGCCACCAGCAAAGATATGGCTAAAGCTATGAGAGAAACGGTTCCACTCTAAGCTTGGCAATACGCCCACTTTTGATTTCACGTTTGCTAAGGTTTCTAGGACACGTGCACCAATTTCTGGGTCATATTCTGTGTGCAGAGTGAAATCAAATAGGCCAAATTCAAGCTGACGAAGGATAAACATGGCTGACTGGAAGTTCTTAGCCGCCAGCATCTTATCAAGCATCTCTTTAGGCAGTGGTTCGCCTGTTTCAAAATGACCGGAAATAAATGCCAACGCTTCCTCTTCCCAACACCAGTTCTCTAGGAATTGGCTTGGTAGTTCTACCGCGTCCCAAGGCACACCATTGATACCAGACACCGCACCGGTTTCAATTTTCGTCAGCATATGATGGATACCGTGACCGGTTTCGTGGAATAACGTCACGACTTCATCATGGGTAAACAGGGCCGGTTTATCACCAACAGGCTTATTAAAGTTACATGTTAGATAAGCAACGGGCGTCTGTAGCTCACCCGATAAATCAGTGCGGCGCACACGACACTCGTCCATCCAAGCACCGCCACGCTTATGCTCACGTGCATAAAGATCAAGATAAAAGCTACCACGCAATGTATTTGATGCATCGAAGATGTCAAAGAAGCGCACAGAGTCATGCCAGGTATTCACCCCTTGTCGTTCGGTAATGTTCATACCAAAGACACGGTTTAGGACTTCAAACAAACCACTGACCACTTTCGCTTCAGGGAAGTAAGGGCGCAATTCTTCATCGGAGAACTTGAACAAGTTTTGTTTTTGCTTCTCGCTGTAGTAAGCGATATCCCATAAGTTCAGCTGAGTCACGCCGCATTCTTTCTCAGCAAACTGACGCAACTCTTCAACTTCGCGCTCACCTTGCGGCTTCGCTTTAATTGCTAGGTCATTAAGGAAACCCAATACTTGCCCTGGGTTTTCCGCCATTTTTGTCGATAGGGATTTTTCGCTGAATGAGTTAAAGCCAAGCAAACGAGCAATCTCATGGCGCAGCTTTAACTGCTCAGAAATAATCTCTGTATTATCCCACTGGCCCGCGGTTGGACCGCGATCCGATGCTCGCGTTACATAGGCTTCATACAGCTCTTTACGCAGCGCTTCGTTGTCACAGTAAGTCATCACCGGCAGATAAGAGGGAATATCAAGCGTCAATAGATAACCATCCAGCTCTTTAGCTTCCGCTGAGGCTTGTGCCGCTGCCAACGCTGACTCCGGCATACCCGCTAGCTCAGTCACATCGGTCACATGCTTATTCCAACCCATGGTGGCATCGAGCACGTTGTTTGAGAACTGAGAGCCCAGCTCAGACATGCGCTTGCTGATTTCGCCATAGCGATGCTGCTCATCGGCAGGCAGACCAATACCCGACAATTCAAAATCACGTAATGAATCTTGGATTGTTTTCTTTTGCGCCTGAGTCAGTGTTGGATACTCATCACTGGCTTTAATGGTTTTGTACGCGTCGTACAGCCCTTTATGTTGGCCAACCCAAGTGCCATATTCAGACAAAATCGGCAGGCAGCTTTCATAAGCATCACGTAACTCATCGCTGTTCATCACTGAGTTCATATGACTCACCGGAGACCAAATGCGGCTCAAACGATCGTCAATTTCATCAATCGGTGCAATGATCGCATCCCACGTTGGCGTGTCGTTTTCAGTCAGCACTTGATCGATCTTTTGACGACATGCCTCAATGGCTTGCTCAACCGCCGGTTTAACGTGTTCTGGCTTAATTTGTGAAAAAGGAGGTAAGTCAGTAAAGCTGATTAACGGATTAGACATGCAGCATCCCTTTTGAATGATGGGGTTCCTTCACCTTGTCTCGTCCCTTAACGAGCGAGATAAGTGAGCGTAATTAATAGATAAATGTAGGCAATGATCGGAAAAATCAATGGTTGCTGGCGATTCGCATACCATAGTGTGATTTTAATGATGCACAGTTTTCTCGCCCTTATCTGGGTATCATCGGCAGATAGGGTTATAATCCGTCCATTCGACCATTTAAGTGAGTCTTCATTTTGCTGAGCTATCGACACAGTTTTCACGCGGGTAACCATGCCGACGTCGTCAAACACATAGTACAAAGTCTTATCCTTAATTCTCTAAAAAACAAGGAAAAGCCGTTCGTTTATCACGATACCCATTCTGGCGTAGGTCGCTACGATCTCACCCATGAATGGTCGGAAAAGACTGGGGAATACAAACAAGGTATTGCGCGCATTTGGGGCAATAGTGATATCCCTGAAGACATGGCGTCTTACATTGAGTCTATTACTGACCTCAATAACGACGACACACTACGCTATTACCCAGGGTCACCAAGAGTGGCTCGTGCGCACCTTCGTCCACAAGATAGAATGCTACTTACTGAGCTTCATCCTAGCGACTTCCCTTTGCTTGAGCAGGAGTTTCACCGAGACCGTCAGGTAAAAATCTTCAAAGAAGATGGCTTTCAGCGCCTTAAAGGTAGCCTTCCCCCTGTTGAGCGACGCGGTTTAGTCTTAATCGACCCACCGTATGAGCTAGCCAAGGAATACCGCGATGTAGTGACCGCCATTGCCCAAAGTCATAAGCGCTGGGCGACAGGCACGTATGCCATTTGGTACCCGGTGGTTAATCGCTTGGATATTGAAGATATGATCGACGGTCTTGAAGGCCTTGGCATTCGTAAAATACTACAGATTGAATTAGGTGTGTCCCCTGATACCAATGAGCGTGGCATGACAGCGTCGGGAATGATCGTTGTGAACCCACCCTGGACACTCGAGCAGCAGATGAAAACCATCTTGCCGTACTTGAAAGAAAAAATTGCTCCTGCCACTGGCCATTTCAAGGTGGAATGGATCGTACCAGAGTAATAGTTCAATCGTTCTATCACGAATATATCGGAAACCGTGCTGTGACCTCGTGTCGGCACGGTTTTTCTTTTTCATGATCTTTTTTTCATTATTTTCCCAACAAGCGTCGTCTTTTTTCTGGCCCCTTCGTCTTATAGGTGTAAGTCGCTCAATGAGCTTCAATCACTAACCTTGCTTGATTTGATAAGCACTCGACGAAAGAGATAACCACTATGATTAAAGTGATCAGTTTTAAAATTTGCCCATTTGTTCAACGCGTCACAGCCGCACTAGCAACAGAAAACATTCCCTACGAGATTGAATATATTGACTTAAAAAACAAGCCCGAGTGGTTTCTTGATATCTCACCAAACGGTCAGGTACCGGTATTAGTAACGGAATCGGGTACGGCGTTGTTTGAATCTGATGCCATCATTGAATACATCGAAGACGAATTTGGCCCAATAGAGCAAAACGTCTCCAACGAACAGCGCGCTTTAGATCGAGCTTGGAGTTACCTAGGGTCTAAAAACTACCTCCCACAATGCGGCACCATGGGCAGTAAAGACAGAACAACGTTTGAAACACGCACAGAAAAGTTGGTGGCGGCATTCAAAAAAGCTGAAAAACAGCTTTCTGGAGACACAACATTCTTTAAATCTGACGCACTCAGTAACGTTGATATTGCTTGGTTACCACTGCTGCATCGTGCTGCCATTGTAAAAGCGCATTCAGGGTATGATTTTTTCTGTGGCTTGCCAAAAATGCAGACATGGCAACAAAACATGCTGGCAACGGGGCTAGTTGAAAAAACGGTTGCCGATGACTTTGTTTCGCTATTCAGCGATTTTTATCTGACCAATACCTATCTCGCCGATGGTAAAGATGTACAAGCTCAAAGTGGTTGTGGAACAACGAGCTGTTGTGGTTGATTTGACCCTGTTACGTAAGCCAAAATCTGCTCGAAGGTTTCTAGACAAACTCTAGAACATTTGCTTTGCACTTGAAGCCCCTAACCAGGGGCTTCAAGTGCAAAAGATAAACCTCGTGAGCCGCATCTAGGGATTAATCGTTATTACTCATAAGCAAAGCCACTTTTTCCCATTGGCTAAAGTTGTTAGACTCGATTTATGATAGGGATAGCGATTCTTTAACAAAACATTGCCATAACATTGAGTTCAACTATGCTCACCCCAATGTATTTGTTATCAATAATCATAAAATTAATCAGCTCTCGGAGAACGTAATGGCGACTCATTTTGACTATATCTGTATTGGCGGTGGTAGCGGCGGTATTGCATCGGCAAACCGTGCATCAATGTACGGTGCTAAAGTTGCGCTAATTGAAGCACAAGACCTTGGTGGCACCTGTGTCAACGTCGGTTGTGTGCCGAAGAAAGTCATGTGGCATGGTGCCCAAGTCGCAGAAGCGATGAACCTGTATGCGGAAGACTATGGGTTTGATGTTGAAGTCAAAGGCTTCGACTGGAGCAAGTTGGTTGAAAATCGTCAAGCCTATATCGGTCGTATTCATCAATCTTACGACCGTGTATTAGGTAACAACAAAGTCAATGTCATTAAAGGCTTTGCCAAGTTCGTTGATGCAAAAACGGTTGAAGTGAACGGCGAACACTATACAGCCGATCACATTCTTATTGCCGTTGGTGGCCGCCCAAGTATCCCAAACATTCCAGGAGCAGAACACGGCATAGATTCAAATGGTTTCTTTGAACTCAATGAACAGCCAAAACGTGTCGCGGTTATTGGCGCGGGTTACATTGCGGTTGAAATCGCTGGCGTACTGCATGCCCTCGGCACAGAAACCCACCTATTTTGCCGTAAAGAGTCACCACTCCGTAGCTTTGATCCAATGATCATCGAGACCCTAGTTGAGGTGATGAATACCGAAGGCCCAACACTTCACACTCATTCGGTTCCAAAAGAAGTGGTGAAAGAAGCGGATGGCAGCCTAACTCTGCATCTAGAAAATGGTAACACGCAAAACGTTGATCAACTTATTTGGGCTATCGGTCGTCACCCAGCAACCGATGCCATTAACCTAAGTGCTACCGGTGTTGAGACCAACGATCGCGGCTACATCAAGGTCGACGAATACCAAACCACTAACATTGAAGGCATTCATTGTGTCGGCGATATCATGGAAGGCGGTATCGAGCTCACTCCAGTAGCTGTAAAAGCCGGTCGTCAGTTGTCTGAGCGTTTGTTCAACAATAAGCCTGACGCAAAAATGGACTACGACTTAGTGGCAACGGTTGTATTTAGTCACCCACCAATCGGTACGATTGGCCTAACGACTCAAGAAGCCGAAGAGAAGTACGGCAAAGACAACGTTAAGGTCTACACGTCTGGCTTCACGGCAATGTACACCGCCGTCACTAAGCACCGTCAACCATGTAAGATGAAGCTGGTTTGCGCAGGTCCGGAAGAGACGGTTGTTGGCCTTCATGGTATCGGGTTTACCGTAGATGAAATGATCCAAGGCTTCGCTGTTGCAATGAAAATGGGCGCAACCAAGGCTGATTTCGATGCCGTTGTGGCGATTCACCCAACCGGATCTGAAGAATTCGTTACTATGAGATAACGCTTCTCTTCACGAACAAAACCGAAAGCTCGACATAATTGTCGGGCTTTTTTTATCTCAACCGACATTTCTACGCCATACTTTTCCTCTGTCGTTAAATCAATGGCAAAAAGATTACGTTTTTTGAATTCAAATAATCGTGTGCCGCTCATACCCCGTTCATTATTTCGGGGCAATTTGATTGTTATCTATTTATTTAACAACATATTTTCATTTCACTGCACTGATTAACTATAATCCAAGTTACAATCCTTCTTCCTTATCTTGTAGTGAGCTCGGAATGAAAAAACACGTATTCTTCTTTGATGTAATGCGATGTGTTGCCGCACTTGCGGTCATCATTATCCATGCATTGGGCCCTTATCGTCACGAATTAGGGCAAATCCCTATGGGAGATTGGATGACCGCCATTACGTTTAATGGCTTTAGTCGTTGGGCTGTACCGGTGTTCATTTTGATTACAGGTGCATTAATGCTCAGTGATCAACGCCCGTTTGACTTGAAGTCTTATCTCTCTCGCAGGCTCGGTAAGGTGCTCATTCCGTTCCTAGTATGGTCACTATTTTATGCGTATTTATCTGGCTGGACGATCACTGGATTTGATACAGCGACAGTGAAAGATGTGTTAGCGGAGAGTTATCATCATTCAACATACTATCACTTAGGGTTCTTCTATTACTTTATCCCTTTGTACGCCGTCATTCCTTTCCTGCAAATATTCGTGCGTCGCTATGACGATACGGCCTTATATGCACTCACTGGGGTTTGGTTGCTCACTACTTTGTTATTTTTAATGCGGATTGATGGACCTTGGAGCGAACAGTTTTGGCTTTATATGGGACTGTTACCGTTAGGCTACATCTTATTCCAGAAGCTACCTATCAATAACACCACGGTGATGATAGCGCTGATTCTTGGATTAGGGGGGATGGCGTTAGGGACATACATGGTGATAGAGAACAGCATTGCGGCTGATCGTTACTCGGTTGGACGCTGGTTTTCCTACAAAACCACCAATACCATTTTTGCTGCTAGCATGATTTTTGTGTTGGCAAAAGCCTATGCTGACCGTATCACAGGGACATTCAAGACGGTTGTGAGCTTTATTAGCCAACACAGCCTAGGGATTTACATTCTTCATCCACTCTTTTTGTGGCCAATGAATGAGCTAGCACTGCATCAAGGCCACCCCATCATAATGATTCCATTATGGGTTGCAATCAGTGGCAGCTGCGCCTTATTCACCAGTTGGTTGCTCTCTCGCAGCACGAAAACACGTTGGCTACTGCCATAAGGCTTGATGGGCTTTCTGCTGAAGGAAGCCCTACTTGCCACCTACGCACACCACATTGAGCAGAGTATTACTTTTTAATGGTGATATTTTGCCGTTAGTAAACAAACCTTTTTGACCATCTCCCCAATACGGCATTTGCATAGGCCATTGTTTATTGTGCATCACTTTGGAGCCGAGTAAATGCTGCCATTCATCGTCTGTCACTAAATGCATATTAAGATCACCACACATCTTGATAGCGGTATGGTAATTGACCCGATTCCATGGCTTATCATGTTCCATATAGAATTGCTGCTGATTGCCTGTTAGGTACGGCACCGCATAGCGTTTTCCTTCAACCTTAGCCTCAAGACGAACCGTTAAAGACGGTGATACTGATGTAGCAAGAGGTTGAATCGATTTCGCTTTGCTGACCGGCTTTTTCTCTTTAACTACAGGTGCAGCAGCTTGCGCGATCGTGTTTGTTTTTTGCTTGGGCTTCGCGCTGGATTTAGGGTATTTTTTTGGTTCGCTCTCTAACGCTCCACCTTTAGAAGCGCCACGCTCAACCTGACGTATAAATGCGTCTTTGTAACCCTTCAAGGCTTTAATCTTCACCCATTCTTTTTGCACGAGTGCCGCATCATGATAGGGACCAATCAGGCATCGCTGACTTTGTCCTTCAGGCTTCATCCAAACATGCGTCGAAATAGCGCCGTACAATACTTTAGCGCTATTCAATGACATCGGTTCATCAAGGATGCCACATTGTATCCAATACAGCGATGTGGACGTTTGCGGTACCGTGCTGCTCCATACCCCTTTCCCGATCGGGCAGCTTTGACCCAAAATAGGAAGCTGTGACATAGAAGGCTGAGACGCATCACAGAGGAACTCTGCGGCAACAACTGGGGTAGAGATGACACTGCACCCTAACAACAAGGCTCCCATGATTGCGCTTATCGGCAGGCAATGTGATCCCTTAACACCATTTAAAGAGCTCATATACATCCTCGAACACTCTAGATAAGACAGGCTAGTTTCCATAAGCGGCACAAATAAAAAGAGCCGCACTTATGTGCGACTCTTAGTGTAGTGAGGATTGGGATTAAAAATCAATCTCTCTGGATCACCCTTTGTAGATTTTCGGGTTAAATACGTCTCTTAACCAGTCACCTAATAGGTTTACTACTAGAACTAACGTAATCAACACGATGCCAGGGAAGACAGTAATCCACCATGAACCAGAAAAGATGTAGTTAAAGCCAATACTAATCAACGACCCCAATGAAGGTTGGTCAACAGGTAGGCCCAGTCCTAAGAATGATAACGCTGCTTCCGACATAATGGCATTAGCAATTTGTACTGTCGAAATAACCAAAATTGGCGATAAGCAGTTTGGTAGGATATGGCGGAACATGATTTTTGGTGCTTTGAAGCCCATCACTCGTGCCGCTTCTACGTACTCTTTCTTTTTCTCTGCCAATACAGAGGCACGAATCGTACGAGCATATTGAGGCCATTCCGCCACCCCAATAATAACCACCAGCATAGTCACTGCGTACTGGCTATAAAATTCAGTACCAAAGCTGGCCTTGAATATCGCCGATACAATGATAGCAACCATCATGGTAGAGAATGACAGCTGCACATCGGCAAAACGCATCAAGAAGCTATCGATACGGCCACCAAAGTAACCCGCAGACAAACCAATGATAATGCCTAAGAACAGTTGTAGGCCGACCGCCAGAAAACCAATCGTCAATGAAAGACGTGAACCATAGAGGATCGTTGATAAAATATCACGACCTTGGTCATCGGTCCCCAGTACAAAGTTCGAGTCCCCCTCTTCCATCCAAGAAGGAGGAAGCTCTGAGTCCATAATATCAATTGAGCTCAGATCATAGGGATCAGCAGGAGCGATGAGTGGTGCAGATAACGCCAGCACCAAGAAAACCATAAAAATAGTAAAACTCGTCATCGCGACTTTATCGCGCTTAAAGTAGTACAAGAAATCTGATTGCTTAAAACGTTCCCAAGCTGAAGGAACTGTTGCTACATTTGTTTGGCTCATGCTTACGCTCCTTTTCCTGTTAGGTTCACGGTTGGGTTAATCAATCCGTACATCAAATCAACGATGGTGTTTGTCACGACAAAGATCAGGCCAACAAAGATAACGTAAGCCGTGATCAGCGGTGTATCTACACGGTTGATCGCCTCAAGGAAAAGAAAGCCAGTTCCTGGCCATTGGAAAACAGTTTCCGTCAAAATGGTGTAGGCCACCATTGTACCAATCTGAACACCACCCACCGTTAATACAGGGAGCATCGTGTTCTTAAGGGCATGTTGATAATAGATTTTACGAAGAGGTAGCCCTTTTGCTTTAGCAAACTTGATGTATTCAGAGCTCAGTACTTCCAGCATTTCAGAACGAACTAAACGAATGAACAACGGCAACATAATCGAAGCTAATGCAACACATGGCAGCACCAAGTGCTTAATACCATCAATCGTAAAGAACCCTGACTGCCAGCCCAGTACATTCGCGGTTTCGCCTCGACCAAACGACGGTAACCAACCAAGTTCAATAGAAAAGACGTACATCAACATAATGGCCGTTAAGAAAACCGGAATCGAGATGCCAATACTACTGCCGGCCATGATGAGCTTGGTAAAGAAGCTTTTCGGGTGAATGGCTGAATAGACACCGAGCGGTATCGATAAACAAATTATAATTAACGTCGCGCCGAACACCAATTCGAGGGTTGCTACCAACTTATCGAGAATGACATCCACAGCAGGACGTTTGAAAAAGTATGATGTGCCGAGATCACCTTGCAGTGCCGCACCAATAAAACGAGTGTACTTTGTAGCGAAAGGATCGTTGAGGCCTAACTCATCACGCAGTGCTTGACGCTCTGCTTCCGAAACCGACTGACCTACAAGCTCACGCAGCGGGTCACCCAGATTATCCTGAATGGCAAATGCCACCAAACTGATCACAAACATCACTATCAGTGCCTGAAACAGGCGCTTGACCAGAAACGAAAACATCCCTTGCCCCTTAACTATCCATATGTCTCTGTAACGAGAACTTATTCAGTCTTAATAACCACTTAGTCCGACTGAAATAAAACTAAGTAGTATAAAGCGAACAAAGAGGGGAAGGCTTTCCCCTCTTATTAACGTGTACTAAACGTGATTACTCAACCACTAGGTCGCCAAAGTAAGGCATAACCATTGGGTTAACGATGTCTGCTGCTTTCACGTTAGACTTCGCGCCCCACGCTTCACTTTGCCAGTGAAGAGGAACAAATGCTGCATCGTTGTACAACGTTGCTTCAACGCCTTTCAGCATTTCAGCGCGTTTCGCAGGATCCGTTTCTACGTTCGCTGCTTCTACGATTGCATCCATCTCTGGGTTTGAGTAGTGACCACAGTTGTATTGACCACGACCTGTTTCTTCGTTACGAGTCATCGTTAGGAACTCGTTGAAGTTCGCTGAATCTTCTGTATCCGAGTGCCAACCGATCATCATCATGTCTGCAGAACAAAGGTCAAACTCAGGCCAGTACTGTGCTTTTGGTAGCGTTTTAAGATCCACTTTAATGCCAATCTTAGACAGCATTGCCGCTGCAGCTTGTGCCACTTTTGCATCGTTCACGTAACGGTTGTTTGGCGCCATCATAGAAAGCGTAAAGCCGTCTTCGTAGCCCGCTTCTTTCATTAGCTCTTTCGCTTTTTTCACGTCATAACGTGGAACCAGCGCATCATCGTGACCGACATAACCGGCTGGGCTTTGTTGACCTGCGGCTGTTGCAAAGCCTTTCATGATTTTCTTAACGATGCCTTCGTTGTTAATTGCGTGAACAATCGCCTGACGAACGCGCACATCTTTCAGTGCTTCGTTGCTGTTTTGGTTCATTTGGAACGTAATGATACGAGTACCAGGCAGCGTCACAAGATCGATGCCGTCAGCCGATGCCACACGTTTGTGGTCATTTGGCGCAACCGGGTGAATCATGTCAACACCACCAGAAAGAAGCGCAGCAACACGTGTTGCATCTTCTTTAATTGGCACGAGCGTTAGTTTATCAACGTTGCCTTTTGACTCGGTATCCCAGTAATCAGCAAAACGTTCAAAGTCAACTTTTACGCCTTGCTCACGAGCCGTAACGATAAATGGACCTGTACCAGATACGTGCGTAGAAGCAAACGAGTTACCGTGCTTCACTAGCTCAGACTTGTCTTTACCATCTTCTGTTTTACCTGAATAGAACTTGCTATCCATTGGGAAAATGTACGTTGCCGTTTGCAGCACAAGTGGGTAAGGACCTTTTGTTACTAGGTCAAATGTGTAGTCGTCAACCTTAACAATTTTTTCGTATGGGTCGAAGATAGCTTTGAAGTCTGGAGAGTTTTGTAGGCGGTCGAACGTCCAAACGACATCGTCAGCCGTCAACGCATTACCTGAGTGGAACTTAACACCTTTACGAAGATTGAATCGAACCGTCGTATCGTTAACACGCTCCCAGCTTTCTGCTAGGCGAGGTTCAAAATCCATGTCTTGGGTAAAACGAACTAGTGGGTCAAACACCATGTGTGACATTTGCAGTGTACCACCAGATAATTGCTCATGCGGGTCTAGTGATACTGGGTCAGCAGCGTAACCAACCTTGATGTCTGCTGCTAATGTATTAAAGCTCAGGCCTGCGGCCATTAGCGCCACTGCTAATTTGCTTTTCATGGTTCTCATATTTGCATAACTCCTTCATGCGGGGATCCGGATCCCGTAATTGTTGTGTTTGCTTCTGTTATCAAGTCCCGTAAGGGATTTCTTATTGGCTTACGCCGTTTTTGCTGTGTCTTCTCTTAAGCCCTTAAACTCAGGCATTAAGGAAATCAAATGCTGGCTGTATTCATGCTGTGGGTCGGTAAACAACTGCTCGGTCGGCGCGACCTCAAGTAGCGTACCCATTTGCATCACACCTACCCTGTCGCACATCTGGCGAATAACCGGTAAGTCATGACTGATAAACAGCATGGTCAGGTTAAGCTCTTGTTGTAAGTCTTTTAATAGATTCAAGATTTGTGCCTGAACGGATACGTCTAACGCCGAAGTCGGTTCATCACAAATCAAAAGTCTTGGGCGAGTGGCTAATGCACGAGCAATGGAGATACGCTGACGCTGTCCACCAGAGAATTCATGCGGGTATTTCACGCCAGCCATTTTTCCCAGTCCAACATGCTGCAGCAGGTCATCCACAACCTGTTTCGTTTCATTCTCATTCGCGGTGAGCTTATGAAAACGAATCGGTTCAGCAACAATATCGTAGACTTTCATACGAGGGTTCATCGATGTGTACGGGTTTTGGAATACCATTTGCATCTGACGACGCATAGGGCGACGTTCTTTCTCAGATTTTAAACCAGTAAGATCAATGCCTTCGAAGCTAACTTTGCCCGCATCCGGTGCATAAAGCCCCGCAATGATGCGTGCGATGGTCGATTTACCTGAACCCGACTCACCAACCAAGCCAAACGTTTCACCCTCGTGAACCTCAAAGCTGACATTATTCGAGGCTTGAACATACTCACGACGGCTCTCAAACAAAGAATCTTTGGTAATAAAGCGTAGGTTCACATTCTCAACATTAAGCAATGGGCCGGTGTATTCGCGCTGATCCTGGCTTTGTCCTAACCAGTGATTCTTAATATCAAGTGGTTCCATCTCTTTTGCATCTTCGATGTAACTCACCAATGGGAAACGCCCCAGCTTAACATCAGAACGAGGCACCGCTGATATAAGGCTACGAGTGTAGGAATGATCTGGGTCACCCAACACTTTAGCGGTCGGACCAAATTCGACTAGGTCACCACGGTACATAACCGCGACACGGTCGGTGACATTCGATACCACACCCATATCATGCGTAACCAGCATGCAACCTACGTTATTTTTGATGCACAACTCACGAATCAAACCCAATATTTGGTCTTGAATCGACACATCCAACGCTGTCGTTGGCTCGTCGGCAATGATGAGGTCAGGCTCACCCGCTAAGGCAATCGCGATCACTACGCGCTGTCTCATACCACCAGAAAACTGATGTGGGTACTGCTTAAGACGGTTTTCTGGTTGTGGGATGCCCACTTGATTCATTAGGTTAAGCGAGCGCTGATACGCCTCATCGTCCGAGACATCCATATTGGCGTGGATCGTTTCTTTTAACTGCTGCTCAACCGTGAAAAGCGGATTTAAAGAGGTCATCGGGTCTTGAAAGATAAATCCTATCTTAGAGCCACGAACTTTACGCATGGCTTCCGGTGAAAGCCCTGATATTTTTTCACCATCCAAGAATACGTCACCAGCGGCAACAACACCTGGAGGAGAAAGCAAATCGATAACAGCGTTACCCACTGTTGATTTGCCCGCACCTGATTCCCCAACCACACCCACAATTTCGCCGCGTTCAACATTGAACGACAAAGATTTAACCGCGGCATGTACCCCATGGCGGGATGGGTATTCGATACGAAGATTTTTTACTTCTAATAATGACATTACCAGACCTCTACTGCTTTGGCAGTTTTCTGCCCCTGTCTGCAAAACTGAATCCATTCGTAGACAGCATTTTCTGCTGACTATTTATAAGGGCATCAATTTGGCAAATCTTTCACAGAAAAGCAACAAAAATAGGATAAAAATTCGATTTCACGCAGATATAAAGGATCATAAATAAATATTTATGCACATTAATTACATATAATAGTGTAAAAACGAATGCAGATTATCCAGCTGTCAATTGAATAACACCCTTAAAGTTAGACACAAAAGCCTATTCTCAAGCAAATTAGCCATATTTATAACTAATGGTCATGGAATACTTATTCCATAATCAATTTAACATCTAAGAAACATTGATTTTCCAAGAGCAATATTTGTAGCACCAAAAACTAGATCAGGGTCACATATACCGAGTCTTTATCTCACTCAACTAAAAAATGCGACATAAAGCACTAAAAGAGGTTGTAACACCTTCGTTGACACACAAAAGCTGACTAATATGTAACTCTCTAGTAATTACTTAAAATCCAGTACTAACCACCATTTATCATGCAAAGAGAATTGTAGAAATGTTATTCAATGCTGGAATAACAGGGGTAAACATCACTCATCCCTTACGATCCACTCAATAAGGCGAATGCGAGAACACTAGAGCCAGCAATAAAGCCCCCCTTTTAGGAACTAGATTGCAAGGCACTATAGAGAAAGCACACTTAACAGGACAAGCATTACAGTTTTGGCAAGGGATATGCTTTTCTGTAGACGAAAAAAAGCCTCGTCTTTCGACGAGGCTTTTAAAGGTGGTCGGTGAAGAGGGATTCGAACCCCCGACCCTCTGGTCCCAAACCAGATGCGCTACCAAGCTGCGCTATTCACCGACAAAGTTTTCTACGATATGATCGTAAGAGGATGCTACCTAATTAATGGGGTGGCTAACGAGATTCGAACTCGCGACCACCGGAATCACAATCCAGGGCTCTACCAACTGAGCTATAGCCACCACTAATTTTGCTTTGCTAAAGCACTAAGCTTTAACTGAAATAGTGGTCGGTGAAGAGGGATTCGAACCCCCGACCCTCTGGTCCCAAACCAGATGCGCTACCAAGCTGCGCTATTCACCGACAATGTTCTTTCGAACGTTTCGTCCCGACTGTAACAATCGAAACTGGAAACCGAGGTTACCAAATAATGGGGTGGCTAACGAGATTCGAACTCGCGACCACCGGAATCACAATCCAGGGCTCTACCAACTGAGCTATAGCCACCATTATATCTTTCGCCAATTTGTTATTCCGGATGGCGCGCCTGAAAGGATTCGAACCTTCGACCTTTGGCTCCGGAGGCCAACGCTCTATCCAGCTGAGCTACAGGCGCATGCCCTATCGGCGGAGAGGAATAATACGGATATCACACTATGGCGTAAAGCACTTTTTCACTTTTTTTTATTGATTGCCGCCTTTTTCAGCAGTTATTGCCCAGAAAGAACAACTATGCGATGTGATTCACCCCGTGAAGCTGAAAACTTGTTGTTTATTGCAACAAGTTAACAGGATATAATCACCCAATATTTACATTGATTTAACAGCCGTTAAGTCTCAATGCAGAATAACAACGTAAAATCATAAAAACCCAAGCAAGCAACGACTTGCCACCTTTGGATAGTAAAGTGAGTTTAATGGATATGTCTCGTCAAATCTTAACGGTGTTGTGCGCCGCTCTAACTTTTTCTACCGCCAGTTTTGCGGCGGATGTCAATCAAGCTGAATACGACGCTATTGCAGAGCGTATTAAACCTGTAGGTAATGTTTACCTAGCAGGCAGTGAGCCAGTGGCAGCAGAGCCTACTGGCCCTCGTGACGGCGCTGCGGTTTATGGCATGTTTTGTACGGCTTGTCACTCTACAGGTATCAGTGGCGCGCCTAAAACAGGGGATGCGGGCGATTGGGGTCCACGTATTGCGCAAGGTAAAGATGTCTTACTCGACCACGCCATCAAAGGCTTTAATGCAATGCCTGCTAAAGGAACGTGTATGGACTGCTCTGATGATGAAATATCAGATGCAATCGAGCATATGATCGCCGGTTTATAATCCAAGTATTATAAAAAAGGCACCCAACAGGGTGCCCTTTATCGTCACTTGCCTAGATGACAGTAAGAACTGTCATCATTTTTTATTGAACATTGCTCGAATGTTCGCAATATGTGTTTGCCCTTTCTCCATTCGCTCTTCTTGAGAGACCGGCTTCTTAGTTTGCTCCCAATCAATATCATCAAACGGCAGTTCATCTAAAAATCGGCTATGTTCTGGCTTAATTAACTCACCATATTGCCTTCTTTCTTTGCACAATGAGAACGTGAGCTCTTTCTGGGCTCGAGTGATTCCTACGTACATCAAACGTCGCTCTTCTTCGACGTTCTCCTCATCAATGCTGGTTTGATGAGGGAGAATACCCTCCTCAGCACCAAGCAGGTACACATAAGGAAACTCGAGGCCTTTTGAAGAATGCAATGTCATTAGTTGAACTGCATCACTGTCATCATCGTCCTCACCGCGCTCCATCATATCTCGCAACGTTAAACGCTGAACGACTTCCTTCAGTGATTTTTCTTCTTTGTCATAATTGTCACCCTCTAGATCGGCAACAATCCACGAATAAAGGTCGGAAACATTCTTCATTCGCATCTCGGCGGCTTTCGCGCTAGAGGACGTTTCATACAGCCAATCTTCATACTTAATATCACGCACGAGTGATCGCACAGCCTCCACGGTGTTACCACGTTCAGAGTTATCGGCAATCGCCACAATCCATTGCGTAAATCGGCGAAGATTTTCCAACCCTCGACCTGATAAATGCTGCTCTAGACCCAACTCAAAACTGGCCTCGAACAAGCTTTTACCGCGCATGTTGGCATAACTACCCAATTTCTGTAATGTCACCGGGCCAATCTCACGCCGTGGCGTATTAACGATACGTAAAAATGCGTTGTCATCAGCAGGGTTCACCAACACCCGCAAGTACGCCATGATGTCTTTTATCTCCGCGCGTGCAAAAAACGATGTCCCACCGGAGATCTTGTAAGGCACTCGGTTTTGCATCAAGACTTTCTCAATCAACCGAGACTGATGATTGCCACGATATAGAATGGCGTAATCTCTGTAGTTCGTTCGATTCACAAAACGATGACCAATCAATTCACCAGTAATACGTTCTGCTTCATGGTCTTCATTTTTTGCCTTCAGTACTTTTAACTTTTCACCGTCCGGTATTTCTGAAAAAAGTGATTTTTCAATAATATGCGGATTGTTCGCAATTAATATATTGGCTGCACGAAGGATCCGACTGGTCGAGCGATAGTTCTGCTCTAGCTTGACGACCTTTAAGCTTGGGTAATCTTTGCTTAATAAAATAAGGTTTTGAGGTTTCGCTCCGCGCCAAGAATAAATTGATTGATCATCATCGCCTACGACCGTGAATCGTGAACGTTCACCTACTAGCAATTTGACCAATTCATATTGGCTTGTATTGGTGTCTTGGTATTCATCAACCAACAAATATTGAATTTTTTTTTGCCAACGCTGGCGAACTTCTTCATTGTTTTTCAATAACACAACAGGCATGGCAATCAGGTCGTCAAAATCAAGGGCGTTGTACGCTTTCATCTGCTCCAAGTACATGTCATAGCAAAATGCGAACAGTTGTTCCTGCTCTGAACGGGCGATGCCTTTAACATGTTCGGCGGACAACATGTCATTTTTCCAATTCGATATACAGCTCATCAATGACCGTAGTAAGTCTTTATCACCCTCTAATTGATCCTCAGTTAACTCCTTAAGCAGGGCCAACTGATCTTGGTCGTCAAATAGTGAAAAGCCAGCCTTAAGACCAAGCGCCTTATACTCTCGGCGAATGATATTCAGGCCCATGGTATGGAATGTAGAAACCAACAATCCCTTAGACTCGTGCTTACCTAACGTTTGGCCGACACGCTCTTTCATTTCTCGCGCGGCTTTATTGGTAAACGTCACGGCAGCGATATTTCGAGCCTTGTATCCACAGTTTTGTACTAAATGCGCTATCTTATTAGTAATAACACGTGTTTTCCCCGACCCTGCGCCGGCAAGAACAAGACAAGGTCCAGAGACATATTTTACAGCCATATCTTGCTGTGGATTCAGCTTCATTGATGTACTCACTACTACGGATTTGTAACGGGCACATAATAGCCCCCTAATAGATAAGATGCCACGCCATGGCTGACTTTCTTTATTTCTATAGGAAATACTTTAAAAATAAGTTGCATAAATATAGGGTAATTGCTTTATAATGAATGAACGTTCATTCACTAATGCGGATGATTGATGAATACATTGAATCAAAATGATAAACGCCTACAAATACTCGAAGCCGCTCAAAAAATGGTGGCGGAAGTGGGTATCCAAGGTATATCTATGAAAAAACTAGCCGATGAAGCAGGCGTCGCAGCGGGCACTATTTATCGATATTTTGATGATAAAGACCACTTACTTGAAGAACTTCGACTATATGTTGTCTCATGTATGGCTAAAGCGGTTCAGCTAGGTGTTGATGCTGATAAACCACTCAAGGTTCAATATCGTACCATGTGGTTGAATATTTGGCGGCTTGCTGCATCGAATTTTAACTCGATGCAGACGCGCGCTCAGTATGATTCCATTCCGTCGAAGAATAGTGCGGAGACTCGGGAACAAGAACGTAAATTGTTTGCCCAAGTAGACAATCTATTCAGCGAAGGAAAGAAACAAGGGGTTTTCAAAGACCTCGACAATGAAATCCTTTCGGGTTTGAGCTTAGAGGCTAGCGTATCGCTAGCGAGGAAGCACGCTCTCGGACTATATCAACTGGATGAGAATGCGCTGGAATCAGCGATTGAAGCCAGTTGGGATGCAATAATTAAACACTAATTTGGAGTTTTCAACAGAATGAAAAAGTGGACATTTTTCATGCTTCTTATCGCCGTGCTACTTTTCGGTAGCGTGATAGGATTTAACATGTTTAAACAGCAAAAAATTGCTGAATACCTTGCCAATCGACCAGAACCGGAGTTTCCGGTCACGGCAACTACAGTGAAATCTGTTGATTGGGTACCAGTCATCGAGGTCATTGGTTTTGTTGAACCTAACCAAGGGGTAACTCTAACAACAGAAACTAGCGGTGTTATCGATAGCATTTCATTTACTTCAGGGTCGCAAGTTGAGGTAGGTCAAGAATTGGTTAAGCTAGATTCTGACGTTGAAAAGGCCAACCTGAAAAGCGCTGAAGCTCGTTTACCAGCAGCACAAGCTAAATATAAACGCTATCAAGGACTGTATAAGAAAGGCTCGATCTCTCGAGAGTCATACGATGAGGCTGAAGCTAACTTTTTCTCTTTGTCTGCTGATATTGAAAGCCTAAAAGCCTCGATTGATCGCCGTGAAATCAAAGCACCATTTTCTGGTGTCGTTGGTATTCGTAATGTATTTCTAGGTCAATATCTTCAGCCAAGCGATAAGATCGTCCGTTTGGAAGATATCAGTGTCATGAAGCTTCGCTTTACTGTTCCACAGACAGATTTCTCTAGAATCTCGATTGGGCAGGATGTTGATATATTCGTTGACGCTTACCCTGACCAGCCATTCAAGGGAGCAATCAGCGCGATTGAACCCGCCGTCAGTATTCAAAGTGGTTTGATTCAGGTACAAGCTGATATTCCAAACAACGATGGACGCTTGCGTAGTGGCATGTTTGCACGAGCAAATATCATTTTGCCGAAGCTTGAAAATCAGGTCACGCTACCACAAACAGCAATAACATTTACTCTCTACGGTGACAATGTCTACATTGTTGAAGATGTTGATGGTGAAAAACGCGTTAAGCAACAAGTCATCAAAGTAGGTGAACGTACCGGCGATATTGCTCACATCCTCGAAGGGGTAAAAGCCGACGATATCGTGGTGACATCTGGTCAAGTCCGCTTGAACAATGACGCAAAAGTGCGTGTTGTTGAAAGTGACGCGACTGTACCACCTGCTAAAACACCGATGCTGTAATTGGAGGCGAAATGCGTTTTACTGATATTTTCATAAAACGTCCTGTTCTTGCGGTATCAATCAGCTTTTTGATTGCCTTGCTTGGTCTACAAGCGGTTTTCAAAATGCAGGTTCGTGAATACCCAGAAATGACGAATACAGTCGTAACCGTTACGACCAGCTATTACGGAGCGAGTGCCGATTTGATTCAGGGGTTTATTACCCAGCCCTTGGAACAAGCCGTCGCGCAAGCCGATAATATTGATTACATGACATCGCAGTCTGTATTAGGACAATCGACGATCACCGTCACGATGAAGCTTAATACCGACCCCAATGCAGCTTTGTCTGACATTCTGGCGAAAACCAACTCCGTGCGTTCTCAGCTTCCTAAAGAAGCAGAAGATCCAACGGTAACGATGTCTACGGGTTCAACGACGGCGGTACTCTACATTGGTTTCACCAGTGACGAGCTAGCCTCTAGTCAAATCACCGATTACCTAGAGCGCGTGATTAACCCTCAGCTCTTTACGGTAAACGGCGTATCAAAAGTAGACATGTATGGTGGTATGAAATACGCACTTCGTGTCTGGCTCGACCCATTAAAAATGGCGGCCTTGAAGCTAACGGCAACGGATATTATGAGTGTCCTCAATGCCAATAACTACCAATCAGCCGCAGGTCAAGCGACCGGTGAATTTGTACTTTACAACGGCAGCGCTGACACACAAGTGTCCAATACTGAAGAGTTAAGTAACCTAGTCGTAATGGCGGATGATGGCGAAGTCACTCGTCTTGGTGACATTGCTAAAGTCACACTAGAAAAAAGTCATGATGTCTATCGAGCAAGTGCAAATGGTCAAGAGGCAGTCGTTACCGCGATCAATGCAGCCCCAAGCGCAAACCCGATTAATATCGCGGCAGATGTTCTAGAGCTTCTTCCTCAACTAGAGAAGAACTTGCCAAGTAACATTAAAATGAACGTCATGTATGACTCTACGGTTGCGATTAATGAATCTATTCAGGAAGTAATCAAGACCATTTTAGAAGCAGCACTCATCGTTCTTGTGGTCATTACGTTATTCTTGGGATCATTCCGTGCAGTATTAATTCCGATCGTAACAATTCCACTATCATTGATTGGCGTTGCCATGGTGATGCAAGCGATTGGGTTCTCCTGGAACTTAATGACTTTGCTCGCAATGGTACTAGCAATCGGTCTTGTTGTTGATGATGCGATTGTAGTACTGGAGAACGTTGACCGTCACATAAAATTGGGCGAGTCACCATTCCGAGCTGCGATCATCGGTACACGTGAAATTGCCGTTCCGGTCATTGCCATGACATTAACACTGGGTGCAGTTTATGCGCCGATCGCATTAATGGGCGGCATAACAGGTTCTTTATTTAAAGAGTTTGCATTAACACTTGCTGGGGCGGTATTTATTTCCGGTATCATCGCGTTGACACTGTCTCCGATGATGTGTTCTAAGCTACTCAAAGCCAATGAAACGCCAAGCAAATTCGAAGTAAAGGTTCATCAAATCTTAGATAAGATGACCGCTCGCTACGAGAAGATGCTATCTGCGGTTATGTTGCATCGTCCTGTGATCATCGCATTTGCTGTGATTGTATTCGCAAGCTTGCCTTTGTTGTTCAAATTCATCCCAAGTGAACTTGCGCCATCAGAGGATAAAGGGGTAGTAATGTTGATGGGTACAGGTCCATCTAACGCTAACCTCGACTACTTGCAAAACACAATGAACGATGTAAATGCGATTTTAACCGAGCAACCTGAAGTTCAATTTGCTCAAGTGTTTACTGGTGTGCCTAACTCAAACCAAGCATTCGGTATCGCTTCTATGGTTCCTTGGAGCCAACGTGAAGCAAGCCAAGCTGAAGTGGCCAACCGTGTCGGTCAACTCGTCAGCAACGTCCCTGGTATGGCAGTAACAGCATTCCAGATGCCTGAGCTTCCAGGTGCGGGCTCTGGTCTACCAATTCAGTTTGTTATTACCACACCAAACAGCTTTGAAAGCTTATTTACTATTGCTTCTGATGTCTGGACTGATGTGCAACAAAATGCGCAGTTCGTTTATTCAACACTCGATTTGAATTACGATTCTGCCACGATGAAGATCAATATCGACAAAGACATGGCGGGTGCTTACGGCGTTACCATGCAGGACATAGGTATTACGTTAAGTACTATGATGGCGGACGGTTATGTTAACCGTATCGACTTAAACGGTCGTTCTTATGAGGTTATCCCTCAAGTAGAGCGTAAGTATCGTTTAAACCCTGAGTCGATGAATACTTACTTTGTTCGCTCAGCCAACAATCAAGCGATTCCACTAGGCAGTTTAATCTCTATCGATGTTGTGGCAGAGCCTCGCTCATTGCCTCACTTTAACCAACTAAACTCTGCAACGGTTGGCGCGGTTCCTGCGCCTGGCGTTGCAATGGGTGATGCCATTACTTGGTTTGAGTCTGTAGCAGAGAACAAACTACCAAACGGTTATAGTCATGATTACATGGGTGAAGCAAGACAATACGTAACAGAAGGAAGCGCGCTATATGCTACCTTTGGTCTTGCACTTGCTATCATCTTCTTGGTTCTCGCGATTCAGTTTGAATCCATCAGAGATCCACTTGTTATCATGGTTTCCGTACCGTTGGCGATCTGTGGGGCCTTGATTGCGCTAGCATGGGGGGCCGCGACGATGAACATATACTCTCAAGTCGGCCTCATCACGCTTGTTGGTCTAATCACCAAGCACGGTATCTTGATCTGTGAAGTAGCAAAAGAAGAGCAACTTCTTAATAAGCTAAGCCGAATGGACGCAGTGAAAGAGGCGGCTAAGGTTCGTTTACGTCCAATACTGATGACAACCGCAGCCATGATTGCAGGTCTAGTTCCATTAATGTACGCCACTGGTGCTGGTGCTGCTCAACGCTTCAGTATCGGTATTGTTATCGTTTCTGGTTTGGCGATCGGTACACTGTTTACCTTGTTTGTTCTTCCGGTTATTTATTCATACCTGGCAGAAAAACATAAGCCATTGCCAACATTTGTTGAAGATAAAGATTTAGAGAAACTAGCACGAATAGATGAGGCCAAAGCGGCTCACAGAGAGCTAGCGGATAATAAATAATTACTTTATTACCAATGATTAAACTCTAAAGGCCACATTGTGGCCTTTTTTATTATGCAAATTAGGGACAATCTCGAGTGAATTACATAAAATAGAAGTAATTGCACAGGAGCTAATTGAAATGTTTGATCCAAAGAAACTAGAACAGATTGCCAGACAAATACACGACTCGATGCCACAGCCTGTCAAGGAACTCGGTACAGATGTTGATCAGAAGGTTCGCCAAGTCATCCAAGGCCAACTGAATAAACTTGATGTCGTTAGCCGTGAAGAATTTGATGTTCAAACTCAGGTTCTACTTCGCACGCGCCAGAAGCTAACAGAAATGGAACAAAAACTTTCTGAGCTAGAAGCAAAACTTTCTGAAAAATAAAGCGATAGCAACAAAAAAGGCTTACCTTCTGGTAAGCCTTTCTTTCATCACACTGTGATATTAACCACCAACGGCAATGCGTTGCATGTCTGTCATATAACCACGAAGTTCTTCACCAATATATTCAACAGGGTGATTGCGAACCGTATCGTTAACTTCAATCAACTTACCGTTATCAACCTGATTAGAGGTTTCTGCTAAACCACGGCCGATGACGTCAGTCTCTACGCTTGGCATAAATTTCTCGCGAAGCAATGGTGTAGCAACGTTAGCAAATAGATAGTTACCGTATTCAGCGGTATCGGAAATAACAACGTTCATTTCGTATAGACGTTTACGTGCAACCGTATTAGCGATAAGCGGTAACTCATGAAGTGACTCATAGTATGCAGACTCGTCAATAATACCTGATGCTGTCATTGCTTCGAACGCCAACTCAACGCCAGCACGAACCATAGCAACCATCAAAATACCGTTATCGAAGTATTCTTGCTCTGAGATTTCAACATCACTTGCTGCGTAGTTTTCAAATGCCGTTTGACCGGTCTCTTCACGCCAACCAAATAGATTCACATCATCGTTTGCCCAATCCGCCATCATCGTGCTTGAGAAGTGACCAGAGATAATGTCATCCATGTGTTTGTTATAAAGTGGACGCATAAGATCTTTTAGTTCTTCAGATAAATCAAACGCTTTAACTTTCGCAGGGTTTGAAAGACGATCCATCATGTGAGTGATGCCACCAAATTTCAGTGCTTCTGTAATCGTTTCCCAGCCAAACTGCAGTAATTTACCTGCATACCCTTCTTCGATACCGTCAGCGATCATTTTTTCATAACAAACAATCGAACCAGCTTGCAGCATGCCACACAAGATCGTTTGCTCACCCATTAGATCGGATTTTACTTCAGCTACAAACGAGGACTCAAGAACGCCAGCTCGGTGTCCGCCCGTTGCTGCAGCCCAAGCTTTAGCGATTTCTAGGCCATCACCTTGAGGGTCATTTTCTGGGTGAACAGCAATAAGAGTTGGAACACCAAATCCGCGCTTATATTCTTCACGAACCTCTGTACCAGGACACTTAGGTGCAACCATCACTACCGTTAAGTCTTCGCGGATCTGCATGCCTTCTTCAACGATGTTGAAGCCATGTGAATAACCAAGAGAAGCGCCTTGCTTCATAAGTGGCATAACCGTTTCAACAACATTAGAGTGCTGTTTGTCAGGAGTCAGATTGACAACAAGATCAGCTTGCGGAATTAAGTCTTCATAGCTACCAACGACGAAGCCATTGTCTTTCGCATTTTTAAATGACTGGCGTTGCTCATCGATTGCTGCTTGACGAAGTGCATAAGACACATCAAGACCAGAATCACGCATGTTTAGACCTTGGTTTAGGCCTTGCGCACCACAGCCAACAATAACTACTTTCTTTCCTTTCAAGTAATCAGCTTCAGAAGCAAATTCTGAACGGTCCATAAAGCGACAACGACCAAGTTGGTCCAATTGCTGACGTAGATTAAGCGTGTTGAAATAGTTAGCCATAGTGAAGCTCTCCTGTTGAATTCTATCCATAGTGCCGATGATTATCATCGAATGAGTTCATACTAAAGCAGAGTTAAGGTTGCTTAAAGTGAAATATTCACAATTTGTTATTGCAATTAATGCAACTACATTTACTCTAAGTGGTATGAATATAAAAAGTCTGCAAGCTTTTATCCATTTATGCGAGAGTAAAAGCTTTAATCGAACCGCCACTGCAATGCATATTAGTCCGTCAGCACTCAGTCGCCAGATCCAAAAACTAGAACAAGAGGCAGGGCAGAACTTACTTCTTAGAGATAATCGCTCGGTTGATTTGACTCCAGCGGGTCAACAACTGCTCCCTGTTGCACTCAATATTATTAGTGAGTGGCAAAAATTTCAGTCGAGCAACGAACTAGGTGAGATGGAACTGAGAGGAAAATTGAGGTTATTTTGCTCCGTAACGGCGAGCTACAGCCACCTTCCAGAGTTACTCGCAGAGTTTCGAGTACTGTATCCATATATTGAGTTTGAGCTGTCGACAGGAGACCCTGCTCAAGCTATTGATAAAGTGTTGAATGATGATACTGACATCGCTATTTCAGCCTTTCCTGAGCAGTTACCAGGACGCTTAGCCTTCGAAACTATCAGTGAAATCCCTCTGTCTATTATTGCCCCTCAAGGTATTAGTAATTTTGGGCAGGAATTAATGAGCGGGGCTCCCGATTGGAAAAAAATTCCATTTATTGTCCCTGAAGCTGGAACCGCTCGAGAAAGAGCTAACGCCTGGTTTAAAAAGATGCGCATTAAACCCAATATCTATGCTCAAGTATCTGGCCATGAGGCTATAGTTAGCATGGTTGCACTCGGGTGTGGTGTTGGTATTGCACCAGAAGTTGTGATTGTTAACAGTCCCGTCAGAGACAAAATTCAGCGATTAAAGCTGGAGTCAATTAAGCCATTCAAACTCGGAGTGTGTTGTAAAAAATCTAATCTTGATAATGCATTAATCACTGCATTTTGGAAGGTTGCACAGCAGATTTACATACAACCTAATTCTGGCTTTCGTTCTTAAGCCGAATAAGGTTTATTCTTTTAAAAAATCAACAAAAAAGGCTCTGACCAAAAAGTCAGAGCCTTTAGAAAATGGCAGGGGTGGAGAGATTCGAACTCCCAACACGCGGATTTGGAATCCGCTGCTCTGCCAATTGGAGCTACACCCCTAGTTTGAACCTTCAACATATTCTATTTAATTAAAAATCTCAATACGTTAGATTCAAAAAAACCTCGCAAAGCGAGGTTTCTTGAATAAATGGCGGAGTGGACGGGACTCG